>JAPKYS010000060.1 GCA_026394195.1 bacterium | reverse complement strand
AATCTGGAGACGCTTAATCGTATTGCCGACGTTGTCGACGAGGCAATGCTGTGAGCCGGGCGGGGCATCCAAAGCCTGGACAAAGCCCATGTACCAACCAACGACTGCGCCGGTGTTCCAAGAGTTCAGAACGGTACCGGTCGAAGTCATTTCGTACAGCCAGGTGTTATTTGAGCTGACGTTAGTACCCACCCAGAGGTTACCGGTGGCCATATCAAAGTTGATGGCACGCGGCGAACCGGTGACGGCGGGGACAAAGCTGGATACAAGGGATCCATCGAGGGCGAGGCACTTAATGATTCCGGAAGGATTCCATTGAGCGATCCAGATGTTGGTGCCGTCAAAGTCCACATCCATGGCGTATGCACCGTTCATCGCAGTCAGTACCACCGTGGCGATGATTGCACCAGTGTTGGGATCTTTGCGGAACATGCTGACGCCAGCCGGTGTGGCGACGTTCTGGAACTGGAGTAATTCACCATTCGCATAAACCATTCCGATCCAGGCGGCACTGGCAGGGGGAGGGCCTGATGGGATGGTGCGGACGATGTCACCGAAGACGTCGGTGTTGGAGTAGTACATGGCGTCACATTTTCCCGAAGGATCAACCGTCGCTTCGGTTTTGGCGAAGCTGACGACTGCAAACGCCATTACGCAGATCAGTGCGAAAACTACAAACTTCCTCATACTAACCTCCTAAAGTTGTTTGATTTGACCGTCTTACTTACATACTTGACTTTGTTAAACCTTGGCATGTCTTCCGTGTTGCTTGTTACCTGACCCTTTCTTCGTTTGTTGTTAAGGATATTTTGGGTTCTGTGCTTTCGAGATGGGTCGAGTTGAATTGTGCTACCGTGAAGATTCTGAAATATCCGTGTAAAATTTGCGCTTAAAGGGGCAGTTGCAATAAAGTGTGTTAATATACTAATAAAAAAAGCCATTGTCAAGAGATTGAGTAAGAATTTTCGTCTTTTTGGGTCCTTTTTAGGTACTCGGTCAAATAATATTTTTGTCCCAAATTGCTGGAATGGGGCGAAAATCAGGCTAATTCCTGCGCAGTATGAAAGTTAGAGTATATTATCTGCCTATCAGCTTTCGTTTTTCCCTCGGGGTAATGATTTCGTTACGTTCAGCTTGCCTTCCCGCCATGACGATTGTAGTTTATGTACGTGGGAAAACGGTTGATTTGATGCAATAGAGATTAATCGAAGATGCCCCTTCATCAAACCGCCCAAGTGACTTCACATGAAACTGCGAACTAAAACGTTACTCATCCTGAGCGGAATTATAGCCGTTCTCATCGTCAGCCTCTACGTCGCTACGCAATCCATCCTGATCGCTGGATTCAATCGGCTGGAGGACGACCGCTGCAGAATGAATGTAGATCGCGCTCTAAACGCCATCTCGGAGAAAAATCAAGCAGTCGTGAACAGCGTCAAAGACTGGGCTTTTTGGGATGACAGCTATTATTTCATGACCGCTGCCGATTCCAGCTTCATCCAGAAGAACCTTCTGCCGGAAAGCTTTCAGAATATCGGGCTTAATCTTATCCTCTATTTGCATGCGAATGGAGGCGTCAAATACGGAGCACACTACGATCCGCTGACCGAATTACTCACCCCCATCCCGGATACTGTCGTTCAAATTTTTCACGAAAATATTACTCTGAAGGTAGACACGACAGGGGACAACACCCTGTATGGTACTATCTTTCTCCCCGAAGCGCCCATGTTGATCGCAGCCCAAACCATTCTAACCAGCGCCGGTGCAGGTCCATCTCAAGGAACGTTGATTTTCGGATACTGCCTGGATTCAACTGCAATCGCTCATTTATCTGAAGTCACCAACCTGCAACTTAACTTATATCGAGCTGACGAGAACCTGCTACCTGCAGACGTTAAATCTTATTTATCAATGAGTTCAACTGATCACGTTATGCGAACGACAGCAATGGATGCTGATACCATCGCCGGTTACACCTTCTTAAGGGATCTGAGCGGAACGCCAAAATTGATCCTCCGTGCCAGAATGCCGCGCGAGATTTACCATGAAGGTATGGCTGCGACCAGATACTTTATGATGGCGTTGTTGCTCACAACGCTCGTATTCGGAGCGGTGGTCATTCTGCTCTTGGAAAAATTTGTCTTATCTCGCCTGGCAAAATTCAGCGAAAGCGTGATGCAGATTGGAGCCAGTAGTCAGTTATCGGCGCGGCTGCAGGTCCAGGGCAAGGATGAGCTGGCAGGATTGGGGGCAGAGATCAACAACATGCTTTGCAGCATCGAAAACTCGGACAGAGAAGTGAGGCGGTCTTCTGAGAACCTGAAAGACTTGATCGAGAAACTGCGCTCCAATGAAGAGATGCTTAGAAGCGTATTTCAGTCGACACCGGATGCCATTGCGGTTACAAATCTCGATGGTGTGATCCTCGATTGTAACGGAGCGGTTGTCGAAGCGTTCGGTAATAAAGCCAAAGCAGAAATTGTAGGAAGAAATATTCTTGAATACGTGCCGGAGTTAGGGCACAAAAAGTTACTGGTGACTCTGAAGACCACACTTAAAGAAGGAATCGTCAAAGATACGGAACTGATGCTCCTCCGCGAGAACCAATCTGCCTTTCCAGCCGAATTGTCTGTCAGTTACTTCAAGAATGCAAGGGGCGAACCGAGCAATTACGTTTTTCTTTTCAGTGATATTACCTTGAAAAGACGGGCAGCCATGGCATTGTCCCATTCAGAGGAGCGTTACCGGCTGCTTTTCGAGAGAAATCTCGCCGGTGTTTTTCGCACAACTCTCGATGGGATGGTCCTCAGCTGCAACGATTCCTTTGCCGGGCTCTTCGGTCTGGCGTCCCAAAAAGAACTAATAGGTCAAAGCATCCTTGAATATTACGTTGACGTCGAGGATCGAGAAGTTATACTCTCTCAGCTGCGCGAAAAAGGTGTAGCGACCAATTTTGAGCTGCGTTTCAAGCAGAGGCATGGGGCAATCGCCTGGGTGCTCGGCAATGCGAGTTTGATCGTCGGCGACGATGAAGCGCCCCTGATCATTCAGGGAACCATGATCGACATCACGGAACAAAAGAGCTTTCACGTAGATCACAAAGAATTATTATGGTGATCGATCAAGAGATACTGACAGCAAGAAGAGCGCGAACGGCGCTCTTCTTTGCTTAATAAATCTATCCTGTCGGGAACAGATCCACGATTTAGCACTATAATACTCAAACAGAAAATCCGAATTTCCGTTATCCTAATAAAGAAGTCATCAACAGAGGTTATCAATATGGCAGCCATCGATAAAATCAAAGAAACCTTAGGAAAAGAAGCCGACTATTATCTGAAATTCAATAAGCCCAAGGTATCGAAGAACCAACTCCATCTACCCGGTCCCGATTGGGTAGACCGCATATTCGCCGTCTCGGATCGTTCCAACCGTGTGCTGGGAAGCCTGCAATGGCTGTTCAATCACGGCAGACTTGCCGGGACCGGCTATCTATCCATTCTTCCGGTCGATCAGGGTGTCGAACACTCAGGCGCATCGTCGTTCGCTCCCAATCCTGCCTATTTCGATCCGGAAAATATAGTAAAGCTGGCCATTGAGGGCGGCTGTAATGCCGTGGCTTCGACGCTGGGCGTGTTGAGCATCGTGGCTCGAAAATATGCGCACAAGATCCCAATGATCCTGAAGATCAACCACAATGAACTCCTGACCTATCCCAACAAGCACGACCAGATCCTTTTCGCCAGCGTTGAACAAGCGTATGACATGGGTGCGGCGGCGGTCGGAGCCACGATTTACTTCGGATCGCCGGAGAGCAACAACCAGATCATTGAAATCAGCGAAGCCTTCCAGTCGGCGCACGAGATGGGCATGGCGACCATTCTCTGGTGCTATCTCCGAAATGATGCTTTCAAAACCGGCGGTGTGGATTATCACGTCAGCGCGGATCTGACCGGTCAAGCCAATCATCTGGGAGCGACTATCGGCGCGGACATCATCAAGCAGAAGCTGCCCGAAAATAACGGTGGCTACAAGGCGCTGAACCAGGGCGGGAAAAAGTTCGGTCAATACGACGAGAAAATTTACACTGAATTATCTTCCGACCACCCCATCGATCTCTGCCGCTACCAGGTGGTGAACAATTACCTGGGGAGGATCGGTCTGATCAACTCCGGGGGCGCAGCAGGGAAGAACGATTTGTTCGACGTCGTGAAGACTGCCGTTATCAACAAACGCGCTGGCGGCATGGGCTTGATCAGCGGCAGAAAGACCTTCCAAAAGCCTTTGAAAGATGGTGTGGCGCTCTTTCACGCCATTCAGGACGTCTACCTCTGCAAGGAAGTGACTATCGCCTGATTACGGGTTACTTAATCGGTTTAACGAAAAACAGGGCGACCCGAGGGGTTGCCCTTGTTTGCTCTTCGAGCACCTCTTTTTCTCCTCGCCCCACAATTCTCTTGACACCAGCCGAAAAGTTTCGTAAATTGAAGAAACGAAAGTGCCTTCGCAGGGATCGAGTCATGTTATCGCTGATAGTTCTTCAAATCACCCTCCTGTTCTCCACCGCCGCCTTCGCGCCCGAAGAACTCATCTTCTCCGCGCCTCCGCCACCGCAAACCTTCTCCCAATTCATCCAACTCGAACGCGGCTGGAATCTGGTGTCGTGGTATGTGGTGCCGACCGATCCTAACACGCCACCGCTAACCTTTGACGATCTCTTCAATACCGATTCGGTGCCCTGGGGTCCGCAGAGCTGGTTTGACAGCGACCGAAATAACCCCATCTTGGACTGGGTGGGGAAATATGATGGACCTCCCCAAACTAATCCGCCAACAGTTTACCCTTGGTACGGTTGGGAAGCCGACCCGGGTGGACGTTGGCAATGGGATTTCCGTCAAGCCTACTACATCCATCTAAATAGCCCAGCGCATTCCTGTGAATTTACCAATAGCCCTCGTGTCAGCAACCCGAGCTACGTCATCACCCCAAGCTATGTCTGGGATGATTCCATAGCGCCCAACGTACCGCCGAACTACTGGTACTTCCTGCCCTATCCCCTGCGCATGGAAATTCCTGTGTTGAGCAGCTCTACGATTACGGCGTTGGCGACTGATCCAATCAACCCGATGGTGCTATTGAAGAGTGATGATGGCAAGTTTTATCAGCCCAATTTGGGAGGCGCTGCCAATCTGGTCTATCTGGAACCGGGCAGGGGTTACTTCGCGGGTTTCAGATTGCCGAATACGCTGCAAAATCCCTGTCTCAACTTTGCGCCAGAATTCGGCAGCGAACCGCAGTCTTTGCCGCCACAGCCTCCGGATAACAAAGAAGTGAACCCTGGGACTTTTTCCCTGACGACGCCGCACTTCACCTTTAAATCCGGAACCCACTGGTGGTATCCCGTCGTGATTGACACGGTGAATTTGATTGAAACCCCGCTGGAAGCGGGTGATGAGATTGCGGTGTTCGATGGTCCGCTTTGCGTCGGCGCCACGGCTTATAGCGATTCCTTTCCGATCATCATATCTGCCTGGAAGGATGACGTCGCTTCGCCGGCGACCTTAGATGGATATCGCAATGACAACGAGATGATTTTCAAGTGGTTCGACGTTTCGACGAATCAGGAGATCACCTTCGTGCTGCCGCCGACGACGCAAGCCGCAGATGATCCCATCTCCCCGACCCATTCAGGTTTTGGACATGGATTCTTAGCGAAGCGCAGTCTGGTGGATGGGATTGCGCAGGTCCTGCAACTACCCAGGGAATTTAAGTTAGGTCAAAACTACCCCAATCCGTTCAATGCGGACACCAATATCCCTCTGGAATTGCCGGAACGATCTCAGGTGAAAATCGAGCTTTACAACCTCTGCGGACAGAGAGTAGCAACCCTGTTCGATGGTGTAAAGAATGCAGGAGTTGCAAGGCTCAGCTATAGGGCTGACAATCTGGCTTCCGGCATGTACTTCGTCAAAGTCAACTGCGAAGGCTTGGAACGGACAGGCAGGTTTACGGCTGTCGAAAAGATAATACTGCTGAAGTAAAGAAAGAAATCCATCGCGTAGGGACGCTCCGCCAATTGGCGGAGCGTCCCTGCCGACCTAAATATCGGGTAATAAAATGAAGAAGTCTCTTCTACTCTGCGCCTTGATGATGACCGGGACCATTCAAGCCCAGGACTTCCGGTTCGTGCAGGAATGGGACAGCGTCAAGATAGACATTGGAGGGAGAACACTGCCTGCTGCCTGGCGAGGTGGCTATAATATGTCGTCCCCAGCATTGGTTGATATTGATGGGGACGGGGATTTCGATATTTTGATGGGTGAGAATGGCTGGGGGCAGATGGATTACTGGCAGAATTCCGGAACAGCCCAACAAGGTAATTATCATTTTAATCTCACAGGTTTACAAAGTATTAATGATGCAACAGTTACATCTCCTGAATTTATTGATATCGACGCTGATGGTGATTTGGATTTAATCTTAGGCGCAGAAATTGGTGGTGGTTCCCGAATGCTGGTTTACACCAATGTTGGCAGCCAAACACTGCCTTATTTCCAAATATCTGAAGACACCCTGCGAGACACGCAGGGAAATATGATCTACGGGACGCGGCATGATTTGGTGGACCTTGATGCCGATGGCGATTACGATCTTTTTGCCGGCGAATGGTATACCGGTCGGATTCACTTCTATCGCAACATTGGCAGTCCAACGAATTATGCGTTTCAACTGGAGGATAGCTATTTTGCAGGAGTTCAAACGGGCTATTGGAGCAGCCCGGAATTCTGTGATATAGATGAAGATGGCGATTTGGATTTTTTTATCGGTGACGATAGTGGGGGAAGAATTTGGTATTACCGCAACGATGGCAATGCTCAGCAGTGGAATTTCACTTACGTGACCAACAACTGGCTGGAAATCTATGTGGGCGACAAAGCCGATCCGCAATTTTGCGACATTGACGGCGACGGCGACTATGATCTCTTTCTGGGCAAAGATAATGATAATAGTATCACACCTCCCGGCGATATCCATTTCTGGAGAAATCTCGGCACACCACAGGCTCCGCAATTGGAGCAGGAAAATCAGATGTATTTGACCTTTGATCTTGGGGGAGATGCCCGCAATATCAAATTTTCGTACATCGCTAATAGTTCTGTAATAGATGCGTATCTATTTTATTATTATTTAGGTTGGATGCGCAATATCGGAACTTTGACATCGCCACGGTTTCAGATGATGAACTATAGTCTATTGGATCATCCCTATTCCAGCATCGTAGGAGGAGCCGGTTTTGGCGACCTGAACAGTGATGGTCATAACGATTTAGTCATCACTCATGGGTGGTCGGGTGTTTTAGATTTTTGGCTCAGCAACGGCGATACCACCAATCCTGGATTCAATTTTATCGGTAACGATGATTGGGGAGAGTTGCACAGCTCTCCAGTCTTCGGAGATCTAGATGGAGACGGCGATACAGATATGCTTATCGTTGGGGGAGATTTAATCAATGATGGTTTACGATATTTCCAAAATCAGGGTGATCCTCAACATTTTAATTTTGTATGTATCGACTCCAATTATCAGAATTCAGGCGCTTCTACCCCGGTTCTCGTTGATTTTGACGGAGATGGAGACTTGGATTTATTGACGGGACGCAGCTATCCGGATCTTAGAATTAAATACTATCAGAATCAAGGTACTCCGCAGCAAGCCAATATGGTGTTAATTACAGAGGATTTATTCGGCATTCCCTGTCCCACCTATGATATGCCGGACTTTTTCGACATTGATGGCGATGGAGACATGGACGCTATAGGGGGCACTATGGCGGGTGGTCTGCTCTTCTTCCGCAATATCACCGGAGACAGCACGGCAGTGCCCATCCCACCAAATCAGCGCCCGCGGCCCAGCCGGGTTACGCTTACTATCGGGCCAAATCCCTCCAATCCCATAACAGCCATCAGCTATCAGCTTTCAGTAGCCAGCCTGGTAAACCTGTCGGTTTACGATATTTCCGGGAGAAGGGTGGCGCAACTGGTCAATGGCAGGCAGAATCCGGGAGACTATTCCGTCAGCTGGAACGCTACCAGCAATGCGTCGGGGGTGTATCTGGTACGGCTTACCACACCGGGAGAGGAAGTGACGCAGAAGGTGGTGGTGGTGAAATAGGATCAAATTGCGTAGGGGCGCAGCATGCTGCGCCCCTACAACTGAGTGCTGAATGCTTCCTATCTCTCCACCTTAAAATCGGCTTCTTCGGATGGTGGCACGCTGAGGATTCTGACCGGAGATAGACTGCCATCCTTCCAGACCACCTGCACCCGGATGCCTTCCCAACTGAGGTTGGAAAAGCGGTAAAATCCATCCTGATCCGTCAGGGTATTCAGTTTCTCATCCTGCCCAAAGAGACGGATGACCACATTCGATAAACCCCGCCCCTGCTGATCCAGCACCCACCCCGAAACCGAAGGATAAGCGATGGCTTCTTCCAGGTTGATCAACCCCCAGCCCCAGTCGTTGTCAGGCTTGGTCGCTCGGGAAGCGGTTTCGCGAATGGCAGTGTAACACTGAGCCGGCGTCCAATCCGGGTGTTCAGCCACCAACAACGCCAGGCAGCCCGCTGCCACCGGACAGGAAAGCGAGGTGCCGTTCCAGAAGGCATATTGATTCCAGGTGTCCGGTTGAACGCAAGCTGTGCGCACTCCCTGAGCGCAGACGTCCGGTTTGATGCGCCCGTCAGAACAGGGACCTCGCGATGAGAAGGCCGCCAGATCGCCGTCGGGGCGCAGAGCGCCGATCGCCAGCACACCTTCCGCGTCTGCCGGGACGCCCAGGGTTCGGTGATCGGGTCCTTCATTCCCCGCGCTGGTGCAGAGGATCATCCCCAATTCATAGGCGATATTGGCCGCTCGGCTGGTCGGAGCGCTCAGACCGTCGTAATCCGCGGGCGTGTACCAATCTTTATAAGAGAGCGAGCTGGACAGCACATCGGCTCCCAGAGCCTCGCACCATTCGACGGCTCGTACCCAGTTGTCTTCTTCGATCGGTTTTTCGTAGGCATCGTTTTCGGTCTTGCAGAGGATAAAGCTGGCTTCGTGCGCCAGGCCGATCAGATTGCCCGGCATGTATCCGCCGATCACCGAAGAGGTGGCGGTGCCGTGGTGAGCCTGCCCGGGGCCATCCTGCGCGGGATCGAAAGAGGTGTTTTCGTCATTGTTGATGAAATCGTATTCGGCGATCAGGTCCATCTTCTGGAAGGCTTCATGATTGCGCTGAAAGCCGCCGTCCAGGACCGCGATGCGCACGCCAGCGCCGAAGTTGCCGCGAAAGTGAGTCTCAAGAGCGTTGACCATTCTGGCCTGATTCAGACTGGGACCATACCAGGCTCGGTCCATGCGCCAATTGGGAGCAGTGGGATCGGGTTGGGTGAGATCATCTACTGATTGGCTCTCCATCCGTTCGTTGACGCTCAGGCGGGGAAAGATTTCCATCTTGGAAATACCGCCATCGTAAGTAGCACGCCGGGCGTAAGCCACCGCCTTGATCCCCTTCACGCAGGGCAGCGCGGCTATCTGAATCAGAGCGGCAGAATCCGCTTCGATACTCAGCGCATTCAGCCAGCGGCTTTCCCCCCGCAGCGATACTCCGGCGAACGATAACACCTCTCGACGATATTCCGGCGAAACCGGTCTGTCAATATCTTCCCCAAGGTCTACGGAACCGCGCACCCGGCGGCGTTCCAGAGCGTATGGATCGACGTACACTTTCTCAACCGTCCCCGCCTGCTTGTCATGGAAAAAGATCCAGTACGGTGTGCGATGGCCGCTTCCAGCCTGACTCGTGCTCGGACAACCGGTCAGTCCGAACCATGCCACCAAAATCGCCAGGGCGAACGCGGCGAAGCGTTTATTTGTACAATCAGTCGTCATAGATTGATCACCCATATTCCATCGAAATCTGCGAAGGCAATGTGAGATCCGTCCGGGCTGAAATCCGGCTGCGAACCGGCGCCGGCGACTTGCGTAATGTCGCTGCCGCTTAAGTTCACCGTGTAGATGCCCTGCGAAAGATCCTGATTGATGCGCTGATAAGCAATGACGTTATCGCTGGAAATCGTCGGTTGCGTCGCATAGGAGACGATTTTTACCGGATCGCTGCTCCCGGATGCAGGAACTCTGGAAATGCGGCGGTCCTGCACTCCTCCGCTGGAGGAGACATAATCGAAGACCAGGTTGACGCCATCTACGGTCCAGGTGAAGTGGATGCAGGTATCCGCCACGGTGACCGATGCCCCACCCGAAATGGAAACGACCTTCAAGGGAATATATTGCGTCGATCCGGGATCACGATAGGCGACTTGATCTCCCAGCGGGCTGATCAATGGTTCGGTGCCTGTGTTGGTCAGCAGCAGCAGTGAAGTGTCGGCGAAAGTGAGCTTGAATACACCGTACAGGTTCGCTTGTGGGTTGTTTTCCTCGAAGATTAATCCCGATTGATCGGGAAGCCAGGACGGTGATTTGCCGGTGACGTTCCAGCGGTGCGGTTCCGAGCCGTCCAATCCAACCACGTAGATGCCGGAAGTGCTGTCAACCGTGGCGCCGGCGCCGCCGAAAGCGATCAGCGACCCGTCGGGCGACCAGCGATAGTCGTACAGGTGTGGGTGCTGGTCATCCACGATCTGAAACAGGTCCTGCGTGCTGAGTGTATACACCCAGATCCCGGGATGCGTTTGATCGCCGCCGAAAGCTACCTTCTCCCCATCCGGTGAGAAGCGCGGCTGGCTGCCGAATCCGGCGATGTGGTCTTTGGGTTGGAATTCGTCCCCAGAATTGTTACCGCCATCCGAACCGCAGGAGGAGAGCGCCAGCACTCCAGAAAAAAACATCAGTGTCAGGCAGTAGAGGCGAAGATGATGTCGTTTCATGCGAATATCCAACCGTTTCTATTAATTAGTAGCCGTATTCGACGACGTAACGCAAGGTTTGCGATTTTCCTGGCGGCAGACTTACGTCGAATTCCACCTTGTTGGCGTCCAGGGCGCGCCGAGTGACCGATTGTCCCGCCCATAGTGCCTCGGTGATCTCCCAGAATCCGTAGAGGCGTTCCCGAACCGTGATGCCGGAGGCGTTTTCGCGTGAACTGGAAAGGGTGATTTCGACGGTATCGCGGGTGCGATTGCGGGAAATGCGTTCATGGCTGACGCGCTTGCGATCCACCCTCAGATCCATCGCCTGACCGATGACCAGCTCGACTTTGTCGCCGGGCGTTGAAGCTTTTAAATGATCTTCTCCTAAAAAGCGCGCCGAACCGTCTTTATCGGACTGGTAGAGCAACAAGTCGCCTTCCGGAAGCGCCATCCCCAACCCAGTCGCCGGGGTATTATCCAGCAGTAACCTTATCCAGACCTTTTCATCGCCGGTTGAGCCGTCGTAGAAAAATCCCTTGGTGCAAGTAACGTCCACCGGTCCCATCAGAGGGATGCTCTTGGTCTGGTTGGCATGGAGTTCCACTTTGTCAGGAACCTGGTAGCGGCGATATTCAAAAAACCGAGTGGCAGTTTCCTTCTGAGCCGCGGCAGGAGCCTCCTCAAAGGTATCTTCACCGCCCAGAGTTCTAGTGTCATAAGCACGGTGCACGTCCCCGGCGATCAGATCCACCTTGGCATCAGGGAAGTCCATTTCCAATTTGTTGGTCATGGTTAGATTGCCGGAGAGCCGGATCTGGTTATCCTTTTGAAAAAATGCAGTATAATCCGCCAGCCAGGTGATCCCATCCGTCAGATAAGCGACTTCGACTTTCAAGCTCTTATAGGCTTTGCCGGCTTTGACCTTCCAGTACACCTCAGGGCGAGTCACCAGGCCTTCGGGCAGTGTATCGAAGGTCATGTCTTTGATCCCGGAACGTGAGATGATCGATACTGCCCCCGGTTTTTCTTCCGGTCCGAAGAAAATGTGGTCGTCATCGAAGTTGAGCAGCGTGCCCTTGAAGAGGCTGTCATCTTTGGTGAACTGAAACGGTTTGCCCAGGTACTTCTTCCAGACACGATCTTGATCCACCAGGTCATACTCATAACTCTGTTCGATGGTTTTGAGATCATCGAATTTGCCTTGGGGCGTGATCCGCAAAGTCGGTTCGAAGATCTCAGGAGCGATGTGGTCAAACTTGACGAGGTTTTCGCCTTTGTTTAAATCGATGGTGCGCAAGTCCCGCACCAACACGATATTGCGCTGGTACACCGTCAGTGATACCTCGGCGTGAAGGGTCAGGGCGCAGAACGCCACACCCAACAGGATAAAAGTCAGCTTTTTCATGGGGACAGGTTCCTCACGTGAACGGGTCTATGGTAGTCCATGTCAGCAGGATCGACCTGATGACGCGGTAGAAAGTTCAATTAGTATAGCCCAACGCCTTGATCTGATCTTTCACCTGAAGATCGGCAGCGGACCGGGTGATTGAGGAGTTACGGGGTCCTGTATCGTAACTCTTGATTCGTGTCAGGGGGTGGTCGGCAACGAAGGTCGAATCGAGAGCCTCGCTAATGACTCGGCCGTCCATATCCGCGCCTTCTGGCAGGTTGTAAAGGTAGAGCAGCGTGGGGAGAATATCCAGAACGGATATTTCCTCCAGGTTCAGCCCCTGCCGGAAATGCGGTCCATTGGCGATCAGAACACCTTCCAGACGATGTTCGCCGGTGCGATAAGCGATGCGGGGATTCAGGTCATAGCCGAAACCGTGATCGGACACCACAAGCACATCGGTGCCCGGGTCTAAAATTTTCAGGAATTCTCCCAGAATCTGGTCCATATACCGATAGAATTCAGGGATGACATTGCCGTAACGGGCGGCGTCGCTGTCGGGAACGCTGATGAACTCATCGGGGCGGTAATATTGCCAGAAGAAATGCGAAACCATGTCCGTCCCTTGAAAATAAACACCCAGGTACGACGGATGGTACTTCTGATAGAGATAAAGTCCCGCGCTGCGATAGGATTCTGCGGCAGAATAAGCCAAACGGAACTGATACATTGGATTCCAATCCTGATACTCATCCTGGTTCCAATTGGCGGGCTGAGTTGCAGCTTTGGGAACGTTCGGTAAAAATCGTTGGTATTCCGCATCGGTGATGCTGTCCGGTGTGCGGATAAATTGCGAAACTTCATCCAGAAGTTCAACAGGATAGGTCTGCCCCTTTTTAACCGTTCGAGCCGTGGCGCGGGGGTTGAATAATGTATAGGTAAAACGGTCGGAAATCATGAAACCATTTACAGGTTCAGCAGGCCAGGTCGCCCACCAGCCGATCATGCCTGTTGTGTGTTTGGCTTGTGACAGGATCTCCCAAAGAGCCGCCGTTTTGCGCGTGGTGCTGGTGACCGGTAAATCCGCGCTGGGGAGCAAGCGGCTGATCAATCGGTAGTACCCCAACCCATCCGGATAGGTGGAGAAGTTGTTCACCATCCCCGGGAATTGGAACGAACCAAAGTCATTGATTCCGTGTTTGGCGGGAACTTTGCCCGTGGCAATGCTGGTCCAGACCAGCGGAGATTTGGTGGAAGGCAGGCTGCGCAGCCGGGCATGAACGCCGCCGTCGATGAGACATTGCAGGTTGGGCATCGTCCCTTCAGCCAACAGCCGTTCGATCACACTCCATTCTCCGCCATCCCAACCGATGATCGCCACCTTGGTATCCCAATTGACGCCATCCAGCGCGGTCTTTATTTCAGCCTTATCCCCGTAGTCTCTGGATGATGTGGCTTGACGAGACGTCGTCCAGACCAAGCCGGTGACCAAGAATACGATGATGAAGAAAAGGGCAAAGAACTTTGGCAGGGTCAGGGTGAGTTTCCTGTGGCCGGCTTGTGGGTGCAGTTTGGTAGCATGGTATAAGAGGACGCATAAAAAAACTGTCGTCAAATACCAGGTGATCAACAGCAGATTATCCCATTTCCCTGACCGCAGATGCTGTCGGGTCGCCATGAAATAAACAGACATCAGAGTCGCGCCGCTGAGGAAGAAGGGAATCCAGGCTCGGACGAAGGTGCGTCCCCGCCAGGGTTTATTGCCGAGTCTCGAGATAAGGAACAACAGCGCCCAGAGCTCGACGCCGACCACGATTCCGAAGATGGAATAAAGGTAGGAACTGGAGAGCAACAGGATGATAACACTGCGGAAACTTTGTGCCAGATCAGGGTTCCATTGAACGATCCGCAAGGCGATAGTGTACCCCAACAGGGCACAGAAACCGATTCCGAGGAGCAGGGAGATCGGCAGATCCAGAAGGTTGGTTTTGGTTTTTTCGGCCATCGCTCTATTGAGTATACCCTAAGGCTTTCAAGCGGTCCTTGTAATTCTCGTCTATTTCTGACTGAATCAACGTTCTGGCGGCGCGTTTGCCGGTTTCATAGGTGGGGATCCGGTTAATCGGATTGTCGTCAGACATGATGTCAGTCAACACCTTCCCATCAAAATCTTCCGCCACAGGAAATCCCAGCAGATGCAGCACTGTCGGCACGACGTCGTACACTTGAGCATTATCCACTTTAAAATCTTTGCGGATGCCCGGACCAGCACAGATAAATACTGCCGGCGGCGCGTTCATGTGGTTGTAATGCCCGGTGGGCAGGATAACCTCATCGAAACCATGATCGCTGACAACCATGACCACTGTGTTGCTGTCGGCGGCGTCCACCAGCGACCCGATCACTTCATCCATGTAGATGTAATAGTTGTTGATCAAATCCTTGTAGCGTTCGCGGTTTTTAGGCAGCAACTTGTCCGGGTGATCCGAGGCGAAATAATATTTAAGATACTGATGTTCCATCGAATCCATCCCTTTAAGGTAGACGCACGTGAATTCCGGCTGGCGGGTCTGGATGAGGTACTTGGCGGCGCCGGCGAACGTGACGTCTTCGGGGTAACTGTATTTGAACATCGAGGCTTCGTAGGCGATATCGAGGTAATTATAGGTGTCGATGGCGTAAAAATCATCCAGGAATTTCTGGCTGTCCACGTTGATGAACCGACGGATTTCCTGCTCGGTTAGATCGTTGGGACTGTGCGAAAAACCCTGAAGTTCAGATAGTAATTCCGGAGGGTACACGTCGTAAATCGTGACGCCTTCCTTCCGCTTGTAATTCTGCATGACGTCGGATTTATTGTAGAGCGCATGATCGGTTACCACGAATCCATTGACCGAATCGGCAGGCCAGGAAACCCACCAGTTGACTGTGCCGACGCTGGCGCCATGATCAGACAGCATCAACCAGATGGGCACCGCATCCAGAAACTGATTCGTGATCGGCGCTTCAATGATCAAATTGTTACGGAAAAAGTCCATCTCCTGGGTAATTTTAGGTGTGAGGAAACAAGGAACGGTCAACCCTGACCAGGGGAATTTCCAGACCAGAAAACTGGTAACTCCATGTTTATCCGTGTTTTTACCGGTGGTGATACTGGTCCAAATCGCCGCCGAGAAGGTGGGGAAGAGAGTTTCCATCTGCCCCGACGATCCCGAATCGATCAGCTTCTTCAGATTCGGCAGGCGATCATCCTGCAGAAGCGGGTCGATTACGCGCCACCATAAGCCATCGATTCCGATCAGCAGCACCTTGCGATTGGTGAATACGCGCTCAATTTGAACGTTGCCGGTCGGGGAAACGGTCGCTGCAGGTGTCGACTTGATCAGGTAGAAGACTCCGCCCAGCAGTAGGCTGGCTGCCACCACGCCGCCACCGATCAGGTAGATCAGTCTGGCGGGAAGCCGTAACAGCGCCTTTAAGAAGATGCGGAATCCCAGGATGAAGATCATCGCCCAGACGATGGTGAAAAGGAGATCCTGAATTCTGGAGGCGGGATTGGGGACAAAGGGATTGACGATGAAGTGCTTGCGCACCCATTGCCAGGAATAGTTAAAGGAAATGGAGGTAAAGAAAACAGCAAAGTAGAGGCGAACCAATTTGGGCCGGACGCCATGGGCGGTGATCAGGATGATCGTCGCCAGGATCATCCCCACAATCGGTCCGATGGGGACACCGAAGATGAAGTAGGGAACCAGAAATGCCACCACACAAATGCCATAGATGGACCAAAATCTCAGCCCCTGGCGCTCTTCAGTCTTCCGCAGCAGCAAGCCGCCGATGATTCCGGTAAAGGCTCCGAAGATCAACCCTAACAGCAGGTACAGGGGGATGAAATTCAGCATAAACGGGTAGGCATAGCGGTAGACGTGCATGGCTTCGTTGATGCCGATCATCTTCAAGCCAAAGATAACGCCTACGGCTAAACTGAATAGCAGCCCGGCATTGATCCCTGCGGTCAGGTGCCGCAGGGAGCTATATTTTATTTCCTTCATGGGTCGGTGAAGCAGACCATTTGTGTTTATCTTGATAAAATAATATATAATACGCTCAAATACAAGCAATTTTTTGCAGGGAAGCAGGGAAACGTATTGATGGGATTGCATGGTGGTCAATCCCTGAAGATCTATCTCGGTAAGAGCCTATATTGCTGCAGCAGCGCCTCATTCCGGAGAATGTCTTCGGTAGCGCCTGAAACCACAATCTTGCCTTCTGCTAACAAAGCGCATTGCTGACACAGGTCTTTAGCCAGGCGAAGTTCATGCGTGGCGACAATCAGCGTGCCGGGGAATTCACTTAAATACGCAGTCAGTTCCTGAGCCGTAGCGGCATCGAGGTTGCTGGTCGGTTCATCCAGCAGCAAGATATCTGCCTGCATCGCCAGAGCCGTCGCCAATGCGGCGCGGCGCTTTTCGCCGTAACTCAGGTGATGTGGTGGTTTATGCCTTTTGTCCAGCAAATTCACCTGCGTCAGCGCTCGCTCGACTCTGCATTGAACTTCATCGTCCGGCAAGCCCAGATTAATGGGTCCAAAAGCGACGTCTTCTTCCAGCGCCGGCATGAAGAGTTGATCGTCAGGGTCCTGGAAGACCAACGCAGTTTTTCGCCGCAATCGCGCGGCGTTGGCAGGGGTCAGCTTCTCCCCCGCGATATAGACGTCACCCCGCACCGGCAGCAACCCCACCAGGCAGAGCAGCAGACTTGATTTTCCCGCTCCGTTGGGACCGATCAGGGCAAGCGATGCGCCGCGGCGGATCGACAGGTCGACGTCCCGAAGCGCCGTCGTACCGTCGGGGTAATCGCAGGACAGATTCGAGACTAAGATGGCAGTATCGTTCAAAAGCGGCGGAGCATCCATAGAGAAATCAGTAGCGTCATGCCGATCAGAGAGTAAAGTATATCTTTGTGAGCTAAGGGGCTCACTTTAATTGGCCAGGATTCACCGTCCCAACCTCGCGCCTGCATCGCCAACGCCACCCTTTCGGATCGTTCGTAAGACCTTATAAATAAAGCAGTCACCAACCGCCCCAACAGAGCAGGCTGCTGCTTCCAGCGACCTCCGAAGTAGCGTAAATTCCTGGCTCGCTGCATGCGCTCGGCTTCATCCCAGAGCAGATACAGAAACCGGTAAAAGAAAGCCAGCAGCAGGATAAACAATGCTGGAACCTTCAGGCTTCTGAGCGCGCTTAAAAGTCTATCAAAAGGGCAGGTGTTGATCAGAATGATCATGAAGCATACTGCCAGCCCGGATCGTAGCAGCAGGAAAGCGCCCATTTCCACAGCGTGGCTGGTCAATACATAGGAACCGATCTGCAGCAACACACGCCCTTCTGGGATGGTGAAGGCGTACGTGACCGCAGCAAATCCACTGAATGGGAGAATGATGGCGGATCGCGCCAGGAGATAACCCAAAGGAATACGGGCAAACAGACTCAAAAACAGGACAATTGCCGCCATTCCGCCGATAAAAATTTTTCCAGGCTGCGGTGTGGAAGCGATTAAAATTACAGCGAAAAAGGTCACAACCAGTTTCACTCGATCATCTAAATGATGGATCAGGCTGTTCCCGCGAGCGAATTTATCTAAGTAGGAATGATGCACCGGATTACTTTCTGCGCAGCAAGGAGAAGCCGAAGGGCAGCAGGAAGCAGATCAAGGTCCCGATGATTCCGCTGAGGGAGGTTCCCAGGATTGAATTACTGATCCCCGGGATGGAATAATCCGGCAGGGGTGATGAGAGAGGTGGTTCTATGGCCGCGTGGTGATAAAAGCCGGATTTTTCTGCGACCCACTCGAGTCCATCAGGGAAACTCGAGGCGAAAGGCGCTGCCAGCGCAGCTAACAGGACAGCGATAGCCAGAAATGGCCATATGGTTTTCATCTTTAGTATTTGAGAACCTTCATGAGTTCGGGACGGATTTTCCAGAGCGTCATCAACGCAACGGTAGTGACGATCGCTTCACCTACTCCGATGATCGTATGCACTCCCAACATGGCGGGTAAAACGACCTTAAGCGGGATGGTTCCTGAAAATGCCAATTCAAAGGAAGCCGCAGCCGCGGCCAGCATGACACTGAACCAGGATGCCAGCGCATAGGCAAACGGGCGAGTCCTATCACCCCAGAACATGAGACGGAAGAATAGATAGACGTAAAACCCACATACCGAACCCAGAAAAGCCATGTTGAAGATGTTGGCGCCCAACGCCGTCAGGCCACCGTCCTGAAACAACAGGCATTGCACGATCAACACCATCGACATGGTGATGAAACCGGTCATGGGTCCAAGCAAGATACAGCAAAAAACGCCCCCCATAAAATGTCCTGAAGTGCCGCCCGCTATGGGGAAATTGAGCATCTGCGCAGCAAACACGAAGGCGGCTGTCATCCCGATCAGAGGAATTCTCCCACGGATTCTCCCTGCTTTGAGGCCTTTCAAAGCACCCGCAAGGATGCCTCCCGATAGAATGCTTAAGGACAGCCAGGTTTTCGCATCTAAAAAACCGTCTGGGATGTGCACGGATCTCTCGGTTAAAGTTAAACGAATGATTCAGGGACGGAATACCCCGACGCTTTCAGCAGGGTGATAAGTTCCTTGCGCCGTTCTGAATAATCCGAAAGGAAGATGTCGGTACAGATCATAATCGAGACGCGCTCGGCAGCCAGAAACGCCGCGAAGGCCAAACAGGTAGGCTGACCACAGCGTTTGCAATTGGTTCCCGGCAGAAGTTTAACTATATCGATGACGCCGAGCCGTTCCCGGCGTTCAAAGTTTGGTTTGATGGTCGCCCGCTTGCGGTGGCATTCATTGATGAGCCCTACGATCCAACGGACCACGTCCTGGGCGTCATCCCGGTTTTCGATCTTGGCGGCTTCCACCTTCAGAGCGTATATCGTCAGCAACCGACCGTCGCGGTGCAGAGTTAAAGTCTTTCCCGGGTGGTTGTAGATCGCGCCGGGCAGGATCGCGTTGAGATATGGAAACGTTTCTGCGACGTCCCGGTCGAAATTCGCCGTGAAGCGGATTTTATTGGGATCTGCCAGGCAGGCGATTACGCGAACGATCTCCAAATTGTGTACAAATGTATCCTTCCCCAACTCGTCGATTTTGCTATCTCCAGGTAAGCGTATCCGGTTATGTTTTTATCGCGTAATACTGGATTTTAAAGACACTTCCCCCTGATCTTGCGATCAAGGAGGCTGGATCGCCGCAGGTCCAGCTTGGTGGGATGGAGGCTATCTCGCCTCCTAATAAGTTTATGCCGAAAGTTTGTTTTGAGAATTAGTATAATTTGCGAAAAAGCAGGGGTAAAGTCAAGTAAAATCAGCAGGGGATCGGAGTAAGGCGCTCTCTTTCACTCTCCAGACGCCAGAGTCAGAATAATGACCGCAGTTTCGACGATTTTCCGCATGTAATTCCCTCATTCTCCATTTTTTCATTTACTCATCTGCGGACAGATCCGAATTTTTCACCGACGTTTTATCCATCAACAGCTTCTTCCTCTTTCGTCTAGACCGGAAGATCACGAAGCCCCAGATGCCGCTTCCAATGATTAATATGACGATTATTATCAAGAATTCGTATTTCTTTACATCCGAGAGCACGACAGCCAATAATCCTCCGAATGCGTAACCCAGGTAAGCAGTCACTCCACCCCAGATCATCGCGCCAATCGCGTTTAAGAAAAGGAATTTTTTCCAATTGAAGCCGGAAAGGCCGAAAACGAATGGAGTGGCGGAACGAATGCCGTAAATAAACCGAAAACCCAGAGCCATCGGTGTCTGGTAGTTTTTCAGCAGGCGATTGACGCGCTCGACGCGCGCCTTCCAGAGCGGTCTCCGTTCGATGAAGGCTTTTCCGCCCAACCTCCCCAGATGAAAGAAGAATTGATCGCCCGAGAAGGCTCCGATAGCTGCCACCGCCATGACGTACTGCAGTTTGAGCAGCCCATGTTCCGCGAGAATTCCACCGATGATGATGAAAGTTTCCCCTTCAAGGATGGCTCCGAAGAACAGCCCGAAATATCCGTAGGTGGAAATGATTTGTTCTATCGTCATGTAAGTTGAACTGACATTGGCGCGGCAGGCAGCGCATTAAGGAACTGAATTACCTAATTTGCACAAATCACTCGGAAAAGTCAAGAGGATTCCAACTTGAAATCCGAACGGATTCTTCCTGTCGCCTCATGTCGCTTGCACCGTTTATCGTTGAAATTCCGCGCGCTTCTCTGTTGACTTGGCGCTTTCAAAATGATAAGTTTAGTATCCGATTAGTGTCCCCCACATGATCTTACAGGAGTTAGCTTCGATGAAACAGAATAAAACCTACGCAATTTGTCTGATCCTGGTGTGTTGTGCGCTTGCTCTGAGCGTAACTTCTTGTTCCAAAGGCAGGAAGGAGAAGGGTTCACAGTTGATTCTCCGCGAAGCACTCTTCGCGCCCCCCACTCGGCTGAGTCCGAAACTTTCACCCGATGGAAAAAAGGTAGCCTATCTGGCGCCGCTTGAGGGCGTAATGAACGTTTGGGTGAAGACCATCGGCCAGACTAAAGAGGATTGGGTGACACAGGACAGAATGCGCGGCATCCATGATTTTTTCTGGGTTGGCGATGGCAGTCAGATCGTCTATGTGCAGGATGCGAAGGCGAACAATAACTGGAGACTCTGGGGTGTGAGGTTGAACGATCGATACAAGACCCAATATACTCCCTACGACAGCATCCAAGCCCAGGTCATCACGCAGGATAATAATTATCCCGACGAACTCCTGATCACCATGAACCAAGAAAATCGTCAGCGGTCGGAGGCTTACTACCTTAATCTGCCCGACAATACCACCAAGCTCATCGCCAAAAATCCCGGAACGATTTTCGGTTGGGTGGCGGATGCAAGATACCAGATCCGAGGAGCGATGTCTGCCGTCAAGGAAGGCGGGTTCGACCTGCTGATCCGCAATAGCGAAGGCGCGCCCTGGAAAAGGCTGCTCACCTGGGACGCTGACAACAGCATGACCAGCGGACCCATCGGATTCAGTAAGGACGGAAGCCAGATTTTTCTGACCGATTCACGAGACCTCAATGGTTCGCGAGTCGTGAAATTGCACCTCTCCATCGGTGTGCAGACCATTATTGCCGAAGATTCCCAATACTCTGTTTCCAACGTAATGGTCAACCCCGTCAGCTACGAGGTTGTGGGCGTTGCTTTCAATCGTGAGAAACCGCAGTGGGAATTTGTGGATCCGAGCATCAAAGAGGATTTCGATCAGATTCGCCAATTGCAGAACGGTACGTTCTACATTGTCAGCCGGGATGCCGCCGACCAAACCTGGCTGGTCGGGTTTACCGTCGACAACGGTCCGGTTTCCTACTATGCTTACAATCGCAGCACCAAATCAGGCGTTCACCTGTTTGACAGCGATTCTGACTTGAAAGATTACCCTCTCATGCAGATGGAGCCGATAACCATTTCCGCTCGGGATGGACTGGAACTGCATGGTTATCTTACCTACCCGCCCGGTGGAGCTAAGAAAAACCTCCCCCTGGTGCTGAACGTACATGGTGGACCCTGGGAGCGCGATAATTGGGGTTATAACCCCGAAGCACAATGGCTGGCGAGTCGTGGTTATGCTTGCTTACAGATCAACTACCGGGGGTCTACCGGTTATGGCAAGAAGTTTCTGGACGCCGGGGATAGGGAGTGGGGTGGCAAGATGCAGGATGACCTGATTGATGCCGTCAACTGGGCGATCAAAGAGGATATCGCAGACCCCAAACGGATTGCGATTTTCGGTCAATCTTACGGAGGCTATGCGGCGTTATACGCTACCGTCGCCACTCCGAAGCTCTTTCGCTGTGCGGTGGACGTATCGGGTCCCAGCAACCTGATCTCCTTCATCAATTCCGTTCCCGCCGAGTGGTTCAACTTCAGGTCGATGATCGTAAAGCGCATCGGCGATCCGGGGACGGATGCCGGGATGCTGGCGTCGCACTCTCCCTTCAATCGGGCGGATCAGATCAAAACGCCGCTGCTGATCGTTCAAGGAGCCCAGGATCCGCGCGTCAATCCCGCCGAAACCGAGCAGTTCGTAGAAAAACTGCGCAACAACCAGATCGACGTCGAGTATCTCTACTTCTCGGATGAAGGTCATGGACTTATCATCCCGGAAAACCAGATGAAGTTCTACGCCGCCGCAGAAAAATTTTTAGCGAAGCATTTAGGCGGGAAATACCAGGAGGCAGGCGGCGAAGTTGTAAAGAAATAACAATCCAATCGAGTGGTATTCCAAAAGGAAAAGACACTCTGGTTGGGTATCTCGTGTAGGGGCGCAGCACGCTGCGCCCCTACCGTTATGTTCTTTTTCTGGGCGTTTAATTAAACGCCCCTACTGGAGGGACGTGCTCCGTCACGTCCAATATTATCAGGCGTTTATAATTGTAAAGGACACGACGGAGCGTGTCCCTCCGAGGTTATTTTGTAACTACGATCTTCTTAGTTACCTCTTCATGCGGCGTAGTCAGCCGCACCAGATACACCCCCGACGCGTTACCGGTGGCGTTCCAGCTGACGGTGTGATCTCCCGCCGATTGCTTGCCGGATACCAGCGTGGCGATCTTGCTGCCGAGGATATTGTAAACTTCTAACGACACCTCCTGCGGCGCAGGCAGCGAGAAGGAGATAAGCGAAATGGGATTGGAGGGATTAGGCCCGATAGTAAGCGTAGCCCGGCTGGGCCGCGGGCGCATTTTGGTGGGCTGCAGCACTGCAGTGCTGTCTCCGGTGATGTTGCGATAAAAGACCATACCACCGCTGCCGGTGGAAAGTAGAAAATCACCGTATCCATCGTTGTCAATATCTATAACGTCCAAACTATGGTATGCATTCAATCCTTGATTACCAAGAAAATACTGTGTCTCCCGAACCATATTGGGAATAGTCTGAGTGCCGGTGTTACGGTAAAACCAGAGAAGATTATAAGTACCCCAAGGGACAGCAAAGAAAAGATCGAGATCGTTATCATTATCAATATCATAAAAATACGAAGAACACCCCGCTGGTAGAGTAATTCCTTGCCAATTATTTGATTGATAGGAAAATTGGAAATGCGTCGGAGTGCCAATATTTTCATAATAATAGAAATATCCGTTATTGTCAGAAATGAACAAATCTTTGTCTCCATCTGAGTCAATGTCAGCCATTGAAGGGAAAATCCCAACGTGGTAGTTATTCGGCGCGATGCTTGAGTATGAAGTAAATGAGGCATTCTGTGGCGTCCCTTGGTTCAGATAAAGGTATAAATTTGGATAAGGTGGATTGGGTACGACTACTTCGCCCATGAACAGATCAGGCGCATTATCGCCGTTGATATCGCTGAAAAAAGGCGCTAATAACGAACCGTGGATGTCCTGATAGGCATCAGTAACCCAACTAAAGGCAGCAGAATCGGGTGCTCCGATATTTTGATAGTAGCTTAAGTAGGAGCCACTGTTGCGAATGAAAATATCAAAGTCTCTATCTGCATCGATATCCGTGGTAGTCCCTTGAGCATCATATCCCACGTCGATGGAAAGAAAATTTGCAGTGATAAATTGCCATTGCGCTACCTGTGGTGTGCCAACATTCTTGTAGTAGAAAATATCTCCCGGGCTGTTGGTCAAGCCCGGGCACTCCCGCCCCACCAGCAAGTCATAATCCCCATCCCCATCGATGTCGGCAAATTCAGGAGAAGCATATTCTCCCACGTCGATGTTATTGTAATTATTTGTCACCAAGGTGAAATTGTACTGCTGCGCTGTGCCGTCGTTCCGGTAAAAGTAGATGTTGCCAGCTTCGTTGCCGATGAAAAGGTCGTAGTCGCCATCGGCGTCGATGTCGATGAAGGTGGGCGTTGCGTGGCTGCCAACGTCAATACCAGAAAATGTTGTAGTAACAAAACTAAAATTGAACAAATTGGGAGTTCCGATATTTCTATAGAATTGTATTGCCCCGGCATAATCAGAGAATAAATCGAAATCCCCATCGCCATCAATATCGATAAGTGCCGGATATGAAATCCAAGTTGAAATCTGTGTCACTGAATCTGTTATAAATTGAAACTGCGGTTGGTTAGCTGTCCCAACATTTTTCCAATACCAAAGCCTTTCGTCACTGGTTGCGAAAAGGTCATAATCACCATCATTGTCAATGTCACAAAACTTTGGTGCGCTGTTACCAATGGTTGATAGATTTGGTATGTTATTAAGAGCAGAGGTGAAAATAGGATTCGTAGGATTTCCAATGTTCAGAAAGAACAAAATGGGATAATTTGATCCAACTACTAAATCCAAGTCATTATCAGCGTCTAAATCGCAGAAATCAGGAATTGAGTGTGACAATCCCCCTACCCACGGTTGGTACGGTCTCCACCCGTCGATTTCCACCAGGATGGTGTCGTATTCCTGTCGGAATTGGAATTCCTGGGCCAGGGCGAGCGCGGGGAGGCAGAGGAGGATGAGGATTAGGGGTTTCATGGGTGCTCCGATTTTATTGATCCCCCATGCCCCCCTTATTAAGGGGGGTGTCCGCAGGACGGGGGATTATTGCGGAGCGCATGGTCATTCTGGCTTGTCCGGAATCCGACCATGAGCTCATCTACGAATTTGCCTGTCAGACTCCGAACAAGTCGGAGTGACAGGCAAGTTATTGTTATTTCAGCAACACCAACTTACTGACCCCGCTGAATTTGCCGGTTCTTTCCAACCCTTCCGCCGTGACGCGGCAGAAGTAGACGCCGGACGAGAGCTGCGCCGCATTATAATATACTTTGGGATAACCGGCGTTTTCAACGCTTTCGTACAGATTTCCCACCCGTTGACCCTTCACGTTGAAAACCTCAATCCGAACCTTGGATCGTTGCGGTAATTCCAGCGGAATCACCGTCGCTGAGTTGAAGGGATTGGGGTAGTTTTGACCCAATTTGAACTCCTGCGGTAGTTGCAGTAGGTTGGTAACGCCATATGCCAAGGAGCGCTGAGCGTAGAAACCACATCCAAAACCGGAATGACTCGGAGCTACCCGGTCGTCTGCCGCCTGAATGCTCGGCGGAATCTCAAATTCAGCCTCGGTGTTTTCAGACACGTCAAACCATTTGAAGATCATCGGATTACCGTAAGTATAGCCATCGACCTCCATGGGCGTGGCGATGTCGTCTTGCCAGGTGGTGAGCACCAGCGGAAATTCGCCGCTAAAAGCAGCGGCGCCGACGCACCTGTTTCCGTCGAAAACGCCGATCTCATCGCCCGCAGCCATGGGCGTCTGGTTGAAGTCAATCGTGTCGATGACAATGGGATACGACCAGTGAGTGTACTGATTAAATTGGAAGTGACTTCCCGAGCAGATACTCGGCTGGTTTTCTTTGGGGTCGGGTGGGACGTAGTTATCATTGCGCCACTGATCCCAATTCTGCCAGCCCTCAAAGTTGTAAGGTCCCGTTCCGGTAAATCCCAGAAAATACCCTTTCCCGGGTTCAAGTGTGCCGATCTGATCAATAGCCGGGAGGCCTATAAGAGGATGCGGATCAGGGATATAGGCTCTACCTGCATCGTCCTTGATGATTTTCAGCTCGTATGGCTCGTAGTTGCTCACCTCTCCCTTCCAGATCAACCAATGAAAAGGTCCTTCATAATCATAGTTGGCAGGATCGCCGCTATTCCCTGTGTAAGGGACATTGGGGATGCTGGCTAACTTGCTATACCCCGGTGCGGCGTAACCCATGAAGAACCATTCCGAAGCGAAATTTTGCGGATCGAAATGGTTATCATCCCAGGCAGAGCTGGGATCAATCGGGAAAGAGGTGAGGTTTTGCAGCGGACGGTCATTAAAGTGCCAGGGTAGCTCCGTGGGATCTGTGGGATTTGAAGCGAAGGACAGGAAGTACGCATATTCGGGCTTCCATTGCCAAAGTTCTGAGTTAAGGGTAAGTGGATACCAATCGTTTCTACTCTCCCAGGTGTACACCTGCCCCCCTGCGTTCGTCAGCCAGGTAGGCGGTCCGGGAAGGATTTCGTCGAATCTGATCTGTAAACCAAACAGATCAGTGAAGTCCAACTGCCACGACACCAGATTCCATTTTGGGTGGAGGGGGATGGATTGGGAGAAGGAGGGCGGCGAAGGAGGAGGCGCGGAGAAGATCGGCTCTTCGGGGGCGAAAGCCGCGGTGGAAAACAGGAAGGTGATTTGAAGAAATATCAGAGAGAACATGATTCGATCCCTGCGAAGATGCTTGTAATCACTTTAATTTATGAAACTTTTCTGCCAAAGTCAAGAGGAATTATGGGGGTGGGGAGCAAAAAGAGGCGCGTCTGCGCCTCTTGGCATTTTAGTCAACCGCTTCCTTACCCCATCCCATTCCTGACCGCCGCTCCGACGGTGATCCACTGGAATTCACCTGATTCCACATGGTAGTACTCGAAGG
>JAPKYS010000053.1 GCA_026394195.1 bacterium | reverse complement strand
GCTGTGGGTTCGTAACTCCCCCCCCACAAAACAAGGCGTGCTCAATCACGCCTTTTACTATTGCGGCAGCAAACTGCCGCTCTACTCTCTTTGTTTTCCCCCACAATTTGTCTGATTCTGGACAAGCCAGAATGACAAATTGTTCTTGCAACCACGACCAACAACCTGCCTGCCTGGCCTTAAGTGTTACTACGATGAGATTGATAACCGTCACTATCAAGATCAACGCCAAATCCGGGAGTCTCTTCCAGGCGCTGCAGCAGCGCTGCCTGCTTTCTGGTCAGGCTTGCCGGAGCTGACAGTTCATAACTCACGAAGAGATCCCCTCGACCGTCATGCTCTTTGGGGAGTCCACGTTGTCTGATGCGGAGATTCCCCACGGGTTTGCTCTGGGCTGGAATTTTCAGAGCTACCTGTCCCGATAGACTGGGAATTTTCAGTTCGCATCCGGAAATCCACTGCGACAAAGTAATCGAACAGTGATAAATCAGGTCACTGCCTCGCCGCTGTAAGTAGGGGTGATCCTTCGTTTTCACCGTCACAATCAGATCACCGGAAGCGCCGTCCGCTTTGTTTTGATGACCGCCGCCCTTGATCAACAGCTCGTTATCTTCCCGCGCGCCGGCAGGAATGCCAACAGCAATGATCTGATCATCCTGAACCTGCCCCTTGCCAAAACAGACGCTGCAAGCGCTCTGCGGCTGAATTCCGGTTCCCGAACAGGTTCGGCAGGAAATCCTGCTGCCGCCTTTACGGGTCAGATCGGGAACCAATCCACTGCCCTGACAGGCCGAACAACGTCCCCCCGCAAGCCCGCCTGCGAAACCGGTAGCTCCGCAAGAGGAGCAATTTACCCGGCGCTTGATCTTGATTTTCTTGACGGCGCCGGCATCGATCTCTTCAAGCATTAAAAACAGACGGATGTGAATATCGCTCGGTTCGGTTCGTTTGGCGTTGTGGGATGAAGCGGAGGTCGAAGGGGTCGTTCCGGACGTCGTTGAGGTGTGTTTTTCGGCAGCCCGATGCGGATGATCGAAAAGATAGTCTTTGCGTCTCTCCGGGTCGGAAAGCACCCAATATGCCTCTGCGACGTCTTTGAATTGTTCTTCGGCCTGATGATCGTTGGGATTAAGATCGGGATGAAGTTGTTTGGCTAATCTGCGGTAGGCTTCGCGAATTTGTGCATCGGAAGCACCCCACGCCAGCCCCAGGACCTCAAACAGGTTTTTTTCTTGCATTAGACCAGCGATTTTATTTAAATCGCTTTATTATAAAAACTTAAAGTGATGAAATCAAGAAAAAAGGAGAGCGATTGGAGGTTCAGGCGCAAGAAACAGCGAAGTGGGCAGAAGTAGGAGTATGAAGGCGATTATAGTGAGACCATTTATTATAATCATTCCCATAATTCTCCGGACATTGAACAAATCAGACTTTCGATAGACAGTCGTGTCACTCCGGCTTGACCGGAGTCTGACACGCCGTCAGATTCCCGACGCAGGCTAAAGCCTTTGCGGGAATGACGGCTTCTCTTACGAGAATGTTGAAAAATAATAAAAATAGAAGTCATTGCGAGCGTAGCGAAGCAGTCTCGTAGCTTGGTTCTACCGGATTGCTTCGGGACTTCGTCCCCCTCGCAATGACGCGAAAAGTATTTTTCAACGCTCTCTCTTACACTGTGGCGTAAGTCCCGTTACTTATGGGAATCGCTATATTTACCAAAAGAGCGACTGCGCCAACTTTGAACCAACTGTGAATATCTTCTGGGTTGGCGACAGCTTGATTCGCTGACCTAACACCCTGAAACGCTTGCTGCGCAATTCTTCAAGAGTCCTGCGGTAAACCGCTTTCATGATTTCAGCGGTCAGCAATTTCCTCTTCTGATTACCGGCTAAATTCGGATCGGCTTTCTCAAAAAAAGAGACCGCCCGGTTGTATTCGAATTGCATCAATGCAGTGAACCGATCGTCCATTCGGCAGGCTTGCAAATCTGCAATCGTCACACCAAATTTGTCCAAATCTTCAACCGGGAGGTACACCCGTCCGCGCTGCAAGTCTTCGCTGACGTCACGCATGACGTTGGTCAATTGGAAGGCAATTCCGAGATTATCGGCATAATCTTCGGCGCGAGGTTCGGTGCAGCCGAAGATTCGCAGGGATACCAACCCGACCGATGAGGCGACGCACCGGCAATAAACGCTCAGGTCTTCAAATGTCTGGTAGGCTCTGGGCTGGAGATCCATCTCAATCCCCTGCAAGAGATCCAGAAAAAGCTGGCGTGGAAGATCAAAACGTCGAATCGCGTCGCCCAGAGCCATGAAGACGACGTCCTCGCTCTGATGATCGAAGGCGCTCAGCAGAGAGTCTCGCCAGGCTGATAATCGCAGGAGTCTATCAGCGTGGCTCAGATTTTCGCTATCATCGGAAATATCATCGGATAGCGAGCAGAAGGTGTAGAAGGCTGAGAGGGCCAGACGCCGCGGTTTCGGCAGGAATCGGAAGGCGGGATAGAAATTATGGGCGCGCTGCCGGGCAATTCGGTCACAATAATCGTAAGCTTTCCGAATGGCTTTTTGATCCGGCATGGAGGATGCCCCGCTACTTTTTTACAGTGAGATCCAGAATTTTAGCGGTGTGGGTCACTGGCGGTTTTTCCCGAGGCGCTTTCAACGAAGCGAACAGCAGATGGCATTTCTGCCGGGAGGTCACTTTGGGTCTACTGGCTAAGGCTCCCAGCGGATTTCTCTCCAAGTTTTCTAAAATCTGGAGTCCGCCTGCGGCAAAGAGCCTGACTGTCAATTTCAGTTTACCCTTCAAGCGCTCTGCCAGAGGCAAGCCCTGCTTGAGGTGCTTATAGGCTCGAACAATTTGAAAGTGGAGTAGTCGTTCCAGCCGGGGGCTGGGATTACAATCCAGAATTTCCGGAAGATCGACGTCGAATTTCATGCACTCATCGACGGGAATGTACAGGCGGTCCTTGCGCACGTCCGCGCCGATGTCCTGACAGAAGTTGGCTAATTGGAGTCCTGTGCAAAGTGAATCGGAAAGGGCATCCAGTTCAGGATCATCATAGCCGTAGAGGCGCAAGACCAGCCGTCCGACCGGATCTGCAGAAAGTCGGGTGTAGGCTCGAAGATCCGCAAAGGTAGCATAACGATTTATGGTCAAATCTTGCCGGAATGCTGAAAGCAGATCGAGGTACAACTGCTGAGGCAGGTTAAACCGGCTGGTTGTGGCAGCAAGGGCTCTGGTGATGGGGTGATGCGGCTCTCCGGCAAGGCTGCTGATCAACTCTTCCTGCCATTGATTGAGTTCAACGGCAGCCTTTGGGGGATCTCCGGATTCGTCGGCGATATCATCAGCATGGCGGCAGAAGGCATATAACGCGGCCAGATGGGGAACTTTTTTTAGCGGAGTCAGAGGTCCTAAGACGAAGAAGTTCTCGTAATGGCTAAGCGTAACTCGGATGCAGCGAAGCTGGGCGCGACGGAGCTTTAAGCGAGAACCGCGCTTCTCACTCTTCAACACTGGCCGGGGCTCTTTCAACGCTCGGCTCATCATCGTCCCCTTCGAAATTGGGAAGATCGATCACACCAATCCCGACAGGCATCCGATTCTTGCAAGCCTCGATAAAACATTTCCAATGATATTCCCCTTCCATGGTCGCCTGCTTGCTTACATAGATTTTGTCAGGCGAAACGATCTCTGTCTGGCAGTACTTACAAACCATATAACCTCCCCCGACGATGGCGGTTACCCGCGCTTCAGTTTATCCAGAACTTCTTCCATCATTTTTCTAATTTCGAGCAGCCGGACCTGGCTGGTCGCTTCAAAACGCATCACGATGACGGGCTGCGTGTTCGAGGCTCGGATCAACCCCCAGCCATCTTCGAAGAGCACGCGAACACCATCCACGTCTATGACTTTATAACGTGATTTAAAGTACTCTTTCACCTGTTCGATCAATGGGAATTTAACATCATCCGGACAGTCTACGCGGATTTCAGGTGTACTGAAAACCTGAGGCAGCCCCCAGAGTAATTGCGAAAGCGGTCTTGCTTCCTCGCAGAGGATTTCCAGCAATCTCCCCGTCGCATAGAAAGCGTCATCGAAACCGAAATATCGATCATTGAAGAAGATGTGTCCACTCATTTCCCCGGCCAGCAACGCGTTCTCTTCGCGCATCTTTTTCTTGATCAACGAATGGCCGGTTTTCCACATGATCGGTCTGCCGCCCTTCTGCTCGATATCGTTGTATAAGTTCTGCGAGCATTTCACCTCGCCAATAATGGTGGCGCCGGGGTTCTTCTTCAGTATCGAACGGCTGAAGATGATCAACAACTGGTCTCCCCAGAGAATATTTCCCATGTCGTCGATGACCCCGATGCGGTCGGAATCGCCATCATAGGCGATCCCCAAATCGTAACCCATTTTCTTGGTGCGGTGAATCAGATCCTGTAGGTTGGCTTCGATGGTAGGGTCCGGGTGATGATTGGGAAAATTACCGTCCGGTTCACCGTAGAGCACATCGACCAGGCAGCCCAGGTCTTTAAAGAGCTGGGGCGCAACCAGGCCGCCGCAGCCGTTGCCACAATCCATGACCAGGCGAATAGGTTGATCAATGACAAAACTGGATTTGAGATATTGCAGATAATCAGGGATAATCTTATATTCGCTGACTGATCCTTGCCCGGATTCAAACTTACCAGCCTCGATCTCGCGCCGTAGTTCCTGAATCGCCTCGCCATAAATGGAATCCTTGCCGATGCAGAGCTTGAAACCATTGAACTCAGGAGGATTATGACTGCCGGTTATCATGACGCCGCCATCGGTATGCAGTTGAACGATGGCAAAATAGAGCAGCGGCGTGGGCACTACACCCAGATCGATCACTTTCAAACCGACCGAAAGCAGACCCGACAGGAAAGCATCATGAATGCGGGGGGAAGAGAGGCGTACATCCCGTCCCAATGCGACAGTTTTGCCGCCTGTACGTACAAGCTTGCTGCCAAAACCCATCGCCAGAGCCTTGACTGTGGTGTCATCGAGTTCTGTTTGGGCGTTGCCGCGGACGTCATACTCTCGGAATATTAACGGATTCATGCTATGCCAACCTTGACCGTTTACACTGGATTGAAGTGAGGCTTTACCGCAAACTACCGCATCACCGGGAATGTTCCTCAAGGGGAATAAAGTTACAAAATGATTGAGGCTATTCCAACAAAAAACTAAAAAATTTTGAACTCGTCCCGGCAGTTTTGGGAGGTCACCGGCTGCGATTATGGACAAAAAGTCCTACGTTAAAGTACGCTCTGATAGACCTGCAAATACATCTGCAAGATCCGCTCCACATTGAATAACGCGGAAGCCCGCTCGCGGCCGGCTTTGCCCATCTTACGGCGCAGAGCTGGATCGGCAACCAATCTCAGAGCTGCTTGTGCCATGCCTTCAACGTCACCGACCGGTAACAGAAAGCCAGTTTCACCCTGCACTATGACTTCGGGCAAGCCTCCGACGTCGGAACAGATTACGGGCATGCAACTGGCGCTGGCTTCAAGAGCCGTCAACCCGAAGCTCTCGGTTTCGCTGGGTTGAAGCAGAACGTCAGCGATGCTTAAAATTTCGGCGACGTCAAGCTGCATTCCCAGAAAATAGACGTCATTCTGCAGTCCCAATTCTTCAGCCTGACGTTCAGCCTTGGCTCTGTCGGGACCATCTCCGACCATCAGTAGTTTTACGGGATATTTCACCCGGACGCGTGAAAATATTTCGATAATGTCGTGGATGCGCTTCACCGGCCTGAAATTGGAGATATGCACGAAGATGGTTTCGTCTGACTTCGCCCAGGTATTGCGCCGGGATTCGGTTCTGGCGCAGTTAAAAATGTCCGTGCGGACGAAATTAGGGACGACGGTAATCTCGCGATTGACGCCAAAAACCTTCAGAGTCTCATCCTTCAGGTACTGACTGACTGCCGTTACCGCATCGGATTTTTCTAAGATAAACCGGGTGATCGGCATGAAGGAAGGCGCATTGCCGACCAGAGTGATATCTGTGCCGTGCAGCGTGGTGACCAGAGGAATGCGCTGTTCCCGCAGCATTTCCTGAGCGAGATAGGCTGAGACGGCATGGGGGATGGCGTAATGGACGTGAAAGAGATCCAACTTTTCGGATCGGGCGACTTCGACCAGGCGCGAAGCGAGAGACAGGCTGTACGGCGGATATTCGAAGAGGGGGTAGTCCGTCACCTCGACTTTGTGGAAATGCAGATTGGGATGGTAGCTCGCCAAGCGCACCGGTGGAGCATAGGAGATAATGTGAACGTTATGCCCGCGCTGCGCCAGTTCGGCTCCCAGCGAAGACGCCACGACACCGGATCCGCCGAAGGTCGGGTAGCAGGAGATGCCGATATGCAGAGGTTTCATAAAGTGGACGTAAGGATTATTGATGCCGCCAACCCCGCCACGCCCTAAAGGACATGGCTACATCTAACTAGCCCCGTGAACGGGGCACGAAGAGAAGAAAATTTCACGCAGAGACCGCAAAGAGCGCAGAGAAAAACATTAAAAAATCTCTCGCAAAGACGCCAAGACGCAAAGATATTTTCATTCGTAATTCGTAATTCCCAATTCGTAATTACTTTACCACCACGACCTTGCCCGTCACCCGCTGCTGACCGGTATCTAAGCGTATCAGATACACCCCCGACGGCAGATCCTTCGCATCGAGACGTAGATCGTGCGTTCCGGCGGGGAACCAGGTCTCTTGTAGGGGCGCACTGCGTGCGCCCTGAAAACCACCTGCCTCCCCAACCGGGCGCACGCAGTGCGCCCCTACAACCCGCCCCTCCACATCGAACAACCCCACCCTTACCAAACCCGCCCCCGGCAGCGTAAACCGCACCACCGCCCCAGCATTGGAAGGATTGGGGAAGAGGGAAAGGGATATATCTTTGGGTACAGAATATGGATTAAAAGGAGCTACCCCCGTGGTATCCACCCCATGAAAGAAGAGGATGCCACCAAAGAGATCGCCAACAAAGATGTCGGTTAAACTGTCTCCATCAATATCGCAGAATTCCGGGACAGGCTCTATTACCTCGCAGGGAAAGAAGGTTCGGGTTACGAGCACCATAGATGGGTTTTGTGGCGTGCCCACATTTCTATAAAAGCGTAAGTTGCTCCCACCCGGTTCATTCCAATTATTGAAGAAGAAGAGATCTAAATCACCATCGTGATCAATGTCATAGAAGCGTAGAAATCGACGATAATCAATGTTTCCATTCAGTCCTTGCCAATTGTCGGTGACAAATTGAAAGGTGGGCCATTGGGGTGTTCCCGTATTCTCATAATAGAAATAGTGCCCTTGGTGATCTGTGATAAACAAATCCAGATCCCCGTCCGCGTCAATGTCCGCCAAAGTCGGGACGATGATGACAAAATAATTGCCGGGGACAAAATTCTCGGAATACAAGACAAAGTGGGAATGCTGAGGCGTACCCTGGTTTAGGTACAAACGCATACCCGGAGGTCCGGGGATAGCCGTTGTCCCGGCAAAAAGATCGTAGTCGCCGTCAGCGTCAATATCGCAGAAGAAGGGTTGAATGTCGATCAGATCTATGCCTGCGAAAGCAGTATCTTCCAGAAAGAATGCCGGACTCAGCGAACTACCAATATTTTTATAATACTGGATATGGTGTCCGGACCCCACGAGTAAATCCAAATCTCCATCATGATCAAGATCTATTAACTGTTCATTGGCATAGTACCCGACATCGGCAGTTAAATAGTTTGCGGTGACAAATTGAAAATCGGGATTCTGGGCGGTGCCGACGTTTTCGTAGTAAAAGACGTCGCCGTGGGTGGGGTCGCCCAGGTTCGGTTCTCGCCCCACAAATAAGTCGTAATCCCCATCGCCGTCAATGTCGCAGAATTCAGAGGCAGCCTTTTCAACCACATATATTCCTAACCAATAATTGGAAACTAAGGTGAAATTGTACTGCTGAGGCGTGCCGTCGTTGCGGTAGTACCAGAGATGACCATTTAGCTCTCCTATAAACAGATCGTAGTCTCCGTCATCGTCGATATCGCATAAAACTGGATCACTCGCTGTACCGACATCGATATTTGAAAAATAATCTGTTACCAATGTAAATTCAAAATTGGTCGGGCTTCCAGTATTTTCGTAATAGCAAATGTGACCACTACCCTGTCCCGCAAACAGGTCGTAATCACCATCCGCATCAAAATCAATAAAAAAGAGTCCCCATGATCCAATCAACCCCGGGATTGAATCGGTAATAAACGAAAAATTAAAAGTACTTACCGAACCATCGTTTCTATAAAAATGCTCGGGTCCATTGGCGGAATAAAATAGATCAAGGTCGCCGTCATTGTCGATATCAATCAACACGGGCGACACCCACCCTCGATCGTCATCAATCCCAGCGAGTGTTTCCGTTTGCATTAATAAGTAGGGTTGCTGTGTGGACCCAGTATTTTGATAATAGTAAATACACCCCATAAACTGACCCACAATCAAATCATAATCACCATCACCATCAAGGTCGCCAAAGCTGGGTTGCGATGCGGAGCTTCCCATACACCAAGGTGAATATGGCTGCCAATTCCCAATGGTAACCGGGATAGTGTCTATTTCGCGCTGATACGGGAAATCCTGAGCCAGGAGGGTGATCGGCAGCAGGAGGAAGAGGAAAAGCAAATATCTCATAAAAGCCCGTTTTTTACTTGTTTACTTGTTCACCTGGTTACTTGTTCACATTTTTTACCGTAGCGTCGCCCAATCCGCGCTGGAATTCGTCAGAAAGTTGACCGGATCGTCCACTTTCAAGGTTTCCCGTGACAGGAACGGCTCGCCATAATCCGTCTCGATCTTCGAACCGAAAAATTTGGCGCGGGTGATGATGCGTTCGAGGAATTTCGGTTGACTGATGTAGGTTTGCGGATCGCCGGATTCTGAATCGAATTGGGAACGATAGGCTCTGATCGCCTGCAGACGGGTTTCAAAGACGTCCGATACGTCCACCACGAAGGAGACCTGGTGATCCCAGCGGCAGAAGTAATGGAGCGTCCAGGTGGGGCGGAAGGGCTCGTCGCCGGTATCGATCTTGCGCAGACCTGCCAGAAAAGCGGCATCCAGACCGGCTTTACCGACGGCGGCATGATCGGGATGACGATCTTCCGTGCAGGGGATGATCCACAAGCGGGGCCGCCAGCGGCGCAGGGCTCGAACCAGCTCCATCTTGGTATCCCAATCCGGTTCAAGCTTGCCATCGGGCAATCCGGCATTTTCCCGGACGGTGAGCCCCATAATTTTAGCTGCTTCGGTGGCTTCCTGAAGGCGCTGTTCGGGTGTGCCTCGTGTGCCCATTTCACCGCGGGTCAGGTCGATAACGCCGACGCGGTAACCCTTTTTGACCAGTTTGATCAGGGTGCCTCCGCAGGTCAACTCGATGTCATCGGGGTGAGCCGCGGCGGCCAGAACGTCCAGATAGGGTTGGTTTTCCATGAGTCGATCAGATGGATTTTACAGCGATAAATAAAACGAGCCCGAGTCGGGCGGTGTGGGTGCGAGATTCTACTATTTCCGGTGAAAAGAGCTGATGAGGATCATCGTTTGCTTCTCCCCCGCCCCGCTCTGTGGACAACATCGGCAAAACGGGCGACGTCATCGGACGAAGCCTGGCCTTCGAGCGCTGTGCCTATCACAATAAAATCGGCTCCAGCCTCGACGGCAGCCGCGGCTTGATCCGGTGTGCGGATTCCGCCTCCGACGATCAAGGGCAAATCAACCCAACGGCGTACTGCCGCGATCACTTCTACCGGAACAGCACTGCGCGCACCGGAACCCGCCTCGAGGTAGATCAGCTTCAAGCCCAGATACTGCCCCGCCAGAGCATGCACTGCTGCCAGATCGGGTTTATCGGGCGGCAGCGGACGGGTATCCGACATAAATTCTACGGCTGTCGGCGATCCTGAACCAATCAGCATATAGCCGGTCGGGATGGTTTCCAACCCCAGGCGTTTTACGACCGGGGCGGCGACGACGTGATCGCCGATCAAATGTTGTGGATTCCGGCCGGAAATTAGCGATAGAAAGAGAACTGCATCGGCGTCAGCAGAAAGTTGCGTCGGACCTCCGGGGAAGATGATGACCGGCAGTTTGCAATTCTGCTTGACCGCTGTGACTGCTTCGCTGAAACCATCCCGCATCATCAGGCTGCCACCGATTAAAATGGCGTCAACTGCGGCGGCCTGGCAGGTTGCTGCTTTTAAACCCAATTCGTGCGGAGAGGCGCTGTCAGGATCCAGAAGAACTAAAAACCCTGCTCCACTTTGCCGGCGTAGATCCAGTAATCTCTGGTAGGTTGATTTCAAGCAGTCCTCAGCTTGACCGGGTTGGAAAGGATGCCAATTCCGGTGATCTCGATTTCTACCACTTCACCGGCATTTAACGGTCCCACGCCTTCGGGTGTTCCGGTCAGGATCAAGTCCCCGGGCTGGAGCGTCATGACCGAAGCGACGTATTTAACAACGTCAACAGGCGAGAAAATCATCTGATCAAAGGTCGCTCGTTGGCGCACCTGATCGTTCACTCGAGTGATGATCGTCGCTCCTTCAGGCAGCGCTGTCCTCAGTAAGGGTCCAACCGGACAGAAGGTGTCGAAACCCTTGCCACGAGTCCACTGACCGTCCTTTTTCTGCAGATCGCGGGCGGTCACGTCGTTGGCAATGGTGTAACCGAAGATCGCCGATTCCGGAGGACTCTTGGATTCCCACGAATACGTCTTCCCGATAACGACAGCCAATTCACCTTCGTAATCGACTCTTTCACTCTGGGGCGGCATCAGGATGGCTTCACCGGGGGATCTGAGAGCGGAAGGCGGTTTCAGGAAGAGTAATGGTTCCTGGGGAACGTCCTCACCCGGATGCAATTCCTTAATATGGGCTCGGTAGTTCTTTCCGACGCAGATGATCTTGCTGGGTTCGCAGGGAGGCAGCAAAGGGAATTCACTGCTCCATAAAAAACGTCTTCCCTCTTTGGGAGCATCAGACCAGGGAGGCATCGCAAGTTCGACGACGCTTTCCCCTTCCATCCTCCCCCAATGAGCCTGATCGCCGATTCGGTAACGGATAAAACGCATGGTAAATTCTCTCTGGATCTAAATTCTGTTTATTTCTGTTCGCTGCCGGTCCACAGTACGTCCGATTGCCCGGCGCGCAGATTTGCCCAACGCGCCAGGGTGAAAAGATAGTCGGAAAGTCGATTGACAAAGCGCAATGCCGCTGGATTGACTCCGCCCTCGCTATCCTGCAGCTCGAACAGCCTCCTCTCAGCGCGGCGGCAGACCGTTCTGGCGAGATGCAGAGCGGCGGAGGTCTGATTGCCCCCCGGTAAAATGAAATGTTGAAGTTCGGGCAGATCGGCATCCATGAAATCAATCTCTTCTTCCAAAAGAACATCCTCTCCATCGGCGATGCGAGGCGATTTTACTCTCTCTTCATCGGGAAGATAGGGAGCGGCGACGTCACTGCACAAAAGGTGCAGCTTGGGCTGCAACTGTCCCAAAGCGGATTCAATTTCGGTATCGCGATTTATCGCTCTGGCAAATCCGATCCAACTGTTCAGCTCATCAAAAGTGCCGTACACATCGACGCGCAGGCTGAATTTAGCAACTCGATCACCACTCAGCAGGCTAGTTTTCCCCTGATCGCCTCCCCGGGTGTAGATGCTCATCATTTTACTCGACTGCGTTATTGATTCAGCTCACTCCTGTGGATCTATTTACAGGTCTAAGCCGGATAACAGGTACAAATATACCATATTATTACCCGAATGTCAAGGAATTTAAGCGTCGCTCTCGGAAAAACATAGGGTTGGATTTCTCATTCCGATGCAGGATGCTGGTCTTTCCTCGGAAGCACAACGGAGTGCGGAAACGATTTACCTTAAAAATATTGTTTCGGGTGTAGGTGCGGTTTATGCTTGACATTGACGAAAGATTTTCTTAAATTGTTCTAAATCAAATCATATCCAACGGGAGTAGCCTTGAATAAACACAGCTTGCTTATCGGATTTGTTCTGCTCCTGGGCATGTTATCGGGATGCGCGGAACGTCAAAATGCCAATACTCCCTATGGCCCTGGGGGTAATGTGTTGGCTTATCTGGGCAGGGTGCCGGTCCGCGGCGCGGCGATGGACGTCGCCACCATCGGCAATCTGGCTTACGTGGCAGATGAACCTTATGGAATCAGCATCTACGACCTGACTGACCCGGCCAATCCGGTCTACGTGGATTCGCTGCGTTTGGTCGATTCGGTTAAAGTCAGGTTGATTTCGATCGATCCTACGGGCAGAATCGCCGCCATACAACAGACCAACAACGTTGGAGTTTACGATCTGAAATATAAAAAATTCCTGTTTCCGGTCGGCAGCTCCAATCACATCAAGATCGAATTGCATTTCGCTAACGATACTCTGATCATCTACCGTTCGGACAAGGACGTCATCGATGGATTCAACCGGGAAACCTTTGCGCTGACGCAGGTTAATGACACCCTTAGTTTCGGTTCGCTGGTCGACGCCGCCAACTACACTTACAATCAGTCAGTATACGGATTTGCTCTATCACCGACGCAACAGGCGTTCATCACTCGGGATCTGGAAGGTTTTGTCGTCGCTGATCCCAGCGTAATCGGAACGATTACCCCTTATACTCTGATGAATGTCCCCGGGGCGGTGCTCGATGCGGCATTGTCCGGTGGGACACTCTGCCTTGCCTCCGGTTATGAGGGTTTGCAGACGGTGGACGTAACCGATCCGCGACAGCCCATCTTCCGCGGTTCATTATCCATTCACAATTCGCCGGATATCGAATGGGTGGAAGCGGTGGGAAACCGCGCCTATTTGCTGGATAATTTCGATGGAGCCTATGCCGCTGACGTCTCTGATCCAGCTCATCCTAAATTGATCGGAGACTTGCCCACGTCGGATCCCAATAATTTCTGTCTTTCCGGAGATCTGATCTTGATCGCCGACATGGACATGGGGTTAGTGGTCGGTCAGATTCTCTACTAACAAAATGCCATGAAATAAACCGGACATACTGAATAATCTGCAAAGAAACATAACCTGTCAGAAACCATGCCTATAATCCGCGCACTGCTGTTCGACCTCGATAATACCCTGATTGATTTCATGAAGATGAAGCAAGCCGCTGTCGATGCTGCCATCCTCGCCATGCTGGATGCGGGCTTGACCATGACTGCGAGTGAAGCCAGCCGGAGTATCTGGGAAATTTACGATCGGGACGGCATCGAGTCGCAGGAGGTCTTCGACCGGTTTCTGCTGGAAAATCTGGGAAAAATCGATTACAAAATCCTGGCTTCAGGCATCATTGCCTATCGTCGGGCGAGGGAAGCGTCGATGGTGCTCTACCCACACGTAAAATCGACCCTGATCGAGATGGTGCGGCGAGGCTACCGGCTGGCCATTCTCTCTGACGCTCCTTCAAAGCAGGCCTGGCTGCGTTTGTGCGCCTTAGGGTTGCAGCATTTCTTCGAAACAGTCATCGCCTTCGAGGACACGGGCCAACGCAAGCCTCACCCGCTGCCATTCCGCCTGGCGCTGGATACATTAGGCGTCTTGCCTCAGGAAGCAGTCATGATCGGCGACTGGCCCGAACGCGACATGGCGGGCGCCAAAGCCGTAGGGATCCGAACCATATTCGCCAGATACGGTAACGTCAAAGGCGATTTTCATGTCAAGTGTGATCGGGAGATTGATGATATCAGCGAGTTACTGGAGATCTTAGGTGATCCCGTTTTCAACCATTGAGTCGGGCAGCACAAAATCACGAACCATTGGTGGAGTCGCGCCATGAAAAAGATTGCCACTGCAAATGAGATGCGGTCGTTGGATTCAGCGGCAATCCAGGAAATCGGCATCCCCGGGTTGATTTTGATGGAGAATGCCTCGCTGGGGATTTTGCGCAGGATAGAAGCGATTTTCGGAGCCGATATCAGCAGACACAGTTTTATAATCGCCTGCGGAAAGGGAAACAATGGGGGTGACGGATACGCGCTGGCGCGCCATCTTTTCAATCGGGGCGCCGAGGTCAACGTGCTGTCAATCTGTCCACTTTCAGAATTAAAAGGCGACGCCAAGAAAAACGCGCAGATGTTTACGTCGATTGGAGGAACAGTTGCCGTTCTGGGTAAAGACCTGATCCTGCCTGATTGGCATGCCTGCGATCTGATCGTCGATGCGCTGCTGGGAACCGGTCTCACCGGTCCAGCCAGGGGCGCAATCTGCAAAGTCATCGATTGGATCAACAATCGACCTGAACAAGTGCTGGCAGTGGACCTCCCCTCCGGTGTCGAAAGCGACAGCGGTTTCACCAAAGGTCCGGCGGTCAACGCCAATTGGACCGTCACCATGGGATTGCTGAAGCAGGGTTTGGTTTTCCCACCGGGTAGAGATCTCGCCGGTGAGGTAAATGTCGCTCTAATCTCACTCCCACCCAAACTGCGGGCCGGCACTCATATTCATTTTAACTTATTGGAAGAATCCGACGTCAATAACATGTTTCCTCGGCGGAACCCCGCCGCTCACAAAGGAGACTGCGGGCGGGCGTTCATCATGGCAGGGTCGCCGGGTATGACCGGCGCAGCGGCACTCTGCGCGCAGGCCACTCTGCGTATCGGCGCCGGTCTGGTTATTTTAGGCATACCGACCGGTTTGAATGCAATCATGGAGATCAAACTGACCGAAGCGATGACCAGGAGACTGGCAGAAAACGGGGATGGCTGCCTCTGCCCGGATGCTCTGCCCAAAATCGAAGAGAGCGTTGCCTGGGCAGACGTCATCGCCATCGGTCCGGGATTATCCCAGCACAACGATACTGCAGAAACCATCCGTCGTCTGCTCCCTAACATAAAAAAACCATTGGTCATCGATGCGGACGGATTGAATATCTTAAGCGGTATACCGAATTTTTGGAAAATGCTGCCTCCGGGTTCAATCCTGACTCCGCATCCGGTTGAATTTTCGAGGCTATGCGGTCTTCCGTCGGTTGAAATTCTGGCGAACCGAGTGGAAATAGCTTCTCAGAAAGCTGCCGAATGGGGGACAGTTCTGGTACTCAAAGGATCACCGACGATCATTGCTGACCCCGGCGGGGAGGTTTACTGCAATCCAACGGGAAATGCGGCTCTGGCGACCGGCGGATCGGGCGACGTTCTGACCGGGATGATTTTAGGCTTGTTGGCACAGGGGTGCCCGCCGCTGCACGCTGCCTGTGCCGGACCGTATCTGCATGGGTTGGCTGGTGAAATTGCTTCCCGAGAAATCGGCATCGCGGCTACGGTGGCTGGTGACCTTGATAAATTTCTGCCACATGCCATCCACCAAATCTGTCCCGAGGCTTGATGCAGTTACCCAAAGACAATCAACTGCCGCGGCTGGCTCCGCTTCGTCTCTGGGCGCCGCTGCTGATCTGGTTAACCGCTATATTTGTCATGTCGTCTTTTCACAAGACATTTATTCCCCAGAGCAAGTATATTTCCTGGGACAAGGTGGCGCACATCATTGAGTTCGGCATCCTGGGGTATCTGACAGCTCGGGCAATTTATTTTTCGGGAGTTCGCTTCCTTTATCGATCATTTGTGATCATGACAATTCTTTTGGGCGTTTTATACGCCGCCTCGGATGAATTTCATCAGTACTTCGTACCGGGCAGGTTTGCGTCGGTTTACGACGTCATGGCGGACGGTATCGGCGTAGCCATCGGGTTATGGATATTCTATCGAAGCATCAGGCGTAATGTGGATGCAAAATCAAGCGGAATCAAGGTTCATTAAACCAATTGTGAATGGAAAATAAATCAGAGGAATTGTTTCAGGAGGCTTTACCATGGCACGTTCTCTAAACAAGGTTATGTTGATTGGGAACCTGGGGCGGGATCCGGAGCTGAAGGCGACTGCATCCGGGACGCAGGTTACCACGTTTACGCTGGCAACCAATCGGCGCTATAAGGATAAAAGCGGCGAGTTCCAGGAAGAGACACAATGGCACAATATTGTCGCCTGGGGAAATCAGGCAGAGTTCATCGCCTCGTACATGAAGAAGGGATCGAGAGTTTATGTCGAAGGACGCCTGACGCATCGCAGTTGGGATGATAAGGATGGACAAAAACACTACATGACTGAGGTCGTCCTGGAACATTTCGTTCCTCTGGATGCTCCGCCGGAGGGCGCTCGCACCGGAGCACGTCGGGAACCGGTTCCACCACCGCCTGAACCCCCTGAAGCGATCGGCAGCGCTGACGGCGAGGACGTGCCGTTCTAAGAACAACCGACCGAATCATGGAGGCGGCACAAAGAAAAAAAGACAACTTCTTTTGCCGCGCCTCTTGACATCGGCTGAAAAATTGTGTATCTTATAGAGTGCCTTGAAAAATAAGCACAGGTTCGATTGCGAATTTCTTCACGGGCAAATCTATTTGGTTACTGGGAATCGATCACCAATGATCAGTAAATACAGCAACACCACATCGAGGAGGAATCAGATGCAGATGAACATTAGGGCTGCTTTTCGGATCAGCTTGCTGGGAGTACTTCTCTGTTTCGCAACTGCGGGAGCAGAGTGGATCGCGACGGACAGCGCGATTCCCAGCACACCGACGGTGGCATTAGTATCGCACACTCCCTCAGCAACGGTATTGGACATTACCGTTCCCGGCTTCTACTCCGAAGAAGTCCGCGAGGCTGGAACACTCTATCAACAACTGAGTTTCGGCGATTTTGCCATGACTCAAGAGGTCGGAAAACCTCAATTACCTATCGTAACCAAGCTGATTGGAATCCCGGACCGTAGTGATCTGCGGGTTTCAGTCGAGGTTTTGGCAACGAAAACCCTGACAGGATTTCACGTATGGCCAGCACAAGAACCGCTGAAAGACGGCGAAGCTGCGCCACCTTTCGTGATCAATTCGAACTTTTACACCCAAAATGTGAATTATCCCGGCGAAAGCGCCGTGGTTGACCTACCGCAGATCTGGCGGGACGTGCGTTTGACCCGGCTTGAAGTTCGTCCGATGACCTACAACCCTGCCACGAATCAGTTGACAGTCGCCACAAAAATTCGGGTGCGGGTGGAATACTTCGGCTACAATCCCGTCCACGAATTCACGCAGCACCGCGCCCCCATCAACCTGGAATTCCAGAACCTGTATCGCAGCGCTGTTGTCAACTTCGATCAAATGGGTCTGCCGCTGAATAACGGTATGACCGATGACCCGGGCACCAAATACCTGATCGTGACGACCACCCCTGCATTACCTTACGTCACGGCTTTTGCCAACTTCCGCAATGCGCAAGGCTATGAGACTGAAGTCCGTGCCCTCGGAACCGGTTTCTCCACAGCCGAAGAAATCAAGGCTTACATTACCACCCTGTACAATCAGTTCGGTCTCGAGTACGTCCTCATAGTCGGTGACGCTTACTACTCCGGTGGTCCCGGAGCCGTCGACGTCCCCATGTACTACTGGGTGGACAGCTACTCGGATTCGTGGTACACCATGATGGACGGCGCTAATGATTACCTGGCGGATTTAGCCATCGGTCGTATCATCTATGACACACCGGCTGAATTGACACTCCAGATGAACAAGACGATGAGCTACCTCACCGCTCCCGAAGTTTCTAACTGGGCTGCCCATACATTGCTGGTCGCTCACCAGGAAGAGTACCCGCAAAAGTATACTCTCTGCAAAGAGCAGATTCGCACCTTTAACTACGCCATCCAGAACCCTATTTTCGGGACAGCATACGGCGGCGCGGGCGCGACCAATGCAGACGTTGTAAACTATCTGAATACGAACAGTTCAGGTATCCTGAACTATCGCGGGCACGGTTCCGCCACAGAATGGTGGCAATGGGGTCCCTCAGGCAGTTTCACCGCTACGAACATTGCCCAGTTGACCAACACCAACCGCCTGTTCGTGCACTTCGACGTCTGCTGCGACAACATGGACTTCCCGGGCTATAACGGTAACTGCCTGGCAGAATCCTTCATGAAATCCCCGGTCGCCGCTGTGGCGATCCACAGCGCCATTATTCCGTCGTACACGATCCCCAACCACGATTACGACAAGGAATTCTACAAGGCGATCTACAACAATGGCATCAACCACATCGGATACGCATCCAACTACGCCAACATCACGGTCTACCAGTTGCACGGCACGTTGGGTGAATCCAACATCCGCACTTATCTGTGGCTGGGAGACGCCTGCATCGACACCTGGACCAACACCATGCAGACCCTGACAGTGACCCACCCGACCGCCATGCTGATCGGCACCAGTACACTGACGGTTTCGACGGGCTTCCAAGGCGCCCTGGTCTGCGCGCAGAATGCTGAAGTGTACGCTTCGGGCGTAACCGGCGCATCGGGCAGCATTACGCTGCAGTTCACGCCCGGTCCGCAGATTCCGGGTCTGTTGAAGATCTCCGTTTCCGCTCACAACTACCTCACCTACCAACAGGATATCTCGATCATCCCGCCATCGGGACCGTACGTAGTCTTCAACGATTGCGACATCAACGACTCCCAGGTCGGCAACAACAATGGTCAGTGGGACTTCGGTGAAACTACCGATCTGTCCATTGAATTGAAGAACGTAGGCGTACAGCCGGCTCCAGCGGTGAATGCTACCATTTCTACGGCAGATCCGTTGATTACGGTTATCGATGGTACGCAGGCATACGGCAATATCAACGCCAATGATTCCGTCCGCGTTGCTGATGGCTTCCGTGTACAAGCGGCCGTAGCAGCGCCGGATCAACACGCAGTCACATTCACGTTGACTGCCACGTCGGGGACCAGTTCCTGGCAGAGCCCCTTCAGTCTGCTGGTGAATGCCCCCGTTGTAGCTTTCGATACCCTGCGGATTCTCGATCCCGCTCCCGGCAATAACAACGGTGCTCTCGATCCCGGTGAAACCGCAACCTTCCAGATAGCCTTGGAAAATACGGGACACAGCATCGCTCAGGGCACTTCCGCTGCCATGACCTCGAACGATCCACTGGTCACCATCACCGGCAGCCCGGCGACTTACGGCGACATCAATCCGGGCGCCTCGGTTCAGCGCAATTACACCGTCGCTGCGGCAAGTAACGTCCCCAGCGGCACCCTCGTGCGCTTTACCATGAACATCACGGCTACCGGTGGTTACACGACCACTTCGATCTTCAATCTGATCGTAGGCGACGTGCGTAATATGCCCTCCGGTCCCGACAGCTACGGTTACCTTGCCTGGGATAACAATGACGGCGGTCAAAGTCACCCCTACAGCTGGGTTGAAATCGCTCCGCAGCATGGAGGTTCCGGTACTGTGCTGGCGCTAACCAGTGACGACCAGACCGTTCAGGCTACTCTACCCTTTACCTTCCGATACTACGGCAACAACTTTACCAACATCTCGGTTTGCACCAATGGCTGGCTGGCAATGGGAACTACGACAAGCACCGATTATTCGGCATCCGCAATTCCCAATGCAGATGGTCCTCCCAACATGGTTGCCGGTTTCTGGCATGACCTGAATGCCGGAGCGGGTGGAACCCAGATTTGCACCTGGTTCTCAAACCAGCAACATCTCTTCGTGGTAGAATGGGATAGCAGCACCCATTACGGCGTAGCCACCTCGCGCGAAACCTTCCAGATCATTCTCTATGATCCGGCCTACTATCCGACATCAACCAGCGATGGTCCGATCCTGATTCAGCACAAGAGAGTATCGGATATCGTTACCGGTACCTTTGGTATCGAAAATCAGACTCAAACGGTGGGTATCCAGTATGGATTCAACAACAGTTGGGAAACGCATGCCTGGCCAGTGCAGGCTGGGCGGACTGTAACGTACACTACCCCGGCTGCCGGCACCTCTAATTGGGACGTCAGCACCAGCCCGGTCAGCCCACCGGTAGTGATTCCCGCCAACGGCGGCAGTTTCCCCTATAATTGCAACGTGCATAATTTGGGAACGACACCGGGGACTGTATCGCTCTGGAACAAGGTGCGCGACCAAGCCAATATCTATACGCAGGTCTTCGGACCGATCACACGGACGCTGCCGGGCGGAGCGAACCCCAGCCGTGTCTTCACCCAGACCATTGCCGGGTCGGTCTCCTCAGGGACACTGTACTTCATCTCCTATGTGGGCACCTACCCCAGCACCATCGCCGACAGCAGCTTCTTCACCATCACCAAGTCGACGGTGGCGGACGGCAATCCCTGGATCTCTGAGTCGTACGTAACCGGCGATCTCTTCTACGAATTCGCCACGGCAGATGAAGTGGAAGTACCGCAGGTGTTCAGTCTGGGACAAAACTACCCCAACCCGTTCAACCCGTTGACCACGATCAGCTTCGGTTTGCCAGAAGCAGCGCAAGTCACGCTGACCATCTTCGACGTGATGGGCCGCGAAGTGGCGACTCTGGTGAACGGAATGCGTGACGCCGGTATACACAACGTGACCTTCGATGCCACCGGATTGGCGTCCGGTATCTACCTGTACCGCATCGAAGCCGGTTCCTTCACTGCCATCCACAAGATGGTGCTAATGAAGTAGCACTGCTACTTTTCCGCAAAGTGCTGCGCGACTTTGCGCGGCATGAAAGGTGTTAAAATGCAAGGGCGAACCTCCGGGTTCGCCCTTGTGGTTTTATTCACCTTTTCCCTTGAAATTTTCACCTGCTTTGCGTATATTCTAACCAAAAGCTGCATCATCCGTAAGAACGTCACCAAGGCCATTGCGCGCCTGAGAGGTTTATCATGGTCAAGAAATCCTGGGGATTTGCTACGCTTGCCGTTCATGGCAGCGGCGGGCATGATCCTCAAACGGGAGCTATCTCAGTACCGATCTATCAAAGCTCAACCTTCGCTTTTAAAAACAGCCAGCACGGAACCGACCTTTTCTCCGGCAAGGCAGAGGGATATATCTATTCACGCATCTCCAACCCGACTCAGGCGGCGCTGGAACGTGAAATGGCATTCCTCGAAGAAGGCGACGAAGCCATCGCCTTCGGATCGGGAATGGCTGCCATCAGCACCTGCATCTTCACACTGTGCCGATCCGGGGAGAACTTCGTCTCGTCACGGACAATCTACGGAGGCACACACGCACTCTATATTAAAGTGATGCCGCGCCTCAACATCGGTGTCACAGAAGTTGACGCAACCGATCTGAATAAAGTCGAAGATGCCATCAACGATAAGACCCGCTTCCTATTCATCGAAACACCAGCCAATCCCACCATCGAAATTATCGACATTCGAGGCTGTGCCGAGATCGCTCACCGCAAAGGGATCAAGCTGGTGGTGGATAATACTTTCGCCACTCCATACTACCAGAAACCCTTGACCATGGGCGCCGATGTGGTGGTTCATTCTGCAACCAAGTACATCGGCGGTCACGGAGATACCGTGGCGGGGATCAACATCGGCTTCAAAGAACTGATGACCGAGATGCGCAAACAAAACCTGCAGGACTTGGGCGGCATTATCAGCCCCTTCAATGCCTGGTTGCTGCTGCGCGGCTTGAAGACCCTGCCGGTTCGGATGGATCGCCACAGCGAGAACGGCATGAGGGTCGCACAATTCCTGGCATTCCATCCGAAAATTGAGCGCGTTTGGTACCCTGGCTTGCGCATCCATCCCCAACATGAACTGGCTAAATCCCAAATGACCAACTTCGGAGGCATGATCGCTTTTGAAATCAAGGGTGGGATTGAAGAGGGTAAGCGTGTTATGGATAACGTGGAGCTTTGTACCCTGGCGGTTTCACTGGGAGATTGCGACACCCTGATCGTTCACCCGGCTTCCACCACTCACAGCTCCTATTCCCCCGAGGAGATGCTGGCTAACGGGATAAAACCCAACCTGATCCGCCTTTCCGTGGGTATAGAAGACGTTACCGACATCATCGAGGACTTGTCGCAGGCACTTAAACACATCTGAGCGTCGATGCGTATAAAATGTGATAAGCTCAAAGGGCACAGCCAAGTGCCCTTGTCTATGTCAGACTGAAAAGGTAAAGTTCAAATATCGCCGTATGATCGCTGCTGCCGGATCAAGCTTGCTTGCTGAAAAGCTGGATAATCTGCCGAAATCGCCGGGAGTGTACCTGTTCAAGGACCCGCGGGGCAAGGTGATTTATATCGGCAAAGCCAAGGTGCTGCGCAATCGGGTGCGCTCCTATTTTAATAAGGGTGAAGACGGGCGTTATCAGTATCAGCGTCTGGTGAATTCGATCGCGGACCTGGAGGTGATCATCACCGGCAGCGAGATCGAAGCCTTGGTCCTTGAAGCCAATCTCGTCAAGAAAAACACTCCGCGCTATAACGTCCAGCTTCGGGACGACAAAAGCTACCCCTACCTCAGAATCACCAACGAGACGTTTCCACGCGTATTTCTGGTTAGAAAAACTCCCCGTGACGGATCAAAATATTACGGACCCTATACAGACGTCAAGCCCATGCGCCGCTTCCTGCGCACCTTTAAGGGCGTATTGAAAATCCGTAACTGTAATCGCGTCATTACCGCTGAGCTGATCGACTCCAGGAAATACCGTCCCTGCCTGAACTACCATATCGGAAGGTGTGCCGGCGCCTGTTCCGGTAAAATATCGTCGGAGGCTTACAAACGGAATGTCAGATTGCTGGTCAATCTGATCAATGGGCGCGATACCGAATTGGTGGCGTACCTGCAGGGCGAGATGTCAAACGCCTCCGAAGAACAACGTTACGAAGAAGCTGCGCAGTGGCGAGACCGATTGCAACAGGTCGAAAATCTTAGGCAGCAAAGCGCTGTCAGAGGGTTGGAGTCAGTCGATCTGACGGACCGTGACGTCATCTCGCTGGCGACCGAAGATGACGATGGGTGTGCGGTAGTATTCCAGATTAGAGCCGGGCGGATTATCGGGCGCTCACATTTCTATCTCAGTCATATTTTCGAAAAAACTCAGCCTGAGGTGCTGGAAGCTTTTCTGAAGGAATACTACCAGCGGACTGAATCCATCCCGGAGGAGATATTTCTTCCCTGCGAAGTGGAAGACGTCGAAGTGATCGCCAGGTGGATTGGAGGAAAACGACAGAAGCGGGTGGCGCTGGAAACCCCGAAGATTGGCGACAAAGCCAGACTGGTCCGGCTGGTGACCCAAAATGCCGAACTCTTATTGGGCGAACTCAAATTGCAGAAGAGCAAGAAAGATTTCATTCATCACGCCTTAAAGTCGTTGCAGCGTGACTTGTTACTGCAAAAACCACCGCGTATCATCGAAGCTTTCGATATTTCCAATTTGCAGGGTGGCGATGCCGTTGCCTCGATGGTTTGTTTTAAAGACGCCAAACCCGCCCGCAGTGAGTACCGACGCTTTAAGATTAAAACGGTCGGCGGCGCAGACGACTTCGCCATGATGGGTGAAGTGATCCGCCGTCGCTATCAACGCAGCTTGAAGGAGCAGCAGCCCCTGCCCGACTTGATCCTGGTTGACGGCGGGAAGGGGCAGTTAAATCGAGAGATATCGATTTTAAGCGACCTGGGATTGAAAAACATCCCAGCCATAGGTCTGGCAAAGAAGTTAGAGGAGGTCTTCCTTCCCGGTCATTCCGATCCCCAGAACATTCCCAAGAATTCATCCAGTCTGAAACTGCTCTGCCAGGTACGCGATGAAGCGCATCGCTTCGCAGTGACTTACCATCGCAACCTGCGGAAAAAACGGATGACCGTCAGTGAACTGGATTCCATCCCTGGAGTTGGCGCGAACCGCAAGAAAACTCTGATGAAGCGCTTCGGGTCGGTGAAGAATTTGAAGGTGGCAGAACAGAGCGATATCGCCGCAACCCCAGGCATCAGCGCAAGCCTGGCCAAAGACATTTATGAGCGCTTGCATCGCTGAGTCCGCTCGTGGTTGACCCAAAACTATTCAGATGGTCTTTAACTAATTATATTGACAAATGATTCTCGTTCCATTACTGGGTGCAGCATGCTGTGCCCCTACGTGCGCGGTATAGTCGGGGTCGCCCCTGACCCCGACGGAAGTTAAGTTATCTGGTTAACTGCCATGTGAATAGTCCATCGCCTCATCGTGACCCCAAAATCGATCTGCTAATCGTCCAGGCAGGAAACCTCCCAAGGGCGGCAAAAAAAGCAACAATACTACCCACCTCAGCGCCTAATTCTCTTAAACCCTCAATTCTCTCCGCATTTCTCTTGAAAAGTGACAGGCTAACAAGTAAATTCATCATTGATCGGTAATTGAGCTTCCTGGATCTACCGGAACAAGATCAACTATTTTAAAAAATACTTCATCCAAGAGTGAATTTGGGTGTGAGGATAAACGGATTAATGAGCAAGTTTTTATTAAGGATGGTCTCAGATGTTAGATTTCCATCGTTATGATGCGTGCGCTGATTTTCTGATGCGTTGGCAAAGAGTGATGAAAAAGATGATCTCACTTCGTAAAAAAATTGCCTTCTTTACCAGTCTGGCCAGCCTTTTTGCTCTTTTGGCAGGTGTTGGCGTCACGATTGTGCTTTACCAAAACAAAGTGCGTCAGCAGAGCGCCGCCGAACTCACCCGAATAACGCAAAATACCCCCTCTCTCATCGAGACGTCCGGTCATGGTCTTGCTGCTGTTGCGAGAACTCTGGTCATCTCACCGGCGCTAACCAACGCAGTAGTCGCTCAAGACTATTTTGAGCTGCTGAAGTATTGCGCAAATTTTGCTTCGACAAACCATCTTGACCTGGTCGAAATAACCGATGCCAAGGGCTGCATTCTTCTTAATTTGGAAGATACCCTGCGGCAAGGACAAGCCAGTTCAAATCCACTGGTGCAATCTGCCTTGCGCGGCGGACCTTACGGGTTCGGTCTCCTCAAACAGAACGATCAACTCTATATTGCAGCCACCATCCCTTTCCACCGATCCTCAAATACGCTTGGAGCCATCACCATCGGGAACACGTTTAATCGAGAATTGGTGCAGCAATTTATGCATGTTCCCGGGGTTGAATTCGCTTTTTGGACTGATCCCGAAAAAACAGGGCTCGTTCCCATGGGCAAGACCGCACTCCCGCCCATCGTAAAAATGCTCAACCGTGAAGAGCTTTTTAACCTCGAGTCAGGTCAAACTCTGCTAAAGGACGTTACCGTTGGGGATAACTCGTTGCAGTGCGTTTTCTCAAGTCTGACGGAGCTTGGTGGCCAGATACGATTTTATTTTGTCAACTACCGGTCGTTAAACTATCTGGTGCAGGCAGGGGAACTGACCATTATCCCTGTGATAGCACTATCCTTGTTAATCTTGTTGTTAATGGTTCGCTTTGCCTGGTGGGTGTCGCATCGCGTTTCCGAGCCGCTGGAAGAGTTGACCAAGGCGGCGAAGGAAATGGCCAGGCTTAACTTTAACCAACCCGTTTCTTTTAAAGGGTTCAAAGAAATTGAAGAACTTAACGCTTCCTTTAACTTTCTCTCGCGTGCCTTACGGGAGACCATGGAAGAAAAAGACTCCTATGCCGAAAAGCTCGAATCCCTGAATAAAAACCTCGAACATATCATCTCACAGCGCACTGAGGAATTGGAGCACATCAATCTTCGTTTACAGAAGGAAGTTACTGAAAAAGATGACTTTCTGCGGACGGTATCCCATGATCTGGGGGCGCCATTACGCAATATAGCGGGATTGACCAAACTACTCGAAAGAAAGATTGCTGATTCTCTTGATGAAGATGGCAGAGATAAGCTGGATCGAATCAGAAACAACGCCATTCGGCAGTTGGAGATGTTGGATCAACTTCTGGAACTCTCAAGATTGAAGACACGCCGCAGCCGTTGGGAAACTGTCGATCTGATGGAGGTATTAGGTCAAATCAGGCAGGATTTCAGCTATCTGATCGAAGAACGGGGGATACGACTGGTTTTAGGCGATATTCTGCCTGTAGTCTTTGCAGAGAGAGACCGCATGCAGCGCATCTTTCAGAATCTGATCGATAATGCCATCAAATACATGGGGCGGCAACCTCATCCCGAAATTGAGATCGGATGGTCGGTTGATGCTGATTTCTATCTCTTCTTCGTTCGAGATAACGGCATGGGTGTTCCTCCTGATCAACATAACAAAATCTTCGGTGTCTTTCAGCGGGTGAAAAACCAGGAAATTAGCGCCATAGCGGGTAAAGGTATCGGTTTGGCTTCTGTTAAAACGATTGTTGAACTCTACAATGGGGAAATCTGGGTCGATTCAAAGCAAGGAGAAGGGAGCACCTTCTACTTTACTCTGGATCGAAATCTGGTCGATCCATTGCAGCGGTCCGAGATCCTAGAAGAAAAAAATGCTGATAAGCTGCAGGTTGAAGTCTATGAAGAAAATTCTGTTAATTGAAGATGATGTCGATCAGGCTTTTCTCGCCAGCGAAGCGCTGCGGGAAGCAATCAAAGATTGCGAAGTAAAGGTCGTCGGGACTGGCGCCGACGCGTTGAGATTAAATTTGAATGATTTCGACACCATCTTGATGGATTACAATCTTCCGGATATGACCGGTTTGGAAATCCTGCACCAGATTAATCAAAGGCCTCACGGACCCATCATTATGCTGACTGCAGAAGAAGTCCTGGAGATCGCGGTCCAATCATTAAAAGAAGGCGCCGACGAATTTGTCATCAAATCTGTCGATATTCACCAGATTCTGCCCCATATCGTCGAACGAACCATTGCCAGTTTCCACCAGAAAAGGAAGGTGGAAGATATTGAGATCAAGGAGCGCGAACGGCGGGTTCAGATCGAGACTTTAAAGCGTGTCATGTTGACCTTGGCGCACCATTTGAACAATGCCCTTATGCCGGTGACCTTCTCCGCAGAGCTTTGCAAAAGGAGCGGATACGGTCAAACACAGGCTGAGAAATTAGTGAAGACCTGCTTAAATGAGACTCAGAGGGTCAACGCCATTCTGGAGAGATTCGAACAATATATTGAAGGTGAGGAGTTCAGGTATATTGATTACCTGGATCTGAAAGACGCCATGTTCGACATGCAGGCCATCAATAACTCAATGGCGGTTGAAAATGATCACGAAAAATAATCCTCGAGCTCCAATTCTGCTGGTCGATGACGATGAAGATTGGCGGGTGATTCTACGCGAGGCATTGCAAAACGTCTCGGCTGGTGAATCCATCTACGAAGTCTCATCCATTCATGACGCTCTGGCGTTTACCAGCGGAGAACCACCCTTTGAAAATGTGCCCCGGCCAAGATTAATCTACCTCGATCTGGAGATGCCTGACGGCTATGGCGTCGAGTTGTTGGAGGCGCTCAAACGCGACGAAGCCACCCGCGACATCCCGGTCGTAGCCATGACGACCTTTGACGATGAGTTTCAGGAAGAGGCTATTCGGAAAGCAGGTGCTGTTGATTTCTACATCAAACCCTATGATCCCGATCAGGTCATCGCCAAGATACGCAAGACAGCTGCAAACCGCCAACCATTTAAGGAGCCGGCCCAAGCACGAATACCCGGATAAGTTGATGGCTCTCAATAGCCGGCCCGCATCGTGCGGGCTTTTTTACTCCGTCCTTGCCAAAAAATACGCTTGACTTTGGCTTTAAAGTTTCTTACTTTATATACGTCTACAGCCGTTAATACTTACTTCGGAGGTGTCGTGAAAAAGGTACTGCTGCTGATTCTGCTGACTCTGACCCTGGCGCTGCCGGCAATTTCCGGATATCAGATCGGAGATCGTGTTAGTGATTTTACCTTACGTGATTCGGATGGCAGCTTAGTCTCCTATTCCGACTATCCCGACCTGATCAAGTTTATCGTGTTCTGGCAACCTGGTTGAGCCGAGTGCGCAGCTGAGAATCAGCTCATCGAAACCGACGTCTGGCAACCTTACTACGACTACGGTGTACAAGTCCTCTCGGTAGGCGGCAGCGCATCCGTGCAGGCGGCTTTTGATTGGAAGGACAGCCTTAATCTGACCTTTCCCGTCTTGGCTGATCCATTGGAAGTGGTGGCGGATAGTTTTGCTTTCTACGGTTTTCCGTTCTATCCCTGGGACGTCATTGTCGGCGCCAACGACACACTGGCATATACAGAAAACAGCTATGCCGGACAGATCTGGCGCCTCGATGAAATCGAGCATATCTTAGATTCCCTCTTCACCCCCGAAATCGCCGCGAACCCCAACTCGCTGAATTTTGATGAGGTGGAGGTAGGACAATCCGCAGATTTGACCTTCTGGATCGACAACGCCGGAACCGGAGTCCTGCAAATTAACGACGTGACTGCTTCATTGCCCCAATTCGGAGCTTCACCACTACAAGCGCTGATTTATGCTCGCGATGATTCGATACAGATCACGGTGACATTTACACCGACTCAGGTCGCCAACTACAATGGCACCCTTTCGATCATTTCCCCGCAGGATACTCTTGAAGTCGGCGTCAGCGGAATTGGAACCCAGGTGGGTGTGGAGCCGGAAAAACAGATGCCAAAGAATTTCCAGATCAGCTGTTATCCCAATCCTTTCAACGCTGTGCTGGGAATAAAGGTAACCCTGGAAACGTCCCAACAGATCAAGGTCACGCTGCATAACCTTGCCGGCAGCCTCCAAAGTCAGATCTGGAGCGGTCCATTGAGCGCGGGATCGCACGAGCTGCGCTGGTCGGATCAACAGGCGCCATCCGGTCTATATCTCCTGAAGGTAACCGGAGAGGGCTGGAGTCGGGTTCAGAAGGTGGTACTGATCCGTTAAAAGCGATAAACAGAAACAAAAAAGACCGGTTCGCCGGTCTTCTTTATTTCCAGGTGTTGGGTGCGACGGAGCTAATCATGGCTGTTCAGATCAGCCAGACCATCGATCTTTCCGCTTGATTTCCATGATCCTTTCATAAATACGATATCCACACGCCGGTTCTGGCGGCGCCCTTCGGGGGTTCCGTTTGTCGCAATGGGGTGCTGATCCGCATAGGCGGCGGCTGAAATTTGAGGCTCCGGCACTTTTCCCACCGTCGTGAAGAAGTAGACGACATTGGAAGCTCGGGCTGCGGATAACTGCCAATTGGAAGGATACAGCGCCGTATTAATCGGCAGGTTGTCCGTATGACCCTCGATCGATATCGGCCTGCGGCTTCGGATCAATACGGGCGCCACCTTATCCAACAGAGCCCTGGCTTCGGGGCGGAGATCGCCGTTGCCCAGGTCGAACATCACCCGTTCCGTCAAATGAACCACAACGCCTCGCTCTTCGATCTCCACGGTCAATTCGCTGGCAATATCCTCAATCTCTTCTACGCTCTGCTGAACCATCAAGCTGAGATAAGTGTCTGACGTATCCGGATAGGCGCCACCTTCAACGTCTTCATAAGGTCCGTTGCTGCCACCGATAGCTGGAATACCCGGCTTGCCGATAAAAACGGTTTTCAGAGCACTACTGACGGCTTTGAATTTTTCAGCATCGACGACGGACATGGAATATAAAATGACGAATAACCCCAACAACAGTGTTATCAAGTCAGCATAAGTCAGAAGCCATCGGTCTGAACTTTCCGGTTCTTCGTGTTTCTTCTTGGCCATGATGAGGTGATAGATTAAGTCTACGCTTCCTCTTCTTCAACCATGCGCTCATTTGGCGAAAGCATCAATTGCAAATTTCTGCGGATCAGGGTCGGGCTGGTACCGTTCTGAATGGCGACGATGCCATTGGTGATGATTTCCAACAGGAGCGACTCTTCACCGCTTCGATATTTCAATTTGTCAGCTAAAGGCAACCAGACGATGTTTGCCAGGAATACACCCCATAGGGTGGCGATAAAAGCCGTGGCGATATGTTCGACCAGCGTAGCCGGATCTTCACCCGCGTTCGCCAGAGTAACGATCAATCCCATAACGGTGCCGATGATTCCCATGGTGGGGGAATACCCGCCCATCTTCGCTAAAATGCTCGCGTTTACGTTGTGCCGTTCCAGGATGTATTCCTTCTCCTCTTCCATCAGTTTCTTGGTCGATTCGACGTCCAGACCATCGATCAAATGGAGCATCCCGTTGTAGAGAAATCGGAAATCCTTAACTTCTTGCAGCTCTCTTTCCAATGCCAGAACGCCATCCCGTCGGGCAATCATGGCGAAATTCACCAAGATGTCGATCGTCTTCCCATATTCAAGATTTTGCGGAAATATGGCAATGCGAACCACTTGCGGCAGTCCCAGAACCAGTTTCAACGAATTGCCGATTAGCGCAGCAGCGAAAGTGCCGCCGATCACGATCATCAGAGCTGGAATTTGGATAATGGCGCCAAAGGCTCCGCCCTCTAAAAGGAACGAGCCGAAAATCGCCACCAAACCCAGGATAAGCCCTATGACGGTACCTTGGTCCATATTTTCTGCAATCAGCCAGGTGTGGATTTAGGATGTGATCATCGAGGTATGACCCCACTACTTATATCGGTAAATTCAGTATAATCTTGAATAGATCAGCAGAAAAATTTCACTGGTTACTCTGATTTTCGCCTGAAGTTCGAGGTGCTTTGATGTATCGAAGATGAATCTTAGTGCTTGACATGAGACCGGAAATTTATTATATTACTATCCCGGAAGAACCATCCTGGTGACGTCGATAAATTGCGGATGTGACGCGGGTCACTGACAATACGATGCCGGCAACATTTATTGTTACCCTTGTTGCTTTGATGTTCTGAGTTTTCTTTATCCTACCGTTCAACTTTCCCAAGCTCAACCCGCTGCTCGCCTCTGATCTGCTTGAACGTCCAAATTTTCAAACTATCCATCATCAAACGGAGGCAAACGATGAGAAAAATCGCGTTGCTTTTTACGCTGTGCTGCTTGCTTTCAGCATTCACTGCGCTCAATACTGTGATCGCTTACCCCTTAAGGTCGTTGTCCCAAACGGCAACTCCTCAATTCGACCTGCCCTTTAATCCTTCCCACATCATGGTAAAATTTCGTCCGAATGTGTCTGACGGTGAAGTGAACGCTGCAGCAGACCAGATCGGAGGTTATGTCGAATACGATTACGGGCAGATCAACTGGCGGCTGATTCGCTTTGACATGGGGATCAACTATGCTGAAATGAAACAGTACGTTCAGTTGCGGGACGTCGGCAACATCCAACGTCTTCTGGATATCGCCAAAGCCACTGCATCCTACAAAGCTGCCACTCTAAGGAATAATCCTTCAGTCGAGAAAGTGGAATTTGATTACTTCTTGCAGCTATTCGATCTGGACTATACCCCCAATGATCCTTATTTTGTGGATCGTGAACACGTAGCCGGTTATCCGGACCCACAACAGTGGACCAGTTTCGACGTCCAGCTTCCGGCGGCATGGGACGTCACTCACGGATCGACTGACGTCATCGTCGCCATCATCGATACCGGCACCGATACCGACCACCCCGACCTTGAGGCAAATATCGCTCGCTGGCCCAATAACACAGTGCGGGGCTGGGATTACGTCGGCGGTAAAAATGGAACGCTTCTGGAAATCTTTCTACCAGTACAGCAGGACTCCAACCCGGACGTTCATCACGATGACGGCGTCGATGACGGCTGGGGTCTTCCGGATCCATCGGCGGGAGATGGATTGGATATGTTCGGTTCAGCGTCATCCGATTGCGATCTGGGAGTGTTCCACGGCACTTGGACGGCATCCTGCGCCTCCGCTGCCACTGACAACTCTTGGGGCACTGCCGGCGCCGGCTTCAACGTGAAAATCATGCCGGTGCGCTGCATGGCGCCCGAAGGCAACCTGGTGGACTATATGTTCGGTTCCGTCTCCGTTCTGACCATGGGTGTCAATTGGGCGGTGGATAATGGCGCCGACGTGATCAGCATGTCTCTGGGCATCGCCGGACAAGAAATATCCGGACTCCACGATGCTATCATCAATGCCTACAACCACGGAATTCCCGTCTTCTGCGCTTCTGGAAATTCCGGCAACAACGAAATGACTTACCCTGCTGCCTACGACGAATGCTTCGCTGTTGGGAGCTTCTCGCAGAGTCATGAAAGGGCTTATTTCTCGACCTATGGCGGGTGGATGGATTGCCTGGCGGGCGGAGGGCATTATGACGGTCAGAGCATCAATACCGCAGAATGGATTTGGGGAAGCCATGTCGCCAGCGTCTGCGATGAAAACAACGGTGGTCCCGCTGCGGGTTCGCATGGATACGTAGGTGGGTTGGGAACTTCAGCCGCCTGCCCACAGGCAGCAGGCATCGGAGCGCTGCTGTTGTCGCAGGCTCCGCAGTTGAAAGTCAACACATTGTATAACGTGTTGCGCTGGTCCTGCCTTGACGTCGAAGCGCCGGGCTGGGACGAAGAATCGGGCTGGGGGATAATCCAGGCGCGCAATGCACTGGATCTGATCGCCGAACCGATGAACGTATCGGTGACGTTGACTCCGCAAGGATCGACGGTTATTCCCCCCGGCGGTGGCAACCTGGTTTTCCGGGTGCAGATTCACAACAGCGAGCCCAATCCGGTACACCTCGACTTCTGGACTGGGATCACCATGCCCAACGGCAACCTGGACGAACCGCAGTTACTGCGTCAGAACCTGACCATCAATCCGGGTCAGACAGTCACTCGCACCTTGAACCAGGCGATACCCGGGCCTTCACCCGGTGGATCATATGTCATGCACGGAACTCTTGGGTACGCCATGGGTGTCGTCAAGGCTGAGGGGCATTTCAGCTTCAGCAAGAGCGGCGTGGACTTGCCGGGCATAGTCAGAGATTGGAGTTGCACCGGTTGGGATGAAGAGATCGAATTAGCCGGCTCCAAGAGCACACTGCCGGATAAAATCGCTCTCTATCAGAACGCGCCGAATCCGTTCAATCCCAGCACGACGATATCCTACGCGCTGGCTCAAGCCAGCAGCGTCAGGATATCGATCTATGATCTGGGTGGACGTGCGGTGCAGGTTTTCGATCTGGGAATGCAGAATGCAGGTTCGCACCAGTCGCTCTGGGATGCTTCCTCGCTGGCTTCCGGCGTTTACTTCTACCGGCTTGAAATCGCGGGAATTTCCCAGATTCGTAAGGCATTGCTGCTGAAGTAAATATAAAGCAAACAGGGGCGGATGATGCTTCCGCCCCTGTACAAATCAAGTATGCCTTGGTACGCCCTAAGGGATTCGAACCCCCAACCTTCTGGTCCGTAGCCAGACGCTCTATCCAGTTGAGCTAAGGGCGCAGACGAAAAGTCAATATAAATTAATTCTGCACCCAAAGCAAGGTTTTCTTGGAAAAATTGATATTGACTCTCTCGGTTGCTCGGTCCAAACATAAGGTTGACCTCAACTGCATTTGAAATTTGCCTATGCGAATATTTCAAATTGTTTGCTTGACCATTCGAGTAAAATTTGCTAAATTATTACACCCCTTGGGGGTGAGATAGTCATTCAAACTAACTATATGTGGAGAGAAGGTTAATGGAGAAACTGATCTACCTCGATAATGCGGCAACTGCTTGGCCGAAACCAGAGAGCGTTTACGATTTTGCACTTGATTTCTACAGAAAAACCGGAGTTAATCCGGGGCGCAGCGGTTTTGACATGGCGATCGAAGCCGGGAATATAGTGGAGGATCTGCGCCGCCGTCTAACTCGCTTCTTCGGCGGTGACGAAACCCATCCTGAACGTTTATGTTTCGGTTACAACGCCACAGATGCTCTCAATTTAATCATCTACGGGCTGGTAGGACAAGGTGACCATGTCGTCACCACCAATTTGGAACATAATTCAGTCATCCGTCCCGTCAATCACATGGTGCGCGACTTCGGCGCTGAAGCGACTTACGTTCGCTTCAATGCGCAAGGGTACATCGATCCGGAGGACGTCAAGAAAGCGATAAAGTCAAATACCAAGCTGGTCATGATCAACCATGGCTCCAACGTTCTGGGGACCGTCCAACCCCTAAAAGAGATCGGAGCCATCTGTAAAGATAAGGGAATCTTGTTCGGGACAGATACTTCACAGACTGCAGGTGTCGTACCCATCAACATGCAGGAAATGAACATCGACGTCCTGGCTTTCACCGGTCATAAATCGCTGATGGGTTTTACCGGCATCGGAGGGCTATGCGTTCGCAAGCATGTTGAAATCAAACAGACTCGCAGCGGTGGCACCGGCGTTCGATCTGCCTATCCCTATCATCTGGAAGAGTATCCCTTCCGCATGGAATACGGTACTCCGAATATGGTCGGCGTGGCGTCGCTCTACGCCGGTCAAGATTGGATCAGCAAGCAGGGATTGCAGAATATTCATCATCAGGAGATGAAATTAGCCAAGCGCCTGATCGATGGATTCCGTAACATTGACCGGGTGGAAATCTACGGTTGCGACGTGCTGGAAAACCATCTGTCGACGATAACCATGAACATCCTGGGAATGGAAGCAGGCGACGTCGGGATCATGCTGGACGTCGATTATTCTATTGCCACTCGGACTGGCTTACATTGTGCTCCACTGGTTCATGACCAGATCGGGATCATCAAAATCCACGGAGGGGTGAGATTTTCGATCGGAGCTTTCAATACCGAAGAGGATGTTGACGCAGCCATCGCAGCTGTCGCTGAAATCGCCAAACGAGTCAAGAAATAGAGAGCGAGAAATCTATTGACTCACGATCGTTGCTCTGAGGGGTACGCAATGATGTGCCCCTCAAAGCGGATAGAGTAAGCGAAGGGGGAATTGAAAAAGCAAGCTAAATTCAATATAAATAACGTTTAATATTAAAAAATGGGTTTAACACTTTTTTTACTTGAATTTGCCCATTTTTTTTGTTATATTGTAGAAGCGACCGTGCAATAAGTCAAAAGGAGAAGCAAATGACGCGTTGGAAGAGCGCTGGAATCCTGTTGCTGCTTTGCCTCATGGTGGCGATTCCCCCGGCAGCTTACCCGCAAGGGTTGGTATGGGAACGCCAAATACCGGGGTATCTGGAAGGCACTCAGATGGCATTCTACCATGGTGGAATGGACTACTCAAAGCCTGTACTTGCTGATTTGGATAACGATGGTGCTGGTGAGCTGTACGTTGGTGAACATGATGGCTATATCGATGTATTTGAAAATTTAGGCGGTAATCCTGCCAATTGGCAGTGTATAACCACCGCCCTGGATTCGATCGACGTCGGCAAGCACGCCGCACCAGCCTTCTGGGATATTGACCTCGATGGTGACCTCGACCTCTTTGTTGGTAATGAATCTGGGGTCATCGCCTTCTACCGCAATGACGGCACACCCTCAGCTCCTGTATGGACTCTGGTCAGCTCGACCTACGCCAACCTGCGCGTCCCTTTCCACGCCATACCGTTCTTCAAGGACGTAGATAGTGATGGTCTCGCCGATCTACTGGTTGGAAACAACAGCGGTGGTGCAGTTTTTTTTAAGAATGTCGGACAACCCGGTAACCCCAGTTGGAGTTATCAAACGCAATTCTATCAGGGGATCAACCTGACGATGAAATCCTCTGTCTGCGTTTTCGACCTTAATGCCGACAGCCTCCAGGACGTGATTATGTCGGCTCTGGCCGGAGATATCTATTACTACCGGAACAATGGACCTGCCCCTTCCCCGTCCTACACCAATATGGGAATTCTGGGCAGCGCCAATCACAACGGTGTCCCCACCTTCTGGGATCTGGACGGTGACAACGATCTGGACCTGATCTCCGGCGAATCGGACGGGAACCTCGACGTCTGGAACAACACCGGCAATGCAGCCCATCCGCGTTTCGAATTCTCCCAGAACACGCTGGCCTATTTCGACGTTGGCTTGCTATCGAAACCTGCGCTGGCTGACATAGACGATGACGGCGACCTCGACCTCTTCATCGGCAGGCATCGCTGGGGAATCACCTATCTGGAGAATATCGGCACCCCTGATTCTGCTGCCTGGCATCGTGTGGCCGATAACTATGCCAATATCAACTTCAGCGGCGACGAATCACTGGTCTTCAACGATATCGACAATGACGGCGACCTCGACCTGCTGATAGGCCTGGCTAACGGCACCCTTGCTTACTATCGTAATTCCGGTACTCCGCAAGCGCCTGTATGGGTTGCTCCCGTACTCAATTACACTGGGGTGGACGTTGGAAATAATGCGAGTCCCGCTTTCGCTGACCTCGATGGTGATGGTGACCTGGATCTCTTCGTGGGTTCGGAATCAGGAGCGGTTCGTTACCTCCGCAGAGTTGGTTCCTTGGTCGATCCCGTCTGGCAGGACCTCGGAAACATCCCCGCGATCGACGTGGGCAACTACTCGACGCCGTTTTTTACTGATATCGACGCCGACGGTGACTCAGACATGGTCATCGGCTGCGGCAATATAACCGGATGGCTCAACCTCTACACTAACATTGGGGGTCCCTACCAGTCGGTCTGGGCTGCGCCTGTCAGCCCATGGAATGATTGGGATTTCGGCGACGACTCCGCACCGGTCTTCGCCGATCTGAATGATGACGGCAGGGTGGATCTGCTGGTCGGTTGTGAATCAGGAGGGCTCTACCTGTTCAACAATCTGGGACCCTTGCATGACATCGATCTGACTCTGATTCCAATCAATCCACCTATCCAGATACCACGCGTGGGTGGGAGCTTCAGCTACAACTTCGATATCCAGAATGGCGAAAGCCCTTTCACCGGACAGATCTGGTGTAACATCCTGATGCCGGACAGCAGCGTTTTCGGTCCGGTAATGGGCCCTGACGAATTCTCACTGCCCGCCAATGCGAACCTCATACGCCATCGCACACAGGTTGTCCTCGGTATATCACCCCCCGGCATCTATATCTTCAACGGCTATGTTGGTTTGTACCCCGACAGCATCTGGACACATGACAGCTTTCCCTTTGAAAAGACCACCACTGGAGACGGACCAATGGTTACCGGAGATTGGGCCAACTATGGTGAACCCCTGGACGGATGGCTTCCGTTGCAGCATGCTTCTATTCCCTGCCCCCAAAACTACAGTCTGGAGACTGCATCACCGAACCCTTTCAATCCCAGCACGACTCTGACCCTCAATTTGCCCGAACCAGCCCTGGTCACGCTCGCGATCTACGATGTAAATGGTCGTAAAATCGCAGATTTATTGCACGGTTGGCGAGACGCGGGGAGGCATGAAGTGGTTTTCGAAGCGAATAACTTGCCTTCTGGCATATATCTTGCACGATGTGAAGCAGGGCATAACCAATCCACTCAAAAATTGGTCCTGCTGAAATAATCGACCTTTGAGGGATATTACAGTCCTCCCCGTCAACACCTCTGCCGAATGGGCGGATTAAGTCATCCGCCCATTCGGGTTTTACCTGCTTCTATCGGTTTGGTTGCCCGAAAAGCAGGTTAATTGAAAGTATATTGTTGTAAATTTTTTGATTAGAATTGAGACAATAATAAAGTCACCTTTGCAAAAAAAATTCTTGAAAACGAACATTTTACTTGACATTTTGGATTTAAATTCGTATATTTTACTACTCGCGTAAAGAAAACTCAAAGGAGCGTTATCGAGGCGGGCGAAAGGATCCGAACGTCAAGCAAATTCTTGGATAAGTTCGGACGTTTCTTCACCAGGTCAGATAATGCTCACCTCTTACCTCATAGATCTGGGGCAGGGGAAGGGCAATTACACTGTCTTACAACCAGCTCACAAACATCAAACCAAAGGAGAAGCGCTATGATGAAGAAAACATTATGGGTTTTGGTCTGTTTAAGTCTGGTCCTGGCATTCCAGGTCAGCGCCAAGCCGGTCATCATGCACAGTCCGCAGACAGTTACCGTTCCGAACGGTTCTGTCAATCACGCGACTGATGCGACCGACTCAACCCTGTATCTGCAAAACTTTGAAACCGGTATGGGTGGATGGACCACCATGGACGCAACCAATCCCGGTTTCAAATGGCACACCGACGACTTCAATGGTTATCAGGGTACGAATTCCTGGTGGTGCGCGGACACCATAATCGGTGGCTACGACAACCACTGGCTGCAGTACCTGGTTACCCCCGCTCTCAACTTCACCGGTATCAGCAACGCCGTCCTGAACTTCCAGATGTGGCGTTTCGTCGAGACCCCCGGTGGTGAACCGCCACCGTATGATGGTTGGGATGGATGTAATGTTTGGGCATCGACCAACGGTGGCACAACCTGGACCGTCATTACCCCGACTTCCCCGGCTTATAATTGCCAGAATCTTTACAGTTTTGGCGATGAGTGGGGCATGGGTCCCGGTATCGCAGGCTGGGGTGGAAGCTCCGGCGGTTGGGTACCTGCCAGCTTCAATCTGGCCGCATTAGCCAATCAGTCCAATGTCAAGCTGCGCTTCGCCATGTGCAGCGACCCCGCCTACTGCACCATTGATGATCCCACCATGTGGGGATTCTTCGTGGATAACATTACGGTTACAGCCGGCACCACCACGCTGCTGTCCAACAATGCTGACGGTATCGCCATTCCCGGTCCGCTGACCTTCGATGCCGGCGGTGTTTCCGGCGACTACTGGGCACTTAGCACCGCCAGCTATCACAGTCCCACTCATGCCATGATAAATAACCATGGTGGTCACTACGGTCTGCAAGACGCCCTGGTTTCCCCGTATATCAGCATCCCGACCGGTTTCGACGTTCGTTTCCGCTTCTGGCTGTGGTGCGATATGTTGGATTTCGATGGCGACGGCAACAACACCCTCGAAGACTACTACAGTGTGGAATCCTCCACCAACGGTGTAGCCTGGACTCAGGTGTTCTACGATTACGGCGACACCAATCGTCCCGGCGGCGCGCTGGTTGGATGGGAACAATATGTGCCGGGTAATCCCTTCAACGGCAACATCCAGATGGCTTTGAATGCATTTGCCGGTCAGCAAGTCAAATTGCGCTTCAAGGTCATCACAGATCTTGATGACAACGGCGGCATCGGCACCGGTCTCCACATCGACGATTTCGAAGTCTACACCGAAACCCTGCTGAACAACGATGTTGGAGCGCAGAAGTTGCACGTTCCGTTCCCAACCACAGTTCGTTTTGACACGGTCCGTGGCTCAGTCGAACTCTGGAACTACGGCTCAATCGCCCAATCAGCCGTTCCCGCCTTCTGGCGTGTCAACGGTGGTACGGGAAATCCATTGATCCCCTGGGCAAGCATTCCTTTCCAGGGTCATGTCACCAAGACCTTCAACTGGGTTACTCCTAATGTAGGTAGCTACTTCTTTGATAGCTACACACAGCTGAGCGGCGATCAGAATCTGGCCAACGATACCGCCAAAGCCGGTACCGTGGTGTTGACGGCAGCTGACTCGTTGGAATTCGGTTATGACAACCGTCAGTACAGCTACGAAGACTTCTACTACTTCAACTTCGATCCAGCTGAAGGCGCTTATGTGAAGTTTACCCCCGTTGCTGACGGCATCAACTTCAACATGAACGCCCGCTACCTGAAGGGTATGTTCCAGACCGCTGGCCCGATCCGTATCCACATCTACCAGACCGGCACAAACCCGAACTTGCCGGGTACTGAAGTTTTCAGGCAGGACTTCAACGTAACCCAGGTTTCGCCGAACTGGCAGAACTTCCCGATCACTGGCTGTGCCTACCTCCAGAACGCTAATCATGATTTCTGGGTATGGTTTGAAGAAACTTCTCTGACCAGTGCACCCATCACCGGTGACGACATCATTCATGGCGCAGGCCACTTCTACTCCAACTTCAGTGGCAGTATCGTCCCAGCCGACTATGATTTCTTCATCCGGGCGATGTTTGCTCCGGCTGGAGCGGTTCCACCAGCAATGGACATCACTATTTCGGCGGTTAACCCGCCGGTTGTGATTCCAGCGCAAGGTGGCAGCTTCACTTACAACATCAATGCACACAACCTGACCACTATACCGCAAACCTTCTCAATTTGGAACAAGATCAAGACTCAATCAGGTGCGTACATTCAGGTGTTCGGACCGATCAGTCGGACCCTGCCAGGCGGCGCCAGCCCGTCACGCGTTCTGAATCAGAACGTCGCGGCTTCAATCCCCGCCGGCACCAACACCTACATCTCCTACATCGGCACCTACCCCAGCACCATCCAGGACAGCAGCTTCTTCACCTTCACGAAGAACGCGACTGCTGACGGTGGTCCGTGGGTTGGTGACAACAATTGCTACGGCAACTTCTTCGATGAGTACGCCACTGACGTGACGGCTCCAACCGAGTTTGCTCTGCTGGGCAACTACCCGAACCCCTTCAACCCGACTACGTCGATCAACTTCTCGCTGGTTAACGCCGGCAACGTTCAGTTGACCGTTTATGACGTCAGCGGTCGTGAAGTGGCAACCTTGGTGAATGGTTATCGCAATGCCGGCATCCAGAGTGTCAGCTTCGATGCTTCTCACCTCGCATCGGGTATCTACATCTACCGTCTGACCTCCGGCGGTCAGGTTACCTCCGCTAAGATGGTACTGATGAAGTAAATGACCACATCGCTCTAATCGCAAGACGCTTTCCTGCAGGGCAGCCTTCAGGAGGCGACTTTGAGAAGAGCAATCGAGTAAAACAACAAGAGGCGCACGATCTGTGCGCCTCTTGCTATTGGAAACTTAAAGAATTTAAATTACCAGGTTCTTCATAAAGTCACGTGCTGTAACTTTTTCGCATTCATAGATAAGCTTCTTGATGCCTTCCTGACGATCTTTGGATAGCAGATTTGCCGAGAGCGCCCTAAATTTGACGTCCAAATCGTTTTCCGTCATCGGTTCCCGTGGGTCTCCTTTGGGGTATTCCAGGTAGGCTGAAAAACTTCTGCCATCCTTCGTCTTAATGGTGACCCGAGACGGTTGTTTGGCAGGGAACATCTGCTCGAATTCATCCGAAGCCTTTCCCTTGATCAGATCGATCACCGACCAGATCCGCGCATCCTTCATTTTCTCCGGTAAAAAGGAAGCGGTGGTTACCTGCTTATCGACGATTGCTGCTGCCAGACAGTAGGGCAGTGAGTGATCGGCGGTTTCCCGTGATTCCGGCCTGAATTTGTGCGGATCGAAGAGGATGTCGCAGGCTCGGGCGATGGTCGTCACCTCCACTTCAACAATCTGGTCGTAGTTGATATTATTCTCGGTTATTACTTTTAGAGTTGCAGAGATATGCGTGTGCGTAAGCGCTTCCGTGGGGAAGGCTTTCATACTGCAATCGGAGATTTTATATCGTCCACCCAAACCCCCGACCAATTTATCTACATCCCAATCAGGCCCGAAAACGTCCATGATGCCTTCTTTTCCTTCAAAGACTTTCTCGGTGCCGGTATAACCCTGCTGCGCCATCAGAGCCGCAAGAACTCCGGACTGCACCGCCATAGGATCGACTGTATTCTTCATCATGGTCAATGGCCCGGCGGTGGGACAGCCGATGGTATGATTGTGCGACCCGCTGATCCCGATGGCGTTGACCATCTGATCGACCGTCAGGTCCAGCATTTTTCCGGCTACGATCGGCGAAACGAACTGAGTCAGCGTGGCGTGGTGCCATTTTCGTTCACGGATGCCGGGGACGGCGAACTCGCAAAGTCGCTGCTCGAATTCATATCCCAGGACGATGGCGATGATGACCGCTTTCATCGAAGCATCCATTTTTTCACCGACCGCCAAAGCTGCTGGAATCAGATCTGAAGGGTGCGATGGGTCCTCTTTCCAGTAGATATCATTGAAATCCAGCGCTCGAACCATCAGGGAATTAATCAGCGCAGCGTTTACGGCTGGAATCTGATCCCCGAAGGCAATGACCGTCGCTTCTGGTTTGCCGCCCATATCCCGATAGAGGTCGCGCAGGATATTGGCATCACGAGTATGGTAAGCTCCGAAAGCGCAGCCGATAGAATCATACAGGAAGCGTTTTGCCGCTAAAACGACTTCATCGGGCAGGTCCTGATATTTTAACCCGACGGCAAATTCCGACATCTGCCGAGAGAGGGATTTTTCCATAAGTTCACCTTTTCAAATCGTCAACAGCAATCTATGATTTTATATTCGCTTTCACCCAATTTTCCAATCCTCCCAGGATGATCAACTCCTGAGCGGCAGGTCCGACCGGTCCGATGGCGTAGTTCTTCCCGTCGGCTGCTAACTGGGACTTGCGAAAGTCGATTTTGCCGGTAATTCCGGTTTTAACGGTCAATTTTTCTTTGCCGAAGCGGCTTTTCAAATCTTCAACTAACTGGGGAGCGTCAATGACCAGATAACCATTGTTCAGAGCATTCCGCTTGTAAGTTTCTGAAAAAGATCCGGCTATAACCAGTCTGAGACCTCGGTATTTTAATGCTGTGGCTGCCTGTTCCCGCGAGCTCCCCGATCCGAAGTTGAATCCTCCCACCAGGATATCGCCTGCCTTGACGATTTTTCCAAATTCCGAATCGTAGTTTTCCATCACCACACCGGCTTGCTGTTGGGGTGTGAAGTCGTCGATGTAGGTGTACTTGCCGGGGAAGATCCCGTCGGTATTCAGATTGTCCTGATGGCAGAAGATGAGCTCACCCTCAATGATCGGCGGAAATTCAGGCAGGATGCGGACTTCGCCAGCGGCTTTGGCGCTGCCTTCAGCTCGGGTCATGTCACCTTTGGGTAAGGTTAGATCCAAGATACCGGGATAATCGATAATTCCGGCGATTGCCGAGGCTGCAACCACAGCGGGAGAAGCCAGGTAGGCATCCGCATTGCGCGATCCCATCCGCCCCTTGAAGTTGCGGTTGGTGGCAGAAATCCCCACCTCCCCATCCTGGAGCAACCCGGCACCAAGCCCAATGCAGGCGCCGCAGCCCGGCGGCAGGGCGATGGCTCCGGCACCCACTAAGACCTGCCAGTCTCCACGCTTTTCACTTTCAGCCTCTACCTCGCTCGATGCCGCAGCAATGTAGAGCTCGACTCCAGCAGCGACCTTTTGGCCCTTCATGATGGTTGCGGCTTCAGCCAGATCGTTCACTCTGCCGTTCACGCAGGAAAGCAGGTAAGCCTTGTGGATTTTGATGTTCTTATTGCGAATCTCAGGGATGGAAGTCATGACTTTGACGCTGTTGGGTCCGGAAACATGCGGTTGCACGGTATCCATATGCAGGATAAGCTCTTTGGCATAGTCGGCATTGGAATCTGCCGATAATTTCTCCTGCTGAAGTTGTTCGATGCGCGATGGATTGACCCGGGGATGCGTCCCCTTGCCATCAGCGTCCGATGGCACTCCGGCCAGACCTCGCCGGGCGATGTAGTCTGCGCGTTTCGACAGCCAGGAGATCAGGATTCCGTCGATGGGAAAGACACCTGCCAGAGCTCCCCATTCGGTGGTCATATTCGCAATAGTCAACCTCTCATCGATACTCAAACTCTGGATGCCGTCACCAATAAATTCGATCGCGTGATTCAACACCTCATCATGGTTAAATATCCCGCAGAGGGTGATGATGACGTCCTTGCCGGTGACACCCGGCTTGAGGCTTCCCTTTAACGTTACCCTGGCTACCGGAGGAACTTGCCACCAGGTACGCCCGGTCGCCCAGATCGCCGCCGCGTCCGTCCTGACCACCGGTGTTCCCAGGCAGCCTAACCCGCCGTACATATTCGAGTGACTATCGGAAGCAACTGCCAGCGTCCCGGGCCAGGCGTAGCCATCCTCGCACATGATCTGATGCCCGATTCCACGTCCGGCAGGGTAGAAATCGACTCCCATCTGTTTCGCAAAGGCTTCGATCTTGGCGTATTTTTTAAGGTTATCTTCAGATTTATCTTGTACGTTATGGTCGAGCGTTACAACCACCTGCCGGGGATCTAAAATTTTTGCTGCTCCTATGCTGCGAAATTTCGGTATGACCGCTCCGGTATTGTCGTGGGTCATCACGTGCGCCGGGCGGATGGAAAGGTAATCCCCGGCTCGCACCAACTGCCCCTTATCCAGACCGACCGCGTATTTTTGCGCAATTTTTTCGACTAAATTCTGAGCCATGGCTACTCCAGATTGTTCGGCTTTTTTGGGTGTTCTGTATTTCTATCAAATACTACTTGCTCCGGTGATTCGTTCCTGCAGCCTCCGCACCGTACCGGGCGCGTATCCCGCGTAATGATTATTGACATAAACGTAAATATTATCAACCTGTTGCGCTAAGTGATTCAGGAAATCAGCCCAGCGATCCAATCGACTCGAACGATCTATCACTTCTCGATTCCACTGCATTGTGACCGCTTCGATTTCCTTCCGATTGCCGATTAAACGGACGTAGCCAAAATCGGTGGTCGCGGGACTTAAGTATTTCTCAATCTCTTCAGCCAAGGGCATATACATGTAATCCGACAAAACCACGGCGGCATGATAAGTCCGGAACAGATCTGCAAGCTCGGGTTTTAACCAGTCTTTGTTCCGAATCTCGACTCCATAGCGATACTCTTGCGGCAGGTCGCGCAGAAACTGTTCCAATCTGTCGTAGAACCACCGAGCGTCGGGATAGACGTCTTTAGAAAAATAAGGAAACTGTAACACCAGCGGCCCCAGCCGTGCGCCCAGCCGCCCAGCGACCTCCAAAAAGCGGTCGCGCACCGGATAGGTCAAGGCGGGTACCAGAATTTTTTTAGCGTCCGGTCTTGCAGCTTCACCGCCGTGCACGATCGATCTGGGGAATTTAAGGGCAAATAGAAATGTCTCCGGTGTTCTGGCTGCCCAGTTATCCACCGTCCTGGCGCTGGGGATACCGTAGTACGTCGAGTCAATCTCCACGGTGCTGAAGTGTTGAGCGTATACTGAGAGGAATTCGGTTTGCGGCGTACCAAGGGGATAGAATGATCCCACCCAGTCCTTTTCCGAAAAAGATGAGGTGCCGATGTGGATCTTCGCTCTCGTTGGTGCAGGTTCTTTGACCATTTTTCACCAATCAGTCGATGGGAAGGCAACTAAATGCAATCAGCCTGGGTCTAATATCCAAAGGCGCAGAAATTCACATGACCTTGGGTCCGGGAAAGATGCCTTTTTAATCATCAGAGACCGTTTTCCTTTAAGATTTTACGCTTACATATGCTGTTGCGTTGCATTATTTCGGAGAAATTGCCTAAACCATGAAGATCCTGTGTTCTGTGATCTTTTTCAGGATACGGTGTAAATTTACGTTGACAAAAGGGTCATTAGACATTATATTTAATGAAATATCGCTTAAGGAACCCATCGGCGGCATTAATACCGACAGTACAATCAGACGAAACATACAACCAATCGACTTAAAATTAATTGAAGGGAAGGAAATGAAAACCTGGAAATGGGCAATTTGCCTTCTGTGCATCTTGGCGCTGTCATTGAATGCGTTTGGCAAAGGAGCCAAAACGCGCAGTGACATACCTGATAAATACAAATGGCAACCCAGCCACATCTACGCAAATCTCGAAGCCTGGCAGAAGGATTTCGATGCGCTTAAAGCAGGCGTTGATAAGCTGGCAGCCTTTAAAGGCAGCTTTGCCGGTGATAAGGCAACCAATCCGGCGCAGGCGCTGATCGATTTCAACAAGATCAGCGAGGATGCCTGGAAGAAATTCGAGAGAGCCTGGACCTATGTGAATTTCAATGCTGATGTAGATCTGGCAAATCCGGACTGGTCCGGACGTGATCAACAGATGCAGATGTTAGCCGTTGAATATGGACAGGCGTTGGCTTGGGTTGATCCTGAAATTCTGCAGATTCCGCAGGCTACGATGCATAAGTACATCGAAAGCAACAAGGAACTCGAAGCCTACCGTAAATCCTACGATGACCTCTATGCCAAACAGGAACACGTTCTTACGGAACCGGAAGAAAGAATTCTGGCCCTGTCAGGCAACGTGGTAGGCGCTCCCTCCGAAACTTACGGGAAATTAACCGACGTTGACATGCGCTGGCCATCCATTCTGGATGAAAAGGGAGATTCGATCGTTGTTAACGATGCAGCCTGGGTATCCTGGCGCACCAACCCTGACCGCCGCATCCGCCGTGATTTCTTCAACACCCTCTTCAGCGGTTATAAGCAGTTCGGGAACACTATGGCAGCGCTGATGAACGGTAACGTGCAGAAAAACGTCTACTTCACCAGAGCCCGCAAATACGAAACCACTCTTCAAGCCGCTCTTTCCGGAAATTTCATCCCAGAACAGGTCTACATCAACCTGGTGGAAACAACCAAGAAGAACACCGCTCCTCTGCACAAGTACAACGAAGTACGCAAACGCTTGATGGGTGTTGACACGCTGCGCCACTGGGACTATTACGCCAGTGTTATCGACCTGCCCGAAGATCGCTACACCTGGGAACAGGGTGTGGCGATGGTTACCGATGCTCTGAAAGTGCTCGGTCCCCAATTTAACGCTGACATCACCAAAGGGTTAAATCCGGGCAGCGGCTGGGTTGACGTTTACACCAGCCAGAGCAAACGTGGTGGAGCTTATTCGAGCGGCTGTTATGGTATCCACCCCTATATGCTCTACAATTTCGACGTTGACAAAGGGCTGAACATCGACGACGTCAGCACTATTGCTCATGAAGTTGGGCACTCCATGCACAGCTACTACTCTGAAAAGACTCAGGCTTTCCCGAATAAGGATTACGCCATTTTCAACGCCGAAGTGGCGTCAACGACCAATGAAGCCATCTTCAATCAGAAGGCGTTAGACGAGGCTCGTGCTACATATCAAAAAGCTAAAGGTGATGCGAAGAAGGTCGCCAAGCAAAAACTGATGGCTCTGCTGGAAAATAACATCAGCGGCGCTCGCGATACCTTCTATCGCCAGACGATGTTTGCGTCCTGGGAATGGGAAGTCAACAAGTTGGGTGAAGCCGGCGAACCGATCACATCTGAGGCGCTGAGCGACATTTACCTCAATCTCTACAAAACCTGGCAGGGTCCTGCAATGGATTTCACGGACTTGTCAGCCGTTGAATGGATGTATATCCCCCATTTCTATCGCAGCTACTACGTCTACAGCTATGCCACCAGCTACGCCGCTGCCATTGCCTTAGCCTCAGATATCATGGCTGAAGCTGGCGGTGACAAGGCCAAGAAAGGCGCTCGGGATCGCTACATTACCTATCTGCAAAGTGGCAGTTCCAAGCACCCCGTCGAGTTGCTAAAGGATGCCGGCGTTGACATGACGACTCCAGCGCCCATCGAGGCGTTCGTGAAATGGTTCTCCAACATGGTAAACGAATTGGATCAGTTGTCCAAAACGACCTAACTCAGCGGTAGTTAACCAGACCGCTCTACCGATAGGGCGGGGATAACCCCCGCCCTATTCTTATAATAATGCCTTGGAGTCGCCCATGAAAACAGCGTCTGACCCCATCAACAAAAAACGTCACCCTAAAGGTCTGCCGGTACTGTTCTTCACGGAAATGTGGGAGCGGTTCAGTTTCTACTGCATGCTTTCCATTTTGGCTTTATACATGCATGAAACCCTGCAAAACGGCGGGCTGGGCTTTTCGACCTTCAAGACCGGACAGCTTTATGGGCTCTATATCGGATTGGTTTATTTCACGCCCGTAATCGGCGGCTTGTTAGCTGATCGACTTTTCGGCATCCGCAAGACCATCATCATGGGAGGTCTGTTCATGATGGCGGGTCATTTTCTGTTGGCTTTTCGTCCTCTACCCTTCTTCTTCAGCGCGCTCTGCTGCTTGATGATAGGGAATGGATTATTCAAGCCCAACATCTCCACCATGCTGGGGAACCTGTACCGCGAAATGCCGGAGAAGAAGGATGACGCCTACAATATTTTCTATATGGGTATCAACCTCGGAGCCTTCATCTCGCCCCTGGTCGCTTCATATTTACGAAACCTGCACCCCATCTACGGCTGGCATTACGCCTTTGCCGCGGCTGGAGTTGGGATGATACTCTCACTCCTGACCTTTAACATCTTTCAAAAACACGTTCGCGCCGGTGATAATATTAACTTGCAGGCAGCAGGATCCGCCGCCAGGGAAGTGGAATTATCTCCAGTCCAGGCTAAGAAACGCGTACTGGCGCTGCTGACCATCTTCGGCGTGGTCATCTTTTTCTGGATGGCATTTCACCAAAACGGCTTAACCCTCACCTTCTGGGCTGAAAATGCCACCCGTACCACCTTAAATCCCGAAATCTTCCAATCCGTCAATCCGGCCTTCATCCTGCTCTTTACCCCGCTGATCGTGGTCTTCTGGAATGTAATGCGGAGACGCCGACTGGAGCCCTCCACCGCCTCCAAGCTGGGCATCGGTATGCTGCTCACGGCGGCTGCCTATGCCATCATGGTATTTGCCGCTTTCGCCGGAGGAAACTTTGGCAAGGTCAGCCCCTGGTGGTTGATCAATTCCTACGCCGCCATCACTCTGGGCGAACTTTGTCTGTCACCCATGGGATTATC
>JAPKYS010000011.1 GCA_026394195.1 bacterium | reverse complement strand
ATTGAACAGTACTATAAATTGACAATAGGGATAAAATATGAAAATCCTACAAGTTCTAAAATCCATCTGTTTCTTATTCTTATGCGCAATCAGTCTGCCAGCATCTGCTCAGAGCCACTTCGACATAACCAGAACGTTCTTCAGCACCGCCCCAGAACTCCGCGAATGGTATTACCGCAACATCAGCTATACGATCTCTTTCGAGTATTACATGTTCATCCCGGATCAGCATCATGCCAACGGCTACTCCTAGACCATAAAAAGAATCGATCCCCTTCCTCCCATCTACCCCACACCGACCTGAGCGATATGATACGACCTACCATTGCAGAGTGATCTATGGCACGACAGATTGGTCTTTTCTCTTCACCGACCCTGGGACTTTCCTGTTTCGCACCGGAGCTTTTATAGGATTGCCGATTTTTTACACCAATGAGGAGCTTTGGAACGGCATTGAGCAGTTGGGCGAGTTCGACACGGATACCGTGACTTTCGATTTCGGATTACCTCATATTCAGGAAATCACCATCGCTCAACCCTGTGATTGGAACTGGTTACCGGTCATCGAGGGTTACATTGATGAGACGGGGCTTCCCAACTACGACGAATTTAAGGTCACGTTAAAGGCTTTCTTTACCACCAACGATCCACCGCAGTCCTACAAATTACGCTGGGTGTTGCAGAACATTTCCTGGTACGACGGCGCTGCCATGAACTACAGACCCGACAGCACGTCGCTGCGCTTTTTATGGACAAACCAATAGGACGATAGACGATGGCGACACCATCTCGATTGTGGTCAGCAGCTACGATTTCGGCGCTCATGGAGACATTCTCATCGAAGCACAGAGCGAATCGACCAATTGGTGGTACAACCTGACGAAATACCAGCGAAGGGATACGACCTGGGTCAGCTACAGCACCATCCCCATCGATGAGGATAATCCGCCTTACACCAAATGCGGGATGGCAGATTACTGGAAGGGGCTGATGTTAGCGGATACGCTGTGCCCGGATACGATTACCATCATCAGCCAGATCGAAGCGACACAGGACTTGGACGATTACATTCACGGGGTGTTAGCTTCCGATTTAGGTGATTACTTGAATACCTTCGAAGAGTATCGCGGGTTTTACTGCCGGGGAAAACATACAAGGACGAGTCCATGGAAGAAGGATTTTTTTGTGTATAGCGACATCGACTCATTTAATGTTGGTTTGGGTTACGCAGATTCAATTGGACCAGGACTCGCTCATTTTATAGACTCAACTGAAATGTATAACTACTTTGTCCCCAGTTTATTTCGATTTTCAAGAACGGATGAATTTAGAAAATCTGTAAATTGGCTTAGTGAACGCATCGATTCTCATACGAATAATCCTTGTGTCATAGCATTAGGAGATTGGAGCTGGTCACCAGGTGATACCAACAAAGCAATCGGAGCGCAAAGTCATGTCAAAAATCTTGGGTATTCGATTCCCAAAACAACAGCGTGTGGTGTTGTTTACATGAAAAGAATACAATACTGGACACCACCGCATCGTGATAGTGATACCCTAGATTTTCCAGCAGATACACTTTGCTGGAAGCATAATACAGGCCACGAGATAGGTCATTGTGTGAACTTCGGTGAAAGTGATGATTCTACCTCAATAATGACAGATACTTTAAGGAATTTCTCAAACCCACCGACTCAATACCATCAGGCTGATCTGGATTCATTCCTAGTAAAACCGCGCATTTTCTAAAGGAGTAAAAGATGAACTCAAACGCCAGATACCCGAATCGATTAGCCAGCATTTTCATGTTAATGCTGTTCACCCATCAAGGATTGCTCCATTCACAAGTACCTGAAAAAGTACACTGCAGAACCGCTCTTCAAATTAATTATGCTTCCGAAATCCCTCCTCACCTTATTCCCAGCCAAGATGCCGGTTACTATGGCTGGCTCAATCTCACAAATATTTTTCCACAACAGAATCTCACTGGCGTTTTTTCGATTAAAAATATCACCACGGATACTCTTAAATTGGCTCCGATTGGTCAACCCTTGCTTCAGTATTTACACTTGGCATACTCATACCGTGGTGACAGCACACATGTCCAGAGTATCGTTCCCATACAAATAACCGAGAGTATTGCATTTTCCAATAATGAAAAGCTTCCGTCATATGGCCAGATTAATTATTTACCCCCTGACGGTTCCGTTGGCGTGTATATTGATTGTCTGTGGGACAATTTAGCCAAACTTGAACCTCGGATCGTGGAATTTCAATATATTTATGATAACTCTGCTGTTGCTTATAAAGACACCAGTATTGCGCTGACTATCTTCCAAAGTAGGATTGACACGTTTAAACTAAAAACAACACTCGATAATCGACTCGATTCGATTTATTTTTATATCATTCAGGCAGAAAACCAGTACGACTTGGGGAATTTGCAGAGTTCGATTGATTTTTGCAAACGGATACTCCAACTGGATTCAGCAAATTTTATCGCCACAAGAAAGATTACCGATGCACTATGGCGCTTGCAACGATTTGAGGACGCTGAACTTTATGCTCAAAAAGGCATCGATTTACTCCAAAATCCACCACCACCTGATTCACTGACCGTCACTCTCGGCAATGAACGGTATCTTCTGACAACCATGCAGAAACGATTGGAATTGATAAAGAAGCGTGAAGAATGGCGATCCGTGGACTATCCGACGGAGTAGGCGAACAGAAGTTTTTTATCACATGTCAATTCTACGGCAGACTAACCGGGTCTGCCTTGCTTTTTCGGCTCTGGCAGCTTCACGTCGCTGGCCACGAAATAGGACACATGGTGGATTTTAGACACGATACTATAAATGTTAATTCAATTATGACTAAAACCGCCAGAGACACAATTCCTCAAAATCGATATTTTCAAGTCGATTTAGATTCGTTTCTAGTAAAACCCAGACTACCATGAGGCAAGTATGAATCTCTCAAACTCAAAAAAAAGGAGAACAGTATATTTAATCTCCCTGTTCTCATTTCTAATCTCACTGTCTTCGTTAGCCAGTGATTCGACTAATTTCTATTTCGATAGCGGATTGCAGGTCAACTACAGCGCCCATTTCCTTCCTGTCCTATATTCACAGGCCAAAATCAGGCAATACCTGTATTTAGATCAAACCACTATTTTCCCGGGTGCTGAACTTATTGGTACCTTCATGATGCTGAATCGATCCACAAATATAATAAAACTTGCTCCTGAAGGCCAGTTCATAAGCCAATATATCCAATTAATTTACAGCTATGAAGATAGCACTAGCATAGAGAAATCGCTTCCTGTTGATAACCATGACGCAGTAAACGTTTATTCGGATAGTGTTGGAGTGATTTGGGGAAAGAAAACTTTCCTCCCCCCTAAAGCATCTGTAAAGGTAGATGGCTATTGCCATTGGGAAGCTCTTTCGGAACTTCACTACGGCTTTCTAAAGATTAATTGGGTGTTCGACAACAGAATAGCCGCTAAGACTGATTCCACCATTACACGCGTATACTGGCAAAGTGAAGATTATCTTTTCAAATACACTTGGCCTGAAACCCGAATGGATTCCATTTATTACTTCGATCAAAGAGGCTTCTACCTTAATTCGAAAGAAAAATTTGAGGAAGCTCTGGAATTCAGCCAAAAAGTACTGCGATTAGACTCTCTCGACTATGATGCTTTACAAATTGCCGCAGACGTTCTTTGGAAGATGAATCGTTTTGATGAAGCCCTTATTTATGCTGAGAGGGGCAAAAAAATGCTGGAAGATGCCGCGCAAACCATGCGAGATCGAGGTGGTGTAGTGCGTAATGATGATATAGATCCATATATCGAAAAGATGACCTTCTTCATCACCAAATGCCAGAACCGCGAGAAGTGGAAATGGGCGAAGTAGGGTGGGGTAAATTGTTTAATTAAAAGGGGCTGTCCAAAAAGTAAATTCGGGCATCACGGCGAACTACTCTGCGTCGAAGCAACGGAACAGGAGGTTGCCTCGCTTTTTTCGCCATGACTGTTCCCGACCCTTTTGGACAGCCCCTTACTATTTTTGCGAACTTATCAGCGTTCAGATCACCATTCGCGCCGACTGCCGCCACCGCCACCGCCACCACTGCCGCCGCGGCGATCTCTACCACCGCCACCACCACCACCGCCCCCACCGCCGCCTCGAGGTCTCTCAGTGCGGGGCCGGGCTTCGTTAACGGTCAATGCACGACCTTTCAATTCTTTGCCGTCCAGACCGGTGATGGCAGCCTGTCCTTCTTCCTTTGCGGGCATTTCCACAAAGCCAAATCCCCGTGATTCGCCGCTGAATTTGTCTTTAATGATGGATGCTGCTGCAACCTGCCCAAAGGCTTCAAACGCCTGCCGAAGTTCGTCTTCATTGATGTTGAACGGCAGGTTACCCACGTAGATGTTCATTCTGCTTTCCTTTTCGCAAATGGCGCTCTCGCTAAAATTATTTTAAAACACATTGGTTGATGATTCAGTCAAAATTCTTACAGAAATCTGCTACCGCCAATGGGATGGAACTGAGCGAGCATGATCCATCGCTATAATATACCGAATTTTTTCGTACGTTCCAAGATAACCTTTTAAAAAATTTTTATTCAAATATTTTTAGAGCAGGCTGAATTTGTCGACTAAATTCCCTTGAATTTGGCCTCATCCCACAGGCTATCCATCTCCTGCAGCGTGCTCTTTTGGATTTCTTTACCACGCTCCAGGAGTGTTTTTTCGATGTAGTTGAACCTCCGGATGAATTTTTCTACGGTACCTCGCAAGGCTTCTTCGGGTGGGACTTTTAGAAAACGAGCCAGGTTCACCAGAGAAAACAGCAAGTCTCCGAATTCCTCTTCGACCCTTTCCTGTTCCCCATGCTGAGCTGCTTCCTGAAGCTCATCGATCTCTTCTCTGACCTTCTCCAAGACCGAAGAAACCTTTTCCCAGTCGAACCCGACGCCCGCAGCCTTTTCCTGCACGCGAAAAGCGCGCAGCAGAGCCGGCTGAGTTTTAGGCACGCCAGAAAGGACGCGCTTGTCTCCATCTTCCAGCTTGATGCTCTCCCAGTTTTTCAGAACCTGTCGGGTGTTGTCAACTTTCGTTTCACCGAATACGTGAGGATGGCGGCGGACCAGCTTGGCATTGATCTCAGCCAACACGTCGTCTATCTGGAAAAGCCCTTCCTCACGTGCGATCTGCGCCTGTAAAACGATGTGCAGTAATAAATCACCCAGCTCTTCTCGGAGCTGGGCGTATTTCTTCAGATCGATGGTTTCGAGAATTTCGTAGGTTTCTTCCAACAGGTAGGGTCGGAGCGAATCGAAAGTCTGCTCCCGATCCCAAGGGCAGCCATCGGGTCCACGCAACTGTTCCAGGATGGCGACCAACTGCCTGAAAGGATCCTGCTTCATATCTTCAATTCTTTAAGGATGCGCGGGATATCCATAAAGGTCATGGCCGCGTGGGCTCCGGCATCGGTCAGGACTTTCAGTTTGGCGTCAGCAGTTCCCATCGTCCCTTCAACGATGGCGCCAGCGTGACCCATGCGCTTCCCCGGTGGAGCGAATCTCCCTCCGATCATCACCACGACCGGCTTTTTCATCCTCTGGATAACGTCAACGGCCATCTCTTCGTATACCCCGCCGATTTCACCTGCCAGAACGACAGCCTTGGTGTCCGGATCAGCTTCGAAAAGCTCCAGGATCTCCGAAAAAGTACTGCCCAGCACAGGATCGCCCCCCAACCCGACGCAGGTGGTTTCGCCGAATCCTTCCCGAGTCAGAGTGTCGGCAATATAGTAGGTCAGCGACCCGGATCGTGATACCGTCCCGACTCGCCCCGGTTTGAAGGCGACGTCGGGGATGATGCCGATGTTGGCTTGCCCGGGGGAAATGATCCCGGCGGTATTGCCGCCCAAGATGCGGGCGTGGTGTTTCTGAGCTTCCTGGCGCAGTTTCAGCATATCCGCAATGGGGATGTGTTCCGGAACCACGACGACGAGCTTGATACCCGCTCTCACCGCCTCGATACCCGCTTCTGAGACAAAGCGCGCCGGCAGGAAGATGACCGAGGTATCGGCAGCGTGCTTTTCAACGCATTCACGAACCGTATCATAGACCGGCACTCCATGAACCTGTTGACCACCCTTGCCGGGTGACGTACCTGCCACGATCTGAGTGCCGTAGTCCAACATTCTCCTGGTATGGGAAGAACCAGCGCCTCCGGTTATTCCCTGAACAATTACCCGGGACGATTTAGTGATTAAAATCGCCATATGGTCTCTCCGTAGTCTTGCTATTTGGTCAGATACCGGTTGAACTTATTGCTTCGGTGTAAAAGATACGAATTGAATAAAAAAAAGTCAAGCGAATTCCCCGGAGCATTTTCACCGGAAAATTCGCTTGATGGATGTTGTTCTTTATCTGTCAATCAGTCCGTCGCCACCAGATCTTCCACTTCACGGCTCTTTTCCAGCAGCGAGGTTATGGTATGGTATTGTTCCAGCAAACCTTTCATCCGATCCGCAGCTTTCAGGATTTTTTCCAATTTATTAATCACGTCCTCCGACAACATTGAAGACTTTGATAACAAAAGTTGTGCATTGCCGATAATCAAGAGCAGCGGGTTGTTCAGGTCATGTTTGAGATCATTGACTGAACTGGCGATGGTGGCGAGTTGCGTACAACTGCGCTGCAGCTTCTTGACGTCATGTATTCGTGATTCATCATGGTATGCAAGGTATAGGGATTGTACCTTCCCCTCAAGAATTGAAGGAATTAATGAGATGGCAATATTCCTTGGGTGTTGTCGACAAGATTCCGAAATAAAAAATTCGGATGGGAAACAGTATTTTGGCAGTTCACAGTGGAAGGTTTTTCCTTCAAGAGCACCAAGCATATTGTCAATAAGCCCGTGTTCGCTTAAACCGAAGTCATGATAGAGATTATAGCGGGGTTCGGACAAAACTTTTTCAGGACTGATATCCCAGAGTAATTTGAGAGCTTCATTTATATGAATTGCGCTGCCGTCAACGTCCAATATCATCAATGGTACTGAGCAATGTTCACAGCAACCCGGATGTTGACGGCTCGAATTACCAAATTGTGCAACAATTGAGCAATGTGGATAGGGACCTTGAACCATAGCGCCTCCTGAGGTTATTGTAGCCGGCGTTTTACGAAGATTAATATAGCATCAAACAAACCATTTCTCAAGGATTTTCGTTGGAGCGCCCGGGGAAAGTCATTCTGTGGAAAAACACGGGAAAGAATAGATGTAACCGGGAAGTTTTTTCCAGAGTCTTATTGAGTGAAGCAGAGTCATCAACAAGGGAGACTGACATGGATGGTGAACTTGTACTAATCCCGTTAATGGGGATCATGGTGCCAATCACAGCAATCATCGGTGGAGTAATTCTCGCTTTTCATGCGTTGAAGCAGCGAGCGAAGAGGGCGGAAATGGAGCATCAGGAGAGAATGCTGGCTCTGGAGAAAGGGTTACCTCTGCCTGAGCCCAATGTCGTGCCAATCAAGCAGAAAAATCCATATTTTTGGGGATTTGTTTTCTTAGGATTGGGTCTGGCTATCGGATCAGCTATGCTGATTGAGGGCGATGAAGACTGGGTCTGGGGTCTGATCTTCTCCTTCGTTGGCGGGGCGATGCTGCTGGCGCTCTGGATGCAAAACCGTCAGATTAAAAAAAGTACCGAGGGCGTAAAAAATGGTTTAAGCTATCCGCCGAATGGATCTGGGACGACGCAATAAGGTGTCCTTCTTCCATTTTACGTCATCTCGTTCCGGATAGTCCGTGGTGTAGTGCAGACCGCGGCTCTCCTTGCGCATAATCGCCGATTTTACAATGAGTTGCGCCACCAAGGCCAGGTTGCGCAACTCGACGATTTCTTCCCCCATGGTGGATCGGCGATAGAAATCATCAATCTCGCTTAAGATCAGCTTCATCCGCCGGTTAGCGCGAGCCAGACGGTGATTCGACCTGACAATGCCCACGTAATCCCACATCAAGCTCTGTATTTCCACGCGATCGTGCGAAATCAGAATCCATTCCTCACTATCAAGCCTACCCGGTTTTTCCCAGGGAGCAATACTGTCGGGAATTGCGGCAGTTTCCCCTAATTCAGCAACACTGCTCTTGGCGGCGCGCCTCGAAATCACCAGCGCTTCCAACAAAGAGTTTGACGCCAGCCTGTTGGCTCCATGGAGACCCGTACAGGCGACTTCTCCTGTGGCATACAGTCCGGGAATCGAACTTCTCCCATCGAGACTGGTTTTAACGCCGCCGCACATGTAATGCGCTGCCGGGACCACGGGGATGGGATCTTTGGTAACGTCAATGTAATAATCCAGGCAGCGCTGAAAGATATAGGGAAAACGGGATTTTACTTTATCAGTATCGAGGTGAGTCAGATCAAGCAGAACGTAAGGATCGCCGGATAATTTCATCTCCCGGTCAATGGCTCGGGCGACAATATCACGTGGAGCTAATTCCCCAAGTGGGTGATATTTTTTCATGAAGGCCGCGCCCGAACAGGTCCGCAGGATGGCTCCGAAGCCGCGCACGGCTTCAGAAATCAGAAATGATTTTGCTTCAGGGTGATACAGAGTGGTGGGGTGAAATTGCATGAATTCCAAGTTTGCCACGACCGCGCCGGCGCGGTACGCCATGGCAATGCCGTCCCCCGTGGCGATTTCCGGATTGGTGGTATGCAGGTAAATATGTCCACAGCCCCCAGTAGCCAGCAAAGTGATCTTCGCCGCGAACACGTGCACCTCGCGGGTTTCAGCGTCCAGTATATAGGCTCCGATGCAGTGTCTCGCCGAACTGGTTGGATTTTGGGTCAGGATTAATTCGACCGCTGCGTGATTGGGGAAAATCCGGATATTGGGGTGGTTCTTGATCTGTTCCAGCAGCGCATTTTCGACTTCGGCGCCGGTACGATCCGAGGCATGTACGATGCGGTCGTGCGAATGCCCCCCTTCGCGCCCCAGCGCCAAATGTTTGTCGGCATCCTCATCCTTCTTGGAAAAATGGACTCCCCAGCGCATCAATTGCTGGATGCAGGCGGGACCATCCTTCACCACTTGCTCAACCACTTCGCGTTTGCACAGTCCGGCGCCGGAAATCAGCGTGTCTTCGATGTGGCTGGAGAAGGAGTCGTCCAAAGATTCAACCGCGGCGATGCCACCCTGAGCATAGTTGGTGTTGGATTCGGAATCGCTTTTCTTGGTGATGATGCTGACCGTGCCGTGATCGGCGACCTGCAGAGCGAAGGTCAAACCGCCGATTCCCGATCCGATCAAGAGGAAGTCGCTATCAAAGCGCATATCTTAGGATTAGAGCCTGGTCAGTAATTATTTTTGGGGTGTCGTCTTAACCGTATCTTTTTCTTCCTTGATCAGGTAGATCTCCTCTCCCGGGTGCAGCATGCCCCATTCGCGAGCGACCTTTTCCAATTCAAGGCTGTCCCCTTTTTCAAGGGCTTTGATGCGTTCGGAGAGTTTATCATTGGTGATTTTGAGCGAATCGTTGTGCACTTTCATGGTATCCCGCAGTTGACGCAGTTTGTACCAGCGGTACAAGCCACGGTCCCCGTAGAGGAATATGCCGGCGAGGGCGAGTAATAAAACGGTCAATAGAATTTTACGACCGATGCCGCGCCAGCGGTATTTGCTGCTTCCGCTCACGAATGTGACATAGGTTTGGTCCAGACTTTCCCGTAGAATATTCCGGAATCACCCAGCTCTTCCTCGATACGCAACAGTTGATTATATTTGGCAATGCGATCGGTGCGGCAGGCGGAACCGGTTTTAATCTGACCGACGCCGGTAGCGACAGCCAGATCGGCAATGGTCGTATCCTCCGTTTCGCCGGAACGGTGTGAAATGACCGCAGAATATCCATTGCGGCGAGCCAGTTCGATAGCATCAAGAGTCTCGGTCAGAGTTCCGATCTGGTTCAGCTTGATGAGTATTGAATTGCAGGCGCCTTTGACGATCCCCTCTTTCAAGCGTTCAACGTTGGTGACAAACAGATCATCCCCGACTAATTGAATGCGTTTGCCCAGTTTCTTGGTCATGTCCACCCAGCCATGCCAATCATCCTCTGCCATGCCGTCCTCGATGGAAATGATCTGAGGATAATCATCGCACAGTTTCACCCAGAAATCGACCATCTGCTTTGACGTAAGGCTGCGCTTCTCCGATTTAAGCTCGTACTTGCCGCTTTTGGGTGAGTAGATCTCGCTGGCGGCGGGATCAAGAGCGATCCCGATGTCCTGCCCGGCTTTGAAGCCGGCTTTTTGGATCGCTTCCAGCAGGACGTCCAGCGCCTCCTGGTTTGATTTCAGCTCGGGCGCGAAACCTCCCTCATCACCCACGCTGGTGGATAACTTCTTCTTGCTGAGTACACTTTTTAAGGCATGGAAGGTCTCGACCCCCATGCGCAATGCTTCGCTGAAAGAATCGGCTCCGCGCGGCATGACCATAAATTCCTGCAGGTCGACGTTGTTATCCGCATGTTTGCCGCCGTTTAAGATATTCATCATTGGAATCGGCAGAATTCGAGCTCCCGCGCCGCCAATGTATTGATAAAGCGGAAGTTCGCATGCCGCAGCAGCCGCTTTGCACACTGCCAGTGATACTCCCAGGATGGCATTCGCGCCCAGTTTGGATTTATTGGGGGTTCCATCCAGTTCGCACAGCACCCGATCGATGTCAGCCTGGTAGGTTGCCTCCATACCGGTCATTTCCGGAGCAATGATTACATTGACGTTGCCGACCGCCTTATGCACACCCTTGCCAAGGTAACGGGATTTATCGCCATCCCTTAATTCGATAGCTTCATGCTGACCGGTAGAAGCTCCGGAGGGCACAATCGCTCGCCCTAAAACTCCGCACTCTAAAACCGTTTCGACCTCGATCGTGGGATTTCCTCTTGAATCCAGAACCTCTCTGGCGAATATATCCCGTATCCTTGTATCCATTGATGCCTCGTTATAATTTTTATAGTTTAGAGACTGAGGGTTATTTCGTCGTTAGCGCACCGGCGCAGCTTTGTTAAGCAGGACGCCAATCAGAGCGCATACGGAGCGAGAACGAATGCGGCGCTGTAACCGGCTGCGAGCCAATTGCGCAACCGGCGCGATTTTGACAGCCTAACTCCATACTTGAAAATTACGATTGCCGCCAGGCTGACTAAAATAGGAACAAACCACGCTACGGTTTCCTTGAAGTCCATAGCATCAGGGAGCCAGGACAATTGCGCGTTCGCTTCCAGAAAACTTTTGGGATAACCGGCCAGATCCGCGCCGGGTGGCGGCGTCGCCTCGAACCAGGGCATGACGACCAAATCCCCCACCAAAACCGCCGCCCAGGCGATCACCGCAGAAAAAACTGCCGTCAGCCGCAGGTATTTCAGATGCTCGGCCAGCCGCGCCGCGCTCAACCACTCGTCCCGAAAGAGCAGGAGCAAGACCAGCATCCCTGAGTAGCTGAGCAGAAACCCTCCGCCCAGGAACATTCCGTGCAGAGCGGTCCAAAACTCGCGATCAGTCAGACCCATGACGTCACCTCAAGCGAAATGGACAGGGTCTACCGGATCAGGCATCCGGCATGATTTCATTCTGGATCTCGGCGGCTTCCTTCAAACGGTTTTCCGGGACAAAAATGCGGGCTGAGGCGCCAGCCAAACCCGCTCCGCTGATGATTCCCAAACCTCCTGATCCGAACAGAGACTGGATGTAATTGGGAATTTCATGTTGATCCAAAACGTCAGCAACCATTTTTGCGTAGACTACTCCCGAAAGAGCCGGCAGCGCCACCCACTTGACGTCCTTGTAATCTACCTTTATTTCAGGAAGTTCAGTTACCAGTGCTGCACCGCAATCCGGGCACTCTTGAACTTCCGGCAGGTATTCGTATCGGCAATTTGGACAGAAGGCCATTGAGTGTCTCCTTTAGAATTTAAAGATCAATGGACTCTCGGAAGGCTCCCAGTTGCCTTTGGCGGCATTATCATTTCCGTTGAACACCAGGTAACTGTATTTTCCGTAGTGCTTTATCTTGCGACCCAGCGACGTCAGATCAGCAGCCTGGCGAACACAACAGTAGCCGACCACCTGTTCAGCGTTCCAGGGATTTCTTTCCACGGTGACCAGGCTGGAATGTTCATCCGTGTATTCCTTGCCCAAAAGAGTAAAAGCGCTGGTGGATATTTTCCAGCGGTCATTCTTCAACCAAGGCGCCGGAATTGCCCCATTTTCCATTGGCGTGCCCAGAAAGAGAACGCCATTATTGGATAAGTCGGCAGGCGCCAGCTCATCTTCGCGGACGATGCGGTAATTGTCCCCGGGCGATTTTAACTGTTCTGCCATGGCACGATAAGCCTTCTGCAGTTCCGGGGGAGCCTGATTGGGCAGGACGATGAGCAACTGCTGGGATCCGAAGACTTCCGCCAGGGTCGGAGCCAATTCCGATTTGTCGGGTCGGCGGAACAGGTCGAAGTTGGGGTCTACCGCTATGGACTGCGGTGCGAAGGAGACGACTTTTTCGTAGTTCTGCTGGGATTGGTTCATCTTGATCGAGATGGAACTCTCCTGGTCAGCCCCATGGATGCTGATAGGAATCTCCAGCAGGTAAGGATTACCGTTCTGCGTCTGGTTCAGGGTGAAACTAACTTTCCAACCACGGTCGATTTGTTCCTTCTTCACGGTTTCGAGGGTCAGATGGGGCGCGCCGGTGCGCTCCACCCACTGATCGAAGAACCAGGCCAGCTTGCTGGATGATTCTGCCTCGAAGGCGGCGTTCAGATCGTCCCAGGAAGCGAATTTCCAAACTTGATCCTGGTAGAAGCGCTTCAATGATTTCCAGAAAGCTTCGTCTCCGAGCTGACTGCGCAGCATGTGGAACACCATGGCGCTCTTGCCGTATCCAACCGCTCGCTGAGCCGGGTTGTGCCGTTCGCGAAATTCCTTCAGGGGGAAGTCATTTCCTTCGTGAGTGTAGGCGAGGTAGTCGCGCAGCAGACCCATGCGGTAGTCCCGAGCATCCGCCGCGGACTTTTTTTCCTTATAGAGATAATCGGCGCAATAGGTGGTCAGACCTTCGCACCAGTTGCCGGATTCATAATCCACATAAACTGAATTGCCCCACCAGTTGTGGCAGACTTCGTGTCCCAGCGAAGAGGTTTTGATGAAGGGCAGGCGCAGCACTTGAGAACCCAACAAGGTGAAAGAGGGCATCCCGTATCCCGTGGCAAAGAAATTGTCCACGACGGCGAACTTGGAAAACGGGTAGGTTCCCAACAGGTCTTCGTACAGGTCAAAGTAGCCCTTGCAGGCGTCGATATACCCTTGCGCAAGGTCAGCTTCTGCCGGATAGAAGTAGGTGCTGATCTTCACCTTGCCGTGATCCAGGGAGTTGACCTGATACTGACCCGCAATCAGATGGAATCCATCCATGGGATGATTGCAGACCCAGGCTTCGATGCGCTGACCCTGCTTGTTGGGCAGAGGGTTAAAGTCGCCTTCGCTCACGGACTGGTAAGATTCTGGTAGTGCCACCTGCAGGCTGTAGGTGAAAATCTGTCCGGGTAACGCCGGATAGAATATCCCTTCGGGACCGAGGTAGACGCCCGCTGTGTCGATGATCCCTGTGATCTGCATGGCGACGTACTCGCGGCTGAAATCGGCTCCGGCCAGGCTGTCCGCGATGATGCCTTCGTACTTGATCTGCACCTGGAGTTCATCGCGTTTTTTAGCAGACTTGGGCAGAGTGATACTCAGCGCTTGAGCGCGGCTGTAAAAGGTCACGTCTTCTGAATCAACCGATGCTTCGAAGCGAAGAGGATCGACCGGTTCGATCTGCCGAAAAACCAGATTTTCCCCTTCAAGCTGCACGCTGGTTACTTTAAGCCCTTTGCGCAGCAGCAAATCGAGCGTCACGGGTTTGGGCAGGGTGCGTTTCAGAGTCAGGAGATCGACTGCGCTGAGCGAGTGATCCTGCAGGTTTAATTCAATCTTTAAATCATGGTGCTGGATAGTGTAGGGGAAATGAGGTCCATTATCCGCTGCGGTGCACGAGAACGACGACATTACCGCAAGAAAGCCGGTAAGCAGAATGATTTGGCAAGTTCGATTCATGAGTCCATTTCGCCTGGTTGATTGAATGTACATTATTATACGATTTTCTGCGCCTATTGCAAGATAAATCTTACGAAATTAAAGCGTTCGGTTGTTTTTATTATAGCAGCATGAGGGCAGCGGCAGACGCTGCGCCGCAAGCCGTCGCCAGCAAATTCACTGCGTCATTGTTCAACCAGCGCCAACCGCCGCAGGGTTCCGAGGGCGCTCTGCAGTGTTGCAGACTTTCCGTCAGTTTACCGCAGACCGTGCAGCGCAGGCGATATTGCAGAGTCGCTCCCAACAGGCTGTCGAAAACCGATCCACCGAATCCGCATCCGAGGACGATCAACAGATCGTTGACGTTACCAGCTTCGAACTGAAACCGGTATCCGACCAGGGCAATGGTAAGAGCGCCGGCGAGTGCTCCGGAAAATCCCGCCAGAGTCACTCCGCCGGAACTTCCCGGTGCAACGGGTTTGAAGGATGTGATACTGCGCGGCTTTTTCCCCCAGAGCAAACCAATTTCCGTGCTCCAGGTGTCTGCGGTCGCCGCCGCGATAGCTCCCAGGTAACAGACAAACAGGTCAACAGAACTTATAAATTGGATTAAAACCAGCGCGGCAGCAATTCCGCCATTCGCCAGAACCTGAGCCGCATCACGCCGTGATCCCTTGGCTTCCTCGAAATTTCCCCGAACTCTGGAACGATACCATGAGAGCAGTGACGAGGAGATAAAAAAGACCAGCAGCGGCAGCGCCCAACTCAATCCGCCCAGCCCCATAATGACCGTTCCGACGATCCAGGCGGCGCAGCAACCGGACAGGGATAGTACCTTTAACCGCAGGGCAACCAGACTGATGGCGGCGGCTAAGAGCGCGGCGATCATCAAATCAGGCATTTTTAATTGGGGTCGAGCGGGCGCACCTGAATTTAAGCAAGTCCTGACACACTTGCAACATTTTTCTGCGATTTGTGGTAAAATCAGAGTTGTGTAACTGAAGTAACGTGATTATCTTACAATCATGGATAGCATTGAACCTCATCCTTTGATCATCTCGGCGTCCCGCACCAAAGATATGGTGCACCGGTCGCCCGATATTCTGGCGGACATTCTGTCGGGTCAAGCAGAATGCCGCTGGGGTCCGCACGGACCGACTGGAACAGTTGACCCGGCACAGGTACATTCCGTCGTCCTCTGGACCAAGGACCCGTCGAACCTGCTGTGCCATGACAAGTTGCGCAACGCTCTGCAAGAGCTGCAGACCCGGTATCAGGCGCTGATCGCTCTTGAGGTCACCGCGACCGGTCTGGGCGGCAGCTTCATCGAACCGGGTATTCCACCCTGGCGGCAGGTCTATCAGGATTTACGAGATTTATTGTCGGAAGGATGGATCAATCCGCAGGCAGTGGTTTACCGTTACGATCCGTTTCTGCGGATTGAAAGTCCCGGTGGAAACCAAATCAGCAATGCGTCTCTGCCATTGTTTGAACGCCTCTGCCGTGAATTTATTTCCCTGGGGATTACCCGTGTCACCACCAGTCGGGTCGACACATGGCATTACCCCAGAGTGGAACAGAGATTAGAGCAGTTGGGATTGAAGATGCTTCCACCTGAGGATGCGGAAGCCGTCGAACTCTGTCAGGGGATGGCGGAAATTTGCCGGAAACACGGCGCGGAGTTCAGCATTTGCTGCGATCCGCCAGTCGATTCGTTGATTCGGAGCTGGGGATGCATCGATGCTCGGCGGCTGAACCGGGTCAAGGGTGCTGACCAACCTCAAGCGACGGAAATTCTGCACAACCGGATCGGCAAACAGCGCCCGGCCTGCCGCTGCACCTACAGCCGCGACATCGGCTATTCCGCCGGTTCAGCGACCTGTTTCAGCGGAGGCTACGGGTGTCTCTATTGTTACAGCCAGGGGGGTGCCAATTTGCCGAATCTGGACGCTATCCGAGGTGAAATCAACGCGTTCGACGCCGATCCGGGGCGATACCTGTCGAAGGTAACCAAGTAACCAAGTGCACAAGTAACCAAGTAAAAGCGCGTTGCGTCGGGTCTTTAGTCCCAAAGGGATGGTGACCTGACGCTGGGAAAAAATACGTGTAAGGAGGCGGGGTGGACTCCACCCCGCAAATCAAGCTGGGTTGAGGGCAACTCAGCCTCCAGGCGTCGCGTCCCTCGCCCCGCCCTGAAGGAGGCTCGAAGAGGAGAACAGGGCGCACGCCGTGCGCCCTTACGCACTTCCTGGTAGGTCAGACATTCCTGTCTGACTGTTTATTTCGTCGAGTATGGGTGACAGACAAGAATGTCTGTCCTACCCTTCCAAA
>JAPKYS010000058.1 GCA_026394195.1 bacterium | reverse complement strand
ACCCACTGCCCTGTATCTCCTTTCAACACAAAGGAGCGACGCTCATCCGGTCCGCCTTTACACCTCGCAGCTACTTTAACAGCACCATCTTCCCGCCCGCTGTATGGCTGCCTGCTTCCAACCGGTACAGGTAAATTCCCGCCGCCAGTCCCGACCCATCGAAGGTAATGTTATGCTCGCCTGCGGGTAGGGGCGCAGCATGCTGCGCCCTTACAAGGCGCCCGTCGATGCCGAACACCTCCAACCGTACCTGTGCCGCTTCCGGCAGCATAAACCGGATCGTGGTGGTGGGGTTGAAGGGATTGGGGTAGTTCTGCTCCAACCTGAATTCGGTCGGTTGCGACGGTTGGGTGACGTCGAAATTGTCAAAATCCTCGCCATAGCTGATCCAGTCGCCGCCTGCGCCATCACCCACGCCCGATTTTGTGAAGCCGAAAGAACTCTGCCCCCAGATTGTATTGGGATAATCTCCGATATAACCGACCATGTAGTAGGTTCCCACCGGAGCATTCCCGGGAACGACTTGGTTCCGGTTGCGGCTGGCTGTCATTCCGGCTGGCAGCGAGCGGTTGTTTACCTGGAAAACCGGGCCGTACCAGCTGCTGTCGGGCAGTTGGATCAGCACCCAGACGTCGCAAATGGCGGCTGTGCTATCGGCATTGTGAACGTTGACGTTGTAGCTGAAGCTCCCGCCGGTCGGAGGCAGCACGATGGGAGGATTCACCGGCGTCAGGGCTATAGTCACGTCCGGCGGAGTTGCCGCAGTGACGTCTTCCAGATTGATGGTCAGGTTGGTCCAGTAGCCGCTGTCTCCCAAGCCCAGCCAGAAGATGTCGTCGTAGCCGTTGTTGTTGCCGTCGTAGGAAACCACGCCGTGCTGGATGTAGCCGAAGTTTTCGGGGATGGTTCCATCGGGTGAGTACTGCTGACCGTCCCATTTGTACAGCCTCAAACCCTGCGCTAACTGGATGACGAATTCGTCGACGCCATCTCCATCGAAGTCGCCCACGGTATTGCCCGGGACGCCGAAATAGCCGTCCCAGATCACGATTTCCTGCCGTACCGCGAATTGGTTATTTCCGGTCGCTTCGTAGATCTGCGTGATCCAGCCGCGGTTGGAATCGGAACCGCCGCAGATGAATTCCGGTCTGCCGTTGCCGTCCATATCGTTGGCGAAGGAACAGGCGTAAGCGTTGTAGGTATTCATCGTGCCGTGAAAGGTCTGGGCGATGGTATTGTTGCCGGTGGATTCATAGACATAGACGTCGCCGTTGCCGCTGGAAAAGGCGACTTCCTGCAAGCCGTCCCCGTCGAAATCCGCCAGAGCTTTCGACCCTAAATTGCCGGTGGATACCTGCTGGTTGTAGATTTCCTGAAATTGATTATTTCCGGTGCTTTCGTAGATGACCAGCCGGTTATCCGAACCGAAACTGTTCTGAGTGTGGATGATTTCTCCGTGACCGTCTTGATCGAGGTCTCCGATTGCGGTGTACCCGGTGACATTGTACAGCGCCGGAGATTGCCAGATCATCTGCGTGGCCAGGCGTCCCGGAGCCGGGGATTCGTAGACCCGCAGGTAGGAGCTCCACTGCCCCACGACTTCCGGCAGGCTGTCAGCATCGGTGTCGCCGTACCCGTAGGGGATGATGGCGGTTTCCGACTGGAACATTTCCGGGTAGTTGTTCTGACCGTCATTTTCGTAGATGCGGTAGGTGAAGGTCGCCTGGCTGCCCTGGTTGTCCCGGATGTACATGTAGGCTTCGAAATGGCCGTCCATATCGGAATCGCCGCCGACCATGGCGTAGTAGAGCGGTCCCGCCACCGTGCCGATCTGATGCATTTCGATGTCATCCGTCGGGCTGGAAGGCGTCCAGGATTGGTCCGCCGAACAGGGGTAGCAGGGGCTGCCGCTGTTGGGGATGGGAATTCCGGAAGGTCCGTAGATCAGACAGGGTGAGGTGGCTGCATCCGGTTGAGCGTGGGGGGCGGAGAATAGGCCGCAGAGGAGAACGACCGCAAGAAAGATCATGCAACGTTTCATGATTCTGCTCCTGGTGAGGAAAGGGTATTAATGGATTAATATAATACACCGGAAGGCGAATGTCAAGAGGGAAGATGCCATAAAAGATAGTTTTGGGGGTGCCCCACAGCTCTGATGTGGGTTGCTTTCTTGCGTTGCGTCAGGTCCTTGAAATTGTGAACAAGTAACCAGGTGAACAAGTAACCAAGTATAAGCGCTGGGTGCCCCACAGCTCTGCTGTGGGTTGCTTTCTTGAGGTGCGTCAGGTCATTAGCGCAGCGGAGACCTGACGCTGGATATATTGTCGGAACCGCTGAAAACGCTGATGACACTGATTCCGCTGATGAAAACGTAGCGTAGGGGTCGGGCTTTGCCTCGACCCGAACCAGTATAGTCGGGGTCGCCCCTGACCCCGACAGTTATTACACACCAACCCCCTTCCACCTCCTTTTCACTTGACTTACCTTCACGAATTGCGTATATTGCCAAGGTCTAAATAGAAACGAGGTTTTGATGAGAAAAATCTTCAGGGTCATTTCGCTGATCTTTGGGATATGTATCCTGACTGTGGTAGCTTATTTGCAGTTGGTGCCTGATGAAGATCTTAAGGATATCCCTCGCGAATATCTTTTTTTAGCAGCTTTAATGGGTGTAATTCTGACAACATTGCCAATCGTTTTTAAAGGGAAAAAACTATCCGAAGACGAGATAAAGCGAATTGTTGAAGCAGTCAAATTTCCTACCACCGACCTCAATAAATTCCTTGATGGCCTACCGGAGACCGAAAATAAAAAATTACGGGGATTGTTTAAAAAAGGGCAGGACGAGGAAGCTCGCGCCTCCAAAATTGCCGAAGCCATCCAGCAGGGCAATAAACAAGCCGCCCAGCAATATCAACAAGCCACCCAAAAAGCCATCGAATATTACCGCCAAGGTCTCGCCGCCAACCCCAAAACCAGCGAACGCTGCGCCTTATACAATTTGATCGGAATTGCGCATTACCGCATCTCCCAGCTTGACGAAGCGAAAACAGCCTGGGAAGAAGTGAGAGGTTTGGCTGATGAAATGATGAAAAGCGATAATACTGAAGTCATTCGCGATGGCAAAATATTTTTTGCGGCAAGCTCTGGCAACCTGGGGGTTGTTTATAAAACTCGCGGCGACCTCGATAAAGCCGAAGCAATGTATCAGCAAGCCTTGAATATTTTCATGGAATTAGGTAATAAAATAGGTATAGCCATCGGTTACGGGAATCTGGGAATTGTCTATCAAAAGCGCAGTGATCTCAACGCGGCGGAGGAGATGTATAGGAAATCCTTGAATCTACATGAAAAATTGGGCTGTAAAGAGGGCATGGCAATTCAATACGGAGACCTAGGGAATATCTATAAAACTCGTGACAATCTAATTAAAGCTGAGGATTGCTATCGGCAGGCGCTAAAGTTATTCACTGAAATCGGCGCGAAGGATAAGATTGTTTTGGCGCAGAGTGCTTTGCGGGCGATAGGGAAAGAACCATGAGAATGGGAGTTTCCGGGATTTCCCAGCCTTGATGGTCGTTAATAAATTATCTTGTCCTCCGAAAGCCAGAATTGATAATCCTTACTATTCCCGGGAATGAAGTATCTGTCCGACAACTAGAATAATTATACACATTATTATTTGCAGATGAGACTCGGAATTCGTATATTATCCTTAAGAGAATCAAGAGGATAAACCAGTGAATTCCAATTTTCGCGATTACTGTCCAGATCAAGCC
>JAPKYS010000047.1 GCA_026394195.1 bacterium | reverse complement strand
CTTCTTGCTACAGGCAAACCCAAAAAAGTCGCTTTGATCGCCTGTATGCGGAAACTTATTGTCATTCTGAATGCCATTGCCCGGGATTATCGACTAAACAATCCCATCACCATCTAACTTTTTGTAAAAGACAGTTGCTACCCGATCTCCCCCTCACGCTACGATAAAGCAGTTCCTTCCTTGCTTCTTGGCCAGGTAGAGCGCTTCGTCAGCTAACGCTACCAGGTCCACTTCCTTGCGGATGCGGGGATCCGGATAGGCTGAGATACCGATGGAAATGCTGATCTTCAGGTCGGTCAGTAATTCCGAGCTGTCCACTCTGAAGACGGGAATGGTTTCCACACCCCGGCGCAGCCGGTCGGCAGTGCATTCGGCTCCGCGGCGGTCAGTTTCCGGCAGCAGCACCAAAAATTCCTCGCCGCCGTAGCGGCAGGCGATGTCCACCTCGCGGGTGGTATTACGGATCAACGCCGCCATCTCCCGCAGCACAGAATCACCCTGCAAGTGCCCGTATTTGTCGTTGATCTGCTTGAAGTGGTCGATATCCACCAGCAGGCAGGAGAGCTTGACCCGGTAGCGTCGGGCTCGGGCGAATTCCCGTTTCAGAGCGTCCTGCATGAAGTGGCGGTTGTAGAGCTGCGTCAGTTGGTCGGTGACCGAGAGCAGGCGCAGTTCTTCGTTTTTCTGTTCCAGCAGGTCCTGGTATTTGCGCAGGTTGCTGTATTTCAGAGCTTTTGCCACCCGCAGTTTGAAATCCCGGGCATCGAACGGCTTGAAGATACAGTCCTCCGCGCCGCGCTCCAGCGCCCGGATACCGAAGAGGTCTCCGAAGCCAGTGTAGGTGATGACCGGTATGCTGGGCATCTCCTTGATCAGATGATCCAGCAGTTCCAAGCCATCCATGACCGGCATGGATATATCGGTAATCACCAGGTCGAAGCTCTGAGATCCCAGCTTGCGCATGGCTTCCTGCCCGTTTTCAGCCATCACGATGTTGTACTCTTCGGCAGTATTCAGCAGAGAAGCGACCACTTCGCGGGATTCCCAGGAATCATCCACGATCAGGATGGTATAACTCATTCACGGACACCTTGCTTAAGAGGTTGAAAAGACGTTCGTCTTCCTTTATTTTATCGACATCGATCAATAAAACTTCACCATTGGCGGGAGTTTTCCAGTCTACGTACAGGAATATAGGACTTAGCGCCAATAATGTCAAGCGAATTTGCCGGATTTTGGAGTGGTTAAGCAGTCTGAAAGTAAAAACTATCCGTACTGCTTTGTCAGATCGGCAGAAAAGGACTTGCGTAAGTCCTTTATTTTTATTATACTATACCCATGCGAAAAAGTTGGCTCTGCGTCATGGTATTTTTCATGCTGGCGAGCCCTGAAGCTCGCAGTGTCGAACCGGTGGGAACGCGCATTCAGGGGATGGGTGGAGCCGGGGTGGCGTTGGCTTCAGATGCTGCCACTGTCTATTGGAATCCTGCAGGGCTATACTTTCTAAACCGGATGGCAGCGGATTTCTCGGTTCAATCTGAGGGATGGGATTGGCCCCAGAGCTGGGGGGTGACTTATCTGAACTATTCCAGGTCCAGTCAGAGCGGAGCCGGGTTGGGCGTATACCGGATTATCGACAACACCATCCCTTTGGGCGGCAATGCCTTTGCTTCGCAATTGGCGATGGTCTACCGCTCTCCGATTGGAATTCCTATCGGTCTCTCGCTCAAATATATCAACGAAAAGTGGGCGCAAGAAAAGAGAACCAATTATTTCACTGCGGATCTGGGGTTTTTAATTCCATACCGAACGATATTGATCGGCGTCAACTTCCAGAATATCCCCCGATCCAAGTGCAACCTGTTTCCTTATCGATTGCTGGTTGGATCATCCTGGAGGCCCGGCGAATGGCTGACCATGGCGGTTCAAATCGCCGCTGATAACAGCGAACAACTCAAGTATCTGGATCAGATGGAGCTGCGCGCGGGATTGGAATTGCACTTTTCAGCGCCGTTTTCCCTTGCTGGAGGATGGGTGAAATACCAGGAGGTAGAATCCTGGACGGCTGGGCTGGGAATCCGCAGCAGCAGCGACCGGGTGAGAATCTACGTCGCTTATCACTGGTACCCGAACGAGGAAAAAGAGGACCGTCTCTTCCTGACCTATAATTACTATCTCTAACACGAGAACACCCTTGCCCGAACTTCCAGAAGTCGAAACCATCGTGCGCGGGTTGCGGAGCCGAGTGCTCAATTGCCATATCACCACGGCAAAGTTACTGCGCCCGGATATACTGAAAAGCCTGGGGCATACTGCTGAGGATTTTACACGCTTTCTGCGCGGCAGGCACTTCCAGGAAATCGAGCGGCGGGGCAAATACATCGTCTTCACCCTCAATCACGGCGGCAGGATGATTGCTCACCTGGGCATGACCGGCAAGTTTGTCCTGAGCAGACAATCGCAGCCGCAGCCCGATCATCTCTGCAGCGTCTACCACTTCGAACGCGGACTGCGCCTGGATCACGTCGACGTTCGCCGGTTCGGACAGTTGGCGATCTACCAGCCCGGAGAAGCCATCCCGGAACTGGAAAAACTCGGCGCGGATCCAATCTCGACGCAATTTTCCGCGGAATCGCTGCAAGGGTTGGTGCGTGGGAAGAATGATGACAAACCGCGCCGTCGCGCCATTCACACTCTGTTGCTGGATCAGACGATTATTTCAGGGGTGGGCAATATCTACGCCTCAGAAGCGTTGCACCGCGCCGGCATCAGACCCGATACCATTGCGGGCAGCCTTGGTATTAGCGACCTGCAGCGATTGGCTGCCGAACTGCAAAACGTGATGACTGAAGCCATCAAACAAGGCGGGACCACCGTAAACGACTACCGCACTATCGATGATAAACCGGGATTGTTTTTAGAATATTTACGAGTCTATGAGCGTAAGGATCAGCCCTGTCGAGCCTGCGGCACTGAAATCGTGCGGCTGCGTCTGGGGGGGCGCAGCGCCTATTATTGTCCGAAGTGCCAACCGAAGATAGACAACGAACTGAGTCGTTGAAGGAGAACCATTGGCGACCATCGTACCAACACCTGAAGACATTCGCAAATGCGTCCTATCCGGCGACGTTGCTGGAGCGAAAGTACAAGCTCAAGCCAGTCTTGCCGCAGGTTTGCCGCTTCAGGAGGCATTCGATCCGTTTGTCAAAGCGATCCGCGAAGCCGGCGATCTGTTTGAACAGGGCGAATTTTTCCTGCCGCAATTGCTGTTAGCCGCCAATGCCATGCAAGCCGCCCTGGACGTGATTTTCCCGGAAACCGACCAACAGAGCGTTAGGTTGTCGCGAGGTACGGTCATCGCGGGGACGGTGCACGGCGACATTCACGTCATTGGGAAGAACCTGGTCTGCGCCTTACTTTCAGCCAACGGATTCAAAGTATTCGATTTGGGCGCTGACGTCTCCTGTGAGAAATTTGTAGAAGCAGCCCGACAGCACAAAGCGGACTTTCTGGTCCTCTCAGCTCTACTGACCACCACCATGGTGCAGCAGAAACAGATGATCGAAACGTTGAAAACCGCCGGGTTGCGCTCGAAGGTGAAGGTGCTGGTTGGTGGAGCTCCGGTGACGCCCGGCTGGGCACAGGAAATCGGAGCGGATGGCTACGCGCCGGACGCTCCCCGAGCAGTCGATCTTGCCCTCCGTTTATTGGTGTAAACTTATGTCCGAATTGATATCCGACAGAATCTCCCGTGGTAAACCGCTTCTGTTCGACGGCGCCATCGGTTCCCGGTTGATCGCCCTCGGGCTGCCTCCTGGTTCCGCGCCCGAAGCCTGGTTGTTGACACACCCGGAACATATTGCTGACGTACATCGAGATTACGTCCAGGCGGGTTCCGACGTGATTTCGACTTGTTCGTTCGGCGGGAATCGATATCGCTTGCAGAAGTTGGGCTTGGAAGACCACATCAAAGAAATCAATCACCTTGCGGTAGAATTGGCACGCGAAGCTGCTTCGGAAAAGACCTATGTTGCCGCTGATATGGGACCCACCGGTGAGTTCTTCCAGCCCTTCGGCAAACTGACCCTGGAATCAGCTCGCAACATCTTCATCGAACAGGCTGAACTGTTGGCGCAGGAACGGATCGACCTCTTTCTGCTGGAAACTCACTACGATCTTAAAGAAGCCGAAATCTGCCTCCAGGCTTGCCAAGAGGTTGCGCCCGACATTCCCGTCGGAGTATCCCTGACCTTCAACCGTACGCCCAAAGGTTTCTTCACGGTCATGGGGCAGCCGGCAGAAGCCGCATTGAAAAGTCTGTCCGCCCATGGAGCCTTCCTGGTTGGATCGAATTGCACTCTGGATGCTCTGGGAATGCTGGAATTGGCAGAGCAATTGTTACCCGCCATTAAAACCCCGCTGCTTTTCCAACCCAATGCCGGAACCCCACAACTGACCCCCGACGGCGTCGTTTATCCACAATCCGCAGAAGAGTTCTGCGGCTGCATCGCCCGGATATTAAAGCTGGGCGCACGTTCGGTCGGCGGTTGCTGCGGCACCGATGCTTCGCATATCAAAGCGCTGCGTAGGATGATTGATGAAGCGGTTGTGCAGGGGTCAATAGGAGTCTAACTACTAATCTGATTCCTATCGGGGTCAGGGGCGACCCCGACTATACCGTGTAGGGGCACAGCGTGCTGTGCCCTCGCTAATCCTCTCCAACAAATTAGTCCAATTGATTCAACCCCGGAACTCCCAACCACCTCCAGGACCCCCCACATGGAACCCATCTTCCGCCCGAAAATTTCAGTCGTCTCCGCTGCATTCATCCAGAAAGCCATCGATGAAGCCATGTCGATTCTCAGCAAGGTTGGCTGCTTCATCGAAAATCCCGACGCCTACCGGCTGCTGCTGGATCACGGCGCTCGACCTGTTACCGATGCCTTGCCCAATCAATCCATCGGTAAACTCCTCTTTCCCCGCGATCTGGTGGAAAAGTCGATTCAGTCCGCTACTAAAAGTATCAGCCTCTGGGATATTCCAGCTGAAAAGGAAATCAGCTTAAGCGGCGATCAGGTGCACTTCGATCCGGGTTCGGCGGCGTTGTTCATTTCGGATCCCCAAGAGCAGCGCATCCGCAAGCCAGTCACCGCCGATCTGCAAAAATACGTCGTTCTGGTCGATAAACTGCCGCATTTTCATTTGCAGTCTACGGCGCTGGTGAGTTCCGACGTGCCCGACGACTGCGGTGATTCTTTCCGCCTCTATCTGGCTCTGAAGCTGGGTCGTAAACCGGTGGTCACAGGAATTTTCAAGAAGGATAGCTTCGCCTTCATGCAGGAGATGCTCACGCTGGTTCGGGGTGGAGCTTCCCAGCTCCGAAAACAACCTCTGGCGATCTTCGACGCCTGCCCTTCGCCGCCCTTGATGTGGTCGGATTTGACCGCGCATTCCGTCATCGCAGCCGCTAAAGCCGGTATCCCCTCCGAATTCGTATCCATGCCGCTGACCGGGTCGACGTCGCCGGTGACGCTATCCGGAGCCATCGTCCAGCATTGCGCCGAAACGCTCTCCGGAGTGGTGCTGGCGCAGTGCGCTCAGTCAGGCGCGCCGGTCATCTGGGGAGGCTCCCCCGCCGCCATGGATCTGCGCTTCGGCACAACGCCTATGGGAGCCATCGAAACTATGATGATCGATCTGGCGGACGTCGCCATCGGCAAAGCGTTGGGGCTGCCCACTCACGCCTACATGGGGCTTTCCGATTCCAAACGAGTGGATTACCAGGCGGGCTTTGAGTCGGGAATGGGCATCATCCTGGCGGCTTTGGCGGGAATCAACGTGGTATCAGGGCCCGGGATGATGGATTTCGAATCCTGTCAGAGTCTGGAGAAGTTGGTGCTGGATCACGAGGTCTGCGGGATGGCGTACCGGCTGTTGGAGGGCGTGGCGCAGCGGGATGACCTGATGGCGCTGACCTTGCTGCAGAATCTCCCTGCCGGCGGGCATTTCCTGACCGATCCGCACACCCTGAAATGGTTCAAGGAAGAGCTGAGCTTCCCCGGCAAAGCGATTGACCGCCGGGCTCGAGGCGCAGAAGCCTTTGATCAACTGCCCACCGCCGAACAGCGCGCCACCCTCGAAATCGAGAAATTGTTGGCGCAGGGTCAGGATCGTCCGCTGGGCGAGGATATTTATGGAGAGCTCGACCGCATGATGCAGGTGCAGATAGAGAAGTGTTCGTGAGGGGGGGGGATGCGAGAACCAGAAACCCGTAGTCGGGGTCGTCCCTGTCCCCGACGAGAAGAGACAATCCCGTTGATCGTGTCCAAGTAACCAAGTAAAAAAACAGAGTTTTTATGAGATACGTGCTTTTTATCATCTTCCTCTGCCTCCCCACGCTGCTCTTCGCGCAGCAATTCCAGTTTCATCAGGAACTGGATAGCATACCGGTGCGAGATGGGGAATATCAAATACCTGCACCCTGGACAGGAGGGTATAGATATAGCAATATTGATCTGTGCGACATAGATGAAGATGGGCTTACCGAATTGATGCTGGGCTCAGCCAACGGAAGTGTCTCTTTGTGGGAGAATCAGGGAACTGTATACCAACCGGACTTTCACCTTGCCAACACTTCATTCCAGGGACTCGATTCCTTAAACGCGACATTCCCGAAATTCTGGGATATGGATGCAGATGGTGATTTAGATTTATTTTTATACACTTGGGCAGGAGCCGGGGGAATGCAGGTGTATGAAAATATCGGTACTCCAACAGCTCCAAATTTGATTCTTGTTACCTCAACGCTGACAGACGCTAACGGTGATCCCATTTATGGGACTGATTTTGATTTGGTTGATATTGATGGGGATGGTGATAAAGATTTGTTTATTGGAACCTTCGATAATGGATATGTCAAGTATTATGAGAATACCGGTGATTCTGCCCACTATTCTTTTAGATTAATTACTTCTACATTTGAAAACATCCAAGTCGGATTTTGGTGTTGCCCGCGTTTCTGTGACATCGACGCCGACGGCGATTATGATCTATTCGTGGGAGATTATTACGGTCACATCCACTTCTACCGCAACGATGGCACTCCTCAGCAATATGACTTCACTCTGGTATCCGATAACTGGATGAACATCAGCGTGGGGAACAACGCTTCCCCCGAGTTTGCCGATCTGGACGGCGATGGAGACTACGATCTGGTCATCGGCAAAAACAACGAGAGCAGTACACCCACACCGCCAGGAGCTGTGCATTATTATCAGAATGTGGGAACGCCCCAAGTACCTGACATGCAATTGGTCACCCAGAGTTTTCTGACTTTTGATGCGGGATTCTGGTGCGAACCTCGTTTAACCGATATAGACCATGACGGCGATCTGGACCTATTTTTTATGACCAATAACTGGTTAGGTTGGATGAAGAATGTAGGAACCCCCCAGAATCCTTCATTTGAGGTTCAATCCTATACCACGCTTTCTGTTCCACCCGGCTCTTATGCTTTTACTGAGTTGAGCGGAGATAGTCTGCCTGATTTAGTTACAGACGACGGATGGGGCGGGAGCATTCATTACTGGCGAACAACTTTCCAAAATGAACAGCTAAGTTTTCAAACTATGGGACAGATGGATACGCCCTATATTATCAACGAGGTACCATTTGGAGATCTCGATGGGGATGGACAGGATGAGATGCTACTTGGTGGCTTTCAAAATATCCCCAACAACCGAGTGCTGGCTTATTATGAAAATCAGAGCACACCTGGGAATCCCAATTTTGTATTTGTCACCGATAATTATCAAAACCTGTTAGACAATCTGCAAATAGCTGATATAATTCCCTGGCTGTCGGACGTTGACATGGATGGCGATTTAGACCTCCTGATGCTGAATGCCGAAACGAATACAGTATTTTTACTCACCAATATAGGAACTCCTCAAAATGCGCAGTTTGTATTGACCAATCAGAACTTTCTGAACGAAGAAATGATCAATGAGCCGTTTCTTGGCAGTGGCGACATTGACGACGATGGAGATATGGACTTTTTTACGGGTCATTCTATGGGAGGTATGAAGTTCTTCCGCAATATCACCGACACCTCTGCTGTATTTCAGCCCACCAAAATGCGCCCGCGGCCCAGCCAGGCTACGCTGTCTATCGGGCCTAATCCCTCCAATCCCATAACAGCCATCAGCTATCAGCTTTCAGTAGTCAGCCTGGTAAACTTGTCGGTTTACGATATATCCGGGAGAAGAGTGGCGCAGTTGGTCAATGGCAGGCAGAATCCCGGAGACTATTCCGTCAGTTGGAACGCTACCGGTAATGCTTCGGGGGTGTATCTGGTGAGGCTCACCACACCGGGAGAGGAAGTAACACAGAAGGTGGTGGTGTTAAAATGAAATTTGGAAGGGTAGGACAGACATTCTTGTCTGTCACCCATACTCGAC
>JAPKYS010000013.1 GCA_026394195.1 bacterium | reverse complement strand
CTACTTTGGGATTTCGCGGTGAGGCTCTCGCCGCCATCGCCTCGGTTTCCCGCATTGAAGCCATCAGCCGGGTAAAAGGGCGTCTGTCCGGATTTCGACTCCGACTAACGGGTGGACGCAGGGAAAGTTGTGACGAAGTCGGCTGCCCTGAAGGATCCACTCTGCTGATTCGCGACCTTTTCTTCAACACTCCTGTCCGCAAGAAATTCCTTAAATCACGCGAAGTTGAAAACGGTCATTTGATTAATGTCTTCAAGCGCTATGCCATCGCCTACCCGGAAATGCGCTGGTCGATCTCGATGGATGACCGAAATCTTTATCGCCTGCCCATTGAGTCCCAGGAATCGCGCATTTGCGCAGTCTTCAACCAGGATTTCTCTTCCCGCATATTCCCCTTGCAGTCTGTCGGTGAAAGATTGTCTCTCACCGGTTATATCGGCTCACCGGAATTAGCCCGCCGCTCCCGCACAGATCAGTATCTCTACGTCAACCGCCGCTGGGTAGCGAATCGGCTGCTCGGTCACGCCGTAAATGCAGCGTATGGTCCTCTTTTAGAAGAGGGAAAATTTCCATTTTACGCTCTATACCTCCAGATCGCTCCGCAGGACGTTGACGTCAACGTTCACCCGGCCAAAACTGAGATTAAATTTCGCAAGGAGAGCGAAATCTACGGTTTTATCCAGCAAGCCGTCGCGGATACGCTGCAGCAAGCTGGATTGAAAGCATTCTCCAGTATGCAATTGCGCTCCGGTGAGAAGTTCGATGACCGTACCGGAGAGATCACCGCTGCAACTAAAAACGATCTGGGAGCTATTGCAGTGCAATTCGCCCAGAGAAAATTTCATTCTTCGACTTCCGGGCACAACTATAGTAACGAACCAATCGCTTCGGGTGAAGCCTATCGACTTGTCTTTACTCCTCCAGTTGATCCTGCTGCCGATCAAAGCCCGGACTCGCGGGAAAATAGCAATTCGATCAGTGACCGAGCTCAAGTTTATCAATTTCATCAGCGATATATCTTGACAGAGATCAAAGGCGGCATCGCCATTATTGATCAGCACGCCGCTCACGAACGCGTCCTTTATGAGCGCGCTTTAAAAGCTCTGGTTGATGAACAGCTTCCCAGCCAGCAGCTTCTCTTCCCCAAAATCATGGAGTTTGACGTCGAATCTGCTGTCAGGTTGCGGGAAGTACTGGACTATCTTCAGAAGCTTGGAATTACTCTGCGCGTTTTCGGTGAAAGGAGTTTTGTCCTTGAGGCATTACCGGCAGGCATCCGTGACGGAGCATCAGAAGAGATTATCAAGGATATTTTAGATGAATTGCAGGAACGCGGCGAAATGAAGCAGCCGGGGCAAGAGCAGGTGGCTGCCGCGTTCGCCTGCCGCGCTGCGATCAAATTCGGACAATCCCTCACCTTGGCAGAAATGAACGGTTTGATCGATCAGTTGTTCGCAGCTCAATTCCCCTTCACCTGTCCGCACGGGCGGCCTACTCTAATGCAACTGACTCTGGGTGAATTGGAGCGCCGTTTCGGGAGAAGTTAGCGCCTTGGGGACTAAAAACATCTCATCCGATTATGAACGCCCATGAAGAACGTCCCCTTTATTGTAGGACCGACTGCATCAGGGAAAACTTCGATATCGCTGCTCGTTGCAAAACGATTGCAAGCGCAGATCATTTCCGCAGATTCGCGGCAACTCTACCGGCACATGGCGATTGGCACTGCGCAGCCAACAGCCTCCGAGTTACGGCAAGTTCCCCATCATTTCATCGCCTGCATCGATCCACAAAACCGGTTCAGTGCCGGTGAGTATGGGAGGCAGGCTCGAGCTAAAATCGCTGAGCTTTTGGATGCCGGAATCATCCCTTTAGCGGTCGGAGGTTCGGGATTGTATGTCTCCGCATTGGCAGATGATTTTTTTGCCGGTCCATCAGCAGACCCGGAAATCAGGGATCGCTTAAAATCCGCAGCCGCCGAAAAGGGTGTCGAGCACCTTTATCAACAACTGCAGGAGATTGATCCACTTAGCGCTGCGAAAATCCTTCCAGGGGATTATCGACGCATCGAACGTGCGCTGGAGATATACTATCTGACTGGTATTCCCATCAGCCAATTACGCCGGCAGAGCGCCAACCCTCCTCCCTTTAAACCCGTGATGCTGGGACTGGATTGGCCGCGTGCCGATTTATACGACCGTATTAACTCCCGGTGTTTGCAGATGTTAGAGCAGGGATTGATCGAGGAAGTTAAAAGCCTGTCAGGCGCTTACGGGGATGGTCAAAAATCGATTCATCTAGATATTAATGCCTTGAATAGTGTCGGTTACGTTGAAGTACGGCAATATCTCCAAAATGAAATCGATTACAATGAGATGGTTCGTCTTTTTCAGCGGAACACCCGGCGGTTTGCCAAACGGCAACTCTCCTGGTTCCGCAGAGACGACCGCATCCGATGGATAGCGATGACTGCCTCATCCACGCCAGAAGAAACGGCTGAAGCCGCACTGAAAATCTTCCATGAGGCAGGAATTTGGGAAGGATGCAAAAACGTTGAATCAGGATTCGAACCAATCTAAAGTAAACTCATGAAATCACCACTAAAGTACGATAATACGATCCAATCCACAGACCGACGCAGGTTCATGCTCACCACTGCCGCCGGGACTGCTGCCATGCTGTTGCCCTTTCGTCTGCCCTGGGCAGACGAATTACCTACACGCACCACACTGGTTGTCGTCAGAGGTGGAACTCCGGAAATGCGCTTTGAAACCGCCCTGAAAGCTCTGGGCGGAATGGCGCAATTTCGCCCATCCGGAAAAAACGTGGTCGTCAAACCGAACATCGGCTGGGATCGCACCCCGGAGCAAGGCGCCGATACTGACCCGGAATTAGTCGCTGCCGTGGTAAAATCCTTTGTCTCTGCGGGTGCGCTCGTTGGAGTGTTTGACAACACCTGTAATACCGCCCAGCGCTGTTATGCCAACAGCGGAATCGAAGCGGCAGCCAAACAAGCAGGCGCCGAGGTTTCGTTCATGCGCAAGCAACTCTTCGATGAACTGGAACTCCCTGATGGGATTCTGCTGAAAAGTTGGCCTATCTATCGTGATTACCACAAAGCGGATCTGCGCATCAACCTGCCGATCCTCAAGCACCACGGTCTGGCAGAGGTGACCGGCGGTTTGAAAAACCTGATGGGGATCATGGGGGGTGAGCGTTCAGAAATACATCGTAGCTTTGATAAAAAACTGATCGACGTTGTGACACCCATACTCCCTGAACTCACTGTAATCGATGCACGCCGCATGTTGATGCGGAATGGTCCTCAGGGCGGGAATCTGGAAGACGTTAAAACGATCAACACTCTGATCGCCGGGTTCGATCCGGTGGCTGTCGATGCGGAAGGAGCGAGAATTTTCGGGGCTGTTCCGGCTGATCTGGGATATCTGGTCGAAGCACAACGGCGTGGACTAGGGGAAATCGAGCGCCCGGCCGGTTATCAAGAAATCAATCTGACCTGATTTAAAAGATACTTCAGCTTAAATATGCGACTCTCGTTAAAACCAAAAGCCATTTTTTTGCGGCGATCCAGCCAGATCGTCTTTTTGCTAATTTTCACGGCTCTTTTTCTATCCGCACGCGACCCGTTGCTGACCTCCATCCCGACGGATCTTCTGCTCAGGATCGATCCACTGGCTGCACTGATTGCCATGCTGTCGAGCCGCCTTCTGCTTACGACTTTTTGGCCGGCGATCATCACCATCATTCTGAGCATATTGCTGGGACGCAGCTTTTGTGGCTGGGTTTGTCCGCTGGGAACAACAATCGACGTAACTGACCGTATTATTCCCAAATTCAAACCGAGAGGCGCATCGCACTGGAAATATGCAGTTCTGATCGGGTTAGTGATTACCGCCATCGCCGGTATTCAAATAATCTGGCTGCTGGATCCATTGGTCATCTTCACTCGCACCCTAACTCTGACAATCTATCCACTGGTCGGATGGGGATTGGGTGGCATCTTGAATCTGGGGCTGGCATGGGACCCGGCATCTGGATTTGCGAACTGGATCTGGGGCTGGTTTGAAGGATGGTTGTTGCCACTGAAACCATTTCAAACTGCTCTGCTGACCACCACCTTAGTCTTCTTTGCGGGAATTTTGATTCTCGAAAAGTTTGGCAGGAGGTACTGGTGTCGTGTTCTCTGCCCTTTGGGCGCACTGTTGGGGATTATCTCACGGTACTCCCCCTTCGGCAGAAAAGTGAGCACGGAATGCAGTGCCTGCGCTTTGTGCGCTCAAGAATGCCGTATGGGCGCTATAGAACCTGATTTCCTTAGCACCCGGCGCGCAGAGTGTATCCTCTGTCTGGAATGTTCTGAACTTTGCCCTGCAGAAGCGACGACCTATAATTGGTATTTTCAGGAAAAGGGTCAGGCGGCTCTAAATATCGGTAGAAGGCGGGCGTTGTGGGTTGTGGGATCATCCTTGCTGGCGGCAGGAGCCTGGCGGACCGGGTTGATGGATCGAACGGCAACCGGCTATTGCATTCGTCCTCCGGGCGCTCTGAGGGAAGATGAATTTTTAGATACCTGCCTGCGCTGCCAGGAGTGCGTCAAAGCCTGCTCGTCGACTGGTGGATGCTTGCAGCCATCAGCTCTGGAATTGGGTTGGGGAGCCATCTGGACGCCTCGAGCCCACATGCGGGAAGGATATTGCGAATATAGCTGCACCCTTTGCGGTCAGGTTTGTCCGTCAGGCGCCCTGCAAAAGCTGACCGTCGCTGATAAAAAGCAGAAGGTTATCGGGCTGGCATACTTCGATCATTCCCGCTGCATTCCCTGGGCGACTGGAGACGATTGCATTGTCTGCGAAGAGCATTGCCCCACCTCACCCAAAGCCATCCAGTTCCGCAAGGGGACGGTTGACCTGGCGCAGGAGATCAGGACGGGAGTAAAATTGCCTTACGTCGATACTGCAAAGTGCATCGGTTGTGGAATCTGCGAATACAAGTGCCCGATAAAGGGTGAGAGCGCCATAAGAATTACCAATGAAGGCGAACAGCGCACCGTCAAACCCAGACTGCTCTCTCTATAGCAAAATATCTAATTGATTGGAATAGTTCTTGCATTTTAATGAAAGATTATTTATATTATCTCGGTTTGTTCATCTTCTGTAGAACCTGCCATCCTGTTCATTTGAAACCTCATAAAATCTAATAGCTTGTTATTTAAAGTGATAGGTTAATATTTTTATAATTATCCATTTGAATCGAGATCTGAAGCACTTCCACTGTCCAAGGCAAATGTCGGAGGCATGATGAAATCTATGCGCAATTTCAACTTAGGTCTGCTTATCGTCGCCCTCTCCCTGATTGTGATCAGCTGTCAGGAGAAAACCTCGGTAGGTCCAGGGCAGAATCCCCAGTCCAACAATGTCGGGAGTATCTCCTTGATCGCCGCGAATATGGAACTGTACGCTGTTCCGGGACGAGCAGTCACTACCACGGTTACCGCCACTGTCACTGACACGAATGGAACGGCGCTGTCAGGAGTGCTGGTCACCTTCAGTACACCCACGATTGGTTCCATTTCCTCAACGCAGGATTCGACCGATCTGGACGGCAAGGTCAGCGTAACCTTCAACTCCCAGGGGCAGTACGGATTGGCAGCGATTACCGCTTCGACTCCATCCGCCGGAAACGTCATCTCCAAAACCATCAACATCAGCGTCTTCCCACTGACCGGTTTGGCGGATAATATCACTTTAGCCCTCTCACCCGACCTTCTCTACCTTTCCAACAATGTCGATGATTCCGTTCAAGTGACGGTGCGAGTGATGGATTCCCTGAATGTAGGTATTCCCGGAATGTACGTCAGTCTTTCTACAACGCAAGGCGTGATTGGCTTTGCAGATACCACCGAGAATACCGGAACGGTAGTGAGCTATCTCCATACCAATGGAGATTTCGGGCTGTTTGTCGTCAGCGCCTCCGTATACACCGATATAGATACGTCCACCGTACAATCATCGGGTCCCATCACCTGGCCTGGATTAAAAACCGGAACGGTTCAGGTGCCCGGTTTAGGATATGAAGTCGGCTCCAAAGCCACTGAACCCCGTGGGACGGACGAAGTTGTGAAACTCACCGCCACAGATACTCTCTGGGTCTTCCCGGTCGATCAGCAAATCGGTGAATTGGTGATCGGCGCCTGGCCTGCCACGATCAACGTGGCGCAGGACTCGGTGAGTTCGACCACCATCATCGCCACCGTGCTGGACCCCAATAATAACGGAATCCCCGGAGTACCCATCCTCTTCGGCGCCAGCAACGGCTACGTCAGCGTTAGTTCAGGCAACACGGACTCGACAGGATCCAAAACCACGACATTCTATACTCTGCCCAATGTTTTTGGAGTCGCTCACATCTGGGCAGTCGTGGGACCCTACTCCGATACGTGCAACGTGACGATTAATGCGACCGCCGCCTCGAACGGGTCGATCTTGATCCAGAGCAACAAGAAGCTGATCTACGCTGACATGGGATTGAGCCCGGCGAACATAACGGCATTACTGAAAGATGCCGACCACCAAGTCATTTCCGGTGTGTCAATCGTCTTTACTTCCGACTACGGAACCGTAAATTCACCCGTCCTGACCGACTCAACCGGACAAGCGCATGCTCTCTTTCAGGATATCGGACTACCCAGTTATCCGGATTCTGCCATGGTCATCGCCAAGTATCCACCACTCAATCTGGCGGATACAGTAAACATCATGATTGCTGATGCTCGCGACGTCAGCCAAATCGTACTTAATACCGGTGCGAGTACCCTAAAAGCCAACGGCGTTGACTCAACGACAGTCTTGGCGACGGTCTACTTGATGGGTAACGCTTTAGCCCCGCCGGGAACTGAAGTTCACTTTGTCATCGGAGGCGACAACCGGGGTAGGTTCTCCGGTAACGTCAACATCGCCTATGTCGGCGGCAACGGCTCAGCATCGACGGTTTACATAGCCGGCAGCACCAAAGGGGTAGATTCTCTGTTCGCCATCGTTGACACTGTACAATCCAACGTGGTCGTGATGACCCTCCATGCCGGGCCGCCATCGGATATCGTGCTCTCAATCGTACCATCGACCATGCCAGTCAATAGCCCCAATCCAGCGGTAGTGACCGCAATCGTAACAGATACGACTGGCAATCGTGTTGAGGACAACACTCCTGTTTTCTTCTCGACGACGCTGGGGTCGCTTTTCCCGGTAGGCGCTCAGACGATTAACGGCGTCGCTACGACGTCGCTCTCACCGAGCACCAACGCCGGAGACGCCTGGATCAAAGCTCAGAGTGGAGCTATTGTGGATTCAGCGATCGTTTCCTTCATGCCGTCAACCCCAAGTCAAATCGGACTCAGCGCACAAAGCCCGGTTATTCAGGTGCAGGGAACCGGTGGAAGTTACCAGACTGAAATCCATGCAGACGTCACAGACGCGTCCGGCAACCTGGTCGGCAACGACGTCATGGTGCACTTCAGGATAGAGAACAACGGATTCCCATTCGGTGGCGTTAACCTTAATAATCACGGTATCGAAGACTCCACGATGACCAATGGCGGTATCGCCACAGTGGTATTGAACGCCGGAACAGCTTCAGGACCCGTCACTATACGCGCCTGGACCTTCGATGGCGAAGGTATGGAAATCTGGGCTTCGGGTCCTCTGGTAACTATCGTTGCCGGTCCACCTTCCTTCATCGACGTCGGTATAAACAGTGAAACACCACGTGATGGCGGCGGCGATATCTGGCAAGTCGAGGTATCTGCATTGGTTCGAGATATCCATAATAACCAGGTGGTAGACAGCACCGCCGTCCACTTCTACTCAGATCCTGATTCAGTAGCAGAAATCTGGGGTGACGCCTTCACCGGCAATGATAATTGGGCGGGATCGACCAATGAAGGAACCGCCTACACCACTCTGAGTTACCACAGCGTGCAGACCTTCAATTGGGCTGACATTTACGCCTACTGCGTCGTGGATGGTGATTCCATCATCGGTTCCATCCACTATCAAATGCCGCTCGCAGACGGCAGGTTAGGTCTCAATGTTATACCAACCGCCTGGAACTTCAGCCACCCACCAGTGCCACCTGGCGATCCGGCAGTCATGGAAGTCCGCGCCTTCCTGACCGATGGTCACAACAATGCGATCAACGGCGCAACCATCATCTTCTCATCGACCAAGGGGTACTTCTACTGGTTCCAAAGCGGATCGGGCGGTGTACACTTCGAGAAAATTACCGGTCCGCAAGGATTCGTTGGCGAACCTGTCGATCCTGCGGGGTATGCAATCTGCTTTATGCGCACCTCACTCCTGCAGGCATTCCCCGATCCTGGAGCCATCGAGACTACGGCGCAGGTATCCGCTGTCGTCTTAGGGTACTCGACTGTATCCGCTGACCCGGTGACCGTTACGTTCACCCGAGATGGATAACCTTGATGATCCCTGACGACTGACAATAAATGCCCCCAAACTTTGGGGGCATTTCTATTCTGATGGATGGATTTCCTTAGCAGTGCTGCAAAATAACTTCAGATGACCAGGCTCAGGGCGGCGGAGTCTTCCAACGGCGGTGCATCCAGAACCACTGCTCAGGATGGCGTCGCACCGCCTCTTCCAGACGTGTGGTAATCCGTCGCGTGACTTCAACGATAGCTGCTTCGGGATCAGGCGGAAGACCTTCCATCGGTATCAACTCAAAGATCACCTTCAGACGATCTGCCCCACGCCGAAAGGATTCTGCGAATATCAGAGCAGCACCTGCCCGGAGGGCAAAAGTGGCGGCTCCGCGGGGAGTCGATGCCAATCTACCGAAGAATGGCACGAAAGCTCCCGCTTCATGCGCGTCCTGATCAGACAATATAGCGATCAAATTGTTGTCTCTGAGCGCTCCCAGAACTCCTTTCAGAGCATGTTCGCGCTTGATAATCCGAATTCCAGCGCCACTGCGAAGTTGATCCATATAGTCTTCCACCAGCTCGTTTTCCTGGTGAGTGACCACGTAAGCGACCGGATAACCCAGCACCGCCGCGGCAGCGCCCATCAGTTCCCAGTTGCCGAGATGTCCCGAGGCGACGATCCCTCCTTTCCCCTTTTGCAGCGCTTCATCAAGGACCTCCAATCCTGCAATTTCAACCAGATTCTGCACATTTTTAGAGTTCAAATCGGACAATCGGGCAAATTCGACCATCAATGCGCCGAAGTGTCGATAACAGCGCTTGGCTAATAAATATTGGTCCTTGGGCGCTATTCCAGGAAAAGCAAAGCTGAGATTGTCAAGCGTTACCTGACGCCGTATCCCCAACCTGAAAACCAGAGATCCAAGCGTTGCCCCGCATGATAAACTGATATTTCTCGGCAAGCTACGAAAAAGCTGCGCCAAACAGCGCAATCCTGTTAACTCGATCGATTTGCGAATCCGGCTCATTCATCCTCCAGCGAGATAATTCCATCCCATTCCGTGCCTGGAGGATTGATTAGAAAACCTCGACATTCTCTCAGATAAATCGCGGTTGCTCGGTCAAGGGGCTTGATCTGATGAAGCGCTTCAAAGCAGTCAATAGCGGACTGCCACTGCTTTTGTCGATAGAAATTCCGTCCCTGTTGAAACATTTCAATCAATTTAAAATCATCAGGTTGAAGGTCATCAGAGCGCGCCGCCAGCAATTCGAAAATACAAACCCCTTCCCGGCGTCCACGCACGCGTACCATACCCAATTCTCTGCTGATGAAATTCGGCGGCAGCCCGTCGTGAGTCGCCTGGCTGATCAAGATTTGCGTGCCCAGAATTTTATTGGCTCCTTCCAACCGGGAGCTCAAATTTACCGCATCACCGACCACGGTATAATCGAAGACGTCTCTCGAACCCATATTCCCCACGATGACGTCGCCGGTATGTATACCGATGCGCACATTTAAAAGTGGCTTTCCTGCCTGGAGCCATATATTCTGCATCCCGGAGATCTTCTGCTGCATTTTCAGAGCCGCTTCGCAAGCTCGGGCAGCATGATTCTCAAAAGGTATCGGCGCACCGAACTCAGCCATAATAAGATCACCTTCGTACTTGTCAATAATGCCGTCGCAGGTCAGAATGATTTCGGTCATCTCGGTCATGTATTCGTTCAGCAGCTCCACCAATTCCTCGGGGGACATAATCTCACTGATGGAGGTGAATCCGACTAAATCCGCAAAGAGAATGGTCAAGCGGCGGCGTTCCCCACCCAATTTCAATAATTCGGGGTGGTCGATCAACTGGCTGACCAGCTTGTCCGGCACATAGTGCGAAAACATATCTCTGATGCGAATCTTCTCCCGATACTCGCGCAGATATTGATATCCCAGCGATGAGATGTAACTGATTCCGATAGTGCTTAAGGGAGAAGCCAGATCGATCCAAAGATTATTTCGGTTGAAGAGCAGAATGGCAAAAAGGAGTACAAACCCGGTGACGATCAAACTATCGATCAAACCAGGGATGGGTCTATATCTGCCAAACCAGCTAAAGATCAAGAATGCCAGAAGGATGTTGACCAGCAGAATGGAAAAGAAAGAGGTGCGTTTGATATACGACCCATCAAGAATGGTCTGAAGGGCGTGCGCATGGACTTCAATTCCGGGAGTTTTACGAGGGGTTCGGGCATCATCGTAGAACGGGGAGTTTTTATTATCGTGCATTTCTTCGACGGAAACACCGACCAATATCACCTTGCCCAGGAAGGGATTTTTAATATCCGAGAAAACGCTATCTGTTACTCCGCCGAAAAATCTTTCCATATAATCAGAATCCTGACCTATGGACAACCCATACGATGAATCATCCAGTACGCTGGCGAAGGAGATGGCTGGAAACGTTCCGGCTGGACCATAATAATTGATCAGCATACTTTGAGAATCATAGAGAGGTATCTGCAGATCGCCGAAACGGCAGGTATTCCCCTGCACCTGCGGAGCGCTGCTATCTGCCAATTGGCACAGCGAACGGAGTACTTCCAATCCCAAGGACGTTCTCAAAGAACCGCCATGAGGTAAATAAAGGAGATACCGCCGGGTGAAGTCATCGACGTCGGTAATTTCATTGATGATCCCCCAGTGAACCCCGGTTTCTTCGAGGGTTTTCGTAGGAGGAACCAGAGTTTCAAATGGCCTTTCCAGTCGCTGATTGTAGCTGTACGCTATCTTTCCAGCCAGTATGACGTTACCGGCTGCCTTGATGGCGGCGGCGAAAACAGAATCTTCGCCAGGTTGGTGTTGATTGGCTTCGGAAAACTGGATATCAAAAACAATCAGCCGCGCCCCGGCGCGGTTGAGGTTTTCAATCATGTGGGCATACATCGAACCCGGAAAGGGCCACTTGGTATTCAGAGCAGTAAAGGTCTGATCGTCGACCGCGACCACCTGAAAGGGTGATCCGATGGAGGTGCGCTCACCTCTCAGCTTGAAGCGGGCGTCCAAAAGTCGAAGTTCAATTTTTTCGATAAGGGTGTAACGCGCCAGCACTGAGACTGTCACCGCCAAGATGATTGGCAGGATCCAGTAAAACCAGCTTCGGGATGGTGAAGATTTTTCGGAAGGTTTCAAGCAGGGCTCTGGTCAATTAAAGCGCTTATAGTAATAGATTCGATAAATCCCTTCGTCAACTGTGGAATCATTGAAATAGTGGTTGGCATCCAGGCGAATGGAGTGCTTTGGGTAGAACTCCCAATCGGTGCGGAATGATGCTTGCCAGCGTGAGAACAGATCTTCGCCCAGTCGGCGGTTTGCACCCAGGATGATCTGCAATTTGCGTTTGAGGTAACGAGTAGACACATCGGCGCCGAACTGCTGATATTTGAAAGCTGAAAGACCGCTCTCGCTGGAATAGTAGGAATACAATCCGATTATGCTCAATTTCCGGGATAAATCCGTTTTCCAGGATAATCCAACATTGGTGTTTTTACTATTCAGATTGGCATAGTCCGGTGGACGATTGTCAATCTCATCGGTGTAGTTGGATTGGTTTAAATTCAGAGTCACCGTGTGGCGTCGATCAAGGACATTAAGATATTGCTGAAGTGAACCGCTGAAAGTGATCGATTTCTCCTTGCGCCTCTGATCGAAATAGAGGGAATCGGTTCCGGTAAAAGTGGTATCAACACGGTCGATGTTATTGCCGTTGGTGTGATAATTAAGAGAAAAACTCAGCGTTGGTGCGGGCTGTGCCGGATAGATCGCTACGGTTAACCATCCACCTTGTAAAGTTGTGGTCGCTGGTTTGGTATTGCGCAGATTATCGCGTTGCTGATTTAGCCCCAGACTGAAAAAGAGCCGCCGGTTCCACAGGTCGAACTGGTCGGTTAAATTCCAACCAGCCAAATCGTTCTGCAGATAGGGATTCCCCAGAGTATAGTAAGAAGGACCGATGTTGCGATAGCTCAAACTTAGAAGTTGTCCGAATTCCCGCAGTGTTGCCGATCCCATCCAGGCGATTGAACTACCACTTAACGGATTCGGCGGCGTCAGGCTTTCATTGACCACGATGACCGGCTCCCAGGGCTTGGGATCGAAGGGAACGTTGAAGCCGCCTTTTGCTTCCAGGCTGTCGAGCGCTGCCTGACTGATCGTACCTCCGGTAATGTCCATCGCAGTCAACGAAAAAGCAATTTGGAGTGCCAGTTCCAGTCGTTGTGAAAACAGCGGCTGCAGGGCATCAAAGCCAGCCACCACGTTATCCTTGGGGGCAACCAGCGCTGCTGAGATAGAATTGATGCTGTCCTTCACCTTCAAGAAACTGAACCCAAATCTGCCGCCGCTGGAGGTTACCAGATAGGGTCGTAGACCGATCAGATTGCGCCGATAGACCTGCCCCTCAATCGGTTTGGTTATTTCGCCAGCGGTTCCGGAGAGGTGAAAACCGCCCAACCTCACACCAAAATCAATCCCGCGCACCCGCCTGCCGGATAAGACCAGATCGGAAAAATTGGGGCTGGCGTCACCTAAGTTTAAATAGAACCGATCATTATGCAATCCAATCAAGTAGCGGTCCTGCGGCTGTCGATCCCAGGCTTCTTCGCTGGTCTTGTATACTCTGGCGTTGTAGTTAATATTTTTAAAATCACCTTCCGCCCGAAAGTCGCCTCTTAAGATGCCATCCGTTTCCCCGTTGAAGTTTTCGACGATCCCCTCACCGGTAAACGCCCAGGAAAAGGTCGCTACCGGACGTTTTCCTCCTGAGGCAGTGGTGCTGAAGGAACAGGTAAAATCAGGGTTATTTTGTCCGTTATAGTTCCTGGTTCTAACCATCAGGTCATGTTTTCCGGACTTTAAATCCGTTAGCTCGATGAGCAGGAAGGTCGAGGAAGCCTGCAAAGGATGGAAGGTCTTCCCATCGGCGATGATTTCAATGCTATTGGGGTTAAAAGCAGAATCTGGCGCGAAAATTGAAAGAGCGATAGTCAATGTGTCGGAATAGAGCAAATCTCCTTCCTGCGGATACAGGACAATGAAAGAAGGGCCAGCGTTGCTGCGATTCGGTTCAGTCTGTTGAACCGCAATGATCTGCGGATGGGTTAACGGTTCGGAGAGGGGATAGCTTACCTGCTGATTGTCGGCAAAGCGAACCAGAATGACATATTCCAGATAGGGTGCTTTGACAGATTCTCCGGGGATGGTGAAAATCAAGTCCTGCCCATCCGGAGTGAGATCTGAGGTTTGGAATTCACCACCGGCATTGCGCCAGAGCAGTTGAGATTCGGCGATATCTGCCACTCCCGCCTCGGTCTTGAGGCGTATGGTCACGTCAGTCCCTGCTCCAGCGGTGATGACGGGTTCGTGATAGAGATGGGAACCGAGCACGACGGATTGAGCGCAGACGCAAGATACTGCTACTGGGAGTGATAGAACTGCAAGAGCGATCATCCGCCAGGCGAAGGATCGCTGTAAAGACGTGAGAATTCTTTGAAAGGTAGGGATGACGCGCAAATCGGGTATCCGGGTTATCTATCGAAATCGATGTGAAGCATCCTGGTACTGCCTGAATCGTCCTGGAATTCGATTTCCAGAGATCCCTGATCCTGGCTCTGTGACTCGTCGGGGATTTCGTCATCCAGGCTCGGAGTGACCTGAATCCCGCCTGCCTGAGTGGTAATAGCAGTATTCCCGGCGGAAATTATTTTTTCCACGCCGGTGGCGCGGTTCTGCATCTTGACGTTGCCTTCCAACACGATGATTTGAGTCTGGTTGGACGTGTCCACCTGAGTCCACCACTTGGTACCCTTCACCGATGCCACCGAGGTGGGTGTAATGATTTCCATGTCGCCGTGCAGCACTCTGGTGAGAACTCTGCCGATGCTTAAGAATATGCGCTTGGTCACGTCCGTCTTGCCACGCTGACCCTGTAGTGTGATGGTGGTGTTGGGGTAGAGCTTCTGCTCGACGGCATTATCCGCAAAGATCAGCGAAACGTAGCCTTTATCACCGCAGATGATCTGGTCGCCGGGGTACAACCGGGTATCCTTTTGCAGCGGAACCGATTTCTGGTCGACGCCGTGAATCAATTGCACCGATGGCACGACTTTGACGACAACCGCCACGAAATTATCGGCAGCCTGAGGTGTCTGTGCGCCGGCGCCGGGCAGCCAGACGAGCAACGCTCCGGCCAGCAGGCAGCTTAGATTCGGTTTAATCTTCATAGGTCACCCATCTATTCGGTATTAACTGCCTTGGTCCGATATTCCTGTGAGGAGAATTTTCCCACCATGGCTTCCAAATCTGAAATGCTGACGTCTCTACCATCCAGCCGAATCATACCGCTGGGTTGATAACCGGACAGATTGCTTAGGATCGGTTCAAAATCCGCCCCTAATATTTTCTGCAAACTTTCCAGGATTCTCTGCGCCTGCGGATTGATCTGAGCGTAAATGGTAAAGGCGCCGATAGGGCTGGGATACTCCGTCGGTCCGCTGGAGGTTTCCACCAGCGATGTCACCTGCCAGTAGTAGGTGTGACCCGACTCTAACGGCCGGAAACCGGACCCCGGATAGACGAAGCTTTGGATCATGAGCGGCGCTGACGGTTCCGTCTCATAGAGCGGTCTGCCGTTCATAATGGATTCCGGATCCATGCCTTCGGAGGTTTTTTCGCAGATCTTGATCAGGAATTTTTGCGCAGAGGAAGACCAGGAGAAGAGCGGGGTGTCGTTGTTGACCAGCGCAGGCGAACCGGGCGTTCCGTTGGGCGACAACAGCATGATATCGAAGGGATTGGAGATGTGAACGCTGACCGAACTGGTAGCCATCAGGCTGTCAGGGTTCGCGCCGGAATAGACGTCCAATTGCATACGGTAGGTATCAGTAGGAAAATATCCGGTTTCCAGCAGCCGGGTCTGAATGTCGTTGGCGTCCTCGTCGTTGACGTCGTAGTCGTTCAGGTAGCAGGGCAAGCCTGAGTTGGACAGGTCCAGGTTGGTGTACTGATGAGTCCCGGCGGAAAGTGGGAAGACTTCCGAAGTCCCTTCCGCCACCACAGACTGCGACGAGCTCATGATGAACTTGAAGGAAACCTGTTCCGGCGAGCTGCTCTGCAGGGTGGCTCGAAAGACGACTGCCGAAGGCGCCGAGCCTGAGAGATTCAGATCCTTGAGGAAAAACACTTCAAGGTTGTTGGATGCTTCCAACTGCAGGTTGACGCTGACGGCTGCCGATGCCGTTTGATTCTGAAATCCGGCGAGTAGTAATCCCATGCAAATCGTGATCAAGATTTCACGCCGCATTTTCCACCTCCTGGATCGATTTGTATCTGGATAGCTATATAGTACACATATTTAGGGTGATTTGTCAAGTATTTTTTGCAGAAGTCTGTAGAATTCGTTCGCCGCAGGAATTAGAGTTGCGTTTTTGTCCTCTGCGGACGCATTTAGGATCTAAAAACTCTTGACTTTTTCCAGTTTGGTGTGTAATATAGGGGGAAGAGAGCGTGGAAAAATACGAAATTCGAGTCATTGCGAGCGTTAGCGAAGCAATCCGGTAGACAAATAAACGAGATTGCTTCAGCTCCTGCGGAGCCTCGCAATCACTAAAATAAATTTATTTAACTAAAAATTCTACTTGACTTTTGATAAAAAGATTGTTATATTATACGCATAGTAAATCACCCCTGAGGGGTAATAAAGATGGAAGGTTAGCCATTATACGCTGAAGGAGGCTCTCGGCTCACTGAAATCGACAGATTAAATATAAAAGCAACGACTGGATAACCGCACTTAACGACAAACGAGAAATCACAAAAGGAGACGAGTATGCACTGGATTAAATCCCTTACTGTTTTAGTCCTGCTCATGGTCCTGGCTCTCGGGCTTCCTGCTTTTGCGCAGCCGCAGATCAGCGGCCCGCTATCGGGAGCTCTGGGACCCGGTGACTACATTGTGGTCGGCGACATACAGGTCAATGCAGGCCGAACCTTGACCATCGCCCCGGGGACAACGTTCCTGCACAATGGACATTGGGATTGGACTATCAGCGGCACACTGACGGCTGTCGGAACAGCCACGGACAGCATCATATTCACCCGCCAGCAGCCGGTTCCGGAACATCGCTGGGGAGGCCTTCGGTTCCAACCGGGAGCCACTAACGGCCAGATCAGCTACTGCGCCATCGACCATGGCCTGGTGGGCACGACCTCCACGCTTAAAGGCGCCAATATCGTCACCAACGGCGCAGCAATCAGCGTAACGCATTCGACCATCACCTTCGGCGACGCCTATTGGGGCGGCGCGGGGATATATGCTACCAACGTCACTGGATTGGTCGTTGAAAATTGCGCCATCACGGACAACCTGGCCAACGCAGATAACGGCGGCGGCATTCTGCTGAACAGCTGCCAACAAGCGAGCATCACCAACAACGTGATCGCTCGGAACTCTTCGACCGGCACGTGAAGCAGCTGCGGAGGAGGCGGGATCCGCCTCGACAACTCAACAGCTACCATTTCCCACAATCAGATCTACGATAACACAGCAGTTTACCTCGGTGGCGGCATGTTAGTCTATGCCAGCACCGCGACCTTAATCAACAATACCATCGCTCAAAATCGCTGCACCAACACCAGCACGCTCGCCAAGGGCGGCGGGCTGTCGTACTACACCAGCGGAACCTACAACGGCGTCAATAATATCCTGTACGGCAACACTGCACCGGTCAACCCGGAATTCTATGGTACAGTTAATTTCAACTACAGCGACTGCTCAGTACCTTTAACGGGGACCGGTAACCTCACCGACGATCCGCAATTTGTCGATCTGGGTCTGGATAACTTCCACCTGTTGGCCATCTCACCCTGTATCGATACCGGAGATCCGACCAGCCCTCTCGATCCGGACGGCACCACAGCAGATATGGGCGCTCTGTTCTTCGAGCAGACGGGGGGCGCATTATTGATCCCCAACCGCCCCACTGATTTCGACGTTGCACACAACAATGCTCAGTTAATCGCTACGCTCTCCTGGACCAACCCCAGCCTGACGGCGAACAATCAACCCTTGACCGAACTGAGCGGCATCAAGGTCTATCGTAATAATGTGCTGCTCACTACTCTGACGAATGTTCAGATCGGTCAGCCGTCGACCTATGACGACACTAGCGTCCCTGCTGCCGGTATGTATCAGTACAAGGTTGCAGGATTCAATTCGCACGGCGATGGAATACCTGCTCTGGACTCCTGCTGGATCGGGTTGGACGTCCCGGCAACTCCAAGCAACGTCGCTGCTGCCGTAGCCGGATTGAACGTCAACCTCACCTGGACCGCGCCGACTCAGGGTTCGCACCATGCTTATTGGCCTGCCGGATCATGGACCGGTCAGAGAGTCTACCGTAACGGCACTTTAATCACCACTCTGAACGGAACCAACACCACTTACGTTGACACACCGCCGGTGGAAGGTGATTACATCTATGGCGTTACCTACTTCAACACCTCTGGTGAAGGTCCTGTCGGCGAGGCTTCATCCGTTCATGCCGGTCCCGTTGCCTACTATGCCAGTGTCACCCCCTACGTTTGGATTGAAATCAATCCGAACCAACCGGGGTATCAGTACACCGGAACCAACACCGGTTTAACCGCTGACGACCAGAACCTGGGTCCCTTTAACCTGGGCTTCTCCTACAGCTTCTACGGCAATACCTACTCGAGCTTCCGGGTATGCTCGAATGGCTGGGCTTCCTTTAACTCAGCTTTAACCTCTTACAGCAATGTCGCCATCCCGAGCACCAGTGCGCCGTTCAACCTGCTGGGCGTCTACTGGGATGACATGAATATGTCTACGCAAGGCACCTGCTGGTACTACTATGATGCGACCAATGGCCGCTGCATCATCGAATGGGATAACGTAGCTCACTACGGAACGACGCCTCCAGGCAACTACACGATGGAAATCATCGTCTACCAGACAGGTGTGATTGAGTACATGTACAAGAGCTTGACTCCGGGTACTGCCAACTCAGCCACGATTGGAATCCAGAATGCTACGGGCACGACGGGTCTGCAATGCTGCTTCAACGGAGCCGGTTCCATTGTACCTACGCCGCGGTCGGGCATCCGCTTCTCGCCTCCTGGCCCGACACAACTGGACATCAACACATCACCGGTCAATCCACCCATCACCATCCCCGCCAACGGTGGCAACTTCCAGTACAACATTAACATCCATAATATCGGAGCGGCGCCTGCCACCATCCAGGTTTGGAACAAAGTGCGGGATGCAGGGAATTCTTACACGCTGGTGTTCGGTCCCTTGACCCGGATCCTGCCGGGAGGAGCCAACCCGTCGCGCGTCCTGACTCAGACCATTGCGGGAAGTATACCCTCGGGTATGTTATCCTTCATTTCCTACGTAGGAACCTACCCCAATACCGTGGCGGACTCCAGCTTCTTCACCATCACCAAGTCAACGGTTAGTGATGGCGGCGCCTGGATCGCCGAATCCTACGTCACCGGAGACGTTTTCGATGAATTCGCCGCAACAAACGAATCAACAGTTCCCGAAACTTATTCCCTCGGGCAGAACTACCCCAACCCCTTCAACCCGTTGACGACCATCAGCTTCGCGCTCCCACAGGCGGGCAAGATCACACTGGTGGTCTATGACGTCACCGGACGCGAAGTAGCCAGGTTGCTGGACGGTTGGCGTACAGAGGGCATTCACCAGGTCACCTTCGACGCCACCGGGCTTGCTTCCGGCGTCTATTTGTACCGCTTGACTGCAGGCGATTTTACTGCCGGCGGTAAAATGGTGCTTTTAAAATAGCTGCGAGATGCGAGATGCAAGATGCGAGAAAGAGGGCGATCCTAAGAGGGTCGCCCTCTTAACGATCATATGACGCCAAGTCGGGGGATGCCCTAAGACCCCGAAGATAACCAACCGATCAGGATATCAATCGGGCTAAGAAAAATATAACTTGACTTTCCTGGAAAAAGATATTATATTATATTATCCTTTAAAATTACCCCCTAGGGGTAAGTCGAAAAATCTAAACTGAAAGAAAATATGCCAACGGTAAATTTTTCGTTGCTGGAAACGCTCTCTGATCTTGGGATGAGCGAACGTGAAGGCAAGGTCTACCTGGCACTGTTAAACAAACGTTGTGCGACCGCAGCCATTCTTCAAAAACTCTCCGGAGTCCCACAGAGCAAAATCTACGAAATTATCGGAGATCTGATCCAACAGGGATATTTCCTGGAAAGGAAAGTAGGCACCAAACGGACCTTCGAAATTGTCGATCCCAAGATCACCCTTAATTCCCCCTTTGAAAAACTGCAATCACGGTTAAAAGACTCCTTCAAGCGGAAAAAAGAGCTGGAGGACATCTACAACCAGGGGGATCAAGCCACCGAACCGCTCGAGTACATTGAGGTTCTGCGCGGTAACGACTTCATCCATCACCGCTATTGCACGCTGGTCGGCACTACCAACGAGGAGTTACTCGGTTTTGGCAGAGGACCCTATGCCTGCGATACTCAGGAAAAATCTTCGGCGCAGGAAGATGAAGAGCAGGGAATTCTCAAGCGTGGAGGTATCGTCCGCTGGGTCTATGAGTTGAAACTGCCTGAAGATGCCTGGCTGCTTTCGGATATGCGGGAGCTGAAGCGGGCGGGTGGAGGCGTGCGCATTGCGAGGAGTCTGCCCATCAAGATGATGATTTTCGACCGGAATACTCTGCTGGTAGCCGACGAAGAACCGTTTGCGATTCCCGGTGACCTTACCATGTCCATCATCAAGCAGAAGACGGTGGTCAACGCCTTCTGCGCGCTGTTCGAATACTTTTGGGCGATGGCTTTGGAACTGGAGGAATGGGAAAAATTGCAGCAGAAACAGTTTAAATTTGACCAGCGATTAGCGCAAGATATTTAAATCTGAAGAATCTGACACACAGAAAATGGTGCTTATAAATAGCTGCTAGTTTCGAGATGCGAGATATAGGGGCGACCAGCTGGGCGCCCCTTTTGTTATAAGCAAATAGAAAATAATTTCAAAGGCAGATAATTTCTCTTGTTTCTCAGTCAACTCCTGCGTATATTATTAACAGGCCATTAAAAGATCGACTCACACAACCAAATACAAATACAGGCAATGATCGGCTCAAAAGGAGACAAAATGAGGAAACTTGCACTATTTATGTTGGCTTTAGGTCTAACCGGATCAGCTTTCGCCACCACGTTCACTCCGAACCTAGTGGATAAGCTGAATTCCAGTTCACCCAGTGAACTGATCCCGGTGATGGTGACCATGCAGCAACAAGCCGAAACGGATCTGATGCAATCGATGACCCTCGGTTTGGATAAAAGAGCCACTCGTGAATCGGTGGTAGGATATCTGAAAGACATGGCTGAAAACACTCAGGGGGACATTCGCAGCTACCTGGAAAGCCTGAAGAACTCCGGCAAGGTCAGCCACGTGTATCCTCTGTTCATCGTCAACATGATTTCGCTCAAAGCCACCCCTGAAATCATCCGCCAACTGGACAACTTCCCGGGAATCGACAACATCTGCTATGAGCAAGAAAGCTTTGCTCTGGCTGGTGAATTCACCCCGGTCGGTCCGGTAGTGAATGGCTATGATGGCACCGATGAGATCACCTGGGGACTTACCGACATCCACGCGCCGGAAGTCTGGCAGCTGGGCTACAATGGTACCGGCGTTTTGGTGGGTATGGTTGACACCGGCGTCAACTACAACCACCTGGATCTGACCGATCACATGTGGAACGGTGGGACCGCGTATCCCAATCACGGCTGGAATTTCTACAGCAATAATTCCACTACCATGGATGGCTACGGACATGGAACTCACACTGCCGGCACGGTTGCTTCGGATGGAACAGCAGGTTCGCAGTGCGGAGTTGCCCCCAACGCCACCATCATGATTCTGAAGGTGCTGGCTGATAACGGTCAAGGTAGCCCCGCACAGTGCATGGCGGGTTTGAACTTCGCGGTCGATCATGGCTGCGATCTGTTCAGCATGTCGCTGGGCTGGTATGCCAGTTTGATCACTCCCCCGGATATCATCAATTTCCGCATTTCCAGCGAGAACTTGCTGGCAGCCGGTCTGCCCGGCGCCATTTGCGCAGGCAATGAGTGGGGCTCTTATCCCGTTCCCAACAACGTCCGCACTCCGGGCCGTTGCCCGCCGCCCTGGCTGAGCCCGGCTCAGACTCTGATCGGCGGTATTTCCAACGTGATTTGTTGCGGCGCCACCCAGCAGGACCACAGCATAGCGTCTTTTTCCAGTCATGGTCCCAGTACGTGGGGCGGTATCCTGCCCTGGAACGACTATGCTTACAACCCCGGTATGGGGTTGATCCGGCCGGACGTGTCAGCTCCGGGTGTGGGTACCAAATCGTGCTTGAACACCAACATCAGTGGTTACACCATCATGCAGGGAACCTCCATGGCGACCCCGCACGTCGCGGGCACTATGGCGCTGATGCTGCAAAAAAACATGTCGCTGACATGTCTGCAGATCGACTCCATTCTTGAAGTTACCGCTCTGGATTTGGGCACTGCCGGGAAGGACAACGTCTTCGGAGCTGGTCTGATCAACGCTCTGGCCGCTGTTAATGCTACACCCGCCGGAGTCAACCCGAACGTGACCATCACGGTGACTCCAACGGGTTCCACGACCATTCCTGCGAGCGGCGGCACACTGTACTTCAGCATCACAGTGCATAACAATGAAGCCTTCTCGGTAAACTCGCAGGCTTGGACTGAATGGACCATCCCCGGCGGCGGCACTCAAGGACCGTTCATCAATCGTAATCTCACCATAGCTGCAGGTGCAACCATCAACCGTAATGTGCAGCAGAATGTCGCCGGCAGCAACCCCGCCGGCAGCTACACCTTCTGGGGCAAGATGGGCACAGGATTCGGCGGCACGGTATATGCCTCCAGCAGTTTCCCCTTCACCAAGACCACAGTGGCGTCTCCGGGCGAGGTCTGGTATGACAATAACACCACCTACGGCTGGGACGATGAGCAGGTCACCATGACGGTTCCACAGACTTGTTCTTTAAGTGAAGCCTATCCCAACCCCTTCAACCCGACCACAACGATCAGCTTCAGTCTGCCTGTAGCGGGAAAAGTCATGCTGAAGGTCTACGACGTCAGCGGCCGCGAAGTGGCGAAACTGGTGGATGGCTGGCGGGAAGCCGGTACTCATCAGGTCACCTTCGATGCCACCGGTCTGACGTCCGGGGTTTACCTGTACCGGATGACCACCGGCAACTTTAACGCAGTCGGCAAAATGGCGCTTTTAAAGTAGTCACGAGTCACAAGTTGCGAGTTTCGAGAAAGAAAGGGCGATCCGAAATGGTCGCCCTTGTTTATCTGTATATTTTATGTTGATAATGTTATTGATGCAACAAATATTGACTAAGTACTAACAAATGCATTAGTGAAATCGTATCATTTCAGAGAATCAACCACACTTAAATAGGAATCAGAAATGCGAATAAAATGCTTATTAAATGGCGCACTTGTCGTAAGCCTTCTACTTGTCAGTGAAATCTGGGCGCAGGGATACACTCTGACAAATCAGCAATTCCTGCCCGGAGATACCACACCGCAAACGGCTGTGCGTATTCAAGCCAATACCCGCATCGCTGCCGGAGGGCCGGGGTATCTGGTCGTCTGGAGAGATGAACGAACCGTTATAAGCGGTTTTATCGGCGCTTCAACAGTGCCTCTACAGGGAAATATGAAGGATATCTACGCAGCACGCCTCGACGGCAACGGTAACCTGCTTGATCAAAGTCCCATCATCATCTCCAATGCCGGAGTGAACCAGACTCAGTATGACGTCGCCTGGAACGGGCAGAACTGGTTAGTCGTATGGGTCACGGAAAGATCAGACTGGTATTTTTTCCAAGATATCATGGCGGTTCGAGTATCTCCACAGGGCGTCATTTTGGACAGCGTACCCATTCCCATCCGCTTGGCAAACCAGAGTCCGTCTGGTGACCAAGGTAGTAATCCTTCCGTAACCAGTGATGGAACCAACTGGGTGGTAACCTGGCAGGACCTGACCTATCAGGGATCTCTTGTATATCCGAACATCGTAGCAGCCCGAATCTCTCCCAATGGCACGATCATAGACAATCCACCCATCGTTTTACATACCGGTGAGACACCGGGGACTTTTGGACCTGTCAACCCGCAAATGCGATTAGCGGGAGATGAGCTGCTGGTGGTTTGGGAATATTCCGGGCTATACACGATTCTCGGCAAAAGATTCAATTTAAATTTGCAACCGATAGATCTTAACCCCATCCCAATCGCTTCCAACCTCGCTTATAATTCCCGATTGGCCAGCAATGGAACGGATTTTATGGTGGTTACCCACGACCGGCTCGCGTATCGAATTACCCATAATGGAACAGCTCTCGATCCCAACGGAATTGACTTTGGATTTGGTGGTGCAACAGATCGCGGACCCGACGTAACCTGGGACGGTTCTAATTGGGTCGTGGGGTTTAGTACGGTGAATTCATTCACCTGGAAAATGTATCTCTCGAGGATCACTACTGGCGGAGTTGTCCTGCCGCCGGGCTCTACTCAGGTTGGATTTGGGGCGGACGACCAATTTAACATTTCCCTCGCATCTCAAGGTGGTGGATTTGTAGTTTCCTCTTGGGATCAGCGCAGCGCTACGTTGCTATCAGCGGAGAATGTGCATTCCGTTCGCGTCGATGCCAACTGGAATCTCACCGCAGACCAGGACGTCAGCTTAGGCTGGCACCGGCAGACTTATGTACGCACTGCCACCAACGGTAATCAGCATATGGCGGTGTTTATGAGCCAGGGGGGTGGGCAAAACCGCATCCTGGCGCAGAGAATTGATGCTTCCGGCAATCCTCTGGATTTAGAACCTGCCGTGCTCGGGACTACTTCCGAAGGGTATACCGGTATCTCCACCAGCGCACCCGAAGTCGCCTTCAACGGTTCGGTCTATCTTGCCGTCTGGACCTTGAATGGTACAATTTATGGACGACGAATTCAAGCCAATGGAACACTGGTTGACCCTAACCCAATCGGCATCTTGACCGACAATGCAACCAGCGCCGCCGTAGCTGCTGTTGGAGATACCTTTTACGTGGCATATACTTACGTATATAGCGGCAATCAACAATCGCTAAAAGGTGTCCGAGTCAATGCCGCCAACCTGGGTCTGATAGGTTCGCCCGCGGTTATTGGAGTTTCAGGTTATGATCTAAATCCGGTTGTACGGTCTTTTGCTAATCGCTGGCTGGTCGTTTGGGAAAATCAGATAACACACGACAACGTCGTTTCTACGATTCGCGGCCGGTTCATTGAAGCAAATGGCACAGCCGGCTCCGCTTTTGCCATCAGCACCAGTGGAGATGCGGATTACCCCGATGTGGCTATTGCCGGATCACGAGCGTTGATCGCCTGGCACGAATACACGTCTCAAGACGGCCGAGTCCGAGCTCGTCTAATGGATCAAGGCGGGACTTTTCCAGGTAGCCAATTCCTGGTCAACGACGCCAATAACCGCCAATGGTTCGCCACCACCGCGTGGGACGGCGGACAGTTTGTCGTCGCCTGGACCGACTATCGCAGCAACGTAGGCATCGTCGAGCAGCTTCGCGGAGACATCTACGCCACGCGCGTGAGTTACGATGGAATCGTAGCTGATCCTGACGGCATTCAAATCACCAGCGGCTCTTTACCTGAAGATCTACCCGCAGCCGCTGCATTCAACGGTAAAACCGTCATCATCTACAGTAGACTGAATGGCGCGGTCAATCCGGAAATCCAACGAGTTGGTTATCGGATACTTGAGAACACAGCCGGCGGCAATCTGAACCTTACCATCACACCAATTAACCCGCCCATCCAAATTCCTCTTAATGGCGGCAGTTTCCAGTATAATGTCAACATCCACAACACGACTATCAGCCCCATCGTTTTCTCGCTCTGGAATAAGCTGCGAGATGGTTCAGGAAACTACTACCCGATGTTCGGACCGATCAATCGTTCGCTTCCGGGTGGAGCCAACCCGACACGTACACTGACACAAACTGTAGCCAGCAGCATTCCCAGCGGAACCCTGACGTTTATCTCCTACGTGGGAACCTATCCCAACTCGATTACCGATAGCAGTTACTTCAATATCACCAAACTGGCAGCAACGGATGGTAATCCCTGGATCAGTGAATCCAACGTAACCGGTGACTTGTTCGACGATTATGCCGTGACGAACACTGTCATTCCCGATGAATACTCACTGCGTCAGAACTATCCCAACCCCTTCAACCCGACGACGACCCTCAGCTTCAGCCTGCCACAGGCTGGAAAAGTCATGCTGACGGTCTACGACGTCAGCGGCCGCGAAGTGGCGAAACTGGTGGACGGCTGGCGTGAAGCCGGTACTCATCAGGTAACCTTCGATGCGACGGGTCTGACGTCCGGGATTTACCTGTACCGCATGACCATTGGCAACTTCAACGCTGTGGGCAAGATGGCGCTACTTAAATAGTTTCGAGTCACAAGTTGCGAGTTTCGAGAAAGAAAGGGCGATCCGAAATGGTCGCCCTTTCTATTTATAGCTATGTCCCCAAAATTTTTCAAAAGATTCTAAATATTACTTGACAAATGGAAAATAATTGTGTAGCTTAAACGGTGTGATCGCGTCAGAGTAAAACCAAGAAACTTGCCTGGGCTGAAATGAGTCATACTGGGCAAAATGAATAATTAATCTGTATCTACCTGATCTACCTGGAGACCATCATGAAAACTGGAAGATTTATCGCAATCTCTGCTCTGGTGTTGTTATTAATCGGGGTGGGAGTTACCCCACTTTGCGCTCAGGTCACCGAGGAATGGGTGGCAATCTACAACGGACCCCTTAATAACGCTGATGGTGCTACCAGTCTGGCCGTTGATGGCAGCGGTAATGTGTATGTGACAGGGTGGAGTTGGGGAATCGGGACAAACCATGACTATGTCACGGTCAAATATAACGCCGCCGGGGTGCAGCAGTGGGAAGCGCGCTATAACGGGCTGGGAAATGTCGGTGATCAAGCTTCCTGTCTTGCCGTAGATGGCAACGGCAACGTGTATGTGTCTGGACGTAGTACTGGAAACGGGACAGGCTATGATTACGCCACGATCAAGTACAATGCCGCTGGTGTACAGCAGTGGGAAGCGCGTTACAATGGGCCGGGAAACGGCGATGATGAGGTTGCCGGTTTGGCCGTGGATGGGGGCGGCAATGTGTATGTGACGGGAAAGAGTATTGGAAGCGGGACAGACATAGACTATGCCACGATCAAGTACAACGCGACGGGGGTACAGCAGTGGATCGCGCGCTATAACGGGCCGGGAAATAGCTGGGACATTGGTAACAGTCTGGCCGTTGATGGCAACGGCAACGTGTATGTGACGGGATGGAGTGTTGGAATCGCAGCAAACGGTGACTATGCCACGATAAAGTACAACGCCGCCGGGGTACAGCAGTGGGTGGTGCGTTATAACGGGCCGGCGAATTACGATGATGGGGCTTACTGTCTTACCGTGGATGCCAACAGTAACGTGTATGTAACAGGACGTAGTGCGCAAACTGAAATATACCCTTATAACTATGACTACGCCACGATCAAGTACAACACTGCCGGGGTACAGCAGTGGGTGGCGCGCTACAACGGACCAGGAAATAGCGGTGATGAAGCCCACAGCCTGGCCGTGGATGGCAACGGCAACGTGTATGTGACGGGGTTTTGTATTGTAAGCGGGGTTTACCGGGATTATGCCACGATCAAGTACAACGCCACCGGGGTGCAGCAGTGGGAAGCGTGCTACAACGGCCCGGGAAATCAATTGGATGAACCCCACAGCCTGGCCGTGGATGCCAACGGCAATGTGTATGTGACGGGGTATAGTTTTGGGAACGGGACAAGCGGGGACTATGCCACGATCAAGTACAACGCCGCCGGGGTGCAGCAGTGGGAAATGCGCTATAACGGACCGTCAAATTACGAGGATATGGCTACCAGTCTGGCCGTGGATGGGGTCGGTAATGTGTATGTGACGGGTTATAGTACTGGGATCGGCTGGGCCGAGGACTATGCCACGATCAAGTACAGCCAGAGCGTACCTCAGAGTCTCGACGTCAACACTTCCGCCGTCAACCCTCCAGTCGTCATTCCGCGCAATGGCGGCAGCTTCCAGTACAACATCGACATCCACAACTTGACTACCTCGCCGCAGACTTTCTCGGTATGGAACAAGGTGCGAAATGCTGGTAATGTGTACACTCAGGTTTGGGGTCCAGTCAGCAGAGCGCTTCCAGGCGGAGCCAATCCAAGCCGTGTGTTAACTCAAACCATCGCCGGCACCATTTCATCCGGAACACTGTACTTCATCAGCTACATCGGCACTTATCCTAATACGGTGGTGGACAGCAGCTTTTTCACCATCACCAAGAGCTCAATCGCTGACGGGAATCCCTGGGTGGCTGAATCGAACACCTACGGCGACGTGTTTGATGAATTTGCAGAGACAAATTCGTCGGTCATTCATAATTCATCCCTCATAACTCATAATTCCCCCAACCCCTTCAACCCGACGACGACCCTCAGCTTCAGCTTACCTCAGGCTGGAAAAGTCATGCTGAAGGTCTACGACGTAGGCGGCCGCGAAGTGGCGAAACTGGTGGACGGCTGGCGGGACGCCGGCACTCATCAGGTAACCTTCGATGCCACCGGTCTGACGTCCGGGGTTTACCTGTACCGAATGACATCAGGTAACTTCAACGCTGTGGGCAAGATGGCGCTGCTTAAGTAGTTTCGAGTCACAAGTTGCGAGTTTCGAGAAAGAAAGGGCGACGCATGCGTCGCCCCTTCTCTTGCTGGGGTGACATGGATTATTCCATGCCACCTGTTATAAGTTTAAAGATGCGGTCATGGAATAGTCCATGACCGCCCAGAATATAGAATTCCACGCTTTGAATTAATCATGCCGCAATGCCTTAACCGGCTCCACTTTGGTCGCTCGGATGGCAGGGTACAAACCCGCCAGCAAGCTCACCCCCACCCCGAAAATCAAGGCTCCCGTAATGAGCCACCAGGGCAGATCGAAGAGCTCCATAACCGGAGCTCCTTCCTTGAGCATAAAGTAGGTTGCAATCATCGAGCCAATGCGGGTGATCACCCATCCGAAGGCTAGACCGAAAACCGAACCTAAGAAACCAATCGTCGCTGACTCCACCAGAAACAGATTGCGAATGTGTCGATCTTCAGCGCCCAGCGATTTCAGGATGCCGATTTCCCGGTAACGTTCGAGAATAGACGTCACCATTGTATTGACGATACCCAACGATGCCACCACCAGGGCGATGAATCCTACCACCCCCAGCACCGCATCGAAGATCAAAAAGCTCTTCTTAATCTGCTCGAAGCTGTCGATGAAGCTGAAGGTATGGTAACCCAAAGCATCAATGGAATCACGGACGGCGTCGAAGCGGTCGGTGGAGATTGCCCGGACGTTCAGATACGGATACCCCTTCTGTTCATCGCTGCTTAACTGCGAGAGCAAATCGAGAGGGTTGCTGAAATTAACGCGCTCAATGGATTGGGCGGTTTTAGCCGGTAAAATCAACTGCTTCCAGGTCATGCCCTCGGGGTGCATGTTAAGTTGCGTTACACCGCAGACTGTCAGTTCGCGCCGGACTTCCACGAGCGGGTTGAGCTCCCTTCCCAGCATCAAGCTGTTCAGAGCGGAACCAAAATCGAATTTGGCTGAAACCAATGTGATCTTCATTCCGATGATGGAATCGGGTTTGACAACTCCCAGTTTTTTCAGCAAACTCTGCTGCAGTACCACCTCTTCTGCGGAGTCGGAGAGAAAAAAGCGTCCGGCGGACAGGTCCTTGAATACAGAGAGTTCAGTTTCTATAACCGGCAAGGCCTGCGCTGAGGTGTTTGTCGATTTGTCTCCAAATTCGACTTTGACGGGAAATGTCACTTCGGGATACACCGATTTAACGCCGGGGATTTTTAAAATTTCCGCGATGGCGGCATCATCAAGCTTTTTATCGGGTAGAGAATCGAGTTTGGCGTCCTCACCGGGAGCGACCGGCAGGATCTGCAAGGTGTTGAACAGATCGAAGGATTTGAAGGTGCCGGCAATATTCTTCTGCATCCCCGCGCCGAAAGAGAGCATGGAAACCAGCGCGGCTATCCCGATGATGACACCGCAGATGGTCAGCGAGCTGCGGAGTTTCATGCGCCAGAGGTTGCCGAGGGCGATCAGGATGACGTCTTTGGGAGTCATGTCTGTTGCCCTCCCGTTCCGGAATCCGAAACCATTTTACCAAAGTCCATTTGCAGCAAGCGCTGCGAATGCTGTCTGGCCAAATCAAGATTATGCGTCACCAGAATGACCGTCCCTCCTTGCTGATTCCACTCGGCGAGAACTTGTATAATAGCCCGCGAGTTGTCTTTATCCAGATTTCCGGTAGGTTCATCGGCCAGCATCAGTTTGGGATTTTTCACCAGAGCCCGAGCGACGGCAACCCGCTGTTGCTCTCCGCCGGATAGATCATCCGGTCGGTGATGCAGACGATCTCCTAATCCCAATCGAGTGAGCACCTCGATTGAGCGGCGCTGCCGTTCCTTTTTGGCAACGCCTAAAAAGAGCAGCGCCATCTCGACATTGATCAGAGCTGTCTGGTGAGCAATCAGATTGAAGGATTGAAAAATCAAGCCGATCTCGAATGCACGATAGCGCGCCAACTGGCCTGGAGACATGGTCGTCAATTGGCCGTCAGTAGTTTGAATCGATCCTGACGTTGGATGATCCAGACCGGCCAACAGATTGAGCAACGTCGATTTGCCTGAACCCGAAGCTCCGACAATGCTGACGAATTCACCCCGGGCAACGCGCAGATCTACGCCGTCGAGCGCTCGAACTTCGCTACCACCCAGATGAAAATACCGCTTCAATCCAGCCGTTTCAACAATGTACTCCGGCTCGGGGGATGACCCATTTATCATATAATTTCGCTGGTTTTATTGGATTTATTTTGCGTCGAGTTTTTTACACAATGATAATGTATTAAGTTCCCCATTCTGGGTCTACGTTCAATCCCCTCGGAGTGAAAGGTAATCAGACTATTTTCGATGAGCTTTTCCCTAAAAAGTGGTGGTATTAGCAATCGGAGATTAATATATTAGATAGAATACAATAAATCCAACTCGTGGAGAATAGATGGCTTATAACGATGAAGATACGGGAATTGCGCCTATCGGGCATCCCATTTACATCTTGATGGAAGAGCATAAGCTGCTGCTGGGTTTCACTCAGAAACTGGTTACTCTCAGTAAAGACCTGAAAAGCAAGGCAATTTTCGGTGACGCCGGTGAACTCATGTCAGAATTGAAGACGGTGGTCGGGCACTTCAAGAGCTCACCGAATCATTATCTCAGAGAAGAGAACGTGATTTTCCCCTTGCTGGATAAAAAAGGTTTTTCCGGACCTCCAGCAGTGATGTGGCAGGAACACGATCAGATTCGCACCATCGAGAAAAACCTGTATAAACTATTAGACGACGCCAATCAGATGAATTTTGCAGATTTCTGCCTTCATATGGAACGAACGGCATCCTCCCTATCTCAGATGTTGCAGACCCACTTCTACAAGGAAAACAACATCCTCTTCCCCACCGCTATGGAGCTTCTGTCAGAAGAGGAATGGAAAGAAGCCGTCAAGGAATTCGAGAAGATCGGGTATTGTCCATTCACACCCGGCGTCCCGAAACCAAGTGAAATTACGGCATCGTCTACGGCTAAATCAGAGGGCGGACTAGTACAGTTCGATACCGGTGCGCTGTCACCCGAAGTTTTGGAGGCTATCTTCAGCACACTGCCGGTGGAAATAACCTTTGTCGACAAGGATGATCAACTCCGCTTCTTCAGCGAAACCAAAGACCCGATTTTCCCGCGCAGCAAAGCCGCCTTGGGACTAAAGGTGCAAAACTGCCATCCGCAGAAAAGCATCCACCTTGTGAATAAAATTCTCGAGGATTTCAAGACCAAAAAATCCGACGTTGCCAGCTTCTGGATCAACATGCAGGGTAAACTGGTCTACATTCGCTACTTCGCAGTGCGCAATCGTGAAGGTGACTATCTGGGCTGCATGGAAGTCACCCAGAATATCACTGAATTGAAAAATATTGAGGGTGAAAAGCGCCTCCTCTAATCGAGGAGGGAGGCTGCCATGAAGATCGTCAATGAAGAAATCGAGCGCTACTTTGAAGCCCTGCTTCCGGATCGTGATTCGGTCTTCCTTGACTTGGAGCAGCGTTCAGTGCGGGAAGGATTTCCAGCAGTAGGACCTCAGGTGGGAATGCTGCTGAAGCTGCTGGCGCAGAGTATTAATGCTCGGCAAATCTTCGAACTGGGATCCGGCTATGGGTATTCAGCGCTCTGGTTGGCGCAGGGTCTGACAGCGGGTGGAGTCATCACACTAACGGATAGCAGCGAAGAAAATCTGCAGATGGCGCGCAGCAACCTGCAACGCCTGAACCTGGCTGACAAGGCGGTCTTTAAGGTGGGCAACGCCGTGGAGCTGTTCAGGGGTGAATCCGGACCCTTCGATCTGGTCTTCAACGACGTCGATAAGGAAGCCTACGTCGAGGTTCTGGAATTGGCTTACCAGCGCCTGCGTCAGGGAGGGTTGTTCGTCACGGACAATACGCTGTGGGATGGCAAGGTCACGGAGGCAAATCCTGACACCACCACAACGGCAATCATGGAATTCAACCGCAGGTTAATGGAGCATCGGGGATTTCATACCGTTCAATTGCCGTTACGGGATGGGGTCTCGGTGAGTATCAAGCGATAAAACCTTCTCCAGATCAGCAAAAAATCGCCGCATCAAACGGCGATTTTTTTGTGCGAAGGGGGGGATTTGAACCCCCACCCCCTTTCGGGGACTGGATCCTAAGTCCAGCGCGTCTGCCAATTCCGCCACTTTCGCATCGGTTCCGATTCAGGATCACCTGTGGTAAATATACACAAATCCCAAGGCAAAGTCAAGCAGGTTTATCAGAGCTGTAGTCCAAGCGTAACCCGTAAATCGGGAATGTCGCCGAATCCGATCTTCAATTCGACGAAACCGCCCAACTTCGGGTTGAACTGGTACTCCAAGCCCCCCACCGGTGATATTCCCATCTCAAAGTCGTCCACCGAACCAAATTTGTGATCCGCTTTCCAGTACATGAAGGTGAGTTCACCCCCCGCGTAAGGCTTGACTGTAGATCCGCTGACGGCAAACAGATAGAAGGTCTCGGCATTGAGCATGACGGTGGTTATTTCGTCTCCAAAACCGATCTCGAGATTGGGCTGAAAACGAAGTCGCGGAACAAATTCGCCCATGTTCAGATGGACTCCAAGATCGAGTTGGTCGGGATCAGATGACATCCCGAATCGTGGTCCCCAGCCCTGGTAGCGGATGCCTGCGCCGGCAAGCGTCGACGTCATCAGGACAGCTATTATGATCAGCCAAAGTTTATTCACAGAATCCCTCGTTCTTATTATCTATGGTAATTTAGAGCATGGTGATGAACTCATCACCTTCATCTGAGTCTGATGGTTGATCGGACGGTCTGTCGATGGAGCTGTTCGACTTGGGCTTCTTCTTTTGGATGTTGGAAGCAGGGCTCAGGTCAATCGAATTCTCAAAAGATCGAATAGATATACCACGGCTCTGTGCCCAGGCAATGCGCTTTTGTGTCTTCCCCTGCTCGCTCATCTGCAGCAACAGGATTTCCTGGGCGTAAAGTGAAAAAAGGCGATACAATGCCTCGACGCAGTTAAGCGCGATCGTGCGAAAACGAATGGGTGGTTCGGGCGCCAGCACCACCAGCCGGGCAGTGGGATACTCGTGCGCCAAAGCCATGGAGCGCCTGGTTATTCCCGTTACCGATCCGAGGATCATTCCACAGCCGGTTTTGAGCAGAGCTTCGACAAATTCCCAATCAAGCTGAGAAAATGGGCAAAAGCAGAAATTCCTGCGTTCCAATCTGCCCTGCGCGATTTGATACAGGAATGATTTCATCAGCTCGGATGAGGTGTCTCGGGATTTCATCAGAACTTCACTCCCGGAAGCGTTTAATATTCCCAGGTCTCCCCACAAGGTCAACGTCGGCGGCAGCCCGGGGATTTCGGGGACGTCGAAAACTCGGGAGCCCGGATGAAGCAGGCGCAGATTTCGCTTCTGCAGATAGCGGAATCGTTTTTCAGCAATCTTGGGGTCGGCATTCTGCAGCCGTTCTCGCAGAGTCGTCGGCAAAGGCGGAGCGCTGGAACGCCCGGTATCCTTGATTGACAAGGATTGCGCCAAAGAACTTCCTCCTGCCTGCAGGCTGTGGTAAAACTTCCAGGAGTTCTCGTGATCATGACCGCCGGCATAAGCCAGCTTCAACCAGGCGAGCTGTTCAGTATCTGGATTGTTCATATGGAGCATGCCCAGGTTATGGCGCTGGTTTGGCGCTTTCGGTTTGAAGTTTCAATCGCTGGATAATCACTCGATCAGCTTTGGGGAAAGCAAACTCAGTCAGCTCTTCGGGCTTCACCCAACGCCACTCAGCGCAGCCCAGCGCCTGCGGCTGGCCGGTCAAATACCGGCATTCAAAAGCGTGTAATGTAATCCTGAAATGGGAATAGGCATGATCCACCGAACAATATTCCCGATGAACTTCTACCTTGATGGCCAACTCTTCAGCCAATTCACGATGTAAGCATTCTTGGAGCGTTTCGCCCGGCTCCTGTTTCCCTCCCGGGAATTCCCACAAGCCCCCCAATAACCCCTCTTTCCTGCGCCGGGTTATCAATAAGAACTCACCCCGGTGGATTATTCCCGCAGTAACCTGATAATGCGGCAGAGGTTTACCTGGTTTTGGTCGAGGGATTTGATCCGTCAGGTTCTGCGCATAAGCGCCACAATACTCCTGGACCGGGCATTTGTGGCATTGCGGATTTCTGGGGAGACAGAGAACTGCACCTAATTCCATGACAGCCTGATTCCAGGTTCCGGGATCAGACCGAAGTAGAAAGCGATCGGCATAAGCGGCGAGAAGTCGTTGACTCTGCGAGGTATGCGTCGCCTCACGATGAACCATCCAACGCGACATGACCCTGCGGACGTTCCCGTCGACGACAGCAACGGGCTGATTGAAGGCGATCGAAGAGATGGCGGCTGCCGTGTACGCTCCGACTCCGGGTATTTTTTTCAACAGTCGTTGATCAGATGGCATTTGAGCTTGATACTCTTCCAGAATAAATTGAGCTGCCTTGAGCAGATTGCGCTCTCGTGAGTAGTATCCCAACCCTTCCCAAACCTTTAAAGCTGAGGATAGGTCTGCGTGCGCCAGAGCGGAAAGATCCGGAAATGCTGCGATGAATCGATAATAATAGGGAATCACAGTTTCCGCCTGCGTTTGCTGTAACATGATCTCGCTGACCCAGATAGGATAGGGGTCACAGGTTTGCCGCCAGGGAAGATTCCGCTTGTTTGCCTGGTACCAGATCACCAATGCTCGCTGCAGAGCCGGATCGTTCATATCGAGGGGTGGCGGGGAATTATTTGGGCGTGGTGACGATGCGTAATTTGGTTCCATCGCCTTTGCCGTCTTCGATAATCAATTTGCGCGCTTTCGCCAGGATCGGCTCGAGCGTATCCCAATATAAGCGCTGGCGGAGGATGGCGGGATTCTTGCTGTATTCGATCAGCAGCTTTTCAAATCGGGCGACCTCTCCCTGCGCCTGGCTGACTTTGGCAGCAGCCTGCGCCTGCGCGTTTTGGACCAATTGTTGAGCGTTTGCTCTCGCTTTGGGCAATAACTCGGATTGGTAGGAATAGGCGTCGTTGATAGTCTTTTCTCGGTTGGCTTTAGCCCTTGAGACGTCGTTGAATGATTCGATCACCTCGAGAGGAGGTTCAATTTTCTGCAGGTTACACGACCTGATCTGTAAGCCTGCTTTGATTCGATCCGAAAACACCTGGAGTTCCTTGCGAAGGTATTGTTCAACCTCCGCCTTACTGACCGTCAGTAGATCATCCACCGGGATCTGACCGATTTTTTGACATAAGAGAGCTTCACCGGCCTTGCGAACCAGAAAATCGGCTCCTTCCGTTCGGTAGAGGTAGTCAGCAGGATCCCGAATGGTGTACTGGACCATCATGGCAACGGAGATGACATTGGCATCGCCGCTTAATCTTTCGCTCTCAGCGCGGGATGGTTCCGTCCCTACTGCCTTTTCCGCCAATTTAAAGCCGATGCTCATCCGTTTGATGGCGGTAACCTGCGGGGTTTTCAGGCGAGTTATCGGCCAGGGAAAGCGGTAATGAATCCCCGGTGGAATTCGGTCATCGATGACCTTGCCGAAGGAGGTCACCACGCCCATCTCGTCAGATGCTACGGTGTAGAGTCCGCTGAGGATATAGACTGCAAGACACCCGAGAAGAATAACGGGCTTGATTTTCCGGCGATTCATTTTGATCCGGGTCCTTTGCGCAAGACCTGCAAAAGCTCGGAATCGTTCGGCAGGACAATGGTAGTTCGTTCATTCAGGAATTTACCATAAGCATCGAGGCTGCGCAGGAATCGGTAAAATTCAGCATCCTTCTGCATGGCAGTACGATAAATATCGGCAGCTTTACCTTCGCCTTCCCCGGAAATGGTCAGAGCCTCCTGGTTAGCCTTAGCGATTAAAAGGGCTGCTTCAAGGTCTGCGCTGGAACGGATTTTCTGGGCTTCCTCTTCGCCTTCGCTGCGATACAGCCGAGCCATTCTGCCGCGTTCCGCTTTCATACGCTCGAAAACTGCGACCCGATTCTGCGGAGGATATGCCAGGCGTTTGATCAGAGCAGCTTTGACGTTTATGCCGAAATTTTCCGAGGCGATCAAGTCGCAATTTTTCTGGATTGAATCGCAGACCGCCTGCAATCTCATCTGATCGGGAATATCGCTGATCAGTGAAGAAAAAGACGTTTGCCCCACTTGTGCTCCGATGGCGGAATAGAGCAGATCCGCCAATCGGGCTTCCGCTCCGATGCGGTCGCGCACGCTGACCAGAAATTTTAACGGATCCTTCACCTGATAGAGCATGAACGCATCGACGATCAGGTTTTTCTTATCCTTGGTGAGAAACTCTTCTGCCTGCGGATCGAAAGTGAGCAGCCTGCCGTCAATTTTGCGTGCACGCTCCAACGGCCAGGGCAGCTTCAGATGCAACCCGGCTGTTTTCACAACTCGAGTCGGGCGTCCAAATTGGGTAATCACAGCCATCTGCGCTTCCGGGAGCTGGTAAAAGAGCGTGCTCAGAAAAAGCAGCAGGTGGAATGCAATGATGGCTTTGACGATAATCTTCTTCATGCTTTTTACTCCGACTCCGATCCTACTTTTAACTACCTCGTCAGTCGTTCTAAAACCTCTGGCGGCAGGTTCTGCGCCGGATCGGAAGTTTTGGGGATGACAATTAAATCCAGACCTGGCGAATTGCGCGTAAGGGTTAATATTTTTTCCAGATTAACCAGCGTGGTTTCTGCAACCTGGGCATTGAGACGAAATTGCTGCTCCGCTCGCTTAACCTTCGTACTTTTCGCCATGGCTAAAAATCGATCTGCATCACCCCTGGCTCGCATAATTTGCTCCGCCGAATCTGATTGTGCACGAAACAACATCGAATTGGCTCTGGCGCGCGCGTTGGCAAGGTTGGTAATCGAGTCCGCTTCGGCGAGATTGATCAAGCGGTACTTATCTTCCAGGGCTGAAGCGACGTCGCGGTAGGCTGCATGAACGACTTCAGGAGCATGAGCATAGACCAGATTCAAACACTTTATCTCCACGCCGATTCCCAACCGATTCAAATCTGCCTGCAGCTTCGTTTTAACCTGATTTTCGAAGTCAGTCCAGTCTCCGGTCAATCCATCCTCGACCTGCCGAGCCGCAATTTCTCCCATGATTTTACTTGCTGCAATTTCCCTGACAACTGCCTCAATGTCCTGAGTCGAATAGACAGCTTTATATGCATCCACCAAAGTATAAAAAACGGTCACGTCAATGTCGATCAGGTTCTCATCCCCGCCAAAAAGCTCACTCTCTTCCGGGTGGTCTTCTTTGAGTAAAACGTCCAGTTTCTCCTCGCTCCCTGCTAAACCAACTGCCCGTAACGGATTTCCTTGAGTGTAAGTTGGTGTTGTTCTCCTAAAACCAAACTCAAAGCTGCGCACCCGTTGGGTATCCACCAGCAAGGTTTTTGCAAACGGCACCGGGAGGCGAAGGTGCAATCCCGGAGCAAGATCGGCTGAAACCACTTTGCCTAAGCTGACGATCATCCCGGTGTTTCCAACGGGTACGGCGAAGAAACAATCGCTCAGATAGATCAACAGAGCCGCGGCGATCAACAGATTTCTAACCCGGACGCTGCTCCAGCCATATCGCTGGCGAACTCTCTCCCACAAGGTTTGAAAATATTTCGTCCTGATCAAGCTGCGCAGCATCAAGCCGCCGAAGAGCAATGCCGCGCTGATTTTCACCCAGCCGGGCAAAAATTCGACTCCGGCGCCGAGAGTCGCTCGGACATTCAAATTAAAGCTGGAATAGATTTGATTTAGTATTAAGCCAAAGACCAGGCTTAGGATGGCAATACCAGCAAGGTAGATCGCAATGGTTTTTTTACTGAAGTATCGCGATAGTACGATTAACGATCCAATGTTGGTCGCTGGTCCAGCCAACATGAAGACCAGCGCGGCGCCGGGCGATAACCCCTTTAATAACAGCGCTGCGGCGATGGGGGTGGAGGCTTCGGCACAAACATAGAGCGGAATGCCGATGAGGATCATGACGATCATGGGCCAGATACCCTGACCCATCAGGCCGGTAAAGAAATCGTCGGGGATAACTGTAGCGATCAGACCAGCCGCGAGGAGCCCGATCAGCAGGTACGGAGCCAGGTCATTCAGCAATTCACCGAAGGAGTAATTCAGGGCTTTCTTGATCTGCAATTTATGGTTGGTCGCAGAAGAAACGCTATCGGTGGTTTGATCATTTGGGGTTCCGGCATCTCCGCAGTTGCAGCTATCGCAGTTCAGAGGCTGATCCACATCCTTACGGTCATCACCCCTGCGATCAAACACATTCACGCCGATACCCGTCAACAGCGCTGTGACAAAGGCGGCGATGGGGCGGAAAACGGTCATCAAGGGATCCAACAGGGCCAGGCTGATTCCGATGGCGGTGACGCTGGATTCAGGCGTCGAAATCAAGAAGGAAAAAATAGAACCCTTACTGGCGCCCTGTTTGCGCAAAGAGATTGCAGTCGGTAGGACAGCACAAGAACATAACGGCAGAGGTAACCCGAGCAGGCTGGCATTCAAGACGGAGCGGAAATTGCCTTTTCCCAGATATTTTAAGACCTTTTGTGCAGGAAGATAAACATGGATTAAACCAGCTATGAAAAACCCGAAGAGCAGGTAGGGGCTGGAATCTATCAGAACGTTCAGGAAAGCTTGAAAAATGTCGAGAAAAAATCGCAGCATGATGGGTATGCGGGAATCCGGTTACATTGGTTCGTCTTCACGCTGGATTTTTGCACCCAGCGCATTCAATTTGTTTTCAATCTGCTCATAGCCGCGATCAATGTGATATACACGGGATAGATCCGTTCGTCCTCTGGCAGCCATTCCTGCCATGATCAAGCTGGCGGAAGCCCTCAGGTCGGTGGACATGACCGGTGCGCCCTGCAGATGATCGACGCCGCGCACCAGCGCCATATTCCCTTCAAGTCGAATATCGGCTCCCAGTCGGCGCAATTCGGCGACATGGGTAAACCGATCGGTGTAGATGGTATCGGTAATGGCAGCACTGCCTTCGGAAAGGCTCATCAGTGCGATCCACTGCGCCTGCATATCCGTTGGAAATCCCGGATAGGGAGCCGTCTTAATGTCCACAGGCTTGGCGGGGCGGTCTGAACGGATACGGACTGAGGTCTCCGTGACGTCCAATACGAACCCGGCACTCTCCAGGGCATTGAGGACTACACCGATGTGGTCCGTTCGCAAATTCTCGAATGTGACGTCTCCGCCGGACAAGGCCGCGGCGCAGAGGAACGTTCCTGCTTCGATGCGATCCGGAATGTTGCTGAATTGGATGGGACTTAACTCTTTTACCCCTTCGATCTCGATTCGGTCGGTGGCAGCGCCGGATACTCGCCCGCCCATATCGTTGATAAATTGCGCCAACGCCACGATTTCGGGTTCGCACGCCGCATTTTCGATGATAGTCACACCTTCTGCCAGCGCAGCAGCCATCATAATATTTCCAGTGGCTCCCACCGAAGGAGTTGGAAACGAGATTTTGGCGCCCCGCAATTTGGCAGCTCTGGCGATGATGTATCCGCCTTCAAGTTCAACCTCTGCGCCCAGCCGCTGCATCCCCATGATATGAAGATCGACCGGTCGAGGTCCCCAGGCGCAACCGCCCGGTAGTGAAACCTTCGCTTGCCCGAACCGTGCCAGCAGTGGTCCCAGTACGTAAACGGACGCCCGCATCGTTTTGACTAATTCGTAGGGAGCTTCATAAAATGAGCAATCCCTGCTGTCGATGGTAAGGGTTCGATCGATAAAATCCACACGGGCGCCGATGATGCGCAGCAGGTGCGCCATGGTGCGCACGTCTCGAAGCGAGGGAACGTTCTGTAGTCGATGTATTCCCGGAGCCAGCAGGGCGGCTGCCATCAGCGGCAGCGAGGCATTTTTCGATCCGGAGATGGATGCGGTCCCCTGGAGAGGGGAACCACCATAAATTACGAATTTGTCCATGATTATTTCTATATCAGACCGTTTGATTCTGGTTGCGCGCCGCTTGCAGCATTTCTCGTGCGTTGAGTAAAGCGCCGTCCGTGATACCTGACGCTATCAACAACGACGCCAGTTCAATAACTCGTTCTTCGCCGTCCAGCCTGTGTACGACCGCGGCTCCTTCGGGACCATCCCTCCTGACCGACCAGTGCACGTCACCCTGACTGGCGATCTGCGGCAGGTGTGTAACCAGGATGACTTGGTGCATTCGACCCAGTTCTGCCAGTTGAAGTCCCACCAGGTGAGCGATTCGACCGGAAATACCCTGATCGATTTCATCGAAGATTAACGATTCTACAGGATCGACCTGCGCCAGAGCACTCTTCAGAGCCAGCAATATCCGGCTCATCTCACCACCTGAAGCCACCTGGCGCAAAGGTAGAGAGGCTAATTTACCATCAGGAGATAACACAAATTCGAGACGATCCAAGCCATCTTCATAAGGATTCTCTATATTAATCGGATCAAATTGGACTGCAAAGCGAGCTCGACTCATGCCGATGAAGCGCAAGCGCTCTTCAACCTGAACTTTCAAAAGTTCAGCGACGCTCTGCCTCTGTTCAGACAGCAATCTACCGGCCTCAATCAGTGATCCATTCAAGGTAGAAATTTCAGCCGATATTTTTTGTGCTTTCACTTCCAATAGCGCTAATTCGTTCAATTTCTGCGAAATTTCCGCCAGCACCAGAACGAGATCTTTGCCGGAATATCCCCAGCGTTTCTGAAATCCGTAGAGTGCAACGACCCGCTGACGTAGATCCTCGACCCGATTGGGATCGTGGCTGACCTCCCGGCTGAATTCCTGCAAGGTCCGATTAAATTCGATCAAGACTGATCTCAAACTGGAAACCTCTGATTCCCAGATTTTCAGATCCGTGTTGAACTGATAAAGTTCCGGCAACAGCCGCAGCGCCCGGTCGAGTTGTTCGACTGCAGATTCGGAAGCTTCGTTCAGATAATCTTCAATCTGTTTGCATATCTGAAATATTTTTTCCGCATTTTCCAGTCGATTAAGTTCAGCCTCCAATGCAGTTATTTCGTTCTCTTGAGGGTCAAGCTGATTCAACTCGGTAAGCTGTCTCCGGTACACCTCCGAACCCGCCCGGGAGTCTTCAATCTGCATCTTTAGCGATTCAGCCTCATTCGATAGCGATTTAATGCACCGGTATAGATCCCGATACTTAATGCTTAGCTCAGGTTTGTGGTGGAATGCATCGAGAAACAACAACTGTCTCGAGCGACTGAAGAGCGCTACGGTTTCATGCTGGCCATGAATATCTAACAACAGATCGCCAAGTTCACGCCCGGCGCCCAAACTCGCCGGAGTATCATTGACGAAAAAACGATTTCGTCCGTTCTGATGGAATTCACGCCTCACGATGATGGGAAAATCGGTCGGCAGATTCTGAGTCTGCAACCATTGTTGGATTGCATTTTTGTCGTTGGCATCAAATTCTGCTTCCACAATCGCACGCTCGGCGCCGGAACGGATTGGCATCCCGCTTCGCTTCTCGCCGACCAGAGATCCCAGCGCATCCAGCAATAGCGATTTCCCAACGCCGGTTTCACCGGTAATAACATTCAACCCGGGTTGAAAGACGACTTCGACCCGGGACATGATAGTATAATTCTCAATGTAGAGCTTTTTCAGCATACTATTGTCGCACGACCGCAACCTTGCTGGTTTTCGCCTGTCCATCGGCGGAATATGCCAGGATTAGATAAACTCCGCTCCCCACAAATTCCCCCAGCGAATTTCGTCCATCCCAACCTTGATTTATCTGTTGCACCCCCTGCAGATGTCTGACCAGGGAACCCGAGGCTGTGAAAATTTTGATCTCCGATGCAACCGTCAATCCGGCAGCATCGAAAGAGAGGTGATCATCGAGATCATTCCCTACCAGTAAGGGATTGGGCCAGACGCTGATTGAATTAATCGTCGTACCCATCTGCTTGAAGGGCGTGTTGATGCTTACCAAACCCTTGTTAGTCCCGATAAAAGCCTCGCCGGTACCGGGATTAAAGGCGATGGTCTGGATGACATTTCCTGGCAGCGGGCTGGGATAAACTCCTTCCCACGAGGTCAGATTATATTCATTGAACCAGGTGTAGTTGTCGGCAGCCAGTACGCTTAATCCTGATGTAGTGCCGAACCACTTGTTATTTTGGGGGTCCACGGCAATGCAGTTGACGCTTTGACCCGTGGGGATAATCAGGTCGATTCCAATGAGAGAGCCGGCATTTCCTTCGGGGTAGAAATACTGCGTGCCGCTCGGCGTCGCCACCCAAACGACGCCTTCCTGGTCGGTGACGATCGCATTAATTGAATCCGAGGGTAGATTTTCCAGGGTGTACCAGTGGTCATCGGCAGCGGAGAGCGTGCCATTATCATCGAGAATGTGTATTGCGCTGCCCTTATTATTATTGGGACCGAACCATTTTCGATTGTAGGAATCCTCAGCAACCCGGTCTACGTAGTATTGGGCACTCGGCAGATTGATTCCGTTCTGGTTTTCAGGCGTTAAATAATACCAACCGATGCTGTCTGAAGGGGAATCGATATAATCCGATGGGACAATTGCGATCGGCTGCCCTGACAGAGGATTTGCTTCACTGTTACAGATCCAGACGTTGCCCCAAGCGTCGGTCGTCAAATCACGCACAACGCAATAGTGCACGCTTATGCCGAGGACGTTGAAGAGTCTCCCGGAGGGGGCGGAGAAGAACCCGCGCGCGATTACAGTGTCGTTTTGGAAGCTGAACCAGGCTGCTCCCCGACCATCGCTCCCCACCCAGACTGACCCGCTGAAATCCTCAGTTAGAGCTCGTGGAACGTACCAGAAAAAGCTGTCCGGGCTGACATGGGAATTTTGAAGATAATTATCAGATTGCGAGGTAAAATTGATCCAGTGTTGGCCATTAAAATGGGACAGGCAGCCGTTGTTAAAACCGAGATTCGCAGTACCGCAAACCCATAATGATCCGGATTTATCGATCAGGATATCTGTTGGTAGTTCGACGAGAGGGTTTTCAAAGTTATAGGTAGTCCAGCCTTCAGGCTGCCAAAATCGTAATCCCCCAAGATCCGCCCGTGTCGGTTCAAAACCGGCCCACATGGTGCTATCGGCGTCAAATTCAACGCAACGTCCTTTTGATCCTTCAGTACCGTAGCGGACAACCTCTCCAGGTTGGAGACGGAATAATCCTTCAGGTCTGCCGAAATAGAGTGTATCACCGCAAACCTTTAAGAAATTTGCGCCAGTGGTGTACAGTACGGGAATGGGGATAAAAAGGCTGCCCGACTGGTAATTCAATCCCGTTGAAGGAGTGGCAACGTAGAGGGTATCATGGATAATCGCCAGGGCGCTGACTGGATTGCTGGATAAACCCTGAGCGGTCGTATAGTTGCTCCAGTTTGAGGGTGATTCCAGAACGGAGCTGGACAGGTCACCGCGTGCCAGTCCCATCTGGGTGCCGACCCAGAGACCGCCGGCATTGATGGTGATCGATGCTACTGCGATTTCAAGCGGAAAGTTGCCGAGATGGGTATAGTTTCCCTGGATGTGATATTCGTTCAGGTCATCGTAGAAGACCAGCCGACTGACTCCGATGTCTGTCCCTATATAGATGGATCCAGAATCGTTGTAAAGCGCAAGGATTTGGAAGATCTTGGTGTTGAACTTGAAATCGGGGATCCATTTGTCCTGGTGAGTGCTCAGGTTGAAGATATCGAGATAGGCATTACCCATGCCCAGCACCAGGTTGCCTCTGCCGTCCGGAACGATGGCGCGGATATCATTGGATGACAATCCATCAACGGTTGTGAATATTCGGGAAGACCCTGTCTGTGGGTTGAATTGAACCAACCCGGCATTGGTGGCTCCCCACAGCTCATCGCCGATGCGGACCAGTGATCGCACGGTGTGGACTGCGGGATATGCTTTCCAATCAATCGCGGCATAACTGCTTCCAGCAGTAATACCGGCAATCAAGAGAATAATGCCGACTCTCACGATGAATTTCATTTTGTTATAATTTCTCCCATAGATCAGCCATTTCGATGGCGCTTAGCGCGGCGTCCCAACCTTTATTACCCGCCTTGGTGCCGGCGCGTTCCAGAGCTTGTTCCAAAGTATCCGTTGTAAGGACTCCGAAGGTAACCGGTTTCAGATATTGCAGGCTGGTCTGCGCGATTCCTTTAGTGACTTCAGCGGCGATGTAATCAAAGTGCGGCGTACCGCCTCGAATCACTGCCCCCAGACAGATGACAGCGTGAAATTTGCCCGATTTGACCAGGTTGGCTGCCGCGATGGGTATTTCAAATGACCCCGGCACCCAAACAATGGTTAAATCGGCCGTATCGGCACCGTGGCGCACCAGGCAGTCCAACGCGCCACTGAGAAGTTTCTGCGAAATCATCTCGTTGAAGCGGGAGACCACCAGGGCAAACCGCTTTCCACTGGCGTCCAGATGACCCTGAATCGTTTTTACAGCTTCCAGGGAAGATGACAATTCTTTCTTTTGCGCAGCTTTTGGACTCATGATCGATCCTTTATAGTGTTTAACTGGAAGAGCTGATGTAGTGTCCCAGTTTTTCGCGTTTCGTATTCAAATAGCGGGAATTGACTTCGTTCGGCGGTATCTCGATGGGAACTCGCTCCACGATTTCCAAATGATAACCCTTTAATCCGATGATTTTACGAGGATTGTTGGTCAACAGACGTATGCGGCGCACGCCGAGATCGAAGAGGATCTGTGCTCCAATACCATAATCGCGCAGATCGGCTTTGAACCCCAGCGCCAGATTGGCTTCGACCGTATCTTTACCTTCATCCTGCAGGTTGTAAGCTTTGAGCTTGTTAACCAGCCCAATACCCCTGCCCTCCTGGTTCATGTACAGAAGAACGCCACAACCTTCCTTCTCGATGATTTCCATGGCTCGCACGAGTTGATCACCGCAATCGCAACGCATGGACCCGAACACGTCACCGGTGAGGCATTGCGAGTGTACGCGCACCAGCACCGGCTCTTCGGCTTTGATAGTCCCCTTGACCAACGCCAGATGCGTGCTGTCATCCACCATGCTATGGTAACCGATCAGTTTGAAGTGCCCGTGAGCCGTCGGGAAATTCACTTCCGCCAAACGCTTGATCAGAGATTCAGTGCGCTGACGGTATTCAATCAGATCACGGATGGAGACGATTTTGAGGTCGAATCGTTTTGCGATCCGGATAAGCTCGGGCAGACGAGCCATGCTGCCGTCATCACTCATGATTTCACAGAGCACACCGATCGATTGAAAACCTGCCATGCGAGCCAAATCCACTACGGCTTCGGTATGTCCTGCCCGCTTCAGTACGCCACCGGGTGCAGACCGCAGGGGGAATATATGTCCGGGTCGAGCCAGATCCTCGGGGTGAGTTTTAGGGTCACAAGCAGTCAGAATGGTGGTAGCACGGTCTTGTGCGGAAATGCCTGTGGTGGTATTGCGGACGGCATCGATAGTAACTGTGAACGAGGTGCCGTGCAAAGCAGTGTTCCTGCCGACCATCATATCGAGACGCAACTCGTCCGCCCGCTGCCCGGTTAAGGGTAGACAGATCATCCCCCGACCGTGTTTGGCCATAAAATTAACGGCTTCAGGTGTGACGGCTTCTGCCGCCATGATAAAGTCGCCTTCATTCTCACGGTCTTCGTCATCGACGACGATGACAAGTTTACCCCGTTTGAATTCCTCGATGGCTGCTTCGATGGTATCCAGTTTGATGGTTTCTTCCTGATTTTCCAGTTTCAGTTTAGGCATGTGTATTCTGATTCTTGAGCTGATTTCTTTGATACTTATTGTTAGCTGGTCACCTGATTAAAATCCCCAACTACGCAGCTTTTCCTGATCAAGACCTGTGCTCTTTCCTGCCAGTAGAGATTCTACGTACTTGGCGATGATATCGACTTCAAGATTCACCTGCGATCCGGGTGATAGTTCCCCGAGGCAGGTCGATTCAAGTGTTGCTGGAATAATCGCAAGGGCAGCGGTAGCTTGATTGAGGTGTGCTACCGTTAAGCTGACTCCCTGCACGGTCAAGGAACCCTTTTCTACCACGTATCGGCGTAGATTTTCCGGAATGAGTATTGAAAGTTCCAGACCGTTACCCTGTGGAACCAATTGGACCACCTTGCCGACAGCATCAACGTGCCCCTGGACAATGTGTCCGCCCAGGCGATCTCCTAACCTTAGAGCTCTTTCTAAGTGAACCTTCTCATGCAGGCGCTTGTTTCCCAAATTCGTGCGTTTTAACGTCTCGGTCGAAATCGAGAAAGTAAAGGTCGCCGAGCTGAAGCGTTCCACCGTCACGCAGACACCGTCAACCGCAATGCTTTCATCAAGCTGCAACGGTTCATCGCTGAAGCTGCAACTTATTTCCAGAGTCAATCCACCTGACCTGGGTTGTCTCTGGACAACGTTACCGATGGTTTGAATGAGTCCGGTGAACATTTTTCTTAATTGGTTTGATGGCAGCTAACTTGTCGATTCCGGTCGAAACCATATCGCTGTGTCCGGCCCGAAAGTTTTACGTTTATGAACCCGCATCTGCATCGCCTGCCCCACTCTTTTTATTCCTAACTTGCCGACGCTGGGGATACCATCACCGCCGATGATTTTTGGCGCGATGACAGCGATCAATTCATCGAAGAGGCGCGTTCGCATGAACGAACTGAAGACGTCAGCCCCGCCTTCGACCAAAACGTACAGGATGCCGCGCCGTCCCAGTTCATCCAAAAATAACCCCAGATCAATATGGCCGTCGCGGTCGGGCGGTATCCAAATCAATTCAGCAAGCTGCGGAGGTAACTGCTTGACTTTTTCATCGGGAGGGTAGGGTCGTGTGGCGATGAGCACCGGCAAAGGATTCGCTTTGAAAATTTTTGCGGATGGTTTGATCCGTAAATCGCCATCCAGCACCAACCGTTGTGGATTGCGGCCTTTGACCAAACGCACAGTCAATTGGGGATCATCTGCCAGCACGGTATTGATGCCGACCAGAATGGCATCGTGTTCAGCACGCTGCCGGTGCGCCAGTTTCAAACCCTCTGGACTGCTGATCCAGCGGGCATCACCACCGCAGGCGGCAATACGACCATCCAGACTCTGGGCGAATTTCAAGGCAACCCAGGGTCTACCGGTGCTCTGCTGTTTGATATAGCCTCGATTAAGTTCTCGAGATTCCTGCTCTAAAACCGGACCTACAACTTCGATCCCAGCCTGATGCAACTCCCGTAGCCCCCTGCCGTTGACTTGCGTATTAGGATCAAGCATTCCGTAGACGACTCTCTTGATTCCAGCGGAAATCACAGCGTTGGAACAGGGGGGCGTCTTGCCATGGTGACAGCACGGTTCGAGATTGGCGTACAAGGTGGCGCCCCGGGATTTTTCAGCTGGAACCTGTGCGAGACAATCAACTTCTGCATGAGGAGTTCCATAAGAATGGTGATAACCACGAGCGAGAGCTTTTGACCCAGCGACCAGCACTGCACCCACGCGCGGATTAGGGCTGGTCGCGCCAATGCCTCTGGCTGCCTCCCTCAATGCGATTCTCATGAAGTATTCGTCTTGATCCACGTCACTCTCGCGAAAAACCCCAAAGGTGAGATACCTCTGGGGCGTAGATTGCACGTGACACTCCCACGTGCCGCTGCCTACTCTCATCCGGACTATACCGTCGGCGCCGGAATTTCACCGGTTCTGTTTCCCCAAAAGGAAACTCGCGGGCTTTACCGCCGGTGGGGAATTGCGCCCCGCCCCGCAGGCATTCGGTCTTTGCAATATATCAGTTTTAACGACGGATGTCAAGTAAAATTCGACATTTCATCGTTATTGGATTTATTGTGCTTCGGACAGTGGAAAGATGCTCCGATTCTGAGTCGACACCCAGACCAGCCGTTAAAATCGATATCACGAATTGGGATCAATACCATTGACCTTGCAGTACTGTCGATAAAATTCCATGAAGTGCGGTGGACAGCCCTCTAACAGGTGAGCGTAATCCTGGTCTTTGTAATGTTGAATGAATTGTTCGAGGCAACAGTTCCCATAGCACCAGAGTTTACCGGGTTCGGATTTAAGTTGAATATCCTCAGCTTCGTGATGCAGCCCCAGCAATATGGTTTGCGGATCCAGGCGCAGTTTGCCCGCCAGATTCAGACGGTCCAGAGCATGGCGTAAGGAGGACAAGCAGCCAACGCAGCCGCCGTGAACGATCACGTCAAAACCAGGGTAAGCATCCTGGGAGGAGAGTACGGGCTGGGTGAAATGCCGCTGAAGAGTTTGCGGGGAGGTTCCGATCACCTCAATCCGATCATGATCTAAATTGCCGAATCCATCAGCTTGCGCCATGCGCAGCATGGTAATTTCGCGCGGGTTGATCCCCATCAAGGACGTTCCGATTGAATCTCCGGCTACAATATCGGTTGCGGCGATCAATGTGTTGAAATCTTTCACCGGGGTTCCGCAAATCGGCGCTTGTCCTTCTAGTGCCCAAATACCATCAATCAGGGTCAGAGACGGCTTGACCAGGTATAAATAATCGATGAGGAAGCGATGCAGATCTTCACGGTGATGCTTCATACGAAAATGTTCCGGCACCAAACCGAAGAGATTCTTGATTCCTAAAGAAATCCCGGTGTGCATATGCAGTTTCAGCTTGGGAACATTCAGCAGAACCTCATATTCACGCAGCACCCGGGGAATGGGAATTGAGTTGCAGATGCGTCCCCTAGGATTATCTTCCCATATTTCCTCAGATTCATCGAAATAAACGAAATGAGCGCCAACTTCGGTGAGATAATCATCAATCCCCAAAAATTGCTGCCCACCACGGCATGAGAGACCAATCCCGGGTTTGTCACCCAGACCAATCCGAGAGGCTCCGGCGTCACGGCATAGCCGCAGCAGGGCGATCAATACGCGAGGATCTGTAGTCGTTGCAGTTGGAATATCAGAGCGCGGGCGGACCAGGTTGGGCTTTATCAAGACGCTGCGCCCCTTCACCAGAGCTGCCAGATTAAAAGGTGAGAGCGCCTCCTGAACCATTTCTTGAATGGCGCTAAGCGATGCGGGAGTAAAATCCCGGGGATCACCGGGGATCTGAAGTCGGTGTGTTACGCTGACTACTGATTTGGAGAGCACTGGAGACGTCCGTGGTTATAAACGATCGATCTGCGGATTTGGGATTAACGGTATACGATGACCATGGCGGCTGCAATCCATAAAAACATGCTGATCAGCAAGGGACGGTCGGTTAATAACACCACTTCCGGCCTGCCGCCCAGGTTGCGCTGATAGATCAGGTACAGATAGCGAAAGATCGCGTAGATGACAAACGGCACAGTAAAGATGAAGCTCTGAGTGTGAAACTTCTCCACCGTACCCGGATCCACGGTATATAATACGTAGCTGATAATCGTACATGCAGTCACAACCGCTATCATTTGATCCAGAAAGCGTTCACCGTACTCATTTAGGATGGCGCGATGCTGCGTCGCTCCTTCGCCTAACACCGTGATTTCATTTCTCCGTTTCGCCAGGATGAGAAATAGCGAGATGAATATAGCACAGGCGATCAACCAGCGGGAAATCATCACATTCAAGACCACGGCTCCGGAGACAGCGCGAATGATAAACCCGGTTGAGATGACCAATATATCGACGATAACCAGGTGCTTGAGTTTGTAAGAATACGCCACCATCATGACCCAGTAAAATGCCAGCACCAGACCGAAGCGCAGATCCAATTTAAAAGCAAGGGTCAGCGATCCCAAGGCGAGAATAATGCTGGCGATGCCGGCAGTTGACGACTTCAGTCGTCCTGAGGGCAGAGGTCTCAGTTTTTTTATAGGGTGAAGCCGGTCCTGTTCGATATCCTTCAGATCGTTGATCAGGTAGACACTACTTGCGTTCAGGCAAAAGGCGATGAAAGCCAGAATGCTGAGGGTCAGAAAATGCAGATGGAAGAAATTCTGCGAGAAGATCAACCCTGCGAAGATGATCAAGTTTTTAGTCCACTGTTTTGGCCGCATGGCCGAAAGAAGCACGAAGGGCATGGCTACCTCATTGACTCTGATTTACGGTAAAATAGCACACAACCGATAGAAAATCAAGTGGAATATTGCCAAGATTGGCTGGTCGAGCCAGGAGAAGGGCTTATGCGCAGCCATATTCATGGTATTTTAATGCAACTACACCGACTCCAGCTCTGTTACCGGTGATGCTCAGATTTTTCTTGCCTTGGGCGTTTGGTTTATCTATCTTGGAGGTTGTACCGTCCAAGAAATCATACTGACACGTAAAATCGAATCGATCCACACTGATTCCATGCAGGTAAGCCGAATAAAGCTGGGCATCATTGTCAGCGGGGCCATAATGGGTGGAGCGCAGGTATTGTTGCTCCGCCGCGCGCTGGCACTGTCAGGAGGCGACGAGGTTATCTTTGCGCTGACGCTCGCTATCTGGCTGCTATCCACCGCAGGTGGAAGCGCCATCGGCGCCATCCTCTGCAAGCGGAACTGGTGTACGGGCTCTCTTTTCGGCATTCTGCTGGGGTTACAGTCTCTCTGGTGCGGTATGGCGATATTCGTTCTTGACGGCGCCTGTTCCCAGATTGCCTGGACTCCCGGTGTGGTTGCAGGCGGTGAAGGGTTTACGCTGGCGTTGATTGTTGCCATCCTGCCGCTGGGTCTGTTCGGAGGATCGATATTTCCGGTCGCCTGCCGGATTTGCAAGACGATTGACTCTTCCAATGTAAGCTATGTCTATCTGCGAGAAGCTGTGGGTTCATTCTTCGCAGCAACCATACTGGCGTTGTTCTTTTCACATCACCTCAACCCCATCATCGAATCGGTAATTCTGGCGATGATCGGCTTGGCGATAGTTGCCGTAGTGATCTTCAAACGATTGCCGGTGTGGCTGCCGTTGGTTCTGGTTCCCTCTATTCTCTACCTGACTTATCCTGGACTGCAAAGCGCCTACCTGGATCAGCTTGGAAAAACAAGATCGGGCGTCAAGGTTCTGGATTACCTTGAAACGCCCTACGGGTTGGTCGAAATTACCGATCTCCAGGGGCAAATCACCATCTATGAGAACGGTTTGCCGCTGGCTTCTTCCGATGACATTGCCACAATTGAAGAGCGGGCTGATCTAACGCTGGTTCAGCATCCCGAACCGAAAAAAGTACTCTGGATCAGTGGCTCGTTAGGAGGCGGTCTTGCGGAGGGGTTAAAACATCCGTCTATCGAACAGATTGACGTTATCGAAATCAACCCTGATCTCTGGGATCCATCAATCTTGGATAGATTGCCTCAAGACGCCACGGCTTTGGCAGACCTGAAGATCAAGAAGCATTCCGGAGATGCCCGCAGGTTTCTCCATACAATCCAGGAGCGAACTTATGACATTATCCTGTTGAACCTGCCGGGAGCACGAACTGCCAGATTGGCAAAATACTATACCGTCGAGGCGTTCCGCAGGTACAGCGAAGTCATCAAACCTGGTGGAGCGCTGGTATTCACCATTCCATCGGCTGAAGATTACATTGGCGAGGATTTGGCGGAATTATTGGGTTCGCTGCAACTGACTTTGCGCGCGGTATTCACGAAAGTATACTTACTCCCCGGTCAGAATGCCATTTTCATTGCAGGCGATCAAAGGATCCAGCCTGCGCTGACTGCGCCGGAAATCGGGGTCCGCTTGAAAGAACGCAACCTAAACTTGATCTATTGGGATCGCTTTCGCCTGCAGGATCGATTGTCTGCCAGCCGCATTGAATCCCTCCAGATCCGCATTAAAACCGTATCATACCGCCGGATCAATCGGGATAGTAATCCCATCACTTTTTACCTGCAGCAGATCTTCTGGTCGCAGCAATCGCCGGGAGTTTTCGGGAAAATACTCAAATCCGCACAAAATCGCCTGATACCGGGCAGCCTGTGTCTGTTAGGTTTATGGTTTGTTCTGGCGGCTTATCTTCGACTTCGCAAACCGCAAAAGCGTCCGCTGTTCGGATCAGCCATGGCTGTTTTCTCCGTAGGGTTTTCCGGACTGGCTCTGGAAATACTGGCGTTAAACGCCTATCAGATGAAGCTTGGGAGTGGGTACAGACAGATTGGTTTGCTGATCGGCTGCTATATGTTCGGTCTGGCGATGGGAGCGGAGGTCTCTCGCAGAATCAGATCAAAAACGGCCATATTCCCGTTGTTGCAGTTGATCTGGGTACTGGTCCCGCTGGGCTTGACTGGCATTTTCAGCTTTGGGATGGCGGGGCTTGATTCGCAGCACTGGCTGGTGAACGGCATTTTCGTTTTTTATCTGCTGCTGATCGGCGTCCTGGGCGGAATCCATTTTCCGCTGGCGACAGCATATCCAGCCAATTACCACGTCTCTCTCGCTGGAGTCTATTATGCGCTGGATCTGTTGGGGGCGGCTTTAGGAGCGCTGCTGATTGGGCTTCTGATCTTACCCTTAATAGGAATGAAGACCTGCATCCTTGGCTTGGCTTTATTAAATCTCGCCCCGATGTTGCTGCTGTTTGGCAAATCAGAAAAATCAGTTTAACATCTCAAGCACGATCTTGAATTTGATCTGCGTCTTCCCAAATGGTGGTACTACCAGCCTGAAGATGGGTAAAACGCACGACGATTGATAAACTCGCTCAAATCCGCCTTCGGACTGTGAGACCGTCTCAACGGCATAACGCCAAACTTCTGTTCGAGTCGTAAACTCGAAATGGATGCCAAAACGATCATATTCGTTGATCATGGAAAAACGCTTCGCCCCTGTGACGATGCCCATCGAGTTCAGCGGCGCACGATCCAGCTTTTCCGGACTATGATAATAGCGATCCGGAGCATTCCCACCCAACAGCGCAAAATTGAACTCGGGCGCAAACAGGATAGTCAACGGTAGATCGCTCATATTATTGATTTGATAATCTAAACCGATTCCGTCTGCTTTAGAAAGCAGACTGATGGTCTTGCGAACTTCAATCTGGTTGTCCACCACCGCTCCGATACGCCCCAGTTGGACGCTTTTACCACTGCGTCCGCCTGTCGAAATGACTTTATACGGTTTGCCGACGAAATCACCTAACTCATAATATTTGCCATTATAGAGCGTTTCAGGCGACTCTTGGGCAGAAATGAAATGGTCGATTGATGATCCGCGCAGATGGCGGTCATAGATCAGGAATTTATCCAGACCCTCTTCCTTAGCTCGCAGTTGATCGTGTATTGAGGCTCCCTCTTTAATCTCTTCTCCCGCTCTTGCCACCTGCTGATGATAGGCTTCCGGTTGACGATGCAGGGTATTGAGCAAATTATACCGCACCGGCAGAAAATCGAATTCCACCATCGAGCCACCTTGATCCGGAGTTAGAATCAGACCTACCCTGCCATTTCGCAGTAAAATCTCCTCATGACCGTCAGCGTTCACATCGATTTTTTCGAGAACTGTAAAGCCCCTATCCTGATGCTGCAGATCATTGCAGAGTTCCTCCGCTTCCAGCAGATTGGCATAAATGGCGTGGCGCAGATGCGGCAGATATAATCCGCCAAAGACGCCGTGCCAGTAGGCGCAATTGCACTGGGCTCGATAGAGCGCCCTCTGAGCGGAAGTCAGTTTTTTTCGCTGATCCTTACTCGTGATCTTATCGGAATTGCCGATCTGATCGATCAGGTCGGAAATCCAGAGCGCCTTGCGGTACATCTGGTTGGACTCTTCGTATTTGCCGATGAAATTACGCCAGAATCCGCCCTTCAGATAGGGTTTGAGTTCATCAAGTTTCTGTTCTTTTTCGAGGCGGTGAATGATCTCATCAAATTTCGCTCCGCTTTGAGGCGGCAGAGACCAAGCGCTCATTTCGAAGTAACTGGCGCAGGGTAGGTAGACCCGTCCTCTGGGTGGATTGGCATCATAATATTCAGCGCAGGTCGTCATGCTCAACCAGCCTTCACCCATTGCAGTTTCCAAAAGCTCGAAGAAATGCTGCAACCAGCCCTTTTCGTAGATCCATTCATACGTCCCGGGCCAGAGCCCGAACTTTTCACCGTCGTCGCACATGACCAACAGATTCTGATTGGTGAAATCCGCGGCGGAACGCAGGAAGTTCAGCGAGTCTTCGACGGGCGCAAAGGGGATCAGGTAGCGCAGTTTCTGGCTGATGGGGTAGATTCCGAGGCTGTACCCTTGTTCGTCGGTCAGATAGTAGCCCAGCAGTTCATCGAGGTTCATTCCTGATGACAAGAAATGATAATCATCGACGGTGACGTATTTTACCTCACACTCGGCCAGCGACTTCGGCAGATGTGGTTCCCAGACTCTTTCAGCTAACCAGAGACCCTGGGGTTGGGTTTTGAACTGCTTCCGAATGAACTCGTTCATCATCCTGATCTGGCCCTGCTTATCACGATCCGGTAAAACCGCAAGAATGGGTTCATAGTATCCACCAGTCATGATCTCGATCTGTTTTCTCGCCGCCAGGATTTGAAGACGCTGCAAAAAATCTGGGTGATGTTCGGACAACCAATCCAGCAAGGGACCGGTGGTATGGTACATCATACGGATCCGTGGATGACCTTCCAGGATGCGCAGAAAGGGGTTGTAGGCTTTTTGGTAGGCTTCTTCAAAGACGAAATCAAAGTTGCCGACCGGTTGGTGATTGTGGACTCCGAAGATGAACTGTATTGCTTTCATAGTAAACTCCCAGTTTCAAATCCAATGATCGCTGCGCCGATTGCGCCGGCGCTGGTCCCCAGCTTGGCGGATCGTACCTGCACGTGGTCTGCCAGAACCGGATAGGCGCGCTCCTGGATGGCTCGTTTTATACCCCGAAAGAATGGCTCGCCACTCTGAGCGATGCCTCCGCCAATAATAATTGCTTCCGGATCGAACGCGTGAATCAGAGAGACGCAGGCGCTTCCCAGAATTTCGCCACGATTTTCTAAGAAGGCGATGGCGTTCTGATTGCCCTGCGCAGCCAGTGAACTGACCTGATCCGGGGCGCTGATTTGGTCGTCATCCAGCGCTTCACGCGCCGCTTCGATGAACCACTGAACTCCGAGATAGCGTTCCACGCAACCGAAATTTCCGCAGGGGCATTTCGGTCCCCAGAGATCAACGCTGACATGACCCAGTTCACCGGCGGCGCCGCTGCTGCCCCGATAGAGTTGATCATTCAGGATAACGGCTCCGCCAACGCCAGTCCCTACCGCCAGTCCCAAAAGATGCTTGAAAGTCCTCCCCGCCCCCCAGTGGTGTTCAGCCAACGCAAAACAGTTGACGTCATTTTCCAGCGCCAGAGGCAGTGAGACCTGCTCTTTGATCAATTTCCATAATGGAACGTTCTGCCATCCCGGGAAATTGGGTGAAAAGCGAATGATCTTTCGACCCTCATCCACCAAGCCGGGCGATCCCAATCCGACTCCCACGATGCCAGGTCGATCCCGATAAAGTGAGTTAATCAGATCGACGATGGCTTGAGTGACGTCATTCACGGCGCGACCGGGGGGAGTATCCACCTGAAGGGAATTCAGGATATTACCGGATTCATCGATGACGACCGCCTTGATGGCGGTCCCCCCCAGGTCGATGCCCAGAGATAGTTTATGTGACATAGATTAACAATTCCTGGAGTTCTAACCAAGGCAATATACGAAATCAACCCTGCAACGCCAACGAAATTCGGAGGCTTTTTAAGGAGATGATTCAAACCCTTTTTTTCTGACAAAACCTTGTGAGGACATTTCGCTTGACATTGAACTACTTTTTCCTTATCTTAAAGGTAACTGGCGAAATTTCGCCGCCTCTGAATCGCTTCTCGAACTGCTTGGCGGAACTTCCAATCAAGTTCTTCCCGATAAAATAAGATGTCCAATATCCTCCTGGCGCAAGGATCAAAAGAAACGGTGCGATCGTTGATTAACGCGTTTCAAAAGAACCTTGAAATAAATATACACGTCGCTAAAACCAAAGCTGAGGCTCTGACGCTGCTGCAGAATAAATCTTTCGATTTTATTCTCGTTCCTGCGAACGCCGGCAAGAAAAAGAATCAGGAGCTCTGCAATCAGCTTCGCCAGGCAGACTCCGGTCGTAACGCCTCGATTCTCTTCTTTGCTGAACCCAAAGTGGGATCTGAACCTACTCTGAGTGCGGTTTCACACGAAGCGGATCAAATTCTGGATATTTCTGACTCCAGACTGACCCTGGCGGACTGGTTGAACCTCAGGCTTAGTGCACGACAGGTGCAGAAGAGCGAGTCGGCGGCAGCTTTCTCCCTTCTGGGCGATGCGGATGAATTCATCGGAGCTTTGGTCCATACCGTTCGCAACCCGCTTACCGGCATCAGCACCAATGTTCAGTACCTGCAGATGGTCTATTCCGATTCCAATGCGCAGAAAGAGATTTATGTTGACGTCATGGAAGCCGTACATCGATTGGATCTGCTATTTCGTGACCTGGTCGATTACGTTCGCCCCATGGACCTGCAGCGAGAAAAGGTTGATCTGAACGAGATGATCGCAGCGGCAATTAAAAATCTCGACAACCAGGTGAGGAATCGGAATTTGAAGATCACGCATAACCTTGATCCCGTTTTAAACCAAATCGAAGTCGATCGAAGTCGATTCAGTCGGGTGGTAAACGGTTTGTGCGAATTCTGCGTATATGAATCAATCGGCAAAGGAACTATCGAAATCAGCAGTGATGCTCAGGATAACGCCGTGACCCTCAACTTCGCTGCTATAGCGGCAAATATGGATGCAGCGCGGCTTGAGACTCTTTTTACACCGACAGCTTCTTTGAAAAGAACGGCTACCGGTCTGGGATTGGCGCTGGTTAAACGCGTGCTGAATGAACACGGAATGTCCATTCGCGCTTCGTTGGAAAAAGATAATCGACTGACGTTTGTAATTAAGATTCCTATGAACCTTTAAGTAGATGAGTGGTGGTACAATCATGCAATGGCGACTTTTGGTAATTGATGATGATGCGGCAATCGCCAGATCCATCCGGCGCATTCTCGAGGTGGACGGTTACAAGATTGAATCGGCGGATACTGGTGACAGAGGCATTCAACTGGCTCTGCAGAATCGGTACGATCTATTGCTTCTGGATTTACGCCTGGGCGCCATGGATGGACTGGAAGTGCTGCGGCGGGTCAAGGAGGAGAACCCGGAACAGTTGGTCATCATGGTGACAGGATTCGCCAATGTCGCCAGCGCAGTGGAAGCGATGAAGCGGGGCGCATACGACTATATTCAGAAGCCCTTCAGCGCCGATGAGCTGAAGTTGGCGGTGGAAAAAGCCTTACAAACTCTGGCGCTGCAGCGTGAAATCGAGGAATTGCGGCAACGTCAGATGGAAAAGAACAAATTCGATAAGATCATCGGTAACAGTCGGGAAATCAAGAAGGTCTTGTCTCTGGTACGCACCTTCGCGCAGACGGACATTACTGTACTGATTGAAGGCGAAAGCGGGACAGGTAAAGAATTGGTGGCGGAATACCTGCACTATCTCTCACCCAGATACGCCAAGCCGTTCATCGCATTAAATTGTGGCGCGGTAGCAAAAAACCTGATTGAAAGCGAACTATTCGGCTACGAAAAAGGAGCTTTTACCGGAGCAGACCGCGGCGGTCACATCGGATTCATCGAAAGATCGGATGCAGGAACGCTCTTCCTGGACGAAGTCGCCGAACTTTCCGAGGAAGCCCAGGTAAAATTCCTGCGGGTCTTGGAACGCGGCGATTTCTATCGCGTCGGCGGAACCAAGATTATCCACGTTGATCTCCGGGTGATTGCTGCCTCGAATTCATCGTTAGAAGTCGCGGTTGAAGAAGGACGCTTCCGTCGGGACCTGTACTATCGACTGAATGTGGCGCACATCGAACTCCCGGCTTTACGCGAACGAAAAGGCGACGTGACCCAGTTGGCTCGCTTCTTTGTGGATAAATTCAACCGCAAATTGGGCAGGCGGATTCAGGGGTTTACACCTGCCGCCGACGATGCGCTCATGGCGTACCACTGGCCCGGCAACGTTCGAGAATTACACAATATCATCGAGCGAGTTTCACTGCTCAGCAACAACGTGGTGATCGACGTCAGCGATCTGGCTATCGCCAAAATCGTCCCCAAAAAAGACGATGGTATGACCATCAACCTGAATATCGATTTGAACAAGACGCCCAATGCCATCAGGGAAGCTAATTATCAGCTCATTCAGAAAATCCTAGAAATAACGTCCGGCAATAAAACCCGAGCGGCGCGCCTGCTGGGAATTCCTCGCGGAACGCTGCGTTACCACCTGGCTCGCGACAGCCAGATAGATCTGACAAAATTGTAGTTGGAGAGGACAAAAAACGGCTAATTCTCGCCGAATCAGGTGGCAGCCACCACCGATAATTCGGGCTTATAACCCGTGCAAATAATTCCTACTGCAGGAAAATTCAAGTTTAAGGGTTCAAAAGCGGTGCAATCCGCTTTTTTTGTTTCAAGAAATATAATATCTTGTGCTCGAATGCTGGAATTTATCCTTGTCAATAGTCCGTTTCGGGCACGTAGTTTGCCAAGGTTGGATTAACGGGCGGGAACTCTTGATTACGGAGATTCAATGGGCGAGAAAAAACGGGTTCTTATTGTCGAAGATGATGATCTGGTCAAGTGCTCTCTGGCGAGGCTCTTGCAGGGGACGGACTATTCAATTGAAACCGCATCATCCGGCGAAGAGGGATTGGAACTATTCCAGAAGCTCCCTTACGACCTGGTGCTGACTGATCTGCGGCTGCCCGAGATGGACGGGATTGAAATGATATCCCAGATGCGCAAATTAGATGAGCGCCTGCCCTTTATCGTCCTCTCAGCCTATGAAGAATTCGAAGACGCTCTGCGCGCCATGAAACTGGGCGCAGTGGACTTTTTCCAAAAACCATTCAACGCTCAGAAAATTCTAAACTTGACACGCAAGTACATCAGGACATGCGAGTCTCAGTTCGCCATGCATGGAGATGGATTAGACAGCCCGGAGGAAATAGCCGATATGTTAGTCAACAAAACTCTTCATCCAGATTCTATACCGGAAGTTGCGACTTCGCCGCCGAAAATTAACGACGTTTGCTCACTATTGGCTCCTTTCGTCAGTCTGGGTCAACAATTCAGCGGAATTACTCACAATTTGAATGGTCCTTTGACGGGAATGATGGGGCATATCGAGCTGATGAAGATCCGGCATCCGGAATTGGATGAGGATCTTGACACCGTCATGAAACTGGCGAAGAAACTACGTGATAACATTGCCCATCTGCAAACAAAATACGAAAACGAGACCATCAGAGAAGCTCAACCGCAGAATATCAACCAGATCCTCAGAGCCCAGACACTCTTCCTACAATCGGATCTTTTCTATAAACATTACATCGAAAGAGCGCTTGAACTTCAGGATCATCTCCCCAACGTCAAGGGCGTATACGCGGACTTTGCGCTGGCTTTTGAACAAATTCTCATCAACGCCATCGATGCGCAGAAGGCGAAAAAAGCCGGCACGATTAAAATACGCACATACTTGAAGGATAATCTGATCTACGTGGTGTTTGAAGATGAAGGTACCGGTTTCAGCCCGGAAGCGCTGGAACGTGCTTTTGATCCGTTCTGGCCAGAGGTCAGAATACTCGAGGAAGGGGAAGTACACCTGGGACTGGGGCTATATCTGGTCAAACATTGGCTGGAACCATACGGCGCAAAGATAGATATCGCAAACAACGCGACCACCGGTGCGCGCGTCTGTGTGACGATTCCGGTGCTGGAAAGTAAACCTAAGTAAATCAAAGATTTTCAAAGACGCAACCGCCATGGGGAACGGCGGATGCGGACAAAACAGGGGATTGAGCGCTGGGGGGCCAGGCTCGATCCCCTTGGTGTTTTATCCCCGTTCGATAGCGATTCCCATAAGTAACTGAACTTACGTTATAGGGTAAGAGAAGCCGTCATTCCCGCAAAGGCTTCAGCCTGCGTCGGGAATCTGACGGCGTGTCTGACTCCGGACCCCAATGGGGCAGGCTAAGCCGGAGTGACACGACTGTCTATCGAAAATCTGATTTATTCTATCTCCAGAGAATTATGGGAATCATTATAAAAAGTGTTTCTCTTGGGCGGCACGGTCTGTGATGGCCCAGAAAATATCCTATTTCTTCCGGCTGGTTGCGAATTGAACGAATTGTTCCATCATCAAGCGCGCCGGAGAAGGATCGAAGTGATGGAGTTCAGCCATAGCCTCTCTCTCAAGCTGGGCGGCGCAATCCTTGGCATAGGCAATCCCGCCGTGGTTTCGTACGTATTCCTGGATGGTCTCCTGATCTCTCGCCTTGACGCCTCTTTCAATTAATTTCAAAATCCGCTTGCCTCCGCCGCTTTGGTCAGATCGGATGGCGTGGATCAGGGGTAGCGTGATTTTTCTCTCCTTGACGTCGCCCATGACCGGCTTGCCGATTATGCCTCCTCGTCCTTCAAAATCCAGGACGTCATCTCTGATCTGGAATGCCAGACCCAGTTTTTCTCCGAAGTTGCGCATAGCCCGACGTTGGTCCTCATTACCGGCTGAGGCGACAACCGCCAGTTCGCAACAAGCTGAAAGCAGGGCTGCGGTTTTATCGCTGATCATGTCAAAGTAAATGTCCTCGGTGATGTCCAGCTTCCGCACTTTGGAAATCTGAAGCAGCTCGCCCCTGCTCATCCTCTGTGCCGTATTCCCCAGAATATCAAGAACCGTGAAATCCCGCAGGCGCAGCATCTCAATCAGCGCTTTCGCCAGCAAATAATCCCCAACCAGAACAGTTACCTTGTTTTTCCAGATCGCATTGACGGAAAAAAAGCCTCTGCGGATTTTGGCGTCGTCAACGACGTCGTCGTGAACCAGGGTGGCGGTATGAAGCAGCTCCACTATAACAGCGAGTTTGACCACCTGGTCACTTGGATCGCCGAAGAGCCGGGCGCTCAGGAGGGTGAGAATGGGTCGGAGAGATTTCCCCTTGTTTTTAACAATATAGCGCACCACTTTATCGACCAGCATGACGTTGCTGGACAAGGTGTTGCGCATCGCTTTATCGACCTCGTCAAGATCCCGCGCCAACGCGTCTTTGAAAAATTCCAGAGTTGGTGAATCACTCATGCTAAGCTTCAGGAATGATGCGACAGATTTTGCGTTTGCCAACCTTGAGGATAATTGAAGAGGAAAGAAGAATCTCTTGTCTGAAATCTGAGATGTGCCGTTCATCCACCCAGACGGCGCCCGCTTCGATCATTCTGCGACCTTCCCCGCGGCTTGTCACCGCTCCGCTCTGCAGCATCAGGTCGAGAACCGCTATTAATCCGGTGATCGGTGTAGGTGTAACTGTGATTTCAGGGATATTATCAGGCACTGAGTGATCCCTGAAACGGGTGACAAAATGATGCTCTGCCGACTGGGCAGCTTCTGCAGAATGGTACAACTGAACAACCTCTCGGGCTAACCTCTGCTTGTGCTGCATCGGATTGATCTGACCGGACTTGATATCGTTCAGAATGACTGAAATTCCGTCAACGGGTAGATCTGTAGCCAGGGTAAAGTAATCCACAATCAGCCGGTCAGGAATAGACATGATCTTCCCGTACATATCATCCGGAAAATCGCAGATGCCGACGTAATTGTTCAATGATTTCGACATCTTTTCCTTGCCGTCGGTGCCGATCAACAGCGGCATAAGAAAGGCTACCTGTGCGTCCTGCGAGTACTCACCCTGAATTTTCCTGCCCAGGAGCAAATTGAATTTCTGATCGGAGCCACCCATTTCCACGTCCGCCTGCAGCGCCACTGAGTCGTAAGCCTGCATGAGTGGGTATAGGAATTCCAGGATGGAAATGGGTTCACCCTTTTGGTAGCGAATCAGAAAATCGTCCCTCTCCAACATGCGCGCCACCGTGAAGCGGCCAGCCAAGTCCAGGAACTGGTAGATATCCCTGCTGGCGTGCCACTCAGAGTTGAAGCGAATTTCGGTTTTCTTCGAGTTCAGGATCTTGAAAACCTGGGATTTATAAGTTTCTGCGTTGGCAAGCACTTCTTCGCGTGTCAGGCGCGGTCTCGTTTTAGAACGACCGGAAGGGTCGCCGACCATCCCCGTGAAATCGCCGATCAGGAAGATAATACGATGCCCCAAACTCTGAAATTGCGCCAATTTCCTGATGGTCACTGCATGCCCCAAATGCAGATCGGGGGCAGAAGGATCGAAGCCCTGCTTGATGATCAACGGCTTCCCCAACTTAAGGGAAAGGGTCAATTTTCGTTCAAGGTCCTCTTCAGAAATAATCTCAAGAGCTCCGTGCCGTAACAAATCCATCTGCTCATTGACAGGTGGAAAACCAATCTTGTTTGCACTCATTTCTTGTAGTATTTCAGGTTGTCTTTGACGATGCGATCCATTTCCCGGTCTTGTTCCCGGCGGGTGATAGCTTCGCGTTTATCGTATTGTCTTTTCCCGCGTGCGACTGCAAGCTCGACCTTGGCGAGCTTGCCCTTCCAATACAGCGTGAGTGGGATAAGGGTCATTCCCTTCTCTTCGACGTTCCATTGCAATTTGCGAATCTGGCGTTTTTGCAGCAGGAGTTTTCGGATGCGATAGGGATCGTGGTTGAGATAGCTGCCCTTATCATAAGGTGAGATATGCATTTTATGGACGAATATTTCGCCATTTTCAATGATGGCAAAACTGTCCTTCAAGTTGGCATTGCCCTGCCGGAGACTTTTTACTTCGGTTCCGGAAAGGCAGATACCTGCTTCGTATCGGTCTAAGATGAGGTAATCATGCAGGGCTTTACGGTTCCCTGCGATTATTCGTCGGTCAGTCATCACTCTGCAGCTATAGGATTAACGTACAAATTTATGATAATTCACCCTCTATGTCAAGAGGTTTTTAGGGTTTAGGTGTTACTTCAGTCAAGCCTTATAAGGAAGGGCAGAAATAAAAATAGATTTTTTTGGATCATCTCGGATTTTAATTACGTATAATATTACGAGCGGAGATATATGGACAGGTAGAAAATATTTAGTAATAAAAAATTATTTACTTGACTTTTACATTTTTTTATTGTATAATATAGAAGTTACCCCTTTGGGGGGCACTCACACTCAATCAAACTGCGGAAATAACGGTTTATAGAAGCTCTGGGTATCTTTTTCCGCTAAAAAAGAGCTCCGTCCTGCCAGAAGAGAGGGCCAATTGCGAAAGCATCCTTTCCTGATCTGGTTCTCGCACTGCTCGCTTATCCTCATCCCATTGATTTCGTTCGCCGGATCAATTGACCCAGGTCCGGTTTCCGGTGTTTGGGATGCGACGGGAAACCCCTACATCCTCCAAGGCTCGATCTACGTCGAACCTGAACAAACCCTGCTCATCAAGCCTGGCGTCATCGTCTACATCGAAACACCTGACACTATCAGCATCTATGGTACTCTGGTCGCTCAGGGGCTTCCGGATGATTCCATATATTTCATCGGCACTGGTGAGCAACCTTGGGGTGGAATAAAAATATATGACCCTTCCGGTAATTCTACAGTTTTGGATTATGTATCCATCCAGACGCCTGAATGGGGAATTTACTCCCAAAATGCTCAACCCTCCATCCTGCACTGCACGATCAAGGCACATTCAGTCGGAATTTACGCACTATTTTCCGATCTGATCCTCTCGAATTCCGTCATTCTCGCTATGGCGGAACAAGCAGACGCACTGCGAATCCAATCGTCGGATCCCACGATCGAAAAATGCGACATTCAAGTTATCAGCACATCACCTGATTATTATGTCGCTGCGATTCGTTCCGAAGATTCAAATCCACACATCCAGTATTGTACATTTAACGTTTGGGGGATGGGAGTTTCCTACGGCTTGTACATGGAAGGAGGCCCGAGAGCTGATTTTTCTTACAATCTGTTCGTAGTCAATTCAACGAGTCCTGCCTATGGTGCGATTATCAGCAACTCAGCAAACCCAGAATTTATCAACAATACCTTCTCTGTGTCATCCCCCCAATCAGTCGACAAGGTGATGTACATTTTCAATTCTTCCGATCCTTACATCGATAATTGCATCCTCTACGGCGATGGAGGTTCTGAAGGGATTAACGCCTCAGCAAGTTGTGCGCCCACCATTGTCTACACTGACGTTTTTAACAATTCAACCAACCTGATTGGGTGTAGCTATGGGATCGGTTGCATCAGTCGGGATCCACTCTTCGTGGAGCCACAGATACGTAATTACACTCTGACGCAACATTCACCTTGCATTGATGCGGGAAATCCAGCGAGTCCGTTGGATCCTGACCAGACGCGTGCTGACATGGGGTACATCTACTTCCCTCATCCTGACGGATTCCCTCCACAAAGTGGAGGATCACCACAAACCTTCGGAATTATCACCGCGTATCCAAATCCGTTTAATTCAAGCAGCCGGTTGGATTTCTACCTGCCTGTTCAAACTCGAGGAGAATTGGCGATTTACAATTCAGCAGGACAGCGTATCCGTCTGATCAAACAGGGGTGGTTTGATGAGGGATTCAACCAGTTCGATTGGAACGCATCTCAAGCAGGGTCAGGTATATATTACGCGATCCTCAGCACGGCTAATGGCAAATGGGTTCGTTCCCTCTGCCTGATTAAATAGTCATCATCCAGATTCCACCGACCGGCGCAAGCCGGTTTTTTTTATGCAAATTTTACAGTGTCGGGCGAAATTTGCTTATTTTTACTTGTAATTTGAGGAATTAATGCTTAAATTCCATGCGTCCGAACGCCGAGAAGAAAGTGCAAAAATTGTCACAACTTCGTCTGAGATTTCCAGAGGTCATACTCGCAGCCTTGTGCCTGTTATGTGCATGTAATGCACCCCGTGATAATCCTCATGATCCAGCAGGAAGCAACTATGTCGGCCCCGGCAAAGGTTCCATTGGAGGAAAGGTCACCAATCTCGCCAACCATCCCATTGTCTCCGCATTCCTTTTAATCATCCCCGGATATCACGGGGCTGTCACCGATGATATGGGAAACTATCTCATTGAGGAGGTCGAGGCGGGTAATTATCAGGTAATCTGCTCAAGCACGGGATTCGATCAGGATACGATCACGACGTCTGTGGCGTCAGGGGTCCGTGCAGAGGCTGATTTTCGGCTTGATGCCTTCCCGATCGTTCAGGTCTTTCAGGTCACTTCCCGTTTAAACTATATCGGCGCCATTCCTCCTTATTATTATACCGTCTACGCGCGAGCCCGGGTTACCGATCCGGATGGTTTTAACGACATTGCTACCGTCTTGCTCCACGTCGATGGACTGAATGACCAACCGATGAGCTTTAATCCCGATTCCAGCAGCGGACTTAACCTGTTTTATTCGGTAGTCATGACGGAAGAACAATTCCCATCACCTTTTGTTGATAGTATACGCTTCAAAGATTTTTCCTGTTCTGTTACCGACACGTCGGGTAATTCCGTCTACTCTGCCGTTGAAGAGGTTCTGCACGTTTTTGAAACCTGGCCCACACCGCTATCCCCCAGCTATCTACAAATCATCAGTACATTGACACCCGTCTTGCAGTGGCAACTCTTTACAGATGGCTTCGCAAATTCGATCGATGTCTATGTGTATCGTGACGTCGGCAGTGGTAATTGGCAATTAGCCTGGCAACAAAAAGGCCTTGCGCCAACTGATACTTCCGCTACCGTAAATCCTCCACTCCCTGCGATTTCCGGATATACAAATTACAACTGGTCATTAGAGGTGTTCGATATTTACGGTAATTCCAGCCGATCCGTCGAGACTCCATTCAGAATCGTTCAGTAACACCAAACTTCACGACAAAAAAATGCCCAACCGCGATCAAGTTATCGATCCGGAGCAAATCCATGCTCTGTTAGATATCGTACAGGCGATAAACTCCATACCCCAAATCCAGTCTTTATTGGACAAGGTCATGGATATCGCCTTGACAACTATAAAAGCTGAACGTGGTTTCCTGGTCTTGAAGGAAGAAGACGGCAACTTGAACGTTGCTGTCGCACGCAATATGAGTGCCGGGTTAGCGGAACAGATGGCGAAACCTTCTGCCAGCATCGTGAACCGGGTGCTGAATGAAGTCACGCCCCTGCTGAGTCATGATGCCGTGACCGATCCACGTTTCTTGGGTTCGGAATCGGTTATCATCCAAAAAATTACTTCAGTCGCCTGTGTTCCTCTGACGCTAAAAGGGAATCCGATTGGAGTAATTTACCTGGACAGCACTCTCGATCGACAACTTTTTAACGAATCAACCCTGACATTCTTACAGTTGTTCGTCAATCAGGCGGCACTCTCCATCGAAAATGCCAGATTGATTGAAAAATTGCAGTTGGAAAATCGTCTACTGCAGACGGAATTGCAGAAAACGTATGGATTCCCAGAAATTATCGGCGTCAGTCCACGGATGCAATCCGTATTCGAAATCATGAGAAAGATACTCAGTTCGGATATCTCTTTGCTGCTCCAAGGTGAATCGGGTACGGGGAAGGAGCTGGTTGCCAGGGCAATACATTATAACGGCCAGAGACGAGACAAACCGTTCGTCGCTCAGTTCTGCGGAAATCTATCAGAAAACTTGCTGGAAAGCGAACTCTTCGGACATAAAAAGGGGTCATTTACCGGCGCTATAGTGGATAAACGAGGCCTTTTCGAGATTGCTGACGGCGGGACCTTCTTCTTGGATGAAATCGCCGATATCAGCCCAGCGATCCAGGCAAAATTGCTCCGAGTGCTGCAGGAAGGAAGTTTCCGCCGTGTAGGGGATACCGAGGATCGCAAAGTTGACGTCCGAATAATTTCCGCAACCAATAAGGATTTAAAGGCGGAAGTCAAGCGAGGCGCCTTTAGGGAAGATCTTTTTTACCGCTTGAACGTCATCACCATCACCATGCCGCCCTTACGGGAACGTCGAAGCGATATCCGTCTTTTAGTACAGCACTTTCTAAATAAGGTCGCCACACGATCGGGTCAAAAGCCGAAACGAATTTCTACCGATGTTATGAAGGCATTTGAACGTTATCATTGGCCCGGAAACGTTCGCGAACTGGAAAACACCATTGAACGTTCAGTAGTGCTTTCCAGCCAGGACGTCATCACCATCGACGATCTGCTAATCCCCGACGCGGAAGAAAGAGAGATCGAACCGAGATCCCTGAAGGATCAGGAGAAAGAAATCGTGTTGAGGACCCTTGAAGAATGTGAAGGCAATAAAACCCGCTCTTCTGAAGTGCTTGGCGTATCTCTGCGCTGGCTGCACTATAAGCTGAATGAATGGAATATTGGTAAACCGAGACGTGACTCTAATCACTAATTCAACGTCATTGGGTAATTAAAGGATGGCGCCGGAAGTTGAGTTTGAGGGATTTCGAATCGATGAAGTGCTTTCCCGCAGCAGCACGGTAAACGTCTATCGAGCCTTCCAGTATTCACTTAAACGCAATGTCTTGATCAAGGAACTGCGCCCAGAGCTCTTCCGTGAGGCGGACATTCGCAGCCGTTTTGAGCAGGAAGCTCAGCTCTGTGCCTTGCTCAAACACGAAAATATCGTCGATATCTACGATTATTCCACTGCGAATCAGCGTGTGTACCTGATTATGGAATTCGTGGATGGCTGCAGTCTCAGCGAGTGTCTCCTGCGCAACCCCTCCCTTCCGATCGAACCCATCCTGGCTATCATCCTACAGACGTTGAAAGGTTTGGAATATGCTCATCAGCAGGGAGTCATCCATCGCGATTTAAAGCCCAGTAATATTTTAATAGCCAAGAACGGCTGGGTCAAAATAACGGACTTCGGTCTGGCAAGGTTCGAAGGCGCTCCGCAGGTCACTCTGCCCGGCGCTGTCGTGGGAACCCCGGCATATCTTTCTCCAGAAGCAATTGGCGGAGGCGCGGTCACGTCCCAGAGCGACATTTTCTCGCTGGGCGTTACATTCTATGAGTTATTGACCGGGCAAAAAATATTCAACGCTGAACACTTCTCGGACAGCTTGAAAAAGGTGCTTTCCTATCACCCGCCCAAGCCGTCGCAATATCGCCCGGATTTATCGGCTGAACTGGATACCGCTATCCTGCGCATGCTGGAAAAACAGCCGAACCGCAGATGGGCGACCTGCGATGAAATCTATTCGGCGATTATAAAAATTGGAGAAACAGCACGGCTTGACGATCCTAAACAGACTCTGAAGACTTACCTGATACAACAACGGCAGACTGGAGTTCATATTGGCATTTCGCCAACTCCAGCTTCCATTCCCGCTGTAAAACGTTTTACAAAATGGCGAATTCCCTTAACCTTGTTGTTTATGGTTATCGCCACTCTGGTGTTTTTCTATCTCCGCAGTCAGCTACTCTCCGTGGATAAGAGTGAATCGCAAGCAGGAACTCAGTCGGGTGACACGATAGCCCTGCCAAAGCAGGTTGATTCCACGGTGACAAATCCCCATTCGGAGCGGATAATTTTACCGGAAGATATGTTGGTTGGAAATTCCAACCGCAGAAGCCTGACTGATACGTTGATATCCTCTTTGTCGAAACCGAGCATCAAACCGGTCGAGGCCGGCAAGCTCGATGACAACTCAAAGGCAGAACAGCCGAGCAAGCCCATGCCCAAAGTCACACCTCAGGATTCTTCTGCCGGTAAAGCTGCACCAAGCCTGGCGCTCGCTACACCGGCGGTACTGAAAATCATTTGCGATCCCTGGGCGGATGTATACGTCGACGACAAATTCATCGGCAAAACGCCCTTTGAGTACATACCACTGAGCCCGGGCATGCACCGTCTTTTTTTCCGACACCCATCCTTCACTCCCATCGTCCGGGATATTACCGCCAAAGCCGGTGAGGATGTGATGGTAGAAATCAATTTTTGGGACACAGTAGGACGTATCGTGGTCCTGGTTGATCCCTGGGCTGAGATCTTCATCGATAATAAATTCATCGATACGACTCCTCTGAAAGAACCAATCATAGTCACGTTGGGAACGCATACCGTCACCTTGAAAAATCCTCAAATGGACGTCTGGGAAAAACAGATCAATTTTACCAAGGGCGCGCCGCCTTGCACACTGCGAGTAGAACTGAAAAAGGCAGAAGGGTAATCGCATGAGTAAAACTGGTTGGATCCCTGGTCTGAAAAACACTAATTCACTCGTCCTGAAGCTCTTCATCCTTACAGCTCTCTATTCTCTATGTGCCTGTACCGACTTATTCGCTCAGGAAGACATCACACGTCTTGTTGATAAAACGATTCTCCTTTTTAATGATGGAAAATTCAAGGAAGCCGAACTGACTGCACTGCGCGCGCTTCAAAACTCAGATTCGCTCGCATCTGCCGATCAAGCCGAATTACATCGCATTTTAGCTTTCAGTTATGTGGCGCAGGAAGAGAATGAAAAAGCCAAGCGGCAGTTCATGCTCTGGTTGGAATTCGAGCCTCTGGCTAACCTGGATCCAATTTATATCTCTCCGAAAATAATATCGGTCTTCAACGAAGCAAAAACAGAGCTTGAGCAACGGAAGAATGAAGCTTCGACCGAGAACGTCGATGAGATGAAAATACGTATAGCTGCATTTCAGCGGTCGCTGATTTTTCCAGGCCGAGGGCAGCTTTATCGTGGGGAAAAGGTGAAAGGGATCAGTCTGGTGAGTTCCGAAATTGTAATGTTGGGCGCATTACTGTATTGCCACTTGAAATATGATCAAACCCATGATCGGTATTTGAATGAAAAGAACCCCGACAAGATTAGTGATCTGTACAATGAATCTAATCTCTATTACCAGGGGAGGATCGTCAGCGCATCCCTGGCTGCGGGGATTTACCTCTACTCGCTAATTGACGCCGCCTACCTTTCGAGCGCAAATATAACCAACGCGGAAACGTTATCATTGAAGCTATCTCCTGATCCAGAACGCCTCCTGACAATCAGCTTCAGATGGTCTCGCTGACTTGATCTGCACGGTCTGCACACTTCGCACAAGAATTACCGAATAATCCCCCCCTAAATAGACTCCATCCGCTTTGCTCGCCCTGGCACAGTATTTGTAATTGTTTGTAGGTGACTGCACGGTCTTTCGAAATACTTAGGAGATCACAGTACTGAAGCAGACACGATTTACGATCTCCGAAATTAGTGAGAGGTTCCTGCTGGATTTTGAATAAAGGACGGGCGACATAGTTTGAACCTCCACTACCAAAACACCGACATGCGTTTCTGCATGTCGGTGTTTTTTTTTCCTGGTCGCTTGCATTTTCATAAAATATTTTGTATATTATAAGACCACAACCAGTGAGAGATCATCATGACTAACCGTCTCCGCACCTCAATCCTGCTGCTCATCATCATCGCCATCCCAATGACCGCAAGTTTCGCCGGCACTTTGCACCCATCACTTCTGGGACCAACCAGCGCTGCTGGCTCCCAAGACTCTGTCGACGTTTGGGTGTTTCTGACGGATCGCGGTTTCTGGAATCCAGGTCAGATCGAACAGGCTCTGAATTCAGCGGAATCCAAACTATCGATCAAGGCTAGAGCGAGACGAGCCAAAGTGATGTCCGGGCGTCTGATCAGGGAAACTGATCTCCCCGTCAATGCAGAGTACGTTCAACAGGTGCTGGCGGCCGGATCAAAATTCCGTACGGCCAGCCGATATTTAAATGCTGTCTCCATAAGAACAGCCAGGTCCAGGCTGAGTGATATCGCGGGGCTTCCCTTTGTCCGCCGGATACAGTCGGTGGCAAAAGCGCGCCGTCCTGCCGATCCGACATGGCCGATGGCTATGGGTCAGACACCGCGGGTGACCGATGAGGATCGTCTGAATTACGGATCCTCTTTCGATCAACTGAATCAAATCCACGTAGTCGCTGCGCACGATTCCGGATATTCAGGCGCCGGCGTACTGGTCGGCATGCTGGACACCGGATTCTATACGGATCACGAAGCACTGGTCAACCTTCCGATTCTGGCAGAATGGGACTTTATCAATAACGACCCAGAAACTCAGAATCAGCCGGGTGATGATCCATCACAGCACAATCACGGCACCTGTACGCTTTCAGCTTTGGGCGGATCCCACAGCGGCCAACTGTACGGACCAGCCTACGGAGCAACATTCGTACTGGGAAAAACGGAAAATATAGTGTACGAACAGCCTATTGAGGAGGATTGGTACGTCGCCGGATTGGAATGGGAAGACAGCCTCGGAGTGGAAGTTATTTCAACCTCACTGGGATACTTCGATTGGTACACCTTCGCTGACATGGATGGCAATACAGCCGTGACAACCATTGGCGTGGATCAAGCTGTGGCAAACGGGATTGTGGTCGTCACAGCCGCAGGAAATGAGCGCGAGACAAATTGGGGACACATTATTGCTCCAGCGGATGCAGATAGCGTCATAACGGTCGGAGCAGTCGATGCTGACGGGGTTATAGCCGACTTCAGCTCGCCGGGTCCAAGTTATGATGGTAGAACCAAACCTGAAGTTTGTGCCCAAGGTGTCAATACCTGGTGTGCGGCAGCCTGGGCGGGGCCAAACGGCTATGCCGGCGTTGGGGGCACTTCATTGGCTACGCCACTGGTCGGAGGCTCCTGCGCCTTGATTCTGGAAGCGCATCCCAACTGGACGCCCATGCAGGTGCGCGAAGCGCTGATGAATACTGCCTCGGTGTATGCCTCGACGAATGCCGGCAGCCCCAACAACGATTACGGTTGGGGGATCATCGACGTCATGGCTGCCATCAATTACACTTTTTCGCCAGTGATTGCACAGCGGCACCCCGGACCGGGGATAGTCAAGACACATCCGGATAGTCTGGTGGATTTCTGGATTGCCGGCGTTCAAAACGGCGGTAATCCCTTTCTCTACCGTTGGTCGGTGGACGGTGAAGAAGAATATTATAGTCCTGATTCGATGTTCACTCGATTTTGGGTGGCTGAAGGAACTTCGAATGTCAAGGTAGTTGTCACCAACCGTTTCGGGCAAACAGACAGCACCTCCTGGACTGTGGAAATCCAGGCTTTCCAGCAGGTTGGTCCGAATCACGCCGGAAACGCTCCTTTGAGTTTCTCGCTTCATGATCCCTACCCGAATCCATTTAATCCCAGCACTCTGATCACGTTTGATCTACCCGCGTCAGAATCTGTCAACCTGAGTGTTTTCGATCTGCTGGGACGGACGGTGAAGACTCTGGTTAATGGACGGGTCATGGCGGGTCGGCATGAAGTCTTGCTTGATGCTTCAAATTTCGCCACGGGATTATATCTCTGCAAACTACAGGCGGGCTCAAACCAGCAAATCGTCAAACTGATTCTCACTAAATAGTAACCTGAACTTACCATAGACACAAAAACCCGCCTTTCGGCGGGTTTTTACATTGATCCCTAAAATCGGTATCTATCGTACTTGACCAACTAGATGTCCAGAGCAAACTCTTTGGGTGGTTGCGAGAGGATGATGCTGTCATAGAGGCCCCGCATTTCGTCTTCCATAAATCGGAGTTCATTGCGGTACTTTTCAATCAGGTCGGGATCATCGTAGAAATCGCCGATTTCGTCGAGAACCTTATCGAAAGCGTCAACGCACTGTGGACAGAACTGCGCGCCTACGTGTTTTCGCAGCTCTGCCATGGCGGCGTCACGGCACAGGGCTTTTCGATAGGGACGATCACTACGCATGGCGTCAAATGCGTCCGTTACCGTAATCACCCGACTCTGGATGTCGATATTGTCCCCCCGCTGTCCATCGGGGTATCCGGTTCCGTTGAAGTGCTCATGGTGATGTCGGATGATCTCCTTGGCGCGCTTCAGGAAGGGGATAGGATCGAGGATGGTTGCGCCCACCACCGAATGCCCCTTGATAACCTGGTACTCCTCTTCGGTCAATTGCTCTGACTTGCGCAGAATGGAATCCGGGATGCCTATCTTTCCCAGATCATGCAGCAAAGCAGCATATTTTAAATGAGTCAGTTCCTGCTGATTTAATCCCAAAATTCGGCCAACGTGGAGCGAGTAGTGGAAAACCCGTTCGCTGTGCCCCCGAGTGTATTGATCTTTAGCTTCAAGGGCGAAGTATAGTGAAGTGATCGTTCCCAGGTAACTGCGCTGCAATTGGTTGTACAACCTGCGGATTTCATTTTTCTGCTGGGTGGTTCTCCGATTCTTCCGTTCCAGCTCCCTGGTCAAGTCCCGCAGTTCATTTGTGCGCTCTTCGACTATTTTAACCAGGTCAGCTTTCTGGTGGATTATCTCCTCTTCCAGCGCCTTTTTCTGTTTGACTATTTCATGAAATTCAATGGCTCGCCGGATGCTGACCAACATCTCCTCTACTTTGAAGGGCTTGGTCAGGAATTTGTAAACCCAGCCACGGTTGATCGATTCGATGGCGACACTAAGATCCGCGTAACCGGTCATCAAAATGCGAATGGTTTCCGGTGATACTTTCCGCACCTGTTCAAAAAGCTCAATGCCGGACATCTCCGGCATGCGGTTATCGCTCAGAATAACGTCGATGGTTTTCTGCTGGATAAGTTTCAACGCGCCGGCGCCGTGGAGCGCTGAGTAAACGCGATACCCATCGACCTCCAGGGTTTCTTTCAGAAAATCGATGATATCAGGTTCATCATCGACCACCAGAATTGTATAGGCGCTCATGGGAGTTACCAGCTGAGTCAAGCGAAATCATCAACGTCGTTACACGCGAAGCAGCACACTTTCTTTCTGGAATATCCGCACTGCAATAAAAATACTGATGGCGGCATAAACCAGGCTCGAAGCAAACGTAATCAAGATCAGATTTGTATCATAAGTGCCCATAAGTGCATCGTGCAGTACCAGACTTACGTTGAGCACCGGCATGAATGCCATTTTTGTATCAGCACCCGCTCCCGGCATGATTGAGGCAACTGCCGGGATAACCACCAAAATAATCAAGGGATAGACGTAACTCTGGGCTTCCTTATAGCTGCGAGCATTTATCGCAATGGCGATCAGCGCCGCTGCGAACAGCGCCGCTATTGGGATCAGGAGCAGCAAGATGAGAATGATTGCCGCCGGATCGAAGCTGAGTTGCAATTGTCCACCCATTTCCTTGGCGAATATGGAACCGGGGAGAAGGAAGGTCATGGTCATGGACACCATGGCCAGGAAGGCGGTAATCATCCCCACGGTCATGGTGGTGAAGAATTTGCCAAGAACCAATTCCAACCGGGTGGCAGGACAAACCAGCAGCGTCTCCAGAGTTCCCCGCTCTTTTTCGCCGGCGGTCATATCAATCGCCGAGTAGGTCGAACCGGTCATGGTCAGAAGGATGACCATATATGGGAGCAGCATAGCCAATACAGCCCCTGCCATCTTGGAACTGCTGGCGCGGTTTTGCGATTCTATGGAAAATGGTTCGACCAACATACGGGGTAGTCCCCGCTTGCCCAGCTCACGACTGACCAGAGAATCCTTATAAGCACCCACTTCTTTACGCACCTTGCGTTCCACGATTTCGGATTCTGTGTTCGATTTGTCAGACCAAATCAGTATTTTTTGGTCAGTAAACATAGAACCATCCGAAATAAAACCTTCGCTAAAGCTTGCAGGAACGATCACGACTGCCTGAACCGAGCGGTCGAGCAGCATCTGCGACGCCTGAGTCGTATCGGATACCTGTGGAATAACCTGCAAACCGTTGTTCATCTTTAGCTGCGCCAACAAACCCGGAGCCCGCTCGCTTCCTACGACCAGTATCGGAGAGCTGCGGTCTTCCAATTTCGCCATACGCCCGGCGATAAAGCTCCCCATGCCAACCGTCATCAGCGGAAAGATGAGCAGCGGCAGCAGGATCATTGAGATCAAGGTTCGACGGTCGCGCAGAACGTCAAGGAATTCCTTGCGATAGACAATCCAAATGGTGGCAAAATTCATTCTCGCCTCATTTAATGAATCGACCTAAATCGGGGTAGATCAGACCTGCCCTTGCTGGTTCCACTCGGCTGATAGATCCCCCCTATTCTATATTATCGCCATTTTCCCAGCAAATCTTAATTATCCAGCCTCATCGATTGCAGACCCACCGCCCGCAGGAAGACCTCCTCCAAATCGTCCGTCTTGAATTGGTCACGCAACTCCTTCAAAGTCCCTTCAGCAACGATGCGCCCCTGGTGAATAATACCGATGCGATTACAGAGACGCTCTGCTTCACGCATCACATGGGTTGAAAAGAGGATGGTGCGTTTTTCTGATCGCGCCTGCGAGATGAATTCGATGATGGCGCGGGAGGCGATGATATCCAACCCGGCGGTCGGTTCATCGAGGATTAGTACGGGGGGCTGGTGGATGACAGTCCGGGCGATGGAAATGCGCTGTTTCTGACCGGTGGATAACTTATCCGTCTTGGTATCCAGAAACTCACTCAGCTCCAGCATTCGAACCACCTGATCGAGGCGCTGGTTGAAGTCAGCTCCCTTCACCCCATATAGTGAAGCAAAATACTTTAGAATCTCCCGACCGGTCAAACGGCGATAGAGCCCGGTATCACCAGAAAGAAACCCAATGGAACGCCGGACTTCCCCCGGATTAAGCAGGGCATCATGATCGCAGATTTTAATTTGTCCTGCGTCCGGTTTCAGTATGGTTGAAAGCAGGCGCAGCGTGGTTGTCTTGCCCGCTCCGTTCGGACCCAGCAGCCCATAGACCTCTCCAGGAAGGCACTTGAACGAAATACTATCGACGGCTTTGATCAACCCGCGCTTTTTATCGGTAAATCCTTTGACCAGATTATTTACGGTAATCAAGTGAGACTCCAAAAGATGATGGTTACTATCTTCGGATCAAAGCTTCAGACGTCAACCAGTCGGGACGGTAAAGCTCCCCTTTCTTGGTTGAGTGCGCCAGTTTATAGTCGCCGGTTCCCTGCCGGTCCACGAAAACGAACTCTACCCCGCCATCGACGTTATCGTAATACCAGATATCGTAAGGCTTGGCGTCAAGATCGTGAGTGTGAGAATCGATGTTGGTGGGTGGGCCATATTGAATATAAATCCTGCCTCGATCGCTTTTCCAGCCCGGGCGGTTCAGGTAATCGAAATTGTCATCCGCGTATTGTTTGCGGGTCAGGAACAAGGCTCGGAATTCATTAGCGGGAGTGGCGGGATTGCTGTCGTTACCTTTCCAAAAGCGGATCAGATAGGCGCGCCTGGCTTCAGTATTCAATCCCCTGACCAATCTGTAGTCGACGTCCGGCAACAGATATTCCAATTCTTCTGCCGCTTCGTCAATCTGAGCGTTGCTGTACGACTTGAATTCTGTGTCAATGGGTGAATTTGCCGGGGAATCGACAGTTTTACTCTTTTCAGCGAAATCCTCGGGGCGGTAGACGAAAAATTTGGTCTGCTTGACGGCTTCGGCATTTTGAACCGAATCTTTTACCGCCAGTTTCAGGTAATAAGTCCCTGATTCCAGTGAAGCGATGGAGATACCGTCAACTTCAATCACGTTGGCGCCGATTTTCTTGTGGATTTTCTGAGGCAAACGCTTGATCTCATTGCCGGAGTTATCCAAGATCATTCGATCGACGGTATATTCATCCTCTCCCTTGCGCAAATTATAAATTTCCGAGAAATAGTAGAGCATCGGCATGGTTGAACCATAAAGTCGTTCCGGATTGGGAATGACGAGGTAACCACTCTTCACGAATTTATTGCCGGTATCGCTGCGCTGCAATTGGGTGGCAAGCTCAATATCGCTGATCGTCAGGACTGAATCTGAGAAGGACTGCAGATCGACCGTCAGAGAGCGGGTATAGGTGGAATCTGTATTCAGATCCGTCACAGTACCTTTCAGGAGGTATCGCCCGGGGGGAAAATTGTAAAAGACCAGATCGGGGAGTTTATGCTTGGGCAGGACGTCACTCAAATTGGAGGCATGATCGTCCAGCTCCCAGTTGGTGGTGGAGAGCAGTGTATCAGATGATGACACCTCGACTGAGAGTGCACAGCGCGCCTGATATCCATCTTCGATCTGGACGAACTTCAGGCGATCGCGCTGGATCATAAAATACACTTCGAGATAGATTAAGCCACCCTCCTGTCGAAAACCGGCGGCATCCAAGGTGAAAATCTGCTGGCAGTTCGCCGGCATATCATAGAGCGCCAGAATGACCAGCAGAATCGGTAACAGACCGCAGGATCGGATATTGCGGAGCATCATTTCAACACCTATGAGGTTAAATCAATTTGCACGGGCACCACGCGTGAAATTCCCTCGTCCTCCATGGTGATCCCAAGGAGGTTTTTAGCAATTTCCATGGTGCGTTTATTATGCGTAACCACCAGGAATTGGGTCCTGGGGGTGAATTTCTCCAACAGGTGGCAGAACCGTCGGGTATTCAGGTCATCCAGTGGGGCATCGACCTCGTCCAGAACGCAGAATGGACTCGGTTTTTCCATGTATATGGCGAAGAGAAGCGATATTGCCGTTAAAGCCTTTTCACCACCGGAAAGCAATGCCAGCGACCCGATTTTTTTCCCGCCGGGGTTCGCCAAAATTTCCACGGAGCTTTCAAGCGGATCATCATCCACTAATTTCATGTCCGCCTGTCCGCCTTCAAAGACTTCCGTGAAAATGCCCTGAAAATTGGTGCGGATGCGTTCGAAACCGGTGGAGAAGCGTTCGCGAGCTTCTTTGTTCAGAGTGGTAATCGTCTGTTGAAGGCTGTTTTGGGCATCTTCCAGATCCTTCAACTGGTTGTTCAGAAAATCGAGTCGCTGCTGCAGTTGTTGGAATTCTTCTTCTGCAGCCATGTTCAGCGGTTCCATCCCCAATATCCGGCGCTCGAGGTCCGTCAGCAGCTCTGCATCGGCTTCCAACTCTTCGATTTTCTCGACGTCTATCCCCTGGGGTAATTTCCGCTGCTCTTCCTGCAGGGCAGCTTCAATTTCGACCCGGTCCAATTGTACTTTGTGAATCGCATTGGTAATTTCTTCCAGCTTGAAACGCAGCAATCTCAGTTGCGCGCTGCCGTTTCTCTGCGCTTCTAACAAATCGCGGCGTTTGAAATCGATGTTTCCAAGTTTCTCACGAGATTCCTGCAAAAGCGCAGTCACTTCAACGACTTGGTGCTCAAGCTCTTCGGAATCGTGTTGGAGGTCGGCACGATCCACACTTAATTGAGCTAATTCCTGATCCAGAACTTTCAGGCGGTCAGCATTGCGATCATAGCGATTCTGGAGCTCACTCACTCGATCCTGAGCGCGAGAGACCTCCAGCCTGATTCTCTCAGTCCTGATCTGCTCCTCAGCCAAAGCCTGCCTCTGAATTTCACGCTGTTCCATAGCCGAAGCTTCGGCAGCGATAGCCTGATCCAGCGCGGTTTCCAATTCGCGAACGTTGGTGATGACTCCGGAGATGGCTTGAGTTTCGGTTTGTTCTTTCGAGGAAAGTTCCTCGATGCGGCCGGGGACGTCCGAAATTTCGGACCGAACCTGCTCCAGCAGCAGCCGTGAGCTGATCACTTGAGCTTCCAGATTGAGCCGCTGGCTATTCGCTGTCTCAAAGGAACGTTCGGCATGGTGCAGCTGCTCTTCGGTCGTCCGCAGAGTATGTTCTATGATCGATAACTCTTTCCGCAATTTCCCGGTTTTATCCGCCAGCGCTTTTATCTGAGCTTCTGTTACCAGCAATTGTGGGGATAGTTTGCCAAGCTGCGCAGATACTCCAGCCGGAGCTGTGGGAGCTGCATCGGGGCTGCCCAAAATCCAAATCCCCCGGTCATCGAAAAATTCACCATCCTGAGTGACCAGGCACACCATTAATTCAGCTGCTAAAGGCGCAAATTTCACCAGCTCCTCTCGTGAGGAGACCAGCACCACATCAGCAAGGAAATACCTGATCCAGGCTGCGGCGTCGGATGAACCTTCGACAATGTCTCGCAGCGGATTTCCTGCGGCTTTATCGATAAATGCTTGTACTCGCGAAGATACGAGATCCGGTGGTGGCCCTAAAAGCAGAGCTGCACGACCTTTTTTGTCGGTGCGCAAAAAATTGATGATAGGATCAAAGTCTGATCTTTCATTGACTACGCGCGCATAAGCCATCCCCTGCAGCGCAGTTTCAACCGCTTGGATGTAGGCTGTCTCCGTCTGCAGCTCATCGGCGAGCGCGGCGCTCACTGATTTGGGAAACTTGTGGGCAATAGAGCCACCTGCGGCGTAAAGAGGCGAACTTCGTCGGTGCAGTTCACCATAGTGTTGAATCTGTAGATTGATCTGACTTTTTAAAGCTTCAGCATCTGCTGATTCGCGTTCTGCCTCGTGTAATCTCTCACGAAGCGCCTCAAAGCGCTCCTTGTTCTCCGCAAATTGGCCTCGGATTTGAACCAATTCTCTGTTTTGTTCCTTCTGTTCCTGTTCGGCGGCAGTCAGTTCAGCATTTTTGGAATTTAAATTCCTCTCCATCTCCTCGCGGCGGAAGTTTAGTTCCGCCAACCGCCCAATCAGAGAACTGATTGAGGCTTTACACTGCTCAGCCATGCGAATGGCATCGGACTCCTTGCCTCGAACCTGATTAAGGTTTTCCCGAACCTGCGCTGAATTTGATCGAGCTTCTCGAAATTTGAGGTCAGCTTGCTGAAAAAACGCTTCCTGATCGCTCAATGTTTTCTGAAGGTTTGGCAATTTAACGGTGATCTCTTTTAACGCCGCATCTGCTGGACTGATCAGCTCTTTGATACGATCCTGCTCAGCGCCGTTCGCATCCCGCTCATCCTGGTTTCGGTTCGACTTCCATTGATTCAATCGAATGGCTTCTTCCAGCCGGGTCTTCTCCTTTGACCGGGTATTGAACTCAGCTTCAACCTGCTGAAAGTCGAGAATCGACTTCTGTCGTTCGGACTCTAACTCCGCGATTTCGCCTTCGATGCGCAACACCTCTGCTTCAGCGGTTTGCAGGTGACCAGTCGACAATTCCATCTCGGAACGGAAATTATTTAGCGCATCATCCAAGGGTTCAAGCCGGCTCTGCAACTGTCTGATGCGATTCAAGGTCAGGACAAGGCGCATTTGCCTGGCTTTATCCTGCAAACGCTTGTAAGCGCGAAGTTTGGCAACCTGCTTTTTTAAATTCGCCGCCTGTTTGTCGACTTCCGATAAAATATCGAGTGCGCGGTCATGGTCCTGTTTAGCTTCATCCAGTCTGCGCAGCGCTTCCCGGCGTCTGTATTTATAGCGTGTCACACCGGTGGCTTCATCGAGCAGGTAGCGCATTTCGCTGGGATCTTCCGTCACGATCCCTTCGACCATCTTAAGTTCGATGATGGAATAGCTTTCAGGACTTACGCCAGTGTCCATAAACAGATCTACAACGTCTTTCAAGCGGCAGAGTGTCTTATTTAAAAGATACTCGGACTTACCAGAACGGAAAAGGCGCCGGGTTACGGTCACCTCATGATATTCGAGCGGTAGGATTCCGTCGCTGTCATGCAGCGTCAGGCTGATTTCCGCCATCCCCAGCGGGCGCCTTTTAGCAGTGCCCCCAAAGATGACGTTCTCCATCCTCTCCGATCTCAGCGCGGCTTCACGTTGTTCGCCTAAAACCCAACGAATGGCATCCACCAGATTACTTTTACCACAACCGTTCGGTCCAACGATGGCAGTGACCCCCGGAGAAAAACTGATGTGGGTCTTTTGAGCGAAAGATTTGAAACCGAACAGGTCGATTGAGGAGAGGTACATGGATGGTTGGGTGGCGTGTTATTTTCGAGGAATTCTAAGATATTGCAGATACGTGCACTAACCCTTCAGTTCCGGCTTTTTGGGTTCATCCTCATCATTAAGATCGATGTTTAGTTCACGTTGGAAATCACGCGACGCCTGCTGCACTTTGCGCATAATTTTGCCGACATACCTGGCAATACCCGGAAGCCCCTTTCCTCCAAAAAGGAGCAGCACGGCGATCAGAATCACCATTATTTCAGAGGGGCTTGGCAACATTTTCAACCCAGGCGTTATAGTATCAGGTTTGGCGCTTCTTGTAAGTTATCGTTGCAACAATGATGCTCACCTCATAGAGAATAACCAGAGGAATAGCAACCGATAACTGGGTGAAAACGTCAGGTGGGGTAATAATCGCCGCGATGATGAGTAATACCACAATGGCATGACGCCGTTTTTTGCGCAGGAATTCAGGGCTGACAATGCCCAAACGAACCAGGAAATATATCACCATGGGCAGTTCGAAGACCACACCAAATGCCAACACGAACTGCACAACAAAGGTCACATAGGAACCAAAAGACCAGGTATTTTGAATATCTTCCCCCCCGAAGGAGAGAAAAAAATCCGTAGCATACGGCAATACAAAGAACGAAAACGCCGCTCCGACGAGAAAACTAATTGAAGAGATGAAGACGATTGGAAGAATAAAGCGCTTTTCTTTCAAATAAAGCCCCGGTGCGACGAAGCTCCAAAATTGATAGAAGACACCGGGCGAAGCCAGGAACAGTCCTCCGACGAACGCGAGCTTGATGCGGACCAAGAACCCCTCGGTGGGAGCCAGAAATGCCAAAGGTTTTTGACCGGGGGGGAAGAATTTTTCCAGCACAAAACTCTGCATCTGAGGGGCAAAAAAATAGACGACACAAAACGCTGCAGCTACCAGTAATAGAGCTTTGATCAGTCGAGATCGAAGTTCATCGAGATGCTCCCAGAAAGACATCCCGATGGCGTTCGAACCGTTTTTGTCGTCGCGAGGTAGTTCCGCCATATCATGCGAACGCTTCCGCCACACTCATGAACAGCGGCCTGCCATCGGTCCCGCCCACAGAAGCATTCAGTCGTCTTTCAGGGTGAGGCATCAAGCCCATAACATTGCCTTCCGAATTACATATTCCGGCGATGTTGTTGATCGAACCATTGGGATTTCCTGCAGCCGTCAGCCTACCCTCCGGGCTGCTGTATCGAAATAGGATGCGTCCCTCGTTTTCCAGTTCGGTAAGAATGTGTTGGGAAGCGAAATATCGTCCATCTCCATGAGCGATGGGCAGTTCGATGGTTCGATTAACCGAGTATCCTTTGGTAAACTTGCTATCCTGTTGTTCGATCCGGAGATGCACGGGACGATGGATAAAACGGAGTGATTCATTACGCAACAGTGCACCGGGCAGGAGACCGACTTCGGTCAGAATCTGGAATCCGTTGCAAATGCCAATGATCGGGCTGCCCTTTCTTGCGTGCTTTAGCACGGCTTCCATGATGGGCGAGAACCGGGCAATGGCGCCGGACCGCAGATAATCCCCATAGGAAAACCCCCCGGGCAGGATGATGCAGTCAATATCCTCAAAGCTGCGCTGCCGATGCCAGAGAAAACTGACCTGAAACCCTAAATCATTCTTCAATCCCCAGTAACAGTCATAATCACAATTTGAACCGGGGAATACAACAATTCCAAATCGCACTGCTAACCTTCCAGTATTTCGACGGTATAACTTTCAACATTGATGTTTGCCAGCAACCGCCGACACATCTCATCGACCCGCTCTTCCAACTTGAGCCCCGGTGAGGGAGACAGTTTTAGAATGATATATTTACCGACTTTTACGTCGCTGACTTCATCATACCCCAAGTCCTTGAGGGCTCCGGCGACCGCTTTTCCCTGGGGATCGAGAATTTCCGGCTTGGGTGTGATAACGATTTTAACTAACATTCTTTCCTTGTTTTGAAACGAGTTGCGGCGAGCGCTCTTAGATCAGCGTTTCATCTTCCAAAGCGTCATCCACCGGGTGGTGTGAAGGTTCGTGGTTGAAGATGGCATTCAGCGGTCCTTTTAGCACATAAAGAGACAGCAACAGGAAGAGAAAAACCGGTGGTTTAGCTGCCACGAGAATTATCCCGGCGATGATACCAATCAATTTGATCGGGTTCTTTCCGCTGCTGCGAAATGTCATCCAGGGCATCGCTTCATAGTGGAGGTGGCTGATCATCAGGAAAGCAAGGATCACAGTAAGGGGGATAAGGAAAAGCTCGAGGTGCAGGTCACCCCAAAGAGCAAAGTTAAAAACAACGAAGGTAGCTATGGTATTTGCCTGCATGGGGATAGGCAGTCCCTCAAAATCTCCTTTGTCGCCCGTGGTGGCGGTCGTGTTGAATCTCGCCAGTCTCAGGGCGCCAAAAAGCAGCGGCAGAGCAGACAACAATAGTCCCAGCAAGCCGTATTTTTGGAAGGAGATAAAGTAAAGCAGCGTCGCTGGCGCAACACCGAAAGATACAACGTCAGCAAGACTGTCCAGTTCGATTCCCAGTTCAGATGAACGCCGGGCAAACCGGGCGACTTTTCCATCCAAACCGTCGCAAAGGGAGGCGCAGACGATCAGCCAGCACCCCAGCAGGTAGTTCCCCTCGAAGATCTTAATAATGGCTAAGAACCCCAGGAAGAGATTCCCAAAGGTAAGCAGATTAGCAATCCAGTACAGGTCAGTTCTTCGCATCAAAAACTCCAATGACAGTTTCTCCCCCACGCACTATTTGATCCATAACGATCTGCAAGCGGCAGGCTACAGGGAGATGTAGATCCAGCCTCGATCCAAACTTGATCAACCCGAACCGTTCACCGGTGCGGACTTGCTGCCCTTCATGGAGATGACAGACAATTCTTCTCGCCAGCCAACCGGCAATCTGCACACAGTTCAGCGATCCCCAATCCGTTTTGATCCGGATGAACTGTTGTTCGTTGAGCAGACTGGCTTTTTCATGAAAAGCGGTAAGATACTTCCCCTTGTTATAGTTCAGTTTCTCTATCGTCCCGCTTATGGGAATCCGGTTCACATGCACGTTTAATGGTGACATGAAGATGGATATTTTGCGCAAACTCACTTCATCAACGTCATAAGGGTCGCTGATTTCGATGATTTTCCCATCCGCCGGCGCGATCACTGCACCTTTTAAGGTCGGGGTGTCCCGCTGGGGATCTCTGAAAAAGTAAAGGGAAAATCCCAGAAAAACCACCGCCAATCCGTGGAGCACACCCAGGAGCCAGCTTTCAAGGGCACCGGCAAGGATGATCAGAACTGCCGCAGCGATGGCAGCAGTCAGGATCAGTGACAGTCCATCCTTGGCGATTCTCATCAGGCGTTGATGATCCGATCTCGAAGTTCCAAATAGGCTTTTTCGACGCCTCCCATGTCGTGGCGGAAGCGGTCCTTGTCCAGCTTCTTATGGGTCTTTTTATCCCAGATCCTGCAGGTATCCGGACTGATTTCATCCGCCAGATATATCTCGTTATTTCGTTTACCAAACTCTAACTTGAAATCCACCAGGATCAGATTTCGCCGGTCAAAGAAGAATTTCAGGATGGCATTGACCTTTGAGGCGATGCGATTGATTGCGCGGACTTCATCCGGTGTGGCGTGCCCGAAGGCATAGGCGTGATACTCGTTGATCATGGGATCGTGGAGTTCATCATTTTTCAGATAGTACTCCAGAATGGGATACTCCATGATGGTGGCTTCGGGAATTTTATATCGAGTGCACAGACTTCCAGCGGCGACGTTGCGCATGACAACTTCGATGGGGATGATCTGCAGTTTCTTCACCACCATTTCATTGCTGGATATTTTTTCAATGAAGTGCGTAGGAATGTGGTAGTTTTCCAGATACTCGAAGAGATAGGAAGAAATGGCGTTATTGATTTCACCCTTATTCCCGATGGTCCCCTTTTTCATTCCATCGAATGCGGTGGCGTCATCCTTGAACTCCTGGATGAGCTTGTCATCCTCTGAGGTCAAATAGACCTTTTTTGCTTTACCTTCGTAAAGAAGTTCTCTCTTCTCTAAATTTGCCAAGGTGTGATCTCCTTTACCTATAACAAAACCTAAATTCTATTGATCAGGCCAAACCAACCCGCTTGAAGATATCATCAACACGGTTCAGCGCCTTTTCGAGATCGAAACAGGCGGCGATCTCCTCTGGAGACAGGTGTTTGAGGATTCCCTTATCTTTCAACAGCAATGCCTGAAACTCAGAGGCATCCTGCTGCGCCTTCAAGGCATTCTTCTGCACGATACGGTAAGCTGTATCCCGTGAGAGGCCCTTGTCGCTCAGTTTGAGTAGAATGGCTTCCGAGTAGACTGCGCCGCGTGTCGCTCCTAAATTAGCCGCCATGGCTTCCGGCCGCACCTCAAGGTTCTTCAGAATCTTGTCGAAGGTGCGCAGCATGTAGTGCAGGAGCTGCGCGCTATCCGGAAGTATCATCCTCTCATTGGAGGAATGGGAGATGTCGCGTTCATGCCAGAGCGCAACATTTTCCAGCGCACAGGATGAATAGCTGCGCAAGATTCTTGCCATCCCGCAGAGCCGTTCGCAGAGGATGGGATTGCGCTTGTGCGGCATGGCGGATGATCCCTTCTGTTTGGCGCCAAATCCTTCCAGGACTTCACCCACTTCGGTGCGATGCAGGTGGCGGATTTCCAAAGCAAACTTTTCCAGTGAAGCGCCAATCAGAGCCAGAGTCGAAACCCAGTGCGCATGCCGATCCCTTGAGACGATTTGCGAAGACACCGGTTCGTATTTTAAATGGAGCGAGCGGCAAACGTCCTCTTCCAAGTTCGGATCCAAGTGCGCAAAAGTACCGACAGCGCCGGATAATTTACCGTAGGCAATCTGGTCCAGAGCCGCGTGCAGCCTTTCCTGCTGCCTTAACACTTCCGCGTACCAACGAGCCAGTTTCAATCCGAAGGTGATCGGTTCAGCATGGACTCCGTGAGTTCTCCCGATCATGGCGGTGTCCTTGTATTGTACCGCCAGCGATCCGAGGGTTTCCTTGACCTGCCAGAGATCCTGAACCAGGAGTTCACCAGAACGTTTGAGCTGCAAGGCCAGAGCGGTATCGAGCACGTCGGATGAAGTCATGCCGCGATGCAGATAACGCGCTTCGGGACCGATGCTTTCTCCCAGACAGGTCAGAAAAGCGATCACGTCGTGCTGGACTTCAGCTTCGATCTCCTCGATGCGGGCAACGTCAAACTTGGCGCGGTCGGCGATAAGTTTCATCGCCTCCTTGGGGATCAGTCCGGATTTGGTTAGAGAGCGACAAACCGCCAGCTCCACTTCCAACCAGGCTTCGTATTTGGCTTGTTCGGACCAAATCGCCGCCATATCCGGCAAGGTATACCTTGAGATCACGCTAATTCCTTTTCCGGCCGAATAGCAGCCCTGATCTTCCGTCGCTCATCGGGGCATCTCCTCCAGCCTTAGTATAAGGTCCAAATTCTTACCATCGCGATTGACAGTGAAGGTCAAGCGATCTCCGACCTTTAAATCCTCGTTTTCCAAGAAACTACGCACTGAGTTATAATTCTTGACTGGCCTGTCGTTAACCGCCAGGATGACGTCAGCCACGTGGAACGCTGCCTTGTCACCAGGGCTGTTGGGTTCGACGTCCGTGACGATGACTCCGTCAGTACCCGAAAGTTTCATCGAGAGAGCGATTAAACGATCCAGATTCTGGATCGACAGTCCTGTCCAATAATTTCGGTTCACCCCACCCTGTGCTTGCAGCACATCGATGATCTCTTTGATACGATTGACCGGAATGGCAAAACCGATACCCAGTGAACCACCACTCTCGGTAAAAATCATGGTCGCCATTCCGATGACGGCACCTTCGCCATCGACCAGTGGTCCCCCACTGTTGCCGCGATTGATCGACGCATCAGTCTGGATCATGTCCTTGTAAACTCGTCCTTCTGCATTGCGATCAAAATCGCGGTTGGTGGCGGAAATCACGCCGACTGTGGCAGATGGTTGATTATTGTTGGAGAACAACCCGAACGGGTTCCCCAGAGCAATCGCCCATTCACCGATAATGACGCTGTCGGAATTGCCGAGCGAGGCGTGCGGCAGATTCTCGGCTACTATTTTAAGTAAAGCGATATCGCTGTAATAGTCAGCTCCGACGATTTGGGCATTATGCTTATCACCACTCGTGGTGGTGACGATGATCTCGGTGGCATTGTGGACGACGTGTTCGTTGGTGATGACCAGGCCATCTTTGGAGATGATGAAGCCGGATCCCAGGTTTTCGACCTTTTGTCGATAGACTCTCTGAGGCAGCAAGTTGCGGAAGTAGGGATCATCCCAGAAGGGGTTTTGAGTACGATATTCGCGGACTTGAGTAACGTTAATCCCTACTACAGCAGGAGCCACCTGCTCAATGGCTCGCGTGATGGCATTGCGGCGGCTTTCGTTAATCTCCTGCGCAGCCTGATCTTTTAGCACAGTGTTCTGTGCCACAGCATTTTGAACCTGCACCTGCTGCATCTGCACTGCTGCCAAGGCAGCTTGCAATTGCGGGTCCTGGTGGGAGCGGCTGTACTCTTTATATGCGAGTACACCGATGGCTCCCAGCAGAAATCCCAAGAGTATGTCGCGCCAGAATTTCACTTTAGATTCTTGACTTTATCCCAATCTTTCAGGAAGCGGTCGATGCCTATGTCAGTCAGCGGATGCTTTACCAATTGCTGGAAGATTCCCCACGGCATGGTGACAACGTGTGCGCCGATCAGCGCAGCATCCAGCACGTGAATCGGGCTGCGCACCGAGGCGACCAGGACTTCAGTCGAATACCCGTAATTTTCGTAGATGGTCACGATTTGTTCGATCAAGTCCATTCCGGTGGTGCTGACGTCATCCAATCTCCCCACGAAAGGACTGACGAAGGTCGCGCCCGCTTTGGCTGCGAGGAGCGCCTGCATTGGGGAGAAAACCAGAGTAAGGTTGGTTTTAACGCCTTCCTGGTAAAGTTCGCGGCAGGCTTTCAAACCATCCCAGGTCATGGGCAGTTTTATCGTGATGTTTTCGTGAATCTTGGCGAGATCTTTCGCCTCTTTTAACATCCCCTTGGTATCAAGTGAAACCACCTCAGCGGAAATGGGACCGTTCACAATGCCGCAGATCTCCTTTAGCGCAGCACGAAAATTGCGCTTTTCCTTGGCTACAAGTGAGGGATTCGTGGTGACTCCATCCAACAAACCGGTCGCGGCAGCCAGTTTGATTTCGTCTATATTGGCTGTATCCAGAAAGAATTTCAAGATGTTCCTCCTCTATTGAAACCGGCGAGTCGCTTCATACGCCGGGCAGCAGTAGTGAAATTTAAGGATTTATAAATGGAAAACATTGGCAATTTTCTGCATTTGGCTCGAGGCAGGGAAAGTTGCCATACCCCACCTTCATTAAACTAAGACCCATCGCCGGAGCGGTGAATAGATTGGGACCGGTAACAGGATTACTCATTAAATCTGCGAAATAATCGATGGAATAACGCCCGCGAGCCAAGTCCAGCATCGATCCGACCAACCTTCGTACCATGTGACGCAAGAATCGGTTCGCTACAATGTGAAACTTCCATTCATCATCAAGTTGTTCCCAGCAGGTCAAATGGATGTAACATCGATAATTATCCGTCTCCGGATCGATGCCGGAAAAAGAGGTAAAATCGTGCTCACCATTTAACAGTTCAGCGGCTTGCTTCAATAACTCCGGCGCAAAAGGGTAGCGCAGCTTCCATCCGTATTTTCTTTCAACAGCTCGTGGGTTCAGAAAGATCCGGTACTGGTACCAGCGCCAGCGAGCGCTGAAACGGGCATGAAAATTTGACGGCGTCAGGGTGACTTTTTTTGCTCGGATATCTTCGGGCAGAAAATAGTTGAGCGCTTTGATCAAAACCTGCAAGGGATATTTCGAGACGGCATCGAAGTGCGCTACCTGTCCCAGGGCATGAACGCCGGTATCTGTACGCCCGGCTCCGTAAACACGCACCGGCTGGCCGTAAAGATGCTGCAGCACCGCTTCAATATCTCCCTGGACCGTGCGCAATTCCGGTTGAAATTGCCAACCGAAAAACTCACTGCCGTCGTATTCCAGATCAACGCGGTATCGCTTGATACTGGTCTCTGCAATCTCTTCAAGCTCAATTGCGGTTTCTTCTTCTATTTCCATCATCAGCGCAATATAAAGAGCAGGGCGGCAATTATCAAGGCAAAGACTAAGACCAAGGCATCCGTCACGGAAAAATGCAGAACAACCAACTGCGTTCTCCCCTGCCCGCCACGATACCCCCTGGCTTCCAGAGCGAGGGCAAGATCGTCCGCCTTCTTCAAGGCTCCGGAAAACAGCGGCAGGATCATGGGCAGGCTCTTCTTAATTCTGACTGGCAGCACCCCATCCAGGTCGGCGCCTCGCGCCAACTGGGCTCGCCGAATTTTGTCGGCCTCTTCCAACAGGATCGGCACAAAACGCAAAGCGATCGAGATCATCAAGGCGCCTTCGCTAACCGGCACTTTCAATCTCGTCAGCGGCGAAAACAATCTCTCTAATCCGTCGGTAAGTTCCTGCGGAGTGGTTACGGACATCAATAGACTGGACAGAGTAACCAGGATAGCGATGCGGATGCTGAACAGTATACCTGCATAGAGCCCTTCAACACTGACGGTCCAGCCTAAAACCGGTAAAGTGAATAACGCCTGACCCGGGTGCAGGAACAGATGTATGAGCAGCGTTATCAGGTATAACCAGGCAAATACGCGAACATTTCCCCAAAACATCCTGAGCGGAATTCGCGCGGGGATATAGAGAATCATCACCCCAAACAGAAATAGTATGATGACGCTGATCTTGGTTACTGCAAAGAGCGCCACCATCAGGACCAGGCTGCCGAGCAGCTTGGAGCGTGGATCAAGGCGGTGCAGCACCGAATCACCCGGGTAGTATCGCCCCAGCGTCAGATCTCGCAGCATGTTCAAGTATCAATCCTACTAATTTAAAAAAATATCAGCCGAATGTCAATCATTATCTGATTATTCACGGGCTGAACACTGCTTAGAAGTAGATTATTTTGGGGGAATTTATTCTCCGAAAGCATCCTTCAGCCAGACGTCGTCATCCGGCGTCCATCCTTTCGGAGGATTATCTTTTTTGCTCTGATTCGTCTTGTCCCCTGTTCCGCCAATCCGTGTTTTCTTCAGGATCAGAGACCAGCACTCCTGCGATGTGATCCACTCCAGACCGCAGACTTTGGCATATTCGCCAATATCCTTTCGGTCTGAGGTGACCACCACAAGATTGCGGCTCAATTGATTTTTTGCGATCACCTTACGCATGTGAGCATCTGCGCTGGGGGCAGCAAAATGAATGGTGAGGCCGGGATATTTTTCTACGCTGCGTTGCGGGAGCGGCCCATCGAAGATCAATTGGACCTTGATCTTTCGTGCTGCGATCAGGTTGCGCAGATGACTTATCAACTGCTGGCGTTGCGTTTCCAGATCCAGCGCTTTCGACCAAGCCGCTTCGGGAGCGGCGTGCAGGAGATTATACCCATCCACCAGGTAGGTGAGCAAGATGGTTCCTACAAGCCAAGCAACGGCTTTACGGAGGATTCAAAGTACTCACGTGGGCGTGCCCCGACCACCTTATCCTTGATTATCCCCTTGCCGTCGATGATGAAGGTGAAAGGAATTCCGCCCCGTTGTTCTTCCGGCAGCAGATTCTGATAGGCGGTGTAGACTCCATCGTTGCTCATCAGAATCGGGTAGTTAATCCCCTGACTCTGCATGAACGGAGTGACAACTTCCCAGCCTTTTTGGTCCACTGAAACGCCGATGACCTGGAGACCCTTGGCGCCGTATTGTTTCTGCAATGCGATGAAATCGGGAATTTCCGCTCTGCACGGAGGACACCAGGTCGCCCAAAAATCCAAAATGATCACCTTGCCACTGAAATCTGAGAGCTTCACTTCGTGGTTCTGATCATCGGTCAGAGTGAATGCTGGAGCGGCGCTTCCTGCTTGATTCGCAGGCTGGACTTGCGATGCCGGTGGATCTGATGCTTTGGTGGTATCGGCGTTCTTTTTATTCTGCGAACAGGATATGGTAAGCAGGGCAACTATAACCAAAGTTGCTATCAAGTACAATTTCTTCATATCGCCATCAACCTTTCAGGTGTTGTTCGATTTTTTCCTTCAATTTTGGCTTTGGCAGCAACCCGACCACTCGATCCACCACCTGTCCTCCCTTAAAAAAGAGAACTTGTGGGACGGAGATAACGGCATAGGTCTGGGCTACCTGCGGGCTGACTCCCACATCGATGTAAAATATATTCACAGAGGAACCCAGCTCTGCCGCCAATTCATCCATAATGGGATGAAGTTTCTTACATGGTCCGCACCACTCTGCGCCGAAATCGATGACGCTCAAGCGGTCGCTCTGGATGACTTCTTTTTCAAATTGGCTATCGTTGATTTGTGTTACCGACATCGGTTACTCCTGATTGGTAAGACGAAGCTACAGTTGATTATGTTGACTCTCTATTAGATTAAACGAGGTTCGAAAGGATGCATGACGGGATCGTTTATTTGGATGCTGCCAGCGTATTATCCATGATCTTCGCCACTTCGCTGAACTCCTTGAACCCCACGAAACGCTCCAGTTCCTGACCTTGTGGCGTGAAGAAAATCACCGTTGGCATCCCTTTGACACCGTACTTCTCAGTCATCTGTCTGGACCAGTTATTCTGACGGGTGAAGTCCATTTTAAGACAGACGAATTTTTCAGCACGATTGAGGACTTCCGTCCGGTTATAGGTTTTATGATCCAATTCTACGCAGGCAATGCACCAATCGGCGTAGAAATCCATCATTAAAGGTCGGTTTTCAGCAGCGGCTTTGGCAAAAGCGCCATCCGGGTCGTTGATAACCCATTGTGGAGTTGCTTCTGTTGTCGCCGCGGTCTCTCCTCTGGCTGCCGGTGTCTGCAAACCGAAGATCTGTGCCAACCCGAAGATAAACAGGAAGACACCCGTCGTCACGGCCAAAATCCCAACCCATTTTTTTAGCATCCAGCGCCACTCGTATTCTTCAGTACTGGGACGGAAAGCACCGACGTAGATTCCCAGCAGGCTCAGGAAAGCACCCCAGATCAGGAGATCCCAACGCGTGGGCAGCATGACTCCAGCGAAGTAAACGGCGGTTCCCCAGAGCAGCCAACCGAAGAAGTGCTTGACCCCGTCCATCCAGCCGCCGGCTTTGGGCAGCGATGCCATGGCTCCGGCGAAAGTACCGATCACGATGAAGAGCACGCCCATTCCCAGCGAGTAGGTGAAGAGCATACCGAAACCGACCAGGATCGATCCGGATTTCGCCACCCAGGTCAGCAGCGCCACCAGGATGGGACCGACACAGGGGGCGGCAATCAGACCGGAGACCATTCCCATGGCGATGGCGCCGCCCGCACCCTTCCGTTTTCCCGACTGCAATTTTCCCTGCCAACTGGCAGGCAGTTGCAGATCAAAAGCGCCCATCATGGACGCGCCCATGACCAGGAATATTGCAATCAGCACGACGTATACGGCGGGGTGTTGCGTCAACCCACCGAAGACACCGCCGGAAAGCGCGGCGATAACTCCGAGTGATGAGTACATCAGAGCCAATCCGAGAACAAAAAAGAGAGAGAGTACGAAACCCCGCATGCGCTTCCCTTCCGCTCGCCCGCCGATGTAGCTGATCGTTATAGGTATAATCGGATAAACGCAGGGGGTAAAACTGCTGAGGATGCCACCGATAAAGACCAGGAAAAGCGCCAGCCATGAACCGCGTTTCAGTGCATTTTCCACAGAACCGGCAAAGCCACCGGAGGATGATGAAGGTTCAGATGGAGGCGTTATTGCGGCTTTATCAGCCGGAACCTGCTTCTGAAAAATATCCTGATTTTTGGGCTCGGCTTTCTGACCGGAAGCGAGGACGTTGATCGTCTGAGTCAACGATTTATCCACCGGAAGAAAGCACTGTTCGGCGCCGGTTTCGATGCAGACTTGATAGCCAATATTTGCTTTTAGCGTATATGCGCCTGGCGTTACGTCCGACGCGGCGGTCACGGTACTGCGGACGATAACGTCGCCGCCAAAAACTATGTTGCCCTTGTAGTCTCGTCCCTGCGGGAATTGCGCCATGCTGAAGGTTAGACCAGGGATCGTGTCGAATTCGACGTAGAAAAGTCCCGTTTCCAGCGAAGTAATATGAAAATCTTTCAGTACTTTAAATCGGATCGCCAGCTCCAGAGACCCACCCTGAGGTACACCGTCCGCAGCGGTGAAAAAATCGACCGGAACACCCTTTTCAGGATCAAAATTCACAGCCTGTGCCGCGGCGGGTGGTATACTCACGCACAACCCGATCCCCAGCAGCAGAATGACGATCAACGTGGAACGGAAGAACATGATTTTATTCTCTTTCGAAGGTTGGTTTCTATTCAGTATCGTATTTGAAGCTATCCATCGCAGGATTATCGAATTCGAGCGGCGGCGGGTCTTCATAAATCAGTGTTTCCACGATCCATCCATCAATGTTGGAATTTTTCTTTAGGTTTTTATTCCACGCATCAGCCCCTCCCCTATGCCGGAAATCGCCTATTTGGATCTTGTAGACGCTATCGATAACCATGACGTAGGCTCTGACCTCCGGATGCTCAATTTGCATGCGGCGTCCATATTCCAGAGCTTTTTCCCGATCTGAAAGAGCCTTTACCTGGATTCGATAACCATGCCGTTTTTGGGGTGCAGGGCCGGCTGTTGAAATCGTCATAATTTTATCTTCAACCAGCAAGGCGCCTTGGTATCCCAATTTTTTCAGGGTCGCTTCATCGAAGTCTTTGGCAGCTTGAGAATCCGAGAAATCACCAATTCGCACTCTCCAGAGTCGATCTGCGTAGTTGAGATGGACTTTTATTTTGAGCTCCCTGCGGAGGGAATCTCTGAAGGCGATGGCGGAGGCTTGATCAGAAAAAGCTCCGATTTGCAGCCGATATCCGGTTTGGCATCGGGGGAAATCATCCAGAGGAATTTCCTGACCGTTCTTGTTATCAAACGCCTTTTGCGCACAAATCGTTTCCGTAGCGAAGAAGGTGAGCACGAATAAGGCGGCGATGATTCGGTTCACTGCGCTCCCCCCAGCTTGTTTTTCTGTTCAACAATCCAGTTCAATGCTTCCAGAGGCGACATCTGATTTGGATCGATTTTGTACAGCGCTTCTTCCACAGGGGAAATTTGTCGGATGAACAGGTTCAGTTGCGTTTCGGCGGCCTTTATTCCTGACAACCTGGCTTTCTTGCCTCTGACGGTTCTGCGGGATGGAGACAATTCCTGGTCTTCCAGTTCGGCGAGGATCTCCTTGGCGCGTTCGGTTACTTCGGGAGGCAGACCAGCCAGCCGCGCTACCTGGATGCCGTAGGAGGCTCCGGCGAAACCCGGCACGATCTTGCGCAAAAAGGAGATCTCGTCTCCCCATTGCTTCACCGCCACATTCAGATTCTTCACGCCGTCGAAAAACTGTTCGAGTTCCACCAACTCATGATAATGCGTGGCAAAAAGGGTTCGGGCTTGTAATCGGGGATTGGTTTCCATGTATTCCACAATGGACCAGGCTAAGGACATCCCATCGAAAGTCGACGTGCCTCTACCGATTTCGTCAAGTAAGATAAGGCTGCGCGAAGTGGCATTATGCAGAATATTCGCTGCTTCGTGCATCTCCATGAGGAATGTGGATTCGCCACCGACCAGATTATCCTGCGCGCCGACCCGAGTGAAAATGCGATCGACGATGCCGATTTTGGCGGATTTGGCGGGAACATAGCAGCCTGCCTGCGCCAGTAATACAATCAGACCGATCTGGCGCAGATAGGTCGATTTCCCCGCCATATTGGGTCCAGTAACCAGCAGAAATCGGTGATCGGTGCGGTTGATCTCCAGATCATTGGGAACGAACTTTTCGCCGGGCGGCAGCAGTTTTTCAACCACCGGATGCCTGCCGTCGAAAATGTTAATCTCGTCACCGTTATGCACCTCTGGCCTGCAGTAGTTCTCTTCGGCGGCGACCACGGCAAAGGACACCAGAACGTCCAGAACTGCCAGAAGCTGCGCATCGGTCTGAATTTCTGCTCCTTTTTCGGAAACACGCCGCCGCAATCCCTCGAAAAGCTCAGATTCCAGCCTTTTAATCTTCTCTTCAGCTCCCAGGATCTGCGCTTCCATTTCCTTCAGTTCCGGAGTGATATATCGCTCGGAATTGACCAGAGTTTGCTTGCGGATATATTCAGGGGGGGCTTTATCACGATTGGAATTGGTGATCTCGATGTAGAAGCCGAAGACGCTGTTAAATCCAATTTTAAGTGAATTGATGCCGGTGCGTTGTCGTTCCTTTTCCTGTTGAGCATGGATCCAGCCCTTGCCGTCGTGAGCGATACGGCGAAGTTCATCCAGCTCCTCGTTAATACCCTTATTGATCATTCCGCCATCGCTGATGCTGATTGGCGGGCTCTCGACCAGCGATTTGCGAATGTCCTCGACAACCTCGGGCAATAAGACCAGGGTCGCTTTAACTTCCCCCAGCAGACCTTCAGGATGATCGGGCAGGAGTGCCTGCAGTTCCGGCAGTTTTTCCAGGGAATAGCGCAAGGCTTGCAAGTCTCGACCGTTGGCGCGACCCAGCGATATTCGGGCCACCGACCGTTCCAGATCAGTCAATTTCCCCAGTATTCCGGCAATTTCTGTGCGGGTTTGCCGCCCTTCCAGCAGGAACTCGACGGCATCAAGCCGGCGGTTGATCTCTGCATGATCGAGCAGCGGGCGTTCGAGCCAGCGTCGCAGCAACCTCCTCCCCATCGGCGTCGAGGCGCGATCCAGCACACCGTACAGAGTTCCAGAGCGCTTGCCTGATACCGACATGGGTTCCAGAAGTTCAAGGTTACGGCGGGTGGGGGCGTCGAGGATCATTCCCTCTTCATGCCGTTCTACAGAGAGGTTGCGGATGTGGATGAGGTCGCGTTTCTGGTGCTCTTTCAGGTAAAATAGAGCTGCTCCCGCCGCGCAGATTGCCGCAGTTTCCCCCTCGAGTCCGAATCCCTTCAGCGATAACACCTTGAAGTGGTTCTTGAGGACTTCTTCCGCCGGCTGCAGAGAGAATATCCAGTCATCCAGCGGGGTGAGTACGGGATTTAAGGTGGGGGGAAACGGACCGGGCGTCTCCATTCCGGCAGGGTAAACAACCTCGGCGGGATGAATGGCAATCAAGCGGTCCTTCCAACGATCCGGAGGGAGAATGGAGAGGACAAATTCGCCTGTGGTCAAATCGGCTCGAGCCAACGCTGCGACGCCGTCGGCTTGCGCCAAGGCGACCAGGAAACGGTTATCGGAATCGGTCAGAGCGCCCTGCGTCAGCGCTGTACCAGCGCTGACCACTTCGATCACATCGCGCTTAACGATTCCCTTGGCCAGCTTGGGATCTTCCACCTGTTCGCAGATGGCGACCTGGCGTCCCGACCGAACCATGCGGTCGAGATATTGATCCAGTGCGTGATAGGGAAAACCCGCCAGGGGGATTTTTTCGCCCAGATGTTCACCGCGGGTGGTTAACGCCAATCCCAGCACGTCGTGCGCTATTTTGGCATCCTCGTAGAACATTTCATAGAAATCCCCCATGCGGAAGAAGACCACCGTGCCCGGATATTGCTTCTTCACGGCCAGATACTGCGCCATCAGTGGGGTGAGGGATTGCATGAGGACGGAATGCTTGAAATCAGATGAGTCTAAGCGATAACTTTACAATATAAGAACTTATCACTTTTATCGCAAGATAAAAGCATTCAGATGGTTGTTGGGGAGGAGTGAAAAAAGGCGCTTCAACGGCGCCTTTTCATCATCTATAGCCCGAAGGTGTGTGCGGATTAACGGTTACCCTTGACGATTTTTTCAGCGGTTTGATCGAGCACCTGCTGTTGATCATAGTATCCGCTGACGATGCGTTGACGGGCGCGCTGAACGTTTTGCGGATTGATCTGATCGCTTTCCCCACCGATTTCCTGCTTCGCAATTTTTTCTGCGGCTGCCTGCAAGACCTCGGGGCGGTCATAGTACCCTTCCTGCATACGCTGGCGAGCCAACTCAACCTTGTCAGTCCGAACCTCAGGCAGCTCGCCCAACATCAACTTGGCGTTTTCAACCAGACGGGTTTCGTCACGTCTTTTATCGTCCACCTGGAGTTGATCCTGCTGGATCTCTTCTGCCGCAGCCGGTTTGCGTTCGTTTTCAGCTGTGCCTTTGGCACCGCTCAGCTGCCCGCGTCCCACCGTTCCAATGGCAGGATCCGGCGTGATTTCTTTGATGTTATTCATGGTCTTACCAATTCAAGGGTATCGTATTAATATACGATAAATTATCCCGATTTACAAGTGATTAATCAGCCACTGCGGCGGCTTCTTTTTCGAACACCTGAACCCAGGTGGTCCGCAGATCGGATAGCACCGTGATGACGCTGTCCAACACTTCCGTATCGTTGTTCAGGTTCGCCAGGGTCAATTGATGACCCAGGAAGGCGTACAACTTGTTCAGACTCTGGGCAACGTCCTTTCCCTGTTGCATGTTCAATGACTTGCGCAACTCTGAGATGGCATCATAGGCTTTCTGGATGGCAGCGCCTTTACTCTGCACGTTGCCGGACGTAATCGCCTGGCGAGCTTCGCGGCAGAACCGGGTCGCGGCATCGTAGACCATAAGGATGAGCTTCTTCTGATCGGAAGTCTCCACCTGAATCTGGTTATAGGTCAGATAAGGATTATAATGACTCATCGCACACCCGCCTTTCTCATTCATCGGATCAGAGCTGGGACATCATTGCCGATATATAATTTCCTTGACTTTGCATCTGGCTTATCAGCGTTTCCATCGCTGTAAATTCTTTTTTGTACTGCTCTTCGGTTATGGCTAACCGCGCGTCCCACGAAGAGATCTGATCATCGATATTGCTGATGGTATCCTCAATCCCCTGTTGCGCGTAGTGCACGGTTCCATCATAGGGATCAATCAAGAAATCGATTTTATTAAAGAGCTCAACAGCAGAACCGGTGGCCAGGCGAACTTCAGCATTCAAGGTACCGGGACCGCCGCCGGGATTGGTGAAAGCGATCCGCAAACCCGCTTCGGGATATCCATCTTTCCCAATGATATAGCCGCCTTCTATCTCTACGGGATGTCCGTTGATGGTCGTCGTATCCAGTAGATTACCGGCGGCGTCGTAACTCGCGGAAATATTGTAGATACCACCAAGCGTGCTGGTGGTTTTGGTAAAGTAGGATAGATTATTGCTGCTGGAGGAACTCGAAAAAGCGAAAATCTCTCCGACTGCGTCAAAATTCTCCTCAAGAGCATCATCCAGCTTGGCGCTGTCGATGCTCAGCAGGCCTCCGGAACCGGATTTGACGCCGATTTCGGAAAGGCTGTTGTAAAGCGCATTATCCAATAGTCCCGGTATTGTCGAAGCGATGATACTCTGTAGCTCGCCTTTTATTCCGATAGCCGAGGCGTCACCAAATAAATCCCCGGAAACCTTCGTCTCCGGATCGTATGAGGTCTTGTAATTGATCAAACCGACCGTTGAATTGTAGGCATCCACAAAACTCTGGATTTTGGCCTTTACAGCAGAGTTATCATTCGCCACGGTAACGGTTATGGTATTGGCAGGATCGGCGCTTTTCAAATTCAGCGTCACACCGGTTATAACTCCGGTTACAGCATTCGTGGCACTGGTAATCCATTGCGTAGGATCGGGCGGATATCCATCGACCTTTATCTGTGCGTCCTGTTGATTCTGAGTTTGTGTGAAAGCATTCGTAAAGTTATTTAAATCGGTGCCGGTCGTATCGATTGTCAGGGTGTGCGCCGCGCCGGTCTCACCCGTCAGAACAAGGTGATAAGCATTACTGGCGCCACCATCATTCAATACCGTCGCCGCAATACCGGGATTGTTAACATCGTTATTAATCAAGGCTACCAGTTCATTCAGCGTCGTACCCGCTGCAACGTCGACTGAATGGCTGACTCCTTCGTAAACGTAAACAAAATGCCCGGTCCCGCTGGTCTGTACAGCGGTGCTGTTCAGGTCCGCGAAACCGTCATCGTGAGTGATCTTGGCTGCTTGAGCCAATTGATTCACCAATACGGAGTAGCTGCCGGTCGAAGCGCCGGAATTGGCTGTTGCTGATAAGACTGTGGTATCGCTGGACGTAGCCGTCTTGGTCAGCATTTCACCCAGGGAGTCCATGGACTCAGTCATGGATTTGAGTTCTGACAATTTGGAACTGATGGTCGACCAGGCGCTGAGCTTGTTATCGTAGGTCTCTTTGCGCAGTTCGAGCAAATCGACCGGTTGATGCGCAATCTGCATCAACATCGTTATCGTCGACTGCCAATCAATTCCTGAAGCTAATCCGGATACTGATGATGTTGCCATTTGATCCTCTCAACCTATCAGGGGGGAATCCCTACCCAGTGAGCAGGGATCCCCTTTTCATCCTATTGTCTTTCACAGTTCAAGAAAGCGCAACCACGGAGCCTGATGGTCAAGTTGTTAGTTTCTGTCCGTTTCCGAATGAGTCGAAGTGACAGATTTTTCAGGTTGTTTAACCAACCAGCTGGGAAACCATCTGGGGCACCATGTTCGCCTGCGCCAACATGGAAACGCCGGTTTGCATCAGGATCTGCGCCCGAATGAAGCTGGACATTTCAGCTGCGATGTCCGCGTCGCGAATTTGCGACTCGGAAGCGGTCGCGTTCTCACGAGCGATCATGAGTTGCTGCAGAGTTCCCTGCAGACGGCTGACGAAAGCTCCGATTCTGGTGCGTTCGGTGTCCTTCGATTGGATGGCTCCATCGATGATGCCGATGGCATTCTGGGCATTCATGGTATTGGTCAGATCTACGCCGCTCAACCCGAGTGCGGATGCTGTCATGTTTCCAAAGTTAACATGATAGTAGTCTTCACCCTGGACATTGTAGGTGCCAATGTGGAATTTGATTCCTGTCGTGCCGGTCGAATAGGAGCCGTCAATAAGGGTCAAGCCGTTGTAATTGGTGACGTTGGCAATACGCGTGATTTCCGAGTTCAACTGCTGAAATTCAACGTTGAGCGCCGCACGATCAGTATCCGTCAACGCTCCGTTCGATGCTTCAACCGCCAGGGCTCTCATACGGATTAACTTTTCGTCGACCACTGAGAGAGCGCCTTCCGCCGTCTGCATCATGTTGATGTTGGCATTGGCGTTTCTTTCCGCTTCATCCATCGAGGATATTTGCGCCCGGAAACGTTCCGAAATTGCCAGACCTGCGGGATCATCCCATGAGTTGTTGATTCTTAATCCAGACGACAGCCGGTTTACAGCCGTGTCCAACGAATTCTGGCTATTCCAGATATTCCGTTGTGCCGTCAGGGCAAGAATGTTGTGATTGATGCGTGTACTCATCTCTTTTGCCTCCTTGGTAGGTTTTTAGAGTTTGTCCCTGCGCTATCTATATCGGCAAAGGAATTTATAACCTTGAGCCTTTGATAGCGGGCAGGAACCCGGAGGCTGGATGAGATTGCCGGATTAACCCCGAATACTAAAATAGTGCGGTTGCCCTAAATTGGGTTTCCGATAAAGTCGAAGCGCTTTACGCCCCTTCCTGATTAGATCCACCTTGCCTTTGGTGGTCGCAAGGTGTTTTTTTAATTCTCTTATGGTGTCCTGATTTCGCGACATCAAGTCAGTTAAAGTATCCTTCCACCCGCAACGTTGGGTTGTTTCACTTTCAATCCCGACATGGTTCACGCTTTGAAGATACCTGTCCAATTCCATAATAATCGTTTCACGCTTCTTCAGCTCTTGAGATGCCGCTTCCAGTTTACCCTGGGTCAAATCCGTTTTGATCAGATCAGTGCTCTGGACCAGCGCTTTGATCAGCGCATCCGGAAGGGAATCTGCGATTTGCATCTTGTCTGAGTCCTGGGATTGCTTTGACATATTTATGCGACTCCACTGGTTCCATCACGAGACAGCTTGTTGATGTTCTTCTATCATCTGGGAAAATTCTTCCAGGGTCGGATGATCGGGTTTGGTTTTTTCCAGGATTGCGGGAATAATCTCGCGCCAATCTTCCAACGACTGCACCAGTTCATATTCGATCATGTCAGCCAGAAGGACCCAGTCCTGGTCGGATTGTGCTTCAATCATACTGTCGAGGATGCCAAATAAAGCGCGGCGATTTTCCGCGACACTGGTAATGTTCTCGGTGTCATCGCTGGGAATGAAGATCAGTTCAAAACTAATTCCCAACAACCTGCGGCAGGATTCCAGAGTATGCATGAAAACCTGCAATCCGTCGATACAACGCAGAAATGAGCGCGCGGATCTTTCGCTGTTACCGAGGCGGAAGAGTTCCGCGGTACTCTGCAGTTCTGTCAGCAACTTCTCCAGGAAGTCTGCCACGCTGTACAGCGTAGCTCGAGCCAACACTTTGGGATCGCCGGTGTTGATTTCCAATTGCTGAACGTCACCAAGAGGCAGCTCGTCCAGTTGGCTGCGATCCCTGCCGGTGACGTCACTGCCGTTTAATTTGACCGCGAGGACTGTTCCACCCTCGTTTTGTGCTTGTTTCGAAAGCCGTTCCATAAGCTGTCCGAAGAATTGAATTCCTTCGGTAGGGATCTCCTCGACCCTATTGTTCACACTAATCTGCATTTTACCTCCTTGTGGTTGGCTATTTATCTGTTTGGTTTATCGCCAGAACCAGTCGTGCGCTAATTCGAGCATTTTGCGCACGCGATGCCGGTAGGTATGTTGATCCAGCACACGGCTGCGCGTCCGTTCAATACGGACCCGGCGTTCAACCGGATGACTTTTATAGAAAGTCCATTTATCGATCAAATCTTCAGCGTCATCAAAACAGACGACGTCATGGTCAGGATCGAATTGATCCGCGATTGCTGCCTGGTGATCCGTCAGCAGAAAGCCTCCTGCAGCCGGCACGTCATAACAGCGCTGATTTAAGCCGTAGGGCATCTGAAAACTGGTCAAATTAATAACGGCGCCTGCTTGATTATAAAGCTGCGGGAGTTCGGTATAATAATCCACCCCGGGAAAGAATTGCGTCGAACCATTAAGCACTTGTCGCCAGGTATCGTCTCCAAAGATGGTCAGTTGATCGACGGACTCTGCCATCGACACCTTCTTTAAAATCTGGGCTCGCTGTAACTTGGTCGCCAGCAGTACCAGCGCTGATTCCAAATTCAACAGGTTGGTTTCATCAATAACTGAGGTTGTATGGGCAACCGGCAACTCTGATAAAATTGGCTTGAGCGTGTCCCAGCCGGTCAACCGTTGATTCGTGGGCGCTGCCATCAATTTTTTACAGAAACACAGCACAAGTTCGGTCGGTTCAGCATGGCTATTGGTGGTAAGAAGGGAGCTCAGATGCGGCGGCAGTTTCTTGATTGCTCGATCGACCGCAAAGCTCATCGAATCGCCGATAAAAGCCAATGATTGGGAATTGAGGCCCGGTATTTCGGATGAATTCGCCGCCTTCGGTTGAAAAATATCGGGGTCGGTCGCCAGGGGCAATTCCGCGATGTGCTCGAATCCAATTCCATTCAACCATTCAGAGTAGCTCGGATCCCAGAGGAAGATACCGATCCAATCGGACACATTGATGCGATGATTCAGAAAAATATATCGCGGGCTGTCGACGTACCAGATCAATCCCGGTAGATTCAATGATTCCAGCAATTCAGTCAACCGCCCTTCGGCATCGAAAGCCAGATGGTTGATACTTATCAGGGCATCGGGTTTATGCTTTTCGCAGACCGTAATGACGGTTTGCATAAACCTTGAATAAATCTTGGGGTCGTGCAAAAACGCATCTGGAGGCATCTTAAAAGGAAGTACCACAACCTGGTGACCTTCCATGCATAAAGCCCTGACCAGTTCTCGCGTGAGGAAGTAGCCCGCGTCAATCACCGCCAGGCAGTATTTGCGTCCCGAACCTGGACTGTCACTTTCCTGGATCAACATCTCGTCAACCTATCCAATTTCGAGGACCTGAGCTGATTGATCATTAACCTGGTTTGTTCGATAATAAGAGTGAAGTGTCACGTCCTCGGAAGATTCCTTCAGCACCGTGTTCGCAGCAAAGAGCTGTTCCCAACTATTCAGAGCGGTGTTTAACCGATTAGCTAATTGAAACAGGCGATTATAAATCCGTCCGGTTTCCTGTAACAACATCACAGGGTCATTGCCCTGGAGGTTCTGTTTGTTGAAGCTGAAATCCAATATCAGATGAGCGACTGCTGGAAGCCGGTATCCCAGGTTGATGATGCGTTGGTCGATTTCCTCCAGGGAGGTCATGTGGTACTTCAATTGTTCGTTGTTCAAAGCCGATCCGGAAAATGAACGCTGCAGGTGCTCTGTCTGCAAGGAACCCGAAAGCGCAACTTCTTCCAGAAATGAGAGCGCCGCGAGAGGTTCAGCCATATCCTGGTTCATTGAATCCAGATCGGGTGCGAAATAATCAGATAAATACGTTTTCAAGACTGAGGCATCCCAAGGGGAGGCAAACAATCCACCTTCATCTCCGATGAGCAAGAGTTCTTTCCAGATTTCACGCATACAGAGATTGATAAAATCAGCCGCTTTGATAGGACGTGGAATCAGCGGTTTTTGATGCCAGAAACCATCCGGATCAAAACCGGTTTCCCAGACATTGATTCTGTCAAAGTCACAACGGTCAGCGAGAGCCGTCATCACGCCTTCATCCTTTTTCAACATTTTTTCCGCGGCGCAGAAAACAGCCTGCGGAGTGACGATTTCCTGGCAGACGAAGCGCTTGCACTTTACCTGAAAACTGCAAGGATGGCACTGCAAGGTGGTATCGATAACGACGTGCTTGTCTCCATAAGGAGCGGTTTCGTGAGAGACTGCGCTGCCAAAGCAGAGTGAAATTACCGGCGTACCTACCGCTGCCGCGAGGTGCTGCGTACCGGTATCATTGGTTATCAATAAATCCAATTGCTGTAAACATGCCCCCAGGGTCTCAATGTTGGTCTTTCCGCTCAAATCGAGCGCAGAACCACTTAATCCTTCGTTCAATTTCTCCGCCAGATCCGATTCGGATTTTACGCCGAAGATGACTATTCCGGCGCCCAGGCTTTGCTGCAACAACTTACCAAGTTCCACAAAGGATCGTACAGGCCAACGCTTGCACGGCAATGATGCTCCCGGCTGAAAACCAATCTTAATCTTTGCACCCTTGCCGCTCCAGGCGTCGTACAGCTTTTGGGCTTTGGCTTGACCTTCTGGCGTGGTGCGAAAGCTTAATCTTACCTGCCCGAATGGAGGTTTAAATCCTGAGAAGGCGCCGGCAAATTCACCCAGAGGCAGCGCCAATCCCAGGTTGACGTCAACCAGGTTGAAACGGTTGTAATGTCGATTCAAATTGGCCGTGAAGAAGTAGCGCGCCCAGGGATGGCGGATCAGGCGATAACCTTCAGCATCCAGCGTCAGTCCTTCGGTCTGTTCATTGCCCAGCAGGTAACAAATGATGGCTGAAATTTTGGAATGCGATAGATTGATCACCCGGTCGAAGCATTGGGATTTCAAATCAGCAATAAATTTATCAATTTCATCGATCCGCCGGGGAAGTTGGCTGATTGCTTCCTTCGATACCGCCACGGCTGAGTTATAGTCAAAAGGAATCAGGCGGTCGATTTCCGGAATGAACCCGCAAACGTCAGCGAAACCCGTCACGGCAAGGTAGGAGATCCGGCAGTTCGGGTCTGCTGCCTTCAAAGCCTGCAGCAGCGGCGTTGACTGCAGAATATCCCCCATGCGGGTCAGGTTAATGATCAGGATCTTGTTTTTACGTTCAGCCATGACTATTCCCAAGCCTGTCTTCAAATCAGCGGAGCCAGCGGGGCGGTATCCTGGAGTTTGAATCGTGACCCTATTGGGAAATATAACTTTTCTCTATCGCCGCAGAATTCCTGAATAATGCTTATGCGGCGCATCAGTTTATCCTGGGCGATGATCTCGTTGCGCAATGTGGCTCTGAAATGGGCGTCTTCACCTGGCAATTTATCAAGCCTGTAAAGGTCGAACAGAGGTCTGTACTCAGGAAACCGGGCGATCATTCCGGGCAATTCGAGATCGAACAGACTACCCTTTCCCTCTTCGCCCGCGGATTTCGCCTGTTCGTAATCAAAGATCGATTGCTGCATCAACTGCACAATAGCATCCTTGAGTTCGCTTATGGAATTCTGCATCACGGGAAGTACGGTGGTATTGTGAGCGCTCAGAGTGACTTCATCCCAGAAAGGATTTTCCATGCTCAACATCAAGGGAAGCAATTTGCGCCAGGCTAATCTGAAATCGTCACTCGGTTTGTGTTCACCCGAGAGCATGATGTAGCCGTCTTCATCCCAGGCCGAGGTGCGTACTACGCAGTCCTGGTAGTCTCCCGGATGTTCGCCGTACAGCAGCCGAATGGCTGCATCAGCAACGACTTCGGGTTGGATTTTCTTCTGACAGATCGGGTCAGCGCAATTTCCTTTTTCGCTGCAGGGATGACAGGATAGATTCGGTTCCAATGTTACAGAACCATCGAGATAAGGTCCAGTTTCCCAAGCGGAAGCCATCGCCAGATAGATTCCCAGAGCGCGCGTATTCATCGCTGCGGCGAGGTGCAGTGGACCGGAGTCATGCCCGATAAACAGATCGCATTGGTCCAACACTGCCGCCAACTGCATGGGATCGGTCTGACCACAGATATTCAGACAATGATCATCCAGATCCGCCTGTATTTGGTCCCCTTGAGCTTTTTCTGAGGCGCTCCCGACGATAATGAGTCCTGCATCACAACGTTCCCGCAGCAGTCGGGCTGTATAGAGCCAGCGTTCGAGCGGCCAGCGGCGCAACGGGTGCTGAGCGCCAATTCCCAAAGCGATTACATTCTGTCCATGCAGGTTATGGAGACACCCAAGTGCGAATTGATGCGCTTTGTCGTCATAGACCGGACGGTCCGGCCATCCGGGTAATCCTCCGGCTATCATGCGATGAATGTCAACGAGGTTAAAGGCATTACAACTGCGAGACGTCAGAAGTGTGAAGAAGTAACGCGTCCACTCTCCGCAGAATGCAGACCCTACGTTTTGATAAAAGGTTCGTCCGCGCACTTCAGTCCTGGGAATGAGTCCGCACAATCTCCCTGAAAAGCCGGTGTGGGTCAGATTGATGACCAGCTCGGGATGAAGAGCTTCGATCTGTTTGAAAACGTCACCGAGATAGTTGAGCGGATCCGTCGACCAGTTGGTCTCTTGACGCAGGAGGGGCATCAGGAGGTCCCCATCGAAGGGAATAGTATCTTTGACGCAGGGGTGCATCCTGGCGACTTTCTCCAGATCCTTCTGCACCAACACGGTGACTCCGGACTCTCCCGAGAGTCGACTTAAGTCAGAAAACGCGGGGTAACACTGCACGAGGTCACCCAGACGGGATAGGACGATTGCGAGGATATTTCCCACGGTTACATGACTCCTTTTTCCAAACCCCAACGCCGAAATTCATTCAGCAGCAGAATCATAGCTTCCGTGCGCAGCAGTTCGCCATTCCCCTGTTCAATATCTCTGGCGACGTCCTCTAATGTCAACGGCCCCAGACCGGCAAAACGTTTCATAACCAACCCCAACTCGCTGTCTTCCCCTGCTTGTCGGATGATTTCTTCCGCGGTTGGCAATCCTCCGGAACGCGGCTCCCATTCCGGTCTGGCAGCGGCAATGACGCCCAGGAGTTCCTGGAGCCTGTGTTCGTAGGTATGTTCAGACACGACTCGCTGTCGGGCTGCGGCGGAGATGAGCAGCCTTTCAGCCTCATTGGAGAGGTAATAATCGGCCTTTTCCCGCAAATCCGGCAATGAGGTAAAAGTGATAATCTCATTCCCGATGTCGAAATTCTCAGGTAAATATTTGCGCTCATCGACCAATTGGAATGCTCCGCAGCCGGCAATCTCAAAGGTGCGCGGGTTCAGGAAATCGCCAAACGGATTGACGCCCTCGTGATACTGGGATGAATGCAGGTTGAGGTTGATTTTGGTGGCGTTGAAAATCCTGGAAATATCTTCTGTCGGTATGCGAGCGCCATCACGCTGTAGTACGCTGTTTAAAGCACCGGCTTTCTCCCAGTCAGAGCCCCAGATTTTGAGGTTATAATCGAGAAGTCCAGTAAAAAAATGCCTGCGATTATAATAACCTGCTCCAACATGCGACAGATCACTGCCAAATTCACTCAGCTCCTGAGCGGACAATTCGAGCGGCTGGTGAACACTCACATCGGCAGCCGTAGGAAGATAATGTGGATTTTTACAGCCGATCTGCTTCAGATCTTCGAAGAAGTCATCTTTTTGTATCGCAAAAAAGTGATCGTACAACGGCGCGATCCCTTTCCAATACTCGAGAGTTCGTGCATCTTCCACAAACCAAAAAGCGGTTGGAATCTCTGCTTTTTTGAGTTCCAACAAAACGTCGGGAGTCAGCGGCGCTTGTGCCATCGCCAGAACCAGATCAGCCCTGATTTCGAGCGCACGGGCAGTCACGGACTCTGCGATCATCGCCTGCATGGCATTGTGAAGCTGAGCCGTGTGGCTACGGTTCGATGAGAGCTTCTGTAAGTGTTGGTATCCGGGGTAAAAAATGCTATTGTCGAGCAATTCACAGCGATGCCCCAGGTTGGTCAGAGCTCGCTGTACCGAATAGGTTATGGGCAGCGACCCGCCATAAACCGGCGAGACCAGGAGAATTTTATAACCGCCGCGTTCGGAAATCTCGCGCTGTCGAAACATCCCTTTGATGGTGGGATAAAAGTCCGAATGCGCCTGGCTCGAAGCGGTGTGTTCCAGAAAAATTACTCGACTCCGGGAAGCCAAACCGAATTCCGCGACGTTCTGATAAGCTGTAACGGGTTTGTTACCGACCACGAACCTCAATCCTTCCGGAAAAACTCCGGTCGGACGACTCGCCAGCGCGGCAGCGACCAAGGCGGGGTCCTTTTCGATAACGACGAGTCGATCAGGTGGAATCGCTTTGCTCAGCGCTTCAAGGTGATAGCCGAATCCAATCCCCCCGATCACATAGAGAGCGTCAGCATTCGGATCCAAATTCAAGCTCTGGACCCACTTCGCAGCTTCTGCATCCGGAGCATAGGTGCTGTGCAAGCATTTACGATTTAGAACCGGTATTGGAGATCCGTCTTTGGCAGTCCTGATTTCAGGGTATTCAGGCCGGTAAGCCTGCCGGATCTGTTCGGCAAGTTTCTGGTTCGTCCCAGCGAGCAGCTTTAGATTGGATTCGAGATGATTCACTGACATCTTGGCGATTTTATCCGTTATGACAAAGTCTCAAACATTTAAACCCGCGGCTTCTCTTCCACGATTATCCCGTGTTGGTTTAATTCTGCCAACAGTTTGAACACTCCGTTTTGAGATGGTGGAAGGCTTCCGTTCTCATGGCAGCTATCCCAGACTCGGTTCAGGATGGTCAGCCACTCGACGTCGGTGACGATCGAACCTTCCACTTTATCCCATTTATCGGTATCGGTGGAGTTTACCAGGTAGTGCACGATCTGCTGCAATCCTTCTTCGCGGCGGTAGGTGTTCAACAGCAGTACTCCCAGCCGCAACCTGAGATCGATGTCCCAGGGATTAAGTTCTGCAGCTTTTTGCGCCAGCATGACGGCAAATTCGGGGAGCTGATACCGTTCCAGCACCGCGGCGCATTTGTAATAAGCGGTGCCGAGTTTGGGGTCGCAGGCGATGGCTTTCTGATAGGCGTCAAAGGCATTCCAACGGCAAGGATGCCCGAGCGTGCGATCAATGCCGGGATCCATGTCCCAGCCTGCTTTTTCCAATAGTTCGCCGAAAAATAGGTAATCGGAATACTCCAGATCAGTACCGGAGACGATATGTTTGAAGACGGTTCGTCCCCGGTTGAGCATACGCAAATGGTGGGATTGATTTTTAATTTCTTCAGCCGCCCTGTTATAGTCTCCCATCTCATAAAGACACCAGAATATCCCCCAGCGTGATCGCAAGTGTCCGGGCTCGATTTGTAAGGCTCTTTGGAAGGAGTTCAGGGCGTGATCGCGCCTGGATTCGGTCAGAGCCTGAGCTCCCAGTTCAAAATGCAATTCCGCCGATTCCCATTTCTGCGAAGCCAGATTCAACAGGATTTTGATTCCGACACTTTTAAGACTGCTTAACGGTTGGCTGGGCCAGCGGCTTGAAACTGCCAGATAAGCCTTCCCCAGATGAAAATACCGCTGCTGATCTTCAGCTTTGGATCGATATTCAGGCAAGTGCTTTTTTACGATTTCCAGCAGCTGCTTCGCCCGGAAATCGATCGTGTGCTCCTGCTGTACCGCTTTATATCCAGCTTCGGCAATACTCTCGCGCAGATCGTCGTTCTCCAGGAGCTCTCTAACCTTTTGGATCAGATTATCCGGTTTGAACGCCGCCAGATGTTCGCCATCCTGAAAGTAATCACTCCAACTACCATCGCTGTATTCCGTCAACAGGCAGCTTCCGCAAGCCATGACCTCGAAACTTCGCAGGTTGATTCCGGGAAATAAATTTTCATTAAGCACGATGCGAGCTTGATTATAAATTTTTACGACTTCCTGTGGCGGCAGCGACCTGTTTCCGTTCCCGTCGAAGATCTGCACTTTGAAACGGTTCTGCAACTCTTTTAATATCCAGGCTCGTTTAGGCCGCAGACGGTCATTCAAAGAACCAACGAAGACGATATCGTATATCTTTTCCAGGTCGAGTTTTCGATAGATCCGATGGTCTGCAGCCAGCGGCAGCCAATGGAATCGATCAGCCAAGGCAGGATTCTGTCTCCGCAGGTTTTCGACTATTGCTTTTTGATCGAAGAACACCAGATCAAAAGACTGGGCGTAATCACGCTGCCAGAAGAAATTCATCGGCGTATCGACGCCGAAGAAGGCTCGTGGAATCGAAGTGCGATTCAGACCCAGCAGCATCGACCTGATATTGATGGAATCGGAAATAAGGATCAGTTCAGGTTCGAAGGGACACTGCTTGAGAACCTGCGTCAGTTCTACCGGCTCTAAACCTGTTTGGCAATCCGCGCTCTGCGAAGGTCCTGCGAAGAAAACGTCGCAGCCCTGATTTAGCAGACCGGCGCGGTAGTAGTCATCGTTGAAAATGAGAATTCGCATAGCGTCTCGCTTAACCGTGCAATTGCCATCTCTCGTACAGTTTCTTGCTGCTTCTGAGGGATACCCATCATCCAGGGAAGCTGCCGTACCTCATCGATCCAACGCGTCATCAGTGATTCAACCGTTTCCAAGTGCGCATGCGGCGCGGAATATTGCTCGAAATCGTGAAAACCTGGTCCTGCAACCCTACATCGATCATCTGCGAAGACTGCCCGCACCAGGGAATTGATAAAAATGGCAAATTCCGAATCGTTCCCGCCCTGGCACTCCACATATTTAACACCTTCTTCTGCCATCAAAGAACGATAGAGGCGAAATCCCGCCGGTGCGCCAACCGATGTACTATCGTCAGCGACGATCAGCGATTGTAGGATTTGCGAAAGAGTGTTGACGTCAGAAAAGCGCTGCCGACATTGGTAACCGCATCTGACCGCATGTTCGGGATGGCAGGGATAGTCCGGACAATCCGGAATTAACGCCAGGTGATCATCCCCATAAGGTCCGGTTTCGCGGAAACCGGCGTCACCAAAATAGAGTCCCAATACCTTGGTCCCCGTAGCGACGGCCCAGTGCAAGGGACCGGTATCGACGCCGATAACCCATTGCATCTGCTCAAGAACGCCGATAAGTTCGTCAGGGCTGCACCTGCCCACCAGGTTCAAAACCCGGTTCTTCCGACATTCTAGAGTTGCTAAAAATCGCTCGGCCAGGTCCTGTTCGCCTTTTCCGCCTATCAGAACCAATCCAGGGCGGATGCTTTCGGGTATTCGGCTCCATACTTGCGAAAATATTTCCGACTCCATGCGGCGGTATTTACCACCTGATCCAAGCACAATCGCCCAAATATGCCCGTTTTCATTGTCAATTAACGGGTTTATTATCTCTTTGGCAAATTGCATACCTCTCGCTGAGGATTTGACCGGTGCCGGTGAAATTAACTGCCGGCCCAATGCCATTCGCCAGAGATCGCCAAGATGTACCCGATTCCAGCTCCGATTCTGAACCAGCAGATGAAGATAGGAGCGCAACAGGATCAGTGAGACGGTCAAGTAGCGACCAGCATCTCCTGAGCCGGCGAGTTGCGCCAACAAGTCACAAACCGGGTGTTCATTGAGGGGATATACTTTTTCCGCCGAAGGCAACCGGGTATCACCCAATTCCGATTCGAGTGATTCGATGACCCGGGCGAACTCAATGCTTTCATCCCGGCTGCGCTGCCGCCAAACCTGAGTGTTAACAGTATGAATGGTCTCTATCCCCGGAAGCAGCTCTGCCCACTCCTGCACCTGATAATCGCAGACCAGATGAACGGTTTTCTGCGCAGAAATGACCCGAATCAGCGGAAGAGTCTGGATCAGGTCTCCCATTCGAGCCATCTGGATGATCAAGTGGGGCGCATTTCGAGGCATATTTTCTACGAGGAAGCTGCGATGGGTATCCTACTTTAAAAGTTCCTCTCTTAGTCTAACGGTTAATTGCTTTTTAGAGGAAATCCACCAGACTGGGTTGAATGATCTTGGCGCTGGTCGCCAGGGCTGCCTGGTAAGCATTTTGTTCCATGGTTAGATTGGTCATCACTTCGACCAGATCGACGTCTTCTTGATTGGATAGCTGTCCGGTCATCGTCGTTTCCTGCATCAGCAGATTTCCCATCATGGAGGTTAATTGGGTTACCTTGGCTCCGACCAACGAGGTAAAGTCCTGCACATTCGCCATGGCTCCATCAATTTGATCCAGCATATCGCCGACAGCCGTTGGATCTCCGGCATTCAGCGCATCGCGCAGATTGATCATTACCTGAAACATGTCTCCGTCAGCGCCGGAACCGCCCGGTTGAAACAGATCCTGACCCGAAATGTTAATCTGCATGGAATTATTGCTGCCCACCTGCCGCATCAATGCCCCCTCGATGCCGTTTGAGTTGGCAGTAATGGAGGTAATGTCGCCGGTAATGGGGTCTCGCACTGCGTTGAAAGGCAGCTCGTTGGTGTAAGTCCCCCCGAAGATGGTTTTCCCGGAATAATCGGAATTCGATTGCGAAAGCAGATTTTCCAGGTACTCATTGACTTCAGTAGCCAGCGCAGCCATCGCTTCCGGTGACGTGCTTTCATTGCTGCCTTCGACAGCATCTGCGCGCACCTGGATCAGCATCTCATTGAGACCTTGCAGCACGGATTCGGTATTTTGTAGCCAGGAGGTCGCTCCGTCAATGTTTTCCTGGAATTGATCATTTTGTCGCAGGTTGTTGCGCAAACTCAGAATTAAACCGGTTGCGGCAGGATCGTCCGATGCGTAATAAACGCGCTTGCCTGTCGCCACCTGATTCTGGAAATCGCTGAGATTACGCATCCTCTCGTTCAACGTTCGGATCAAGTCCGATATCATTACGCTATTGGTGACACGCTGCATGATCTATTTCTCCTCGCTTAATTCGATCAAAATCGCCTACCGGCTGTATCATTGGCCATTCAATCCGTCAACAGGTCAGGTGCTGCACCATCCCACGCAATTCATCCATGTAGAAAGGTTTCAGCAATAAGAAATCCACTTTGCGATCGCTGACCATCTTGCGAACGTCGGCGCTGTCGAAGGCGGTCATCAGCGCAAGAGGGAGTTTAGGGAAACGTTTGCGCAGCCGACGAGCCAGAGACAAACCGTCCATCCCTTTTATTTTGACGTCAGATATGACCAGATCGACTTTAGTCTTCTTCAGCAGCTTGAGCGCGTCTTCACCGCTTTCAGCTCCGCACACTGAAAATCCCATGTCCGCAATCATTTCGGACACGATTTCACGCACACCCTCCTCATCATCCACGACCAGCACCCGTTTGGGTTGATTCATCGTTACATCTTGAAGTGACATGATTTTTCCCTCGGTACAGTTTTGTATCATGACTGGATCAATTATCGCATCGAACCGACGTCCTATTCAAGATTAAGGAGGGTGGTGAGCATCTCATCCGTGGTTGCAAGGAACTTTGCAACGGCTGTATATGCCTGCTGGAACTTGACCAGATTAGCCATTTCTTCATCCAGGGACACACTTTCAGCCGACGCCTTCCAATTGCTCAGTTGCTGCAAAGTCACTTCGCTTTGCGCCAGTTCATTTTCGGAGGTCTGCTTCAAGGCGCCGACGTCTGCGGCAAGTCCTGCATAGTAACCATTCAACGATTGGGTCCCCTGACTCATCACCAGTGAGTTCTGCAAGTTGAAAATCTGGAGGGCTATATCACCGTTGCCGGGACTACCGTCGGCGGAAGCGGCGATATTGCCGGCATCCTGGGCAACTTCGGTGGACAGAGCGATATCTGCTGCGCCGGTGGAGTTGATGCTGAAAAAATTGATGCCGGTTGAACCATCAAGACCGTAGCCGGCGCTGTGAATGCTGTTGATATTGGAAACCAATCCGAGGGCAAACTGGTCTAATCCGGACATCAGCTCGGGGATGGTCTGATCACGCACCAGGAGCAGCGCCGCCACCTGTCCGGATTGAAAGCTGACCTCATTCCCGTTGGCAGACCAGATGACGCTGTGAAATTTTCCAGCCGTGCCGGGTATATCTTTCAATTGCAACTGTTGAGCCGAATCGCGGTAAACCAAAATCTCGCCGCCCACTCGTACACTAATCGTGCCGTCCGATTCATCCTGCACCGTGACATTGACCAGTCCTGACAGCTCATCGATCAGAGTATCCCGCTGATCCATGAGATCGTTGGGCGTCATTCCCTGGGAAATCTGGTCGGAAATGGTCTGATTAAGCGCCGCTATCTGGGAAGTCTTTTGATTAATCTGTCCCACAAATCCGCTGAGTTGACCATCCAGCTCTTTCTGCATGTTCTGGAGGTCATCATACTTGTTGTTTAAGCCCTGGCAGAGTTCACTACCCTTCTGCTGCAATGCGACTCTCGCGGAGGAGTTTTCCGGATCATTGGAGAGATCTGACCAGGCTGACCAGAATTCGTCCAGAACTCCACTGATGCCATATCCTGAAGTTTCTCCGAGGATGGTTTCGACCTGAGATAGAGCGCCGTCCTCGAAGCTCAGGAAGCTCTGGTTCTGCTGTTCTTCCAACACCTGGCGGTCGATATAGCGGTTGCGCAGCCGCGTGATCTCATCGACGTTGACGCCCATGCCGATAAAGCCGCCGGGAATTTCCAAGGCCGGCTGGAATGCGGATAATTCCGCCCGCTGCCGGGTGTATCCCGGAGTATTTGCATTTGCGATATTATGACCTGTGGTCGTCATGGCCCATTGCTGAGCAATCAACGACCGCTTTGCCATGGAAATGGCATCAAAGAGGCTCGCCATACCTTACTCCATGCAGGAAAGTGAGTTGACCAGAAGCACAAATCAGAAGGTCTTATTGACCATCACATTAGTCCCGGCTTGTCGAGCGGTACGACCTAAGGGATCATACACCCGAGCCACTTCGGTCGAATCGATCAACCAACCCACGCTCTTCTGGATGAAGTTAAGCGAATGCTTGATCAGCATTTCATTGACACGGTTGGCTTTGCGAATCTTCTCAACCAGTGAAGACAAACTCTGTTTCAGCGCCTTTAATTCTTCCGAAGCATCGCCCAGCGTCACTTCGATCAGGTGCGTTAAAGTGATCTCATTTTCACGCAGACTCTCCGCATCGGCGTACTTTTTGACGTGAGTGATCCTGCGCTGTTCGATTTCTTTGATGCTGTCGATCAGTTCTTCCTGACGGCTAACGGTCCCTTGAAATTGCTCGATCTGGTTCGACATCAGGTATTCCTTCTGCAAGTTCAGCAGATCGAGGAATTGTTTCAGAATCTGTTCTTCTTCCCGGATTAGTGTGGTCAGTTTTTTGATGAACTTCTCCATGGTTCGCTCCCTGGTAAAGTGTGATGGGGTGTGATGGTTGGATCATCAGCACTTTTGTGTTCTATTTCGACGTTTTGACTTCTATGGGGTGGTTAATCGAACTCTCCGAAGTCGTATCCTTCTTAACTTCCGGACTTAGCTGGTGATAGAGCATTTCAGCCATGCCTAACCCGCCCTGTTTCGCCATGACCTTCGCCAACGATTCGGTCATCATATCGCCGTATAACTGGGAGGCTCCGTCTGCCTCGAAGAGCGACCGATTGATTTTGGTTTCCTTCAGGATGATATTCAGGAAGATTTCCTCAAAATTCTGACAGGCTTGTTTGAGTTCTTCCGGGCTCTCTTTACCTTCCGATCCATTACCCTGCGCACGCAGGGTATGGGACGGTTGTTTAAGAGCCTGAATTCGATGAAGTTTATCTGTATCTATGGTGTCCATCAGACGTCCGGTATTAAAGCACCACCAATTCAGCCTGCAAGGCTCCGGCTTCCTTAAGAGCCTGGAAGATCGCAATCAAATCGGCAGGCGCAACCCCCAGACTGTTCAATGCCTTCGCCACATCGCCCACCGAAGTCCCTTCCGGCAACGCTACCACCGGAGTTCTCGATTCATCGATTGATATCTGATCAAGCGGCACAGCGACCGTGCTGCCCTGTGAAAAAGGTCCCGGCTGGGAAATAACCGGAGCTGATCTGATAGCGATAGATATTGAGCCATGCGTCACGGCTGCGGGGCGCAAGCGGACGTTCTCACCTACGACGATGGTTCCGGTCCGCTCGTTGATGACCACGCGGGCCGGCGAGTCCGCATCCAGCGTTAATGCTTCCGCCACAGCGATAAATTCGACGCGGTGATTACCGGCATACTCCGCAGGAGGGGTTACTACAATGGAGGCGGCATCCAGAGCGATCGCCGTGCTGTCACCGAATTGGGCGTTCAGCGCTTCAGCCGCTCGTTGAGCCGTGGTGAAGTCCGGATCCTGCAGGTTGAAGCGCAGAGTTCCCTGACTTAAGGTCGTTGAATCCGCGCCGGCAAGCGCAGTCGCTCCGTTGGGAATCCTGCCTACGGTCGTATAATTCTTGCGCATGGCCACCCGACCGGCTTGTATGTTGAACCCACCGACCGAGATGGATCCCTGTCCTGTCGCTCTTACGATACCTGACAGATCGGACAGTGGCGTGGGCAGCAGGGTTCCTCCGGCGAGACTGGTCGCATCTCCGATGGAACTGGCTACAATATCGAATTTCGATCCTTTGCGCATGTAGGGATTCATGTCAGCCGTTATCATGACTGCGGCAACATTGCGCGGTTGGATTTGGTTGGGATTTACCGTGATGCCGAAGCGATCCAACATATTCGCCATAGACTGCTCGGTATAGGGTGAACGATAGCGGTCACCGGTACCGTTCAAACCTATCACCAGACCGTACCCCACAATCGAACTGCCGCCGGAACCCTCCAGGCGGGCAATATCCTTCAAACGCACTTCTGCGGCGGCTATCTGGAAAACCAGCAGGGTTGTAAGCAGGATTATTCTATTGACGTTGCCACTATTTCGGTTCATCGATCAGACTCCCGGGGAATTGGAAAATCCGGTGTTTTCAGCGCTCATGGTCAGAAGATCATATTAAATATTTTGGTAAAGAAGCCCGGTTTGCCTGCGGCATTGACGTCTCCTTTACCAGTGTAGCTGATTTGCGCATCTGCTATATTAAAGGAATAGACCGTGTTGCTTCCGGAGATGTCTTCTGGTCGAACGATGCCCTTCAGTGTTGAAACCTGTTTTTCCCCATTGACGGTGATCATCCGAGTGCCCTCAATGACCAGATTTCCAGTTTCAGTGATCTCAGTTATGCGCGCGCTTAGCGTACCTTGTAAGGACCCTTTGCGCTGAGTGCCGCCAGTACCGTCGAAATTGTGCTCCCAGGCTCCCTGAGCGCCCATGTTGGTGCTGCTCAGATCGCCTGACCCGACCGCTGATAAATTCAGATCGCTCTTGCTGCCGGTTGCAGTGCCGGATTCATTCGATCCGATGGAGTATTCTGTAATCAAGACTGTGACCACGTCGCCGACCTGATAGGCTCGGCGATCGGAGAAGAGTGAGCGGGCGATGTTGTCGGAGTATTTCTTCCCCCCAGTTGCTCCGACGGCTGAAACCAGCAGCAGCAGCGCCGCCACGGTAACAGCGAGGTAGATAGTCCTGTTCATTTTCATCATTGACCTCATCATCAGTTCTTTAAACCCTGTTCCCCGATGCTTATTTTAATCCGGCTCACCCTCGCGAGATGAAATCGGTTTTGTTCGCACCGGAAGGCTTTCCAGACTCAATTATTGCAGCGTTACATGGTCTTGATCCACCACGACCGCCCGCAACCTCTTCCCGTTGTTTTCCAGTCTGACCCAAACGTTCTGACCCTTCGCCCCATCCTCTAAAATCAGGGCTCTGGTCTTTACCTCAACATACTCATATAAAAACACGACGTCGATGCGATCACCTTTACGCAACACCGGCGGTGTCCGAACCTGATCCCAACGAATGATCGTGTTGGGCGCCAAATGTCGTACCGCCGATCGTCCCACAATCTGTTCGGGGCACAGCACTACGCCCGACAAGCCGGTTTCCTTCAAATCAATATTCTGAATAACAATATCATCAGCCTTAATCGTTTCGCCTCGTTTGATCAGCCGGGCTGGAGTTGCCGTCCGGGCTGTAAGCGTCAGAGATGCTTGCAGATGCCGACGTGAAATCCGGTCACGGGCGTCACACGATTCCAGGGTTATGACCTGATTTCCGGGGTTGAACCAGGCACCGGGTAGAATCTTGATGCAAAGAGGCAGTTCGCCAGGAACCCGCAAGGTTCGGTTCGTTTCAGTCAACTCCAGATTAACCAGGATGGAATCACCGCCAGCCGCCTGCAACCGCCGTTTTAGCATCGGCGTCAGGTCGACAAGGTCGCCTTCCTTCACTAAAAGGTGGATTTCCACTGACGCAGCGCCCACTCGTCGAATCTCCACATCGGCTGGGACGTCAGCAACAAGATCGGAGCTTGGCAGCACGACGTTCCGCCAAGTCCCGGCGGAAACGGACAGTGGAATATCTTTAATTCGAGCGATTTCGACAGGTGAACCGGATAACTTGGCGACGGCGCCCAAACATACCTGCGCCTCAGCCGTGATGACGGCATCGTAGAAGTCTGCTGTGACTTCAGCGCCTGCCGGTTTCGTCAGACTTGCCAGAGTAAAAATTCCAAACACGATAAACGGTATGTAAGTTAGCTTATGCACAGCTCTCTCTATCGCTTCAGTTGGGTTGCCTGGGTGAGCATATCTTCAGCGGTGCGAATGCTCTTGGAATTGATTTCATAAGCCCGCTGAGCCATAATCATCGCCACCATCTCTTCGACGACGGAGACGTTCGAGGCTTCGACGAATCCCTGTTCGATCTGACCGAATCCCTCTTTCCCGGCTTCACCGCGGATGGGCGGACCGGAAGCCACGGTTTCTGCATACATGTTCTGCCCGGTTCCAGCCAAACCGGCCGGATTAACGAAACGCGCCATTTCGAGCTGTCCGACCATTTGCGGTTGGGTCGTACCTGCCGTCATGATGGATACTTCGCCCTCACGACTGATGATGATCTGTTGCGCTTCGGGCGGCAGACGAAGTTCAGGTTCCAGAGGATACCCATTCTGCGTAACCAGCACTCCTTCGGGATTGAGCTGAATATGCCCATCACGCGTATAGGCAACCCCGCCATCTGTCATGGAGACTTGCAGAAAGCCATCACCGGAGATGGCGATATCGAGGGGATTGTCCGTCTCAGTCAGTGTCCCCTGTGCAAAGCTGCGGGTATTGGCGATAGGCCTGACCCCGTGTCCGATGCGCAAATCGACCGGTTCGACTATATTCTCATCCTGTGAGACTCCAGCAGGATGCAGCACCTCATACATCAGGTCCTGGAACTGAACCGTGCTTTTCTTGAAGCCGGTGGTATTGACGTTGGCGAGGTTGTTCGAGATATTGTCCAGATTCAACTGTTGCGCCAACATGCCCGACGCTGCGGATCTTAATGCCCTGATCATTCTATCTTCTCCTCACGTTAACTGACTCTGCCGACGTCATTCACTGCTTTGCCCAGAGTGCCATCCTGCGTTTGAATGGACTTCGATGATGCTTCATACAGTCTTGCCAGCATGATCATATCCACCATCTGGGAGACCGGATTGACGTTTGAACCTTCGTAATATCCAACCGCCAGGCGCGGGTTCTGGATGGATTGCGGCTCCTGTTTGCTGACGAGTAGTCCGCCCTGCCACGGCCCCAAAGCCGACGGATCTGAAAAAGCCACGACCTTCAGTCGATCCAAGACTCGCTGCGTCGGAGTATCAGGATCCGTTATAAACAGCTCCCCTGCAGGACCAATCTTCAAATTTCCTTCGGGGAAACTGACTGAGCCGCCTTCGCTTAATACCCGATAGCCACTGTTGGTAACCAACTCTCCCTGGGCATTTAATTGGAAGCGCCCATCCCGGGTGTAAGCCACTCCTGCGGGGGTCTCCACCGTGAAATAACCTTCACCGATAATGGCAACGTCCAGAGGGTTGTCAGTCTCGTTCATCGTCCCTTGAGCATCTGCTTGCGAGGGATCGCTTTCCAACCGCACGAATTTCTCCCCTGCTGTAACGGGATGCCGGGGTATTTCCACCGAATTCAGCGTTTCGTGAAAGCTGACTCGCTCTTCCTTGAAGCCGGCAGTGTTGGCGTTTGCCAGGTTATTGCTGACCACCTCCAGGTGGTGTTGATTGGCGATCAGCGCTGCGGCGGAATGGTAGATTCCTTTGACCATGATGTGATGATCCTTAAAGGATGAATTCAATTCTACTTTCGGCAAGGAATGTGCCATGAACACAATTATAATGTAATCATGATGTTACATCATCAGGGTGCTCATGAAGACGGGGTAAGGGATGCCTAAAGGAAGAGAGAGGGGGGCTTTTTTTACCGAGTTAGGAGACACGGGTTGCTACGCGTCGGGGTCAGGGACGTGCCCAACTACGTTGGGTGCATGGTGATGTTTTCGTCAGTTCGAGGATTGTTTCTGGCTTTTCTGGGGAGCCGGCAGATTTTTAGTCTGCAGGAAGGCGTTGATGGGAAGACTGACCAATTCCCAGAGCAGATTTAGACCGAAGAGCGGCAGAGCGTAGAACGGCGCATGTTTGCGCACCAGACGGAAAAGACTGAAGTAGCGATGCTTCCACTTCTGCAGATTATAGCCTCCGCCGGTAGAAGCCGAAACCTTGTGGAAAATCCGGCTTCTGGGCTCGTAAATCAGTTGGAAGCCTTCTTCGGCTGTTCGCAGGCAATAATCGGCATCTTCGCTGTAAAGGTAGAAGTTTTCGTCCAACAGTCCAACTCGTTGCAAAACTTCACGCTTGATCAACAGACAACAGCCCGTTAAAAAACTGACCGAAAGGCTCTTATCGAATGACCCATCGTCCGATTGGCGCAAACCGTAGTGGCGGACGTAACCCCAGGCAGGTTTGACGATGCCGCCGGCGAACCAGATCACGTCCGGGCGATCATGGTAGAGGATCTTCGGACCGACCAGTCCGACCCTCGGATCGGAAGCCGCAGCGATGAGATAATCCAGACATTTCGGATCAACAGTCGTATCGTTGTTCAGGAGCAGCACAAAATCATCATCAGATTCAAGTATTACTTTAAGCGCAAGGTTATTTCCTCCGGCATATCTAAGATTTTCAGTCGATCTAAGCAGCGAAACATCAAGATAATTTCGCTCGATCGCTTCAACAGAACCATCGCTTGAACCGTTGTCCACCACCATAATACGGTAGTTGGGGTAGGTCAAGGATTTTAAAGAATCCAGGCACTCTAATGTAAGGGTTCGGCGGTTCCAATTGACGACGACGATAGCGACTTTAGGAAAAGAATTCTGCATGAAGGGTCTCTTCAGTCCGTTTGATCCCAGCCTTCGGGAGGCCAAAAGGCATTTTCGATGTGTTCCACGACCTGGCGTCCTTTTTCTTGTTTAATCGTGATAATGTCAAATCGGTAACTGTCAGACTCGATTTTCTCTTCGGTGATATACTGCAGAGCGCAGCGAGAAAGCTTTATCTGCTTGCGGCGGTCGACGCGAATTTCCGGATGGGCTTCACCGGAAAATGTACTGGCTTTTACTTCGCAAAACACCAGGACTTTTTCTTTAACGGCGATTATGTCGATTTCGCCGGACCGGGTACGAAAATTTCTGGTCAGGATGCGATATCCCTGGCTCTCGAGGTACTGAAGCGCCGCGTCTTCTCCGCTGTCACCGATCTTTTTGGTGGAGGCTTTCATCTTAAAGTTTTACTTTAAAACTACGGCGATGAATGTCGCAATAACCGTATTTATTGATAGCTGTGACGTGATCTCTCGTAGGGTAGCCCTTATGTCGATCAAAGCCATACTGCGGGTAGTCTTGGTGAAACTCCAGCATCTGTCTGTCTCGGACAACTTTGGCAACGATGGAAGCGGCGCTGATCGAGAAACTGCGCCGATCCCCTTTTACCAGAGCCATCTGAGCGTGGGGACAGTTCGGCAGTGTCCAACAGCCATCGATCAGCAGGTATTCGGGTTGAAGAGGCAAATTATCGACCGCTCGGCGCATCGCCAATAAACTGGCTTGCAGGATATTCATGGAATCAATCTCTTCGGGCGATGCCTGCCCTACTGCGACAGCATCCGCTTCGCTGAGAATCCGGTCGAAGAGCTGATTCCGACGCTTGGCCGTGAGCAGCTTGGAATCGTTGACTCCAGGAATAAAGACCTCCCGATTGAAGATAACCGCAGCAGCGACCACCGGACCCGCTAACGGTCCCCGCCCGGCCTCGTCGATTCCGGCGATATTTCTGATCCCCTGAAACCAGAGTTCACGCTCCAGTTTAAAAAGAGCTTCTATTCGTTGACGTTCAGCCAGATCGACGTTCACCTTACTTCACCTGCCAGATCGATTTGCCATCTGAAGCAAAGATTAAACTTCCCTGCCGATCCGTGCGATATATGCGAGCGTTTTCGTGTTGCAAATCAGCGAGTGTCTGTTCTGAGGGATGACCATAGCGGTTGCGCTCTCCCACACTGATCAGGGCGATCTGAGGTTTGACTTGACGGAGGAAACTTAGATCTGCAGAAGCTTTACTGCCGTGGTGCGCAACCTTTAAAACTTCGCATTGCAGATAGTCGCCTGCTGATTCAATGACCTGCTCCTGTTCCCTACCGACGTCGGCAGTCAACAAGACGTCTGTCGCGCCATAGGTCAGCTTCAGGACGATGGATTCGCCGTTTTCTTCGCCGTGCTGCGCTTGGATCGGCCAGAGAGCAACGCATTTAGTTCCCGGCAAGCCAGCGATAGTATCGCCCAGTTGGAGGGCGCGCACCTCTATCGACCTTTGGCGCGCCGTACTCAATATTGACTGTCCAAGATCGCTGGTGGGTTCCATCGAACTCACCAGGACTCGATCTACATGCAGAGAACTTATAATCTCTGTCGCTCCTCCGCAGTGATCGTCGTCATAGTGGGTTAACACAAAGTCATTGAGATGACTGACGCCCTGACGTGTCAAAGCCGGAATCAATTGAAGCTTGGCAGCTTTCTTTTCGCCGCAATCCACCAGCACATTCACGTCCCCCGGAAAACGAAGCAGGATGGCGTCCCCCTGCCCAACGTCGATACACTCGATCTGTAAATAAGGTGACTTTTGTGTGGTGGAAAAAATCAGTACCAATGCCGCCCCGCCCAATATCCAGATAAAGCGTTGCCGCCAGCGGCGCGAAAATAGCACTCCTAACAGCACGATGACCAGAGCCGCCGCAGTCATCATTCCACCAGGGATGTTCAAGCCGAAACCGGAACCGAGCGAAGCGAGATATCCCATGCTACGGAGTCCCAATTCCAAGGCCGCTATCAAAGGATAGATTGTCATACCGAAGATCCAATAAATGATTAAGTGTACCCATCCCAAGGCAAAAACAGCTCCGGCTATTGGGATCGCCAGCAGGTTCAAGGGTACCGCTATCGGCGCAAAACTACCGAAATTTGCGGTGAGAATTGGAGCCGTGAAGATGACGGCGCATACACTGACTAACAGCGGCGTGGTCAAGTAGTGGTCGAGCCATGATCGGACTCGCCGCCAGCGTTGCCAATTGGGAAGCTCCCCCAGTGCTCCGCCTCGTCTGCAGTCCAGCGCCAACAGCACTCCGGCTGTAGCGGCAAAGGAAAGCTGAAAGCCCGGCATGAATAACTGTTGCGGGGAGAATAAAAGTATGATAAGCGCTGCCCCACCCCAAAGATTCCAGGACCTGGGCACGCGCCGGAGATCAAAGCTGATCAAGACCAAAGTGACCATCAGAGCGGCTCGCAGCGTAGCTGGACTCGCTCCAGTGAGCAGGGTATATCCCCAGACTGCAATAATAAAAATCAATCGCCGCAACCGAAGATTCAACGTTAGCGGAGCTATTATCAGTCCCAGCAGCACGGTTAAAAATCCAATATTTAAGCCGCTGACTGCCAACAGATGATAGAGGCCGCTCTGCCGAAAGTCATTTCTGATCTCTTCCGGAACCGACTGTTGATCCCCCAGCACCATTCCCGTAATCAAGCCAGCATATTGCGGAGGGAGAGAGGAACTGAAAGCCGTCTTGATCGCTTCCCGTCCGGACACCAACCAATTGATTCCTGCAGGTCGGGTGATCCTGAACTCCTCCGGATTCATCCAGCCGCTGATGCCCCGACGGGAAAAAATCTTGCGCCAATCTGGAGATGCGGCGTCATGTCCTTCGGCGTAGGATTCCAGCTTTCCGAACGCGACGACGCGATCACCTTCTTTAAGCGAATCACCAGACCCTGAAAGGATCAGCCTGATCCGACCATGATAGGCGGTACCATCTTTCCCATCTATTGAGTACCAATCAGGTCGAAAGATATAAGCGCGTCGGTCATCACTTTGGGATTCTTCCGCTAAAATTTTCCCGCCCCAGAAAACAGCGGTCTGAGGCAGTGCGGATAAAGAATTGAGCTTGGATGAATAATTTGCGCTGGAACAAATTCCGAGGAAGAGCAGGGCTGCATACGCAGCAAGGGTCGCCCAATTGGTCCTTCTAAGCAATATCGCCAATGCCAGAATGAGTAAAGCCAACACCCAGAGAGTGAACACCTCCCGATAGCCGATACGATCCCCCAGGTAGATTCCCAAGGCTATAATAAGCGCCAATTTAACGGCTGGAACGGTCTTCACTGGACCTGTCCATTTTTTATTTACGGAAAACGTACATCCCTACCGCGCCCCGCATTATGGGGCGATAGTAGACCGGCACAAATCCCGCCCTTTGATGCTCAGCAGTCATGATTTCCCGACCGGGGAACTTGTACACGCTATCGGCAAGATACTGGTAGGCGTAGGGATTTCGGGATAACTTCGCTCCGATTGTGGGCACAATTCGTTTAAAGTAGAGCCCGTATAGCCACGGGAAAAAAATCCCACTGGGAGCAGACATCTCCAGAAAACCCCACAATCCTCCTGGGCGCAGCACTCGCAGGATTTCGGCATAGGCGGCCACGCGGTCGCGGAAATTGCGCAATCCGAAGGTGCAGACCACACGGTCAATTGAGTTGTCACGAAGCGAAATCGCTTCGGCTACGCCCTGCAGAATCAGGCTTTTGGGAACCTTGGCGCGATAAAAATTCAGCATGTTGCGCGATGGGTCCACCCCGATCACCGATATTTCCGGGCAAATCGCTTTGATGGTGGACTCCATATCACCGGTGCCCGCAGATACGTCCAGCACTGACTGCCCAGGGCGCAGTTCCATATGCAAAGAAAGATCATGCCGCCAAACACGGTCGCGCCCCCAGGAAATCACCCGATTCAACCTGTCATAGATCGGGGCAATGTGGTCGAATAGTTCTACAACTGCAGGAGTTTCCGGGGACATGAGGGGTATAGGTATAGAGTCAACCCATTAAAGAGAATGATCCTTTTTTTCGATCAGAAGAGAGCGATCCGACCAACGGACACCTGATAGAGGAAAACACAGGGAGCGCTCAGAATCAGGCTGTCGAAGCGGTCAAAGACACCGCCATGCACGGAGAGCAGGTTTCCGGAATCTTTTACTCCGGCAGACCGCTTGAAGTAGGATTCAACCAGATCGCCGAATTGACCGATGATACCGACGATGATCGCCACGTAGAAAAGATCGTTTGCGCTGGTTTTATCTGCAAGGATAGGAACCCAGATCCACGCCCAGAGCAAAGCTCCGATGATTCCGGCGAAAAACCCTTCCCAGGTTTTCTTTGGGCTCACTGCGGGAAACAGCTTGTGTTTGCCTAACAGTTTGCCGCCAGCGTAGGCGGCAGTATCGCAAATCCAGATGCAGGAGAGGAAATAGATCAGATAGCCCGGGGAAGGCTGGAGATCATCCCAGAGGATATTGCGCACGAAAACCAGCGTACCCAGCAGGACTGGAATGTAAGCCCATCCGAAAAGGGTTAGCGGCAAGTCTCGGTAAGCCTGCCGTTCACCGAAGATCATTTCCAACCAGACCAGGAAAATCGCCAGGAAAAACATCAGGATGAACCAATTTCCCGGGCGAAGGAATTCTGCGAGAAGTACGCTTATCAGGGCTAACATGACAGCCGGGACCGTCTGTGGATTGAAGTGACGCATTTCCGCCAATGAGTAGAACTCGTAGAGCGCCAGCGCTGCCATGATCGCCACAAAGAGCGAGAAGACCCATCCGCCCAGGAGTACTGACGCCATGACCAGCGGAATTCCCCAGGCTGCGACTCCGGTTCTGAGTAAGAGGGATTTGGGTGCGGGCATAAGGATGAGGCGTTGTGAAGATGGTATCAGATGCGCTATTGCCGATACTATCACATTATCGGCGTTTATTCGATCTCTACCAATTGGATTTCGAAGTGCAGGTCTTGCCCTGCCAGGGGGTGGTTACCGTCCAGCGTAACCTGAGCTTCCTTTATTTCCGTTACTCGGACGATAAAAACCTGACCATCATCTTGATGGACCTGGTACTGATGATCCACTTTGGGTTGTATATCAGGAGGAAATAGATCCAATGGTACGACTTGCACCATCTCATCGAAATGTGGGCCGTAGGCGTTTTCAGACTGAATGACTACTGTTTTTGAATCCCCCGGGTTCATCCCGATTATCGCTGCTTCAAATCCCGGGATAACCTCATCAGCGCCAATGATAAAATGCATCGGTTCACGTTCCGCCGAAGTATCGAAGAGGGTGCCATCGGTTAGTTTTCCTGTGTAATGCACTTTCACGGAATCGCCTTGTTTTGCTGGAGCCATATCAGCATTCCTGTTGGTTGCTATCTTGTTTCATCATCCGCAAAAAACTGCCGCGACCTTTACTACTGCCCGAATTACTTGTTCTGCTCTTCTGTACCACCCCAGGTGATAACTTCCAGGCGCACCTTCGCAGTCCCCGGACCAATCATGCCGATAACCTTGGCCGCGCCGTAGGAAAGATCCAAAATGCGCCCACGTTTAAATGGTCCGCGATCGTTGATGATCACGGTAACGGAGCGTGAATTTGATATATTGGTCACACGGGCGACGGTTCCCAGGGGTAGCCTTCGGTGAGCGGCGGTCAGGGCATGCATATCATAGACGTCACCGGAGGACGTCGACCTCCCGGCAAACTCGGAACCATAGTAGGATGCCCACCCCGTCTCGGCGTATCTGCCGTGTTGTTCTACTAAAATAGACACGGAATCCCGCCGGTAGACGGGCATGGAGGTGCAACCCTGCACCAGCGAAACCACGAGCAGCAGAGTCAGAAGGCCGCGAACCGGGATTAACCGGATTGCAGTGACCCTACCAGATCGGCGATGTTTTTGACCGCTTGACGTTCGCAAAACTGCTCCAAGCCTGATATGATTTCAAGTGAAGCCCGTGGATTGACGAAATTGGCGGTGCCTACCTGCACAGCGGAGGCCCCTGTGATGATAAATTCCAGAGCGTCTGCCGCGTTGGAAATACCTCCAATGCCGATCAGGGGTAGCTTCACAGCGCGGTGGACTTCGAATAGCTTTGCCAGGGCGATGGGTTTGATCGTCGGTCCGGAATAGCCGCCGGTTACAGTTGCCAGGCGAGGTCGACGGCTTTCAATATCTACGGACATGCCGACCAGCGTGTTGATCAGTGAGAGCGCATCGGCGCCGGCGGTTTCGCAGACTCGGGCGATCTCGCCGATAGAGGTCACATTCGGAGTAAGTTTCGGGATAATTGGTCGATTGGTGCGGTCCCGCACCCCTCGCACGATTCGTTCGGTCACCTGGGGATTCGACCCGAAAGCCATACCTTCGTCTTTGACGTTGGGGCAGGAGATGTTGATCTCATAGGCGTCAAACCCACTGCAGGGATCCAGTTTTTCCACAACTTCCCAATACTCTTCGACCGATGATCCGGCTATGTTGATAATAATTGCGGTTTCGAGTTCTTTCAACTTCGGCAATCTTTCGCTGATGAACACATCGACGCCGACGTTGGCGAGTCCGATCGAATTCAGCATGCCGCCGCCGACTTCCCAGATTCGCGGGGAAGGATTGCCGGCTCTGGGACGAAGTGTAATCGTCTTGGTGACGATCCCACCGAGGCGTGAAACGTCGAACAAGCGCCCATACTCGGTCCCATACCCAAAGGTGCCGGAAGCAACCAGGATGGGATTCTTCAATTTGAGTGAACCGATGATGGCGCTCAAATCAACCTTCATGCCGATAATGCCTCTCCCTGATTCAGGTATCTTCCTGCGTACTGTCCACAATTGGACCTGATGCGATCTTCTTCGGATTCTCCAAGACTCAAAATAACCTCGTAACCGGCTTTCTGCAAGGAATTAATCAATATCTCTGCACCGAAACCGCTGATGGGATCAATGGCAGTGGACCAGCCATATCTTTGACCTCTATTCGTCGGATTTAACGGTGTCAGTTTTATCATGAAAATTACTGGGTTGAAATGCTCTCGTATCACATCGGCATCTATGGGCAAATCGACTGCCGCGGCGAAATTCAAGGCGATTTTGCGATCTCCCGGTTGGAAAAAAGCTTCGCCGATTCGCGCAGCTTCCCGAAAGGTCAGGACTGGATAGGGAATCAGCTCCCGCCTCTTGGGTGGATCTGTAGTATGCAATGAAAATTGCAGTTGGAAACGACCGCCGGAATAATGTTCTTCTTTGATCGTACGAAGTTCGTCGAAGAAGGCGCCACTCTTCCCCGGGAGAACACTGGAGATGCAGGGCATCAGACCCGGGGCCTGGTAGCGATGTTTTAAGTCTCGGATGGCAAGGAGAACAGAGGGGTTCAGCGAAGGTTCCCCCATGCGAGCGAACTGAATCTTGAATTTCGGAGTTGGTACCCGCCGATCCGGAAACCGGCTTAGAAGCATCGCGTCGATCTGTTCATACAGCTCGCCGAGTTCCAGCATCCCCTGATAATCGCCGCCGGCGTCACAGATTTGACACCGAACCGGACACCCTTTCAGGGTAGAAATGATCAGAACCCATTTCTGATCCCGTTGGATCGGCGGTTGGACGGATTCGACAAATTCGACCACCGAACCGCGTGAGGTTCTGCCGACATAGAGCAAAGCCAGGTCTTCACGGCCGTAAGTAGCCAGAATCTCCATACTATTATTCAGTCACCCTTCTGCTGATGTCCATGGCGCAATGCAATCCGTCTCCAACCGCTATCCCGACTTGGCGAAAACTCCCGTTGATTACGTCACCCGCCCGGTAAAGCGGCGACGGTCCTCCCTGCCAATTGAGAACATCCGGCGCGATATCGGGTAAAGAAGACTCTCGTCCGATAGCGATTAAAACATAATCAGAAACGACGGGTCTTTGATGTTTATCGTCGAAACTGGTGTGCGTTTGACGATCGATTCTATCAAACCTTGCCGGTATGCGATTGAATAGAACGGATATTCCGCCATTATCAGCAACTCGATCCTGCAGTAATCTTAGACAGTGGGAGACAGAAGAACGCATCGCCAAGGTTACTTTACAGCCTATCCGGCTAAGTGAGAGCGCGTAATCATAAGCAACGTCTCCTCCCCCGACGATGCAAACCGAATCATTTTCCCTTGCTTTTAAATCACGGATTTCATGAAAAACATACTCGCCTCTGCCTTCCGCTTCACCGGGAATATGCAATTTCAAGGGTGTAGCGCCGGTCGCCACGACTACGTATTGGGCGGTTAATTCTCCTGCGGTTGAATTTATTATTAAACGATCTTCTTTTCGGTCAATGCTGATGACGGCGGCTGATTCGATTCCCACGTCCAGGTAATCGCATAGTTGGGTTCGAAAAATATTCACCAGATTCAGACCGGAAATCCCTCCCGGAAATCCAGGATAGTTTTCCACCAGCCCAGCGTTGAGCAGCGCTCCCCCGATCCGGTCCTTTTCGACGATCAGAAGCTCGATTCCCGCTCGGCGGAGCTGCATGGCTGCCGTCATTCCAGCAGGACCAGCTCCAATGATCAAGACCGCAACGTCAGGTTTCATAGATTGACCATCGATCAGGTCAGCGACGACCAATCAACCATCCGGGCATCGAATACCGGACCGTCAACGCAGATCAGACGGAAACCACCCCGGTCGCTGCTCTCCCCTATCTTCAGAGCGCAGCCCTGGCAGACACCGATCCCGCAGCCCATACGGCTCTCCAGCGACACCTGGTGCGGTAAACTATATTCCCGACAGATGCGATCCGCTTCCTTCATCATAGGCAGCGGACCGCAGGAATAGACTTGAGCCCCGTGAGGTGTTCCTTCTTGCAGTGCTGCTTCGAGGCTTGCCGTCACAAATCCGGAAAGTCCGAAGCTGCCGTCGTCGGTCGATGCTTCGACCCGGCGAATCCATATATCGTCAACCTCAAGGGGGAAATCGGCTTTAGTGCGGGATCCGACGAAAAACCGGGCTGGGATTCCCGCCTTGCTGATTTCATCTTGTAGAAACATTAATGGCGCTGTACCGATACCTCCGCCAAGCAAAAAGGCATTTTGAACTTTATCGAAAGTGAATCCTTTTCCCAAGGGTCCGATAACATTGCAGTAATCGCCGAGTTGAAAATTAGCCAGTCCTGCAGTCCCTCTTCCCACAATGCGGATGATCAAACGCACCAAGTCACCTTCGATAGCAGCGATGCTGAAGGGTCGCCGCAACAGCACGTCCGGCAGTCCCTCTATCTGCAGATGAACGAATTGACCGGGTTTGGCGAGACCGGCGATTTCAGGCAATTCTAAGGTTAAACTATAGAGCGCGGGTTGGAATCGTTCCAGTCTGCGGATGCAACCGACTTCCTGTACGATTTCAAGGAGTGAATCTGACACGTTCAGTGAGGGGCTGTTCTTCATATTGACCGTTGCTATAGCCAGGTTGATACCTCATGGCTTTCAGGGCATTGATGGCAGCGACTCCGAAGTCGAATCCGGCGGGATCTTCGCTCTCTACTCGGAAATCATGCGCAAGACCGGCCGCATCAACGATGAAGCTGATCGTCACATCACCCGAAATTGTGGCTTCAAGCGCGATGGGCGGAAAAAGATGATTTTGATGGATATAGGTCTGCACCGCCTCCTCACCGCCGATGAGCGTCGCAGCGCCGGAGCCGGTTGGCGCCGGTGCAAGAACAACTGCGGGTTCTGCACCACCAGTAGTGTCCTGCGCCACTTCTGTAGTATCCGGAATTTCGGGCGGTGGTGGAGCCAATTTCTTCTGTGCAATGGCGAGGTAAGGGCTGTCAGGATACCAGACGATCAGCGAATCATAAGCCGCTTTCGCTGCTGGAATATCGTCAATGATGTGCTCCTCGACATAAGCAACAGCATAAGCGGCCTTCGCGCCCCACTCGGTCTTGGGATAGAGTTTGCGAACTTCCTCGTATTTTATAACTGCTTCCTCGGGTTTGTTCTGATTCAACCACAAGTCTTCAGCTTGATGAAAGAGCAGGGATGTGGAATCGACCTTTTCAGGCAGGGGATCCAATCCCAATTTGATCCGGGCCCAGCGGTCGAATTCCGTTTCCGGGTACTCGTCGTGCAATCGTTGAATCAAGGAATCCGGGCCTGTTGAATCGGGTGAGGTAATTTGGGCTATGTGATAGAGTCCCAGCAGCGCTCTGGCTTTGACGTCTGATTGTTCAGATTTTTCCACCAGATCAGTCAGCAGCGTTCGAGCTGAATCAAGATTATCAAACTGAGTCCAGAGGTGTTCAGCCAGACGGAATCGAACCTCGGCCAGGGCTTTCTGGTCTCGTTCCAGCCAAATGTACACCTCGGCTGAATCGGTGGGCAGTGGAACAACCGTGCGACGGAGTTGCCTCGGCTGGTTAAGACCTCCCGGTTGCTGCGATCCGGGATAATCGGGCTCGGTACCGGGTTGGAGGTGTGAGGGGAAATTGCCGGGAAGCTCACCCTGTTGTTGTTGGCGGGCTTGCAAGGCCTGAATCTGCTCTGGAGTAAGCTGCCCCGGATAGCGGGGCAGCATCCCTGGAGGAGTTTCGGGTGCTGCCGATTGCTTAAGTGAATCTACATTGGTACTGGAGGTATCGGTTTTAGCGGTATCAGCCCGAGTGGTATCTGTGTCGATGCCGCCGGGGTGTTCAGCAATCCAGCTTAAACGATAATTCAAAGTATCGATTTCTGTGTTCAGCGAATCGATCTGCAAATTCAACGTCGATAATTTACGCAGGTCATTTATCTTCACCTGAGCCGTATCCACGAACTCACTCTGCGGTTGTTCACTGCGTACTTTGCCTAGAAATTCTTCCGCTTTGGTAAAATCGTTCAAATCATAGAGATAAATCAATCCAAGATGATAGGCTGATTCAGCAGACGTCTTGGTTCTGGGGTAAAGCTCAATGGTGCGTTTGTACAACGCTTCTGCTTCCTCAGTGCGGTGAAGTTCCTCTAAAATATCCGCTTTCGCCAGATGAACGCGCTCATAATAAGGAAAGTAATTGTCGTTCTTCAATAGGTCCTCGCAAATTGACAGCGCCCCTTCCAGATCCTGTTGTTCCTTGTGGGTTAAGGCTTCCTTGAAGATCGCTTCAAACTGGCGTTTACGGGTAGGCTTCTCATCGTTAACTTTTTGATAATTCTGCTGCGCCTGGTCGAACTCTCCCAATTCAAAGTAACATTCACCGATCTGGAAATAAATGTCTGCTCTGACTACTTTATCCTTCGAAGTATTCAAAATCTTCTTATATTCTGACAATGCCTGCCGGTACAGCTCTTTCTCATAATAATAATCCGCCAGAGTGCGCTGCCCCTGGATGCGGACGTCCAGCGGCGTTTTTTCGTCGGCGTACAGGTCGTTAAGCAGAGTGATTCCCTCCTCGGGTTGACGCAGGGCGATCTGCGTCTTGGCGGAATAGAGCCGGGCTTCGTAGAGCAGCGGTGAGTTGGGATAATTGGTAATCAGCTCTTCAAACTTGCGTTTCGCACCCGGATAGTTGCGCATCTCATAATAAGCCTTCCCGATGATCATGATGGCATCAGGGACATAGCCGCTCTTGGGGTAGTCCTGGATAACGCGAGCGGCGGAATTGATCGCTTTCTGATAATTAGTGGTGCGGGGCTGACCGGTTTCGTTGTCCTTGTTCTCTTTGACTCCTTCGCGGAAATAGCGCTTGGCGTTATAATACGTATTCAAATAGACGCAGGAGGTCAGTTGCAGCCCTATGGCGCAGAGGGCGACCAACCACAAATATTTTAACGGGAATTTCGACATGGTCTTAAAACATCAGTTTCCGTTTTTCAGGGATTGCAGTTTTTTAACCAGCAGCGGCAGCGTCGTTGCCGATTTCTCGCGGATGACGCAATCTGATAGGCGCGAGATTGGCGTCTCTTCGGGGTTGATCTCAATCAAATATGCACCGCTTTCCATCGCCAGCAGCGGCAACCCGGCTGCAGGGTGAACCACGGTTGACGTACCAATCGATATGAAGAGGGTCGCCCGCTGCGATTTGGAATATGCCTGATCGATGGCGGCGGCTGGGAGGCTTTCACCAAACCAGACGACGCCCGGCCGGACCTCACCGGCACACGTTGGGCAATGCGGCGGCAATTTGCTGAAATCAAGCGCATCATCCGCCCAATGATCCTGGCAGCGCCCGCAGCGATTGACGAAAATATTGCCGTGCAATTCGATCGGGTTCTGACTGCCGGCGCGGCGGTGCAATCCATCTACGTTTTGTGTGACCAGAGTGAATGAATCGCCCAGCATACGCTCCAGCTCCACCAGGGCATGATGCCCGGGATTGGGCAATACCTGGGCGATCAGGTTCCGCCGGTGGAGATACCATTCCCAGACCACCACAGGCTGATCGGCGAAGGCTTCGGGAGTCGCCAGATCTTCGGGGCGGAATTGCCGCCACAGACCGGTTTCGCCGCGGAAGGTGGGCACACCCGATTCTGCGGAAATACCAGCTCCCGTCAGAACCACCACCCTTTGCAGCTGCTCCTGGCTTAGAGACAGTGAATTAATTTCTGTAAATTCTGTGCTTGACAAAGGCTTTTTTTTTTAATATATTTAAGATTCACTCTTTTCGGAGAAGTCAATGCCCCATCACAAGTCATGCAAGAAGCGCATGCGCACCAGCGAAGCGGCTCGTGCAACCAATCGTGTCTACCGTTCACAGTACCGGAGTCTGGTTCGCAAAGTACGCGAATCGAAAGATCAACCGACCGGCAAAGAGAATCTGCGCGTGGCTAGTTCCATGTTGGATAGTTTGACCCGCAAGGGAATCCTCCACAAGAACACCGCCTCCAACTATAAATCTCATTTGAGCCGGTTTGTAAATCAGCTGCCGGCATAGCCATGTTTTAGCCGAGGGCGAAGTAACTCGATGACCATCGTCGTGTTGCTTTGCCTTCGCTCGCGTCTATAAGAACCGGTAGTTGGGAGCTTCTTTAGTGATTTCCACGTCGTGCGGATGGCTTTCCCGCAGACCTGCCGGACTGATGCGGATGAACTGAGTCTCCTCCCGAAACGCCTTCAGATCCTTCGCTCCGCAGTACCCCATCGACGCCTTCAGTCCACCGATCAATTGGAAGACGGTATCTTCCAGTTTACCTTTATAAGGCACTCGCCCTTCGATCCCTTCTGGCACCAGCTTTCCATCAGATTCAGCATTCTGGAAGTAGCGATCGGCGCTCCCTTCCATCATGGCGCCTAAAGATCCCATCCCGCGGACGACCTTATAACTGCGCCCTTCCAGCACGATCATCTCACCGGGGCTCTCTTCCATCCCGGCAAACAATTGACCGATCATTACCGATTCGGCTCCGGCAGCCAGGGCTTTGGCGATGTCGCCGGAATAGCGGATGCCGCCGTCTGCGATGACCGGTACGTCATGTTTCAGAGCAGCTTCAGCGCATTCGAGTATGGCTGACATCTGCGGCACACCGACGCCCGCGACCACGCGGGTGGTGCAGATCGAACCGGGACCGATGCCGATCTTGATGGCGTGAGCACCTGCTGAAATCAGGTCCAGAACTGCCTGCGGTCTCGCTACGTTACCGGCGATGACCTCCAGGTGATCGTAGAGGCGGCGGATCTTCTCGATCGCCTTGATGACTCCTTCGCTGTGGCCGTGCGCTGTGTCCACCACCACGACGTCCACACCGGCGGAACGAAGTCTTTCCAGGCGCTCCTCGAGATCGGACCCTACCCCAACGGCGGCTCCGACGCGCAGCCGGCCGTGTTCGTCTTTGCAGGCATGAGGGTATTGGCTCTTCTTCTGGATGTCCTTGACCGTGATGAGTCCGACTAACTTGCCTGCTTCATCGACGATCAGCAGCTTTTCGATGCGATGTTTCTGCAGGATTTTCTGGGCGGTCTCGAGGGTAGTATGCGGCGGAGCCGTCACCAACGGAGCTTTGGTCATAACCTTCGATACCGGCAGATCGAGGTTGGTCTGGAAACGCAGATCCCGGTGCGTGACGATCCCAACCAATTTGTCGCCGTCCACGACCGGGATACCGGAAACCGACTTGCGCTTCATGGTCTGCAGAGTGTCCCGCACGGTCTGCTTGGGCGAGATGGTGATCGGGTTGAAGACGATGGTGCTTTCGGCACGCTTGACCAGATCCACTTCTTCTGCCTGTCGTTCCGGCGAAAGGTTCTTGTGGATGATGCCGATTCCGCCCAGTCTGGCTAATGCAATCGCCAGGCGCGATTCGGTGACCGTGTCCATCGCCGACGAAACCAGCGGGACGTTCAGGTGGATATGCTGCGACAGCCGGCTGCCGACGTCCGCATGCGAAGGCAGGATCGAGGATTTGTTGGGCAAGAGTAGCAGATCATCGAAGGTTAATCCTTCGCCGATAATGCGGGAATAGGCTGTCGATGCTGCGATTTTAGCTTTGGGACTCAAGGTGACATTCCCTCACATTTATTCGATTATACCCTGCCAATGAAGTGATGTTCCGCTTGAAGGCATTAGATTGCGGTTGAAGAAGCTTTCCCCCGGGGGGAAAGCTCTGCAATTCCCAGCCTTGAAAGGCTTTAACCAATTAAGTTGACATGTCTTCAAAACAGGGCGCATGCCATGCGCCCCTACATCACGCGGCATAGTCGGGGTCGCCCCTGACCCCGACAGAAGCTAAATTATCTGGCTAACTACTTTAATTAATATCACTTGCTTGACTATCTATTCCCTGCCGATTCGATCTTCTTCACCCGGCGTTCGTGACGACCGCCGGAAAAAGGTTCCTGCAGGAAAGCCAAGAGGATTTCCCAGGCAGCATCTGATTGCATGATCTTTCCGCCCAGAGTGATGACGTTGGCGTCGTTGTGACTGCGGGCGCTCTTGGCGACCTCGATGCTCAAGCACGGAGCCGCCCGGATGCCGCGCAGCTTATTCGCCACCATGGCTGACGCAATGCCGATGCTGTCGATCATGACGCCGCGCTCGGCTTTGCCCTCGGCGACCGTGCGCGCTACCGCCAGAGCAAAATCGGGGTAGTCCACTGCTTCGCTGCTGTTGGTTCCGACGTCGGTCACGGAAAATCCGGCTTGCTGGAGTTTTGGGATCAGCGCTGACTTCAATTCAAAGCCGCCGTGATCGGAACCGATGACCACGCTCTTGACCGGGAAGGGAGCGGGGTGATACTCCGGGTCCTGCGGCACGATGACCAGCTTGTGCAGCCGCACCAGATCCTGCGCCGCGGGCGTCAGCCGGACGTCCTTGAGATAGAGGATGCGCTCACCCTTCTTGATCAGGGCGAGCAGCGTCTTTTCGTCGATGATTTTCATACGATCCTGCTTGATCAAGGCAATATAGGAAATTTCGGCGGGAAAAGCAACGGGAATGTGAGCGGGGAGGGGATGGGGAAGTAACCAGGTGAACAAGTAAACAAGTAACCAAGTAAAAGATGTTGCGGCAGGTCTTTAGCGCAGCGGTGATCTGACGCTTTTACAATTGTCTGAACCGCTGATTGCACGAATTACGCTGATGCCGCTGATAAGAACGGCGTAGGGGTCGGGCTTGCCCCGACCCGGCTGCGTGGCCCGGCTAACTCGTTAGCCGGGTTTATTTTAAGCTTTTTAGAATATACCTGGTCAACAAGTTGACCAGGCCACCCGCCGGTGGAGTATGAGAGCAGTCAGCGATCAGCATTGGATAAAAATTGTAATCCAATTACTTCCGCTAATTTTACAGGGACTGCATTCCCGATTTGCAATGCAATATGATTCTTTGAAGAACCGTAAAAGATATAGTTATCCTTGAAACTCTGGAGACGAGCCGCTTCTCGTAACGAAATAGCTCGGTTTTGTTCCGGATGTCCGTACCTACCATTTGAAAGACTGTCACAACGCCCTGTTAGGGCAGGTGCAGGTCTATCCCACCACATTCGGCCATATACATCCGTATGGCCATTATAACCGTTCCTGTGGCATTCCAGTGTCAGCGAAGCTGGCCAGCTCCTTCTATCGCCCCCATCGGGCGGAGTATTTTTAATTCGCTCAAGGTTTATGGCTTCAAGGTTGGAAGCGTAATGGTTTGGAATATCGGGGTCTACTTCACCCGCGTTTAGGGGCGGGAGGCTCAAGATAGTATCTCGAACTGTAACGAGCGGCTGAAGACCTGGACCATTGATTTTCTGTGGGATTGGGATAGTGTTAATTCTTGAACTGATAAAAATTAGGCGTCTTCTGGTCTGTGGTACTCCGTATTCTTTCGCATCGAGTATGCCTTCTTCAAATTGATGTCCCAAATCACGTAAAATCTTTTTGAACCTTCTATATGAACTGAATCCTCCTACTCTTGCGAGGCCAGGTACATTCTCTATGAAAACATATCCCGGATTGAATTCCTTCACAAATCGCGAAAACTCTCCAATCAGATTCCTTTGATGCAAATTTTTTATGCTTCGCTGTTTGGTGAAGGGCTGGCAGGGAGCACATGCTGCAAACAACATTTTTTCCGATGGAATATTTCCGATGTATGGTAATAAATCACCTGGATCAAGTGTTCTCAGATCGGCATGCAAGAATTTAGCAGGTCTATTATTGCTCTCGTAAGTCTTCTGGCAATCCTTATCGTAATCGATACCAAAGATAACTTTAACCCCGGCATTAAGAAGCCCACGAGTCAACCCACCGGCACCACAGAAGAAATCAACAGCATACATATTATTTTGACTCCTCCGGTGGATTATTTAGCAACTCGTTTATCCATTTATTATTATCGAATGTTGGTATCCCTACCCGACCTGCGATTTGGTAATAAGCCCAAGCAATCCGCTCACGAAAAGGACTATCAATCGACGCAACTCGTTTAAACCGTTTCCCATCCACTGCTCGATCAGGATTGGATAGTATTTCATTATACTGGATTTGTTCCAATTTGCGATAACATACACATAAATGTGGTATAATTGTTGAATATGCTGGGAGTATCCCGTTGCCGTCAATTTGATCATGATTTAAATTAGATTCCAATCTTTCTTTCTTTTTGGATGGGTTACTTGGTAAATTACGCAAATATTTATCCTTAGATTCACAACAGGCAACGAGTACTTGATCAACTTTTGGAGGAGATGCGGAAAGGTCACACGAAGGCGTAAGTATAATTCGATATGAGGTTGCATCCGTTATATCGCCATCCAACTTATACAAAACATCGCCAAGGAGCAAATCATCACTTAATGGAGGATAGATATACTGCTCCCAAGGAAAAATGCCTTGATCTGTCATCACAGTATTGGAATCCATCATTGCTCCGATTCTACGACGAGCCGACCTAAACAAAATTTCATTTCGACTGCTTTCTTCCGCTTGTGCCCAAATCCTTGGTGCTACATTTTTTAATACCTTCTGGATAACGGCATCAACATCATTCTGAATGTCTCTTATGATATTTATATGAGGGATAAACTTTTGCACTGCATCAACGACAACGCTCGTTATAGGGACATCTGAGTCCTGGGCTTTTGAGATCGATTTTACAAAAGGATGTACAGGGATTTGTGGTGATAGCTCATCGTCCCCTGCTGTAAATATGATTACAGGCATAAATTTATGTAACCATATGTTACTCCAAACAAATTCTCCAGATTTTTTACCCTTTTCTGGTCCTCCTTGGTAGATATCGAGAATCACAATATCAGGCCGGAATTCCTCGATAGTAGATAATGACTTGGAGAAGTCGTTGATAACTAGTGATGAAACTTTTAGTTGTTTATTTAAATCCAGCTCAAGTGTCCCAGAAACCGTTTCATCATCGTCGATGATGAGAACTCGGATTTCCATCTCAATTGCCATTATCTCTCCTTATTGGTAAATCGAATCCGAAGCTTGCCCCCCCTAAATCTCCTGGTTGAATCAAGTACATTTTCCCGCCATATTGCGAGACAAGTTCTGAAGTAACCGTTAATCCCATTCCGATCCCTTCCGGTTTGCTTGTGACGCCTGGCCAGAAAATACGTTCCTGTTGCCCCTCCTCAATTCCTGGTCCATTATCATGCACCAAGACGGTTAAACTGTAATTTGTAGGTGAATGAGTTTTTACCTCTATTACAATTTTAGGGGAATTTGTTTTATTGTCTATTAACCAATATACTGCGTTATCAATCAAGTTTAAAAAGATAGTAGTTAATTCACCCGGATCAACAGCTACAATATATTCACCTTTGGGGAGTATTATATTAATTCCGAATTTATTTACAGTTTTTTCATTAATCTGTACACAATCTCTAACAATTTCGACTAACCCTGAACTACGCTTGCCACTTTTGAAGGCTCTGTTCGCTAATGGAGCAAATTTATTCGCTAATCGTTTTAAAGTGCGAACAGATTTTTCCACCAAGTCGAGTCGCTTCAGGGTAATATCAGGTACTTTTTTATCTTTACTGAACAATTCCTTCAAGTGGTTGATAAATGATTCGATAGAGACGGTATGGTTTCCCACTTCGTGTTGCAGAAACACCGCTATGATTCCTATACTCGCTAAGCGGCTATAATAATAAAATCTTTTTTCAATTTCCCCAACCGCTTTCACCCTTTTGTTTTGGTCTTCTCGCGCCAGTCGCAAATAATCACCCTTAGGAGTTCCTTCAGGTAATTTCTCGTACTTTTCAACTAACTCGCTTGAAAGCATGTCTGCGAAAAGGTTTTTCATTGGAGGTTCACTGTGTCCCGGTTCCTCTCGAACTTTTTCACGAAACCCCTCAAGTTTTTTAATTATATATATTAAAGATTTACGAAAATGATCATAGGCTGGATTTTCAACAAGTCTTTCTCTGTCGCTTGTATCAACAAGTTTTTGGTTATGATCTGCACTTATTTCGACGTAACCAACCAAATTTTTATCATCTAATCTATTTCCAATTCTGCTTACCCTGCGTGGTGAAAGCTCAAGCCAATCCTTCTTCCTACTTGACTTGGGCAACACGAGAATATTATCACGATAAAGATATACACCCGAGAAAGATAATATATCCTTTTGCAGTTCTGTAGCGTTTCGATTAATATTAAATCTTCGATTCAATTCAATTAAATCATCGGGATTGGTATCCCAAGCACGGAATTCAAATTTATACGATCCAAACATAGTACAATCAAAATCACATTTATTGTATTCATCTTTTGTATCAATTTCTCCTGATTGTTCAGTGCTATTAATTCCATTATTGTAGCAATATCTAAATTTTATCTTGCCTGATTCATCAAAGTCACCCTCTATTAAATAGGGAGGATAGTTAAATATATCAGGGGGCAATACTTCCTTGCTTCCCGAATTTGTTCCTGGTGGAGTAAATATTAGTGTAAAATCATTCGATTTGTTGTATGGTAGCACTAGCCTTGATAATTGAGCTTCAAGTTCGTCAATTTTCGATTTGTCTGCGTATGGGTCCCAATTTTCACGGAGATCGTGTATACGTAGAGTGGTTCCGCTGCTTGTTCTAATGAAGTCATGGGGCGAATCAATAACTTCAATTCCAACTGATTCCCAATTCTTAGAAGATAAAAGCTCATCCCATTTTACTAAAATATGACAATATCCTTCATCTACTGGTTTGGTGATAATTTCCAGCTGTTTCCCTAATCGCATTGCTGCAAACCTACCTAAGCCCTTCTCACCGGATACTCTTCGTTTCTTGCCACCCTTATATACAAATGGATTATCTAAACGGAATGGTGTACCAATTACACACCATACATCCCTAATTACATCAAGAGTCATTCCGATACCATTATCAATAATTTCAAGAATTGGTCTACCACTCCTCGGATCTATGGAGAATTTAACATCCACACTTGTTGCAAATGCATCATATGAGTTTTTTACTAATTCAAGAATGGCGATCACATCGCTCGTGACGAGGTTCCACCCGAGAGCTTGGAGCACTCTTGGGTGTACCTTGAGAGATAATTTATCATTCGATGAACCTCCGATGTTAGGGGTAGCGACTCTTGTATCTTGGGTCATGTTAAATCCTCTGATAGGAAGGATGTGAGCTTTTGAGATAGAAAACTCAAGTTCTTAGTTTCGCATCCCCAAACTACTAAGACTGTCCAGCCATTTCGCTCCAAGTCACTATAATTCAGTTTATCACGTTCTAAATTATTGTTGAGTTTGTTAACCCAAAATGATCGATTTCTTTCCGGTAATGATTGTCCCGATTTACAATTATGTCGATGCCAGAAGCACCCATTCACGAAAATGACCTTTCTATGCCGTGGGAATACTAAGTCCGGTTTTCCGGGAAGATATTCTACGTGAAGGCGGTATCTGAATCCCATTCTATGAACTAATCTGCGAACAACGAATTCTGGTCCAGTATTACCTGATCGGATTTTTGACATGCATCTACTACGTTGTTCCGCAGTCATAAAGTCCATTTTTGCCTCTATCTAAATTTTTACAGTTTCAACGTGGCGAATTACTTATCTCTTAGCTTCGCTATTCCAAATTTAACTAATCAATCCCCCAGAGTCAACCCTTTTAGGTGATTATTTGGTGAATAGGATTTTGAACCCGGTGCCCCACAGCTCTACTGTGCGTTCGCTGGAATTACCCAATCCCCCCCTTTCAAACCTGCACCTCCTCCTCCTCGATCCATTCAAAGCTGCGGTCGCCTTCGCTTTTGGCGACGTACATCGCCGCGGTGATGTCGCCGGTGACGTTCAACACCGTGCGGGACATGTCCAGGATGCGGTCGACGCCCAAGATCACACCGATGCCCTCGCCCGGCACTCCCACCGATTGCAGCACCAGCACGATCACCGGTAGGGAACCTCCCGGCACTCCCGCCGTCCCAATGCCCGCCAGCACCGCCGCCAAGACCACCGTTATCTGCTGCGTCATGGATAAATTCACACCGAAAAACTGCGCCAGAAACAGCACCGTCACGCCTTCGTAGAGAGCCGTGCCGTTCTGGTTGGCGGTCGATCCCAACGTCAGCACGAAGTTGGTGATGCGACGCGGCACGCCCAGCTTCTCCTCGGTTACCCGCAGCGCCGTCGGCAGAGTGACGTTGCTGGAACTGGTGGAAAACGCCGTCAGCATGACCTCTTCGATGTTCTTGAAGAAGCGCAGCGGGCTGTAGCGGATCACGTATTTCAGCAGGATGGAATAGACGCCGAACATGTGGATGATCAGACCGATCATCACCACGGCGATGTACTTGCCCAGGATGACCACCACGTCCAGACCCAGCTTGGCTACCACCGAAAACACCAGGCAGGCGACGCCCACCGGCGCCAGCTTCATCCCGATGCTGATGATCTTCATGACCACGTCGTAAAGCCCCTGCAGCCACTGCTCGAAAACCACGGTGCGTTCCGACCGAGCCAGCGCCAGAGCCACTCCGACGAACAGCGAAAAGACCATGATGGCTAAAATGCCGCCACCGCGATAGTTCTCATCGAAAGCTAAAGCCGCATCCGCCAGCGGGTTCTTGGGGATCAGATCCAGCAGAGTCTGCACGATGGTCTTGGCTTCGGCGGCTTTTTCGACCGCGCTCTTGACCGGAGCCGCCGAAATTGTGCTCAGCAGCGACTGCCGGTTGCCTTCCGACAAGCCGACTCCCGGCTTGATCAGATTCACCAGCGTGATGCCGATAATCACCGACAGCGTGGTGACGATCAGCGTGTAGCCGAGCGTCTTGGCTCCGATGCGCCCCAACTGCCGAACGTCGCCCAATTCCGCTACTCCCAGCGCCAGAGCGGAAAAGATCAGCGGGATCACCGCCATGAAAATGATGCGCAGGAACACCTGCCCGACCGGGGAAATCAGGTTCTTGATCAGCCATTCCAGTGTTGGTGATCCGGAAAAGGCGGTGTTGCAGATCAGCCCGCCGATCAGACCGATCAGCAGCCCGATGAAGATCTTGAAATGCAGCGCCAGCTGCCGTTTGGGTTTTTGGGGTGTGGGCATGGAATTGGTATATGGTGGGATTAGTTGATTTCTGGTTAGGATAGATTATTCTGCAGGAGTACTATCCTGATAGAGTGTATCCGGACAGAAATCTTGACCATTTCGCCATTGGATAGTTCCATCAAACATGTGCACTGAATTGAAGTTCTCCCAATCCTTTAATTCTTGGAAGAATCCGCTTCCCAGGTACGGTTTGACGTCGAAGCGTTTGACCTCACCGTTGGTAAAGGTCAGGGTAACCGTGTAATCCTGATTCGGACGTACTGCTTTGATTCGTGGGTTCATCGCTTTCGATTCTATTTTAATGGATCGATCGGGAACACTTTTTCGCCTTGGCTGGCTAAGTCCCAATCCGCCATCAAATCTTCATGATGAATGACTATCCAGGCTTGTACCAATTTCAATTTGTTGGGTTTCAATTCTCCCTCCAACACCTCACCATCTGGGATAGATATCACTGCTTCCTGTTCACTGAATTTTACATGGATGTGCGGACGATGATGACGTCTCTGGTCGAACTAGTACATCGAGACCACCACCCCATAGAACATTGCGAGGATCGCCATGTTTTACCTTTCCCTGATTTTAAGATCGACCGATGTAAGGTTTGATCCTATCGCTCTAATTATAACGCCTCCACAGGTAAAAATCAACAGTTATTTTGTTAAAATCAGCTCCGGCACGACCTCGATGAGTAGATGCTCATCACGTCAGGTCCCAGTAAAACAGTGAATAAGTAACCAAGTATGCAAGTAACCAGGTTTAGAGCGTTGCGTCAGGTCTTGCCCCGAACGGGTGTGACCTGACGCTTTTTATTCGTCTGCACCGCAGATTACGCTGATTTCCCTGATGGCGCTGGAGCACCGGGCTATACGCGAAGAAGCCCCCTGAAGAGGGCTCGGCTGGGATTGGGAGGATAGTAATTCACAGCAGAGCTGTGGAGCACCGGGGCGTTCACAGGATGGGTGGCCCGGCTATCTCGTTAGCCGGGTGTATTCTAAAGAATTTATGATAGACCTGGTCAACAAGTTGTCCATGCCACCCAGCCAGAAAGTTGACCCTGTCACCCAGCCGCCTCCCTATGGGTTGGCTCCCTCACGGATGAAGACGCTGTAGACGTCGAAGACGAAGCCTTCGATCTCTTCGGTGCGGTAGAAGATGAGGGAATCGCCGGAGGCGGTGTAGTACTGCGTTTCGATGTTGCCGACGTTTTCCGGATTGGTGGAGGAGGCGGTGATGACGCTGTTGAATTGGCTGCCGCTGACGGCGTAGCTCCCCCAGTAGTGGTGAACGGTATAGGTGGAGTCGTCCAGAATGACGATGTTGGACCCCGGCAGGTGCAGAATCGTGCGCACGATCGTAGTGGTCAGCAGGTTCGACTCCCAATCCGGCGAACTGATGACGTAAGCTCCTGCGACCGTGCAGGAAACCACTACTTCCAGCGAATCCTGCCAGGGCTGCTGCGGCAGATAGTCCACATGGTCGACGTTCCAGTTTCCCTGTGGGTTGCCTCCGGACGCGGGCGGATAGGTGGCATTGCCCGATCCGACCACCGTCGCACCAGCCAGGAACACATAGGAGAAATGGTCGGTTTCGCCGGTGACGTAATGATTGACCGAATCGACGACTGGGTTCGACAGGGGCACGGGATCAGGGTCGGCTGCACTGTAGGTCATGATCTGCAGGGTGGCAGCGGCGAACGAACCGAGCGCCTCTGAACTGTACCCTATCCTGACCGTCACCGGTAGCATGAAAGTAGTGCCGTCGGGATCCAATTGGTAGATAGCACCAACGCGTGCATGATTGACCAGCGGGTTGTAATCCGCTGGATTTTCAGCGCTGCCGACGGAGATGATGGTGGTATCCTGCAGCGCGTTCGGTGGAATAGTGACCGAGACTACACCCCACTCGAGGAAGCCACCGGTCGCAGGATACATCGTCTCCTGATAGTACGTAATGGTATTCGGCGGCGACGGCGATGTCCCGCTATCATTGCAGCCTATCATGAGAATAAGGAAAATCAGAGTGCACAGAGTGAGGGTTATGCGCTGGACCATCTTGACCTCATAGATTAAACCATTTGACCTGCTGGAAGCACGCCATCCGCCGCCGCTCTGATATTGAATTTAAACCTTTCCACCCCTGAAAATCAAGTGCAATTTATTACCAATTTCAGGGTGATATACTCCTGGGCAACAAAATCGAACGAAACGTGGTTTGGTAGTAACCAGGTAAACAAGTATACAAGTAACCAAGTAGGGAATCCCCGATATCGGCGTAATTCTTGCGGTGTTTCTGTTGATCTGCTGAACCGCAGACCGACGTCGTTTCGTAATTACCTGAATAATAAAAACATACTCATGCCCCACCCCATTCTGGTTACCGGATCGCATCGGTCAGGAACGACCTGGGTCGGCAAAATGATCGCTCTGTCGCCTAAGGTTGGCTATATCTCAGAGCCGTTCAACCCTACGACCCTGCCCGGCATCCGCAGCGACAAATTCGCCAACTGGTTCACCTACGTCTGCGAGGAAAACGCCGATGGTTTTTACGACCACCTTCGCAACGTCATCAATTTCCGTTTCGACATCCTTTCCGCCATGCAAACCCTGGGCTATGACAAGGGAATGCCACCGGCTTATCAGAAGGAAGAGTTCGAGATTCTGGAAAACTACGCCCGTTTCGCCGGGTATTACCTCAATCAATCCATCCCGCTGCTGAAGGACCCCATCGCCATCTTCTCTTCTGAATGGCTGGCGAGAACTTTCGACGCTCAAGTGCTGGTGGTCATCCGTCATCCCTGCGCCTTCGCCAACAGCCTGAAGCGATTGAACTGGACCTTATCCTTCTCGTCGCTGCTGGCACAGCCCCTGCTGCTGCGCGATCACCTGACGCCTTTTGCCGAGGAGTTGACCCGCTTTCAAGAAAAACCCGGTGACATCATCGACACCGCGGCGTTGCTTTGGAAGTGCATCTATGCCACGGTGCGCAAATTCCAACAGCAGCAGCCGCGCTGGCTCTTCCTGCGTCATGAAGATCTATCCTTACAGCCGTTGGAGTACTTTGAACGCATCTATCAATGGTTGGGCTTGGATTTCACTCCGCCAATTGCCCGACAGATCATCCAGCACAGTTCTGCGGAGAATCCTGCCGAATCCGGCGTCGGTGCGGAGGCTCACCAGGTCATGCTGAGCAGCGCCGAAACCACAAAAAACTGGAAAAAGAGGCTGTCACCGGACGAAATCGATAGAATACGACGGGGGGTTACAGGAGTGGTTGAGGAATTCTACGGCGATGAAGATTGGTAGAAGGCGAATGACTGATTCAAGTAACGTAAAGGGGCGCAAACCAGGTTGCGCCCCTTTTTTAAATGCGTATTTGCAGCCTTTAGAACGACCAGTTCACGATAGGAAACAGCGGCATGAAACCGCCGGACTTGATGATATTGATGATTCCGATCTGCAAGCCTTTAAGGTTCACCGCATAGTTCACAAAGCCAATCATCAGGCCGTTGTGTGAACCCGAGTAATTGACAATACCCCACTGCAAACCCAAGCTCGATTTGGCTGAGGTATAAGCTCCAGTCTGCAGACCCTGCAGGTGTCCTTTGGTGATGCTGACGAAATTATCCTGCCAACCGGAAAAATCGCCGCCCACATTTCCTACGATACCGTACTGTAATCCAGTGCAGGAGCCGGTTAGCTGGTTGACCAAACCAAGATCCAGACCGGTTAGTGAGGTATTCTTGCCGTAAATCAGGTTGATTCGGATGCCGCCGACGTCATCTCCTGCAGGGAAGATCTGGACGGGATTTACTAAAGCGAGTTGGATTGGACGGGTGGCGGCAGAACTCGCTGAGATCGTCAGTAGCAGCGCCAAGAGTGCGAAGGTAATTGTCTTTTTCATGAGAATGCTCCAATCGGTTATGATTTTATCTGTTTATTTTATAAAATATATACGGCGCTACAGTCGTCCAGATAAGCACAAGAATCCATAATCTGCCAGCGAAGATGTTGTAGTCACTGAACAGTTTCTCCCAGGAGTGGTGCATGACATAGTGCCCGAAGACGAATTCAAAGCATACCGTCATACCAATCCAAATCAATCCAACGGTCCAAGCCTGCCCGGCGGAACCGAGAGGCCAGATGCGACTAAGATACCAGATGGCTGCTCCGAATAACGTTATTCCGGTGGCGCAGGAGATCTGATGTGCGGTCAGTTCCGAGGTGACTTTAAGGTAGGTGGTTTGGCGCAATGTTCCATTAAGAATGGCGATCACCATCAGACCGAACCAAGCGAGTGTGTAACGGATTAGCATGGAGATTTTGGCTATTGTTTTATTTGTTACTTCATATTCGTTGGATTTTTACTCGGGGTTGTCCGGTATTTTTAAAATTACGCACCGCCGTCCCGGTGTACGGTTTCCACAGAAAACGCAGGCAAGCAAACTGAGATGTATTCTGCCCCATCGGCTTCGGGAGTGCTGTACTGCACCCATTCGCCGGGGTGAGTGATGATGGCTTCACCGGCTCTGACATCGGTCTGACAGGTCACCGTTTTTACCCGAAGTAATCCTCGAAAAACTACTGTATATTCGGTAAATTCCGGCGTCTGACCGGATTCTACCCAACCGCCCGGGCTTTTCATGCGGGCGATACTCACCTGATGATCCCCGGAGTTAACCCTGCCGATGAATTCTTCGATGATCTTGGGTTTGTTTCCGGCTGCTTTGATGATTGTCGGTTTCAATATGTGTAGTGACATTTCTATTGTTGATTTTTTACTTTCCGACGAACTCTTCTGCAAAATATCTGGCATTCAACCCTTCACCGGTCGCGTACTTCAGGAGATCTTCCCACCCCAGGCTCGCTCCGGGCTTGAAGACCTTTTCCTTTAAGTACTTACCAATTCCCGGATGATTGGCGAAGGAAATTTCAGTGAACTTGTCCTGCTTTTCGATTTCCCGGACGATCGTGTGCAGAATCTGGGAAGCCGCCATCTCCCCCAGAATGTAATTATGATAGTAACAGGGGTAGAGCGCAATGTGGATTTTCGCAGCCCAATCGGGTTCATTGCGGTTTTCGGGCCGCTTGACCAACTGGTACTCCTCGACCAGGTCCCACCACAGTTTATTCAAATCCTGATCGGGATTCTCGTAAAGCTTCCGCTCGAAACGTTCCATGACCTGCGACCAGCGGCTGAATACCAACTGGGACAGGCGCAAATTATCATCAAGGGTGGTTTTGTAAACCGTCAACTTATTTTTATCCACTCCGACCATTGCCTGAAGCCAATCGGCGTTTGACGCCTGCCTTCCCATCAATTCGGCGATGGCTTCGGTGAGGAACGAATGGGAGGCTCCCCTAAGCAAATAGGGGAGATCTCGGTTGACATATTTATCGTATACACCGTGACCCATTTCGTGGAGCATCGTCCCCATCCATTCCTGACTGGGGACGATGTTGCACATGGTACGCACGTCACCCAGACGGTCAATATCGGCGCAGAAGGCATGTTGATACTTACCCTTACGCGGATACAAATCGCTATTCTTGATGATATCATCGATGGGGAGACCGATTCCAGCGTAAAAATCCTGTGCAATGGCTATGATATCCTTCCCTTGGTACAACCGATCCAGATCGATCTGACCGGTTTCGGATACTTCCTGAAAGAAGGGGTTGTTATAATGCCAGGGACGTAAGTCTTCGGGCTTCACCTTGAATTTTGCCGCCAGTGCGGCATCGATTTCGCTCTTGGCGCTGCGAAATGGGGCGTCGGTCATCTGCTTGAGTTGATCGAATATGGCGGTGACCTCAGCGACGTCCTGTTCGCTGGTGGTAATGGACATCTGGTAGTAGCTGTCGAAGCCAAGCTGTTTCGCAGCCTGATTGCGCAGTTTCACCAGCTCGATGATCAGGAGCGCCACTTTTCGTCCGACCTGTTTGCCGGCTTCCCAAGCTTGTTTGCGCTTGGCGACGTCGTCCTCAGACTTTAAAATGCCGTAAAGTTCGTTATCGCTCAGCTCTCTATCGCCTATTTTCCCCCGGAAGGTGTTAAATTGTTCCGAAATAACCGCCTGCTTATCGATGATGGCTTTTTGCAGCGTCGGATCGATCTGGTTGCGTAGATAATCATCGTAGAGGATGACGAGTTGGCGCTTCAGCAGCGAATCCGTAATCGAGCCCTGCTGTTTCAGCGTTTTGAGATAGGAAAAATCGTCTCGGTTGGAGTAGATTCGCTCGATCTCCAATTCCAGTACGGCGGATTGGTCGTAATATTCTTTTTCACCTGTAGCATTGGCGTTCCAGTCGGCAAGTGCGGCGGCTTTCCGCTTGGGTTCGAGCTGCTGGATGTGCTGGGAGATGAACTTCTGCAATTTGGCATCATCAGACGGAGCGGATGCGGATAAAATCGTCAAACTGGTCAGAATGACGGGAATTAGAACTAACAACTTACGGGTTTTCATGTCGTTTATCTCGTTAGGAAGCGTCTCTCGCTTTGATGATTTTCGGCTTACCGAGGTGAATTTAATACGATGTCATGATAGAATCAAGCGAATTTGATGAAATTTGTCTGTCCGCTGGATCTTATGCTACGATTTTGAGGCTGAAAAAGCCTCATCATTGAGTTCCCCAGCAACCCGTTTCAACTCGGTTTCACGGCGCGCAGCCAGCGCGAGTTTATATCCTTTTATTGCGAGCGCTCTCGCCAGAGCTTCGCCAATTCCACCGCTGGCTCCGGTGATTACGGCTATTTTCGATGACATGATTACCCCCTTTTGAAGCTGATGTAAAGGTGAAACAGACCCTGCCGAGCAATTGTTCCGAACCATCCGAATGTAGGGCGAACCAAAAAGAGGCTGACCCTTTGGGCCAGCCTCTTACATATACCAGCGGCAGGGCGTTTAATGAGAGCGTTGAAAAATACTTTTCGCGTCATTGAGAGGGACGAAGTCCCGAAGCAATCCGGTAGAACCAAGCTACGAGATTGCTTCGCTACGCTCGCAATGACTTCTATTTTTATTGTTTTTCAACACTCTCTAAATGACAATTGGAATTGTTGTAAGTATAATCAGAAGTAGAATTTCCGTTCATAGATATCGCCGGACGCGATGACAGTAATCCGCATATTCTGCTCCAAATGCACCCGCCAGATATTGCTCTTCAGCCAGGACAATTTTATGGTGAACGGCAATGATGAATGCCGCCACCAGGAGCAGGATGGGATTTAAAGTATAAAGGACGGTTCCCGTGAGTGTCAAATACACGCCCACATACATGGGATTCCGGCTGACCCGAAACAAGCCATCCATCTTCAGGTTGGTGCTTTCCTGGGGGGATCCTATCCTGAAGGAGCTGCCCAATCCAAAGCGCCCCATAAACAGCAGGGAAAATCCGGCGAACCAGGCGCACAGCGCCACCGGCTTGAGCAACCCGGGGACTGGGAAGCAGGATAGGTTGCAACCCCACGCATGCACCGCCATCGACACCCAGAGAATGACGATGGAGTATTTGCTGAAATAAAACAAGCCCCGGTGAATGGGCGGATCGCCGTCCATGTTGATATTTTTACGTCTGAATTGCTCTCCTCCGCCAAACAAAACGATCAGAAAGAGCAGAGCGGGCAGGGTAACGAGTATTGATTCAACCATGGCTGAATTCCTACACGGATTCGGGGTGGTGGCGACTCTTGCGGTCATGGAGTGGTCCATGACCGCCCAGAAAACAACCTGGATTCCGGCTTGCGCCACTCAAGTGGCTTGCCGGAATGACACGTTCCCTTTCAGGTTTTTCGGTCGAGTTCAGGGACTCGACGACACAGGAAAATTGTTTTTACCTGGTTACTTGGTTACTTGTTCACTTGGTTACCTGCATCACAACGGCATATTCCCGTGTTTCTTCTTGGGGTTGTGATCGACCTTGTTGCGCAGCATCTGCAAGCCGGTGATTAATTTATAGCGGGTTTGCGAAGGTTCGATCACATCGTCGACGTATCCGCGTTCGGCGGCGATGTAAGGGTTGGCGAATTTCTCTTCGAATTCGGCGATCTTCTGCTTTTCGGTGGCTTCCGGGTCGGCGGATTCCTTGATCTCCTTGCTGAAGATGATCTCCACCGCGCCCCGGGCTCCCATGACTGCGATTTCCGCCGTAGGCCAGGCGAAGTTCAGGTCGCCGCGCACGTGCTTGGAATTCATGACGTCGTAAGCTCCACCGTAAGCCTTACGGGTGATGACGGTGATCTTGGGGACGGTGGCTTCGCAGTAAGCGAACAGCAGTTTAGCTCCGTTGGTGATAATACCACCCCATTCCTGATCCGTTCCCGGCAAAAAGCCCGGGACGTCTTCGAAGGTAATCAGGGGGATGTTGAAGGCATCGCAGAAGCGGATGAAGCGGGCACCCTTCTTGGATGAGTTGATATCCAGGCATCCCGCCAGATGCGCAGGTTGATCGGCGATAATCCCCACCGATTGCCCTCCCAGCCGGGCAAATCCTACCACAATGTTGGGAGCGAAATCCTCGTGCACTTCAAAAAAATCGGCGTGATCGACCACCTTGTGGATGACGTCCTTGATGTCGTAGGGTTTGTTGGCGTCGTCAGGGATCAATGTATCGATATCGGCATCGGCGCGCCTGGGATCATCGGTGCACTCGATGAAGGGAGGATCTTCGAGATTATTCTGCGGTATGAAGCTGAGCAATTTCTTGATGCGGGCGATGCAGTCCACTTCGCCGTGGCAGGCGAAATGCGCCACGCCGGATTTAGTGGCGTGCGTGACCGCTCCTCCCAGCTCTTCCGACGTAACCTCTTCGTGTGTCACTGTCTTGACCACCTTGGGTCCCGTGACGAACATGTACGAGGTCTTCTTCACCATGAAGATGAAGTCGGTGATGGCGGGAGAGTAGACGGCTCCGCCGGCGCACGGCCCCATGACAGCGGAAATCTGGGGGATGACTCCGGAATAAAGGGTATTGCGCAGGAAAATGTCCGCATAAGCTCCCAGCGAGACCACTCCTTCCTGGACACGGGCTCCACCGGAGTCGTTCAAGCCGATCACCGGAGCTCCCATTCTGGCGGCCATATCCATCACCTTGCAAATCTTCTCCCCGTGCGCTTCGGACAGCGACCCTCCGAAAATGGTGAAATCCTGGCTGAAGATGAAGACCAGGCGGCCGCCCACCTTACCGTGACCGGTGACTACGCCATCACCCAGGATTTTCTGACGGTCTAACCCGAAGGCAGTGGAGCGGTGGGTGACCAGCATGTCGATTTCCTCGAAGGTGTCGGGGTCGCAGAGCAAGTCGATGCGTTCGCGGGCGGTCAGTTTTCCCTTTTCATGCTGGGCCTTGATGCGATCCACGCCGCCGCCCAAAAGGGCTTCGGCTTTGAGCTTACGCAATTGTTCGATTTTCCTGGTGGACATGGGATCTCCGGACGTGCAATGGGAAGCGTCGTTGTTGCGAATGCAACAGACTGTCAAAAAATAATCACAAACGCGGGGAAAGTCAAGCGCGATGTGCGGAGAGAATTGTCTGTTTAACAAAAAAAGGCGACCCCTTCGAGTCGCCCTTTTAACCAATTCTCTTCCCCCTACCCCTTCATCCTCTCCACCCACCGCTCGAATTTTTCAGTGAAAGCATGGTGGCTCTTCTGGCAGTACCCTCCGATGAAGACTTCGCTCTTGCCCGTGCCTGAACCCCGAATCACCAGCCAGACTCGCTGCGGGATGATGTAGAAGGCTAGAAACATCCCAATCGTCATCAGGATGAAGCCGACCCAGATAATCCCCGTCCCGGGGGATTTCTTGACTTCCAGCACGGTCGGGTAGGTAATGCTGCTTCTGGCGCCGAAGATTTCCAGGGCTTGAAAACTGTAGGTTGCGGCCGGCGCTGTGTGCATAAAGGGATTCTTCAGGAAGCTCCACTGATGGTAGAGTTCCTTGTCGTCCCGATTGACTTGAAAGAGCACCGCCGGGTTTCGCAGTTCAGCAGAAGCGCTGGTAGGAGCGCCGCCGCTCATGCGAAAATCGGGCAGAAAATCCGCCATCGCCACCTCAGAGCCATCGGGCAGTCGCAGGGATCCTTGTGACGTCAGGGTCATGGTGTCAATAACCGCCGTCCCATCGGCACTCTTTGCCACCAGCCGCACGCTGTCGATGCTGGTCGTGACTCGAGGGTTATCCGGATCGAAGGACGTCTGGTAGAAACGGAAATTCTTATAACGCAGGGGGTGGTTCACCTCGACGTGAGTGGTCAGGACCTCCCGGTCATTTTCCATGATGGTAACAACAGAAACGTAGTCTTTGATGTTGCCGCGATCCATGTTAATATCAAAGTGGTTGCGTAGTCTTTTGCCTTCGACCTGCATGGTCTGTGGTGCGCCGCCATGAGATCCTTCCGTCTCCAGTGTGAAGACGTTATTCTTCTCCTTGCCTATAATTTTTCCAATGAAGGCATCATCCACCAGGACGTACTGCCCTAATCCCAGCGGATAATATTCGATGCGGAAACTATCGACTCGCGCTTTAAAATTAAAAGCAGGATCGGTAAGAACGTCTCCCGGAAGCCCGGCGATACGGGTGGACACGCCCAGCCAGGATGCGAATAATCCGCCCAGAGCCAGACAGAGCAAGCCGGTATGCGCCAGGATAGGGCCGATCTTGGCGATAGCGGCAAAGCTGCCTGCCAGCCGCGTCTCGCCTTCGACCTGCTCCCGCGCATAGTTGAAGCCATGAGGGATTTTCTCCAAAACCTGTTCCGGTGCGTTCCCCACCGTAAAAGACCGCGAGAGCGGCATTTTCATGATAGCGTCGGATTGCCTGATTTCGCTGGTTCTCAAGGAACGAATCACAATGGGCAAACGTGCCAGGATGCAGGCTAACAGAGAGAGCGACAGCAGACTTAGCAGAATCTGGAACCACCAGGAGCGGAAGGGATCATGAAGCTGGAAAAATAGCAGGATATCGAAAACCGGTTTGCTCAAACCGAGTTTCTGCTGCCACATTTCCTGCCAACCCGGTCCTCCTGCACGAACGGGATAAAACTCACCCAGGAACATAGAGATAACTGACACGATCGCCAAGATGATCAGGACGATTACGGCGAACCTCATCGAACTGAACTGACGCCAGAGCTGGGTTAAAATGGAACGGTTGGGTGTGGTATTATCTGCAGTAGCCACGTGATTTCCTGTTTTGGGGATTTAGGCACATTGAGTCAGTTACCAGGCTTATTCGCTGAGGGTGCGGGTACGTCGGAAAAACGAAAGCCGTATAAATTTTGTTGGTAGATGAAATCCACGACCGGTTTTGGCAGCGTTTTTTTGAGATCGAGTTGACCGGTGCGAACGGCAGTAGCTGAAATATCAAAAAGAGGGGTTTTCAATACTTGCAACTGGTCAAGAAATCTACGTTCTGCGTTTTCAATCGGAAATCCCGGACGCGGCATAACCGCTACGGATATTATTTGCAGCAATTCCTCTGGCTGGTGCCAATAAGGAAAATCCAGTAACGAGTCTGACCCCATAAGCCAAATCAATTTACAGCAGCGTTCATCATACCCAATTTTACGCAGATGCTGTACTGTTTCGAGTGTAGTTCCTGAGAGCCGTGCTTCTTCTTCGACCAAACAGATACGGAAACGGCGATCATACTTAAGGCACAGCTGGATCATCCGTTTCCGCAGTGAATAATTCGTGAAAACTTGATGTCCTTTGTGAGGTGGGTACGGGGATGGTAAAAATGCCAACTGGTCCAGATTCAATTCATCGGCGGCGGCGCGAGCAGCTTTAATGTGTCCCCAATGCGGTGGATCGAACGTGCCGCCAAACAGTCCGATTCGATGGCCAGGTATGGGTTTGAGCAATCGCATTGGAATCAGGGCTGCGGAGATTCCTGCTCTGCCGCTGTTGATTTCGATGTTGATAATTGTGCCCGGCGCTTGCAATCTTCTATCCTCGACTCAATCGATTTACGGTCAGGCGCTTCTTTGGAATCCAGATACCTCTGATAGGACTGCGCAGCATCGTCATACTGTCTCATGGCAAACTGGCAATCGCCTTTTAGCTTTAAAGCCCGTGACGCCCAGGTCGTCTCCGGATACAACTCGACGACTGTATCGAGATAAATAACTGCTGATGGATACTTTTTAGTGCGATAATATAGATCTGCGGTCTTGAAATCTTTTTTGGCGAGTTTGGAGCGCGATTCATCCAGCGCCCGTTGAATAACCCAATCACCAGTGACCAACTCGGATTTAGGCACTATCAAATCCGGTTCAGCGGGACGAAAGATACCGAAAGTGAACACCCGCAGCATCCAATTGCCGAAACCGATGGAACGGTGAGGAAAGACAACTTTGGTGCGGTCAAGAGGTGCATCCTTCACAGATGGTCGATCCACCCGCCACATGCCTAAGGTGAAGATTTCCTTAAGAACGTCCGGAGTTGTGGCTTTTGATCTCAGCAGAATCGTCGCATCGGTACTCTTGAATTGATCCTGAAAATCCTGGAGGGCGCTTAAGGTCTCTTTGGTATATTTCTGATCGAGTTCAAAGCGAGGTGAGAGATAGAAATCGCAGAGGATGATCTTTAAGTAGGCGTCATCCACCAGAGGACTCTGAGGCAGATTCTGCACCAATCTGCGATATTCGGAAGCTGCCAGGATGTATTCACCGACGGCAAAATGCGATTCACCGAGAAGGAATTGGGCGCTGTCGATCAAAGTCGAACCGGAGTAGTTGAGCGTAAAATTGGTTAAAACGTCGATGGCGTCGAGGTACTTTTCGTACTCAAAGAAGGTTTTGGCAACCTTCCACTCTTCGTCAGCGCTCAAGTCTTCTTCAACTTTGACGCGACCGCAGCCGACCATCAGAATTGTTAGGCTTGAAAAAGTGATCAGCAGCAGGAATCGAGGTATTTTCATCAGATTGTTTGGTAGAGCGATTTTATTTGCCACGTTTGGTAAAAAGTATCAATAGCACGCCGCCAACAGCGATTGTGTATGCGAGGGGTTCCAACAGGGTTGTGAAGAGCTTGAAGACAGGGTCCTGACTAAAAAAAGAGGAATCGGAAGATGCATGCATCAGCGTGTCGGTTTGTTCTGCGTGCACAGTATCGGATACGCCGGGAACCACCACCGCCGGCGGTTCCTGAGCTTGATAATTGATGGAATCTTGACCATGGCTTGAATGGGGCGTCAACCAAACCACGAAGGTCAACAAGAGAATAAAGAGACAGAAGGAAAGTCGCGTCATCGATCGATCATTTCTTTAGGTTTACGACCAAAGGATAAAATAACACTTGCGCACCCTAAAAGCAACAGCGCGATTGGAATTATTTCTCCGTGCTTGACGTAGAAGGTTGGAGCATTGCCGCCTGATTCAACCTGAGCCCATAGGGTTCCACGCGACAGCAGCGGCAGAGATTTTACGATTCGTCCACTGCGATCTGCGACCAGTGATATTCCTGTATTGGCTGCCCGCAACAAGGGACAGCGGGTCTCGATGCAGCTAAAGCGAACCAGAGCGGCATGTTGATAAGGACCGGCGGAGCGCCCATACCAGCCATCGTTGGTCAGATTGCAGAGGACTCGAGCGCCTTCCAGCACAAAGCGTCTGGTCTGATCCCCAAAAACCGATTCGTAACAGATCTGCGCCGATACCTTCACGTTACGACCAAGATCGAATACGGAATAATGATTTCCTGCTGTAAACTCCGCCTGACCAAAATTTAGTTCCCCTAGCCTGGGAAACCATTTCTGGAAAGGAACCCGTTCACCGAATGGCACCAGGCTGATTTTATCATAGCGCAGCGGGGGTGAGCCATTTTCAGGAAAAAAAAACGCCGAATTAAATCGCCTCGGGTTATGTTTGGCGTTAGAGTCAAACTCATAGTGTAATGCGCCCGTCAAGATGGCAGTATGGCTATTGGAAGCCAGTTTGCGTAACTGCATCTGATACTTCATCTGATGCGCCAGATAGACCGGAACTGCAGTTTCCGGCCATACCACTATGTCAGCCGAGTCCGATTGCAGCGCCTGACTGGTAAGCGCAATATAGACCGAGAGACTGCTGTCCGGATCTTCATGCCATTTGACGCTGGGATCGACGTTTCCCTGGACGATCACTGCGGTTATCCTGGGTCCTGCCGGAGGCAGATGATAGATCCTGTACCACCCCCAGATTCCTCCGAAGAGGAGCAAAGTCAATACGGTGAAGCCGGCGGTTCGTTTCCCCTGCCAGAGGAGTAAGATCATGACATTTGCCGACAGTACCCAGGCAGATACAAAACGGATACCTCCCAGTTCCGCCAGTTGCGCCACCGGCAGCAGTTGGATTTGCGTTAACCCCAATTCCAACCAGGGGAATGCGATTTCAGGGGCGTTTTTAACCACCTCCAATCCTACCCAGACTGCCGGTAAAAAGAGGGCGCCGAGGATCCCCCATCGACGAAAAAGAAAGGACCAGACAGCTGTGAAAAGAGCCCAATACAGAGAAAGCACCAGCACCAAACCCAGGCAAGAGGCGATGGCGGTAAAGTGGTCCGTTCCGGAGTTCAAGGCTATCCAATAGAGCAGTACGGCATTGAATATCAAACCTCCCCACCAGCCGCGCCGAAATGCCATCCAGAAAGTTAGATTACGCGCTTTCCAAAGCAGGGGAACCAGGGAAAACCAGGCAATCAGCCAGAGGTTGAGGGGTGGGTAAGCCAGGGCGGTAAGCAAACCTGACACTATAAAAGGGAAGCGGCTTATCTTCATGCCGCGCTTTTTAGGCATGTCAGGTTTTACGGGTGGCGGCTTTGTAGATCCCTTCGACGATTTTCAGAATCTGCAAAGCTTCCTGTCCCGAAGAGACGGGTTCACGATGGTGCTTGACGCATTCGATAAAATGACGCAATTCGTATCGATAGGACGAACGGTGCAATTCCCTGGGCGATATGACTTTCTCGGGTGTCACGTTGACCAGATTGCCGTGTAATTCCTTGTCGATTCTGAGGGGATTTAAAACAGCTGCCCCCACTGTTCCCCAAAAGTGCGCATAAGCTTGAGTTTCAGGAGCGATCAATGCCCAAGATGCGTGCAGGGTTAGCATTTTTCCGCCTTTCAGGTGCAGTTGGCAAGCTACTGTATCCTCAACTTCGGCGTTCAAAATTTGATGGAAAAGCTGCGCAGACGTTGATTCCACTTCAGATTCATCCATCAACCACAGCGCCAGATCGAGCATCTGCAAACCCAGATCCATCAGGACGCCGCCCCCGGAAATATGTTTCTGGAACCACCAATCTGCACCCGACCAGCGCCCTTTTTTCTTCAACCAGCCGCATCGAGCCAGGAAAATATCGCCTAATTCACCAGCTTCGATGAAATTCTTCAAGATCATGGCATCAGGGCGAAATCGGTGATTCATACCCACCATGAGTATTCGATCAGCTCGCTTGGCGGCATCCACCATCTTCTGAGCTTCGGTAACTTTTCTGGCGATGGGTCTCTCTACAAAGACATGTATACCTGCGTGTAATGCCATCAGAGTGAGAGCCAGGTGCGAATTGGTTGGTGTCAAAATGAGAACGGCATCCAAGTCGGGGAGGCCCACGAGATTTTGAGGATCGCTAAAGAAGCGTGGGATGCCGAATTTCTGTGCTACCAATCCCGCTTTGGTGACGTCCAGATCGCTTATCGCCTCAATACGGACGTCATCGAATTTCTTCAGAATGGGGAGATGCACTGCCTGGGCGATACCGCCCGAACCAATCACGCCGAGGCGTACGATTGAATCCTTGGTTGGGGTTGTCATGGTAGTATACAAATTTATTTCAGATGGTCGTTATCCGAACGATATCGCTCGATTTCCTGCTCAGACAAAGGCGGCAGACTTCCGTCTAAATATTCCTGCAGGATCAGCGCTGCAGCCGTACGATCAAGGTCTGTTTTCGATGATTGCCTTCCCCTGAGGTTCAACAAATTCATGGCTCGCCGGCTGCTCAGCGCCTCATCGACCAGTTCAACAGGGTAACCATCATTCTGCAGGCGCTGCTTCAGATAGACAATATCACCGATGATCGTTCCAGGCCGATCACTCAGGGTTAATGGGATGCCGACTACAACCCGCTGCACCTGCCGCTCGTCCAGGATAGGTTTGAGTTGCGCAATCAGGTCATTAAACCCTTTGATAGTCAGTGTGGTCAGTCCAAATGCGATGGTGCTGCCGGCGCTGCACACGGCCAGCCCAACCCGTCTTTTGCCGTAATCGATGGCTAATAAATTTAACGGCTGTTGCTCAGGGATGCTCATGACCCCAGAACTTCAGGATTGTTGCTTTCCAATTCTTCATCGAAACGTGAGATTGAGACGACACCCTTGATATCCTGAATTCGCCGTATGACCTTGGTTAGATGAGCAAGATCTTTGACCTTCAATACCATGTTACCCAAGGCGAGAGCGCCCTCTTTTTTCATCTCCAGACCGATGATATTGACGTTTAGCGCGGACAGGGTGTTGGTAATGTCTCTGAGCAGGTGGCGGCGATCTTCCGAAAGCAGCCGTACCCGAGCGTTGAATTCCTGATCCCGATCTACGTCCCATTCGACCGGAATATCGCGATCTGCTTCTGCCAGTAGTGTACGCACGTTCTTGCAGTCGGCCCTATGGATGGCAATCCCCTTGCCAGTGGTGATAAAACCGATGATTTTATCACCCGGCAGCGGTCGGCAACACTCGGCGAAGTGCACCATCAGGTCATCCATCCCCTGGATACGAATTCCGCCATCTCTGCGGCGGACACGACGAATCACAACCTGCAGGGGGTTGCTGTCTTTGGAAGGGAAGATGTTCTTGTTGGTCAGCCGGGTGATGACTGATTGGACTGAGAGATCTCCATTCCCCAGCGCGGCATGAAAGTCGTTTAAAGCAGAATGCCCGGTTTCTTCCACAATCTCAGCCATCTGTTCGTCAGTTACCTTCAGGCGCAGGCGGATCAATTCCCGCTGCAACAATTCCTGACCCAGTTTGACGCTCTGCTCTAACTGCGATTCCTTGAGCCAACGTTTGATCTTCGACTTGGCTCTGGCGCTGACGACGTACCTGAGCCAATCCTGTGACGGTTTTTGCGTGGCTGAAGTTAAAATTTCGAGCATGTCTCCAGAATGAAGCTGGGTACTCAGGGGGACGATCTTCTTGTTGACTTTGGCGCCAATACAATGGAGACCAACGTCTGTGTGCACTGCAAAGGCGAAATCGATCGGCGTTGCGCCTTTAGGCAAAGTAAACACTTCTCCTCGGGGTGTGAATACGAAAACCTCATCGGAAAACAGGTCTTCACGCAGCGTATCCATGAACTCCTGCGGTGTGGAACTATCGGATTGCCAGTCGAGAAATTGCCGCACCCACGAAACGAATTTTTCCACGTCATCATGAGAGCTGGTGCCTTCTTTGTAGCGCCAGTGCGCCGCTATTCCCTCCTCGGCGATCAGGTGCATTTTCTTGGTGCGGATCTGGACTTCCAGCAGCCTGCCGCCGGGTCCACGTACTTTGGTATGCAGTGATTGATACATGTTGGATTTCGGCGTGGCGATGAAATCCGCGAACTTTTCATGGATCGGCGTCCAAAGGCTGTGCACCACGCCCAGGACGAAATAACAGTCCTCTACCTTCTCTACGACGATGCGCACTGCCAGCAGATCGAGGATTTCGTCGAACGATTTTCCCCGCGTGCGAATTTTGTTATAAATACTGTAGAGATGTTTGGCTCGGCCCTCGACCTTGGCATTAATACCAAATTTCTTCAACTCCGCCTTAATCGGATTGATGGTCTCAGCGATCAGACGGGTGCGCTCATCCTTCTTCAAAGAGACTAATGAGGCAATTTCCCGGTATGCTTCGTAATCCAGCACTTTGAACGAGAGGTCTTCCAGTTCGGACTTGATCTTGGCGATACCGAACCGATGCGCCAGCGGAGCATAAACTTCAAGAGTTTCTCGAGCGATGCGCTGTTGCGTGGCAGGCGGCAAATGCTCGATGGTGCGCATATTATGCAGCCGGTCGGCAAACTTGATCAGGATGACGCGAATGTCTTTGGACATTGAGAGCAGCATCTTGCGGAAATTCGCCGCCTGGCGTACTTCAAAGCTCTCAAAGTGCAAGCCCGAAATCTTGGTGACGCCGTCCACCAGAGCACCGATCTCAGAGCCGAACTCTTTCTGCAATTCCGCCATGGGGATGTTGGTATCTTCAACGACGTCATGGAGAAACCCTCCCGCTATTGCCAGCGCATCCATTTGTAAGTCGGCAAGGATCTTGGCAACCTCAACACAATGGACGAAGTAGGGTTCCTTGGAGTAGCGTTTCCTCCCCTTGTGAGCATCGAAGGCGTAGTAAAAAGCTTTTTCGATCAGGGCATGGTCGGATGACTTCAACGCCTTGGGCAGATGATCGTAGACCTCCTGCAGATCCGGCAGATACTCTTCAATGCCGGAATCCTCGGGAGGCGCAGTTTTCTTTGGTAGGATGCGTTCGATCATCTATGATTAAATTGTCAGAATGGCGGTCGATCGGGCAAGTTGTCGGCGACTTTCTGCAGATAATCCGGCGCCACATTAAAAAATCTTCCCGTCGGTAGATCTAATCTTAGAGTGACCATACCAAGGGGTCCATTACGTTGTTTGGCAACGTGCACCTCGGTCAAGGAAAGGTCAACGTCGCTCGCGTCGGACTTGGAATCGTAAACTCCTTCGCGATAGAGAAAGATCACGACGTCAGCGTCCTGCTCAATGGCTCCGGAATCACGCAAATCCGAAAGAATGGGGCGTTTATCTCCGCCGCGGGTTTCCACCGCTCGAGATAGCTGTGACAAGACGATAACCGGCACGTCCAAATCTTTCGCCAGCGCCTTTAAATTCCGGCTGATCTCTGCTATTTTCTGCTGCTGGCTCTCAATCTTCTTGTTCGGAATGTCCATCAAACCGATGTAATCGATCACGATCATCCCGATCTTTTTTTCGGTCTTCATGCGGCGGGCTCGGCCGCGCAGTTCCAGTGGCGACAAGGATGGCGTATCGTCAATGAAGATGGGAGCTTCGTACAATTTGCCGGTTTTGGTAGTTAGGAGCGACCACTTGGATGCGTCCAGAGTGCCGGAGCGTACCCGGGCAGAATCGACGCCGGCTTCGGAACACATCAGGCGCAGCGCCAATTGGTGAGAAGCCATTTCCAGCGAGAAGAATCCGACTGGAACTTGATGATCCACGGCGGCATTTCTAGCCAGATTCAAGCTGAAAGCCGTTTTTCCCATGGAGGGGCGTCCGGCGATGACGATCATGTCACCGCGCTGCCATCCGGCCGTAATTTTATCCAGATCATCGAAACCTGAATGAACGCCGGTGACTCCTTTATGTCCCACCCTCACGTTTTCCAGACGATCCTGGGCTTCCAGCATCAAGGCGCTTAAAGGTCGAAAGCCTCCGGCGCGGCGAAACTGCATGAGATGGAAGATTTCGTTTTCAACCGAATCCAACAGTTCGTCGACTTCGTCGGGTTCGCCATAGCTTCGTTCGATGGAGCGCGTGCAGGCATGAATGAGTTTTCGCAGCAGGGCTTTACGCAGCACAATGCGAGCATGATGTTCAGCATTGGCGGGGCTGGCGACTCTGCCGACTAGTTCTGCCAGGTAAGCGGCTCCGCCAATTTCCTCCAGAGCTCGTTCGGATTTAAGGACGTTCGCCAACGTCACTGAATCAACGGGATCGTTTCGAGTATAGAGCTTTTGCGCGGCGAGAAATATCTTCGCGTGGATTTCTTTGAAGAAACAGGTTTCATCGAGAATTTCAATGGCGCGGCTGGCAGCTTCCTGGTCCAGCATCATGGCTCCCAAGACAGCCATTTCAATCTCGACGTCGTGCGGCGGCACACGATCCAATCTGCTGCTGGTAGTCCTGGCGGTTTCAGCCGGTTTTACTTCGTTCATGAGAGCCTACGGTTGGTAAGCGCCTGCTGCAATCATGCGTTGCAGCGTTAAAAGATCCTGATGCGCATCGGGCATCAGGTTTTGGTTGCGCAGCAGAGCTGCGGGATGATAGGTGACCCACAGGGGTTTCTCTCGATACCGGTGGACGACGCCGCGCAATGCCTTGAGTGGAGCGGTCGTACGTAACAGGGCTTGAGCCGAAATTCTCCCCAGCGAGACCAGCCATTCCGGATCCAGAATGCGCAACTGCTCATGCAGATAGGGTTCGCAAAGAGTAACCTCTTCAGGCAGAGGATCGCGATTATTCGGCGGTCTGCACTTGAGTACGTTGCAGATATAGACGTCCTCCCGCCGCCAGTCGATTTCCCTGAGCATGGAATTCAGAAGTTCCCCCGCTCTGCCCACAAACGGTTCACCTCGACGATCTTCTTCAGCGCCCGGGGCTTCTCCGATAAAGACGACGCGGGCGTTTTTCGATCCAGTACCGAAGACAAACTTGGTCCTGGTCGGCCCCAGTCCGCAGCGCAAACAGCCGCTGATGCTCTCGTTCATGGCAGTCAAAGAATCGTAGGGCGCATAGGACGGATAGGGGTTCAGCCCCTTGGCGGGCGTCGAAACTGCCGATTTAAGGACTTTTCCTCCGGCAGGCGGCTCGCGCTTCAAATCAGGATCATGATAGAGTTCCCGTTCATACTCAGAGAGTAATTGAAAATAAGCAGCAACTTTACTGCGCAGGGTAGATTGATCGGATGGGTGCGGCATGGAGTGTCAAATTGGAAAAACGTCGGGACTACTGAGACTTGATCATTATGCTATGCCGATGGCAGCAGCCTTTGCAGGTGATCGAGAATAATTCCGGCGAACTGCGATTTTGGCATTATGGGGAATTCTTGTACCCGATCCTGTGCATCGATAATGGTACCGCTGATGGCATCGCGTCCAATACCGGCAACTTCGCCGAATTTCGGCGAGTTGAGCACAATTATATCAAGGCGCTTCTCTTTCAGCTTGATCCGGGCATTTTCGATGCCATGCTCCGTTTCCAGCGCAAAACCGACCAGAATCTTGCCTGATTTTCTTTCGGAGATTTTCTTGAGAATGTCTGGTGTTGGGACTAACTTCAGAGTAAGCTCACCTGTACCATCCCTTTTCTTAATTTTCTGATCCAACGTCTGGGAAACACGGAAATCTGCCGGAGCCGCGGCCATGATCAAGACGTCGCTATCGGAGAAAAAGCGCTCCACAGCCTCTAACATCTGCTGAGTCGATTCGACGCGAACCGGTGACAGCCCCGGTGGAGTGTGCAACGATATGGGTCCGGTAATCAGATTCACGCGGGCGCCACGCCGTTTGGCTTCAGAAGCCAATGCGTAACCCATTCGTCCGCTGGAAAGATTGCTGATAACACGCACAGGATCGACAGGCTCGATTGTTGGTCCTGCAGTGATGGTGATCGTTCTGCCATTTAAAGGTCCGGATGCCGGTAGTAGTCGGCAGATATAATCCAAAATTTTCCACGGTTCAGGCAGTCTCCCCCACCCGGGTTCTTCATGAGGTGAAGCCATCTCGCCCATCTCGGGATCCAGCACCAGTACGCCCCTCTGTCGCAAAATATCGAGATTTTGTTGAACTGCCTGATGAACAAACATCTTCGCGTTCATCGCCGGGCAGATCAGCAACGGGCCTGAGATTGCCAGGGCAGCGCAACTCACCAGATCGTCCGCCAAACCAGCAGCTAATTTTCCAATGCAGTTGGCGGTGGCAGGCGCGATGACCATCAAATCAATCCCTCGCACCATATCAAGGTGGTGAGTCCCGGATCCTCCTTCAACAAAGAGGTCCTTTGCGACCATCTGTCCGGTCAAGGCTTCAAAGCTCAAAGGAGCGACAAAGCGGGTTGCAGCCTCGGTCATGGCGACCTGCACCGAAGCGTGGTTTCTCAGCAGCAGGCGCGCCAATTCGCACACTTTATAGGCAGCTATACCGCCGGTCACCGCTAGAAGGATCTTTCGTCCGTGCAACATCGATGATCCTAACGGGGGGGAGCCTTCTTTTCGTACTTAAGCATCCCCTTGTAGAGCTCATTCATTGCCAGAACGGTCGGTTTTTCAAATCGGGGGAATTTCGGAGCATCCTCGTCATCGTCGTCGTAGATCGGCTTACGCGGCACGTCTTCCTCTTCTCCGTCAACTTCATCCGAATCTGAGGATTGGACTTTGGAAGACATGTATTGCTCGATCAATTTGGCTTGTTTTTGACCAATTTGCCTGGCTCTTTTTGATATCACGATGATGGCTTCGTAGATGTTGGGGGCTCTGTCTCGGAAATCTTCCGCCAGGAAGTCACGTCGCAGAGTGCTGGATTTCGCTTCAACGCTGCCTGCGGCATCACCCTGTTGACCCATCTCGGAGTTGTTTTCATCTGATAGAGAGCTCAGCAGATTTTCACTCATTTATGGTTTACCTCTGATAGTTTCTGCAGAATAATGTCTTCCACAGCTTTGACGGCTTCTTCAAGATTATTATTAACGATAACATGATCGAATTTATGCGCTTGCGAACATTCCCAGACGGCCAGATCCAACCGCTTTTTAAGGTGCGCCTCATCCTCGCTGGCTCGCTGCCGCAACCTCGCTTCCAGCACTTGGAGGGACGGCGGCATGATAAAGATCAAGACGATGTGCGGTATCGCGCTTTTTAGCTTCAGCGCGCCCTTAACGTCCAGATCAAAAAGAACCGAGCGTCCAGCGGCGACCGCTTCCTCTGCATATTTCCGGGGCGTTCCGTAATAATCCCCGTAAACCTCTTCCCATTCTAAAAACTCGCTGCGCTCGAGCCTGGTTTCAAATTCTGCTCTGCTGAGAAAGCAGTAGGCTGCTCCGTAAATTTCGCCTGGGCGGGGCGGTCGCGTGGTGGCTGAAATAGAATAAGCAAAGTCCGGATGGAGACTCAAGATGCGTCGAATAATCGTTGACTTCCCGCCTCCGGACGGACTGGAAAGGATAATATAGCGACCCGGGGCGACTGGTTTTTCCGTCGAATCCGACGTCACTCGAGGTTTTGAATCTGTTCGCGGATCCGTTCGATTTCCTCTTTTAAACTGACTGCCAGGTGGGAGATTTCAGTGGAAGCGGACTTGGAGCTGATGGTGTTGACCTCCCGGTTCATCTCCTGAAGCAAAAAGCCCAAACGCTTACCGGCAGGTTCGTCGCCGGCCAGTGTCTCAGTAAATTGGCTGCAGTGACTTTCCAACCGAACGCATTCTTCGGAAATGTCCAATTTATCGACTAATATGGCGAATTCCTGTTCCACTCTGCCGGGATCCAGGGAAGCTGAATTCAGTAGAGCATTGAGGCGTTCCTGGAGTTTTTCCATTTGCAGTTTGGGTTGGTCTGCGGCAAGAGCGACGATCTTGGCGCGAATTTGTTCGATTTGCGCAACCCTGTCAATTAGATCTTCCGCCAGACTTTTACCTTCCACCCTCCTCATGCGAACCAGATCATCCAGAGCAGCGCCCAGTGCCTCAATGACCTGCTGTTTTAACCCGTCATCGACGGCGCCTTCAGGTTCACTGATGAACATTTCTGAGAAGTGCAGCAGGTGTTCCATCCGCACGGGCAGGTAGGTGCCCAGGGTGCGATTTAACTCTTCCAATTGGTCATAACAGGACTGTGCCGTTTTAAGGTCAATTTTAAGCGGGCCTTCAGCGGCATTGCCTTCGCGGGTCAGTGTTATCAAAAGGTTCACCCGCCCACGCGAGATGCTCTGGCGAACCCGTTCGCGAATATCCGATTCGATGTAATTTAATCGGCGCGGGATTTTCATCCCGATTTCGAAAAAGCGGTTGTTAACCGAACGAAGTTCGACAGCGATGTTCAGATCATTGGCGGTTCTCTCATGATGACCAAAGCCGGTCATGCTGAGGATGCCATTACCAATACGAATCGCATTCTTCCTATTACGCATTGAAAGTAACTTTCCGGGACAGGTTGCAGAGGTGATCAGATTATTTTAGATTCTTTAGTTGGGTCGAACTGGGTTAGTGCGTTTCCCCCGCTCCAGCGGTTCCGCGATGCCCCCAGAGGATTGCCAAAGCCACACGATGCGTGTCGCCAAGTTCAGGGTGGGCTAAGAAGGCATAGTCGATGTGAAAGGTTCGGAAGAGAAGCCCAGCGCCGAAGGTATAGCTGCCGAAGAATCCTTCCCCCTCCTGATTGCGGGATGGTTCAGCTCCAGCGCGTAGAGCCACACCCGTTCCGGCTACGTTGATAAAATACTCCATACCAACGTGCGAATCCACGGTCATGGAACCCAGTTGGAATTGATCTGCCTTGCCTCGATCCGTAAATCGTAGATCGAAATCGGCTGCCAGGGTCAACCTGGCGATCAGAGCAGGGATATCCATATTGTACGCACCGCCCAGTTTCAACGTGGGAGCAGCTAACTCTTTCTGACCGGTATCCCAGATCAGTGCCGTGGTGGTCGCATCCTGCAGCAGAGCGCCCAAAGCCAGGTGGTTCATCGGAACATAACGCAGTCCAAGGTCGAAACCGATGCCGTAAGCGCTGTTATCGGCAACCCATTTCCCCAGCAACTTGGCAGAAGCGCCGTATGATAGTCTTTCGGTAACCTGCTTGCCGTAACCGGCGAACAGAGCCAGCTCGGTATCGGTGGTCAATTTACTCACAATCACCCGGTTGGCGGAACCCAGCGGCTGACCGGGATTCTCAAGGGCAGTCATGGGAATATCATCAACACCCAACCGAATCAATCCAACACCCAAACCGGAATTATTTCTGCGCGGTTGGGCAAAACCCAGATAGTCATAACCCACAATGCCCTCAAACTGTTCGGCATGCATGAGCGTAAGTTCATATGCAGGGAGCGTAGCCAACCCCGCCGGGTTCCAGTAAGCGGCTGAAGCGCCGTTTGCCTGGGCGACGTAAGCGCCGCCCATCCCCAAAGCACGGGCATCTACGCCGATGCTCAGGAATTCTGCCGCGTATTTCCCATCCGAAAGCCAACTGCAGTATCCGGGCAGAGCGGCGAAGATCAGGATGAGCAAGGATACGATTACGATTCGTTTCATGGTGTCTTCTTGCGAGATGTGTAACCTGTAAATATACGATAAAATCGAGCCGATGTCAAGTATTTTTACATTCCTTGAGTAGAAAACAATCGACTTTTCACAATAATTAGACCCGGAAGTATTCGATAAAGTTTCCACAACATCCGTTACGACGAATAAGTTAGACCCGAATCCGAATCCTGACTACGCGGGAGGAACCCAACTGGAGGCAGTCATCCAGTCAAATGGGAAATAGCCCCAAATCAAGAAGGAGGGGAGAATGCACGTACAACTATCGACCGAATTTGCGTTACATGGCCTGCTTTATCTGGCAACCTTAGGGCGTCAATCGCCGGTGCAATTGCCCGACGTCGCGGCAGCCATCAAGGTCAAAGAGAGTTACCTGCGCAAGCTATTTCAACTCATGACGAGATCAGGTCTCCTGGATGCATACAAGGGCGCCGGCGGAGGGTACGTGCTGAGAAAAACGCCTGATGAGATTACCCTCTACGACGTACTTCAGTCGATTGAGGGCGAGGGTAACTGGTTTCGCTGCTATGCCGTTCGCCGCGAATGCGACGTCGGTTCAACCTGCCCGATTCACAGCTCTTTCAATGACGCCTTCGTTTTATTCAACGATCATCTACGTTCGATTTCCTTAGAGCAGATCATGCGTCAGGAAGCCTTCAAGTACTCCTCCGCCTGGGGACGTCACAACGTAAAGCTGCGGGCTTCTTGATTATTTCGGTCAAAATGAATAATCTTGACGATTGACTATGACTGAGACTCACCCAAGATTTCCTCGGGAGACCAAGTTAATCACAAAATTCATTTCGGTCTATTGCTCCCGGCATCATGCGGCAAACGAACCCTTATGCGACTCTTGCCGCACACTGCTGGAATACGCCCACCAACGCCTGCAACTCTGCCCCTACGACCCAAAACCCGCCTGCAAACACTGTCCGACCCATTGCTACACAGCGGAAATGCGCACCCGCATGAAGGAAGTCATGCGCTTTTCCGGGAGGTACTTTGTCAAGCGGGGACGCCTCGACTGGTTGATCAAGTATTTCTTGATCAACAAGACTCTGGAACGCCGTCAGGTATCCAGACGAAGACGCCCGAGCTGATCAAATCCCTGTCCGCTCAATTCCCTGAACACACCGATATAGCTGCGAAATGATTCCCCCTGCAAACTCCGTTTCGCATCGATCCAGACCAAAACAGACAATTCCAATCGCCATAAATCAGCCATTCCGTCATCGCAGTTCTTCATCGTTTGCCTAAAAAACTGCTTGACAAGCCGATTTCGATTCCTTATATTACTGGTTCCATAAAATAACGAAGATGGTTATGTACGCTATCGCACGAATCGCCGGAAAGCAATTCCGCATTGAACCAGAATCGAAGGTCAAGGTCCCTTTAATGCAATTAGCTGAAGGATCGACCTACGAAATCCCAGAAATACTCTTCGCCACTGACGGGGACAAGAGGTTTGTGGGTCAGCCGACGGTAACCGAGGTCAAGATTACCGCCAAGGTACTGACGCACGGCCGCGATCCCAAGATAATGGTCTTCCGCAAGAAACGCCGCAAGGGTTTTGCGGCGCTGCGCGGACATCGGCAGGGCTTTACCCTGCTGCAGATCGATACTATCCAGGGAATGACCGTCACTCCGAAAGAAAAACCAGCCCCCCGGGTGAAGATGGTCAAGCCTAAGGTGGAAGCTGCTCCGGCTCCGGAGAAAGAGCCGAAAGCCAAAGCCAAAGCCAAAACCGCAGCGAAGCCCAAAGCAAAAGCGAAAAAACAGGAGAAATAGAGATGGCTCATAAAAAAGGCGTGGGTTCATCCCGCAACGGCAGGGATTCCAACCCGCAATATCTGGGTGTCAAGCGCTATGGCGGCGAGGTCGTCAAGCCGGGGATGATCCTCATTCGGCAGAAAGGGACCAAGTTTCACCCCGGGCTCAACGTCGGCATGGGCAAGGATTACACCCTGTTTGCCACCGCTGCCGGAGTGGTTTATTTTGCTGCAGGCGGAGGACGCTCTCGCCGGGTCAACGTCCTACCGGTCGAAGCCTGAGAGAACGTCTGATTAAATAATGATTTAAGCGGAGACTTTAGCAAATGAAGATTTCTGTCATCGGAGCCGGCAATGTGGGCGCTACCACTGCTCATATTCTGGCGAGCAAAGGTTTTGCCAGGGAAGTGGTGCTGGTTGACATCTTAGAAGGCATCCCGCAGGGCAAAGGGCTGGATATGTGGGAATCCGCTCCCATTTCGGGATCGGATACGCTGATAACCGGAACGAACGGCTATCAGGAAAGCGCCAATTCGGATATCGTGGTCATCACGGCAGGGTTGGCTCGCAAGCCGGGTATGTCGCGTGAAGATCTGCTGGCGAAGAACACCGAGATCGTCAAGGAATGCACGGCATCGGTGGCGCAGCGCAGCCCCAATGCCATCCTGATCATCGTTTCCAACCCCTTGGACACGATGACCTACGTGGCTTACAAGGTCTCGGGCTTCAAGCACAACAAGGTCATGGGTATGGCGGGTATTCTGGATTCGGCTCGTTACCGTTCCTTTATCGCCCTGGAACTACACGTATCGGTGGAAGACATTACCGCGGTCGTCATGGGCGGTCACGGCGACACCATGGTGCCGCTGCCCCGTCTGACTACCGTCGGCGGCGTGCCGCTGACCGACCTGCTGCCCAAAGAACGCATCGACGCCATCGTCGAACGCACCCGCAAGGGCGGCGGCGAGATAGTGGGACTGCTGAAAACCGGCAGCGCCTATTATGCTCCGGCAGCCGCGGTCGTGCAGATGTGCGAATCGATCGCTCTGGATAAACGGCGGGTGCTCCCCTGCGCCGCCTGGTTAACCGGCGAATATGGCCTGAAAGACCTGTTCATGGGCGTTCCGGCGATCCTGGGCAAGAACGGCGTGGAAAAAGTCTGCGAAATCAGCTTCAACGACGAAGAGAAGGCCCTGTTCATGAAGTCTTCCGAAGCCATCCGCAAGACCATGCTGGAAGCGCAGATCTGACCCATCCGAGGCAGACTATCGCAAGAAATTCAAAGGGCTGCTCCAGAGGGGTGGCCCTTTTGTATGGGAGTGGCTAATAGTGAATCAAATGTGCATATATTGCGGCACGCGAAAAGCAACAACAAGGGACCATATTCCACCAGCAAGCTTCTTCCCTGATCCAAAGCCATCTAATTCTATCACTGTTCCTTGCTGTCCAACCTGTAATAATGATTTTGGCAGAGACGATGAGTATGTAAGAAATGTTATAACTCATCTTGATGAGACTGAATCTCACACGACAATAATCAAAGACATAGGTAGAAGAAGGGATCGTGCCTTAAATAGTCAGCACGGAAAGAAAAAACTTAGAAAATTATTAAGGAATTCAGTAATCATAGATCAATATTCAAAGGCAGGAATATATCTTGGTAAAGCGTCCGCATTTAACCTGGATATTCCAATCTTTGATCGGTTCTTTGACCGCATAGCGAGAGGTTTGTTATTTCATGAAACTGGCTTACAGTGTATCAATTATAAAACTGAATGGCGCAAATCTGAGTATATCAAAGAATCAGAAGCTTTGCCTCCAGAATTTATAGGTTTTCAAGAATTTGCGAAACGAGGTATGATCGGTGATGGAGTATTTAAATGGTCAGCTTGGATTTGCCCAAATTCAATCGCGTCCTTATGGTTTCTTACTTTCTATGAAGGGGTATTATTCAAGGTCCGCCTTACACCAGAATTAGACCAGAATACACCAAATCAATCCTCATCATTAAAATGAACCAGTTGGATTTCCAAACTTCTTAAACATCCCTATTCCGTCCCGCCAGGGACTGAAGGTACATAGCCCGAAAATTCATTTTCGGGCGGGCAAGACTTTTAGCAGCTTGAAAATCAATTCTTGGTAAGATTTCATCACTCAAACCCCGGGAATAAATTCCCGGGCTAAATAGCTTCAGTCCTTCGGACGAAAAAAAATGCGTCACACCTATGTAAGCGTGGATTGTCATCTAATTTTTACCACTAAGGATCGCCAACCGGTTCTGTCACCGGATCTACTTGAGAGATTACCCGGTTATTTCGGTGGTGTGGCAGTCAAGCAGTGAATCCGATTATTTAGAGCAGGCGGTATGGAGGATCACATCCATATCCTGATTTCCCTTCCGTCGATACTTTCGATCTCAGCAGCGATAAAATTATTCAAAGGATCATCATCAAGGTGGATCCATCAAACCTTTCCTGAGTTAACCGAATTCACTTGGCAAGAAGGATATGGCGCTTTTAGCGTTAGTCGTTCCTTGCGTGAGAAAACGATTAACTACATTGCCAACCAGATTGAACATCATAAAAGACTGACAAGTGAAGAGGAATTTGAAATTCTTCGTCGAAAAAATCTAGATTAAGTAAAACACTTGAAAATCATCTTCGTCCCGTCAGGGACTGAAGGTATATAGCCCGATAATTCATTTTCGGGCGGGTGATGATTGTATAGTCCACCTTCATCTCTCCTGTTTCAGACTTGATTTTGCTGATTTGGGATATTATCTTAAGGGAAATAAAGTAACGCGAGGATACTTATGTCCAAACGCATAGGCGTGATTCTATCCGGGTGCGGATACCTGGATGGAGCCGAAATCCATGAAGCCGTGGTTACACTGCTGGCGCTGGATCGCGCCGGAGCCGACGTGAAGATCATGGCTCCCAATAAATCGCAGCTGGATACGCTTCATCATATCACCGGCTCCAAAACCGGTGAAGTGCGCAACGTCCTGACCGAAGCTGCCCGCATCGCTCGGGGCAAGATCGACGACATTGCCGACGTCAAGGCAGATGACCTTGATGGATTGATCATCCCCGGCGGTTATGGAGCGGCAAAGAACCTGGTGGACTTTGCGGTTAAAGGATCAGATTGCACTATCCATCCCGAAGTTGATCGGCTGATCAATGACCTGTTCAAAGCAAAGAAGCCCATCGGAGTCATGTGCATTGCTCCGGCGGTACTGGCTCGAGCGCTGAAAAACCAGAACGTCTCCGTCAAATTGACCATCGGTAATGACAAAGATACCGCCAAGGCTCTGGAAGCTATGGGAGCTAAGCACGTCGATTGCCGAGTTGAGGATATTGTCGTAGACGAAGCGCACAAGATCGTCTCCACACCGGCTTACATGCTGGGTCCCTGGATCAAAGACGTCGCCGCAGGCATCGAAAAGCTGGTCGGGAAAGTGATGGAATGGGCATAAATAAAGGAAGATAAACAATGCGTGAAGTAATACTCCATCCAGGAGAAGACGAATACTGGATCGCTGAATGTCCCAGCCTGCCCGGCTGCCTGACGCAGGGAAAGACCAAGGAAGAGGCTTTGGAAAACATCCGAGAAGCCATCCGGGGTTATATCGCTGCGTTGGAAGAAGACGGTATCGAAGTGCCGGAAGAGCATTTTACCTCCATGATCGTTGCGGTATGACGAAGTTACCGAACGTATCAGGTAGAAAATGCGTTAAAACTCTCGAAAAAATGGGATTTTACTTCAAACGTCAAGAGGGTAGTCACATTATTCTGAGACGAAACGATCCTTTTTGTCAAGTCGTCGTTCCGGATCACAAGGAACTGGACCGCGGTACTCTGCGCGCGATTTTGCGGCAAGCCTCAATCTCAATCGAAGAATTTCTAGAACAACTATAACAACCGGAGCCCCCATGAGGACCATCCCCGCCAAACTGATCACCGAAACCGTCACCAAGCTCTGCATGGAAGCCAACTATTTCCTGGGAAATGACGTCTTGCAAGCTTTGAAAGACGCCAAAGATAAGGAAGAATCACCAGTCGGGCGCGAGCTGCTGGAACAGTGCATTGTCAATGCACAGATTGCCAAAGAGGATGAAGTTCCCATCTGTCAGGATACCGGCTTCGCCGTCTTCTTTGTGGAATTGGGCGATCAGGTGCTGGTCGACGGCAACCTGACACAAGCCATAACCGAAGGAGTGCGCAAAGGCTACCAGGAAGGATTTTTGCGCAAATCCATCGTAGAAGACCCGCTGCGCCGCAAGAATACCGGTGATAATACTCCTCCAGTCATCTGGGTGGACGTCGTTCCAGGTGACAGGCTGAAGATCGTCATCGCGCCCAAAGGCGGCGGATCGGAAAACATGTCCGAAGTCAAAATGCTCAAGCCGTCGGACGGCGAGAAGGGCGTCAAGGATTTCGTGGTGGATCGCGTCAAACGCTCGGGATCGAACCCCTGCCCGCCGGTGATTGTCGGTGTAGGTATAGGCGGCACCTATGACAAATGCGCCTGGCTATCGAAAAAAGCTCTGCTGCGCGAAATTGGTTCCAAGCACCCTGATCCGTACTATGCTGCGATGGAAGATGAGCTCTTGAAGCGCATTAACGATCTGGGCATTGGACCGCAGGGATTGGGAGGACGCACGACGGCTTTGGCGGTTTTCATCGAAGCGCACCCCTGCCACATCGCCAGCCTGCCCGCCGCGGTGAACATTCAATGCCATGCGGCGCGGCATAAGGGGGCGGTGCTGTAAAAGACATAGAGGGGGATGGATTTTAAATTCATCCCTAACTTTTTCGGTTACTCTCTAATGATCTAATACCACCCTTTTATGATCAAATCTAAACCCACCGTCCTCATCACCGGAGCCTCCTCAGGCATCGGCTGGGAACTGGCGAAACTCTTTGCGCGGGATGGGTATGACCTCGTCCTGGTGGCTAGAGACGAACCTAAGCTGATCGAATTGGCTGATCAGTTGAGGAATGCCCATCAAACGTCCTGTTTGATCATCCCGATTGATCTCGCTCGCTCCGATTCGCCCGCCACAATCTTCCAAGAGGTCAACGATAAGCAGATTTCGGTGGAGGTTCTGGTCAACAATGCTGGATTCGGGGATTGGGGAGCCTTTATGGGATCGGAGCTGCAGCGCCAGTTGGATCTACTGCAGGTTAATATCACCGCATTGACCCATCTGACCCGACTCTTTCTTCCGTATATGGTGAAAAAGGGATCCGGCAAAATCATGAACGTCGCCTCAACTGCGGCGTTCCAACCGGGCCCCTATATGGCGGTCTACTATGCCTCCAAGGCGTATGTACTCTCTTTCACTCAGGCAATCGCCTCCGAACTCGAGGGTACGGGTGTTTCGGCGACTGCGTTCTGCCCCGGTGTGACCCGCACCAATTTTCATGATACCGCAGGCATCGATAAAGTCAGTCCGCTTAGGAAACTGCTGATGGAACCTGACGTTGCCGCAGAGATCGGATACCGAGGTCTTCACGCTGGAAAACGAGTCGTCATTCCGGGGCTAATGAACAAACTGATTACTACATTCACCCGGCATGCTCCCAGAGGTCTGGTGTTGAATGCAGTAAAGAAAATGCAATCAGACCGGAGAACCTCGAAAGAGTAATAAATATATCCAAATAAATCCCTTCTGCTGAGCGGAAGGGATTTTTCATTTTCAATCCAAATGGAAAACACTTGACATTTAAGAAATTTTAGTCTAAATTCAATTCATGACGCAAAGCGGTGGAATTGTAGCACTGCCTGCGAGTCTAATTCACCAATTCTTAAGCGAGCTACCCAAAATGTCTAAACGCTTCGCCTTTGCAATGCTGGGACTGTTAGCCTGGTCAACCATCCAGGTGCAGGCAAGCCCGAAGATAGATCCGGCTCTGGACGAATTTATCAAGAGCTCGACGCCGAGAACTATCGTCCAGGTGGCGATGATCTTAAAATCTCAAATTGATTTTCAAGCGACCTATGAGCGGGTTAAAGGGTTGCCGCCCAGAGAGCGACGGCAAATAGTGATCACTGAACTGAAGTCGCTGGCGGGGCATGACCAAGCCCTACTGCTTCGTGACTTGGATAAGCTGGAAAAAGCGGGACGTCTGTCTCGGATCAAGTCATTGTGGATCAGCAATGCAGTCGTGGTGAATATCGAGGTACGCACTCTCGGCAGTCTGTTGGAATGCCATCCTGAGATAGATCGAGTAAACTGGGACATTTCGCAATCGGATATGCCGCCTCAGATCAAATCCAGAGCGATAGTGAATCCGGATAACGTTGACGAAATCAGCTGGGGTGTGGCGGACCTGAGAGTCCCCGAGGTCTGGGATTGTGGATTTCGAGGAGCTGGTGTAACCATAGCTCACTTAGACGTCGGAGTGGATTATAATCACCCCGATTTAGCCGACCGGATCTGGATCAATTCGGGTGAAGACGTTAACGGCAATGGACTGGTGGACAGCAGTGACTGGAACGGTGTCGATGACGATCATAACGGATACGTCGATGATTTACGGGGGTGGTCTTTCTACGATGACAGTTCCGAGGTCATGGATATGGATGGGAATGGAACGATCACAGCGGGCATTATCTGTGGAAATGGTTCCGGAGGCACTCAGACCGGTGTAGCGCCGGAAGCCAAACTGATGATCCTGAAAGACTATGGCGGTGTGGAAAGCGACTTCTGGGAAGCGCAGCAGTATGCCATGGATATGGGCGCTGACCTGATTTGCAGTTCGTTGAGTTTCAAATGGTGGTATCAGCCCAGACCTGACTATGCGACCCTGCGGCATAACACCGACATGGAATTGGCAGCGGGGATGATCCACGTCAATACCGTCGGTGGAGAGAGCGGCTTCCTGAACATCGAACCGATTCCTCTGAATATTCCCGCACCGGCGAACTCCCCCCCACCCTGGCTCCATCCTGATCAGACCTTGATCGGCGGCGTTTCCGCTTGTCTGGGGATCGGGTCTTATGATTTAAATCACCAATTGAAAGCGTTATCCAGCATGGGACCGGCATCCTGGCTGTATGCGGATATCCAGGCGCTCGACCCGACCTACCCCTGGAGTTGGCAGCCTGAATATAACGATTACCCCTATCAGAATGGACAGTCTCAGGGTCTGTTGAAGCCCGATTTCTGCGCTCCGGCGGATGTGATCACCACAGCGCGCGGCGGAGGTTATACTCAGGTCACGGACAATTATTCCACTGCGGGCGCGCATATCGGCGGCGCGGTCAGCCTGCTGCTGGATGCGGCGCCTTTTTCAACCCCGGAAACACTATCCGAAGTACTCATGACCTCCTGCATCGACATGGGGGCGCCGGGTAAGGATAACCTGTGGGGATGCGGCAGACCGGATCTTTTTGCTGCTTTGTCCGAGTTACTGGCAGCCAACTATGGCGGGTTGACTGGCACGGTTACAGATATCAACACCGGCAATCCGGTTGCAGGCGCTACGGTCGCCATACCGGAATTGGCCAGAAGCACCCAGTGCGACAGTCTTGGTCACTACTTGCTCTCGTTGATCGCGCCCGGACTGCACGACGTCTGCTTCAGCGCGGCAGGTCATGATACCCTCTGGGCGCCGGATTTCTTTTTCAGCGCGGGAGTCATCGATACGCTTTCGGTTTACCTGCCGGGACCCCGCATCTGGCTGGGAATCAGCTCCATTACAGTAGCTTTGACTCAGGGCGAAATCCAACAGACGGCCATCCCCATCCGGAATACCGGGACGGCCGACCTGACCGTCAGTTTCAGCAAGAAAGGCGACTGGACGCCTTTCCAGACGTTCAGCACCATCCCAGCGGAAAATCTCTGCGGCGACGATCAGCTTTACGGGGTTGAAGTCGCCGGGGAATCCATCTGGATCAGCGGGGGTAACTCGGGATTAGAACCCAACAAGTTATATCGCTGTTCCTTTGACGGCAATCTGCTGGAAACGCTGGATCAGCCGCCGTCTCCGTCACCGCTGGGCTGGCGGGATCTTGCCTGGGATGGGCAATATCTCTACGGATCGGCAGGAACGCAGATCGTGGGAATCGACACGACCGGCAGCGTGCAGACGACCATCAATGGCCCGCTGCAATACCACCGGGCTCTGGCGTACAATCCCGACGATGACTGCTTCATTTCCTGCGACGATACCACCAACATCGTGGAATTCAACCGGTCGGGAGCCGTCACCCGAACCTGGGGGCACAGCTTGCATGTACAGGGGTTGGCCTGGCACCCCAACGATGAGGATAGCTGCTCAATCTATATCTTTTCAACGGATGGCGCTCCGGGAAATCTGCGGGTCAGCAAGCTGAACCCAGCAATTGGGATCGTCCAGTTCGTGGCGGATGTGACGGGAGTGGCCGGGGAGATTGCGGCTGGAGCCACTATTTCCGGCGCTTTGGACCCGGACCGCTGGTGTTTTGTATGCCTGGTTCAGGGGAGTTCCGACCGGGTTGAGTCGCACAGCCTGAACGCCTACGCCCCCTACCTGACGGTGACGCCCCATACGCAGGTCATTGCGCCCGGAGTCACCTTCAATGCCACCGCGATTCTGGATGCTGGAGCGGTTGCGGCGGGAGACTATGAGATCAATTTGGTTATCGAGCACAACACTCCGCAGGCTGACGTGGTCATTCCAGTGTCCCTGACGGTGGAACCGGTTGGAGTTATCAATGAGCCGGAACCGTTGCTTCCAATGGCATTCCGCATCGGGTCTGCTTATCCCAACCCCTTCAACGCGACGACGGTGATTCCGTTAGAGTTGCCGCAGAGATCGCAGGTTAAAATCGAGCTTTACAACCTTTGCGGACAGAAGGTTGCAATCGTATTTGACGGGGTGAAGAGTGCTGGAGTTGCTAAATTCAACTATCAAGCGACAAATCTCGCCTCCGGCGTCTACTTCTACAAAGTACAAGCGACCGGACTGGAGCGCGGAGGAACCTATTCCGAGGTCCGCAAAATGCTCTTGCTAAAGTGACCAAAGCTACTTAAATTGGAAGGCGGGATTTTTGTGATATAGACGCAGATGGAGATTATGATTTGTTTATGGGTGCTGCACTAATTGCACTTTATAGAGACTGTTGATCAGAGAGTACCGTCAAGCCTCTGTAATTGACAACCTGCACGTCGATTACAGAAGTCGAGTACGGAGACCCGGCTGCCACCAAAATAATAAATTGAAAGGGGCGATCCGGTGGACCGCCCCAACTTTTAACATTTAACTTTAAACTTTGAACTGCTTCTAGTACATTCCTCCGCCCATGCCGCCCATACCGCCGCCGGGAGGCATACCTGGCATCTTGTCATCTTCCTTCTTCTCAAAGATGACCGCTTCGGTCATCAGAAGCAGGGAAGCTACGGAGGAGGCGTTTTCCAGAGCAGTGCGGGTGACTTTGGTCGGGTCGATGACGCCGGCCTTGACCAGGTCTTCGTACTTATCGGTGCGGGCGTTGTAGCCGAAAGCTCCGGTATTGTCCTTCACCTTCTGCACCACGACTGAACCTTCCATCCCCGCGTTGTTGACGATCTGACGGATCGGTTCTTCAAGAACGCGCTTCAGGATCTTCAAGCCGGTGGCTTCGTCGCCTTCGAACTTCAGGCTTTCCAGAGCCGGGATGCAGCGCAGCAGAGCCACACCACCGCCCGGGACGATTCCTTCTTCGACGGCGGCGCGGGTGGCGTGCAGAGCATCTTCCACGCGGGCTTTCTTCTCTTTCATTTCGACTTCGGTTGCAGCGCCGATCTTCAGAACGGCTACGCCTCCGGCTAATTTCGCCAGGCGTTCCTGCAGCTTCTCACGGTCGTAATCGGAAGTGGTGGATTCGATCTGCTTCTTGATCTGAGCGACGCGGCCCTTGATGTCTTCGGATTTGCCGGCGCCTTCGACGATGGTGGTGTTATCCTTGTCGATGGTGATGGTCTTGGCGGAACCGAGGTCGGTCAGCATGGCATTTTCCAGCTTGAAACCGGTCTCTTCGGAAATGACGCGCCCGCCGGTCAGGATGGCGATGTCTTCCAGCATGGCCTTGCGGCGATCACCGAAGCCGGGGGCTTTGACGGCCGCGACCTTCAGGGTGCCGCGCAGTTTGTTGACCACCAGCGTCGCTAAGGCTTCGCCTTCGACGTCTTCAGAGATGATCAGGATGGAGGAACCGGTCTGAGCTACTTTTTCCAGGATGGGGAGCAGGTCCTTCATGCTGGAGATTTTCTTGTCGTGGATCAGGATCTTGGCGTTTTCGAGGTTCACTTCCATCTCTTCGGGATTGGTCACGAAGTACGGGGAAATGTAGCCGCGATCGAACTGCATGCCTTCGACCACATCCAGCAAAGTTTCGATGGATTTGGCTTCTTCGACGGTGATAACGCCGTCCTTGCCGACCTTGTCCATGGCGTCAGCGATCAACTGACCGATGGATTCGTCGTTATTGGCGGAAATCGAAGCGACCTGAGCGATCTCTTCCTTCGAGGAGATGGGACGGCTGATCTTCTTCAGTTCAGCGACCACGGTGGTGACGCCTTTTTCGATGCCGTGCTTGACGTCCATGGGGTTGGCTCCGGCGGTGACCACACGCATACCTTCGTGCATGATGCACTGCGCCAGCAGGGTGGCGGTGGTGGTGCCGTCGCCGGCCTGGTCGGAGGTCTTGGTGGCGACTTCGCGCACCATCTGAGCTCCCATATTTTCAATGGGGTCTTCCAGCTCGATTTCCTTGGCGACGGTGACGCCGTCCTTGGTGATGGTGGGAGCGCCGAATTTCTTATCGATGACTACGTTGCGACCCTTGGGTCCCAGCGTGACGATAACGGCTTTCGCCAGTTGGTCTACGCCCTTCTTCAGACCATTTCTGGCGTCCGAATCGTAACTAATCTGTTTTGCTGCCATATTTGAATTCCTTTTTTTAAATGGTGGATAGCCTTATTGCTTGACGACCGCGAGGATGTCGGTGCGGGATACGAGTAGATATTCCTTCTCGTTGTGCTTGATTTCGGTGCCGCCGTACTTGGCGTAGACGACCTTGTCGCCGACTTTGACGATTTCGGATAATACTTTGCCGCCGTCCTTCTTGGGGACGTCGTCGCCTAAGGCGATGACTTTGCCGATCTGCGGGCGTTCTTTGGCGGTGTCGGGGATGATGATCCCGCCGACCTTGCGCTCTTCCTGCTCCAGCGGTTCGATCAGGACGCGTTCGTCCACCGGTTTGATGCCGATACTCATGTTGTAACCTCCAGTTATTTGGTTGATATTGGATAGGCGTTTGTTAGCACTCACTCTCAAGGAGTGCCAATAGTTCCCTGTTATGATACGGATTTTTTCGGCGGATAACAAGGGAGAAGAGGGGATTTTTTTATAAAGAAATTGGAGATTGGAGATTTAAGATTGAAGAAGATCCGCCAACTGGCGGGAAGATTTAGGAATTATGGAAGGGGATAGAGTGGTAGCTCGCTGACGTAAAACGACTCTTGTGCGGTCGACTCCCCGCAGTCGACCGTCCCCTGCTTCCGTCGAGTACGGGGACTCGACGGCACAGCGAATTCTATGGCTGCCCTCGTGAAATTGTTAAGAAAGGGGTTGGAAAATAAAATAACATGAAATAAAGTTGCTTTTCCTCTCGAAAGGGCTTATATTAAGTTTGCTTTCTGAAAGCAATCGAAAATAAAATTTGCAAATCTTATCTAACCTTAAAGGTTAAACATGACTACGGTTCTGGGAATCACCCTGATTGTTGTCTTCTTCATCTTATTGTTAGCTCGCAAAGAGACCTCTGAAATTCCAAGCGCTATGACGACTATTGGAATATTTGGGACCTTTTTGGGAATACTCTGGAGTCTTTACAATTTTAACGTGAATGATATCAGCGGAAGTGTTCCCCAATTATTGGAAGGAATGAAATTTGCGTTTGTGACTTCAATTGTGGGTATGATTTTTTCGCTTGGCTATAAATATCGAAATATTTTTAAAGCAAGAAAAGACGAGATATCCACACCAGAGGGAATCTCCCTTGATGAGATATCTGTTCAGCTAGATAAATTAATCACCAATCAAGATAAATATCAGCACGATTTAGTAAACTCTCTAGACAAGAATCAGAAAGATGTTGCCCATCTGCTAACCTCAATAAATACTTCCCTGATAAGCGATTCAGAAACCTCATTGTCCAGCAGAATGCACAAAATAATCGAAGTATCTGAGAAATCTTCACATGAAATTGACGCACACCTAAAAAACATTGCCAGTCTGGTGGGTGAAACTTCAACCTCAGAGATGGACCAGCTAAAAAGGCTTGAAAAGGCTCTCGTTGGCGACCAAGAGGGGACACTGATCACCCAAATGCAAAAGTTACGAACAACTATCATTGATAAAAATGACGAATTAATTGCGATATTCAAGCAATTTACAGAAAAGATGGCTGAGGAGAGCATTAATGCCTTGATCAAAGCTCTCACGAAAGTTATGGAGGATTTTAATACGCGAATCAACGAGCAATTAGGTGAAAATTTCAAGAACCTTAATCTAGCGGTTGAAAAGCTTGTTCAGTGGCAGGAGCTCTATCGCGATCAGGTCGAATCGTCTATTCAACAATTGAATACCGCTACGAGTGGAGTACAAGCTTGCGAAACGTCGATTAAAACTATTGCAGAGAAATCTCAAGCGATTCTTTCGGTTGGCGAAGCTTTATCTGATCTAATCTTAGAAATGAATTTACACACAAGAGCGCTTGAGAAAAATTTGGAGGCCTTCAGCCAACTATCACAATCAGCCACAAATGCTTTTCCAATTATCGAAAAAAATATCAACGCCTTGACAAATGAGTTCAGTGATTCGGTTAAAAAAACAACAGGTCAAATAAAAGCGTCTGTTGATTCACAGCAAAAAAATCTTGAATCAATGATTGTCGTAAACCAAGAAAGCGTTATCACACATACAAAAGCGCTGAGAGATAATATTGAAAGGTTACAAACCGAGATGCAGCAGATGTATAATAAAATAGGTAGTCAAATTCAAAATATGCTCGACCAAAACGCCCAAAGAGTTTCCGATCAAATTTCAAAATTAGATGAAAGTATGGGTGAGGAGCTTGATAAATCTTTAAGGACACTAGGAAGTCAATTAACATCCTTATCTAAACAATTTGTCGATGACTATTCGCCATTGACAGATAAACTACAAAGTCTTGTGAATCTTGCCAAGAGCTTCGAGCTTGAACGTGGAGGAAGAAATTCATGAACGATAAATATCTAAAAAAAATAAACCTTCTGATGATCCTTGGATTCCCATTTCTGATATGATGTCTGGTTTAATGATTATTTTTTTATTTATCTCGATTAGTTACATGATAAATGTCAGCAGGGAGAGTGATAAAATCAAGACTATTATGATCACATATAGTCGATTACAAGATAGTCTTTATCAAGATCTTAGTACTGAATTTGAAGACGATTTAATAGTTTGGAATGCAATTATTGATCGTCCGACTTTATCGGTTAGATTTCAATCACCGGAAATTCTGTTTACTCAGGGATCAGATACAGTTAACCAAGTATTTAAAAATATCTTAAATGATTTTTTTCCGCGCTTTACAAAAATAATAACAAGTAATAAATATAGAGAAGATATCGAAGAAATCAGGATTGAAGGTCATACTTCTAGTGAATGGGGAAATAATTGTACAGATGATGAAACATATTTTAACAACATGCAACTATCTCAAAATCGGACAAGAAGCGTATTACAATATGTTTTGTGCTTAAAGGAAGTTGATTCCAATAGAGATTGGTTAAAATCCCGCTTAACGGCAAATGGATTATCTTCAAGTAAGCTAATATTGGCAGATCAAGGGCAAGAGGATTTTGAGAGATCAAGACGTGTCGAATTCAGAGTTAGGACTAATGCTGAGCAGAGAATCGCAAAGGTTATTCAGGAATTAAGCAAATGAAGCTAATCGATTTTACTAGATTTGAACCACTTAATCGTTTACGTACCAAGATGGGCGCGCCGCTAATTGATTGGTATACTGAAGTTAATTGGAAAACATTGACACAAGATGAATTTTTGAAAAAACTTGATACAGGAATTATAGAGAATATTGATCCTAGGGATTTAAATGTTGACAATAATGGAGTTTTCGAACTAAGAGGTCAGAAGGTTTTGGTTTATATTAGAGATCAGTATTATGATCCCAACTATGGAGAACCCGTTTATAAGTTTCATCTGTGTCAATGTACTGCCTTCCAGAATGCGATTCAAAATAACCGAATAAACAGATACGTTGTTTCGAGAAAAACCGATGGTATATTCCCAGTTAATCTTATTAATAGATTTGGAGGTAGCGAGCGCGTAACAAGGGAGTTAAGGGTTTGTAAGTTTTGTTTGAGAAAAGTTAAGTATAAAGGATATCCGATTAAAAAAGAACAAGTTTATCTAGAATTCAACTTAAAAGAGTTTTTGAGCCTATATGGAGGAACAAATTTTAAGATAAAACCAATTTACGATGATGCAACTGCTCCTCTTAACGTTTATCAAAAGGATTTTCGCATTCTTTCGAATACGATACGTAAAAATAAACGTTGGCGATGTGAAATGTGTGGTAGGAAATTCGAAACTGAACATAAATTTCTACAGGTCCACCATATTAACGGCGATAAATCTGATAATAGTGAAAATAACTTGAAATGCTTGTGTATAAAATGTCATGCCAATGAGGCTATGCACAAGCATCTGAAAGCCTCACCATTGTACCGAGATTACTTGAGAAAGTTCAGGTAGGTATTTTACGACACCCCACCCCCCCTATGCCCCACACCCCCTCATCTTCTTTCTTTTAGCGTGCCACCTGCTGTGGCTGCAAGGGGTGCACGTCGCAGCTGCTGGCGCCGGGGGCGTACGTCTCCGGGCTGGCCAAGCCCCATAGTGGTAAAGCATGAATAAAGAACAAGCTCTGGCGGTCTTTGAACATTATAAGATCCGCAGAATTTATGATGAGACGTCCGAAACCTGGTTTTTCTCCGTGGTGGACATCATCGCGGCGCTGATTCAGCAGCCGGATTATCAAGCCGCTCGGAAATACTGGAACAAGTTGAAAGAACGGCTTAAGAAGGAAGGAAGCGAGTCGGTGACAAATTGTCACCAACTGAAACTGGAAGCCGCTGATGGGAAAAAATACATATAACCGTTTTCAAGACGGTATGAAGGGTAAGCATATGGAAAACGAACTTTCGCTCGTTGCTTTCGAGAGGCACAAAATCCGCAGATTCTATGATGAACAGAAAGAAACCTGGTATTTCTCGGTCATTGATGTTATCAGCGCTTTAACGGACAGCGTAAACCCTCGGGATTATTGGTTTAAGATGAAAATCCGCGTTAAAACCGAGGATGGGCTTGAACTGTCGACAATTTGTCGACAGTTGAAAATGAAAGCGCCTGATGGAAAAATGAGAGAAACCGATTGCGCGGATGTTCAAGGTTTATTGAGAATTATTCAATCAATCCCTTCCCCTAAAGCTGAACCCTTCAAGCAGTGGCTCGCCAAGGTTGGATACGAGCGCATACAGGACATGAGCGATCCTGCCCGGTCTCTCGATCGCGCCCGAGAATATTGGCAACAGCACGGCCGCAGCGAAAAATGGATCCAGCAACGCATGATGGGGCAGGAAACCCGCAACAAACTGACGGATTACTGGAAAGACCATGAGATCAAGGGCGAAGAGGAATACGCCCTCCTGACTAATATCATTCATCGGGAATGGAGTGGGGTTTCCGTTAAGAAACACAAGCAGCTCAAAGACCTCAAAGACCAGAATCTACGCGACCACATGAACGAGGCAGAGCTGATTTTTACCGCCCTGGCGGAACTTTCCACCCGTCAGATCGCAGAAAGCGTTGACGCCACAGGCATGACGGAAAACACCGAGGCTGGTAAAAAAGGCGGGAAAATTGCCCGAAAAGCTCGCCTCGACCTGGAGCAGAAAACCGGTAAAAGCGTGGTGACCGGAGAAAATTTCCTGCCTCCGGGAAGTTCGAAAAAGAAACTGAATTGATTGGCGAAGAAGAGGAAGCCCAGCTATGAGCACGGATAAATCCTGATCCCCCCCATGCCCCGCAAAACCCTCATCGTCGTTCTAGTAGCGTGCCATCTGCTGTGGCTGCAAGGATGCACGTCGCAGCGGCTGGCGCCGGGGGAGTAATACAGGCGGTCGGGTACGGAGACACGCCTGCACGTTGGTGATGGTAGGATAGACATTCTTGTCTGTCCGTCACGGTTGAAGGGGAATCAAGTCAGACAGGAATCCACCAATAGTCAGACAGGAATGTCTGACCTCCCCAAGCGACAATAGAGGCGACCTCACGGTCGCCTTTTCTCTTGGCGCAAATTTTTGCGGTGAAGATTTCTCTTGCGTTGGCGAAAAAAATTCCGTATATTTACGGTTAAACTTTTGCAGAATTGACACATCTAACGTTCATCCTGCATTTCGCCCCTAAATCGGGCGATAACCGCGAGGCGGATCATCGTGGTTGTTAAATATATCACATCACTCTACCCCTGAACTGAAGAGGCCATAATGAGACTTTGGAAATGCTTACCGGCGCTGCTGCTGTTCGTCTTTTGTGGCAGCAATGCTTTTGCCGACTTTGTCCCCCTGCGCGCTGACCTTGAGGGTCAAACCCCGCGCCTGCAATTGATCAAGAACACCGATACCGAAATCATCATGGAAGTCCAGCTCCCCGGAGTGGAGGTCAGCTCGACCATGCTGCAGGGGCGCCGCTGGGATAGCGTCGAAATCCCCGGTGGAGGATTCTCGAATGACCTGGGCGTCCCCGACGTACCGAATTTCAACCGTATGCTGGCGATTCCTGCTCGCGCCGGACTCCGAGCCGAGCTGGAGGTGCTGGAAAGCACCACGATTGATAACATCGACCTGATACCCTCTCAAGCGAAAGATCCGGCAGAAATCGAAGCGGACGCTCAACCCGTCGAATTCGATTTTTCCGCTTATTCGAGAAATTCCTTTTTCCCCGAACAACAGGCTCAAGTCGGCGAACCGGCCTTGATGCGGGGGTTACGTGTGGCCACGGTTCAAACCAACCCGGTCACCTATAATCCGACCACCCGGCAATTGCGCATCGCCCATCGCTATCGCGTTAAAGTACATTTTGAAGGAACGGATCTGCGCAACGTTCCGCAGCGTCCCATGCGACCTGTGTCCCACGCCTGGGCGAAACTGATGCGAAGCGTAGTCGCCAACTGGGACGATCTTGACGTCACCGAAGTCCCCATGGGGTCTTACCTGATCGTCTGCTTGAATAACAGCACCCTTATCAATAGCTATGTGACTCCGCTGGCAGAATGGAAACGCCGCCTGGGTCATACGGTAGTCGTTGAAACGTTCAACCAGGGCGCAAATACCTATACTGTCAAGAATATAATCCAGGACGCTTACGATAGCTGGGATATTCCTCCGGAATACGTGCTTTTATTCGGCGACGTGAGCGGCAGTTATACCCTGCCGGGCTGGATTGTCTACAGTTCCGGTCAGGATGACCGAATTGACCACCCCTATACGCAATTGGACGGCACCGACCCCTTGGCGGACGTCGCCATCGGCAGGCTGCCCGCAGATAACACCACGGAATCGCTGGCGATGGTCAACAAGATCATCTGGTACGAAAAAGCGCCTTACATCGATAACACCAACTGGTTCCACCAGGGTGTGGTGATCGCCGGCGGTGATTCGTGGAACAACTCTGGCTTATCGAGTATCCAGGTTAACCGCTGGATCAAGACGCGCATGATCGAACACGGATACACGCAGGTGGACACCTTCTGGTACACCATGCCGGGATCGGTGAATACAACATTGACGCCGGCAATTAACAATGGCGTCAGCGTCGCCAACTACCGCGGCCGCAACGGCATGGAAGACTTCACTACCTTCAGCATCGACCAGTTGAGCAACAGCCGCAAACTTCCCTTTGTGGTTACAATTACCTGTCACACAGGTGGCTTCTATGGGATGGAAGAGTCCTTGATGGAACACTTCTTTTCGGTCGGAACCTCAAGTACACCAAAAGGCGCCATCGGCTGTATCGGCACAGCTACTCTGGAAACGCATACTCGGCAGAACAACGCTCTGAACTATGGAACGTTTGCCGGGCTCTACGATGAGGAGATCACGCAAGCCGGCAACGCCATGAATCGCGGCAAAATCGAGTTGTACAATACCTACCAGACTCACGACCCCAGCAGCGTCATCGACTTTTCAAACTATGCAGCTCTGGCCGGCGACCCGGGAGTGGATATCTACACTGGCGCCGTTCACTTCATGAGCGGCACGGTTCCTGAAAATATAAGCTATGGATTACCGCTTAGCCTGACAGTGACGGAAGATGGAGTCGGTCCATTGGCGGACGCCACGGTTTGCCTCTATCAATCGGGAAGCCTGCAAGTGGTCGGCACAACGGATGCCAACGGTCTTATTTCACTACCGCTTGGGACAGTGTCTTCAGGCAATGTCAAAGTAACGATCACTAAGCACAACTTCTACCCCATCATCGATTCACTGAACGTAACTCAAGCCGGTGTGGTCGTCAATTATCTCAGTAATACCATCGATGACGACAACAGCGGCACCAGTATTGGCGATGGGGATGGTTTCATCAATCCGGGTGAAACGATTGAACTACCCCTGGTGTTCAAGAACTTCGGGACTACGACAACGGCAACCGGCGTGAGTGTGACGGCTACGACCACGGACAATCTGGCAACGCTTACCGACAACGTCGAAACCTTCCCAAATATTGCTCCCGGAGCAACTGCCAATAGCATTGACGATTTCGACGTCGTGGTTTCGCCCAATACACCGAATGGGCATGTCATTCGCTTGAATCTCGTCACCACGGCAGGGCAGGGAACCTGGGATGGCATCATGGATTTACTGGTTAAATCCTCTGACATGACCACGCTATCAGCCAAGGCATCCGGAAGTGATTCGCTGCTATCACCCGGTGAAACAGCTAACTTCGTCCTAACCGTACGCAACGATGGCGATAAAACCGCCACCGACCTCACCGCCACCATCACGGCGCTTGATACGACCGTTCACGTCAACGATAACGCGGCCTCTTTCGGGACGGTCAATATCGGAGCAACAGCAACCTGCACCGGCAATCCATTCAATTTGACTGCATCCAGCGGTATCATCAACGGGATTCCAGCCCGGCTGGTCGTTCAGTTCGCCAGCTCAGGCGGAGCTGTGCAGCGTGATACGCTCACCATCTATCTGGGTGCCCGCAGCTCTATCGACCCGCAGGGTCCGGACAGCTACGGATACTACTGCTTCGACAACACCGACGTCGGCTATCCCTGGGCGCCGGTCTACAGTTGGGTCGAAATCGATCCGACATACGGCGGCAGCGGCACTCAATTAAACATCGTGGATTTAGGGGCGAATCAGGACGCCTCGACGAACGTCACGCTGCCTTTCACCTTTCGATATTACGGTGAACCGACTAATGCCATCACCGTATGCAGCAATGGCTGGATCTCCACTCATGCAGACGTATCCTACACCGATTTCCGCAACTACCCCATCCCATCCGTGCCGGGTCCTTACGGTATCATTGCGCCCTTCTGGGATGATCTGACCACGGTTACGGGGCATGTTTTCAGCAAGTATGACGCTGCGAACCACCGCTACATCGTCGAATGGTCGCGGGTGCAGACGCTGGGTACCCCCTATCCGCAGGAAACCTTCGAAGTGATTCTGTTGGATCCGGCCTTCTACCCCACTCCGACGGGCGATGGCAAGATCATCTTCCAATACAACACCATCACCGAGGTAGCAGGCGATCTGACGGATAATCCCTATTCTACGGTGGGCATCGAGAGCCCGGACCACTCGGACGGTATCGAGGTCACTTTCTGGTATACTCTGCACGACGCCGCGGCGACGGCTCCGCAGAGCGGTCGAGCTTATCTCTTCACCACGGACGTCAGGCCTGCGGGAAGCGCCCCAACGCTGGATGTGACCGTCAATCCCGTCAATCCACCCGTTGTCATCCCTGCCAACGGCGGCAGTTTCCCCTATAGCGTCAACATCCACGTGTTAGCCGCCACTCCGACCACATTTTCCCTGTGGAACAAGGTACGTGATTCAGCCAACCAATACACAACGGTCTTTGGACCGATTTCACGCACGCTGCCGGGTGGAACCAATCCGTCGCGTATTCTGACCCAGAACATCGCCGGCAGCATATCTTCTGGGACGCTATACTTCATCTCTTACGTGGGAACCTACCCGAACACGGTAGTCGACAGCAGTTTCTTCACCATCACCAAATCGACGGTATGCGATGGTAATCCCTGGATAGGTGAATCCTTCGTGACCGGCGACGTGTTCGATGAATATAGCACCATAGCTGCAGAACCGATTCCCGACCGCTACGCTCTCAACCAGAACTACCCCAACCCCTTCAACCCCACCACAGCGATCAGCTACGAACTGCGAACTTCAAGCTTGGTGAAACTATCGGTCTACGATATTTCGGGTAAGAAGGTAGCAGAGCTGGTGAACGGTATGCGGGAAGCCGGTTCGCACGAAATAACCTTCGATGGATCGAAGCTGGCGTCGGGCATTTACATCTGCCGGATACAAGCGGGGGATTTCACTGCCAGCCAGAAGATGGTATTGATGAAGTAGACACGAGTCACGAGATTCGAGTCGCGAGAGAAAACAAACAAGGGCGGCCCGGTGGGTCGCCCTGTGCTATTTTCTCGCGATTTATCGCAGTTTTAATGCAGGAGATCCCAGGGAAGGTTGGATTGAAAATTCGAGAAGAAGACGTCTATTTTTCGCTTTTCATTATCGCCGCACCAGGTCCAAAATCGGAAATTCAGACCTTTGTCCAGATTCCAATCGATCACCTCTTCTCCGAGAAGAAGTTCATCGAGATAAGCGCTCATGGTTTTAGTCTGGCTATTATAGGCGATTTTCATGGTGTGGAAATTTTTATCTTCATCGCCAATGGGATTCTTGTGGGTATTAATTGTGGGAGCATGATAGCGCTGCGGTTTGGGAAGCTGAGCATTATAGATCGTGGCGTTCCATCCACGATCGAGGTTGATAAAGAAATCCCTTTGCAGTGGATTTTCCCAATCAGGATAGGTCGTTCTGACTCCCAGCGAGAAACCTCCTGTGCTCCCTTTGGCGATTTTAGCATCTACTGATATCCAGAAATCTCGTGGCGGAAAGTTGACAGCAAATTCATAGGCTGCATAAATCTGCTTAGCCGCGCTGCCTTTGATCTCTACGACTCCATTGCCCTGCTTGATCTTGAAAAGGTTGTCCTGATTGACGACATTCCAGAACACCGCGGGAGCATCCTTTTCGAACTTGTCGCAGATGAATTCTCCCTTGCCGCTCCCCGTTTCCGATAAACAGGGAGAGACCATTCCCAGCACGATTATTAAGCATATTGCAGCCGATGTCAGATTTCTCATCTTGACCTCCGTAATACTGTTTCTATAGTTATTGTTCTTCATTTTTCCAGTTCCACCAGTACCTCTTTTGCGTCTTGGTATCCACCTAATTCAATACATTTTTTAAGGTCATCAATCGCTTTAGAAGTATTGCCCATCGCCTTATAGGTCAAGGCTCGATAATAATAGGCGCTGGACCAATCGGAGTGAAGTGAAATGGCTCTACTTATCTGGTTGAGAGCTTTTGAATATTCTCCTTGCCGAGTGTAAATCTCTCCGCGGGTTATAGTGGCATCATAGTGTTTAGGATCTAATTCCAACGCTTTATCCACATCCTGAGTCGCCTGATCTAATTTGCCTGAATTCATGTACACATCACCACGAGCATTACAGTAGTCTGCGCTCTTAGGGCGTAACTGAATACACTTAGTCAAATCTGGTATGGCACGCTCATAGTCGCCTTTTTGGACGTAATATCCCGCCCGATCCGAGTAGATTGCATCCCAGTTCGGTTGATATTTCAAGGCTTCGGTGCATGCGTTGATAGCGGCATCGAAATCCTTTTTAATCGCATAAATCTGACCCCGTCCGCGAAAAGGATTAGGAGTCTCACCGCGACCTTCCTGTCCCATTGTGGGCCATTTCTCAGCCAGTGAGTTGAAGTCAGCCATAGCGCTGTCATATTCACCTTTATCAATATAGCAATGCCCACGATGACCGATTGAGCGCCAATCTCCCAAGTCTATCGCAGTGCTGAAATCTTTAATCGCAGCGTCGTAATTATTCTGTCCCACATAGTAAAATCCACGGGTGCGATATCCGTTAGCATTCTCAGGCTGGAGTTCAATGGCTTTGTTATAATCCTGAGAAGCTTCTTCCTTTTTACCTGAATTCGCGTAGACCGAAGCGCGCTCGCTGTAGAATCTACCATTATCGGGTATGAGCTTTATTGCCTGCGTGTAATCGGCAATAGCTTTGTCATATTCCCGGTTAGAATTGTAATCCCGAGCGCGATTATAAAATATCTCTGCATCCTTGGGATCTAACTCGATGCACCTGGTATAAGCAACAATCGCGGAATCTCGCTGTCTATCAAGATCATAGAACCAGCCTAGACTCTTGTACGCTTCTAAATAATCGGGTTTCAATCTTCGCGCGATGAGAAGATCATTCAAGGCATTTAAACGAACCAGTGAGTCTTGTTTTCCTCCGGATTGGCTCAGCCACCAGAGATTACAATATGCAAAACTCCGTCCCACATAATTAGCGGGAAGATCAGGATTTAAACTGATGGTTGAGTCATACTTCTGAATCGCATGCTCGAAGTCCCTTTTCACTCCCTCCCTCGGCCCACGATGGAACCTAATCTTGCCGCGCTGGGAATAAACCAGAGGTTCCTCGCAGCCTAATTCGATGGCTCGGCTGAGCGCTTGATCCGCTTGCCCCCACATCGGATCGGTGGCTGACCAGCTTTTACCCACCGCATTCCTCAGCCCGCTGTAATAATAAAGTTGACCAAGTTGAGCCCAGGCATCGACGTAGTTGGAATCCATCCCGATTGCAGTTTTGAACTCTTCGACGGCCGCATCGAATTTCTTTTTCTCTACAAACTTCTGAGCTTTGCTGTAGTGCGTTTCGGCATTTTTGTTGGCCGAATTAGAAGGATTTTGCGAGTAGGCGATGACACAAATGAAACCCAGAGCAAGCAGAATGAAGACGGCTTTGCGCAGCATGATAGTCTCCTTTGATGACTTACGGAGGATCAGACAAGTGGAATAAATGCTCGATAGCGAGTAAATAATAGGTATTTTTTCAAGTATTATCAAGTATAATTTAGCAGATTTTTCTGAAGATAAAATCAAAAAGGGTGGCTCAACCTGAGCCACCCAAAATTTAAAATTTGCATTTTGCAATTATTTTCCTACCCCTTCTGCTGCGCTTCCTTCAGTAAATTCTTGCCGATGACCATGCGCTGAATCTGGTTGGTGCCTTCGTAGATCTGGGTGATCTTGGCGTCGCGCATGTACTTTTCGATGGGGTAATCGCGCATGTAGCCGTAGCCTCCGAAGAGCTGCACGGCGTCGGTGGTAACCCGCATGGCGACGTCCGAGCACTTCAACTTGGACATGGCGGAAAATTTGGAAATATTGGTGGCTCCGGAGTCAATCAACCGCGCCGTCTTGTAGAGCAGCGCTCGGGCGGATTCAATCTCGGTGGCGAGATCAGCCAGCATCCACTGGATGCCCTGGAATTCGGCGATAGACTGGCCGAACTGTTGGCGCTTCCGTACGTAATCGACAGCCAGGTCGAATGCTCCCTGGGCAATGCCAAGGGCCTGGGCTGCCACGCCGGGCCGGGAACGATCCAGCGTCTGCATGGCATTGATGAAGCCGCGCCCCGGCTTGCCTAACAGGTTTCCTTTCGGCACTTTACAGTCCTGGAAGATCAGTTCGCGCGTCATTGACGCGCGGATGCCCATCTTGTCCTCTTCCTTGCCGTAGGAGAACCCGGGCATGCCTTCTTCGACGACGAAGGCAGACGTCCCCATGATGCCTTTGGACGGATCGGTCGAGGCGATGACTGTGTACAACTTCGCCACCCCGGCATTGGTGATGAAGTGTTTGACACCGTTGAGGATGTAGTAGTCGCCATCCAGGACGGCAGTCGTCTTCATGTTGGAAGCATCCGAACCTGCTCCGGGTTCGGTCAGACCGAAGCCGGTGAGCGTTTTTCCGGCTGCTATTCCCGGCAGCCAGCGGTCTTTCTGCTCGTCGGTTCCCCCCAACATGATCGGAAAAGCTCCCAAAGCCGTAGCGGCGACCGCCAGTGAAATGCCGCCGCAGGCTCGGGAAAGCTCTTCGGTGATGATCACCAGTTCCATCACACCCCCACCGCTCCCGCCGTATTTCTCATCGATGTAGACGCCGTAAAAACCGACGTCGGCGAAGGTTTTGATCAGATCCCAGGGGAATTCGCCGGTGCGATCGCATTCCGCGGCGCGAGGCCGCACCTTTTCTTCAGCGATGCGCCGAGCCAGCTGCTGCAACTCTAACTGGTAATCGGTTAAGAAATCGGACATGTGAAGCTCCTATATGATGAACTTATTGATTATTGGTCAGAGTGAAAATCGAATAATTCGATATTACTGTGTTAGAGTACTATCGAATTTAATGAGGACATAGACCACCTTGAAAAGTTCTTCAGCTATCCGAATATTACCCGCTTCGTTTGGATGATAACCATCTCCAGAGTACAGGATTGTGGTATCTCCTTTATTCATAATATTGGCTAAATCCACCAGAGGCGCTTGATATTTGAGGGTAATCTTCCTCATGATTTGATTATAGGCTTCAAAATCGCGGCGGAGCGTATCCAAAGAATCTGCGAGGAAGAAATATTTATTAGCATTGTCCGAGTCACCCAATGCGGAATAACAAACTGCTGCTTTGAAATAGGATATAGGCCAGCTTGGATCCGTTTTGAGCTTTACCAAGGCTCTATCCAATTCACTCTGATAATTTCCGCTTTGGTTTAAACGATCCTCCCAAAATCGGCTGACAGTCTCAGCAGTCAGCCAATGAACTATCTGTTTCCGGTCTTCAACGCGAACGATCGGCCTTGGGAAGGGGCAAAACGGATATCGAGGCTGAATAGGCGAAGTAACAAGTATGGGAACTGCTTTGGCGGCGATAATCTTTTCAGTCAAAGCACTCAAGTTCATTTCGTAGTCCGTGATTGAAACTCGTCTTAAAATCCCTCGATCTGAATAATAAGGGCTGGTAAAATCCTTGTTTCTATTGATCAATTTTATAATTTGATTTTTAATGGCACTGCTTACCGTTATTATTCGGGAAGTATAAAGTAGATTAGAAATATTACATTGCCATCTTGAAATTTTAATCTCTTTATCCTCCTTGAAGGGAGAATAGATGAGGTCGTTATGACCGGTATAGATGGTAACAAAATCCGGTCTTAATGATGAAATCGACTTGTCCCACATTTTCAGAATCTGATAAGTGCTATAACCCTCAATACCGCAATTAATGACTTCGATTTTTTTCGAGGGATACGATTGAGCCAGTTGAGACCACAATAATGCCGGATATGTATCTTTGTAACGGTCAACCCATCCAAACGTACAAGAATTCCCCAGACATATTATTCTGATGGTTCTTTCAGGTTTTTGGATGTCAAATTCAGGACCTCTGAACCCCTTGCTGTTAACTATCTTCCCACCGATCTGCCAATTGGGTTTAAGTAGCCAGAAGAGATCAGAATCACGATAATATTGACCTCGTAAATCAAATTCTTTATTCGTTAAAAATTCCTGTCTACGAACACAAGCTCGCTGCACCATAGCATCCCAAGGAAAAATCAGATTCATCAGACCCAAAAACAGTTCGAGACCGATCAGGACAAGCACAGTTGCTACTATTGACTTCAACCATTTCATCATGGCACCTTCCTAAATAGTCAATTGTTTCACCCCTTCAGCAGCAGCCCGCTGCTCCGCCTCTTTCTTGCTGCGTCCCCGCCCCTGACCAACGATTTTCCCTTCGAGGCAAACTTCGACCAAATAGCGTTTATCGTGATCCGGACCGGTCGCCTCTAAAACGGTGTACACAGGAGGATCAGATCCTCGACCCTGAGCGTACTCCTGCAGGATGCTCTTGTAATTCTGGAACGACTTGATCGCCAGGATTTTTTCGCTATCCGAGAGCAGAAACTGCTGGACGAAGCGATGTGCCGGTTTCACTCCTCCATCCAGGTAAATGGCACCAATCAACGCTTCAAGCGCATCCTCCAAGATGGAGTCACGATAACGCCCACCCGATTTTGCTTCATTTTCGCTGAGCAGCAGATACTCACCCAGCCCGATTTTGCGCGCCTGAGTAGCTAAAACGGCGCCGCTGACAATTGTTGATTTAAAATTGGTCAGGGCGCCTTCGTCTTCATTGACCTCAGTTCGGAAAAAGTGGTCCGATACCACGAGATCCAGGACCGCATCCCCCAGAAACTCCAGCCGTTCATTGGATTGCACCCGCTTTTCACCACTGGTATCCAGGTACGAGCGGTGTTTGAGGGCTTGCAGCAACAATCGAGGATCTCTGAACGTGTGGTGAATGCGTTGTTCCAGAGCTCTCAGATTATGCCGCAAATCCGGCTTTAGATTCAATGACCTCCACCGATTCCATCTCAGCAACCACACCAGAGCTTATCCTTCGAATGCTGACAATATCAAGCAGGCGTTGTGGCCTCCGAAACCAAAGGCATTGTTCAGCGCGATGCGAATTTTCTTTTCTTTCGGTTGGTTTGGCGTAATATCCAGATCGCATTCAGGATCGGGGGTCGAATAGTTGATGGTCGGCGGAATTACGCCATTATGGATGGCGAGGATGCACGCTACTGATTCGACCGACCCAGCAGCGCCCAGAAGATGACCGGTCATCGATTTCGTCGAGCTGATGCTGATCTTTCCGGCATAGTCTCCGAAAACCGTTTTAATGGCTTCGGTTTCAGTTTTATCGTTATAGGGGGTTGAGGTGCCGTGAGCATTGATATAGTCGACGTCTTCGGGTTTTATGCCAGCGTCGGCAAGCGCAGCCTTCATGGCACGGGCGGCGCCTTCCCCGCCCGGAGCCGGAGCAGTGATATGGTGGGCATCGGCGCTGAATCCCAAACCTTTGAATTCAGCAAGAACCTGGACTCCACGTTTTTGCGCGTGCTCGAGCGTCTCCAAGACTAATATTCCGGATCCTTCACCCATGACAAAACCATCCCGGGTCAAGTCGAAGGGGCGGCTGGCGTGTTCCGGATCATCATTTCGATCAGACAGCGCTTTCATGGAATTAAATCCAGCAACACCCATCGGGGTGATGGCTCCTTCAGCTCCACCCGCCACGATAACGTCAGCGTCACCAAACTGCAGATGGCGCATGGCAATGCCGATGGCATGGCTGCCGGTGGCACAGGCTGAAGTGGTGGCATAATTGATTCCGCGCAACTGATACTTTATGGAGATATGCCCCGCAGCAATGTCAGAAATCATCGTCGGGATAAAGAATGGGCTGATCCGCCGGGCTCCACCCTCAAACATCTCACGACACTGCGCCTCGAAGATGGGTATTCCCCCAATTCCGGATCCAATGATAACCCCAACACGATCTTTATCGCAACTGGTTTCGTTCACTCCGGCTTGCTGAATGGCTTGCTCGGCAGCGGCGATGGCGTAATGGCAGAAGACGTCCATACGCTTGGCTTCGCGCGGATGAATGTAACCCGCTATATCGAAGTTTTTAACTTCGCAGGCGAAATGAGTTGTATGCTGCGAGGAGTCAAAGCGCGTGATAGGTCCTGCCCCACTCCGGCCCGATTTCAAGCCATCCCAAAATTCCGGCACAGTATTGCCGATAGGAGTCACGACTCCCATCCCGGTTACAACGATCCGGTTTTTCATGGTCATTCCAGTTTAGTTTCTCGACTTATTGATCGCCCAGACGCCCTTTGAGATAATTGATCGCATCCCCTACCGTCGTCATTTTTTCAGCGTCTTCTTCGGGAATTTCGATGCCGAATTCTTTTTCGAATGCGAGAACCAGTTCGACAGTCCCAAGCGAGTCCGCTCCCAAATCATTGATGAACGACGCTTCCGGGACGACTTCGGCCATATCCACACCTAATTCGTTCACGATGATTTCTTTTACTTTGTCTGCTAACGCCATGTGTACCTCCTGAAGGTCTTTTGTTATTTAAAGGTCTGTTATTGCGCCTTGAGTTGTTCAAAGGCTTTCGATAGGGTTTCCGGGTTGCCTACTTCATATCCCTGGGCTGATTTATCGATCCGTCTGAGTAGTCCCGTCAAAACCTGTCCCGGACCGACTTCGAGGAAAAGCTGCGCCCCGTCCTTTACCATCGCTTGGATCGACTGCATCCAGAGTACCGGCGAGAGCAGCTGCTCTTTTAATCGCTGTCGGATCAAGTCCGGTTCCCGAACGGGCGAAGCGGTTACATTTGCATAGACTGGACAACACGGCTGAGAAATTTTCAATACATCCAGGGCGGCAAAGAGAGATTCCCGGGCAGGTTCCATCAGGGGTGAATGGAATGCGCCTGAAACAACCAGTTCTTTCACCAGTTTGGCGCCTGCGGATTTAGCCAGATCCATCGCTTTTTTCACGCCGTCAACACTGCCGGAGATAACCACCTGTCCGGGTGAATTGAAATTTGCAGGTTGAACAATTCCTGCCGAAGCTGCTTCCCGGCAGACCTGGCGAATCTGATCTTCCTCCAATCCCATGACCGCAGCCATGGTTCCAGGGTTTTGCTCACACGAAAATTGCATTCCTTCACCGCGCACCTTGACCACATTTAAACCGGCTTCGAAGTCAATGGAGCCGGCAGCATAGAGAGCAGAATACTCACCGAGGCTATGACCAGCAGCCATCTCTGGTTTAATCCCTCTTTCCGCCAGCAGATCCGCCACAATAGCGCTATGGACGTAAAGCGCTGCTTGAGTATATTTGGTCTGCTTTAATAACTCTTCGGGTCCTTCGAAGCAGATTTTCGATAAAGGCGCTCGCATAATATCGTCAGCCTGTGCAAATCTCTGCCTTGCCTGCGGAAAGGCATCAGCCAGATCTTTTCCCATGCCAACAACTTGTGAGGCTTGACCGGGACATATGAAAGCAATTTTGGTCATCTAATTGCTGCGTTATTAGAATTTGATTACCACTGACGCCCAGGTAAATCCACCGCCGAAAACAACCGTCAGGCAGGTCATCCCAGGCTTAAGAATCCCATTGCGCCGAGCCTCATCGATAGCGATCGGCACAGAGGCGGAAGAGGTGTTTCCGAAGCGGTCGATATTCACGTAGACTTTTTCTTTGGGTATACCAAGACGCTTGCCTGTCGCTTCGATAATCCGGATGTTGGCTTGGTGTGGAATCAGTAGATCGATGTCATCCGGTGACATTTCAGCAAGGCTGAGCGCCTTCAGAGCAGCATCACACATGGCTTTGACGGCATGCAAAAAGACTTCTTTGCCCGCCATATGAAGTAAATGCAACTTCTTATCAATCATTTCATGGGAAATGGGATTGGCAGTCCCTCCGCCGGGCGCCCAGAGCAGTTTCGCCAAGGTTCCATCAGCGCCCAGATAAGATGAAATGATACCGCGCGTCCCATCAGAAGCCGTAACAACGGCGGCTCCGGCGCCATCACCGAAAAGAACGCAGGTATTGCGGTCTTCCCAATTGGTCATGTTGGTGAGTGATTCTGAACCGATTACCAGGATATAACGGTATTTCCCGGATGCGATCAAACCGTCTGCCAGTACAAGTCCGTACAAAAAACCCGAACAGGCTGCTGAGATGTCCAATGCCGCGGCATTTACCGCACCCAAACCGGATTGCACAAATATGGCGGTGGCTGGGAACCGCATGTCACCCGTGACTGTCCCAATGATAATCATATCAAGATCTTTGGCAGTCAACCCGGATTGCTGGAGTGCTCTTTCGCCGGCCTTGATGCACATATCGGACGTATTTTCGTCATCAGCCTTGATATGCCGCTCGTGGATACCGGTACGTTCCACGATCCAGTCATTGCTGGTGTCGACTATTTTTTCCAGGTCGGCATTGGTGAGAATTCTGGATGGTACGTAGTGCCCAGTTCCAATGATCATTGATCGTGGTTTCAAGTCTTATCTCCTGCTGACCAGCGGCGGAAGCGATGCAGCAACGCCCTGGTTTTAATCATAGCTGACCAGTGCCCCATGGTCGTCAACTGTTCTCGGATTTGTTCGTTCACGCGCAAGTTCACCATTTTGATTGCCTCGCCAATAGCATTCTTAATCGCCTTGGACGATGAATGACCATGACAGATCATGGAGACGCCATTGACGCCCAGCAGCGGCACACCGCCGAATTCTTCGTAATCGAAGGATCTGACCAGGTGATTCAAAATGGAGGAACACTCTTTATCTGATTGGGGAATTTCTTTGGACCAATGATTCAGCATCAGCGGTATGGATTCAGCAAATTTCAGCAGCACGTTGCCCAGAAGACCATCGCAGATGATCACATCCGCTTTGCCGCTGAAGATGTCATTCCCTTCAATGTTGCCGATGAAGTTGAGTTGGGGTACAATCTGCATGAGCTCGTGAGCTTCACGGATGATTTCGGTCCCTTTTGAACTCTCTTCGCCAACTGAAAGCAAGCCAATTTTCGGTTTTACAATTCCATCAGCATGCTGCCGAAACAAGGCGCCCATGGCTGCAAATTGGAGCAGATGAATAGGACGGCAGGAAATATTGGCGCCAACGTCAATGATGAAACTCCTTCCGCTGGTCGTAGGGAAGTAGCTCCCAATCGCCGGACGTAACACCCCCTCTAACAATCCGAGCATCCTGATCGATGCGACGATCTGCGCTCCCGTACTTCCGGCTGATACAACTGCTTCGACTTCGGCGCGGCGCAATAGATCAAGTGCAACCATGATGGAGGCATCCGGTTGGGACGCCAAAGCCTCAACCGGGCTGTCACCTTCGGCGATCAGTCCCGGACCTTCCTTGATGGTAATCCTGGAGGCATCTCCATCAAATCGATCGACCAGAGACTTCAAAATTACAGGATCGCCCACCAGGGTAAGTCGCAGATGATCCCATCGCTTCGAGGCGGATAAAGCCCCTTCAACGATAGCATCCGGCGCGTGCTGTCCGCCCAAGGTATCTATGGCGATTCGCATATCCCGGGAGCCGGTAATAGATTATTTGAAGGGCAAGATGGTTGACTTGCCCAATTCACTATTTCGCTTCTTCAGGGACGATGACTTTACGGTCACGATAAAATCCGCAATTCGGGCAGACCCGGTGCGGAGCTTTTATTTCGCCGCAGCTCGGGCATTTGGAGAGTCCCGGGAGCGAGAGTTTGAAGTGGGTGCGGCGCTTATCGCGTCTTGATTTGGACTGTCTTCTCTTTGGTACTGGCACTGATACTCCGGTGGTTAAATGCTTATCAATCTTCGGACGCTCTGAACAATCAATCCTGGTCTTTCAATTTAAGCAACGCCGCCCAGCGGGGATCAACAGGGTGTTTTGGGCAAGCGCACGTTTCAAGATTGAGATCAACACCGCAATTGCTGCAAAGTCCTTTACAATCAGCCCGGCAAAGAAACTGGACTGGTAATCCGATGATGACGGTATCACGGATTTCTTGTGTAATATCCAGATCTACGGCGTTGCGGGGAATAAGAGCCTGATCGGAATCCATTGGTAATCGCTGCGCATCTTCAAACGCGTAAAAGAACGTGTCACTACAATCATGTTCCTGGTTATAAGTCCTGCCGCAACGGTCGCAGACAAAGGAGCACTTTACTCGAGTTTCGAGGTCGAGACGGAGTGCGTTGCCTTCCATTTCCAGGATTGCCCGAATGAACAGAACGTCCGGGAACATTGCACTATCGTCCAGATACCGGTGCGCCGGTACGCTCTGTTCAAAAGTTTGAGGACCAGCTGATAATCTGGATAGTGAAAGGAGCATAGATCCGAAATATAGACAACGTTCGCTGCGAAGTCAAGGTTTTTTTATGGAACCCTGCTTGGCAACTGCGGATTTTTAGCCATGGAGACATACAATCGCCAGAGACAAGCATCTGGGCTGAGACCAAGCTCGCAGTTCAGGCAGTGGCGGGACTTAAACGAAAGCCGCCGCACCAGGGTCTGATCTTAACTTTTTTCCGGCTCAGCCTGAGGGGCTTCCACCGGTTCAGGAATGTCCATCATATAACGATGCATCGCCGCGGCAGCTATTTTTCCGGCTCCCATTGCCAGAATCACCGTGGCAGCGCCGATCACGATATCACCACCGGCGTATACACCCGGTTTCGACGTCGCTGCTGTTTTCACGTCGGCAATGATGTTGCCCCATTTGTTGGTTTCCAAGCCCGGTGTGGTCTGGCTGACCAACGGGTTCGCGCCGTTTCCGATGGAAACCACTACGGTATCGACTTCGATTTCAAACTCCGAACCTGCCACCGGCACAGGCCGCTGACGTCCGGACGCATCGGGCTCGCCCAATTCCATGCGAATGCATTTCATGGAGCGCACCCAACCCTGATCATCCCCCTGAATTTCGATAGGGTTGGTGAGCAGCTGCAACTGGATCCCTTCTTCTTCTGCGTGATGCACCTCTTCGACTCTGGCGGGCATTTCCTTGCGGCTGCGGCGGTAGACGATGCTGACTTCTTCAGCTCCCAGCCGCATGGCGGTCCGAGCCGAATCCATCGCCACGTTGCCGCCGCCCAGAACCGCCACCTTTTTCGACACTGCAATCGGCGTGTCGTATTCGGGGAATTTGTAGGCGCGCATCAAATTGGAACGTGTCAGGTATTCATTGGCAGAGTAGACACCATTCAGGTTTTCTCCGGGTATGTTCATGAAGTAGGGTAATCCAGCTCCGTTACCCAGGAAAACGACGTCATAACTTTCCAGCACCTCATCCACGGTCATATAGCGCCCGATAACGGCATTGTAGATGATCTCTACACCCAATTTCTTGACGTAATCCACCTCAGCCTCCACGATGGCTTTGGGCAGACGAAATTCGGGAATACCGTACATCAGCACACCGCCAGGCTGGTGCAGAGCTTCGAAAATGGTCACTTTATGACCCAGTTTTGCCAGTTCGCCTGCTACCGTCAATCCTGCGGGACCACAACCGACGACCGCGGCTTTCTTGCCGGTTGGCGGCGGCAGATCGGGGACGGTCACCAGATTGTTATTGCGTTCGTAATCCGCGGCGAAGCGTTCCAGGCGTCCGATGGCGACCGGTTTATCCTTGATGCCGACTACGCAGACGATTTCGCACTGCTCTTCCTGAGGACAGACTCGTCCGCAAACTGCCGGCAGGGCGTTGGCTTCTTTTAGTTTGCGTGCGGATCCGGCAAAATCGCCTTCTTTGATCAGTTTGATGAAGCCGGGGATGTCGATCCCTACGGGACATCCCTGAACACACTTCGGTTTCTTGCAGAAGAGGCAGCGCTGCGCTTCTAATTGCGCAATTTCAGGTGAGTAACCGAAGGGCACCTCTGCAAAATTGCGGCGCCGGATCTGTGGATCCTGTTCCGGCATGGGTTGACGTGGGATTTTCTCCCGTGGCATTTATCTATTCCTTTGATTTTTAGTTAGTGACTCTGTTCATAGCAGCGAGGACCTTCGTGCAGGAATTGCTCCTTGGACGCCCTCTCTTGAGGCAGATAGCCGCGTTGCCGTTTAACCAACTCTGTGAAATCGACCTGATGACCATCAAACTCGGGACCATCCACACACACGAAGCGGGTTTTTCCCCCCACCGTCACCCGGCAAGCTCCACACATCCCGGTTCCATCCACCATGATGGGATTAAGGCTGACCACTGTCATCAGATTGTATTTGGCGGTCAACCTGCATGACGCATTCATCATGGGTACCGGTCCGATGGCGACACAAAGATCGATTTTCTGACCCCGGTCGATGATGCTCTGCAGGATATCTGTAACGAAACCGTGCGTGCCATAGGTGCCGTCGTCGGTGGAAATGTGAAGTTCATGAGAGGCATTCCGGAGCCGATCTTCCATGATGAGTAGATCTTTGCTGCGCGCACCGATAATGGCGATAACGTGATTACCGGATTCTTTCATGGCGCAGGCGATGGGGTGCATGGGAGCCACGCCGATGCCTCCGCCTATACATACGACCGTTCCGAACTTTTCCACGTGAGTTGGTTTGCCAAGTGGTCCGACTACATCCAGAATAAATTCACCCTCCTTGAAGGAACCCAGAAGCAGGGTGGATTTACCGACCTCCTGGAAGATCAGAGTAATGGTTCCGGCTTTAGCGTCAGCGTCGGCAATCGTCAGGGGAATGCGTTCGCCGTGGTCGTTGGCGCGCACGATGACGAATTGCCCGGCTTTGCGCGCCTTGGCGATCTGTGGCACGCTGATCACTAATTCCTTGACTCCTTCAGCCAGGACCTTCTTTATGAGGATTTGGTTCATATTTTGAGTTTCAAGTGATTTGATAGCCTGAATTTTACTTCTATTAGGGGAACATCTGGTTATTATAATTCATTCAGAAATGTCTCAACAGATAATCCTGACTTTCTGATCAAACTTCTCAGAGTACCACGTGCAACGGTTGAATGTTTAGGAATCGAAAGCGTCGCCAGGTTGCCCTCTTTAGTCATGATGATGTGACTCCCCTGTTGACGTGCTACTTCCCAATCGAATTTCTCGAATACTTTGATTACTTCCCGTGGTCGCGGTACCGGTACGTCAGGCATTATACTTCAACAACCTTTGATGAGATTGTCAGAGGCAACCCTTTTTCCCTCCTTACCTCAAGGCACTCCTGGATTGCCGAACGGATATTTTTTTCAGCCTCTTGTTCCGTGATTCCTTGACTGACGCATCCTGGAATCGAAGGGCATTCGGCAATGTAAACGCCATCCTCATCCTGGTAGATCACAATGTTGTATTTCACGAAAGTACCTTTAGCTTGTTGCCTTTTTCTTTTCGCTGATAATCCGATCGGTATCTATCGCTATGACCAACTCTTCGTTGGTCGGGATGACGATGACCGCGACCTTGGAGTTCTGATCATGAATGGCACGTTCTGACTGGCTGCTCCAGGTATTAAGCCCCGGATCGAGTACGACTCCCAAAAATTCCAACCCAATCAGCGAGGCAGCTCGGACTTGAGGAGCGTTTTCACCGATACCACCCGTGAAAACGATGGCGTCCAGCCCACCCATGGCGGCAGCATATGCTCCGATATATTTCCTGACTCGATAGCAAAATACATCGAACGCCAGTTTGGCGCGCGGATGACCTTTTTCCGCCTCCTGAATGATTTCCCGCATGTCGCTGGAAACGCCGCTGATTCCGTACATACCGGAATGCTTGTTCAGCATAGCATTGGCTTCGCTGAGAGACAGCCCTTCCTGACCCATGATGTGAAGGATGGCTGCAGGATCAAGATCGCCGCAACGAGTACCCATCAACAGACCTTCAACCGGCGTGAATCCCATGGTCGTGTCGACCGATTTTCCGCCTTTGACTGCTGCCATGGAGCAGCCATTACCCAGGTGGCAAGTGATAACGTTCACGGTGTCGATCGGCTTTTCCAACAAGACTGCGGCGCGCTGGCTGACGTAGAGATGCGAAGACCCATGAAATCCATAGCGCCGGATGCCATACCGTTTGTAGAGGACGTAGGGCAGTCCATAATTGAAAGCATAATCAGGCAGAGTGTGATGGAAAGCAGTGTCGAAGACACCTACCATGGGAACACTGGGGAGTAGCCTCTGGCTGGCACGAATACCCTTGATGTTGTGAGGATTGTGCAGTGGAGCCAGTTCGATGCACTCCTGCAAGCCATCCATGACTTCTTCGTTAATCAACACCGAACCGGTGAACCGTTCGCCGCCGTGTACCACCCGGTGACCGACCGCTTCGATTTCCAAGCGATCCTTTATAACGCCGTGATTCTCCGATAGCAGGATTGATAGAATGTATTCCACACCAACCTGATGATCGACAATCTCACCGACCAGTTTAACCTTGTCGCCATCATGGCGTTGGTGATTGAGGATGGCGCCTTTCATTCCTATGCGCTCCACCGACCCTTTGGCGAGAACGATGCGCGTCTCAGTCTCGATGAATTGGTATTTGATCGAGGAAGAACCGCAGTTTAAAATCAGGATTTTCATTCTGCCACCCCCTTGCGGATAATGCGCCCGTTCTCATCATAGTTGAAGAAGCCCCGATCGGTCTTTTTACCCAGGTGACCGGCGCGCACCATTTTACGCAGCAAGGGACAGGGTCGATACTTCAAATCGCCCAGTTCGCGAAAGAGCGATTCCATCCAGATCATCACTTCATCCAAGCCCATCTGGTCTGCCAGCGCCAGAGGACCCAACTCCATGTTGTAGCCCAGTTTCAGCGCTGTGTCGATGCCTTCTGCTGAAGCTACACCTTCCATCAACACATACATCGCTTCATTGATCATCGGCAGGATGATGCGGGTTGTGACGTATCCGGGATATTCAAACACTTCAATGGGCGTTTTGTTGAGTTGAACGGCGAAATGCCGGATACGTTCGAAGGTGCGATTGGAGGTTTTAAGACCGCGTACGACCTCGACAACGGACGTCTTCGTGACCGGATTTAAAAAATGCAACCCGATGACTCTGCGCTCACGGTCGGTGGCTGCCGCGATTTCGGTTACGGACAGCGTCGACGTATTGGTGATAAACACGGTATCCGGGTTGCAGATTTTATCCAAACGCGAAAACACCGTTTTCTTGAGTTCAAGATTGTCCGGCAGCGCTTCAATCACCAGGGGCTTGTCAGCGGCATCTGAAAAATCAACGCTGCCTACAATTCTGGACATGATCGCTTTTTTGTCGGATTCCGTTTTAGCCCAGCGGCTGATTTCGTGGTTAATGTTTTCTTCGATACCGGCAATCGATGCCTTCAGCGACTCTTGGTTTTTTTCGATGAGCAGGACGTCGATACCAACCTGGGAGGCGTTTTGGGCGATCCCTTGGCCCATCGTGCCCACGCCGACCACGACGATGCGCAGGAAGTCCGTTATACTCTCAGAGTCAGGCGGATTCAATGCTCCTCCGCCCGATCGAAGTTTCTCGTTGATGATCGAGCTTAATTCGTTAGGTTCCATAATTATTTGATATTGTTGCGGGTTATATTATTCCAGCGGGATCGGATGAGATCAGAATTCCATTTCTCCAAAGAAAAAAGCGGTCTCGATACGTCCGTTTTCCACAGAATCTGATCCATGTCCGGCATTATGTTCGATATTCGTTCCAAACAGAGCTCTGATCGTCCCCGGAGCTGCTTTGGCTGGATCTGTAGCGCCCAGCACTTCACGCAATTTGGTTACAGCGTTTTCACGTTCCAACGCAACCGGGATGACTTTTCCGGAGGTCATGTAATCAAGCAGAGGGTTAAAGAAAGGTTTCCCTTCATGAATTGCGTAGAATTTCGCTGCCTGTTCACGAGTCAAAAGGGTCATCCGCATGGCTATTACTTCAAATCCTGCATCCACAACCATTTTGAGGATTTCACCGGAGCGTGAAGCTTTCACAGCGTCCGGTTTGATAATTAACAATGTTCGTTCCATTGAATGGATAGCCTCTTGGTATAAAAGCTCGACCGCTCCGGTCAAGCCTCAGAATTGATTCTTATAATCAGCAGAGCACGCCCATCAACCGTCTTGATGATCGGGGGCTGATCAACCGCCTTGTTTAAGACGCGTTGCCTCTTCATAACCGAGGTGCAGCGCCTTCAAATTAAGTTCTTCGGTGCCCTTGGGAGCTGCATCGATGAGGGCTTTTTCGATGGCTTCCTTGGAAACTGCGCCGGTCAGTTCGATCATAATACCCAGGGCCATCACTGCCGACATGATCATCTTCCCGATCTTGGCTTTGGTGATCTCAATGACGGGCACCTGATACGTCTTGTACTTAGGATTTATCTTGGTCACCAGGTTCGGGTCGACGACTACGATCGCATCCGAACGCAAATCATGAAGAAAGGCATTGTAAGAGCCCTGCGCCAGGGATAGGAAGAAGTTGATTGCTGTGGTTTCAGGGTACATAATCGGTTCGTCGTCCAAAATCACGTCCACCTTGGTGGGACCTCCACGCACCTGAGCCGTATAGGTTGGCGTCTGGATCGAATAGCGCCCCTCATATTTCTGCCCTGCCGAAGCCAAGACTTGTCCGGCCAGAAGTACTCCCTGTCCCCCGACAGCTGAAAATCGAGCCTCGTATCGGTTACTCATTTACCGCTCCCCGCTTTCGCCGACGTCTTCGCCTGCACCCGTTCGATCAGTTTATCGTATTCGTCCGTATATTCCGGACGCTCCTTGTTCTGATACATCAACCCGGTGATTACCTTTCCTTCCAGCTCTTCCAGAGTCATTTTATCCGCCTTGGCTTTGGCAACAACCCGGTTGGCGATCCAGTCGATCATCGTCACAGCATCGGACATTTTGTTACGACGACCGAATTGAGTGTGGCAGTTTGCCAGCACTTCGATCACAGAGAATCCGTGGTGTTCCATGCCGTCGCGCAACAATTTCTGCATCATCCGGCCGTTATCGACCGAGGCGCGGGCAACATAGGTCGCTCCGGCGCCCTTCGCCAGTTCCACCAAATCAAATGATGGATCGATATTGCCGTAGGGTGTCGTGGCAGCTTTGGCGCCATAGGGGGTCGTCGGGCTGAACTGCCCTCCGGTCATACCGTAGATATTATTATTGACGATAATTTCGGTGATGTCGATGTTTCTGCGGCAGGCATGGATGAAGTGGTTGCCGCCGATAGCGGTGGCGTCGCCGTCGCCGGAGATGACGATGACGTGCTTGGTCGACTGCGCCATCTTTACACCCGTGGCAAAAGTCAGCGCGCGGCCATGAGTGGTATGCAGCGTGTTCATGTCAAGGTATCCCGGAGCACGGGAAGTGCATCCGATCCCCGAAATCACTGCGATGTCGTTTTTATCCCAGCCAAGATCATCGATGGCGCCGATCATCGCTTTGACGACAATTCCAATACCGCAGCCCGGGCACCACATATGCGGAAGTTTATCCGCCCTCAGATAGTACAGGTAATCTATCGCAGCCTTAGCCATTTTTCGCCACCTCCTTGATCTTACTCAGGATCTCAGACGGCGGAATAGGAATTCCGCCGACCTTGTTGACGCCCACGATCGGCATGTCCCGATGTGCTGCGCGTTCAACTTCCTGAATCATCTGACCCAAATTGACTTCCGGAACCACAAAGGCTTTGACTCGTTTGGCCAAGGCATAGATCGCCTTATCAGGAAAGGGCCATAAAGTAATGGCACGAAACAGACCAACCTTGATGCCCTGTTTTCTGGCTTCATCCACTGCCCCCCGTGCTCCCCGGGCCGTCGAACCAAACGCGTAGATGGCGATTTCAGCATCGTCCAGCAAGTAGGACTCGTACTCAGCCAAAGCGTCAGCGTCTTTCATGACCTTGCGAATCATGCGCTCCTCTTCGCTTTGGCAGATATCCGGATTAGTGGTAGGAAAACCGGTCTTGGTGTGATTTAACCCGGTAACGTGAAACCGGAAACCCTCGAAGTATGATGCCATGGGAGGTACGTCCCCGAAACGAGTGTCATAGGGAAAGTACTCTTCGGGAGTAACCGACGGCTTGACCCGGTCAACCAGGTGGTAATCAGAGGGTTCAGGAACTCTCATGCCTTCACTCATATGAGCCAGAACTTCATCAAGCATCAGCATGACCGGGATGCGATATTTTTCGGAAAGGTTGAAAGCCTTGATGGTGCTGAGATATATCTCACGGTGAAAAGCGGGAGCCAAAGCGATGGTGGGATGATCACCATGCGTACCCCAGCGCGCTTGTTGGACGTCGGATTGTCCGATGGCGGTCGGTAGACCGGTAGAAGGACCTCCTCGCATGACGTTAACAATCACACACGGGACTTCAGCCATGTAGGCATAGCCGATGTTTTCCATCTTCAGCGAGAACCCCGGACCAGACGTGGCTGTCATGGATTTCACGCCGGTCAAGGATGCGCCGATAATTGCGCCCATGGAAGCGATTTCATCCTCCATCTGGATGAATTTACCGCCGACCTGCGGGAGCCTTTCTGCCATCACGTGAGCGATTTCAGATGACGGCGTGATGGGGTATCCCGCGTAAAACCGGCACCCGGCGGCAATGGCGGCCTCAGCCACCACTTCATTACCCTGCCAAAAAACTATACCTGATCCATCAGATCGATCAGAAGACATTTCTCCCCTCGGTTGTTTTCAATTTGTTAACTTGGTTATCCGACCTGAGCCGGCTTGCGGCAGTTGTCATTGTTCAGCGGAGGTCTTCTTGGACTTTCCAATGGTGATAGTTCCCTCCTCATCTTTGCGCAGAACCCGGATGGCAAAGTCAGGGCACTGAATTTCGCAAAGCTTGCAGAAATTACACAACTCGGGATTTATCATTTCGACCGATGCGCCTTCCCACTTGTCCGGAGCGTCCACTAATTTCAAGCCATCCTGCTTGCAGACCTGCACGCAGATGTCACAGCCCTTGCAGAGATCTCTATCTATAATAATGACAATGTCTTTTTCTTTCGCTTCGTAGCGAATGATGTCGCTCATCGTATGCCTCGGTTACTTTAGTATATCCTTGACTTTCCTGCCGATTTCAGCAGGTGATTTACACACCGCAATCCCTGCAGCCTGCAAAGCCAACATCTTTTCTGCGGCTGTGCCCTTACCGCCGGCGATGATGGCGCCTGCGTGTCCCATTCGTCTCCCTGGGGGCGCAGTCTGACCAGCGATAAAGGCAACCACCGGCTTTTTGAAATTGGCTTTGACGTATTCCGCGGCAGCCTCTTCGGCTGTCCCGCCGATCTCTCCGATCATCACAACCGCTTCAGTATCGGCGTCCTCGTTGAAGAGCTTCAACAGGTCGGTGAAAGTGGACCCGATGACCGGATCGCCGCCGATACCGATACAGGTAGATTGTCCCAATCCCAATGCCGAAAGCTGCCCTACAGTTTCGTAGGTCAGCGTGCCGGAACGCGAGATTAATCCGACCTTGCCCTCTTTATGGATGAAACCGGGCATGATGCCCAATTTGCACTGTCCGGGAGTTATGACACCGGGGCAGTTGGGACCGACCAGCCGGGTTTTGGTTTTCTTCAGGAAGTGATACGCTGTCAGCATGTCACGGGTGGGGATACCCTCAGTGATGCACACGACCAGATCCAACCCTGCTTCGGCTGCTTCCATGATCGCTTCTGCGGCAAATGCTGCCGGCACAAAGATGATCGAAGCGTTGGCGCCTTCCTGTTGCACTGCATCGGCAACCGTGTTGAAAACCGGTTTGTCGAGGTGTTTCTGTCCCCCCTTGCCGGGAGTGACCCCGCCGACAACTTTTGTTCCGTACTCAATCATCTGCGTTGCATGGAAGGTACCTTCAGCTCCGGTGAAGCCTTGTACGATGACGCGGGTGGATTTGTTGACTAAGATTGACATGTTAAATTATTGCCTTCTCTTGTTCGAGACGAAGTTTCGCCAGATGGATGATGAGGCGCTCATCCAGGGGATCTATATTGATAAAATGCAACCGTTGTTTAACTTCTTCTTTAGGGTATTCCTTGTACAATTTTGCAATTTCGTCGAATAGCGAAGCCGATGCAACGGTCTCATTCTCAAAGTCAAGCTCAACAACTTCGCTATACTTCCATTCCTCGATAATCTCATCAACGATTATTTCTCCAATTGCTCTTAGGGAGCCTGGACGATTAATCAGTGTCTTAAATTTCAATGTTTTCTTGGGTTCTATTTTGCTCATAACGCCTCCCAATCTGCAACACTTATATAGTAAAAATCTTTGCGAGTTCTCAGGGTCAGTTTTACAGCAGTTCCAGAAAAGGGACTTTCTATGTATGTTCGTCTAATACTTTTTGAAATGTCTATTTTCGCATGACCGGATAAGATTGTCAATTCAGCTTCATTCTTCTCGGCAACATCGCGTAATAAGTACAACCCAATTCCCCTCTCTTCCGCTTTGCTGGAAACTCCATATTGGGAAGCACGTTCGACAGCCTCAAGGTCGTCTAAGTTTGTATACTTCGGATTAGCTCGCATTGATGCGGGAATTCCAATCCCAGTATCGAGAATACACAACCTGACCATCTGTTTGCTCGGTACTGAATAAGCGCACATATAACATTGATTAGTCTTGCCATGCTCGAAGGAATTCTCAACAACTTCACGTATGGCAAAATGCAGCGCTTTATGAAAATTCTCTACCTTTCTCAACCTCTCGGTCAATAGTTTAGAAACAGTCCCTGCTAAAGGATAACTCGGTTCGGTCAGCTTTGTAACAGGAAACGTTGAATATTTCTTAGGAATGGTTTGGGGAATTTCAGGTTTGAGATAAGTTTCGATTCCCAAATTGGAATATTGATGTAATGCGTACTCCTTCTCAGGCGGAATGATTCGAATAGATCTTCCCAATTCAACCAATTGATCTTTAAGGGCGGCGAACCAGCACGCAGTGAATGGGCTGATATTATATACGCCCTTAGCATCAATAAAAATATCACCCGCACCACTCTTCAAGACCTCGTTGAAAACCTCATTCAACCTTTTAGCATTCGATATTTTCAAGTCGGCTGGAAGCGAAACAAACGTGCCATGGTCACTTATATTTGTGATCCATCTGCTCATCTGACCGCCATGGTCACCTTCTCCGCTGCTTCCTGGAAATTGGCTGCCACCAGGAAGTTCAACCCTGATTTCTTCAGGATTTCAGCGGCCAGCTCGGCGTTGGTGCCCGCCAGTCGGATGATGACCGGCACTTTGACGTCACCCAGACCGCGCACGGCTTCGACAACGCCTTCAGCCACACGATCGCAGCGCACGATGCCGCCGAAGATGTTGATCAGGATGGCTTTAACGTGCGGGTCGGTCAGAATGATGCGAAAACCGTTCTGGGTGGTTTCCGCAGAAGCCGCGCCGCCAACGTCTAAGAAATTCGCCGGTTCGCCGCCCGCTAACTTGATCATATCCATGGTCGCCATCGCCAGACCGGCGCCGTTGACCATGCAGCCGACATTACCGTCCAGTTTGATGTAATTCAGATTGAACTTGGACGCTTCGATTTCGGCAGGTTCCTCCTCGGCCAGATCGCGGTACTCGACGATATCCGGATGGCGATAGAGAGCGTTATCGTCGAAGTTCATCTTGGCGTCCAGGGCGATCACTTCGCCATCTTCGGTGACCACCAACGGGTTGATCTCAGCCAGTGAAGCATCGGATTCACTGTAGGCTTTATAGAGTGCCAGAAAGAACTTCACAGCTGATTTATGTTGGTTTCCGGATAGTCCCAGCGAGAATGCAAGTCGGGCGGCTTGGAAGGGGCGCAGCCCTATACCAGGTACGATCCAAGCTTTGATGATCTTTTCGGGCGCCTCAGCCGCCACTTTTTCGATTTCCATACCGCCTTCGGTGGAAACCATGAAGCAATCCATGCCCTTTTCACGGTCCAAGACGATTCCGGCATAGAGTTCCCGCGCGATCTTACACCCTTTTTCGATGAGCAATCGCCGCACAATTTTGCCCTGAGGACCGGTCTGGTGCGTTACCAGCAAGTTGCCGAGAATTTTCCCTGCGTAGTCGCGAACCTCCTGCTCGTTCTTGGCGATTTTCACTCCACCCTGCATGATCAATTCCGCAGGCTTCTGGGGATTATAGAGTGAACCCTTGCCGCGGCCGCCTGCATGGATTTGTGACTTGACCGCGCAGATGCCTCCACCCAGCTGCTTATATGCTGCAAGGGCTTCTTCTACTGTGAATGCAACTCTGCCTTCCGGCACCGGCACCTGGTATTTTTTCAGGACTTCCTTGCCCTGATATTCATGGATTTTCATGAGATCGGTATGGGTTGATTATTAATCTGGATACATCCAGGTTCCTGTTTCCCCGTGCACTGCGTCGATTACATTCTCTGCGGATGAGATCAACACCCGTTCGCCGCCCTTCTCCAAAAACTGAATCGCCGCTTCGATTTTGGGTCCCATGCTGCCTGCGGGGAATTGCCCCTGCGACATGTACTGCTTCGCTTCCGCAATGTTCAAGCGATCCAAATCCTTTTGATCGGATGTACCAAAGTTCAGAGCTACTTTATCAACCGCTGTCAACATGAAGAGATCCTGTGCTTCTATGTCGTTCGCCAGAACCGCAGCAGCGCGGTCCTTATCTATGACTGCATCGACGCCTTCATAGAAACCATTTTCCATGACGAAAACCGGAATGCCGCCTCCGCCGCTGCAAATGACGATATACCCAGCTTCCATCAGCAATCGGATGGGCTCACGGTTGACAATCGACAGCGGTTTTGGCGATCCCACCACTCTTCGGTATCCTCGCGCCTTATCAATTTTGATAACCCAACCGTGTTCTTTCCCCAGCGCTTCAGCGTCCGCCTGATTATAGGCTTTACCGATGAATTTGGATGGCGTCAACAACTCCGGATCGTCCTTGTCGACGACCACCTGCGTCACCAGGGTGACGACCGGTTTTTGGATTCCCGTCCAACGCAAACCGTTCTGCAGGGATTGCTCAATCATGTAACCCAGCCCGCCCTGCGTATCTGCGACCAGGACTCCCAAGGGTCTGGGGCTGCACTGATCGAGTGATAACTCCATGCGGAGTAATCCTTCGCCCACCTGCGGTCCATTACCGTGAGTGATCACTAGTTTGTAACCTTTGTGGACCAGGTCAATGATCCCCACGAGCGACTTGCGCGTTTGGGCAAACTGGTGGGTAATGCTGTTATCTCCGGAAGGATCGGAAATGGCATTGCCTCCCAAGGCAACCACGGCGGTGCGAACCATTCGGGAGTTCATTTCAGGAAGCGTTCCAGAGCATCCTGCAGGTTTGGCCGACCGATTTCCTGAAGGTCGTAAGTCACTCTTACTGAAGGTTGCTTGATCTTCAAGATTCTGCGCAGATCTATCGGAGTGCCGATGATGACGGCGTCACAGTCCGTCGCGGCAATAGTGGCTTCCAGATCGCGAACCTGCTGCTCGCCGTACCCCATGGCAGGAAGCAGAGGTCCGATATCTTCATATTTCTTGAACACGTCCGTGATTGTTCCCACAGTAAAGGGTCGCGGATCTATCACTTCGCTGGCGCCGAATTTTTCGGCAGCAACAATACCCGCTCCATAAGCCATCTCACCATGAGTCAGCGTGGGACCGTCTTCAATCACCAGAACCCGCGCGCCGCGGATAATATCGGGATCTTCCACCGCGATGGGGCTGGCTGCTTCAATGATCATGGCTTTGGGATTGCGTTCCCGGATGGTTTCGCGCAGATCCATTACGTCTTCCGGATCGGCGGAATCGATCTTATTAATGACCACGACGTCAGCGAGGAGCAGATTGGCTTCGCCGGGGTGGTACTCGACCTCATGTCCGGGGCGCAAGGGATCTGCTACAGTGATCATCAGATCCGGTTTATAGAAGGGCATGTCGTTATTGCCGCCATCCCAGAGGATGATATCGGCTTCTTCCTCAGCCTTGCGCAGGATGGCTTCGTAGTCAACGCCTGCGTACAGGATGTTGCCTCGCTGAATATGCGGCTCGTACTCTTCCATCTCTTCGATGGTGCAATGATGCTTTTTCATATCATCAATTGTGGCAAATCTCTGCACCGCCTGAGCAGCCAAGTCTCCATAAGGCATCGGGTGGCGGATAACCGCAACCTTCTTTCCGGCAGCTTTCAGGAGTTCAGCGACGCGGCGAGTGGTCTGGCTTTTGCCGCTTCCGGTACGCACAGCACAAATGGCAATGACCGGTTTTTTGGATTTGACCATGGTATTCCGTCCACCCAACAGCATAAACGCGGCTCCAGCCGTGATCACTTCCGAAGCGCGGTGCATGACGTATTCGTGGGGAACGTCAGAGTAGGCGAATACCACCTCATCGATCTGCTTCTCGACGATCAATCGACGCAATTCGGATTCAGCATATATGGGAATACCGTTGGGGTAGAGCTTGCCCGCCAACTGCACTGGGTATTTACGTCCATCGATATCGGGGATCTGGGTTGCTGTGAAAGCGACCACATCGTAATTTTCATTATCCCGATAAACCATGTTGAAATTGTGAAAATCGCGACCTGCCGCGCCCATGATGATTACGCGTTTTTTTGCCATTATTTCCTCGAAATTAAACCGAATTCATCAAGCCTGTCCTAAAACCAGCGCCTGGCTTGCTTACGCCTTTGTACTTGCTTGTCTTGTAGTAGTAACACGAATCAATCGTGCTGAATTTTATTACTAAAAAAAAGGGAACCACCCGAGGCCGATTGGGGGCTCCTCGTAACTTCAGTAGTATTAAGCTCTTAGTGACTTTGCACTCTTAGTTGGCAATTCGCTAATAAATTTAATATAATTAAACTGTCAAGTCAATATCTTTTTTCCACATTTTCAAAGTCTACCAGCTATCACCAGCGGCTTTTTAATTGCGTCCTGCCGCTTACCTCCGGAGTCGCGGAATTCGGCATAGAGAACGTAAAGCCCGGGTGATAACCTTCGATCAGAAGCATCCTTTCCATCCCAACCGATAGTGACCTGCCCAGACGGGACGGGCCCATCGAAGATGGTTTTTAGCTTTCGCCCCCGTAGATCGAAGACGATAATCGAAGCCGAAGACGCGCCTCCGGGAGACGACAGATCGATTTCAAGCTCGCCGTGCCGGTCAGGGTCATAGGGATCCGGGGTGAAAGTTAAATCAGCCCTCCTACCTTCGGAGCTGGGCGACGACTGAACGCTATTCGGTAAACCAGCGGTGCTGCCACCAGGATCCAGGCTGCGGGACCAATTGGTTTCATCCGACGATAAACCTGCCGGCGACAGCCGTTCCAAAGATAATCCTGCCGGGATGCTCCAACCGGTATATTGAACAGCATCCTGCATCTGACCTGCGGCGTCAAACAGAGTAGGGGTATCGCCATCGTCGTTGAGAACCGGCCAGCTTGAACCGATTATAGTGATGGGGATTCCAGAAGGTGGATTGTACATGAAGATACTTGAATCTTTCGCCAGAAGAGCGTAGCCAGCGGGTACGATGATTCCCGCAGACACCGGCAGGTAGGTTCGTTGACTGGTATCTGCATCCGAAAAGGAAAATCCATAAAGATTGACTGCATAGGTATTGGGGTTGAATAATTCCACCCATTCGCACCGTTCATCCAGCGGATGAATCATCATTTCATTGATGACGCAGGCTCGAGTTGGATAGCCGACTGAAATCATGAGATTGTCCGAGTCGTTGACAGGGTTTTCATCAGTTAGATCGTGACGCGCCATGATTAGTTGAGGTCCGGGCGGCAATCCATTGATTATGGCTTGAACCTGGGATGAATCCCCTGCCGCGAGAAACCCAAATTCAATCGTGGCGATGATCGAATCGACAGCAGGGGAAGAGGGTTGCTGCAATTCGAAGAAGACCTCGCCGCCGGCAATTACTTCAGAACCGAGATTGCGGAGAACGACGACAACCGTCAGAGCCAAACCAAAAGGCAGTGGTGATGGATCAGCGGAAAGCTCTGAAAGAGCGAGGTCAAACGCCAGCGGCGTAACGCTGTTGACCTGCCCGGGTGTAGAACCGGACGGATCCGTGCAGTCAGCCCAATTTGCAGGATCATTCGAGGGAACATTATACCGTACTCTTTCGATGGATATACCATTGCTAACCGCCGCGCCAGCGTAAGCTACGGCATCCTGTTCTATGGCTGCCGCGTCGTAAAGATGAACCTGATCTCCGGTATCGTTCAGACTGGGCCAGCCAGAGGCAGGAATTTGGATAATAGTCCCGGGTGGAATCGGAAAGCTGAGTATGGTCGAATCTGCTGCGATAACGGCGAAGGCGGAGGGTGGGAGTTTTCGACTGCTGTCAGAGATAACATGGTGGTGAGTCGTGTCCATGTCGCTGATGGAGAATCCAGCCAGGTCGACGACAGATCCGGATGAATTGTAGATTTCAATCCATTCACACTTTCCGGAAGCGGGGCTGGGATATATCTCGTTGACAATTATAACTGCCTCCGGATATCCACCAAAAAGAAGGACAGAGGCGGTGTCGTTGGCGCGATTGGAGTCGGCCAGAGTGTGCCACACCTTCAAGATCTGAGGTCCTGCCGGCAGCGAAGGTAAATTGAGAGATATTACTGATGAATCCGCAGGTTGAGTTATGGGAATATCCACTTGACCAAGCAATGAATCAACCGGGATGGAATCGCCCTGAATTAAAGCAAAAATGACCTGCCCACTGGAATTTATTGTCAATCCCAGATTTTGTATTGTGACCTTCAGCATTAATGGTGAACCGTATGGCAAGGGTGACGGATCGGCTTCGAATGCCGCCACAGACAGATCGAACTGGGGTGGCTGCACGTCGTTGACGAATCCGGGCGTGCCCAAATAATTTCGGCTGTTGCTCCAGTTCCAGGATTGATCCGGCGAAGTCAGGCGAATTTTCTCATCGGAAATGCCGTTGGTATTACCCGCGTGATACGTGTAAGATGCGACTATTTCACCCAGCGGATTTTTGAGAATGACGGTATCAGGAGGATTGTTACGGAAACCATTTGCGCCAAAAGCGTTATCGTTGATTGTCAAAACCAGCGCCTCAATCGGAATCAGGTCGTCGTAAATTGTCGAATTGTTCCAATACTGCGGATCCAGGATCAGAGCATATCCCCCTGCGGGAAGAATGAAGCCCATGCCGTTATGTTGAACCAATGAATCCTGTTCATCCTGATCGCCGATCTGGAATCCGTTTAAATTGATCCAGTTGGTGCTGGAGGAGTTGTACAGTTCCAGAAACTCTTCATAGGCTTCCGATTCCGGAGCGTTGAACATCACCTCGGACAGGACAATCTGCGATAAGGCGGGATGTACAGTAATTCCAAACAAAAACAGAGTAAGACTGAGGATGGTTGGTTTCACGGGATCAATCAAAAATTCTGGATAATTCTCGGTGCAGGTTTTCCATTCCGCTGAGCCACTCGATATCAATTTCCAAAACCAGGATCGGCAGCGCCTGAAATAGCCCACCCAGCTTGACTGCATCTTTTTCAGTCGTGATCAGGTAATCCACTCCGGATTTGGTGTAGGCTTCCGCCAACCGCTGGACGTCTCGAACGTGATATTGATGGTGATCCGGAAAACGGATCAAGCAGGGAGCCTGGCAACCCAGTTGCCGCACACTATTTAGAAACCCTTCAGGACGTGCGAGACCGCAAAAAGGCAGCAGGACTAGCTTGGATAGGTTTTCCAATGTCATCAATTTCAAATCCCGCAGGTGGTAACACCGGCTGGTTCTGGTCCTGCAGGTCAGCATCTTTTCCGCGCCGAACTGATGTGAAAGAGATTCGAAGAGTGAGTTTTTGCCGGCGTTGTTGGCATCAAATCGCGTAACCACGATCAAGTCGGCTCGATGGAGTGAAGTTATCGGTTCACGCAGGTATCCAGCAGGCAGCAATCGTTCGGTATAGAGGCTATTATCGCTGTCGACGAGCACGATATCGAGATCCCGGTGGAGCCGACGGTGTTGAAAGGCGTCATCCAGAACGATGGTTGACAGCGAGAAATGTCTCAGGATGGTTTGACCGGCGCGCACCCGGTTCTCATCAACTGCAACCGGAATATGTTTGAGTCGATTGGCGTAGATCTGCGGTTCATCGCCGGATTGCAGCTGGTCGATCAAGGGACCATCCCCGGAACTGACCAACTGATATCCGGATGATTTACGGTGATAGCCGCGTGATACGATCGCCGGGACTGCCTGGTAGGGTTCACTCTGTAAAATATTTGCGAGCGAGAGGGTAACAGGCGTTTTACCGGTTCCTCCGGCGGAGAGATTTCCCACCGAAATGACCGGGACAGGCAACCGGGTGATTCTGGCATAACCGCTGCTGTAGGCAAGATTCCGAAGGTAGATACCGGCTCGATAGAGCCAGGAAGGAGGGAGTAACAAGGGGGCGAGGCTGCACCAGAGTTTTTCAGACATCAGCACCGGTCCCACCTATTTCGCGTTCAGCCTGAGCAACCTGGTCGATCATCAGGGTCTCCAACTTAAGACGCCAATCCTCCGCATCCTCATCACTAAGAACCTGCGGAACTTCAATGGGGTCGCTGTAGACCACAACGCAGCGGGCAAAGGGTTTGGGCAGCACGAATTTATCCCAGCTTTTAAAGCGCCAACATGACCGGGCAGCAAAAGTCGTGGCGACAAAATGTGCGTCCGATTGTTGCGCCAGGAGCAGCGTTCCGGGTTTAAAATAGTGGCGCGGTCCTGTGGGACCATCAGGGAGCATACATCCGCAGTCACCAGCTTTTAGATGAGCCAACAGATCGTAAAACGCCTCCCGACCGCCCTTCTTCGACGATCCACGCACCGTTCTATACCCCAGCCTGGTAACGATCCTGGCAATCATTTCGCCATCGGCATGCCTGCTGATCATGACCACGACGCCCTGACGGCGGTGCAGGAAGATCGGCACGAACATGCGCCCATGCCAGAGACAATAAAGGATGGATTTTCGGTCTTGTATTAATCTGAGCGTCGGCTCAAAGTTAACCTTGCGAATGCGCAATGTAAAACAGATCAGTCGAATCAGCCAGGGTCCTAAAAAAATCAGCAGGTCAACCAACCGCTGCTTCAGTTTAGAGGGCATCCGTTCCTCCGCCGATCATCTCCTGCAGGATTGCGGCAACCCGCTTCGAAGCACCCGGAGCGCCCAGTTTCTGCTTGACGATCGCTAACTCGGCGATCATTTCTTTACGTCTCACTGGATCGGTGAGGAGGGTTGCTGCTTCATCTGCTAATTTATCGGGCACCGCATCACGCTGGAGACACTCCGGCACGATTTGCTTTCCAGCAACAATGTTTACCAGAGCGACATTCGGAATTTTGACCAGATGCTTGGCCAGTTGAAAACTCAGCGGCGACATTTTGTAGGCCATAATCAAGGGCGTCCCGATGATGGCAGTTTCCAGAGTGGCAGTCCCCGAAGCAACCAGCGCCAGATCGGCGGCGTTGACCAGATCATACGTCTGTCCACTGAGAATTCGTACTCTGTCATCCCTATAACCAACCCGATCCATAATATCTGTATAAAATTCAGGCGAAAGCGCCGAAGCCCCACCTACCATGGCGTGCAGGTTTGGAAAACGCAATTTCAGCAGCTCGTAAGCCTGTAGAAAAATTGGCAGGAGATTCGAAACCTCCTGTTTTCGACTTCCCGGCAACAGAGCTATTAATAACTCATGTCGTTTGATGGAAAATTCCTGTCGAAAAGCCTCCTTCTCCTTGCGAATAACCAAATTATCCAACAAGGGATGCCCTACAAAGTCAGTTCGCAGACCAACAGATTCATACAACGGCGCTTCAAAATCAAAGATGACTGCCATGCGATTGACCAGACGGGCGATTTGCGGGATTCGGGAGGAGTGCCAGGCCCAGACTTGCGGGCTGACGTAATAGAGAATCGGAAGGTTTTTTAGTTCTGGATATTTGCGTAATCTTGCGGCGAAACGGAGATTGAATCCCGGATAATCAACCAGGACTAATACCTGAGGGCGTCGTTTCAAACATGCCGCCACCAGAGTATTCATCATTTTTCTGATGAAGGGGAGATGGCGGATGACTTCGACGAAACCAAGAAAAGCCACCTCTCGTACCGAATACAGGTTTTCGCAGCCTGCATCAGCCATGAGGTCTCCCCCGACGCCGAAGAAATGGCAATCTCCTCTCAGCAGGTTGAATTCTCTGATCAAACCGGAAGCGTGTAAATCGCCGGATACTTCACCGGCGATAATCATGATTTGCTGGAATTTCGTGCCGGTCATCTTGTATGAAAATACCATATAAGTGCAAATACCAAGGTGGAAATCAGCAGGTTCAACTGGGTGCTATTCTCATTTCTCCAGGAACCTTTCCAGTCCGCTTTTCTGGGGATACTCCAACTCCACCGGGTCATCCTGATGGCCCAGCGCGGTACCCGCTTACGGTAAAAATCGTAATCCGGACCGTACAAACCGATCAGCGTCTGTTCTTCCAGGGATACAATCAGGCTGTACTGCAAAATGGAAAAGGCCAGACAGATGCCCAGCCACAGCATGTGCCCTCCTGCAAGGCAGACGACTCCGAGATAAATCAGGGTATTGGCAAGGTAGAGTGGATTGCGGGTACGAGCAAATGGCCCTGACGTCACCAGTTCAGGAGCTCCGACGTCGCGGGTGCGAGTTGCGCCTCCAGCGTGCGCCACCGCCCATAACCGAAACGCTTCACCCAGGATCATCAATCCCAGGCCGGAGAGAAACGGTATCAGGGCCGGCTGGGATGAAATCAGCAGCAATATCAGCAGCGGTACAGGCGTATAACTGCGAAACTTAAAGAAAAATTTGCGGATGTCCATAAGCTGCGAGAATTCTTTGTTTCTTGAATTTGAAGATCTACCAGCCTGCCAGCTCTATCTGGCGAAGGACTTCTTCAGCTAATTCCAAAGCCCTGACGCCGTCTTCACCTGAAACGGGAACCGGTTTATCTTCCAAGATGGCTTGGAGATATAATTCGAGCTCCATTTTTAGCGCATTTGCTTCCGGAGCCACCGGTTGTTGATAGAGAATTTTACGGGGCTGCTTTCCCTTTTCAATTTGTCCCAGTTCCAAAGCCAGATGGCCGCCTTCTCCGGGTTCTGCCAGGCGGTAGATCTCGGTTTTACCTTCGGAAAAATCCAGACTAAGGTAGGCGTCGTTCTGGAAAAGACGCATCTTCCGCATTTTGTGCCTCGAGATGCGGCTGGCTGTCACGTTGGCAACGCAGCCGTTTTCGAAAGCAATGCGAGCATTGGCGATATCAGGAGTATCGGATATCACCGCCACCCCGGAAGCATCCAATCTTTTCACCGGCGCTTTCACCCAGTGCAGGATCAGATCCAAATCGTGGATCATCAAGTCGTGTATGACCGCTACGTCTGCGCCTCGCAGTGTGAATGCCGCCAGCCGGTGAGCTTCTATGAATCGGGGCGCGATGATCATCCCTTCCAGAGCGCGGACCGCCCTATTGAAGCGTTCGATATGACCAACGCCCAGCTTTAATCCTGCCTTTTCGCATCTCTGCACGACGTCTCTGGCGCGAGCTGCTGTATCCGCCAGCGGTTTTTCGATAAAGGGATGAACTCCGGCTTCGATAGCCTGCAGAGCCAGGTCATAATGCGCTTTGGTCGATGCTGCGATCACAACAGCATTAACTTCTCTGAGCAGAGCTTCAGGACTCGGGAAAGCGCGAACGGCCAATTCTTCAGACAGGACTTTGGCGCGTGCGCCGTCGGTATCGAAAACACCTATTAAATCGGCGACTTCAACCTCTTTCAGCAGTTTTGCATGGATGCTCCCTAAATGCCCCACACCCAACACGCCCACTTTACACTTATGGCTCATCATAATTTTTCTGTTGAAGTTCTGGGATAAGCAAGCGTTCCCAACGTTTTAGGTATCTTATTGTTTTTTACACAAATGGTTCTCGATCATAAAATTAGCCGCCGCTTCGCCGACTACCTGGTTCTCATAAAAAGTCTAATGATGACGCTGCAGTTGATGAATTGACTATGCAGGCGATTCAATAATGGATAAAGATGGACTTCTCCACCCCTATCACCCTTTGACGACTCCCAGCGGAGTCAGTTTGATTTCGATTTCCACGAGATCTGCCTGCTGCTTCATCACCGTATTGATATCCTTGTAAGCATCGGTGGCTTCTTCAGGAAGATCTTTCAAACTTGCTGCAGCGATTTCAATGCCGTGCTGTTTTAATCCAGCCAGAACCTGATCAATCCCGAATTTACGGCTGGCTTCACGACGCCCCATCCTGCGACCGGCTCCATGCGAGCAGGATAAGAACGATTCCGGGTTCCCCTTGCCGCGCACGATATAGGAGGAACTGCCCATCGAACCCGGGATGATACCTAATTCACCATCCGCCGCCAGAGTGGCTCCTTTACGGTGGATCCAGACCTGCCGTCCAAAGTGCTTTTCCCGCGCGGCGTAGTTGTGATGGATGTCCAGCTCTTGCAACGGTGTACTCTCGAGGATTTCCATAACTGAATCCATCATGCACTGACGATTTTCCCGTGCGAAATCCAAACACCAGTTCATGGCATCCAAATAATCCTGTCCTGCCTGAGTTTCCAGGGGGAGAAATGAGAGTTCGGAAGTCGGCAGTTCGGTGCGCAGCTTATGAGTGACCTCTTTGGCTCGCTTGTGAAAAAACTCCGCGGTTTGCTTGCCGATATTGCGGCTGCCCGAATGGATCATCACCCAGATGCGATTTTGCGGATCCTTCTGCAGTTCGATGAAGTGGTTACCGCCGCCGAGCGTCCCCAATTGCTTCCGCACCCGCTTCTCTTCCTCTTGAAAGAGGGGCAAATGCAGTGGCATCCGGTCCAGTACTTCCCCTTTTTGCACTTGTTGATGCCATTGGAATCCCAAAGGAATAGCTGCTTTAATTTTGTGCAGGACCGATCGCACCCGCTCCTGTGGAAATTGATCCGCGGTATATGACGTTAACGCTGCGTGCATCCCGCAGCCGATATCCATCCCGACAGCGTAAGGAATGATTGTCTCTTCCGCCGCCAGCACTCCGCCGATGGGCATGCCGTAGCCGGTGTGCACGTCCGGCATCAGAGCGACCTGCTTGTAGGCGAAGGGCAGTTTCGTCAGGTTGATCGCCTGCTTGAGCGCCTCTCCATCGATCTGATCAAGGGTTTCAGTCCAGATCTTCAGAGGAATCCGCTGCTGTTTTTTGTCGAACAGAACGATCATGCGCTTCCTGCAGATTACCGACGGTGGCAGGTGGTTGACGTCCGAACCGGATCAAAACTGCAATATACGCAAAGTCATGACCCAATTCAAGTGAAAAATCCAGAGGTACGGTAAGCGAGAGACGAATTTGAGGCAGAGGTTCAAGCAATGCTGCTGACTCTACTCATGGCTGTGGAAACGTCCGTGGTAGTAGTAAGCCAGATACCCTGAGAGAATGGCGGCGATGAGAAACAGGCCAGCAGAAACGATGAAATGGTGTTTCCAGACGAAGACGTTGAAGAACAGAAAAATGGATTCTGCCATGAAGATGATGAACAGGCATACCAGTAAATTGCGTATGTTGCGGAAGAACTTCAAGGAGGTCAGACGGTCACGCATACACGGATATTGGAGTTAGTTATGGTTGAATGCGAATCCAGTGGGGATGACCACAATTCCACTCGGTGATATCTGGAAGTACTTGGCGTCACGATCATGGTTGAAACCAATCTCAGTTCCGGGAGGGATTTCCACGTTTTCATCAAGGATGGCGCGGCTGATACGGCACCCTTCAGCAATGCGTACCCCAGGCATCAATACGGATTCGCTGACAAAAGAACCACCCCCGACGCGCACGTGCGGTGAGAGAATGGACTGTTCCACCGTGGCGCCGCTGATGATCGCACCTGTGGAAAGCAGTGAATTGACGGCAGTCCCGCGTCTCTGTTCGGTCTCGTTGATGGTCTTGGCCGGAGGTCCCTGCACCCGGTAGGTGTGGATGGGCCAATCTTCATCGTAGAGATTGAATTCCGGAGAAACGTTCACCAGATCGATGTTGGAATCGTAGAAGGAATCCAGATCCCCCACATCGCGCCAGTATTTCGATTCCTTGCGGTTTTCATCGACGAACTCGTAACCGAAGACTCTCAGTCCCTTGGCGACCATCTGCGGAATGACGTCATGGCCGAAATCGTGGTGGCTGTCGCGCTTATAGTCATCGATCAATTCCTTGACCAAGGTGGTCGTCTCGAAGACGTACACGCCCATGTTGATCAGAATTTTGCTGGGATCGTCAGGGTGAGTTTGGCCTCGATCCGGCTTCTCTTCAAAGCCGATGATACGTCGCTCCTTGTCCATGACCAGCACGCCGAAGCGCGGCGACTGTTCGATGGGGACGTCTACGGACGCCACCGTTAGATGAGCCTGATTGTCCAGGTGAAACTTGATCATCGGCTCATAATTCATCTTGTAGATGTGGTCACCGGAGAGGATCAACACGTGATCGGGGCGATAGCTTTCCAGCAAGTGAATGTTCTGATAGACCGAATCCGCCGTGCCTTCGTACCACTTGTTGGCAATCAGATGCTGCGGCGGCACCGATTCGATGAATTCGCCTAACTCGGAACGGAACAGGTTCCAGGCCAGATGGATGTGACGGTCCAGCGTCATGGAACGGTACTGCGTCAGCAGGTAGATGGCGCGCAGCCCCGAGTTGAAGCAATTAGAAAGAGTAAAATCAATGATGCGGTAATTGCCGCCGAAACTGACGGAGGGTTTGGCGCGGTTCTTGGTCAGTGGGTAGAGGCGCTCGCCTCTGCCGCCCGCCATGATCAGGGTGAGGAGTTTCTTGTGATGAGCCAAAGTATTTTATAATCAGTAAGTTATGTATCAGACCTGCTCGAGGATTCTTTTCCTTATGTCTGAGAAGATAGAATAAAAAGCACTGAAATACAAGGATTTTTTGCGATTATTTAAAGATCAGGCGGTCAATTTGGCGAGAAAAGCCTCTGAGGGGGAAAGTGGAAGGGAGAAAGAGTCGAAGAAATGACCGGATCAGTCGATCCGCAATGTGAAGTGGTCAACCTGCCCACTTTATTTCAATGTGCCTCCATCCAGGGAGTCCAGCTGGATTGATCAGTCATAAAATTACGAGTATATACCTTCGGAATTGTCTTGAGTGTGTCACCTGATCCTGTCTCAATGGTAATTCTTTGGGTATACCTGTTATCGCTGAATTCTTTGAGGAAATCTACAACTCTGAGGCTGGGTGGCCCGGCTAACTCGTTAGCCGGATTTATATTAAAGGTTTTATAATATACCTGGTCAGCTCGATGACCCGGTTTTGGGAGTCCTTTACGCTTGCCCCAGCCATCAAGCTGGCTGGGCCACCGACCAAAATACGGGATTGCTTCGTCCAGTGGACTCGTAATGACTGCTATTTTCTGGCAATTTCTGGAGGGACGGGCTCCGTCCCGTCCTCTTTTACAATCAACGCCGTTTTAAGGACACGACGGAGCGTGTCCCTCCAGTCAGGCAGGAATGCCTGACCTCCCCATCAGCCCTCGCCCCGCCCTGAAGTATCTGTCCGACAACTAGAATAATTATACACATTATTATTTGCAGATGAGACTCGGAATTCGTATATTATCCTTAAGAGAATCAAGAGGATAAACCAGTGAATTCCAATTTTCGCGATTACTGTCCAGATCAAGCC
>JAPKYS010000046.1 GCA_026394195.1 bacterium | reverse complement strand
TTTTTCCAGTTTCAGGCTGTTTTCGGCCGCGATAATGGCGTTCTGCTGGTTTCCCACGTCGATTTCCGCCTGAAGTACGTCCAATTCCGTCACTGATCCCACGTCAAATCTGGCTTTCGCCAGCTTGAGCTGTTCCTGCTTTTGGTCCATGACCTGGTGAGCCAATTCCAACAGCCGCTTGCGCGCCAGCACATTATAATAGCCTTGTCGAACCATGTAATAGAGGTTCATTTCAGAGGAAAACACCTGCAGCTTGCTGATCCGATTTTGGATGCCGGCATTCTTTACTCCGAAGTACTGCTGCCCCCCCAGGTTCAGCATTTCCTGCAAGCTGACGTAGGCGCTGGAATTGCGATTCTTACCTTCTGCGACAGGAATGGTGTAAGTGCCGCTCGGCACGAGCTGCAGAGTCCAGGGGGTCGTAGTTGTATCAACTATCGTTTGATAGCTGGTTTCGGTTCGAGGATAGGTGCTGACAGTGCCATCCGGATTGGTATAGGTCGCATTATAGTAGCTCGATTGGGAGAGTTGAAATCCCGCGTTCAAACTCGGCAGAAACGTGCCCAGAGCGCTGCGCATCGTCACTCCCGAAAGGGAGGTATTCTGCACGGCTTTAAGGTGATCCGGATTATGGCGCAGCGCAACTTCATAGAGGTCGTCCGGGGTGAATGGCAGGGCAGATTGCAGCGCCGGAGTTTGTGGCTCTGTCGATTTATCTGTTGCGGAGGTGCTTCCTACCAATGCCACCGAAAGTAATAATCCGATAATGATGATCGACTTTTTCATACGATGCTCCAGAAATCCTTTTACGAAGGTGTTATCAGGTTGTTTTTCGAGTGAGCAAAACGACTCGTCTTCATTTTTATTATCAGTCATCGCAAGGCCGGCTGATCAGAAGAAACCTGGAATCAGCAGGCTGACCGCCACCATGATCGCATACATTGTGCCGATGATCGCCAGCGACTTCCCCATGGTAAACCGATATAACGCCGCGAAACCGATCGCCAGCAGAATCACGCGCCAGATCGTGAAAACGTCCAGCGCCGCCGCGATTCTAAAGAGCGCAGTTTTTTCGGCGGAATCAGGGAAGAACGCTGCTGGGCTGAAGTATACTTTCGTGCTCATCTTTGCTAGGGACAAGGGAACCCGGACCAACACCCCCAACAGCGCTACCAGTCCACCCCAGCAGTAGATGCCGAGAAGCTGCGCATATTTGGCCTTGCCGCTGAAGATGATATTACCCACAAACAGCAGCACGGCTGCGGTGATGAAACTGACCAGCGCAATGGAAAACCCTGCTCCGGCAGCCGCGAAATTCTGCACGTTTTTGTAACCGGTTTCTTTGAACCGGTCCGCCTGTTCCTGAGTTATCTGTCCTTTTTCCACCATGCCGTCGTACATTTTCTCAAATCGTTCGCTGCTCCTGTAATCTGCGATGATGGCTGGAACCATCAATTGGGCGGAAAGAGAAGTGATCAGGATTAGCAGGATGAAGGGGAAAACCCAGTTCGGTCTGGCGATGGCGTCTGCGAAGGTGCTTTGCGGCGAAGAGAAAATCCCGATGATTCTTTGCAGGGTGGTCAGGGATTTAGTTGGTTGTTCCTGCGCCGCCTGATTGTTTTCATCATCAATGTTCATTTTTGAGCCCTTTTGAAATTTAGATATGGATTAATTCAACTTGCTGTCGTTTTTCAAATTCCTTAAAACAGTATCCCTGATCTGGCGCAAGTAATTCAGCGCTGCATCATATTCATTCGGGATAATACCGTCAATGATGGCTGACTCAATCATTTTTTTCAACTTCCCGACAGCAGGTCCAGGTTCCAATCCGGTTTCCGCCATGATGGTTTCGCCCCGTACTGGCGATTGAAAGGAGCGCATCTGGTCTTTTTCATCGACTTCCTTCAGATGCTGCACCACTTTTTCAAAGTTGGCCAGGTAGGCCTTTACCCGGCGGGGATCGGATGAGGTCACGTCTGCCCGGCAGAGTTTGATCAATTCAACGACGTCCTCTCCAGCCTGGAAACTTAACCTGCGCACAGCGGAATCCGTCACGCCCTCATCGGACAGATTGATCGGCCTCATATGCAGCCGGACCAACTTGGCTACCTTTTCAACGGTGCTATTCGGCAGTTTCCAGTTGGCGCCGACCTTCTCCACCATCCTCTCGCCGATGACTTCATGGCCGTGGAAGGTCCAACCCAGCTTCCGGTCATATTGCCGGGTAGCCGGTTTGCCTATGTCATGTAAAAGAGCCGCTAATCGTGTTTCCAATTCGCCTTCGGCTTCTGCCACGCCGTCGATTACTTTTAATGTATGCTCGAAGATATCTTTATGCCGGGTACTCCGGTCTTGTTTCAAACGCGCCATTGCTGCGATTTCCGGTGCAATGACGTCCAGTACTCCGGTCATGTATAATAGCTTCAATCCTACAGAAGGTCGGTTGGTGCTGACGATCTTTAAAAGTTCCGCCGTCTTCCGTTCGACACTCACAAATCTTAAAAGTTGATTCTGGTCATGCATGACCTGTAATAGTTCAGGGGCAATTGCGAAATTGAGTCCGGAGGCGAACCGCACGGCTCTTAATATGCGGAGCGGATCTTCCTTGATCGTGATTTCCGGATCGATCGGCGTTCGGATGACCTTGTTGGCAAGATCGGCTGCTCCACCGCAGAGGTCGATCATTTCCCCGCGCCGGGGGGAAAAAGGAATTGCCAGAGCATTCACGGTGAAATCACGCAGCAGCAGATCGTGAGCTAATACGTCATCCGGTAAATCAGGCTCCGGATTTGTTGCTTTTCGCAGGCTGCGCGGCGCCGAAATCTCGAACTGCACTTCTCCTGCTGGAATCAGAACGGTGCCGAATTCAGGGTTGATTTCTACAACTCGGCTATGTAAAAGAGCGGCGCAGTTACTGGCAAAACCCTGCAGATCGCCCAGAAGCAACAGATCGAAGTTGTCGATCACTCTTTGCGGATTTAATAGATACTCACGCACCGCTCCGCCGACCAGGTATAACGAATATCCCTGCGCGCGAGCAGCATTGCAGATGCTGACGAAAGAAGGGTGTTGAAAATTGTCCGAGGGCTTCGCTTTCACAATTAGACGACGTGGGTAGGTATAAGGTTACGGGTTATTGCTTTTTTATTTGATTTTCCAGTTCGATCTTCAGCGCATTGAGAACCTCAAGCGTTTTCTTGCGTCGCTTATTTACGTCATCATCCAGAGGTTTCGAAAGACCCCTTTCGACCCAGACCAGGGCTTCCTTCGGTCGGTTAAACCGCTTATCGATGAACGCCATCTGTCTACAGATACCCAGTTCGTTGTAGTAATTATTACGAGGCAATAGGACGATTGAATTCCAGATCTGTCGATAGATGCGCTCGGCATCTTTGAAGTAGTTCATCTTGTAATAGGCATTCGCCAGACTCCATAAAAAGAACCGGCTTCCGGGGTAGGTTTTCAAGCCATCCAGGGATAAGCGTACGGCTTCCGAAGGCTTGGAGTAGTCGAGCATGGTCCAGGCTAAAGTACTGCGGGAGATCTCTTTCCCGAATAATCCGCGCTCCATACTGATGCGCATCATGGCGATGCCTTCGTCCTTTTGGTCCGGTATGAAGGGGAGCCAATTGATGAAATCGGTGGCGCGGCTGGCCCAGTACTTGTAGGTGCCAACACCAAGGTAGGCGTCAGTGAAGCTGGAATCTTTCTTCAGACAGTCTTTCAAGTACCCAACCGATTTCAATCCGACTTTAACCGCAGGCCACCACTGACCGACCCGCTGATACTGCAATGCTCGAAATCCTAACAGTATGCCGCGGTAGAGATCGCCTTCAGCCCTGTTGTTGAATTCGTCCTGTTTATCGATTTCCGACCAGGCGATGTTGTACTGGAAATTGAACGAATCCATGTCTACCATATCCTCGTAGTCGAGCATCTGACAGTGATAGATGCCGACGCGCAGCAATGGGACGATCGGGTGCCCCGGCAGGTAGCGATCCAGCGTTGCGGCGGTTTGAAAGGCAGCCTCGTACTCCGTCATGAAGGTTTGAGTCAACGCTTTCGAGATCAGCCCCCGAGCCGTGGAATCCTCGAATGCCGCGCTTTTCCCGAATGCAGGCAGCGCCAGCAGCAGACCGAGTAGTATGACAAGTGCTTTTTTCATTTAGGGTCTCATGGCAAATATAGCCATATCCTTGGTCAAATGCAAGTCGAATCAGTGAGATCGCATTACGGATTTTTTTTCTTCCATTATAATGCTTGACTTTTGCTCGAAAAATCAGTATATTCTAAATTAAAGAAGACAACATCAGAAAATCGCAGCGCTTAGAGTCAACCAAAAGGGGAGAGCTCACATGAAAAAACTGCTTTGGCTACTGACGTCCCTGTTTCTGTTAGCCGGCTTGGCCGGGGCTGCCCAATGGGTCAGCCTGACCGGTCCTGCCGCCAGGCCTTCAGCGCAAGTACTGCAATCCACCGACAACCAGATTATACTCCAGTTTGGGGTCAGTGGGTTCGAGCAAAATGAAATTTCGATCAACGGTCAACCGTATTCCCTCATCGGCATCGACCGCGAGGGCAGGAGTTGGGATAAAGGGGCTCCTGACTTGCCGCGCGTCATCCGCAGTGTGATCATTCCAGATAACGCCCGTATGGAAGCGACTGTGATTGCCACAGAATATCAGGATATTCCCAATATCCGAATCGCGCCTTCCAAGGGTCAATTATTACGTACAGTAAATCCAGCCGACATTCCCTACGAATTCGGTGCGGTTTACCAGACTGATGCCTGGTATCCGCAGGATATCGTCCAACTGGAAGCGCCGTTTATCATGCGCGATCTGCGCGGTCAAACGGTTGAGATCAACGCCTTCCAGTACAACCCGGTTCGCCAGGTTTTACGCGTATATACCAAAGTCAGCGTCGAAATTAAGAAAGTTGGAATCGGCGGAGAAAACGTCTTCGTGCGGAATCATCCCCTGACCGGCATCATCCCGGAATATCGGGAAATCTACCAGACCCGTTTTCTCAACTTTACAGATCGCTATCCGACGGTTGACGAGATCGGCACCATGCTGGTCATCACCTATGACGCCTTCCACAACGACGTCCAGCCTCTGGTGGATTGGAAAAATCAGAAAGGTATCCCGACGACTCTGGTCAACGTCTCCACCATCGGCAACAACTTCACTGCCATTAAAAACTACATCACCAATCTCTACAACACCGACAATCTGGCCTACGTGCTTCTGGTCGGTGACGCCGCGCAGGTAGCCACCTCCGGCGTCGGTCTCGATCCGACCTACGCCCTGATCGCCGGCGGCGACCACTACCCGGATCTGTTCGTGGGACGTTTTTCGGCAGAAAACAATGCTCAGGCGCAAACGCAGGTTCTGCGTTCGATCAACTATGAAAAGCAGCCTAATGTCTCCGGCCAATGGTACCATAAAGGCACAGGGATCGCTTCCAATCAGGGTGCGGGCATCGGGCACAATGGCGAAGGTGACTGGCAGCATATCGGTATAATTCGCAACCAATTGCTCGGCTTCACCTATGTCGAAATAGATTCGATATACGATCCGTTCGGTACGGCTGCAATGGTTTCTACTGCTCTGAATAACGGCCGCAGCATTGTGACGTATTGCGGTCACGGCAGCACAACCTCCTGGGGTTCGACCGGCTTCAGCAACACCAACGTCAACGCGTTGACCAATGCCAATATGCTCCCGTTCATTTTCAGCGTTGCTTGCGTGAACGGAGCCTTCACCAGTGCAACTTGCTTTGGGGAAGCCTGGCTGCGAGCCACTGCGGGTGGGCAGCCGACCGGCGCCATCGGATTCTACGGATCATCCCAGAATCAGTCCTGGGCTCCCCCGATGGATGCAGAAGACGAATCCATCGATCTCCTCACCAGCACTTCCAAGACTACCTATGGCGGTCTCTGTTTCAACGGCGCCATGCGTATGATCGAATTAAACGGTTCAACGGGTGAAAGTGAATTCGATCACTGGCATATTTTCGGTGATCCTTCTCTGCAGGTGCGTACCGATGCGCCAACCCCGGTCATTCCCACCTACCCTAACCAGATCAATATGGGTCAGCAGACTTACGTCGTGCAAACCGGTATCCGCAATTCTTTGGTGGCGTTATACTATGACGGCGCGCTCTTGGGCAGCGCTTATGGCGATGCCAATGGTACGGCAACCATCACTCTGCCGGGAACCCTGCCCATCGGTTTCATGGTGACCTTGACGGTGACGGCTTTCAACAAAACACCGTACTTCGCGCAGATCCCGGTAATTTCCGGTGGACCGGACATCTGGCCGCCCGCCATCAGTCATACTCCACTGACCAATACCATGAGCGCCGGTCCCTATCCGGTCACTGCCACGATCATGGACTACTCCGGGGTGCAGAACGCATCGCTCTTCTGGAGCACCAACGGTATCAACTTTACCGAAGTTGCCATGACCAATAGCTCAGGCGATATCTGGACTGCAAATATTCCGGGTCAAACTGGCGGCACTACCGTGACCTACTACCTGCGTGCGACCGATGATTCGCCTCAGCATAATGTCGGAACGACCTCCAACTACAACTTCACCGTACTTTCGATCGTCTTTGAAGATCAGATCGAAAACGGCGCCGGAGGCTGGACACATGATGTGGTCACGCCGGCATGGACGGATCAATGGCACATTTCCACCGAAATGAACCATTCACCGACTCACGCATGGAAGTTCGGCGATCCGAGTACCGGAAATTACGCCGATCACGCAGATGGCGGATTGGTATCAGCGCCCATCACGCTCGGAGACGATTGCCAATTGACCTTCTGGTCCTGGATTAACGCCGAGGCTTCCGGTTCCTATCCGGATTCCGCCTATTACGGCGGCGTCGTGGAAATTTCCGTGGGCGGAGGTCCCTGGTCCATCTTGAACATGACCCCGGGATATACGCACCACATCCGCTCGACGGCCGGTGGTGGTAATCCTTATACCGGACCTTTCCCGGTGCAGATGCCCTGCTTCTCGGGTAACAGCGGCGGCTGGGTGCTGCAGAACGCTGATATGTCCGCATATCTCGGCAGCATTCGCCTGCGCTTCCGCTTCGGGTCGGACAACAGCGGCAACAACGAAGGCTGGTACATTGACGACGTCAGGATTATCGGCATGCCCACGGTAACCCCACCTGCACTGGACATCACCATCAGCGCCGTCAATCCACCCGTCGTCATCCCCGCCAACGGCGGCAGCTTCCCGTACAACATCAGCATCCATAATCTGGGCACGACCCCATCGACCTTCCAGGTCTGGAACAAGGTGCGCGACTCGGGCAACACCTACACCCAGGTCTTCGGACCGGTCACCAGATCTCTACCGGGTGGAGCCTTCCCGTCCCGCGTACTTACCCAAAGCATAGCCGGCAGCATCGCCTCGGGTACCCTTTACTACATCTCCTACGTGGGAGCATATCCCAGTGTGATCGCTGACAGCAGTTTCTTCACCATCACCAAATCCACGGTGGGTGACGGTGGACCCTGGGTTTCCGAATCCGGAGTCTTCGGCGACTTCTTCGATGAATACGCCACGGCAGTAGATGCGACTCTGCCCAATGCGTTCTCGTTGGGTCAGAACTACCCCAACCCCTTCAACCCGACCACCACCATCAGCTTTGCTATTCCGCAAGCCGAACGCGTCCTCTTGAACGTCTACGACCTGCAGGGACGGCTGGTGTCAACGCTGGTGAACGGCCTGAGGGATGCGGGTACACATCAGGTCACCTTCGATGCGTCGAAACTGGCTTCCGGCATCTACCTGTACAAGATCACCGCCGGCAGCTACAGCGACAGCCAGAAGATGGTGCTGCTGAAGTGACACTGTCACTTTTCCGCAAAGTGCTGCGCGACTTTGCGCGGCATGAAATAGAGTATCACATCAGGGCGATCCGAGAGGGTCGCCCTGTTGCTTATTTTAACGGCGCTAATGAAAAAATCTCATGATTCCCGAGAATTAACTTGACTCTGACTTTAGTTTATCGTAAATTAATGTTATCTTGAGCAGTAATTTCATCGTCTCGATCAATAAAATAACCGTTCGACCCTAATCATCTATTTCGGAGGCAGCATGAAAAAAGTACTGATCGTTCTCACGGTCGCGTTCGTGTTTCTCCAACTCTACGCAGCGACCCCACCAAAAAGTTCTATCATCAACCTTCCCGTCCTCAACGGCAGCGAAGAAGTAAACGCCCCTGTTATCTATCCCCCTTATCCGCAATTCAATTCATCAAACAGTACCGATGAAATCGGCGACACCATGAGAGTCGGCACCACCTGGTACGGAAATCAGCACAACGGCACAGTTGGTAGGATGATCGTCAAAGATGATGACGGCTACATCCATGTGGCTTGGATGAATGGACTTGATTACTCGGCCACCAGCCGCCACATCTACTACAATTTTGTTTCGTCGTCAGGTGTGCAGGGTTGGCTACAGACCGGCGTCCAGGTCGATAATTCCCAACGAGCAGGATTTACGACACTGGACGTCTATCCGGGAGGGCTGGCTATTGTAAATTTTCATGGAACTCAGCAGGGACAAACGAACCCCATTACCGCCAACGCCTGCGACATCCTGCCGCGCATCGGGGGGTTCTTGACCTGGGACGTACCCAATCAACCACCACCGGGAATGGTTAATCAGGTCATCTGGCCTAAAATGCAGATAGACCATCAGGACCGGATTCAGTTCATATCCGAAGAATCCACACCTGCTGCCGGAGACCCACAGCGCATGGTGTATAGCTGGGGAACCTATGTCCCAAGTTCGTTTAGTATCACTTATCCAACCACGAACACCTGGACTTACGTCGATACCACCATGACCATCGCAGCAGAAGTGGCAACTTCGGAAGTATCCAACCGCGTTGCTTTTGCTTGGACGCATCCACGTGGAGGTGAAGCAACCCGCAACCAATACAATAATGATATCTATTATCTGGTTGATGATGACGGAGTGAATCCCAATTTCGCCAATGCACTCAACCTGACCAACTTTATCCCACCTGACCTGTCCTTCCTGCCGGATACGGCATTGGCAGAGATGGATACGCTGCGCGCTTACACAGACGTTGGCGCCTTCTTCGATCAAGACGATTACCTCCACCTCGTCTTCACGACGCCGGCATACTATGAACTGGAAGGCTTAATCTCCATTGCCTCTTCGTTAATCTGGCATTGGTCAGAACAATATCCGCAAGAGTTCCATTTAGTAGCGAATGGATGGGCAGGACTCGCAGCAGCGCCGGGAGCCTGGAATCGGAACGCACAACGTCCCTGTTTGGGGCAGAATGCCACGACAGGTAATTTGTACTGCGTATATCAGCAGTTTGATCAAAACCCCGACCGTATCAGCCAGGGAGGTTATCCCTCCGGTGAAATCTACATTTCGGTCTCGACGGATGGAGGATTGAGTTGGTCGGTCGGCACGAACGTCACTCAAACGGCTACGCCTGATAATGCTCCCCCGGGTGCATGTCTCTCTGAAGTCACTCCCAGCATGGCGAAGACGGTGGATAATTACTGCCATCTGCTCTACGTACTGGATCGCGATGCCGGAAACATCCTGCAGACGGAAGGAACCTGGACTTTAAACCAGGTGTATTATCACCGCGTCCCCATCACCCAGATCCCGGTATCTCCGCTGATGCAGAATACGATTCCCTTCCACGTCTCGCAGGGCGTCCCACCAATTCCTGCAAGTATCGACCTAACACCGCAAGGCGTCATTATTATCCCCCAATCCGGAGGCTCTTTCACCTATAACGTAGCCCTGCACAATAATCAAGCCACGCCGGTGACTCTTGACGCCTGGACTATGCTGCGCCTACCTAATGGAAATTGGTACGGTCCGGTCGTAGGCCCCATTAATCGCACCTTCCCTGGTGGAGCCTCACCGAATCGTAATCTAACCCAATACATCCCCCCGAATGCTCCTGCCGGAACCTATACTTATGAAGGGCTAGTCGGAATATATCCCAACACGATCTGGGATTGGGACAGCTTTACATTTACCAAGGCTGGTATTGGACTCGCGAACGATGATTGGGCTGAGCAACTGACTTGGAGCGGCGACTGCTTCGATGAATACGCCACAACGGCTGATGCGACTCTGCCCAATGCGTTCTCGCTGGGTCAGAACTACCCCAACCCGTTCAACCCGACCACCACCATCAGCTTTGCCATTCCGCAGGCAGAACGCGTTCTGCTGAATGTGTACGATCTGCAGGGGCGTCTGGTGTCAACGCTGGTGAACGGCCTGAGGGATGCGGGCGCGCATCAAGTCACCTTCGATGCGTCGAAATTGGCTTCCGGCATCTACCTCTACAAGATCACCGCCGGCAGCTACAGCGACAGCCAGAAGATGGTACTGCTGAAGTGACACTGTCACTTTTCCGCAAAGTGCTGCGCGATCTTGCGCAGCATGAAGTAGAGTATCACGACAGGGCGATCCGAGAGGGTCGCCCTTTTTTTATATCTGCAAAAAATTTCGCTTGACAATTACATATTGCTATTGTATATTAATTACGACTTCTTGCTCATCGCTCGCTCAACCGAAAAAAAGCAGTCCACTCTTTCTAAGTTATTGGAGGTACAATGAAAAGGCTCCTCGTCCTCCTGTTGGCCGCGTCGCTGCCTGCTCTCCTTCTTGCTCAACCGATCGATACAGTACAGGTTGGCTCCACCTGGTGCGACGTTCAGCACAACGGCACTGTCGGAAGAATGATCGCTAAAAGTTCAGATGGCTTCGTTCACCTGATCTGGATGAATGCACTGGATTCAGGTCAATCCAGCCGCCACATCTTTTACAATTATGTCAATCCAAATGGCATACAAGGTTGGCCGATGACCGGGATTCAGGTCGATAATACCACTCGGGCGGGCTATGCCTGCCTCGACGTCAATTCTGCAGGAATTGCCTTTCCTGCATTTCACGTCATCGATAACTCCTATCCCATTCTCCACACCGTAATGGCCGTCGATCTTGGTCCGCACTGGGGAGCCTTCTTATCCTGGCCTATTACGGCAACTGTGCCGCTTGATTCTCTGATCTGGCCTCAGATGCAGATCGGGCACAATGGGCGTTTGCATATCGTTTCCACTCAAGTTACTGCTGAAGCCAATCAACCACTGTGCCAATATTACACCTACGGCACCTACAATCCTGGCAATTATTCCATTACCTATCCCAATCCCGTCTGGACGTTCATGGATACGACCATGAATGTCGCCGCTACAGTCAGCACTTCAGACCTCTCTGATCGCGTTGCCTTCGTCTGGACCCGGCCTCGGCATACCTATGGCTCAACCGAATACAATACCTACAACAACGACGTCTACTATTTGATCGATAATGATGGCGTCAGTCCTATTTTCGAGCTGAGGTACAACCTGACCAATTTTCTTCCGCCCGATCTTTCCTACCTTCCGGATACCTTGCGTGCCGAAATGGACACCCTGCGAGCTTATACCGACGTCAGCGCCTGCTTTGACAACAGCGATTACCTGCATGTCGCCTTTACCACCATCGGTTACTATGAGCTGGAAAATCGACCTCCCACGATGAATTCGTTGATCTGGCACTGGTCGGAACAGTATCCTGCTGAATTGCGATTGGTTGCCGATGGTTGGTTCGGTGGAGTGTCACCCGGAAGTGGACACCATAACGTGCAACGTTCCAGCTTGAGTGGTAGTAATGGTTATCTTTATTGTGCGTATCAGCAATACGATCAGGACTCGATGCACCTGAGCAGCGCCGGGCTGCCCTCGGGTGAAGTCTACGTATCCGTGTCAATAGACGGAGGGCTTAACTGGTCGGTCGGGACGAACGTGACCCATACCATCACTCCTTACCATGCGTCGCCCGGCCAATGCTTTTCGGAGACCGACCCATCATTGGCGAAGCAGGTTGACGACTATCTCCATCTCATGTACGTGATGGATCGTAACGCGGGTACCGGTCAGCCTATGACTCTGAACCCGGTTTATTATCATCGGGTGCAAACCAGCCTTATTCCCACGACCCCGCTGATGCCCCAGGACATTCTCTTCCATGTCGAACCTCCGCCGCCTCCACCACGCCTCGAGGTTACGATAGTACCAAACCAACCCCCCTGGTATCCGTATCCGCCGCTGCGCTATGATATGACCATCCACAATATCTCTACTCGGCCCCAGACATTCGACGTTTGGAACAAATTTAGAACTCCCTCAGGAACCTATATGCCGTGTTTCGGTCCGATACACCGCACCTTGCCCAGCGGAGCCCAACCGATGCGGACGCTGATTCAAATGATTCCTTACACGCTTCCAGCAGGTGTGATTTACTATATCTCCTACATCGGGACCTACCCGACTGTCATCGTAGACAGCAGCTACTTCACCTTCACCAACCTGGCGTCTTCCGGCAATAAACAATGGACATCCGAATCTGATCTGTACGACGACTGCTTCGATGAATACGCCGCTGAAACCGAAGTGGGGCTGCCTGATGGGATCACCCTGAGCCAGAACTATCCCAACCCGTTCAACCTGTCAACAGCAATCAGCTACCAACTGCAAGTTGCGAGCCTGGTGAATCTATCGGTCTATGATATCTCTGGAAAAAGAGTAGCGGAACTGGTGAACGGGATACTTGAAGCCGGCACCCACAGTGTCACCTTTGATGCATCGGGTCTAACGTCCGGCGTGTACCTGTACAAGCTGGAAGCGGGGGATTTCACCAAGACTCAAAAAATGGTACTGCTGAAGTGAGATCACATTGAGTTAGATCAGGGGCGGTGTCGCGCATCGCCCCTTTGGTTAATGCAGAAAAATATTCGTGAAAGACTGTAAAATTTCCTTAACCTTAAACAAATTCTCTTGATTGTGAAGTTTTTTTTTCTTATATTGTTTGGGCGAATTATCTTTAATGTCCAGAAAATATTGTTACAGAGAGTACTCCTGTAGCGCATTTAACCAGTCAACTGAACCAAGAGCAAATAAAAAAGTTCCAATAGGAACTAAAGACAATGAATCACACTCGATCAACACACCAAGGAGGCAGTATGCGAAACTTGATGATCTCAGTTCTGTTAGTCCTGACCGTACCGGTCCTGCTGCTGGCAGCTCCGGTCCCGAACAAAGCTCCGGCGACGAACCTGCCGGTATTTACGGGTGACGAAGTGGTGAACGCTCCAGTTGCAGCGCCACCCTACAATACCCTGCCGCAAATCGACGCCGTCGATCTCGTCGGTGATACCTTTACTATCGGTACCACCTGGTACGACATCCAAGCCAATGGAACTCAAGGCCGTTCCATCGTGAAAGACGCCTCCGGTGGCTTTCATTTTACCTGGATGAATGGTTTAGTTTCCGGCGCTGCTACCCGGCGTGTCTACTACAACTATGTCACCGGAACAGCGCAAACCTGGCCAGCAGCCGGCATCCAGGTTGATAATGGAATCCGCGGCGGATTCACCTGTATGGACCAAGCCTACGATGGAATCGCTTTCCACGCTTTCCATGAAACCTCATCGGGTCAGCCGGTCATCCATTCTGCCATTGCCAATGATCTGGCTCCACACACTGGCGCTTTCCTGACCTGGCCGATTACGTCGACCACCCCCATGGATTCGCTGATTTGGCCGCGCATGCAGATTGGACACCTCAACAATCGTCTGCATTTCGTCTCCACCCAGAATACTGCTGCTGCGGGTGCAACCCAGTGCCAGTACTACTCCTACGGCACCTTCAATTCGGGTACATCCACCATCACCTATCCTAGCCCGATGTGGACCTTCATCGACACTACCATGACGGTCGCTGTTGACGTCGGCACCTCGAACACGTCCGACAAAATGGCTTTTGCCTGGACCCGTCCGCGGCTCTCCTACGGCGGCACCGCCTACACACAGTTCAATAATGACATCTACTACCTGATCGACGCTGATGGCCTCAACCCCAACTTCAGCCAGAAAATCAACCTGACCAACTTTGTGCCGCCGAATCTGTCCTATCTACCGGATACCACCCGTGCGGATATGGACACCCTGCGTGCCTACACCGATGCTAACGTTTTCATCGACAACAGCGACTACGTGCACATCGCCTTCACCACGCCGATGTTCTATGAACTCGAAGGCCTGATTTCAACTGCCAGCTCGTTGATTTGGCACTGGTCATCACAGTTCCCGACCGAATTCAAGATGATCGCCAACGGCTACTCGGATTCCATCTACGCCGCTCCCGGTGCCTGGAAACGCACGGTGCAGAGACCATCTATGGGTCAAGCCGCCAATGGTAACCTCTACTGCGCTTACCAGAAGCACATCAACACGTCGACCAGCATCAGCCAGGGCGGGTTCCCCTCGGGTGACATCTTCATTTCCGTCTCCACGGATGGTGGTCACAACTGGTCCGTAGGAACCAACGTAACCAATACTGCAACCGCCCAGAGCGCTGCTCCGGGAGCCTGCTGGTCAGAAATCGAACCGACCATGGCCAAAGTGGTAGACAACTACTGTCACCTCAACTACGTGCTGGATAAGGACGCCGGTTGGGTCGTGCAGACAGAAGGCGCCTGGACTCTGAACCCAGTCAAATACCACAGAGTGCCGGTTGCTTCGATCCCGACCACACCGCTGCTTCTACAGAATGTTCCGCTGCACGTTACAGCTCCGCCGCCCCCGATGTACATGGACGTCACGATTACCCCAGTCAATCCACCCATCGTGATCCCCGCCAACGGCGGCAGCTTCCAGTACGACATCAACGCTCATAACCTGACTACCGTACAGCGGACCTTCTCAATCTGGAACAAGATCAAGACTCCGTCCGGATCCTACATTCAGGTCTTCGGCCCCGTCACACGCACCCTTCCCGGCGGCGCCAGCCCGACGCGTAGGCTCACCCAGAATGTCGCCGCTACCGTACCGGCAGGTATCAACACCTACATCTCCTACATCGGTACTTACCCGAGCACTATCCAGGACAGCAGCTACTTCACCTTCACGAAGAACGCGACGGCGGACGGCGGTCCTTGGATTACCGACAACAAGTGCGAAGGCGACCTGTTT
>JAPKYS010000031.1 GCA_026394195.1 bacterium | reverse complement strand
CAAGCTACGCGACGGTCGTAGAAGACCTAGGGGTCAACGGTCAGCCACTCCCCAAGCAGATGTTTATCAGTATCTAAAATGCTGCTTCTGATCCCCTTTTCCAACAATAATATAAGCAATTTTCAAGATACAAGGGGTCGGGCTTCGTACCGACCCGATTTCTTGTAGGGGCGATTCGCAAACCGCCCCTGATCGAGGGACGTGCTCCGCCACCCACGCCACGCCCTGAAGAGACGTGTCTACATCTTCTAAAAGCCTGGGTGCCTGGGTGCCCCACAGCTCTGCTGTGGGTTAGTTATTTTACTCCACCCCCTCATCCCGTCATAATCTGACGTTTAAAAGCCTATCTTGGAGTCACGCTCTTTGACATTCAAGATGGGCTTTGCTCGCTCTACGACTACCCTTTGGCAGTCTACCAGACAACTTAACTTCCGTCGGGGTCAGGGGCGACTCCGACTATATCGCGCACGTAGGGGCAAAGCGTGCTGTGCCCTGTAATGGAACGAGATTCATTTGTCAAGGTAATTAGTTAAAAACCTTAATCCGCGCAGGAATTTTACCGGTACATACTCTCAAGGATATTATGTGATAATATTAAGTCTAAATTGGCGATTTATTGTAGGGGTTGTTTAGGCGGCATTGGATGGGATTCCAACTATAGTAAACGAGGAGCGCACAGAATACTCCCCCCCTTTTATATCTCGTAGTTCTTGACTTGCATCTTCTCCATCAGCACTAACCCCTGCCCCTGGCTGCAGTTCCCGAATTCCAAACGTGCGAGGTAGACCCCCGAAGGTAATTCAGCAGCGTTGAAATACACTTGGTATGCACCGGTGTCTCGATAGCCATCCACCAGGGTAGCCAATATACGGCCGCCAATATCATAGGCAGACAACCTGGCACGAGCTGCAGCCGGCAGAGTGTTGTTGATCGTATTAGTTGGATTGAATGGGCTGGGATAACCCCCAGAAACTCAAATAAGCTCGTTGTCCTCTTGAGTCATGCAGAAATTCTCCACTTGCTCTCTTAGAGCCTCCTGTGCTGCCGTTTTCATGACCCGTTGAATTCTTCTCGAATTTCGGTCTAAAAGCGATTACGCTTGATCGAACGATACTTTCATGTTCCAGCCCCGCGCCGTTCGCATTACGTCCTGAGGAGTTAAAGGACTCTCTTGGGATCTCATCTAAACCTCTTTGATCTTAGGACCGGTTGCACAATTCTCATTGATCGATAGATTTAGTCAACCCAAGCTGGACGATTCATCTTAATCGTTGCCTAACAGTCTACAGTGTTATTTTCCGGCTTTTTTAACAATGTGGTGTGCGCCGTGAATTTCTCCAGCATGCGCTTCAGCTCTTCAGGAGAAAAGGGTTGGGGAATGAATTCAAAAATCCCAAGCTTAGCCAAAGCGAATACGTTTTTAATCGATATAAAGGGCGCCGTGGCCACCACCTGGATAGTCGGATGGTTCCAGCAGATTCTCTGGCATAATTCCAGCTCGCAGCTCGAATAGTCTAAAAACTGAAAGAGCAACAGATCGGAATCGTTTGGGATTAGCATTTGGTCTTGACTCAGGCCTACCTGATGGACTTGATAACCCCAATGCCTTAGAAGATCGAAGGTGACCTCTGAAGAGCAGTCGCTCATATTCACTAAGACAATTTTCCCAGCGATGGTGTTCATAATGAATCCTTACCTCCTTAAAAAACTTTTGTCTGCAATGACCAATTAGGCAAATAGTATTCCTGAACAATCCCTTGGACCATCGATTTATTCATAATTGTCTAATGCCTTATAATTATTAGACATAAAAAAGCCACCCGCGGTGGCTTGGATGGCTTGTTCTCCGATGTTATCTATCGTTACTGTTCAAAATCCGGCACCCCTTGCAAGACTTCCGGCAGTAGCAGGATTTTACAGGTTATATTTTCGCATCTTGCTGTGCAAGGTTCCCCGCGTAATCCCTAAAAGCTGAGCGGTTTGGCTGCGGTTGCCTCGAGTCTCTTCAAGGCAAAGTTTCACCACAGCCATTTCGATTTCCCGCAGAGACCTCGTAGGTAATCGGGTAAGCTCCACCATTTCGTTCGTGGAGTTACTTTGAAGATGTGCCGGCAGATGTTGAAGACCGATCTTTCGGTCCTGGCAGAAAACGAAAGCGCTCTCAATCACATTCTTAAACTCGCGCACGTTGCCGGGCCAGCGGTAATTGCATAACGCAGAGCGTGCTTCCTCTGTGGCATCGGTAATGGGTTTGTTGGTTTTCTGGGCATAGATATTAATGAAGTGAGATAGCAGCAATGGGACGTCTTCTTTGCGTTGTCTTAATGGCGGTATTTCGATTTCGATGACATTGAGTCGGTAGTAGATGTCCTCCCTGAAGGTCCCGTTCAAGAGATCCTGTTTCAAGTCATGGTTGGTGGCAGCAATTAAACGGAAATCTGATTGGATATTCTTAATGCCGCCGACTCGTTCAAACTCCTTTGATTGCAGGACCCGTAAAAGCTTGGTCTGAAATCCTAAAGGCAGGTCTCCAACCTCATCGAGAAAAAGCGTCCCGCCATTAGCCAACTCAAACCGGCCGGGTTTGGCGTTAATCGCGCCGGTAAAGGCGCCTCTTTCATGGCCAAAGAGCTCGCTTTCCAAGACACCAGCACCCAGGGTAGCGCAACTGACCTTCACCAGTGGTCCTTTCCTGCGGGAACTTGAGTAGTGGATGTGGTTGGCGATTAGTTCCTTGCCCGTACCACTCTCGCCGGTGATCAATACGGTTGAATCGGAAAGCGCTACTGATTGTATTTTAGTAAAAATATTTTTCATGGAGGGCGCGTCACCCACGATATTCTCGATCTGATAACGCCTCGATAACTCCCGCATAAAATATGCATTTTGATCAATCAATTGCTGGCGTTCACGCTCTTTGTTTATGATAATTAGGAACGCTTCCGGATTGACCGGTTTCTCCAGGTAATCGCAGGCGCCAAGTTTCATGGCTTTGACAGCGCTGTCCACGCTGCCGTTTCCGGTTAACACGATGATGGCTGTTTGAATGCCTTGTGCTTTGATCGTCTCCAGAAGCTTGAGGCCATCCATTCCAGGTAGTTTCAGATCCACTACAGCCAAGTGATAAGGGGATTCCGACGCGAGCATCTTCAGAGCCTTCTCCCCAGAATGAGCCTTAGACGCCGAATAGCCCTTTTGTTCAAGGATCGCCTCGAGGGATTCAAGCAGGCTCTCGTCGTCATCGACTAACAAAATTCTAAAATTCTCAACCATCGTTCACCTTAGGACAGGTAGGGATATGGTAAAATGCGACCCCTTACTTGGTTCGCTTTCTGCCTTTATTTCGCCGCCAAATTGCTGGATAATCCGATAGGACACCGATAACCCCAATCCGATGCCACCGATTTCCTTTCGAGTAGTGTAAAAAGGAGTGAAGATTTTATTTAGCGCTTCAGCAGGAATTCCCACCCCGGTGTCTTCAAACCCAAACTTTACAAGGTTGTGATTACCCTCTTTATCAGGAGAAGCTTGGGTAGCATTGTTCCAGCTGCGTATGGTCAGACTTCCGCCCATCGGCATGGCTTGGACCGCGTTCAAAATCAAGTTAAAAAATACCTGTGAGATGCGTTGAGGGTCCACCATGACGAATGGCAATTCCTGCAGATCTTTGTAGATGTTGATACCACTGGACTGGATTTCCTTCGCCATAATATTCAGACAACCATCCAGAAGCGCGTTTAAATCGGTCTTCTTTAGCTCAATCTCCAAATTGGGGGCGCGGGAAAAATTCAGCAAATCTTTGATAATTTTGCGACAGCGTTCGACCTGACTTTCGATCAGGTGAAAATGTTTCTTGACTTTTACAAACCCCTCGCCGATCTCTTCTTTTATGAAATAGCTGGAATTATAGATGGTGCCAAGTGGCGTGTTGAGTTCATGGGCCACGCCCGCTGCTAATTGACCGAGGGCGCTCATCTTCTGGGATTGGATCAATTGCAACTCCAACTCCCGCCTCTCGGTGACGTCCCGACACAGGATCTGCCAACAATTTATGCCATCGTAGAAAATGGGGCTGGTCAAACAGTCTACCTGCCGTGAGGAACCATCTCGTCGCTTGATGACGCGTTCCTGCCAGTCATCTCCGGAAAAGCTAAAATCCGCCATTAAGTTGGAGAATTGCGTCCCAAAGAGCTCTGCGCGCGGATAGCCAAAGAGTGCTTCGGCTTCGTTATTGGCTTTGAGAATCTCGCCCGAAGAGCCTTGGACTACCAGAATAGATTCCCGTGAACTCTCGAAAAGATTTCGGTATTCTTCCTCTGAGGCTTTCAGCTCAGCGGTGCGAAGTTCCACCTTCTTCTCCAGATTCTGGGCGTAATCCTGCAGTTCAGCTCGGGCCTTTTTCAGTAGGGCTTGATGCGCTAATAAGCTGACCAATAGGTAGGTCAGCGCCATGACAAATGCCAAAAAGATGACAAAAGAGACGACTACGTAAGTTTGTACTTCAGGTGTCGCATCCATGGCACACTCAGGGTCCAAAACATGAAAGTGAGCAGGGTAGCCCAGTAGGCGAAGTCAAGGTTAGCGAAGAAATTATAGGCCAGGGCAATGGTGGAGAGACATTGCAGAAAGGAATAAATAATCAAGCCTAAAAACACGAAGAAGGCTTCTAATTCGGCAATAAAGCGGTCTTGACGGACTATTCTGATGATAACATAGAGCGCGACTAAAAAGAGAAAAACCTCTTCGCCAAAATCAAAAGCGTTCAGGACTTGATAGTCTCGGGCCTGGATCGTTTTCCAACAGGCATATCCCAAATAGAGAGAAACTGTCAGCAGAAAGAGGAGGCAGTATTTCCAATCGCTTAATTTAAAGAAATACAAAAATATTAGTGTTAATTCGGCGAATATTATGACTCCCCATTCAATCAAGAAAATGTAAGGTGTGGGTGTGATCAGATAGGCAAAAACGGCATCCAGGATATGGAGGTAGCAATAAAAAATGACGAAAGCCGCAGGAAATTCCCGGAGATCAATTATCTGGCGGAAATGCGAGAAGGGGAAAATCAAGGCTTTGGCCCAGGAGCGGGATGGCGCAGTAAAGACAAATTGATACCATACCCAGGTCGTCAATAAAGCCAAGGCCAAAGTCAGGTAAATTTCCATTTTATTTCTGCGCTTTTAAGCGGTTGGAAATTATACAATTTAGGGCCAAGGGACGGGCTTGATAAGTCCCTTTTTACCACAGACTACCGAGCCACCGCCGACTGCGCCCACGCCGACTGCTTGAAGCGTGTAAGACCCGTCTTCTTGGATTTGAACCCAATCGCCAGCTGTATTCTGATATTTCACGGTTCCATTCAGGTTGCTTAGCATAACCGATACCGACTCGCGGAATTGGATCATGCCTCGAGAATAAAGCGCTACTTGATAACTGTTGCCCTGAGTATTCTGAATTAAATCGTCTTCCATTAACACATCGCCCACGGAAGCGTCCACCCAATTATCAGTGCCGGCGATTTTACGCTGTGTCCCAACCGGTGCGGACTCCACTCCTGCTAAGCTTGCCATTTTACCTCCAAGCATTTCAGTGTTGATATTGGACCTGGATCAATCCGGCAGCTTTGCGGTGTCCAGGGATTAATTTACACAACTTATACTAATAATGCAACAAGAGTTGTGCCAGATTTACATGAGGTTTACTGGTCTGCTTGATAATAGTAAGTGTTATATTATCAATAATATAAATATATTAATAGCGAAAAGAATCGCCTCTCTTTGCTTAATAAATAAACGCAGGGTGTTCAAAATCCGGCAGGTGCGGCTTTCAGAAAGAGGTGAGGTTTTGAATTGAGAGCGGGATTGTGTAGGCTCAAATGCGGTATCGGGAGGAAGCGGTTTCAACCTCAAAGTTGTTACCACTGTTTAGGAACAGGGTAGAATCGTTCCATACTATAAATTAAGCAGATGTCTATGGTGCAAAGACGGCTTACTTCACCACCACCACCTTCCTCGTCACTTCTTCCCCTGACGTAGCGAGCCTCACCAGATACACCCCCGACGCATTGCCCGTGGCGTTCCAGGAAACCGTGTGATCTCCGGCGGACTGCTTGCCCGATACCAGCGTAGTAACCTTACTGCCCAAGATATTATAGACCTCTAATGACACCTCCTGCGGCGAGGGCAGCGAAAAGGAGATTTGCGAGATGGGATTATTGGAATTGTTGTTGACAGACAAGATGGTTCTGCGGGGGGGAGGGATAGGCACTTTGTCCGGATGCAGCACCGCGGTGGTATCTCCCGTGACATTCTTAAAATAGCGAATGCCGCCCCACATGTCACCCACAAAAAGGTCGCCATCGCCGTCTTGGTCCATGTCAATCAAATAGGGTGCAGAACTCCAGATCATTAATTCCGGGAAGACATCTTCTATCTCTAATTGCATACTGGCGTTTTGTGGTGTACCGATGTTGCGATAGAATCGCAGGTTTTTACCCCACGGCTGGCTGTAAATTGTCTCATGGTTTACGAATAAATCTAAATCAGAATCTCCATCAATATCGTAAAAACACATGGTTTGTGCTCCCAGGGGATCACTCAAGTTTTGCCAGTCGGAGGTAACATATTGAAATTGAAAATGGGTTGACAATCCAATATTCCGGAAGAAATAGCAATAGCCCATATTGTCTCTTACGAATAGGTCTAAATCCCCATCGGCGTCAATGTCAGCAGTACATGGATTTAAAACTACAGAGCTCTGGCTGAAAACTCCCGGCACTAAATTCGTCGATTCTAAGATATAATTTGGTTCTTGAGGCGTACCCCGGTTGCGGTAAAAATAGAGTCCTGGTGGGCCGGGAATAGCGCCAGTACCAATGAAAAGATCATAATCACCATCGGCATCGATGTCGCAGAACCAAGGAAGACATGCTCCTGGAGTCGTTATATTGGCGAAATTATCGGTCTCCCAGACGAAATGTGGATTAGCCAAAGTTCCTTGATTGCGATAAAGAATGATTTGATAACCTCTGGCGGAAAAAAGATCTGGATCTCCATCAGCGTCAATATCGATAAGACGCGGGCGTGCCATATCCCCGCAGTTCCAGGTTAGATAACAATTGGTGACGAAGCGGAAATTGGGAACCTGAGCTGTGCCAACGTTCTGGTAAAAATAAACGTCCCCCGAGCTAACCTGCCCGTCCGCCCAATGCGATCTCCCCACAAACAGATCCAAATCCCCATCCCCGTCTATGTCGGCTAATTCCGGAGAAGCGGATTCGCCCACGTCGATGCCGAAATAGTTGTTGGTCACCAAGGTCATCTGCGGGTTTTGCGGCGTGCCGTCGTTGCGGTAGTAATAGATCTTGCCGTCGCCTTTGCCGATCAACAAGTCTAAGTCACCATCGGAATCGAGGTCGGCGAAGGTGGGATCGGTATAACCACTACTAACAGTCGAATTAAGCCAGTTTGAACTGATTAGTTGAAACTGGTAATTCGTTGAGGTCCCGATATTTCGATAATATCTAACATACCCGTTCGTCTGTCCCGCAAAAATATCATAATCACCATCTAAATCAATATCCACAACAGCACTACACGGACAGAGTAATCGATTTCCCGCCGTGTCAAAAAGAGTATCGGGATCACCACAGAAATTGAATTGTGATGTTGTCCCAAAATTGAAATAACAGAATCCACCCAAGACCGCATCCTTTATCCCATCATTATTCATATCAGCGAAATCAACATCCATAAAGGGATAGAGAGAATCAACTTGATAGGTTATATATTGAAATTCGGGGTTGTTAGCGGAACCGATATTTTTGAAATAACCGATATTATAAAGAAATGTGCCACCTGTAAAGAAATCCAGGTCTCCGTCATTATCTAGATCGCATAATTCCGGTTTAGAATTATCCATTCCTCCCGCCCAAGGCTGGTAGGGCTGCCAGTTGTAGATGGTCACCGGGAAGGCGTCGGGGTCGAGCTCAAACTCAAAGCCTTGAGCGCAGAGCAACAAGGGGAATGAAAGAATGATCAACAGGCTTTTCATGGGTTTATCTCCTATTTTTTAAATCGGGGGCGGGTTTCCCCACCCCCATGTGCGTTTTCGTTTATTTCAGCACAACTAACTTGCTAACGGCATTGAACTTGCCTTCTTGTTCTAATCCTTCAGCCGTTACTCGGCAGAAGTACATGCCCGAGGAGAGCTGAGCCGCGTTGTAGTGGATCTTGGGCCAACCCGCATTCTGCACTCCCTCAAAGATAACTCCTAAATTCTGCCCGCGCACGTTGAAAATCTCGATTTTCACGTGGGAGCGCTGCGGCAACTCCAGAGGTATCACTGTTTCCGCGTTGAAGGGATTGGGGTAGTTCTGGCAGAGTTTAAAATTTTGCGGTAGTTGCGACAACTCCTCCGGCTCGACCCCCCACACTCCCATCATCCAATCCATGATCGGCGCCAACAACTCTTCGGGACTGCTGAAATTGGGATTATCACCTCGCACGTCTTCGAAGCCGAAGCCGAACACGCAGGTCTTGTAGTCGGATTCATAGACGACCGCTGCTCCCGAAGCAGGCGTGGTGCGATACGCCAACAGCTGATTAGCCCCTGAGGGGACGTCGGGTTCGATGACGTCCTGATTCAATCCGTCTCCGGAAATGGTGAAGGATAGCCCGTTCACCATTGACGCGCCATCGAGAATGATCATCGCCGTCGTTCCGGCCGCGCGAGCATGCAGTACGTTCCGGAAGAAGTCGCTGGAGCCGATATCCGGAACGATACCTCGACCCGAGAGGAACAGCGAACCGCCATGATTCTGCAGGTAATCGGTCAGCAGCGCCTGATCGGATGGGGCTACCGTGTTGACTGTCTGGTCGCCGCAAGACCAGAGGACGCAGGTGTAATTTTCCATCGGAGGCAGTTGACCCGGTGTGGTATACGTCACGGTGCGGTAGACCCGCCGGATGGCATTCAACGCATCCTGGAGCTTGATCTGGGCAGAGCCACCACCATCGTCATCAACCAGCAGGATATTCGGAGTCCCTACCGGCAACGAGAAGGTCAAGGCTGCCACCGGATTGCCGGAAGCGGAATCGTCGATCTGCGCGGTAAAATCCACCCAGCGCGGCAGAGTGCCGGGATTGTTGGCGATCTCGAAGTTATCCGGCCCAAAGTAGTAGATCTGGTTGAAGAGCAGCGCCGGAGAGTACGCCACTGCTTCTAAGACCTGCAAACCGGGATCGGTGCAGGAAAGGGTAACTCGCGCCGCATCGATGGGATAACCGGTATCCCGCACCAAGAACAGGAGGTCGCCGCTTTCTCCCGGGTCCAAGAACCCGTCGCCGCCCTCGTCGTCAATCAAAGCATTTTCGACGGCAAGCTGCGGTCCGTTAATGTCATCCCGCCGGGTTTTCGCAGCTAAAATCCAACCCACCGGGTCCAATCTCACGCTGTCGGAATTTCCAAACGCTGTCAGTTCGATGGTCTGCGATTCCAGCGCTTCGATAGTGATGCGGTGGATCTCCGGTATCCCGCCATCGTAGACATATAAGTCGGCGTCGGTGCGGAAGTAGGGCTGCGGAGCCTGCTGCACCTGCGCCACCGAAAGCTGCACCAACGTATTCCCTCCCTGCGGTTGCAGCGTGGCGAAGTATTCGAACGAAGGATATCCCGGCTGATAGATCCACTGGTTGAAGAACCAGTCGTAGTCATCACCGGTTACGTTCTGCACCACCTCCGCCAGATCCCAGGTGGCGGCGTTGCCGTCGCGGTAGAGGCTCTGGTAATTGCGCAGGATGGTGAAGAAGAGGCTGTCATCGCCGACCTGGTAGCGCAGTGTGTGGATGACGCTGCCTGGCTTTTCGTAGGTCAAAGGCGTCCAGAGGATATTCCAGGGCGGGTCATAGATGGGGACCATGTTGGTCTGGTTCTGCCAACCGAAGTAGCTGTTTTTGATCTGATTCATGGTCTGGAAATAGCCGGTCATCCCGGACAGATGTTCGTGCCAGAGCGCTTCGGCGTAGGTGGCAAAGCCTTCCGATAGCCACATATCGGGCCAATCCAGATAACTGACCGCATCTCCGAACCATTGGTGCGACAGTTCGTGGGCGTAGATATCCTCGTAGGTGCGGTTCCCGTTAATCAATAGGTTGCCCAGAGTCACCATGGTCTGATTTTCCATGGCGCCGCTGCCGCCAAAGACCGGCGCTTCGGCATAACCAAAGGTATCGAAGGGGTAGGGTCCGAAGTAGTTGGAGAATGCTGTGATCATTTCCGGTACTCTGCCGAGGTCATACTGCGCCGCGTTGAGATGTCCCGGGTAGACGTAATTCTTGATGGCGACCGAACCCGCAGACTGCGTGAAGGTGACATAATTGGAGGCGCAGAAGCTGATCAGGTAGGTGGTCAGCGGATGGTTCATATAATAAACCCACTGAGTGTACCCCCCCTGCGAGCTGCTGTCTTCCAGCGCGCCGTTGGCGACGACCACAAACTGCGAGGGAAAGGTCAACTTCTGCCGGATGGTGGCTTTATCCCAGGGTTCGTCCCAGCAGGGCATCCAGTTGCGGGCTCCGAAGGGGTCCGCCTGAGTGTAGATCATGGACGGACTGCTGTAGAAAATGCCTACTCCGCCCCAATTGTTGGGTGTCACCTCGGGGGTTCCTTCGTAATAAAGCTCCAGATCCAGAGTATCTCCGGGATATTGAGGCTGCGTGAAGACGACTCGTAAAATATCATTCGGCAACCTGAAGGAATTGCATTCCACACCTTCCAGGATGACATCGGACAGCCATAGTCCGTGAAAGTGTATATCCATGGTGTCGAGCGGTCCTGGAGCGGTTGGCGTGAAACGGATGGTCGTCGATCCACTGATGGTCAAATTGCCGGGCCAGACGGGGTTGAATACCAGGTCGACTTCGTAATGCAGCGCATCCCAGCCGTGCGAGGAATCGGCGTCGATACCCGAGGGGATCATCTGGGACGTCAGTGGGCGGTCACGGTAAGGCGCTCCCCAACTGAGCGAAATCACGATGAACCCGGTGAATAGAATAGTAATTGAGCGGGTCATGGCTTTTTCTCCTTATTAATTAAGGTTTTTCTGACCAAATCCAGAATATTGCTGCCGACTTCTTCATCCCTGCCATATGGGACCCAGAAGACGAAACGATCTATTTTTTCCAGAGCCTGCGCTTTACCGTCTGAGCGGCGCCCGAAGCCCATCCGGTCGGAAAACACCACGCCGGTAGAACTGGTTCGCAGAAAGGCTCCCAACCGGACGAACAGACTATCGGCGGCTTTTTGATTGGGGCAGTTCACCACCAGGCAGCTCGCCAGGTCCGCGGAAAAACTGCGCACCCAGGCTGCGCCGCTCTTATCGGGAATTTCGATGGAATCCGGCAGAACATTTCCGGCGATGCGCTTCAAGGCGCTGTTTTTTCGCAGGAAGCAGACCTGCTGCCCTATATTATATAGGCTATCCAGCCAGGGGGGGAGTTTGCCCAAATCCTTGATCTTTTTCTCGACTTCTCGGGCGGCGAAGAGCGCCACGCCTTCGGTGGTTCGCTCCATTTCCCACATAAAGGCGCGCACGTAAAGGTTATCCTTCCAGAAGTGCGCGGCATAATCGGTGGCGCGCCCATCCTGACCCAGATCGATAAAGGTCCCCACGGTATCCTGATTGTTGACGCCGCAGGCATCTTCGGGATAGGAAAACTTGTAGATCTCGATGGTCAAGTGACCGCCGATCTGGTTCTGATATTCCTGCACCGCCAATCCCTCGAAGTAGAAATCGGTGTAGACCACCGCTCCGCCGTCGATGTAGGTCGATAGCTCCTGTTCACCGGAATAGGTGCGGGTTTCACCCGATTTCCATCCGGGGATGAAGTCGTCCTTGGGGAAGAGGGCCGCCTGAGCTAAGGCTCCCAACGAACAGGCGAGCAGCACCAGGCAGAGGAGTAGATGTTTTTGGTTTTTCATGAAGTTTTATGGTTATGATTGTCTGAACTCGACTGAGTGTCATTCCGGCAAGCGAAAACCCATTTTTTTCAATTCTTCATCCGTCAATCTTCAATCTCCATTCTCCAATTATTTTAAAATAACCACCTTCTGTGCAATTTCCTCTCCCGGTGTGGTAAGCCTCACCAGATACACCCCCGAAGCATTACCCGTGGCGTTCCAACTGACGGAATAGTCTCCGGGATTCTGCCTGCCATTGACCAGTTGCGCCACCCTTCTCCCGGTAATATCGTAAACCGACAGGTTTACCAAGCTGACGGCTGAAAGCTGATAGCTTATGGCTGTTATGGGATTGGAGGGATTTGGCCCGATAGTAAGCGTAGCCCGGCTGGGCCGCGGGCGCATTTTGGTGGGCTGTTGCACGGCGGTGCTGTCTCCGGTGATGTTGCGGAAG
>JAPKYS010000034.1 GCA_026394195.1 bacterium | reverse complement strand
TTCTTGCTACAGGCAAACCCAAAAAAGTCGCTTTGATCGCCTGTATGCGGAAACTTATTGTCATTCTGAATGCCATTGCCCGGGATTATCGACTAAACAATCCCATCACCATCTAACTTTTTGTAAAAGACAGTTGCTACGTGCGCCGATAGTCGGGGTCGCCCCGGACCGGACCCCGACGGAAGTCAAGTTATCTGGTTAACTGCCATAAGTCTGACGATATATGCAAGAGGGGCTCGATTTGAGAGCCCCTCTTTTATTTCCTGTGAGATTTTCTCGCCCTTTGAGGATAGCCACGCTTTTTCCCGTCAGAACCGCTGGATTCTATTTCAACAGCACGATCTTCCCGGTCGCTTCGAATGTCCCCGCTGTCAACCGCACCAAGTAGATTCCCGCCGCTTCCCCCGATGCATCCCAGGTAACCTGATGATTCCCCGGCTCGCGCCAACTGTCGATCAGCGTGGCGATCCGCTGTCCTGCTATGTTGTAAATCTCCAGTTTCACCAGTGCTTTTTCAGGAAGCGAGAAATTCAGCGTCGTCATGGGGTTGAAGGGATTTGGATAGTTTTGATCTAACGTGAACTGAACAGGCAGGATAGCCTCGACACCAACCTGATATTCTGTAAATAAGTCGCCAGTTACGAAGGATTCGTTAATCCAGGATCCGCCACCCTGCGTCGCCAGCTTGGTGATGGTGAAATAGCTGCTATCCACGATGCCGTATGGATATGATCCGATGTAGCTGATGAAGTACAGCGTTCCCGAACTGATACTGCCGGCGATGGTTTGGGTCAACACCCGGCTGGGGTTGGCTCCCCCGGGCAGAGATCTCGTGATTGGACCAAAGACGTTGGTATACACATTCGCCTGATTGCGCACCTTGTTCCAAAGCGAAAATATCTGGGTCTGGGTGGTCAGATTATGGACGTTTACGTTATACTGGAAGCTGCCCCCGTTCGCTGGAATGATTACGCCGGGGTTAGTGGGGCTGGTCGTGACGTCCAAAGGCAGGCTGGGGATGATGTAACCATCAGACGTAGTAAATTTGTAGGCTCGCTGATTTTGAACGTGGGCTGCAGCGACGTCGTAATAAGTATTCCAGTAAACCACCTGAATTCCATCCTGCTGATCGGGGCTCTCGATGCCGACAGTTGAGAAAGGATTATCGTCGCCCGCACCATTAACCTCAGTGATGGTGTTGTACTGAAAGACGATCTCTCCGTCGCCGGTGGGCGTCGGTGTGTAGGCAGGATCATAGAGGATGACTTCAAAGGTCTCCAGCACACTGGTATTACCGAAATTGGGCATGTGGTACCATTCCACGATGAAGCGGCGATTAGCAACGTCGTAGTAGGAGTAGACGTGTCCTCCGCTGGTCGTGATCAGATCATCCCAGAAGGGCGCGATCATACCGCTGGGTCCAGGAGCTCCGGGAATGGGATAATTTCGGAAATCGTTGAACGAGGGGTTGGAATTAGCGGCAATCCAACCGTTGCTGCAGACAGTGATCACGTTTACAGCTTCACCATAATACCGAAAGGTGAACGGCAGATTCACATTGATCGATTGATCTTGATTTTCCGCCGGGTCTTCGATGGGGAGTTGTGTTCCGATCGTGCTGATTTCAACCCAATTGTAGACGGGGTGTTCGGGATAGTTGAAGTCAGTGTTATCGAAGCAATAATAACCGTAGGCGTCGGGCCCCTGCGGATCCACCTGAGTCTTCGTACCAATCTGGATGGATACAGTGTCTATCTGAGCTGCGGAGCTGGCGCTGGTGTAAACTATCCTGAATTTAGCCCGTGTTCCAAGCGGGATGTTGGAACTGACGCTCAATCCAAACGGGTTGGTATCACAGTTGCCGACACTGCCAACATTGATGGTACCGAAATAAGCCGCATTATCAACGACGGTGACATATGGGCTGAGAGAATTGCAGGTTGCGCTCAATCCAGCTGCTGTCTTGTTGCCGATGTTCTTGACAATTAAAATAACTCCGGCAACTTCGCCGGGTGAGAGTAGCGTATCTATCCCGGTGGCGTAGTATGACTGGAATTGCATCTGATAGGAAACGACCGATAGATCCATCCCGCCGCCCCAGGCCCCCTGGTCGGCTTGATTCGACAGCATCAGATGGATCACGTGACCATCCGGACAATCTGGAGCAACGCTCAGGTCGAAGTCGTCATAGCTGTTGGCAGTCTGTCCGGGAGCCATATTGGGGAAGGTTTCTGCGTTGTCGATAAGCGCTGCGTAATCGTCGTTTTCGGTCGCCGTTGCGCTGACGTTGGTTGCGGTCGTACTGAATCCGAAATTTTTATACACCAGGGAAAGCTCGACCGTTTCACCCGGATTGACGATACCGTCTCCATCGCCATGGCTGCCGCCGGAGTTATCGTCGTCGATCGTATTGCTCAGGTACCCAACCACAACATCAGTCTGCGCCACGCTGAGCGAATCGATGATGGGATAAAACCCCTGCCGCGTGATGGTGACTTTCATGCCTCCCGTGGTGGTAACGTTGATGGGCAGCGTGATATGACCCAGAATATCCGTCTCTCCGACGTACTGCATTTCGTTCGGTCTATAGAGACATACCGTGGCTCCCGGCACGGGACCCACCGAAGGCTCGGTCACTGTCAGATCCAGAACGTTTACGCCATAGAGGATAATGTCGGGAATAGTGCAGTTCATGAAGCGGATGGGACCGGTGAACAGGTCGCAGCCCGGATCGCCTGCCAGCGCGTTCCACTTGGAGAAGCTGATCACGTTGGAGAGGTCATTCTGTCCGTAAGCATTATAGAGCTCGACCTTGCCGCGATTGAGCGCCGTGCCTTCCTGCGTTATATCTTCGTCAAACAACCCGGCGTATATGCCGATGGCAAGGGTATTATTGAAGCGGGTATGAGTGCTGCTCGTCGCCGTGCCGACGGCTCCGATGGCGCCTTTGGGGGTCGATACGGTGCCCACTGAAACAAAGTGCTTCATGTTGGAATCACCGCTGAAACCGCCGGTACCGCAGGTTGGAATGGTGGCGAAGGGAAGCATGGCTCCGTTGGTCAACTGATCGATGTTACCGTTGCCGAAGCCGCCCATGCTGACCCAGCCCCGATAATTGAAAAATGACATGCCGCCATCGATCGAGTTGACGATATAAGCTGGGTCCAGGGAAGGAGTCGTGTACCAGAGAGTATCCACCCGGGTATACCCGTGTTCAACGAAGCGAGTCTTGATCCAACGACCCACCTGAACCGGAGATATACCGGAATAATACGACCCCGATACCAGCAAGCCCTGCCTGAACCAATTCGGATAGGCGACATAGGGTGTTTTTTCAAAGCACAGTTGCTTGTTGACCATCATATCAGCCATTGCGGGACTTGCTGCTGGCAGCCTGCCGATGGCAACGTCGGCTAAAATATCGTCGCCATCCAGTTGCGAATAGGGATGATCGATCTGATAGGTTTCCCAGGCTGCCAGAGTATAATCTCCGGACGTATCCCCAAAGAGCAGCACGTATTCGGGAGGGATTTCCCAAGTATTATATGCGGTTTGGATGAAGCTTTTAATATCCGTCGTTGTAGCGCCG
>JAPKYS010000055.1 GCA_026394195.1 bacterium | reverse complement strand
CACCCAGAAGAGAAAATTTGCCAGACCTGCCATGATACAACTCAATACCCAATCGACCATCCAAGAAAAAGTGGTTAAACCGGAAAGCCTAAAAAACTCTTGAAATGACCTTTCGCTTGCTTTAAATTTACGCATAGAACAGAAGCAAAGATCGTCTGAATCACAGATTCTCACTGATTTAACTGATTGCACAGATTTTTGGAGTTGCCAAGATGCCAGCAAAAGAGTACAAATACACGGATATAACCGAGAAAATAATCGGTTGTGCCATGCGGGTCCATGCAACCCTTGGAAATGAGTTCCAGGAGGTTATCTATCAGAGAGCCTTAACAATTGAATTCGAGAAAGCTGGACTTAGATTTAATCGAGAGCCTGAAATTCCAATCTTCTATGATAATGTGGAGATCGGCACTCGTCGGGTTGATTTTCTGATTGAAGACAAAATACTCCTCGAATTAAAGGCAATCACAAAAATTGAAGAGACCAATTATGCTCAGATCATTAATTATTTGACCGCTTACAAGTTGGAGATTGGACTTCTTATCAATTTTGGCGAAAAAAGCCTGGTATTTAAACGCTTCATAAAATCTGTGAAATCGATAAAATCTGCGTGAATCTGCGATTCAGATTTTAATTCCCCTATGCCCTACCCTGATCTATACCAAATCGAATCCCTCTTTGCCGAAGAAGAGCTAGCGGTGCGCGACCTGGTGAGGAATTTCGTTGACGAGCGCATCCTGCCCGGAGTGCGCCAATGGAATCGCGAAGCTCGATTTCCGAAGGAAATTGTACCCAGGATGGCGGAATTGGGATTACTCGGAGCCACGATTGACGGCTATGGCTGCGCCGGCATCAGCTACACGGGTTACGGCTTGATCGCTCAAGAATTGGAAAGGGGAGATTCCGGTTTTCGCAGCTTCGCTTCGGTGCAGAACGGGTTGTGCATGTACCCGATTCTAAATTTCGGCACAGACGCTCAGAAGGAGAAATACCTGCCCCGCACCAACGGAACGGTGGCCGATTTAGCCATTGTATTCGCTAAGCTGGACGGCAAAATACAGGGCTTTCTGGTGGAAAAGGGGACTTCCGGATTCTCCGCGCCGGAAATTTTAGGCAAATGGTCGCTGCGGATTTCGGTCACCAGCGACCTGAACTTCGACGATTGCCGCATCCCCGCTGAAAACATTCTCCCCAGAGCACGAGGCCTAAAAGCCGCGCTGCAATGTCTGAATCAGGCGCGCTACTCCATCGCCTGGGGAGCCATCGGCGCGGCGCAGGCTTGTTTTGAAGAGGCGCTGGAATATGCAAAAACCCGCGTCCAGTTCCACCGACCGATTGCCGGATTCCAGTTGGTGCAAGCCAAGCTGGCGAAGATCTGGACCGAAATCGTGAAAGCGCAGCTGCTCTGCTGGCAATTGGGCAAAATGATGGACGCTGGCAAATGCAAACCCGCCGCCATCTCCATGGCCAAGCGTAATAACGTAGAAATGGCGTTGAAAACCGCCCGCACCTGCCGCGAAATCCTGGGCGCTTCGGGCATCGTCGATGATTACCATGTGATCCGCCACATGAACAACCTGGAATCAGTCTACACCTACGAAGGCACCCATGACATCCACACACTGATTTTAGGGCAGGAATTGACAGGTTTGGCGGCGTTTGAATAGAATATCTTTCTAAACATAAATATCAACCCTCACAGGAGACCTCCTAATGCACTACAAATGGAAAACAGGTATGTGGGCTTTCGTCTTTCATCGGGCGTCGGGGCTGGCGTTGTCGCTCTACCTGCTGCTGCACATCAACGTGGTCAGCAGCTTGTATAACCCAGCCAAATTCGACAATACGATGGGCTTCCTGGGCTCGCCGCTGTTCAGAATCCTGGAAATCGGATTGTTAGCCGCAGTGCTTTACCATTCGCTGAATGGCATCCGCATCTTCCTGATCGATTTTACCAATTCGACCAGGAAGCACTCGCAAATCTTCTGGCTTCTGGCGGTAGTCGGCCTGATCATCTTTGTCGCCGGAGCCTACCCGATGTTACACCATGCCGGCATCTTATAAGCTAAAAGGAGAAAAAACATGGAAAAAGGTATCGGCAGCGGTGGAGCTTTCGCCTGGTTTTTCCAAAGAATTTCCGGCGCTTTTCTGCTAATAGCCCTGCTGGCTCACTTCTGGGTTCTGCACTACGCCAGTAATGGCGAAGTAACCTTCCAAATAGTGGCGCAGCGTCTGGCGACGCCGCTCTGGAAAACGATTGACCTGGGATTTCTGGTCTTCGCCATCATCCACGGGTTCAACGGCTTCATCATGGTTATCCACGATTATATTCACTCGCATAATCTCCGGCTGGCGCTGGTTTCGCTGGTCTGGGTGGTGGGAATCCTGATCGGTATCATGGGGATGATCACCATCATCGGGTTCAAGGTCCCGGTGGGAGGTGTAATATGATGGTTCACAACCACGAAGTCGTCATCATCGGAGCCGGATTGGCAGGGACCAGAGCAGCTCTGGAAGCCGCCAAAGTCGCCGACGTCGCCGTGCTCAGCAAGATTTTCCCGTCCCGCTCGCATTCCGGAGCGGCTCAGGGAGGGATGGCGGCTGCGTTAGGCAACCTCGACGATGATAATTGGGAATATCACATGTTCGATACCGTCAAGGGATCGGACTACCTGGGGGATCAGGACGCGGCGGAAATTCTGGCGAAAGAAGCGCCGGAAGTCATCTATGAGATGGAGCACATGGGCGCTCCCTTCTCCCGCACTCCTGAAGGCAAAATCGCCCAGCGCAAATTCGGCGGGCACACGTTGAACTTCGGCGAAAAACCGGCTCTGCGAGCCTGCTACAGCGCCGACTACACCGGACATATCCTGCTGCACACTCTATTCGAGCAGTGTATCAAGCAGGGCGTCCGCTTCTATTCCGAATATCAGGTTGTGCACTTGATCGTGAAAGACGATATCTGCCGAGGTGTGGTCGCCTGGGATATCCGCAATGGCGGGTTGCAGGTCTTCCGAGCCAAAGCGGTCATGTTCGCCTCAGGTGGTTACGGGCGGGCTTATCGCATCACCACCAACGCTCACGCCAACACGGGCGACGGCCTGGATCTGGCGCTGCGAGCGGGATTGCCGCTGGAAGACATGGAATTCGTGCAATTCCACCCCACTGGCATTTACCGCAACGGCATCCTGATGACCGAAGGCGCTCGCGGTGAAGGGGCTTATCTGCTGAATAAGGACGGCGAACGCTTCATGAAGCGCTACGCGCCCACTCTAATGGAATTGGCGCCGCGCGACTTGACCGCGAGAGCCATCCAGACCGAAATCAACGAAGGGCGCGGCTGTCAGACGCCGGAACAAAAGGCGCAGGGAATCCCCGGCGACTTCGTCGATCTGGATCTATCCCATGTATCTGAAGCCAAACTGCGGGCGGTACTGCCGCAAATTTTCGATCTGGCGCGCAATTTCGCCGGCGTCAATGTCGCCAAGGAACCGACGCCCATCCAGCCGACGGCTCACTACAGCATGGGCGGGCTGCCGGTCAACGTGGATGGTCAATTTATCAGAGACGCTAAAAATACGCCGGTACGCGGTCTTTACGCTGCCGGTGAGTGCGCCTGCGTCAGCGTGCATGGAGCCAATCGGCTGGGTTGCAATTCCACACAGGACGCCACGCTCAATGGCCGCCGCACCGGTCGCACCATCGCCCGGGACGTCCCCCATCTGAGTTGGGAAGACGTTCCGGCTGAAGACGTCAAAGCTGCCGAGAAGGATCTGGATTGGTATTATCAAGCCAATGGCTCGGAAAATGTGGCTGACCTTCGCACCCGGCTGCAGGACACCATGATGGTCAACTGCGGGATCTACCGTAACGAAAAGGATCTGAAGACGCAGTTAGGCATCATCAAGGAGTTACAGGGACGCGGCAAAAAGATCGGCGTTAAGGATAAGAGCAAATGCTTCAACAGCGAAGTGATGGAAGCGATGGAGTTGGGTCATCTGCTGAACTTCTCCGAAGTGATCGTTATCGGAGCCATCGAACGGCAGGAGAGCCGCGGAGCTCACGCCCGCACCGATTTTCCCACCCGCGACGACGCCAAATGGCTGAAACATACGCTGGCTTATCAGGAACCCGACGGCAGGATCCGTCTGGATTATAAGCCGGTGACCATCACCCGTTTCCAGCCTAAAGAGAGGAAGTACTAACCATGAACCTGACATTCAAAATATACCGCTTCAATCCGGAATCGGGACAGCCACCGCATTACCAGGACTTTACCGTCGACGTGAAGAAGGGCGAAACCGTTCTGGACGTTTTAGGTGAAATCAAAGCGCACCAGGACGGCACACTGGTCTACCGCCGTTCCTGCCGCAGCGGCATCTGCGGGTCTTGCGCCATGCAGATCAACGGACTGAACAAATTAGCCTGCGAAACCCAGGCTCTGGAATTGCAGACCGCCACCGTGGTCGTCGATCCGCTGCCCGGTTTCAAGCCGATCAGGGATCTGGCAGTGGACCTGGAGCCGTTTTACGAAAAATTACGCTCCATCCTCCCCTACCTGATCAACCCCGATCCGCCGGAAACCGACAAGGAGCGCTACCAGTCTCCGGAAGATTTCGCCAAGATCGAGATCTCGATTAGCTGCATCCTCTGCGCCTCCTGCACCAGTTCCTGCCCCAGTTTCTGGGCGGATAAGAGCTATGCTGGACCCGCGGCTTTAGTCAAGGCGTTCCGTTACAGCTACGACACCCGCGACGCCGGTCTGCGCGAGCGTCTGGACATGTTAGACAACAAGCATGGGCTGTGGCGCTGCCACACCATCATGAACTGCAACGACGCCTGCCCGAAAAAGATCTTCCCCACCGAAGGGATTTCCTTCCTGAAGAGGAAAGTGGTGGAGAACAAGTACTAAGTTGCTGGTGGCTGGTTGCTAGTTGCTGGAAAAACATGGGGCGCACGTGGGTGCGCCCCATGGTGTCTAAAGGAGATCAAATTTTTTTGTAATCATTCGGAAATTAGGGCACAACTGTATACTCCTAAAATACTAAATAATTTACTTGCCAGGGTGCCCCACAGCTCTGCTGTGGGTTGCTTTCCTGCGTTGCGTCAGCTCTTGCGCCAAAGGCGTGTGACCTGAAACTTCCACCGGAGTGACCTCCCCGCGTTTTTTGGTAGGGGGCACGGCATGCTGCGCCCCTACCTCTCGTGCCTCATGCCTCGTGACCCGTGCCTCTTCTCTTCTCCCCCCCAGGGTGCCCCACAGCTCTGCTGTGGGTTGCTTCCCTGCGTTACGTCAGCTCTTGCGCCAAAGGCGTGTGACCTGACGCTTCCACCGGAGTGACCTCCCCGCGTTTTTTGGTAGGGGCGCAGCATGCTGCGCCCCTACCTCTCGTGACTCGTGACTCGAGACTCAAAAAAACAAGGGCGCCCTCCCAGCGCCCTATGTTTTTTGAACCTTTCGGTCGAACTTACTTGACCAGCGTCATGGTTCCACTGGTCTGGCCCATATCTGTATTGAGATGATAGATATAGGTTCCGGATGGATATCCTGCCGCGTTCCAGAGGGTCTGGTGGTCACCTGCCTCCAGACGACCCTGGAGCAGATCCACCACCTTCTGGCCCCACAGGTTGTAGATGGTCAACTGAACCTGCGCCGCTGCCGGCAGAGTGAAATTGATGGTCGAGGTTGGGTTGAAAGGATTGGGGTAGTTGCTGATCAACAGCGCCTTGGTCGGAACCTCTGGGTTAACGCTGATGACCTCTTCAACAGGGTTTCCGTAGTAGGTCAAGCCGTAACTGGCCGGGATCAAACCCGCGGGGACAGTGGAGCCATTGTTGACCAGGTCCAGAGCGGTATGGGCATTGCTTATATTGGATCCGCCGTTTCTGATCTTGTCGGCTCCGAAGGCAATAAGCTGTGAAATGTTCCGCTGATCCACACTGATCGGTCTCCAGACATAGCAGTATTCTGCTGCAATGTTAAGAAGCATTGTCAGTAGCTGCTTTTTGGTTTTGTTAACCATTCCTACTGATCCGCCGTTGGGCAGGTTATAGGTGGACAGCATATTGGCTGGAGTCATGGGCTGCCCATTCCAGGATGAAACTCCCTGGATGGGGAAATTTTGGGCTCCATCGAACAAATCATAGACGAGATCGAGGTATTCCTGGAGTAGTGCTGCGGGAACCTGAGGATTTCCATTACCACCGCAGGCGCAGGTGGCTTGATGTTTCCAATAACCCATGGTATGTGGCTGGAAGTTAGTCCCGGATAGCACCATCAGGAAGCAGCGGTGATAACCGTAGCCGTAGGGGTAGGAGTAGCCGCGTGGATTTTCGTTCCACCAGCTTGGTTCGCCGGGTTCCGTGGCGAGTGTCACACCCAACGGCTCCACAACTTCCACCAACCAATCCGAACCAGTGGGGATATCGTAGAAATAATAAACCCCCATCGGCGAGTCGGTGGGTGGGTGATTATTCATGTACACCGGGTCGGTGTAGGTGTAGGTTTCGTAGTGTTCCTGGCGCAGAGGACTATATAACAATACCTTCACGCCGTTCATTCCCACGCCGGTATTGCAGGTGCCGTTGTAGATGCGCACCTGTCCGTAGAAATCCACCAGATCCTGAGCCATCGCCGTCGCGCCAAACAACAACAGCAATAACGCAGCTACCACACAAATTCTTGTCAAGGTCATTGGTTCCCTCCCATTATGTCATCGTGTCGAACGCCTGTTACATCTTTTACGTAAACAATAAACAAAAAAAACTCCCCACCAGGGGTGATGGAGAGCACAGACAAGAAAATTCCGAGTGGTCAAGATGCAAGTCCTGACTAGAGGCAGCATAAACCCTTTAACCCGTCACCCTCCCATCCGCTGCCTGGTCAGGACCTTGCCTAATTCCACACCGGGCTGGTCGAGCGGATCGATGCCGACGAACGATCCGACGAAGACCGTAGCGATCTCCAACGTCATCAGGAACTGGCCAACCGAGTAGGCGTCCACCCTGGGGAAGATGGCGGTCAGACTCGGCTTGCCTGCTTGGCGCAGAGCTTCTTCGGTGGCTTTCTTTTCGACGTTGATCAATTCCGCCAGAGTATGCCCACCCCAGAAATTCAATTCCGGAATGTCGGGGTAGCTGCGCGGAATGACTATATCCACTCCGTGATCCTGCACTTCCATAAAGCAGATCACCTTGTCAAAGGGCCCTTCCATATAGAGCTGCACCATGGAGTGCTGGTCGGTGGCGCCCAGAGCTTTTTCAGGAGTCTGTCCCCAGTAAACTTCCTCTCCCTTGAGATTGACCTTCTTCCCCAGGCTTTCCGCCCAGAGCTGCCGGAACCAATCCGCCATGCCCAGCAGGCGGTTGCAGTAAGGCATCATGATGACCGTTCCGACACTCTTCTGGTCTCGCAGCAGGCACATCGAGAGCCCGAATCGGTAAGCCGGGTTGGATAAAACGTCCGCTGCTGAGCACTCGGCAGCCGCAGCCTGGGCTCCTGAGCACAGCGCCTTTATATCGATTCCGCCCAGAGCTGCCGGCAACAGCCCCACCGGGGTCAGCACGGAGAAGCGGCCGCCGATACCGGGATCGATATCGAAGGCGCGGATTTTTTCATCCCGCGCCAGCTGGCGCAGCAGACCTTTCTCGGGATCGGTCGTGAAAACCAGGTGGTCACGGTAGCGGTCTTTCAGTTTGTGTTGCAGTCTTTCCCGGACGATCAGGTATTGCGTGGCGGTTTCGGGAGTTCCTCCGGATTTGGTGACCACGTTGAAAAGGGTTCTCTCCAGATCCAGATGCCCTAATAGAGCGTCGAACTCGAAGGGATCAACATTATCCGGGAAGTGCAGACGCAAGCCCGTGGGTTTACCGGCAGCGTTCCGTCCCAAAGCAATCTGCAAGGCGGCAGGTCCCAGCGAACTCCCGCCGATACCCAGAATGACCACGTCATCGAAGCGGGAGCGCTGATCGGCAGCGTAATCTGACACTTCCGCTATCATATCGGCAAGGGTGGGAAGGTCGTAGAAGGGCAACTTTCCCTCTTTTCTCTGTTTCACCAGATCCTCATGAGCAGCTCTGGCTTTGGGCAGAGCAGAATTGATCAGGTCTCCGTTCAGTCCGGCGCGATCGCCAACGCGTGCCGAATCCAGATTCGAAAAATCCCAGGTGACTTTGGTGTTCATGGTCTCACTCTCTATCTGTGTAGTTGCTATCCTATCAGATTCCCACGTATATAAAATAGGGAACTTCAGGTTTAAATGCAAGTCGGGTGTGTGGCAATTTATACAGTCAGACTATCAAGGGCACAGCACGCTGTGCCCCTACGCCACGGCATAGTCGTAGTCGCCCTTGACCCCGACAGGTGTTAGGTTCCCTGATAAACACAATCATTCGGGTGTCTATGAGTTTTCGGACAGACTCGGAAAAAGAATCGCGTCGTTGAAAATTCCCCCATCAGTCACTTGTTTTTTATCTCGGTTGGTTGTAAATTCAGGTTGTTGCCGTTTCCGGTATACTCATTTGATGCTGCTCATGAAAACCAGCGTTCTGATCATCGCCATAATTATCGTGACCGTCGGCGTCATCACCGCCTGCGCTGAAGAAGGGGACAGCCTGTGGAGTCGGCAGGTCGGCAAGCGTGGGACAGACGCCGCATACGCCGTACAAGTTGACCCCTCCGGCGACTATCTGATCGCGGGATCGAGTGGCTCTTATGGCGCGAGCAATGAAGACGCCTGGCTGTTGAAGTACACCGATCAAGGAGATTCGCTCTGGGCGCACACTTACGGCGGATTCTACTACGATGCTGCCTACGCCATTATTCCAGCCTCTGTTGGATGGCTGCTGGTTGGTTATTCGGAATCGTTTGGTGACTGGAGTGGGAACGTCCTGATGGTCAGAACGGATTCTGCCGGAAATCAGCTCTGGCTGCGCTACTTCGGAGGCAAGGGCATCGATTGGGCGAATGCTGCGATAGAGACACCGGATGGCGGTTTTCTATTGGCAGGGGGCACGACCTCAGATGGCGCAGGTGGATCCGACCTGCTGATCCTGAAAACCGATTCCCACGGCGATTCGATCTGGGCTAAAACCTACGGTGGATTGGACGACGAATGGGCAACTTCCATGATCGCAGCGCCAGGTGGCGGATATCTGATCGGCGGGATGACGAGATCCTACGGATCGGGAGGGGAAGACGACTGGCTGATAAAAATAGACCAGGATGGCAATCTGATCTGGAGTCGCACCTACGGCGGAACTGGTAACGACTATTGCGCATCGCTGACTGCGAGTTCTGATAATGATTTGCTCCTGGCGGGGTACACTTATTCCTACGGCAGCGGTGGGAGCGACGCCTGGCTGCTCAAGCTCAACCAGGCGGGAGATTCGCTCTGGTCGAAAACTTATGGTGGAAGCGGATGGGAAAATGCAGCTTCTGTGATTTCTACCGGGAGTACAATTTATTTGAGTGGATTTTGTGATTCTTTTGGCCATGGAGGCGGTGATTTCTGGCTGGTCAAATGTGTGCCCTCCGGCGATTCACTCTGGGCGAAGAGTTACGGTGGTAATGCCCGGGAGGCTGCCTATGCTGCGGCACTGAATTCTGAGGGAAACCTATTACTGGTCGGCGAAACCTTCTCTTTTAATGCGGATCAAAACGATTTATGGATGGTGAAGGTCGACGGCATTACCGTGGGAATAGATCCCGAAAAAAGCCAGCTTGTCCCTGCCAAAATACCCGTATCGGCGATCTATCCCAACCCGACCAACAGCGAAGCGAAAATGATCGTCTCGCTGCCTTTTGCCGCGCAGGTGAACATATCAGTTTATGATGCCCTGGGTCGAAAGATAACCATCGCCGTAACAAATTCACCTGGAAGCGGTCTATACACTGAAGGTAATCACACGATCAGCCTTGATGTGGCTGGTTTGCCATCGGGCATGTACATGTTAAAATGCTCTATCCAGCCGCAGCCTTTTTATGATTTTAGTCGTCTAACCTTTGAACGCAGGCTGATATTGGTTAAATAACCCTTGAAACCTTTGAAGGAAACACGGCATTGTGATCCTATTGGGATTCGTATGGTCATTCAACTGACCTATTGACACGAAAATTACTTGCGAAGCGGCGTGTAAGAACGTATATTCATAAGAAAATTTGAATTGCCAAAATCTAAACGGGATGCTTGCATGTATTTTAAACCGGCTCAGTACATGGAATACGCCAAAGCATTGGATCTGACAGGGATCGAATGCAATTTGGCTTTTTCGGGGATTACCTGTCCGTTCACACTCGCAGAACTGGGCGTTACGGCCAGAGTGCTGGAAAAAGCGGAATATCGGGGCTATGGCAATACCGGATTCAAAGAATACGTCGCCGGGCTGCATGGCGTCGCGACGGACCAGGTTTTAGCGCCCGGAGGAGGCTCCTCGCTCTGCAACTTTCTGCTCGCGGCAGCGATTCTGAATCCCGGAGATCGCGTCCTGATTGAGATGCCCACCTACGAACCGCTCTACTCGACCATCGCTTCGACGGGAGCGGAAATGGTGCAGCTTCCCAGACCCTTCCACCGCGACTTTGAACTCGATCCCAACGAGCTCGAACTGATGATGACTCGTCCCGTCAAGCTGGTGGTCCTAACCAGGCCTCACAATCCCTCAGGTCGTGACGTCAGTGTGGAACGGTTGAAAAAAATGGGGGAAATCGCTGCGGATATCGGGGCTTATGTGCTTGTAGACGAGGTCTATCTCGACTTTCTGCCGGAAGAAGACCGCATCCCCGCAGCCAAAATACATCCACGATTGATTTCAACCAACAGTCTGACCAAAGTATATGGTCAAGGGGATCTCAGAACCGGTTGGGCGGTCGGCCCAGCGGATTTAATCTGGAAATGCTGGAAAATCAATAACGTGCTGGGCGTTAACCCACCGGTTATTCCGGATCTGGTCGCCGTCGAACTGATCCGCAGCGGCGGGCTGGAACGGATTGGCGCCTGGTCGCGCCGGCGGGCACGGGAAAACTTGGCCATCATTGAAGATTTCATGGTGAACCAGGAGGATTTAACCTGGGTTAAACCGGATACCGGCATTATCGCCTATCTTCAACTCAAACCCGCCAGACCTGCAGACGTATTCGTTCGTTTGCTCAGTGTGAAATACAAGACCGCTGTCATGCCGGGGAACCAATTCTCCTTACCCTATGGATTTCGTCTTGGCTTCGGCGTAGATCCTGCGATGCTCCGAGAGGGTCTACGCCGCATTGAACTCGCCTTCAGAGAGTAAAATGGTTAAATTCCAGAGCCTACCATGCTTGTTATTGTAGAACCCTTGCGGATGGCTATGCAAGCCATCCTATCGCACAAATTGCGCTCATTCCTGACCTTATTGGGCGTCATCATCGGGGTGACGACCATTATCGGCATGATGACCATCATCCGCGGATTGCAGAAGCAGGTGGAACAGCAGATGAGTCAACTTTCCGCCGACGTCTTCCAGGTACAGCGCTACGATATGCAGATGGGATTCAACTTCCACGATTCGGATCATAATCGCCCCAAAATCACACTGGAGGAAGCTCTGGCGATTGTGGAATACTGCCCCTCTGTGTCGCAGGCTGGGCCGGAAGTCTGGGATTTCGGGCACTGGGTGGCCAGGGGATCAGAACGCACCAACCCGATGGTCTCTCTGGCGGGCGGTTACCCGGAATTCGCTCCCAATAACGGCTACGATATCGCTCGCGGCAGGTTCATCAGCATGGATGACGTGGAACATGCACGCCGGGTCATCGTCATCGGAGACGGCATCGCTCGTAAATTATTCCCCACAGAGGATCCCCTCGACAAAGAAGTGCGTCTGGATCGTGGCCGGTTTAAAATCGTCGGTGTGTTCGCTGAAATGGGCAGCATTTTTGGATCACAGAACGATTGGCACGTCTGCATCCCCTTTTCGACTTTTGAACATTTGTATGGAAAAAATCGCTCCATCAATATAACGGTCAAGACGGCATCGCCGGCGGTTTTTCACCAGGCGCAGGATGAAGTAATTTTCCTGATGCGGAGGCTGCGTGCATTAAAATCGGATCAACCCAATAATTTCGCCATCTGGGCTCCGGAAAATTTAATCAGCAACTTCAACGAGATGACCAAATGGATCAAAATTGCTGCGATAGGGATTTGCTCTATTTCACTGCTGGTTGCAGGCATTGGTATCATGAACATCATGCTGGTTTCGGTGACAGAACGAACCCGTGAGATCGGAGTGCGAATGGCCATCGGAGCCAGAAAATCACAGATATTAAGACAGTTCTTAATTGAAGCGATCATCCTGTCCGAATTGGGAGGGTTGATTGGTGTGGTGTTGGGGGTAACTCTGCCCTTATGGATCGGCAAAGCCTTCAACATTCCCGCGGCTGTGCCGATCTGGGCGATTTTCCTGGGGTTGATCTTCTGCTCATTCGTGGGGATCGTTTTCGGTTTCTGGCCTGCCGCCCGCGCTGCCAAGTTGGATCCAGTTGAAGCGTTGCGATACGAATAGATCAATCGGCAGAGACAATTTCGATGATCGTCACTTCCGGTGGAGCCAGGAATCGAATCGGCGGACCCCAGGTCCCCGTTCCTCGACTGACGTAGAGTTGCGATCCTCCTGCGAGAATCAGCAACCCCGCGCTGGCGGTATAAAAAGGGCGCACCAACAGATTGAATGGAAATATCTGCCCATTATGGGTATGCCCTGATAACATAAGATCGAATTTCCCTAAGGATCGCACATCAACCCTGGGTTGATGCTTGAGTAACAAAGTAAAGCGGTCGGGTGGAACGGAGGAGAGCAGCGCCGCCTCATCCTCTTTCGGGTTCTTGTGAGAATAATTCCCAGCCGGATCATCCACTCCCACGATATTTAGAAAGCCACCCACTTCAGCGGTTTCTCCCCTCAGTACTATAAATCCTGCCTCCCTCGTACACTTCAGAGCACGTTCCAAACCTGCATAGAATTCGTGGTTGCCCGTGACGGCGAATTTGCCAAACCTGGGTTCGATGCTTTTTAAGGGGTCGAACGCATGATCGAAATCGCCGGAATCGAACATATCACCGGTGGATATAAGCAGATCAGGTGATTCATCCTTCAGAATCGCCACAGTCCGGTCGATTATCCTCTTCTGATGGTTTATCCCCGAGTGAATGTCGGAAATCTGAGCGATCTTGAAATTACTTATCGAGGCAGAAAGCTTGGATGAGCGGATGGTTACTCTCTCAACGCGCAAATTATTCGCCTCGAAAATCCCGTATATGAAGATCACCACACCCAGCGCCATCGGCAACAGAAAAACCAGTCGCGCTGACGGCTTCAGGGGGGTTGCATCGATGGGCAGCAGGCTGCCGCCGATATGAAGTAGGAGGCGATAAAGATCCAAACAAAGCGCCGCGCTGAAGAAGAGGAACAGAATCCCCATCCAACTGTAACCGATCCAGGCTGAAATTTTCGCCGCCCTGAGCTGCCCGATCCCTTCGAACAAGTGTTCAGCAACGGGCGACAGCAGCATGGCAGCCAGAAAGAGGATGATACCTAAGTGCGGGTAAAATCCCAGAGCGAAGGCTGCCTTGATCTTCACATAGAAGTAGTAATGCAGGGAGCCGTAGATGGTCAGAAAAACGAGCAGAAAGATGAGCACGATCAAATCCTCATGGCTGATAGTGTAAAAGCGCAGCAACCTGCGCTTTTAAAAAGAACCCCGATGCTGCCATCGGGGTTCCGGTTGTTATCTAGTGTAACTCAATCATCCTTTGCTGACTTTAGCATATCGACTGGCGACTTCATTCCAATTGATGACGTTGAAAAAGGCCTTGACGTAGTCGGGCCGCTTGTTCTGATACTTCAGGTAGTAAGCATGTTCCCACACATCGATAACCAGCAGTGGGTAAGCCCCCCAGACCGTCAGGTCCTGATGTTTTTCAGCCTGAAGAATCTGTAAAGCCCCCAACTGCAAGTTGTAGGCGAGAATCCCCCAGCCACTGCCTTCAACCTGATTGGTGGCGGCGGTCAGGTGATTTTTAAACTGGTCGAAGCTGCCGAAAGTCTCTTTAATGGCAGTCCCCAGCGCTCCTGAAGGCTCGCCTCCTCCGTTAGGAGACATGATCGTCCAGAAGATTTCGTGCAGGACGTGACCCGAACCGTGAAAGGCAACTTCGCGCTCCCAGTGCTTGGCTAAGGCGAAGTCATTGGCTTGACGCGCCTGTTCCAGTTTCTGCAACGCATTATTCAGCCCGTTCACATAGCCCAGATGGTGAATGTCGTGGTGCAGATGCATGGTCTGTGCATCGATATGCGGTTCCAAGGCTTCGTACGCGTAGGGTAGTGGCGCTAATTTATATTCCATGATGACCTCCATAGATTTTGCTAATACTGACCTGTTTGATCCTTTAACAGTTTAACGATTCAAATCGCGTTATGTTGGAATAAATGACGAGAAAAACAATTCATCCCTTCATCCAATCGTTCACGCCCAATCCAACCCCCTCAATTTTTCCACGGTCTGTTTCACTGCGTTGATAATGTAGGGGAGCTCGCTTTGCTGGGTTGTCCGCCCCAGGGTCATCACCAGGGAACTGTGCGCTTCTTCAGCTTCAAGGCCAATGGCAACCAGCACGTGGGATGGTTCCAGCGTCCGCGCCGAGCAGGCGGATCCCGTCGCGGCCTGGATGTTGTATTCGGCATCCAGATTCAAGATGATGCTCTCACCTTCGACGCCGGTAAATACGAAGCTGACATGATTAGGCAGTCTATGGTGGGGATGACCGGTCAGCCGCGCGCCGGGAATCGTGGAAATGGCTTCGATCAGCTCATCGCGGAGTCGAACCAGGCGCTGGTTCTCCCCCAGTTCTGCGGCGGCAAGGCGTGCGGCTTCGCCCATACCGGCGATGGCAAATAGATTCTCAGTCCCCGACCGTAACCCTCTTTCCTGCCCGCCGCCAAAACTCACCGGCTGCACCTTGACGCCGGGTTTGATGTAGAGCGCTCCCGCCCCCTGGGGTCCTCCCAACTCGTTCGATGAGAGTGTTAGTAGATCAATCTCCTCTTTCTGTACGTCGATGGCAATTTTTCCTGCAGCAACCGTAGCGTCCACGTGCAGGTACATTCCCTGTTCGTGCACGATTCTGCTGATTTCGAAAATCGGTTGAACCGTGCCGATTTCGCTGTTGGCGTACATAATCGAAGTAACGGTTGTTTCCCGGGTGAGACGACGTCGAAGTTCGTCCAGCAGCAACAAACCGGTCGAATCCACCGGTATAACAGCCAGTTCGTAACCGTTTTTCTTTAAATCTTTGCTGGAATTGAAGGTGGAAATGTGTTCGATGGCGCTGACCGCAATTCGGCGCCCTTTATCCTTATGGCGGAGGGCGGTGCCTCGCACCGCAATATTAATGGCTTCTGTTGCGCCGCTGGTGAAGACTATCGATTTCGGGTCTTCAGCATGGATCAGGTTGGCAACTTGCAGGCGCGCCTCTTCGATAGCCATTCCGGCTTCCTGACCCGACCGGTGCAGTCCCAACGGGTTCGCCAGAGCAGTGGTCAGAAATTTCTGCGCGAAAGCCAGCACACGTTCATCCACCGGCGTGACCGAAGAGTAATCAAGGTATATCCTTGCTTTGGATTTGTCGATCGTCATGCAGACCTCATCCGAAATGTGGCGGCTGATATTCGGGGAATTCCGGTAGTCATGATTAAAACCACATGGTAGTTCCGGCTTCCAAAGCCATATCATTCAAAGTGGCGGCTCCGATAATCTTCACTCCCGGCAGCAATTGCACTTTATCGAGTCCCATGAGTTGCTTCGAGGCTTCGCAGGCGTACACCTGCACACCCATATCCATCGCTTTCTTCAGCATTTCGCCCACGCTGGGGAATGATCCGACCTTGATGCCATCCGCCACACCGGGCATCAGGATGGTTAGTCCCAGACCCAGGTAATACAGCCTTGCTTCCAAATCCATAGCTCGAGCCGTCTGCGCTAAAACCAGCGGAGAATACTGTTTTTCCGGCTGGTTGGTGGTCTGAACGTAGAGGATCAGGTTTTCGTTCTTCATGAGTTATCCTACTTTTTCGATTAGAAAAGTCAATATAGCGCCCTGTCGGGTAAATTGCAGCAGGCGGTTGCCGGTCCGCTTCGCCCAGATTTTCAGATCTGCTTCGGCGGCGGGGTCGTCGGCTTCTATCTTCAAGATATCGCCCGGCTGCATTGTATCCATCAACTCCCGAGTCTTGATGATGGGGATGGGACAGTAGAAGCCGATGCAATCAAGCTCAGTCGTAGGTTTTATTTCCATCAAGCAGTATTTCCTTACAGAAGCTCTTCAAAGCGTACCCTGAGGAATCGAAGCTGTATCCCCCCTGAATACATGGGCATAATCTCTGATGAATTGATTGAAATTGATGGGTTCCCGACCGGTAATTTCCTGAACAGTTTGCGTCACCAATTCCCCGCCCCCTTTGCGAAATTGACGATACAATCTGATCAGATCCTCAACCATCCACTCGGGGTTGCCGGACTCCAGCATAGCCCGGCTGGCATCACCTTCCGAAAGGCTGACGTAGGTGATTCTCCGCCCCACGATTGCAGAAATTTCCCGGGCTGCCTGGTTGTACGATATCGCTTCCGGACCGGTTATGCTGTAAATTTTACCCTCGTGTCCTTCTCCCGATAAAGCCGACGCCGCCACGGCAGCTACGTCCCGGGCGTCTACCATACTGATCCTGGCGTCACCCAGTGGAGCGTAAAAAGCGCCTTCCGAAATAATACTGCGGGCAAACAGCAGCGTATTCTGCATAAAATTGTGAGGGCGGAGCAGAGTATAATCAAGACCCGAAGCGATGATTTGCTGTTCCGTTTGATGATGCATTCGGCTCAAGGTGATGGGGCTATCAGGTTTCGCGCCCAAAGTGGACAATTTGACGATATGCCGCACCCCTTCCTGCACGGCTGCCTTGACGGCGTTTCCCTGCAATTCAACCTGCTGACGGTCGGAGGAGGATGATATGAATACACGGGTCACTCCTCGCATGGCGGGTTTAAGGCTGTCGAGTCCGTTTAGATCTCCGGAAACGATTTCCAGTATAGGGGACGCTGTAAACGGCGTAGCATCGGGGCGGCGTGTAAGCACGCGGATTCGGGTATCCTTCGCCGTCAGCAGTTTGACGACTTCCCGCCCGACAGTGCCGGTTGCGCCAATAATCAGTATCATGACAAATTAGCCGTGTTGAAGTCGTTGGAACTGTGTCTCTCGATAGAGATACGCTGAAGATGGCGGCTGGGGTTGGAAGTGTGGATACAGGGATTGAAGGAATCTTGCACAACTATCGCTGGCACGGAAGGTATCAACCGAAGGTTACCATGAATACTCCGGCGACAGCCATGACAATACCGGCAGTCCGCTGCAGGTTGATCGGTTCCTTGAGAATCAGCGCGGCGAAGATGAAAACGAAGACACTGCTAGTCTGATTCAATGCAGCCGCGGTCGAAACCTGGGTGAACTTCATTCCTGCCAGCCAGATGATCAAGGCAAGGTAGGCGCCGACAAATGATCCTGACAGGGTATAGCCCCAGGATTTTACCCCGATAATCGAGGTTAGGATGCTGCGGCGCCGGGGATGAAACAACAACACCAAGATCAGAACGCCTACACCACCGGCGAAACGAACCAGCGAAACCCACAATAAGGGCGATCTTGATAATATCGGCTTGATGACTACAATGCCCACAGCCACGGTAACCATCGCCAGCACACCGAAGAAGATCCCCCAGAAGAGATCCCTGGTGGAGAGCCCTGCCCGTCCCTTCTTCTGTGTGGCTACAAGAATTGCCAGGATGATCAACAACACACCGAAAATTTGGAACAAGCTGAGAGTTTCTTTCAGCCAGAGGATCGAAAGTCCGATGACAAAAGGACTGTAAAGGCAGTCGATGATCGCAGTCAGACCAGCGCCCAAGCGGTTCAGACACATGAAAAAAAGCGTATCCGAGATGCCAATTCCCAACGCTCCGGATAGTATCAACAGCCAGTAATCGCGGGAAGATACCGGTTGCGGAAAGGTTTGCTGAATGAACACCATCGTGATCAAGATCAGCACCACCGCCAGCAGATTCTTGACCAGATTAAGACCGATGGGGTGAACGGTCTCGCCGCTTTTCTTGAAGAGTATAACGGCGAGACCCCAGATAAACGCTGTTGCCAGCGCTGATATTTCTCCGAGGTAAGGAATTTGCGTAAGCATGGATTTTTATGAGAAACGCAGTCTGATTGCCAATTGATTGCCTTGATCAATCCGGCACACCATTATACGCAATTTATGTGATAATTTCAAGGAATATCCTGAAAATGAATCTTGTCAGAGATTCTGATCTCTGAAAGGAATTCTTAATCAGACCGCTTAATGTTTTTTAACTAATAATCGCAACTTGCGCGTCATCGCGAGGAATCCCATTGGGATGACGAAGCAATCCGGTCGACCCGGGGACGAGATTGCTTCGGCTCCTGTGGAGCCTCACAATGACTGCTTGCGTTTATAAACTGCTTCGGGATTTCGCCCCTGCAAGGATGCGTAAAAGTAATTTTCAACACTCTCTTTATAAGATGAGTAAATAAAAAAGCGCCGGACTTGCACCCAGCGCCTTTCAAAGAGTCGGATCAGAGTGGTTATTGAGATACGCCCTGTTTTTTTTCAAAATCAGGTAACTGACCCTGCTGTAACGCCCGTTGAACGCCTTCATGAATGAGGTCTTGCTTGTGGAGCTGCATCTGATGGAGATGGTCCTGCGCCGCAGTTAATTTGGCTTCGAGGTCGGAAATGTGCTGTTGTTGCGAGACAACTTTAGCGTCGAGTAATTGTCCGACCAAGTCATCCATACGCGTTTCGATGCGCGCTTTGGCGCCCGCCTCATTGGCGCGGCGGTACTCTTTCATCAATCTCTTCAACTCGCCGTAAATGGCTTTCTTGTTGATAGCAGGATCGCCGGATGATGATGCCTGGGCATATAACTGCTGATCAACAGCCGGGGTGGCGGTCTTTGAAGTCGCTGGATTATCTGCTGCTGAAGTTGACTGCTGACTGATCAATATGACGGCGGCAGCGGCGAGGCATCCCAAGATTAGAAGAACGGTCTTAAGGTTTTTCATCTGATTGCTCCTTTGCATATTTTTGGGTACTTTTGTGGGTTATACTATACCTCATCCACTTTAGTTGCCGTACCCCCTTAAAGGTGAAAAGAATTTGCTTGACTTTGGCAGTATTATTCGGTATACTGGAATCCATATCCCCCACCATTGATGGCGATACCACGTAATGATGACTGATAAATACCACGTACAGGGGTTTTCACTGGCTGAAGACAACTCGGAGCTGAAGAAGCAGATCTTCGCCGTGGCGAGCGGCAAGGGCGGCACCGGTAAATCCACCGTGGCGATCAATCTGTCGGTTTCACTGGCGGCTCTGGGTTACGAAGTGATCCTGGTCGATGCGGATCTGGGCGGGTCGGATATCTCCAACTTGATGGGGGTCAGCTCACCGCGTTACACCCTCAAGGATTTTATTTCCAACGAAGTTACCTACCTGGCTGAAGTTCTCGAACCGACGCCATCTCCCAAACTGCGGCTGATCTGCGGCGGGTCGGATATTATTTCCATATCAAATCCGCTCTACCAGCAGAAAATGCGCCTGATCCGCAATATATCCCGGCTGGAGGCTGATTACATTATCGTCGATCTGGGACCCGATATCAGTTTTAACAATCTCGATTTTTTCAATGCAGCGCCGGTTCGTTTCCTGGTCACCCAGAACATCGACGCCATCATTTTAGGGTTCTATCGCTTCATGAAAGCTGCATTCGTGCGTTGCCTGAAGCAGGAATTCAAAGAAGAAGATTACGTCCTCAACATCATCAACGATTTCCAGAACCTCGGTTGGAGTCGCACCCGGCGCAACCTGGTCGGCGCCATCAGGGCTGCCAGCCAGGAAACTCACGACCGGCTGGATCATATTCTGGAAACCTTTCAACCCAAACTGGTCTTCAATATGGTGGATTCACCGGCGGCACGACGCACCGCCGACCAGATGTTCAGCTTCATTCTGGAAAATTTCGGTTTCAGATTGCAGACAGCCACATACATTCCACGCGATAAAGACGTCGAAAGAGCTTACGCTCGCAGTGAACCCTTCGTGTTACGCTACCCCAAGAGTGACGCCACCAAGGCGATCTATGAAATGATCGTTTCTTGCGGTTTGAACAAGACCTCTTCCGGTGAGCGAATGGAAAACTTCATGCATTTCAGCCGCCAGTTGAAGATCGAGGCTCAAGGCTGGCAGTTCGTTAAAATTTGATTCCTATGAGCAAAGAAAAAGAACAGACTAACCCACGTGGACCGGATCGTCGCAGCAGTGATCGGCGGCAGAGATACACCGATCCGGGCGACCTCCCCTTTCCCGATCGGCGTTCAGGCATTGACCGCCGCCAGATGGATCGGCGCATCATTACGCCTGAGGAGGCGGATGAACTCTTGAAGATTCTTCGGGAAACTGAAGAGGATAAGAAGTCTTGAGTATGGTAAATAATTGTCGATAATTCAAAGCGGCGCAACAGCGCCGCTTTTTCATTTCGGGAAGCAGTATGAATCCAGAAGCGATGCGACCCCAGGGGCGCGCCATCCTCGATTACCATCAGGGTGATACGGCTGCATACTACATCATGCACAGTGATGACGGTGAGCAGTTAATCGTTCCTGCTTCACTCTATTTCCGCACTCGGCTTGAATGGCCCGAAATTGAAGGAATGGCGGTGGACCAGTGCCGCGGACGGGTGCTGGACGTCGGAGCCGGAGCGGGCTGCCACTCTCTGGTGCTGCAGGAGCTGGGGCTTGGCGTATGCGCCATCGACGTATCCGCCGAGGCGGTCCGGGTTATTAAGGAGCGAGGGATCAAGGACGTTCATCTGGTGGACCTCGCTGACTTTCAGGCGGAACCTTTCGACACCATCCTGATGTTGATGAACGGTATCGGACTGGTTGGGACACTGATCGGATTGGAAGAATTTCTTGGTCGCATCCACCGTCTGCTGAAGCCGGGCGGTCAGATCATTTTCGATTCCTTCGACGCCCGGCATGATCTGGAAGCACCCATTTTCGGAAGAACCATCAATCTGAATGATTCTCAACCTTACTTCGGCGAGGTCTCACTGCACCTTGAATACAAAGGCGAAATTGGTCCGTTGTTTGCTTGGCTCTATGTAGACGAACAGACCCTGACACAGTACGCCAAGAATTCCGGTTGGTCCTGTACGGTGCTGCACAGAACTGGTGAAGGACCGTTCCTGGCGCGATTAGCAAGATAGCAAGAGAGCAAGAAGGCAAGAAAGGAAGATAGGAAGAAAAAGAGGGGGTAATAGGATAGAGATATTCAACAGGCTAAACCCTCTTCAGAACCATCAGGGTCATATCGTCCTGCGGCACGCCACAGTAGGATTCTACTTCAGACAGGATGGATCTCAGAATAGTATCTGCGTCATCATGGCAGTGGCGGCTTAGCAGATCCAACAGTCGTTCTTCCCCGAATTCAATATCGCCGTCGTCCGCGGCTTCAGTGATCCCATCCGAAAACAACACCAGCATGTGCCCGGGGGCAAGTTCGATATGCCCTTCTTCATAGTTGCTGTCGGGCATGACGCCCAACAGCATCCCGCCGGTGACCAACCGTTCAGCTTTCCCATTCCCGCAGATGATGGGGTAGTTGTGCCCGGCGTTGACATAGGTCAATTCGCCGGAATGATGATCCAGTGAGCCGAAAAAGAAGGTGGCAAACATGTGCGGAGCGGTATTATGGCAAAGCACGGTGTTGAGTTTTTCGATCAGTAGGGCTGGTGGAAGATTGAACAGCGTCAGAGTGCGCAGACAGGCTTGCAGATTTGCCATCAGCAACGCCGCAGGCATCCCCTTGCCGGATACGTCGCCGACTGCCAACCCGGTATGTCCATATGGAAGTTCCAGGAAGTCGTAATAATCACCTCCGACCTGCTTGGCGGGGATCGAGGTGGCGGCAATCTGAAATCCTGCCAAAACCGGTATCTGTTCAGGAAGCAGCCGCATCTGGATGGCTTTGGCAGCTTCCAATTCACCTTCCAGACGTTCCTTTTCCTTGATTTCGATCAACATCCGGTTCAAGTCCGCCACCATCAGGTTGAAGGATTGAGCGAGTTCTCCCAATTCATCCTTGGTGCGCACCTGAATATTGACGCTCAGATCTCCATTGCGGAGCTGTTGAGTGCCTTGGCGTAATTTATTGATGGTGCGATTGATGCCTCCTGCCAACCCGAACCCGACCAGCGCCACCAGGATCAATATTACTCCAAAGAAACCCGCAAGTGCAATAAAAAATGCCAGATACGCCTGGTTTACCACGCGTTCACGGGAAAAGAGCACACTGAGCAGTGAATAAATCGAAGTCTTAATCAACAGTGCGGAATTGTGCTCTTCAAAACCGCTCTGAGCATCCCAGGTGACTCCGGGTAATAGCACCGGGAAGGTCAATGGGATATTGAAAAATCCAGTTCGCCGGGTGGTCTGCGGCGTCGACAACGCTGGATCGACCGCTCCCCCCATATTGATTTGAACCCCGCCACTCAACTTGCTCGATATCTCAAACCGCTTGCCCGAATAGAGCACCAGGTCGGTGCCGCAATGCGATTTAAGCTCATTCAGAGACTCCAAGGTGAATGGCTGCAACCTCCCTTTAAGTACACCCCCCTTCAAGGACCAGTCGCTGATGAATGGCTTCTGCTCGAACCAGATCAATCCGCTGAACGCACTCCGCCCCAACTTTATCAGAGTGGTATCACGTTGAAAAGATATTGGATCGATAGCACCATCCAGGCTTTCCGGCAGAAGTAACGCAGCAAGGGAGATTGAATCCAAACTGCTGAAACCGCTATCTGAAGCAGGGTTCAAATCCATTACTTGAATATTCTGCAAGGTCGTGTCTGAAGAAGTCTTAGCCTCAATCAAGGTCAAGTCCGGTACGGATATACTACTGTCACTTAGACCCAGGCTAAAAACCGCTGGGTTTTGAAATCGAGTTGCTGATGCCTCCCAGGCAGCCATATTCTGCGACTCTGATTTCAGCAATCCATCGATGTAGAGCTGCCAGAAGCCTCCGACCAGAAAGAACATCCCCATAAGCAGTACCAAAATGATGAGCAACGCCGGCAGGACACTGCTGAAGAGGTAGGAGATCATCAGCTTGGTGCGAATACGCAATGAAAATTTCAACCAGTCGGCTATGGGGCGCAGCAAGATTTTTCCCGGTAACACGATGAACAGCGCCAAAACAAGCAGGCGTAATCCACTGGTCAAGCTTGGCAGCAGAGGCAGCAGCCCTGCTTCGTATTCGGCGATCAAGGTACTTAAGGTTGCGCTGACTCCGCTGCCGCTGGTACTGGAAAGGCTGCTGGATCCGAGAGCCAATAAAAGGATAAATCCAATCGCGCTGAAGAGGGTGAGCAGCAATTTCGTTTTCAGAGGCACTTCGAGGCAGTCCTCAAAATTGAAGGTCCAGACCGACAGCAGGAACAGGACCATAAACTTGATTTCGCCAGGCCAATTGGTGAAAAAGAGCAGCGCCATCGCAACCAGGGCTACGATTATTCGCCTCCGCTTTGAGAGCAAGTCGGGCGAGAACCGGAAAAATTGCAGGAGCAGAGTCAGTAAAACAAACAACCCTCCTGCTTTAACCAGGGAGAAAATCCAGATGAGCAGACTTTGATTGAGTCTGACGTATATCGAGATGAGGAAGAAGGCGTTGAGGAAGAACAGCGGGATAATCAACCAGATCAACCTGCGAAAGCGGTGAAATTCGGCGCCGACGTCGTGCACATATCCCCAGTAGCTTTGCAGGCGCTTGAGATAGAGTCCTGCAGCCGCCAGCAGCAGAGCGGCGGGGATGAGATCGAAGTGCGAGGGGAGTTCAAATGTCTGCCCGAAGGCGATGAGGGCAATGGGGATCAGCGCAGGGAGAAAAACACTTTGCCAGTAGCGGCGTATCGGCATATGGTAAAACTCCAGCCGAATTATTGAATCAGGTCGCAGGCCTGGGCCATTCTATCAATAGCCTGCCTGTCGCCCAGATAGGTGATGATAACCCGAAGTTCCGGACCAGTGGTCATTCCGGTCAGAGCTGCTCGCACCGGCATCCAGAGATCTTTCCCTTTGATGCCCGTTTCTTTGCCGCAGTCACGCACGATATTCAGCAGCGCCTCAGCGTCAGGCTGCGGCAGGGCGCGCCAGCGATTTGTAAGTAACGGCAGCAGACGGCGCGCCGCGTCAGTTTGCAGCCAATTCAGGCTTTCCGCATCCGGGGGCGGAGGTTTGAGGCTAAACGGCTTGAGCAACCCGGAAAGTTGATCCAGTCGGTGTAAATTATTACGAATGCTTTCGATGAACATTTGTATTGTAGCGTCGTCAATTTCGCTGAATTCAGTGTCTTTCAGGAAGGGTTTGCACCTCTGGATCAGATCGTCGGTGTTCAATTTCCGGAGATGTTCACCAGAGAGCCACTCCAATTTGACGGCGTCGAAAATCGCGCCGGATTTGCTAACGCGAGTCAGGTCGAAGGCATCGACAAGTTCACTGAGACTGTAGACGTCCCGGTCATCTGTGGAATGCCATCCCAACAAGGCGACATAGTTGATCAGAGCCTCCGGCGGGATGCCGCGTTGAAACCAGGCCTGTACAGATCCCGTGCCCTCTCGCTTTGAGAGTTTTTGCCGCTGTTCGTTGAGGATCAGGGGCAGGTGAGCGAATTCCGGCGGTTTGACTCCAAGATACCGGTACAACAGCAAATGCTTGGGGACTGAAGAGAGCCACTCTTCGCCGCGGATCACATGGGTGATTTCCATCAGATGGTCGTCGACGACGTTGGCAAGATGATAGGTAGGGAAACCGTCGGATTTGATGATCACCTGGTCATCCACGTCCGCAAGCGGAAAGACGACGTCACCGCGAATCATATCCCGGTGGATTATTTCGCCTTCAAGCGGAACCTTCAGGCGCAAAACGTGTTCTTCGGATTCCATGCGATATTTTGCCTGAGCGGGTTCGAGCGTTCTGCAGCGGCGATCATAACCCGCGCCCTGACCCAGAGCCCGCTGCTGTTCACTGCGCTGGGCTTCGGACCGGCTTCCGCAGAAACAGGGGTAGGCATGTCCGGCGTCCAGCAATCGTCCCGCCGCCTGCCGATAGATCTGCAACCGCTGCGATTGGACGTACGGACCGAAGTCACCGCCGATTTCTGGGCCTTCGTCCGGTTCCAGACCGCAGACTCTGAGCAGCTTCAGAATTTGAGCCGCCGCGCCTTCGAGGTGGCGTTCGCGGTCGGTATCTTCGATGCGCAGGATGAACCGCCCTCTATGCCGGCGTGCAAAGAGATGATTGTAGAGCGCCGTCCTCAAGCCTCCGACATGGAGGTCGCCGGTAGGGCTGGGCGCAAAACGAACGCGTGGGGGTTTATCCATCATCAGAAGTTCAATTAATGATCGTTGCTGCCTAAATCCAATTCCATATAGACCGTTCCCGGTATGGGATTGTATCGGTATTCAGGAATTTCCCCGAACCCCAGCTTGCGGTATAGCTCTCGTGCCTTGGTCATGGACTCCAGGGTGTCCAACCGCATTTTTCGGTAACCCATTCTGTGGGCTTCTGCCACAATGGCTTCGCTTAGTTTTCTGCCGATTCCGTAGCTGCGTTGATCCGGTTTAACGTAGAGGCGCTTCATCTCGCAAATACCGTCTTCCAAATTCCGCAGCGCCACGCAACCGGTTGCCTTTCCATCGTGTATTGCCAACAACAAGCAGCCATCCGGGGGTCCATACTGTTGCCGCAGTTGCGTCAACTCTTCGCTGAAATTTTGAAAACAGAGATCAACGCCCAGTGCGGCGGCATATTCTTCGATCAAGAGGCGGGCTGCTGAAAAATCGCTTTCTGATGTTGCAAAACGAATCTGAGGCTGTAACATAATCGCCCGCTACCCTGTCTTCTTTACCCCCACCACCGCCCGACAGCTCACGCCCTCGCCGCGCCCCTCAAATCCCATCCCTTCGGTGGTAGTGGCCTTGACCGAAACCCGATCAGCAGCGATGTTCAAGGCGTGGGCGATATTGGCAATCATCTTTTCCCGATGTGGGGCAATTTTGGGACTCTCCAAGATCAGAGTCGCATCCACATTCGATATCCAATATCCCGCTGCGGAGAGCAAGTCGGCGATTTTTCCCAAAAGCAACAAGCTGGAAATACCTTTATAGGCGGGATCATGATCGGGAAAGTGTTTCCCCAGATCGCCGAATCCGACGGATCCTAGAAGCGCATCTCCGATGCCATGGCACAGCACGTCCGCATCCGAATGTCCCAGGAGTCCCACCGGATTGGGGATCTCAACCCCACCTAAAATCAGAGGACACCCCGCCACCAGGCGATGGGCATCGAACCCCTCGCCGATGCGAAAATCAGTGGATGCAGATGCTTCCACCATCATTCTGGCTCGCTCCAGATCGTGCGGAGTCGTGATTTTGAAGTTGTCCGGATCGCCCGGAACAATGGCGATGCGTGACCCCGGCAATCTTTCTACGTAGGAGGCGTCGTCCGTCCCGGAAAAACCATCTTGGTCTGCGCGCTGGAAAGCTTTTTCCAGCACGTCACGATGGAAGCATTGCGGAGTTTGAGTTAGAACGTAACGATTTCGATCCGCAGTACCGGCGGCAAAGTTTGCTTCATTGCGCCGGAGCGTATCCGCCAAGGGCAGTCCCGGAACCGACCCGTGCGCCTGATCAAGAGCCGCTACGGCATCGCTGATCATGCTGATTTTTACAAAGGGCCGGGCGGCATCGTGAATGGCGATCTGATTGCAGTCTTTCGGCAGACGCGACAAACCCGCCTTCACAGAGTCAGGACGTTCTATTCCACCGGAAGTTACATCGATGAGCTTTTCAGGCGCCCATTGCGAGGCTTGATTTCTGGCATAATCCAGCCAATCCGCGCCGCAGACCAGAATGATCGAATCGATGACTGGCGATCGTTCCAAAGTTTGCAGCGAATAGGAGAACAGCGGACGTGAGTTCAGAGCAATGAGCGGTTTGGGAGCGTCTTCTCCCAACCTGACACCGCGCCCACCAGCAACCAGAATTGCGGTAACGGTTCCCATGATATCTTCAACGATGCTATCTACAGAATCAGCATGGCATCGCCGTAGCTGTAAAAGCGATAATTTCTGCGAATGGCGTGCCGGTAAGCTTTTTGAATGGTTTCAAGATCGGCAAAAGCCGATACCATCATCAGGAGAGTCGATCCGGGCAGGTGAAAATTGGTAATCAAACCGCTGACAACCTTGAAATGATAAGGTGGATAGATAAATTTTTCCGTCCATCCCTTTTCGGCGCGCACACCACCGTTGAAATTTGCGGCGGTTTCAAGCGCTCGGGTGGTTGTGGTGCCGACCGCGAAGATGCGCCCCCCGTTTGCGATCACCCGATTGATCGCGGCTGCCGAGGTTTCGTTGACTTCGTAATATTCCGCATCCATGCGATGCCGGCTGACGTCGTCTACACGGACCGGACGAAAAGTCCCCAACCCCACGTGCAGCAGGATGGGTATGATCTCCACGCCCCGGGCTCTGATCTGCGCCAGTAATTCATGTGTGAAATGCAACCCGGCAGTCGGCGCGGCTACAGCACCGTAGGATCGGGCATAGACCGTCTGGTAGCGCTCCTTGTCTTCCGGGAGGGTGGGGCGCTTGATGTAGGGAGGCAGCGGGATATCTCCATGATTTTCAACCGCCTGATGAAAATCGCCATTGCAGGCGAAACGCACCACCCGTCCACCGGATTCCGTGGTGTCTATGACTTCGCAAATGACGTCATCGCCGAACCAGATGGTGTTTCCCGCCCTGACCTTCCGGGCAGGTTTGACCAGTACTTCCCAGAGAGATTTATTAAGTTCCCGCAGTAAAAAGACTTCAATATTCGCATCGGACCGATCCTTCTGACCATGCAGGCGAGCGGGGAAAACTTTGGTCTCATTAATGACCAGAGCATCACCGGGTTGAAAAAAGCCCAGAATGTCAAAAAATTTGCAGTCCTGCATCTTGCCGTCGGCTCGGTTCAACACCAGGAGGTTTGATTGATCGCGCTGCGGCGCGGGCGTCTGAGCAATTAATTTTTCAGACAGGTGGAATTTAAAATCCGAAATACGCATAGGTCACAGGGGTGAAATGGAATCGGTCTTGACGACCGAGTGATGTGAATAAGACGTCAGGTCGCACCTTCTGCAAATAAGGAACACTCCTAACTTAGATCAGTTGTTGTTGCGAAGAACCCGGACCACTGAGCGCCTTACCGAGATACTCATAAGCTTGAATGGTGGCTTTCCGGCCTTTGGGAGTTCTCTCCAGGAATCCTTCGCGAATCAGAAAGGGCTCATATAACTCTTCAATGGTCTGAGCGTCTTCGCCGACGGTGATGGCCAGAGTTTTCAATCCAACCGGTCCTCCGCCATACTTGTCAATCAAGGAAGCGAGAATTCGCTTATCCATAGTATCCAAGCCCAAGGGATCGACTTCCAACAAATCCAATGCCTGATCGGCGACCTTGGCGTCAATGACGCCATCGCCGCGCACCTGAGCGATATCTCGGATGCGTCGCAGCAACCGGTTGGCGATGCGTGGAGTACCCCGGCAGCGCCGCGCTATTTCAAAGGCTCCATCAGGTTCCAGCCTTACATTTAATTTGACGGCCGAACGCTTCACAATGGTTGCAAGTTCTTCGGGATTATAATAATCCAGCCTTTCGACCACTCCGAAACGTGAGCGCAGAGGGGGAGTGATCGATCCAGCCCGAGTCGTCGCACCGATCAAGGTAAACTGGGGGAGATTCAGTCGCAAGGTGCGGGCTGCCGGACCTTGATCGATCAAAATGTCGAGTTTGAAGTCCTCCATGGCCGGATAGAGATATTCCTCAACGGTGTGGGAAAGACGATGGATTTCATCAATGAACAGGATGTCCCGCGGCTTCAAGTTGGTGAGCAATCCAGCCAAATCACCCGGGCGTTCCAGAGTCGGACCGGAGGTGCTGCGAATGCTCACGTCAAGCTCGTTGGCCAACAGGTGTGCCAGTGTGGTCTTGCCCAGGCCCGGAGGACCGTAAAAGAGACAGTGATCCAGCGATTCACCGCGCTGGTTGGCCGCCTTGATAAAAATACGCAGATTGGTGACAAGTCGTTCCTGCCCGACAAACTCCTCCATCGTGCTGGGCCGTAAGGAACGATCGAGTTCTGCATCGGGTGGTAAAGATTCCGGGATGGTGAGGCGGTCAGAATTCACGGCGACAACCTGGTTAAAGCCTTGCGTATACTCTCTTCGAGATCATCGGAAGCAGGCAGATCTTTCAGCGCATTGCGGACGGCATCCGGTGAGAAACCCAGTTTCATCAGAGCATTATACGCCTGTATAAGCGCCGGCGCGCTTGGCGCTCCTGCGGGGATGAGCAGCAATTCCTTATCTGTCAGCCGCTCTTTCAGTTCAACCAACAGACGTTTGGCCGTTTTGGGGCCTATACCGGAAATCAAGGTCAGACGTTTCCAATCTTCATCCGCAAGCGCCCGCACCAGATCTTCCGGCTTGATTCCGGAAAGAATCTGAATTGCCACCTTCGGCCCAATCCCACTGACCTTGAGCAATAATTTAAAAAGTTCGCGCTCCTGCTTGTGAGCGAACCCGTACAGCGCCGGACCCTCATCCTTCTGATGTAAATAGATCCAGGTGCGTATTTCAGCGCCGATTTTTTCAAAATCTTCCGCGTCATGCGCCGGCGTGGTGACGTCAAATCCAATTCCACCGGATTCGATAACCAATTTGCCGGGATGAAATTCGACCAGACGGCCGCGAATGTAATCGTACAAGCGGGAACTTTCAGGTTATGCAGTCGAAGTGGCTGAGCAAGGGACTGCGGCGTTTTATCAAGTGGACAAGCCGTGGCACAGCGCCACAGCCAAAGCGTCGGAACTGTCTAATGAAGCAGGAAGCGATTGAACTTTGAGAATTTGTTGAACCAGGTGTCGCACCTGTTCTTTGCTGGCGTTACCATGTCCGACAACTGCCATTTTCACCCGAGCCGGCGGATAGAGAGTAACGGGTAAACCACATCGAGCTGCCGCCAACAATGCGGCTCCGCGAGCTTGTCCGGTCTTGAAGGCGGTCTGAGCATTATTTCCGAAGAATTGGTCTTCGATTGCCATGGCTTCTGCGCCGGATTCCTGGATGATCTTCAGCAATTTTTCATGGAGAAAAAGTAACCTTGCGGGGAGCTCTCCTTTGGGTGGCTTGATGACGTCTGCAAGAATAAAAGTGAAACTATCCACGGGAAGATGGAGTCCCCGCGGTTTGGAAATAATCCCAACTCCCGTGCAGACCAGACCTGGATCGACTCCGATGATTAGCATGCCTTACTCGGCGGCAGCAAGATCAGCCTCGTCGATGTCGAAGTTGGAGAAGACCTCTTGAACGTCATCGTGATCGTCCAAATCTTCCATCAACCTGAGCAGTGAGGCAGCATGCGACCGTTCCACCTTATTATAAGATTGCGGTATCATGCTGATCTGGGCGGAAATGGGTTGGATTTTCGCTTTTTCCAGCTCTATCTTGACGCTTTCCAAAATGTCCGGTTCACAGTAAATTTCGAAAACATCCTCCTCCAGGCGAATATCATCCACTCCGGCATCCAGCAACAATTCCAGCAATTGGTCTTCCGAGGCTTTATCCGAAGGGATGGTGATGAGCCCGCGGCGTTCAAACATCCAGTTGACGGATCCGGTTTCACCCAGCGAGCCGCCGCGTTTGGTCAGGATGTGGCGGATTTCGCTGACGGTACGGTTTCGGTTGTCCGTGAAAGTTGAGATGAGCAGGGCAACCCCGCCGGGACCGTAGCCTTCATAGCTGATTTCTTCATAGATGACCCCTGGGAGTTCGCCGGTACCCTTTTTAATGCCGCGCTCGATGTTGGCGGCAGGCATGTTCGCAGCTTTGGCAGCAAGGACGGCAGTCCTGAGACGGGGATTACCGGATTCATCACCGCCACCCATGCGGGCGGCTATACTGATTTCCTTGATCAGTTTGGTGAAAACTTTGCCGCGGGCTGCATCCGTCTTCTCCTTCTTGCGACGGATCGTTGCCCATTTGGAATGACCAGACATAAGTGTTGACGCCTCCTTTCCCACTCTCGGTTTCCCTAAAACCCCCCGGGAGCGGTGTAGACGGGATATTCACTCGGTTTGAAATCGCTTTTCCGAACAAATATAACATTAATACGGCTGGATTCCAAGCGAAAACTGACACTTGACTATTTGCATCCGTCCTGAAGGTCAATTCCCATCGATTTGACTCCAGTATGGGATTAACCCGGTAAATTAACCGTCTGTCAGGGATCATTTCCAGGTCAAAATAGTTACTATTTCGAGAGATTGGCGGGGAGGCAATAGCGACCCGATGGGCTAAATCCATAAAACCACATCGCCAATCTCACGGGTCATACCCTTGAATTATCGCTAAATTTTTTCTTTACCTTGGTCATTATCTTTCGTATATTATGACAATCTCAACAGCGCCATAAGGAAAGTTAAAGATCTTAAAACCGCGTTTGGTAAAAGGTAAGGAGCAGATGACCTTCTTAAGTAAAATCAGGGCTTTAATCCTACTACTCTCTCTCGCGATATTATTTTTATCCTGCAGCAGTACCGACCAATCCAAGTCGAGCTCAAATAGCTCAGATGAAATCGTCGTCAGAGCAGATACATCTCTCCTGGCTCCTATGCTGGAAGTTGCCGATGGATACCGCTTCGAGAGTACCTTAAAGATTAAATTTGAATTTCTCCCTTCGTTGGATGTGCTGAATAAACGAACCAGCGACACCGTCGACATCTATTTGTTTTCCAATGATAATCTGGCGGATTCCGCTCGCAGTCTGGGGCTGATCGATTCTACATCACCAGCCATCCTGGCTTATGCCGTGCCCTGCCTGCTGGTACCCCGTTTGAATCCTCGCATAATCTCCGATCTGTCCGACCTGGTCTCCGAAAATATCCGCGTCGGTATTCCCTCTCCCAGCGACGACATTCTGGGAGGATTCGCTCTGGAACTTTTAAAGAGCAATAATATTTATGACAGAGTACAATCACACCTTGTCATCGCCGGAAGATCCGCCCGAGAGATGGCTGATTGGCTCGCCAAATCGGAAATCGACGTTGGGATATCATGGACGATGTCAGTCAACTGGGATGCTGACGTTTTCGATGTGGTGCTTCTGCTTCCCGAACAAATTCCCCGCATTGCGGTCATCTCAGCCTCCGCAGCAGCCAAACCTACTCACCCTACCAATACTGAACGATTTATGACCTACCTGAAGACAGATCGTTGTCAGATCGTTTTCCGAGAATGGGGTTATCTCATCAGCACGTCGGACTTGGATTCCTACGCGCCGGAGGCAAAAGTCGGCGGAAAGCCGATCTACTAAAAGCCTGCCCACCTCGAACATTCCCGATTGTTGCTCGCCATTTGCGCTTGTTCCGCGTAGCTGTTAGTATCCCATCAGCTATTGTGGCGCTTCGAACAAAAGCTGCCTTTTGGATTGATTTTAAGTGAAAAATCGCTTAAATTCTATCTGGATGACAATGTACAACATGACGTGGTGATAAATATGAAATTGAATTTAACCCAAAAAATCATCAAAGAGCATCTGATTTCCGGCGACCTCACTCCCGGAGCTGCGATCTCGATCCGCATCGATCAAACCTTGACTCAAGATGCCACCGGCACGATGGCGTACCTGCAATTCGAAGCGCTCGAAATTCCCAAAGTCAAGACGGAACTCTCGGTATCGTACGTGGACCACAACATGCTGCAATCGGGTTACGAGAATGCCGATGATCACCGGTTTTTGCAGAGTATCGCCGCCAAGTACGGAATCTACTTTTCGCGCCCCGGCAATGGTATCTGCCATCAGGTCCACCTCGAGCGTTTTGGCGCTCCCGGAAAGACACTGTTAGGATCCGACAGCCACACCCCGACTGGCGGCGGCATCGGTATGATCGCCATTGGAGCGGGGGGGTTGGACGTGGCTCTGGCGATGGGCGGACAGCCGTTCTACCTGCGCATGCCCAAAATCGTCGGTATCAAACTGACCGGAAAACTCCAGCCCTTCGTCAGCGGTAAGGACGTTATCCTTGAAGTCTTGCGCAGACTAACCGTCAAGGGAGGCGTTGGTAAAGTCATGGAATACTACGGCGACGGCGTCGCGAATCTGGAAGTCCCCGACCGGGCGACCATCACGAACATGGGAGCAGAATTGGGCGCCACCACCAGTGTATTCCCTTCAGATGAGAAAACCCGCCAGTACCTCAGCGCTCAACAGCGTGAGCAGGTGTGGAAAGAATTGACTGCCGATCCCGGCTGCACATATGATGAAGAATTGATTATCGATCTGGACCAACTTGAACCCATGGTGGCTCAACCGCACATGCCGGACAACGTTGTCAGAGTGCGTGACATTGCCGGATTAAAGGTTGATCAGGTGGCTTTTGGTAGTTGTACCAACAGCAGCGTCCGCGACCTGGCAGTCATGGCGCATATGCTGCGCGGACGCAAAGTTCACACCGGACTTTCTGCAGGATTATCGCCTGGCAGCAAGCAGGTGTTCGATGAAATCGTTCACAATGGCGACCTGATACCGATCGTCGAAGCCGGCGTCCGCATTTTGGAAAGCTCGTGCGGAGCGTGCATCGGAATGGGCTTCTCGCCGCCGACTGAAGGCGTAACCGTCAGAACCTTCAACCGCAATTTTTTAGGCAGGACCGGCACCAAGAATGCCAAAGCGTACCTGGTGTCCCCGGAAACCGCGGTCGCCTGCGCCATCACCGGCGAATTCACAGATCCACGCGACTTGGGGATAGCGCCGATCCAGACCAAGATGCCGGATCAATTCCGGGTGGATGACTCCATGGTCATCCCACCATCCCAGGAACCGGAAAAGGTGGAAATCATCCGTGGACCCAACATCAAGCCGCTGCCGCTCGCTGAAAAAATGCCCGAAGTGCTGAAAGGTGTGGTGCTGCTGAAAGTCGAAGATAACATCACCACTGACCACATCATGCCCGCCGGAGCTAAAATTTTACCCCTGCGGTCGAACATTCCCGCAATCTCCGAACACGTTTTCGAGGTGATTGACCCCACATTTCCGGCTCGAGCCAAACAAGCCGGCGGTGGATTTGTAATCGGAGGGCACAATTACGGTCAGGGGTCGTCGCGTGAACACGCTGCTTTGGCTCCGATGTACCTGGGGCTGAAAGCTGTGCTGGTGAAATCCTTTGCACGCATCCACCTGGCCAATTTGATCAACTTCGGCATCCTGCCGCTGACCTTCGTCAACGAAGCCGACTATGATAAAATCACTAAAGATGACCAGCTGGAAATTCCCGTGCGGGACCTCTCTTCAGGTAAACTCGGAGTCCATAATACCACCAAAGGGATTCTGATCCCCGTCCTGCATCCGCTCAATGAACGCGAAATTGAGATCATGAAGGCAGGTGGTTCGCTGGCTTACGCCAAGGCGAAGGCATAGAAAAACGTCAATTTGAGGTGCGTTATGAATCAATTGCTAAACAGGATCAAAATAGACCCAAACGTTTGTTTCGGTAAGCCATGTATAAAAGGCACCCGGATATGGGTTTCTTTGATTTTGGATTTTCTTGCCAACGGGATGTCCCACCAAGAGATCATCAAAGAATACCCGCAGCTTGAAGATGAAGATATCCGAGCGGCAATCGCATATGGCGCGGACTTCGCCCCCGAATTCCTCTATGAAAAATTGCAAATCACAGCGGTTTGAATATTACTCCGACAAATAAGAGATACTGATTATCTAACATAACCCTCCGGGGAGAATCCATGGTAAATTTCGAACGTCTCACTGTCCCCAGGGACGGTTCACCGATCAGGATGGGCGCACAAAAACTGGAAGTGCCCGATCATCCCATCATCCCCTTTATCGAAGGCGACGGCACCGGACCCGATATCTGGCGCGCTTCGCAGCGCGTTTTCGACGCGGCGGTGCAGAAAGCCTACCAGGGACAACGGAAACTCGTCTGGCTGGAAGTGCTGGCAGGTGAAAAAGCTTTCAAGGCAACCAACAACTGGCTGCCCGATGATACCATCAAGGCTTACAGAGAATTTTTAGTGGGCATCAAGGGACCGCTGACCACACCCATCGGCGGCGGAATCACGTCTTTGAATGTTGCTCTGCGGCAGATGCTGGACCTCTACGTCTGCCTGCGCCCGGTGCGCTACTTTGCGGGCGTCCCCAGCCCGGTGAAAAAACCGCAAGACGTGGACATGGTTATCTTCCGTGAAAATACCGAAGACATCTACGCCGGCATCGAATGGGCGGCGGGTACTCCGGAAGTGAAGAAGGTCATCGAATTTCTGCAGAAGGAAATGGGCGTCAAGAAGATCCGCTTCCCGGAGACTTCAGGCATCGGCATCAAGCCGGTTTCCGAAGAGGGAACCAGCCGGTTGGTGAGAGCGGCGATTCAGTACTCCCTGCTCCACGGTCGCAAGAGCCTGACCTTCGTGCACAAGGGCAACATCATGAAGTACACCGAAGGAGCCTTTAAGGATTGGGGTTATAAGGTAGCCACCGGGGAGTTTCGCAACAACGTCATTACCCAGCGAGAGAGCTGGGTTTTGGGGAATAAGGAAGCCAATCCTAACGTATCGATACCGGACAACGCCCGCCAGACTGAACCCGGATACGATCTCCTGACTGCTGAGAAGCAGAAGGTGATCGACGCCGAAGTGCAAGAAGCATTGAAATTGTGGAATACTCACGGGAATGGCAAATGGAAGACCAAGCTGATGGTCAAGGACGCCATCACCGATATCACCTTGCAGCAGGTGCTGACGCGCGCCAACGAATTTGACGTCATCGCCACCCTCAACCTGAACGGGGATTACCTGTCAGATGCTCTGGCCGCGCAAGTAGGCGGAATCGGCATTGCTCCGGGCGGCAACATCAACTACCTTTCGGGGCACGCCATCTTCGAAGCCACGCACGGAACCGCTCCGAAGTACGCCAATCTGGACAAGGTCAACCCCGGTTCGATGATCCTATCCGGTGTGCTGATGCTGGAACATCTGGGTTGGCAGGAAGCCGCCGACCTGATCGTCAAAGGGTTGGAAGGAGCCATCGGAGCTCACACCGTAACCTATGACTTTTCCCGCCTGATGCGCGCCGAAGGGCACCAGGACGTGCAAGAACTGAAATGTTCCGAATTCGGCGACGCCATCATCAAACAGATGGGGTAGGATGATCAAACTGCGTTTGATCGGTGGAACATTTAAGAATTAACATCGTAGGGGCGCAGCATGCTGCGCCCCTATGCATATCTGGTAGGTCGGACATTCCTGTCTGACCGTTTATACCATCGAGTACTGGTGACAGACAAGAATGTCTGTCCTACCCGCTTCCATTGACAGGGCGTTTAATTAAACGCCCCTACCTCTCGGGCTCGTGACCCGTGGCTATTTCATCAGCACCATTTTGCCGCTTGCCGCCAGTTCTCCCGCCGTCAACCGGTACAGATACACCCCCGACGGCAAAGCTGATCCATCGAAGGTCATGCTCTGTTCACCCGCCTGTAGGGGTTCCACATGGTGAACCCCTACGACACGTCCATTAACGTCGAACACCTCCAACGCCACCCGCGCCGTCTGCGGAAGATTGAAGCGGATGGTGGTGCTGGGGTTGAAGGGGTTGGGGAATGCGCCCAATAGGGTAAATTTCGTTGGTAGGGAAGTTGGTTCAATCCAGGGTTTCACTGGCGTTCCTCCCGCGTCTGTCTTGATCAAGTAGACGTCAAAACCACCTGCACCATAGGAATCCGTCCTTCCAGCGATGATATACCCCCCGTCAGAAGTCTGTTGTGCCCTATAACAGTAATCATCGTCGTACCCGCCGAAGGTATGCTGCCAATTCAGATTGCCTTCTGCATCAGTCTTGATCAGGTACACGTCTGAGTTACCTGCACCAAACGATACCGTCCCTCCCCCGATGATGTATCCGCCGTCAGCGGTCTGCTGCACGCTGGAACCAAAATCATAATTGCTCCCACCGAAAGTGCGAGTCCAAACCGAATCGCCGTTAGCATCCGTCTTGATCAGGTAGACGTCATAAGAACCTGTGCCGTAAGAATACGTCCCTCCGGCGATGACGTACCCGCCATCCGAAGTCTGCTGTACACTGTAACCACAATCATTATCGCTCCCACCGAAGGTGCGAGTCCAGACCGAATTGCCGTTGGCGTCCGTCTTGATCAGGTAGACATCATCATAACCCGCTCCATAGGATCGTGTCCCTCCGACGATGATGTACCCGCCATCAGTCGTCTGCTGTACACTTAAACCCCAATCAGAACCGCTCCCACCGAAGGTGCGCTGCCAGATCAAATTGCCCGTGGCGTCCGTCTTGATCAGGTAGACATCAGGAGTACTTGGGCTGATATCACTCGTTGTTCCGGCGATAATGTACCCGCCCTCCGAGGTCTGTTGCACACTGTAACCTACGGCATAATCGTCCTCACCGAAGATGCGCTGCCAGACTTCGTTCCCGGCAGCGTCTGTCTTGATTAGGTAAACTGCACCGTTGTAATCCATGTACCCAACGATGACGTATCCTCCGTCCGAGCTCTGCTGCACGCTGTAACCTATATCAGCATCGCTCCCCCCAAAAGTGCGGGTCCACAGCGTATCCGGCGGCTGGGCGGTTGCGCTGAGGGAAAGTGATAAAAGAGCGAAGAGAGTGATGAGCGATTTCATTTGAGCCTCCAAGAATTGATGAAAGGATTGGACGCCCTGCCCTGCCACGAAGTGGTCCCTTCGGGAAAGGACGGGGCTACGATTACCCAAAGCCCCGTAAACGGGTCAAGCCCCTTGTTGCGTTCGGCGTTCATCTTCCAGAACGCCATTCTAACAATTACAGATCGTTCAAGAATATAACCACAAATAACGCTAAAGTCAAGAGGTCGGTAACAAATATTATCATTGACAACCCGAATAGTCGGGGTCAGAGGCGACTCCGACTATATTCAACGTATCCTACTTTATCTTCTTTATATTGAGGGGTATCGAATAATTTCGTAAAAATTCTTGCAATTTGCCCATTTGTGCAGTATATTAAAGTGTCACAATGTGTATCAAGGGGGTTACCATGTCCAGACCTCTGACGGAAAAACAGCAGGATATTCTGGAATTCATCCGCCGGCAGGTGATCGAGAAGGGCTATCCTCCCTCCATCCGCGAAATCGGCGCGTACTTCGGCATCCGTTCGACCAACGGCGTGCGCGGTTTCTTGCAGGCTTTAGAACGCAAGGGGGAAATCAAACGCAGCAACCACATCTCACGCGGCATTGAACTGATCCGTGCCGTCGCTGATACCACCGGACTGAAGGCTTCGGTGATTAAAGTTCCCATCGTCGGTCGGGTGGCAGCGGGGACGCCCATGTTAGCTGAACAGAATATCGAGGGCTTCCTGGCGATAGACAGCATGCTGATGAAGGGTGAGGAAACGTTCGCTCTGCGGGTCAAGGGGGATTCCATGGTTGGAGCCGGCATTTTTGACGGAGACCTGGTCTTCGCCAAGCCTCAGCCGGATTTAAAACGCGGCGACATCGTCGTGGCGGTCATCGGCGACGAAGCCACCGTCAAATACTTCTACCCGGAATCCAGCACCGTACGCCTGGAACCAGCCAATCGTTTCTTCGGTCCCATCGTCGTAGAACGCAGCACTCCGGGATTCCACATTGCCGGTCGGGTGGTGGGCGTATTCAGGAAAATGTAGACCAATCATAGGATTTTAGCTTGTATAAAAGACTTACCACGGCTCTGGCATCGGCTCTGCTGCTGATCAGCCTCGCTGCGGCTCAATCGACCCTGCTGCCGGTCGTTCATCCCGTCTATGGCTTTCTGGACCGGATGGAGACCTTAGGGCTGCTGGATCATCCACTGCTGGGATCAAAACCGGTGGGGCGGGTGAGAATTGCTCAGTTGCTGGATGAAATTCTGGAGAAGGTTACTGAACAGCCTGGAGTTTTATCCGCGGTCGACGTCCGCTCGCTGCAAGCCTATCGCTGGGAATTTCACCGTGATCTGGATCGAGAAGGAATCACGTCGCCCGTAGCGCCTCACCCTGAAGAGCGCGCTCGATTGGGCTGTTTCAGCGATTGGATGTCCGAAAAGAGTCTCTTCACCGGCGTATTCTACCGGGATGGACAACACTTTTATTCCTACGAGAATCCCAACTTTGACGCCTACCTGGATCCACGCGGTTCTGCGCAGGTCATCACGCAGCAGGGTGACAGCCGGTCGATCATCATCACCTCGGCGGGTTTCAGATTGAGGGGGCAGATACCGAAGACGATCGGGCTTTACCTCGATTTTCATGATATGACCGAGCGCGGGCGGGGTCCTTACTGGAGTCGGTCTCAGCTTTACCAGGACCGGTTCGGTTTCGTTTTCAGCCCCAAAGGCGCCAGTTCCATCAACTATGACGTGGCGGATATCGATGTGGCTATCGGGGGCAAATTCTGGGAACTGCACGCCGGAAAAATGCAGCTGCGCTGGGGTCCGGGACGATCAGGACAACTTTTGCTGTCGGATTGGGGGACTTCTTTCCACCAGGTTCAAGCCGCAGTGAACCTGGGGCAGCGGATGCGATTCGTTTACGTCTTCGGCAGCCTGTCGAACTATACCGAAATTGACGATACACTCTACACCAGCGCCGGGTTTTATCGCACCATTGAAGCAGCCAAATATCTGGCGGCGCACCGTTTGGAATGGAATCCTCACCGCCGCTTACGCTTCGCCTTCTCGGAGTCCGTTATTTTCGGAGAACGTTCACCCGAACTTGCCTACTTGATCCCGATCAATTTCTTCTATTCTGCGCAGCACGATCTGGGTGATGAGGACAATACCCTGATGTGCTTCGATGCGGTCTGGATTCCGCATGCCCGCTGGAAACTCTACGGGCAATTCCTGATCGACGACATTACTTTCGGTAGGGTGACGACCGATTATTACGGCAATAAAATCGGCTGGCTGGCAGGCTTGAGTTACGTTCAACCCCTGGGGTTTAAGAATTGGGAGGTTGCGCTGGAAATGGTGAAACTGCGCCCTTTCGTTTATACTCATCACTATCCGGTTAACGTCTATACCCATTGGATTGCGCCGCTGGGTTATCGCTATCCACCCAACTCAGAAGTCGGATACGGTGAAATCGAGTTCCGACCGCACCGGCGAGTACTGCTCCAGGCGAGTTATACCCGGCTATTGCATGGCGCCAACATCGATCAAATCAACGCCGGCGGCAGTCTTTTCGCTCCACACGAAAAAGATGGCGCTGAAAACGCTCCTTTTCTGGGAGGATCGTTGCAGAAAACGAGTGCAGTTCAGTTGCTGGGTACCGTGGAACTTTTGGAAAATCTGTTTCTGTGGAGCCGCGGAGCCTGGACTGAGAGTAACCTGGCGGACGATTCGTGGGAGTGGGAAGTGGGGTTCAAGCTGAATTGATGGGGCGATCTGATCAAGATCGAAACCTGGAATAGAGAAAGCCCGGAAGACCAGCCGGGCTTTTCCATTTACGACATTCGGACAGGTTTATTGAATATAGCCCAGAGCTCGTAGTTTATCTCTCAAGATTTGATCTTCTCCTGAAAGGGTGGCTCGAGCCCGGAAAATCTTACCACGATCGTGGGAGGGAATGGTACGCATAGGATATTTTTCGAGGAACTCCCCGTTGAAGACTTCTTTCAAGACTCTTCCGTCCATATCCGCACCAATGGGGATACCGAGTAATGCCAGTATGGTCGGCGTAATATCCTGCAGATGTGGTGGTTCTGTGAATTTAGCATTGGGATTGAAATAAGGACCGCGCATCAGTAAAATCCCATCCGGCGCTAAAGAGTGCGTGATGTTATAACTACCGTGAATCTTTTCCACCTGCATGCCATGATCAGACAGGATAATGATGTGGGTATCTTTGGGGACGTGTTCCATGATTGAACCTAAAATTCGGTCTGCGTTGATATAGGCATTGTCAACCACGTCCCGATATTTTGCCAGATCTTCTGGTGTAATCCATGGGAAGTACTGGGACGCCCCATCTCGGAAAAACCAGAAAGCATGTGCGATCGCATCCGTCTCGAAGAAATAAGCTGTTAGCAGGTCGAAGGACTCCTTATCCAACAGATGTTCAGTACAGAGTCTGAAGTACTTGTCGGTCAAATAGCTAACTTTCAACATGCACTCGATCTTGGTTCGATCCCAACCGGTCAGGGTATTAACGTAAGTCAGTTTGGCGCTGTCCGCAGCGATGAAATAATTTAACTCTTCCAAACTCAATGACTGCGTCTGCGCCGCGATTGTGTCCAGTTCAACGCTTAACTCAGGCGGATAAATCGAGGATTTAGCAACATCTTTAACCGCCTCGCTCTGAGAATACAGTCCTTTGGCTTTTCCCCTCTCAGTCTTCTCCATGGAGGCGTGATCGGAAATCACGACCCCATTGACTGGTTCAGGCGGGAAAGACCCCCACCAGCCCACGATACCCACACGCTTCTGGTAATCGGTTAAAATATTCCAGATTGCTTTGGTGTGTCTCGCAGTACTCGACAGCGGGATGATATCGAAGACTCCGTGGCGACTGAGGTAGTCAGCAACTTGATAAGCGCCCAGGAATCGTGGGAAAGTAATGACATTTTGATTTAGTAGCGGCACCACGATGGAAACGAACTCATTAACGCCGTGTTTGTTTTGTAATTTACCCGTAGCAATGGTGGTCCAGAGGATGGAAGAGCTGGTGGGAATATTCGTCTTCAACCGGGACGTCACCGCGCCTTCCATCAGCCTGGCAAAATTGGGCATTTTTCCTGCTTTTACCAAAGGATTGATTGCATCCCAGGTGCCAGCATCAAAGCCGAATAGTAGAACTTTAGCGCCGGTGGGTAATGCAGTATTCAGTTCGGGTGGAACCCGCTTCTGGTTCGATCTCAGAAGAACGTCAGCAACGACGAATCCACTAAAGACGAGAACCATGATTAAAGTGCAGGAGATTAACGTGCGAAAGCAGGCTCGAAAAATGGACAAATACCTTAAGGTCTGATGGATTTTGATGAAGCAGAAAGCTGTGATGATCCCAACGATTACCAGCAGGAAGGAAAGAAGCATCCCTGTCGCCGATAATACCCGAATAGAGGGGAAATAATGAAGATGCATCGAATACAGGAAACTTATCAAGAAAGCCAACACCCAATGTGATCCCAACTCGAGAGCGTGTTGGTTTTGGCCGAATAACCGGACCTTTTTTAATAGTTTGGATCCGATCAGAACCGGCAGCCATAAAACCAAACCGAGTGCTGCGTAAAAAAGCGCAGATGCGGCAAAGATCTTAAGGATATCAAGATTAAAAACGAGAAGACGATTTTTCACGCATATTATAAGCCAGAGTAGAATTCCGGCGATGGTCCAAAAATTCAGACTGAGCTTCAGGCTGACGAGCAGTGATGGAGATTGATTTGTGTCTCTTGGCATTTCGGTGATCTTTCTTCCGTCTTGTAGTTCCGGTGTCAGAGTCTCTTACGAGAAATAATCGTCAGTGTTGATAGTTAACAATTTAAATTGAGAATAACATGAATGCAAAGAAAAAAACGTAATAATCTGATCTATTTAAATTGACCCCGGTGGATCATCCTTAACTTCAATTATTTCTGATGATTAAGTTAATTCACCTTTCGATTCTTCGTTCCAGAGGAATGCAGCTCAGTTCGGGCGATGGGCGGTAGCAGGTTCTGCGCAGGTCATCAAGCAGCAGGGTGACAGTCAGTCGATTATCATCACCTCGGCGGGCTTCAGGCTGAATTGATGCGCCGGCCTGATCAAGATAAAGACCTGGAATAGAAAAAGCCCGAAAGACCAGCCGGGCTTTTCCATTTACCACATTCGGACAGGTTTATTGAATGTAGCCCAGAGATCGTAGTTTATCTCTCAAGATTTGATCTTCTGCAGAAAGGGTGGCTCGAGCCCGGAAATGCTGACCCCGGTCATGCGAAGGTATTGTGCGTAGAGGATATTTTTCGAGGAACTCCCCGTTGAAGACTTCTTTCAAGACTCGTCCGTCCATATCCGCACCAATGGGGATACCGAGTAATGTTAGTATGGTCGGTGTAATATCCTGCAGATGTGGTGGTTCTGTGAATTTAGCATTGGGATTGAAATAAGGACCGCGCATCAGTAAAATCCCATCCGGCGCGTACTCGTGCCTGACGCAATAACTGCCAGCGATCTTTTCCAACTCGAAGCCGTGATCAGATATGATAATGATGTGGGTATCTTCGGGGACGTGTTCCATGATTGAACCTAAAATCCGGTCTGCGTTGATATAGGCGTTGTCAACTACGTCCCGATATTTTGCCAGATCGTCTGGTGTAATCCTCGGGAAGTAATGCGACACCCCATCTCGGAATTGCCAATAGCAATGAGCGATCGCATCCGTCTCGAAGAAGTATGCTGTCAACAGGTCGAAGGACTCCTTATCCAACAGATGTTCAGTGCAGAGCTTGAAGTACTTGTCGGTCAAATAGCTCATTTTCAAGATGCACTCGATCTTGGTTCGATCCCAACCGGTCAGAGTATTAACGTAAGTCAGTTTGGCGCTGTCCGCAGCGATGAAATAATTTAACTCTTCCAAACTCAATGACTGCGTCTGCGCCGCGATTGTGTCCAGTTCAGCGCTTAACTCAGGCGGATAAACTGAGGATTTAGCAGCATCTTCAGCCGCCTCGCTCTGAGAATACAGTCCTTTGGCTTTTCCCATCTCAGTCTTCTCCATGGAGGAGTGATCGGAAATCACGACCCCATTGACTGGTTCAGGCGGGAAAGACCCCCACCAGCCCACAATACCCACACGCTTCTGGTAATCGGTTAAAATATTCCAGATTGCCTTGGTGTGTCTCGCTGTACTTGTCATCGGAATGATATCGAAGACTCCATGGCGACTGAGGTAGTCAGCAACTTGATAAGCGCCCAGGAATCGTGGAAAAGTAATGACATTTTGATTTAGTCGCGGCACCATGATGGAAATGCTTTCATTAACGCCGTGTTTGTTTTGTAATTTACCCGTAGCAATGGTGGTCCAGAGGATGGAAGAGAGGGTGGGAATATTCGTCTTCAACCGGGTCGTCACCGCGCCTTCCATCAGCCTGGCAAAATTGGGCATTTTTCCTGCTTTTACCAAAGGATTGATTGCATCCCAGGTGCCGGCATCAAACCCTAAAAAAAGAACTTTCGCGTCAGTTGGGAGAGCAGTGTTGAGGTCGGACGCGACTTTTTTCTGGTTTAATCGATGCAGAGTATCCACAATGACAAAACCGCCGTACACCAAGATGATCAACAATGCGGAAGAGAGCAAAGTTCGGAAATAGGCTCGGAAGAATGACAAGTACCTTAAGGTCTGATAGATTTTGATGAAGCAGAAAGCTGTGATGATCCCGACGATTACCAACAGGAAGGTAAGAAGCATCCCTGTCGCCGATAATACCCGAATAGAGGGGAAATAATCAAGATGCATCGAATACAGGAAGCTCATTAAAAACGCAATGACCCAATGTGATCCCAATTCCAGAGTCCGTTGGTTTTGACCGAATAACCGGATCTTTTTTAACAGTTTTGATCCGATCAGAACCGGCAGCCATAACACCAAACCGAGTGCTGCGTAAAAAAGCGCAGATGCGGCAAAGATCTTAAGGATATCAAGATTAAAAACAAGAAGACGATTTTCCACGCATATTATAAGCCAAAGTAGAATTCCGGCAATGGTCCAAAAATTCAGGCTAAGTTTCAGGCTGACGAGCAGTGATGGAGATTGATTTGTGTCTCTTGGCATTTCGGTGATCTTTCTTCCGTCTTTGTAGTTCTGGTGTCAGAGTCTCTTACGAGAAATAATCGTCAGAGTTGGTAGTCAACAATTTAAATTGAGAATAACAGGATTGCAAAGGGAAAACCTGAATAATTAGGTAACTATAAGTAGGTCGAGGATTATCGATCATTTTGTGACAATTAGTAGGGTTGGAATTTACCCGTTGAAGTTATTCCACCAGTGCGATTCTGCCATCAATTCGGGAAGAAACGGTCCCTTCCTGCGTCATAGCTTCCATGACCAGATCGCGATCGATCCAACCCAGATCGGTCACCGGTCGCTTACCCAGATCGAGATCGAAGTACTTCTTCATATGCCCGGAAACGTATTCATTGGAAATAACCGTATAGCGCCGTTGCGGGTCGACCGGTTTTCCAGCGATGGTTAATTCCAGCACCTTACCGGCGCTGCTGGCGCGATATCGCAAACCTCCAACTTGAACCACGTCGCCTTTAGTGCGTACCTGGTAGCCGAAAGCGTGAAGCAGTTCTTCCCCGGAAAGCTCGAATCCCACCAAGCGATTGCCGAAGGGGTGCAATTCCCAGATCTGACGGATGGTCACGGGACCAGCCGGCAAATCCCGGCGAAATCCACCTGAATTGATCAGTGAAATATCCTTTCCAGTCAACTTGATCATGGCGTCCGCGGTCCAATCACCAACGTTGCTTTCGCCTTCATAGGCGCGCACCCAGGGTTCCTTCAACGTTGCCACGACCTGGTCCATATCACCGGCGATGGCTTTTTCCTGTTTCTCGACCAGGCTGGCTACTTCAGGATTGGTCTTTATGGATGAATCGATGACCGGAATCAGTTTTTCAAAGTAGCTTACGATTCTATTTTCCGACGTATCCACCAGAGCTTTGAACATGCCCAGGTATTCACCTTTTGATCCTGCCTGCAGGATGGGCACTCCGTTTTCGACCACAGGATCAAACAATCTGACATGCTGGTGTCCGCCGACGATCAAGTCAAGGCGCGGGCAGCCCTGCGCCAGCCGTTGATCCTGCTCGACGCCTTCGTGAGTCAAGGCGATCTGGAGATCGGTCTGCGGTTCCAGACCATCCAACAGGAGGTTCACGATTTTTACTGGATCATCGACTCTCATTCCGGGGAGCGCGCTGCCCATGACGCTGCCGGCAAGATTTCCCATGATCACGCCGATCACTGCAACCTTGACTCCATCTTTAGTGACGATTACGCTGGAAGAGGCAATTGAACTGTTGCTGGAGGTATCAAAGACATTACTGCAGAGCACGCTGAATTTGGCTTCCTTTATTCTCGACTTGAGATTTTCCCAGCCGACGTCGAATTCATGGTTGCCGATTTCGAAGGCGTCGGGGTGAATAAGGTTCAGGACGTCGAACTGCGATTTGCCTTTTGTGATCGAAGAGACAGGCGTGCCGGTAAACTCATCCCCGGCGTCAAGAACGATGACGCGCGGTTCGACGCCTTTTAGGGAATCTAACAACCCGGCCAAATATGCGGCTCCGCCGACCGCTACTTTTCCGCTGTCGGAGCTGCGGTCGAAAGGCATGTTCTGGGCGTGGAAGTCATTCCAGTGTAGAATGGTGATAGGGAGTGGTTCTGCGCAGTTTCCTGCTGCGGTAAGCAGCACGAATTGAACCAGAAGCAGCAGGAAAATTATTTTAAGATTTTTCATCGAAGTATTTACCTGAGAGGATGGAAGCATTTTTCGCTTGCGCAGTGGGAGCTTTTAACTTATATTTCGGAAGCTTCGGAGCCGATCCAACCGTTAACGTCTTGCCGCGTACTACGAGGCATTGACTACAGCTCATAAGTAGTAAACCTATGCATCCTGAATGTAAGATTATTTCTACCGGGCGCCTGCTGGTATTTGAAGGAATAGACGGCGCGGGGAAAACCACGCAGCTCCAATTCAGTGCACAATGGCTGAGAGAATCAGGCTATCAGGTCACCACTCTACGGGAACCGACTGATGGTCCCTACGGTCAGAAGCTGCGCCAGTCAGCCATCAGCGGCCGTCTTTCCCCGGAAGATGAACGCGATCTCTTCGTCTTGGATCGCCGCTGGAACGTTGAAACGAATATCACTCCGGCGCTGGCTCGCGGAGACATTGTCCTGCTGGATCGCTACTACTTTTCCAGCATCGCCTATCAGGGCGCACGAGGACTCGATCTTGAAGATATCCGGCGCAGAAATGAGGCTGTTGCTCCAGCGCCCGACCTGGTCCTCATTTTTGATCTGGTTCCAGAAATCGCAGTGCTGCGTATCCGCCAAACCCGCGGCGAAGAGCTTAATTTGTTCGAAAAAGTGGATTACTTGAAGCGAGTACGGGACATATTCCTAAGCCTCTCCGACCCCTTTATCGTTCTGGTCGATGCCTCCCAGTCAGAAAAAGCGGTGCTGGATGAAGTAAAAACCGCCATAGTAAAAGTTCTCCCACCGCAATAACCTTCACTTTTGTAAAACCACACGCCGTGTATCCGACTTCGTCCCCGTTTCCAGGTTCAAAAGATAGACTCCGGATGCGATTTCGCCGGTCTGCCAGAGGAAGGTGTGATTCCCCGGTTGCAGTAACCCTTGGAATAAGCGGGTTACCAACTGGCCGCGGAGGTTATATACGCAAACCTGAGTCGGGACATAGCCGGGGGCAGCGATATTACAGGTCAGGGTCGAATTGAACGGATTGGGGAAGGCAGTAAGAGTGACTTCGGTTGGATAGGCTGGTTCACGGAATGGTTCCACACCCATCCCGGTAAAATGGTAGATGCCCAGGCTGTACTGATCAGCCACATAGACGTCTTCGCCGTTTAAAAAGATCTCCTTGGCATAACCAGGCGTTTGATACGAACCGGCATAGACCGGATTGGTGGAATCCGAAATGTCAACCACCAGCAGCCCACCGGCGCCATCAGCCAGATAAGCATAATTACCGGAGACTTTAACGTCATTGGCGGTCCCCGGGGTATTGTAGCGCGCCAAAACCTCACCATTCCGCAGGATCGTCAAACCGGCATCGCCATCCGCAACGTAGATCAAGTTTCCAGCCAACACGCAGTGATGCGCCAGTCCCGGCGTGTCGTATTCATTCAAGACCACTGGACTATGCGGATTGGCGACGTTCACCAGAGCAATTCCTGCTGTCCATTGGCTTATGTAGGCTGTGTCGGCTCGCAGCGTCACACCTTTGGCAATATCGGTCAGATGAATGTGGGACAAGTAGAGTGGGTTGGCAGGCGAACTGACGTCCACAATCAGGAAGCCGCCATAGGTATCAGCCGCATAGAGGAAAGGACTTCGAGGATAGACTTCGCTGGCTTGGCCTTCGGTGTTGAATCTTGAAAGTAAGGTCGGCGCGGTCGGCGTTCCCACATCCAGTGCGAATATCCCTTCAGTCTGGTGAGCTGAATAAAGCACACTGCCCTGCAAACGCACGTCTACGGAATTTCCCTGCAGCGGATATTGTGAAAGCACACCCGGTGATTGCGGATTGACCACGTCCAGAATAGATATTTGGGTCGTAGTCCCTCCGGCTGCATAAGCAATATCATTGGCAACCCAGACCGCACTGCAGTTGGCCAGAGAGGCGTAATCATCCAACAGCGCAGGCGCTTGCGGTGAAGCCACCCAGAGGGCAACCAATCCCTGAATGTCATCAACCACAAACAGATTATTTCCGGATAATTTCGACGACCATGCCAACCCCCGGGTATCGAATATACCGACTTGGTAGGGAAGCCCGGGATTGTCGACATTCAACACCACCAGCCCCGCCACATCGTTAGTCACATAGGCATAGGGGAGATTTACCTGAACGTCGTGAACCAGGGCAGTCGTTTCCCAACGCCCCTGATACACCGGTAATTGAGGAGTGGTCACATTGACGATTACCAAACCGTTCTGACCATCTGCCAGGTAGACGAGATTGCCAACCTTGGTCAGCCCCAAAGCCAATCCGTCGCTATTGTAACTGCCCGTCACGACAGGCTGTCCCGGGTTGGCAACGTTGACAATTATCAAGCCGGCGTTGTCTGCTGTCAGGTAGAGGAGATTCCCTTCGAAATAGAGATCTTTCACCCAACCGCCCACCTGCAAAGTGGCGATTTCCTGCGGTTGCGCTGGATCAACCACACTAACGATCTTCAATCCTCCTGAGCCATCTGCAACGTAAAGGACGGTTCCCGCCTTGACCAGATCGTAAGCATAGCCCGAAAGGGGAAGTTGTCCAACATAAGTGGGATTTATCGGTGAGGAAACGTCCAGGATCTGGATACCGAATGACCCGGAAGCGAGATAAGCCAGGTCGCCATCGAGGCAAACGCCTTCGCTGACGCCGGGAACGCCGAATGCGGAAACGAATTGGATTTGAGAAGGTGTGCTGACGTCCAGTATCATCAAACCGTAGCCCATAGCGCAGTAGGCTTTTCCTGAGGCAATCTCAACGTCATGGTACGGTCCCCAAATCAGTGATTCTGAGACTTTCTCGACCTGATCTCCCCATTGTCCGTACACAAGGTTCAGCGGGATCAGATAGAGAATGATAACGACCAACCAGTTGCATCGCTGGAACATAATAAGCTCGATAAGTCCGATCTGGAGATGGCGCGCTTCAGTGCTATTTTGTGTTTGCCTGCGTCAGCGAGAACGAGAGGTGTTCAATGTCGATGACCATATTTTCATTGCGCACCGTAACGTCCTGCGGGACAAATAACGAAATGGGAGCGAAATTCAGGATAGCCCTCAGCCCTGCGGCAACCAGCGCATCGGCTACTTTCTGTGCAGCCTCCACCGGAACTGCAATGACTGCGATATCCACGTGAGCTTTTTTCACTTCAACGGTCAGGTTTTCCAGGTTCTTCACTTCCAGACCCACCAGGTGAGTGCCGATTTTGCGGGGATCGCTGTCTAAAAGCAGAGCGAAGTGGAAATTCTGTTCCTGGAACTGTTTAAAATTCAAGAGCGCAAGTCCGATGTTTCCCACGCCCACCAGAGCCAGGTGCCACTCCTTGTCCAAACCCAGAATGTGCGAAATGTTCAATTTGAGTTCGCGGACGTTGTACCCCAGCCCTCGTCGCCCGAAGGCTCCAAAAAAGGATAAATCCTTGCGCACCTGAGCAGACGTGATGTTGTTGCGCCTGGCGAGTTCTTCAGACGAAACAGTATCCACCCCGCGCTCCTCCAGATACTTTAAAGTGCGAAAATAACGGGATAAGCGCCCTACCGTTGCATCCGAAATTTTTTGACCAAAACGACCTGATGCCATTTCACCATAAGCTGCTTTCATAGCAACCTCTATGTAGATGGTACGATAACTCTTCTCTCCGGTTAAACCTTCAGTCAAATAAAGCTGTCTGCGCCAATTTCTTTATACTTGGTTTCTCTGATTACTTTTATTCACTTTGCGTTTTGCTGGAATAAAAATCGTGAATTGACTGCCGCGGCCCGGTTCACTTTCCACCGTCACGGTAGCCTTGTATTTCCCCAGAATCTGTTGTACTGTACAGAGCCCCAATCCAGTACCGCCGTTGGGTCTCTGTTCAGTGGATTCTTCAGCGGTCGATTTGGTGGTAAAAAACGGTTCGAAAATGCGTCTCACGTTCTCGGAAGGGATTCCGCAGCCGGTATCGCGGACATTCAGCGCAATCGTCCCCTTCTTTTTATCATAATTCGTTTTAATGGTCAGGACCGGTTCTGGCGAGGAGATCATGGCGTCCAGCGCATTGCCGACCAGGTTCTGAAAAACCTGGGAAAAATCGCCGTAAAGACCTCGGATGATGGGGATTTCACTGCCCAGATCCACTTCGAGTGTGACATTATGCTTGAAAAAGAGATTTGCTTCCAGAAATTTCAACTCGATCTTCACCAGTTTATTGATATCCAACTCCGTGACCTCACGAGACTGTTCCTGCCGGCTTTTGGACATCAGGTTAGAGATAATTTCCTGAATGCGTCCCGTGGCACTGAGAACGTCGTCGAGTTCTGAGACCTGTGGGTACTTGATTTTGGTCATCTCAGCCGTCATCACGATCGCAGATAAGGGGGAGATAATATTATGCGCCAATCCCGACGCCAACAGACCGATGGCTTCCATCTTCTGAGCTTGCTGCAGGTGGGATTCCAGCCAGCGTACTTCGCTGATATCCTGAGCGAATGCGATCATCACGCGGGGATCACCCTTCGAATCGGGCACGACGGTCATCGCCATTTTGACGACGCGTTCCTTGCCATCACTCTTCAACTGGTTCAGTTCGCCCACCCAGCGTCCCTTCTTCAAAACCTCATCCGGAAAACTATTGGTTCGTGAGCGCTCGCTTTCCGGCACCAGGTCGCGGAAATTCATGCCGACCAATTGTTCGGGGGGATAGCCATAAAGTTCGCAGGCCGCGGAATTTGCGTACTGGATGTTTCCTTCCGGTGAAGCGATCAGGATGGCGCCCCGGGCTTCTTCCAGAGCCCAGACGTAGACGCTGCTACGCTCTTCCAATTCCACCAGTTCGGTGATGTCCAGCAACGTTCCCTCGATGTACTGTGACACGCCAAATTCATCCCGCACCAGGCGGGCGCTTTCCAGTGTCGAAAGCTTGCGTCCATCCTTGCGTCTGCCGATCTCGCGGTAGTTGCTGACGGATTCAAAATGCGTGAGCAGGTTGATAAAATCGCGCCGCCCCGCATCTCCTTCGAACAGTTTGGAGACGTTGGATTGATACAATTCCTGGGGACTTTCGTAGCCGAAGATCCGGGCATATTGAGCGTTCACCTCGATGAAACGGTCATCCAGGGTCATGCAGTACATCCCGATTGGACTGCACTGGAAAAACTGGCGATAGCGCTCCGCGGAATCGGCGTAATCGACCGCCACGCATGGATCTCCGATTTTACTCTGTCCTTCCAGCGGTGTGCCTCCCGCATCTGAGCTTTTCATTTGCCCCTCCCCTCCCTAACATTACTCAAAAAGGTTTTCCTGTTCGGAATCCAGCCCATTCTGAACCTCATCTCCCTCGCCGTTGGTCTCGTCTCCTTCGGCTTTCACCACTTTGGCAATGTCGGCTATTTCGTCGCTTTCTTTGATGCGAATCAGGCGAACTCCCTGGGTAGCCCTGCCAATGGTCCGAATTTGTTCAATGGGCTGACGAATCACCATACCGCCCGTGGTCACGATCATGAGATCATCCTGGTCGACCACTTCCATGATGGCGATCATTTCACCGATGCGGTCATTGACCCGCAGGGTGATGATGCCCTTGCCACCGCGGTTGGTGATGCGGTAATCCTGGATTGAACTGCGCTTGCCGTACCCTTTGTTCGACGCTACCAGCAGAGTGCCTTCGCGCTTGATGACAACCATGCCGATGACTTCATCGCCAGCGCGCAGGGTTATCCCCTTGACGCCCGACGCCTGCCGCCCCATCGACCGCACCTTGCCTTCGGGGAAACGGATCGCCATACCTTTCCTGGTCCCCAGGATGACGTCATCCTGCCCGTCGGTGATCTTGGCCTGGATCAATTCATCGCCTTCGCGGATGTCGATGGCGATGATTCCCACCTTGCGAGGGTTACCGTAGCGCGCCAGAGCCGTCTTCTTTACGATCCCTTTCCGAGTTGCCATGATGATGAAGCGATCTTCGGGGAAGTCGGTCACTGATACGATGGCGCGCATTTTTTCATCCCGCTCGATGTTGATCAGATTGACGATGGGACGCCCTTTCGCCCCCCGCCCCATCTGCGGAATTTCGTGAACCTTCAGCCAGTGGCACTTCCCACGATCGGTGAAGAAGAGCAGATAGTTGTGCGTCGAAGCGACGAAGAGATGCTGGATCCAATCCTCTTCCTTGGCTTTGGCGCCGGTCATTCCCTTGCCGCCGCGACCTTGACGTCTTAAACCGGACACCGGAAAACGCTTGATATAGCCTTCGTGCGAAACTGTGATCGCCATTTCCTCTTCAGCGATCATGTCTTCAATGCTGAACTCGCGGTAATCCGCCACTAGTTCTGTGCGGCGCTCATCACCGAACTGTTCGCCGACTTCAATCAGTTCTTCGCGCAGCAGCTTGATCCGCTTTTCCTTCGACGCCAGCAGTTCCTTAAGCTCGACCACCAGCTCGGTCAACGCTTTGATTTCGTCCAGCAGTTTCTGCCGTTCCAAACCGGTCAGCCGCGCCAGGCGCATATCCAGAATCGCCCTGGCTTGTTCTTCGGAAAAACTGAATTCCGCCATCAAGGCGGTGCGGGCGATTTCCACTGATTTGCTGCCGCGAATGATCGCCACCACCCGGTCGATGTTATCGACGGCAGTGCGCAATCCTTCCAAGATGTGCAGCCGCTCTTCTGCTTTGCGCAGATCAAAGGTGGCACGTCGGATGATGACTTCATGGCGGTGCTTGAGGTATTCGACCAGCAATTCCGGCAGGTTGAGCACCCGTGGGATGCCGCCCACCAGCGCCAGAGCATTGACGGCGAAGGTGGTTTGCATGGTGGTGTGAGCGTACAAATTGTTCAGCACCACGCCGGCAATGGCGTCTTTTTTCAGTTCGATGACCAGCCGCATCCCATCGCGATCGGATTCGTCGCGCACGTCGGCGATCCCTTCCAACTTCTTGTCGTTGACCAGCTCGGCGATCTTCTCGATCAGCTTGGTCTTGTTGACCTGGTAAGGGATTTCGGTGACGATAATGCGGTCACGGATTTTGCCTGTTTCCACAGCCGCTCGAGCGCGTACCACGATGCGCCCTCTGCCGGTGCGTTGGGCTTCGTGCACGCCTTCGATGCCAAAGATGATGCCGCCGGTGGGGAAATCGGGCGCGGGGATGTGCTTGCGTAGATCTTTTATTACTTCGTCAAAAACGGCTGCATCCTTGAGCCAGCGCGGGTCATCGAAGCCGGTCTGAAAACGGTCCAGAACGTAGGTGAGTCCGCTGATGACTTCGGTGAGATTGTGCGGAGGCAGATTGGTCGCCATACCGACCGCGATCCCGGCCGATCCGTTGATCAGAAGGTTGGGCAGCTTGGACGGCAACACCGAGGGCATGGTCAGCGATTCGTCGTAATTGGGGACGAAGTCTACGGTTTCCTTGTCGATGTCGGCGATCATTTCCGCCGCGGTGGCGTGCATGCGGGCTTCGGTGTACCGCATCGCCGCGGCGCCGTCGCCGTCGATCGATCCGAAGTTGCCCTGCCCATCCACCAGCGGGTAGCGCAGCGAGAAATCCTGCGCCATGCGCACTAAAGTATCGTAGATGGCGGAATCGCCGTGGGGATGATACTTACCCATGACGTCGCCGACGATGCGGGCGGACTTTTTATAGGGTTTGCCGGGCTGCAAACCCAGCTCGTGCATGCCGTAGAGGACGCGTCTATGTACGGGTTTCAAGCCATCGCGCACATCGGGCAGCGCCCGGCTGACGATGACGGACATGGCATAGTTCAGGTAGCTCTCTTTGAGCTCTTCTTCTATATTGACGGGCGAAATCCGCTCGCCGGGGATGTAGGACATGGTATCGTTGCTTGTTGCGGGTTGCTTGATTAGTGTATGAAAAAAGTTATCGGGTGGTCTGAGAAAAAACCTCTTGAGGAACCGCAGGATTGCTAATTCCGTTAAATAAACAAAAATCTACTTGACATTCAAGGTTTTCTTTGTTAATTTGATAATGGATCTGAACCTCGGCTCGTCTGAGTAGTAGGATTCACCCGAGGGCAGCAATGCCCTCTTTTGCTTTTATAGCCTGACCAGTCCATCTGTATCGGAGCTGGATGCATGCAAACATAGAATTGATCTGATCCGATTAAAGTAATTGTGACCAGCGCGTTTTCTAAGATAAGCACTCGGCGCGAGATGCTGATAAAGGAGAAATGCAGCTAAATCCACGGTTTGTATAAAATAAGAATGCTCAGAATCTCTGAAGCTCATATCCTCAATGACATATTGGAGAGGCAAATTTCTGTACCCGGTTCCAAGCTGGAGTGCATGCGGCACTGGATTGTAGCGTCGCATTTGTCTTAATAATTGCGTTAATTTTTTATCATCCGTATGATCGCTGAGTATCAATCCGCGCTCGTCAGGGTCAGTGGGACCGGCAAAATTACGATGGGAGATTGTATTCTCGAACCTCTGAATAAGAGTTTTCCAAGCGGTGGCAAAAACATCGTAATTGGTTGGTTTTCCCTGCTTGTCGATAACAATATTGATCAAATTAATATCTTTAAGATCTGCAAGAAAATCGGCATAATCCCGAATCATGGTGACCCGGTCATTACGCTTTATTCTAACCAAATCGCCTGGGTGATTAATGAGCGCTGCCGCATGGAATTCCTCACGAAGACGCAAACCAAATTCTGCTTAAGTCGTTGCCGAAAGTTAATCAACTCATCGAGATATGCCTGCCAACGAAGCTCATGTACTACCAACCCTGTAAGTACGAAATACCTTGTAGGTGAATCTTCTAAGCCACAATCGCCACTCTCATCTACGTACATTAAATACAATTAATTATCTCCTTCCTAAGTGATCACCCTTTTAGCGCTTCGGTTTCAAGGGCTTTGAGGGTCATGGGTGATCTCCGATTACTCTATTAACGGGTAGCACTGCAGCCTGGTGGCTGTGCCACATCTCAAAACGGTTAACTGATCGGCAATACCCTGATTCTATTTTTTCGCTCGTCAAGGGTGATTAACGTTCCTTCATTTAGCTTTTGTTCAAACAGCTGAATCGTTTTTATTAATCGCCGAGCTAAAGTTGCAGGTAATACGTTTTGTGTTCGTACTTGAATTACGCTTGGACCACACTCGTGTGTCATTGCCAATAGCAAGCCAAAATCAAGATCATTGGTGAAAACAATAGAGCCGTTCGTTCTTGCCCACGCCATAATCTCGACGTCCGTGGCTTGGGGATTACCGACGTCTCGCCAGTGAACGGACTGCCAACCCTCGTGATTGAACACTTCAACCCAATCTGGGGAAAGGTTCATGTCTATCAGAATTTTCACGCATCTACCATAGGCAATTCAACCTCTTCCACCCGCCAAGCCGCATAGGTTAAAGCCTGCCGTATATCCTCTTCTTCGAGGTAGGGGTAGGCTACCAAAATTTCAGCATGTGTATGTCCGGCAGCCACCAATCCGACAATGGTGCCCACAGTAACCCTGATACCCCGGAGACACGGCTTACCGCCCATCACGTTGGGATTAAATATTAATCCGACCGGAAAATACTGGACAAACTATAAGCTGTCATTCACGCAAGCGAAGCGCGTCGGGAATCGGACAGCCGCTTCCGAACAATTCGGAATAGCGGGCGAACACTGTCCACCATAAAGTGGTCGGGTTAATAACATGATCTGTTGAAACTCGGGATCGTCTTGTTGACATCAACGTGTAAAATATCCATAGTTTCCTTGTTTTGCCTTGTTGAGTTTTCTCAATCAATTTTGATAATTGGAGAGCAGTTATTGGGCTCACGACAACGGCAAATATCATTAACCAATCTGCTATGGTCATATTTACTCCCTTTTTGCTAATTCCCCCAACCATTTTCCTGCCATCACGAAAATGGTCGCCCCTCACCCCACCGCAATGTACTCTGCGTAGCTTTGCGTTTTCGGGATGGGCAGCTTATCCTCTTTCAACCCCTCTAAGTGCAATTCGATGGCTTTGTGCATGTTGCGTTCGGCTTGCTCGCGGGTCCTGCCGGTCGCCACGCAGCCGTCAAGATCCGGCGAATAAGCAGAGTAGTTGCCGTCAGCTTTTTCTATTATCACTAAGAAGCGGTGCATGCTTATTTACCTTTTTTGATCTGGGCTTGTTTCAAGATACTATTCAACGTGCCAGGAGCGAGATCATGATTCAGATTTCCAGCGATTGTTACTCGTCCGGCCTTGATGCGATGCTTGAATTGTCGGTGGCTGCCATGTGTGACTACCAGGTACCACCCATCAGATTCAATTAATTTTATTGTGTCTTTGATTTTCATCGGGCTTAATAATGGAGTTTAAATCCCTCCCTACTTCTTTCATCCCTGATCCCCCCTATTCACCTCATCTGCCTTGGTCAAAATTACCTCCAACTCGTCGGTGACGCCCAACTCTTTTGCCCATTTTCGGAGATATACGAAATCAAGACGATCTTTTTGAGTTAAGGCGATTCCCAAGGTGTCACGATACTGTCGCTCCGAATCGCTGGATCGTCCCCACACGAGTTTGCTTAACATCGTGTCTTCCGGAGAACTGATCACAACCCCAAGACCCAGGAAACTTGCCAATTGTCTACGGCTGAATTCTTCTCGGTGGAATGGATGGTTTTTCAGAAAAATAAGATCGGCTTTATAACCACTCGCAGCATCGATGATGTTGAACATGCTGTGTTCTCTGAGTGCCCGGTGAGCGGTTTTTGAATCAAGGTAATAGTCACTACCGATCGCACGAATAAACTGTTGCAATTGCGCTTCGGTGGGTTCAACGATTAAATCTGCGTCATTGGTGGCGCGATAGTGCCCGTGCACGGCGCTGCTGATAGAGCCACAAATCATATAAGGGATACCAGCTCGCTGCAGCTCCAGGGTGATTCGTTCAAGAAAAGACTTTAACCCTGTCATAGTATCAACTCGACACCAGGGAAATGCTGTTGAAAGATTTCCTCTCCATGCACTAAGCGGATAAAAGCCATACCTACTTGCCGCTCATCAAAATCCGGATGTCGCAGCCGTATTCCGGAACGGACGATTTCATTTAACGAATCGCAGAGATCAAAGAGCATCCTCAGCCTCCCTTCCGGACCGAGCTTTCTCAGCACCTCGATCTGGTAACGGTAGGCTTCGAGAGTCGTGTCTTTGGGTATCAGTTCCATGCCGGTTCAGTTCTCCTCATCCCCAACCTTATATGTTAACAAATTCACCTGCCAAAATCAAGTCTTATCACGCCATAATGCCATGAGATGTGGGAGTTTTTTGCCTATTTAGCAGTCATGTTAGAGCCATTTTTTTCGCTTGAAATACAGCATCATGCCTCCGCTGATAAGAGCGTTGATACCCCAGAAGCCCCAGGGATAAAATCCCGGCGTTTCCAATTCGGGGAAGTATTTGAAGTTCATCCCGTAGACACCCGCCAGAAAGGTCAGAGGGATGAAGATGGTGGCGATCACCGTCAGCACCTTCATGATCTCATTCATGCGGTTACTGATGACGGACAGATAGGTTTCCAGCATTCCCGAAATCAGGTCGCGATAGGTTTCCACCGTTTCGATCACCTGCACGGTGTGATCGTAAACGTCGCGGAAGTAACGGTGCGTGCCCTCTTTGATCAGGGTCGATTCGCCGCGTTCCAGGGCTCCGATGATCTCGCGCAGAGGCCAGACCGAATTGCGCAGGATCAGCAGTTTGCGTTTGAAGTTGTGCAGCTGTCTTTGCGTTGCGGGTCTGGGGTTGGCGAGCAGCTCCCCTTCCAGCTTGTCCAACTTCTCGCCGATCTTTTCCAAGACAATGAAGTAGTTATCGATGATGGTATCCAGCAGCACGTAAAAAAGGTAGTCTGTCCCCAAAAAGCGCTGGCGCGATGCTGCCTTTTCGATGCGCTGGCGGATGGCTTCAAAGAAGTCACCGGGCTTTTCCTGAAAGGATAGCACGAAATTTTCGCCGCAGATTAAGCTGATCTGTTCGTCTTCCAACTCACTGGATTTTTCCCGGTAGCTGAGCGCCCGGAGCTGCACGAAAATCAGGCTGCCCGACTCTTCCAGCTTGGGGCGGTGCATGGTATTGACGATATCCTCCTGAATCAGCGGATCCAGCCCGTACTGTGAACCGATGGTTTCTATGAGTTCAGTGCGGTGCAAACCGTCAACATTGATCCAGGTGATGCCGGGATACTGCTTCCAGATAGCGCATTCGCCCACGGAATCATAGTCTTTCGCCTGAAAGTGCTCGGCGTCGTAGTTGACCACTCTGACCAGGACCTGTTCCGCCTTCTGTTCGCCGACATGCACCAGTGTTCCCGGCGGCAGACCGGCTTTGCGGGAATAGTGTTTTTTGGTGGTTGGCATTTATTCCTCTATTTTCGTATCTGAGATCGATATGCAGTCCTCGCCACGCCCTGAAGGACGTGGCTACATCTAACTAGCCCCATGAATGGGGCAAAAGAGCCAAAAGAGGCGCAAGTGGAGCGCTTCTTTTGGCTTTATTTTACTTTGACTATGAAGGTGGGGTTACTTTTACCCGCACCATAAACATTCAAAAAGTAGACGCCGGAAGGGACGGAGGAATTTTGTTCATTCCTGCCATCCCAAGGCAGGTAGTTCACTCCGGCAGGGAGTGACCCCGCTTCCAGACGGCGGACAACTCTTCCTGCAGTGTCGTAGATATCGATCTGATAGGGTTGTTTGGGATTGTGGGTGGGAAGATCCAAGGTGATGATTGCGCTTTCATTGAAAGGATTGGGGAAGCAATTCAGGAGAGTAATTTCCGTTGGATTGGGTCTGGATTTATCGGGTTGGACAGCTAAAACCTCTCCCAAGTTGCCATTGGAGGAGATTTGTTGTGCATACAAAATTCCGTCAGTCCAACTAAAGATTCCGCCACCCGCCATATCGCTGATTACCTTGCTGGATAAAGGCCCCATGTCTGAATAGGTAAGAATAACGGCTCCCTGCTCCCATAGTGAATTCCCGTCTGAATCCCATTTCTGGGCCCTCTGCCCCCGCACTGTGGGGGTCGTGTAAAAATACCCCATTACTAATTCATCACTATTGGTCGTCGCGATGTAAGGTTCATATGACGGATTACTGTCATTCGCAGTAATGGAATGCCCTTGGAGTCCCCATAGTAAATTTCCATTATCGTCGAACTTCTCGATATATCCTTGCGTGGGTGTGGTATGATCATCACTCCAAGCTGCATAAGTGCCAGTTTGGTTTCTCACTAACCTACGGGTAAAAGAATTGTGATTGCACTCCACCGAAAAACAGATGGCGGAATCGCCCCACATTGGATTTGCAAGACTGTCAAAACGCTGAGCATAATTGGCGAATCCACCGCCCCATAGAGAACGCGTTCCGGCAGCGATACACCCCCCAACGTCATCGCTAATAAAGGTATTCCAATCACCGATGTCATCCGGTAGGTCCGCGCCCATCCCACCCCAATGCAAATTGCCATCTATATCGATTCTCTGTCCCCAGTTATCTTCAATGTAAATTTGCCAGATAGCAAAAGCATAACCAGGTAGACTGGCGTATAGCGCTGAATGACAGGAGGAATCGTGACATGGCCCACCCATTGGTATTCCGTCGTCTGACCAGGTAGTATAGCCCATTGCACTGAGGTGTTGCCCATAAACGATTTGGTTGTAGTCAGCAAGTCGCGTATCCTCCCAAATGATAAAGTATCCTCCCAGCCCATCCGGTTCAACGGAGGGATGACTCACATTGCTGTCGGAAGAGCAGATGCGAGGTCCATTGTCTCCCCAGCGAAAATTCCCCAGGCTGTCTAACCTCTGCGCATGGACCTGGTAATTGAAAACCGGATACGACACCTCGTGCATATCGATAAACGCCAGCACGCACCCGCCCGCACCATCTTCACACAGGTCAAAATCCTCGTATTCAAAACCGCCGTCTCCATACACATGAATGCCTCCTTCACCCCAAAAGGCGTAGCCATACCGGTCCAGTCGCTGTACATACAGTGCGTGATATGAAAAATCCCACCAGGCGATAATGGCGCCCCCATTTCCATCCGAGACCATTTTAGGAGAAGAAGCACCATAGGAAATTACGGTGTTTTGGTGTGGGTCCGTCGACCACTGGGCGTGGGCGGGAAGTGAGGTGAGCGCGGCAAATAAAAGCAGCGCAGTAAGGGCGAGAACCCTTGTTGTGTCAGGTCTTGCCCGCAGGGTGTGACCTGACACCAGTGGTGTTGGATGATTGAGCGTCAGGTCACGCCGCTTATCGGCGACTAAGACCCGACGCAACGCACCAGATAAGGTTAACATTATCATGGGAGGTTCCATAGTGTAACTTGATGTAATATAACGATATTTAAAGCCCATGTCAAGAGCGATTAAAATAGTCTTGAGCAAAACGCCGTTCTTTCTTGCGGATCATCACATCATCCTTGACAAATTATTTTGATTATTTTTGGCTTACCCCTTGACAAAGGCACTTTTTTTGTTATATTATAGACGGGGGATGAAAAACGCGGTCAAAAAGAGGCAGCGATGATACCAGTCGACGTTACGGGCGTATCGGTATGCCCGCCCTATCAGGGGTACGTGGTCATCCTCCGCGAACGGGAGGGCGAACGCTGGCTCCCTATTTTCATCGGCGCCGCGGAAGCGCAAGCCATATCCCTGCTGCTGCAGGACATGCGCTACACCCGGCCCTTGACCTTCGACCTCTTCTACAACCTTCTCGACGCCGCAGACGCTCACATCGACCAGATCTCGGTGACCGAACTGAAGGATAATACCTTCTACGCAGTCGTACACCTGCGCACTCAGCAGGGCGAAGTCAAGATCGATGCCCGGCCTTCGGACGCCATTGCGCTGGCTCTGAGATCCAAGGTCCCCATCTTCGTCGACGAGAAAGTGATGACCACCGCAGGTCTTACCGGCGAACGCGCCGAGGATCAGATCTCCAGCCTGGATGAGATCTCCAAGCTGAACAAGCAACTCGGCCAGGCGGTGCAGCGGGAAAGCTACGAAGAGGCGGCTCGCCTGCGAGACCAGATCCGCGATCTGGAACGCAAGGAGCAGATCCGCTGAAACTTGCCATCGATTTATCGCTCCGTTATTGAGGAAGGATCATCCCTGATCAGGGGTGGTCTTTTTTCATTGTGGAAGTCCCGGGAACGCTTGCGGCAGAATCCAAGTAAGAACTCGTATTGAAACCCTTATCAACCCGTTAATAAGGAGAATCGGCGATGGCAGATGACGAAAGGACTCAAAAGCATTCGTTGTTGTTCATGGAGTTGGTGACTTCATTTCAAATGGGAGCTCTGCATGGGCTGGGTAAAATGGTCAATCCCATGACCGGCAAAACGGAAGTTGATTTGAACACAGCGGCGATGTCGATCGACATGCTGGACATGCTGGCAGTAAGGACCCGCGGCAACACCCCGCCGGAAGAAGCACGCAGTTTAGACGAAGTCATCAGCCACCTGAAGCTGAACTTTGTGGAAGAAGTGAATAAGGCGGGGCAGAAAAAGCCTGAAGATGCCGCCGAAACCGCGGCCACCGAGTCAGCCGCGGCCGATGCTGAACAGAATCCTCCACCTGACGCTGACAAGGAAAGTTGAGACCCTTCGCGCCCCAGTATTCGCTGAATACTCATAATTTGACAAAAAGAAGTTGCAAGAAACCACCCTACCTCGTATATTGGCGAGAGTCAAGATCGGAGAACTGACCGTTGAGTCCCCGATCTTTTTAGCCCCTCTGGCGGGAATATCGGATTGCGCGTTCCGTTTGATCTGCCGGCGCGCCGGAGCCGGATTGGTGTACACCGAACTGGTCAGCGCAGAGGGTGTGCACTATAAACAATCAAAAACGCTGAAGTTAGCGCAGTTTTACTCGGAAGAACGCCCTATCGGGATTCAGCTCTTCAGCCACGATCCCGCCATGCTGGGCGAAGCGGCAAAGCGGTTGGATGAGCTGGAGCCGGACCTGTTCGACCTCAACTTCGGCTGCCCGGTCAAGAAAGTGGTCAAAAGGGGCGCAGGCGCAGGTTTTCTGGAAGACCTGCCCAGACTTTCCGAGGCGGTTCGAGCAGTGATAGCGGCGACTCGCCGCCCGGTGACGGTGAAGATCCGTTCCGGGCCAAGTGAAAATAATCTCAACGCTGTGGAGGCGGCGCAGCGCGCGGAAACCGAAGGCGCGGCAGCAATTACCGTGCATGGGCGCACCACCGCGCAGGGTTTCAAGGGCAAGGCGGACTGGTCGACCATCGCGGCGGTCAAGCAGGCCGTGAAAATTCCCGTCATCGGCAACGGTGACGTCGCCAGCCCCGCTGACATGCTGTGCATGCTCGCAGAAACCGGTTGTGACGCCGTGATGATTGGCAGAGGCGCGCTGGGGTATCCCTGGCTTTTTTCCGACTGCGTCGATACTCTGCTGGGCAAAGCCGTCCACCTGCGCACGCCGGGGGAAAAATGGAAACTGATTGAGGCTCATTTAAACGCCGCGTATGCCGATAAAAAAGAGGTAGGAGTCCGTGAGATGCGCAAGCATTTAGGATGGTACAGCAGAGGACTCCGCGGGGCGGCTCAATTCCGAGCTACAGTTTTTCGCATCGATGACCCCGAACAAGCTTTGAATACAGCTCGAACGTTTTTTCTAAATACCGAACCCATACCAAATCTCATCGATGGATGAACAGACGCTGAAATCTTGGCTGGCTGCCTTCAGGAAGGGTGATCTGGGCGAAGCCGATTTCATCAAGCGCCTGAAAGGGCTACCCTTCGAAGATCTCGATTTCGCCAAGGTGGATCACCAACGCAGCCTTAGGCGCGGATTCCCCGAAGTTATTTACGGTGAAGGCAAGGAGATCGAGCAAATCCTGGCGATTGCCGAGAAGCTGCACCAGCACGGCAATCCTGTGTTGATTACCAGGCTCAACGGCGAGAAGATTGACGCTCTGATGCAGCAGTATCCCAAAGCTCACGCCAACCGTCCGGCGCGCACCCTGACCATCTACCCCAAAAATTCCAAACCGCGAAAAAAAGCAAGCAGCGCCTACGGTTTGATCATCACCGCGGGAACTTCGGATATTGCAGTGGCAGAAGAAGCCGCTGAAACCCTGGAAGCGTTCAATTTCCGTTGTGAGCGGCTATTTGACGTCGGAGTCGCAGGAATACACCGCCTGATGTCGTACCATGAAAAAATCCAGGGAGCTGCAGCCATCGCTGTGGTTGCCGGCATGGAGGGTGCTTTAGCGTCAGTAGTAACCGGACTGGTAGAGGTTCCTGTGATAGCGGTGCCGACTTCGGTGGGTTACGGAGCCAACTTCGGCGGAATTTCAGCTCTGTTGGGCATGCTGACAGGCTGTTCAGGAGGCATGGCGGTCGTCAACATCGATAACGGGTTCGCCGCCGGATACATGCTGGCGGTTATAATGCGCAATCTGGAAAAAGCCAGGTAACAACCTTTACTATAGCAGGAAGGAGAACACCCCACCCCCTACGTTACTGCTTTGAACCGTGATGATGACATACGCCGCCTCATCCGCGATTTTCAATCGTACTCCGAAGAGGTGGATGCGATCAGCCGGGACTACTTCAACCGCAGTCAGAATCTGACGTTGTATTCCGGGCGCGGCTTCATGCCCTCGCTGGATACGTTCGAAACCGAGAGCGATTTCGTCTGCGTGATCGAATTGGCGGGCGTTGACGTGGAAGACTTAAGCGTCGAGTTCGATGGCGTGGCGCTGATTATCAGCGGGAAGCGCCGACCGCTCACCGGATTCGAGAAACGGCAGTATCTGAAGCTGGAGCTGGACTTCGGCTATTTTGAACGCATCGTCACCGTCCCCGAAGCCGTCAAACCGGAGACGCTCCACATCGAGAATATTAATGGCTTCTACATAATCAGGCTGAAGAAACTTCAACCGGGATTTCGGCATGCAGCGCTTCGTGAAGAACCGATTGATTCAGACTCACGGCGTTGATCATCGCTGACCAATCATGGGGGAATTCGATGAAAAGCAGTACGTTAGATCAGAAAGTTGAAGTATCAGGCGATATGTCCATACCGGAAGTTCTGCCGGTATTGACCATCGCGGATATGGTTGTATTTCCGAATATTATCGTGCCGATGGCGGTATCAAATCCCTCCATGGTGCAATTAGTTAACGAGGCTCTGGGCAGCAATAAGTTGGTCGGGTGTTTCACCTTCAAGCAGAGCAGCAGCGGACAGAAATCGGACTTTTACCGTATCGGCACCTGCGCTCAGGTCATGAAAATGTTCCGTGTGCCTGATGGCAGCGTGAGACTGTTGGTGCGCGGAATTGCCCGCATCCAGCTCCAGGAAATCACTCGGGAAACCCCCTATCCTTTAGCCCGAGTTGAGAAAATAAAAATCGACCGCCGCCGTTCCCTGGATATAGAAGCCGTCACGCGCTCAGTTTCCGACAACTTCCGCAGGCTGGTGGAAATATCGCCCAATCTCTCCGATGAAGTCAAGACAGCCATCCACAATGTTTCCGATCCGGAAACCCTGGCTGACTTGATCACCTCCCACATGACCATCGAAATCCCCAAGAAGCAGGAAATTCTCGAGACTTGGCGTTTGGATGAGCGCCTCAGCAAGGTTTCGCTGCTGGTGGGACGCGAACTCAAGCTGCAGGAACTTTCCCGTAAAATCCAGAATCGGGTGGATGACGAACTCGACCGTTCGCAGAAAGAGTACTATCTGCGGGAGCAGCTCAAGGCGATCAAGAAAGAGCTTGGGGAAGAAGATGACGCCAGCATGGAAGTGCGCGATCTGGAGGTTAAAATCTACCAGGCTGATCTATCCCAGCAGGTGCGCGACGTCTGCCGCAAGGAACTGGACCGCCTTTCCAAGATGAACCCGGCAGCAGCGGAATATACGGTGGCGCGCACCTATCTCGACTGGCTGCTGGCGATGCCCTGGCAGGTCTCTTCGGATGAGGACATCGATATCGATCGCGCCAAGCAGGTGTTGGATGCGGATCACTACGGTCTGTACGACGTCAAGGAGAGACTGCTGGAATACCTCGCCGTGCGGAAGTTGCGCAAGGACGTGCGCGGTCCCATCCTCTGCTTCGCCGGTCCTCCGGGAGTGGGTAAGACGTCCCTGGGGAAATCCATTGCTCATGCTCTGGGCAAGGAATTTGTGCGGGTCTCGTTGGGCGGCATCCGTGACGAAGCGGAAATTCGGGGGCATCGCCGCACTTATATCGGAGCCATGCCGGGCAGAATCATTCAGAAGATGCGGCAGGCGGGTGTCAACAATCCGGTCTTCATGCTGGATGAAATCGATAAATTGGGCAACGACTTTCGCGGCGATCCGGCTTCGGCGCTGCTGGAAGTCCTCGACCCCGAACAGAACAACTCCTTCAGCGATCACTACCTGGAAATCGACTTCGATCTTTCCAACGTGTTCTTCATCGCCACAGCCAACCTGGTGCAGCAGATTCCGCATCCCTTGCGGGACCGCCTGGAGATCATCTCGCTGTCCGGATACATCACACCGGAAAAGGTTGCCATCGCCAAAAGGCATTTGATCCCTCGCACCCTCAACGACCACGGCTTGAAGCCTGAGCAGCTAAGCTTCAGCGAACGCGCCCTGGATGGCATCATATCTGAGTACACTCGCGAGGCAGGCTTAAGGCAGTTAGAACGCACCATCGCCTCGATCTGCCGCAAAACCGCCATGCGTGTGGCGAGAGACGACAACCGACCGGTGAAAATTATGAACCGCAACTATCAGAATTTCCTGGGAGTGCCCAAGTTTGCTGCGGATACTTCAGTACGCAAGGCGGGGGTCGGGCTGGCTTATGGATTGGCGTGGACGCCGGTGGGTGGCGAGGTTTTGGCCATTGAATGTTCCTGGATGCCGGGAAAGGAGCATCTGCACCTGACCGGCCACCTGGGCGAAGTGATGAAGGAATCCGCCGACATCGCTCTAAGTTACCTCCGCTCCAACGCCGAGCTATGGGAGCTGCCGCAAGACTTCTACGTAAAGAAAGAAATCCACTTGCATATCCCCGAAGGCGCGACACCCAAGGACGGACCTTCCGCCGGAGTGACCATGGCAGCGGCTTTAGCTTCGCTCTTCACCGGTCGTCCGGTGCGGGATGATCTGACGATGACCGGCGAATTGACGCTGCAAGGGAGGATACTCCCGGTGGGTGGCATCCGCGAAAAGCTGGTGGCGGCGCGGCGGGCGCGCATGCAGCATTTGCTCCTGCCCAAAGCCAATCAGAAGGATCTGGAAGAGATTCCGGCGCACATCAAAGACAAGATCACCTTCCACTTTGTCGATAACATCGCCGACGCTCTGAAGATCGCTCTGGTGGCGAAGGACAAGCGTCCGGTAGTCGAGCTGAAACCCAAGCGCAAATTGGAGTTGGCGGAGGCGTAGAAAGAAAGAATCCAGAATCCAGAATCCAGAATCCAGGATATAACTGTGCTGTCGACTCTCCGCAGTCGACAGCCTCCGTCAACCGAACGCAACAAGGGGCTTGAGCCCCTTGCGGTAGACAAGAGGAAGAACATCAGGTAGGGCACCTTGTTGCAGGCAGAACGACATGATATGACAGACCTTGTTGCGTTGCGTCAGGTCTTGCGGCTGCGAAGCAGACGTGTGACCTGACGCTGGGGAAATTGTCTGAATCGCTGATTACGATGATTACGATGATGAAAAAGCGTGTCATTTCATCCGTCAACTGACGGATTGATCCAGAATCCAATATATCGCCTTGGTTCCCAGCGCTAAAGCACCGGTCTATACGGCAAAAAGCCCCATCAAGGGGGCTGGAGCCCCGTTTACGGGGCTTTGGGTAATCGTAGCCCCGTCTCTTTAGGGCGGGGCATCCAATCCATTCATCAAATCTTGAAGGTTTCAATGAAAACACTTCTCACTCTCTTTGCAACTTTAGCGCTAACACTTACCGCCGCGGCTCGCCACCGGATACGCTCTGGACGCGTGTCTTCGGTACGAGCTATGATGATTATAGTCTTAGCGTACAACAGATCTCAGATGGAGGGTATATCGTCGCAGGTATTAACGCCGTAGATTCCGATGATTTTTACCTGATCAAGACGGACGCGGGAGGAACTCCGGTGAAACCCTGGGGTGAACCAACTCCATCCCCCGCTCAATTCGCCCTTCTGGGCGCGTTCCCCAACCCCTTCAACCCCAGCACCACCATCCGGTTTACCCTGCCGCAGGCGGCGCAGGTGGCGTTGGAGGTGTTCGATATTAACGGGCGCGTCGTAGGGGTTCAACATGTTGAACCCCTACAGGCGGGGGAACAGAGCATCCCCTTCGACGGATCGGATTTGCCGTCGGGGGTGTATCTGTACCGGTTGGCGGCGATACCGTCGGGGTCAGGGGCGATCCCGACTACGATGTCAGGGAAGATAGTGCTGCTGAAATAGCCGAGACCTCAAAAAATCTCGCCTTTGAGGATTGCGAATTCGCAATCCTCTTTGTATATTATGAGGTTAAGACAAATGTCAATACTCGATACAAGGAAAAAGAATGTTCACCAAATGGTCGATACGTACTCTGATTCTGGGGATTTGGATCTCTTTATCGGTACAAGATGTAGTGGCTTCCAAGCCTCCTACTGTGGCTTTTGCGTCCTTTAAAAAAAACCTGGCGACTTACTTTAATGAAGTCAAAGTAGCGACTGCCCAACATAAAGATCTGTGGAATTACGATCTCTATGCCCCCATCCTTCTGATTCAACCCGATACCCGCGAGTTGTACGCCAACATGATTGATTCAGCCAGTGTGCTTAAACAGGACGGGGAAATCTATACAGGATTCCTGCCGAAGGAAGATAATTTCGCCAATACCACCATCCACTGGAATGGAACTCAGTGGGCGATGATTATGCTTCCGCTGCCCGGCAATTTAAAAGATAGATTGACGCTTATCACCCATGAGCTCTTCCATCGAGCTCAGCCGATTCTAGGATTTTCGATGGTTACCACCGATAACAACCATCTGGATTCCAGAGACGGCAGGATCTATCTTCGTTTGGAATTGGAAGCATTAGAAGCCGCAATTCAGGCTCCGCCGACGGAAATAAAAAGGCATCTGAGAGATGCCTTGATCATCAGAAAATATCGCCATAGCCTTTATTCCGGCGCCGATTCGACCGAAAATCTGCTGGAATTGAACGAAGGAATAGCCGAATTCACCGGGATTATGACTTCCGGGATGAATCACAAAGAAATACAGGATCATTTTAGGAGCGGCATTACGGCATTCCTGCGCAATCCCACTTTTGTCAAATCGTTTGCCTATATCACCACGCCGATTTATGGTGTAATATTGTTCAATCAGGACCAGCAATGGAATAAGAAGATCTCCAATCGAACGAACCTTACCGACTTCTTTATTAAGGCTTTCGGCGTGGATATACCCGCCGATCTCAAGGCTGCAGTCGATGAACTGTCAGAACAATACAATGCAAGAACGATCAACGCAGAAGAAAACCTGAGAGAAGAAACTCAGCATAAATTAGCGGCAGAATACCGAAAGAAGCTGGTTGAACAGCCGCACCTGGAAATTCAGTTCATTCACATGAATATCTCGTATGATCCTCGTAATATCATGCCGCTTGAGGGTCTGGGGAACGTCTATCCGACCATCAGTGTGACTGATGATTGGGGGATCCTAAAGGTGGAAGGAGGGGCGTTGCTGAGTTCGCAGTGGGATAAAATATCGCTCAGCCAACCTTTGGAAATCGGAGAAGCTATAGTGACGGGAGACGGTTGGAATCTGGAGTTGAAGAAGGGTTGGTCGGTGCAACTTGACAGTCTGGGTCATTATTATTTGTCAAAGAAGAAATAGATAAAAACTGGCCTCAGGAAGTGCCAGAAGAACTAAATAGCTCATAACTGATAACTCAATATGTCTCATACCATCCGCGCCCCAAGGGGCACCACGATATCCTGCAAGAGCTGGCAGCAGGAAGCCGCTCTGCGCATGCTCATGAACAATTTAGATCCCGACGTCGCCGAAAACCCCGACGAACTGGTGGTTTACGGCGGGTCGGGCAAAGCCGCTCGGAGTTGGGAGGCTTTCGACGCCATCGTCCGGGCTCTGAAGGTTCTGGAAAACGACGAAACGCTGTTAGTGCAGTCCGGCAAGCCGGTGGGCGTCTTCCGTACGCACGAACTGTCGCCGCGCGTCCTGATCGCCAACGCCAACCTGGTCGGGCATTGGGCGACCTGGGATTATTTCCGCGATCTGGAACGCAAAGGACTGATCATGTTCGGGCAGATGACCGCGGGGTCCTGGATCTACATCGGCACGCAGGGTATCCTGCAGGGGACCTACGAAACCTTCGCCGAAGCCGCCCGGCAACACTTTGGCGGCGACCTCTACGGCAGGCTGCTCCTGACCGGCGGTCTGGGAGGCATGGGGGGAGCTCAGCCGCTTTCCGCCACCATGAACGGTGCGGTGATCATCTGCGCCGAAGTGGATAAGCATCGCATCGAACGCCGCCTGGAAACCAAATATCTGGACGTGATGGCGTCGAACTTTGACGAGGCGCTCAAGCTGGCTTTCGATGCCAAAGCGAAAAGGCAGGCTCTTTCCATCGGTCTGCACATGAACGCCGCGGACGCCTTCCCGGAATTCGTCAAACGCAACGTCATCCCCGACCTGGTAACGGATCAGACTTCGGCGCACGATGAACTGAACGGGTACGTCCCCCACGGCATCCCTCTGGAAGCCGCTCTGGAGTTGCGTAAAACCGATCCTAAAAAATACATCGAAATGGCTTACCGGTCCATGGCGCAGCACGTCCAAGCCATGGTGGAGCTGCAGGATCGCGGCGCCATAGTTTTCGATTACGGCAACAACATCCGCGCTCAAGCGGAAAAAGGCGGATACAAGCGCGCTTTTGAATTCGCCGGATTTGTGCCGCTGTACATCCGCCCGCTCTTCTGCGAAGGCAAGGGGCCGTTCCGCTGGGCTGCGCTTTCGGGAGACCCTGCCGATATCGCCCGCACCGACGCGGAGGTACTGAAGCTATTCCCGGATAATATTGCTCTGGCGCGCTGGATCAAATTGGCGGGTGAAAAAGTGAAATTCCAGGGACTGCCGGCGCGCATCTGCTGGCTGGGGTACGGTGAACGCGCCAAATTCGGTCTGGCGATCAACGAACTGGTGCGCACGGGCGAAATCAAAGCGCCTATTGTCATCGGCAGAGATCACTTGGATTGCGGCAGCGTGGCCTCTCCCTACCGTGAAACCGAAGCCATGAAGGACGGCAGCGACGCCATCGCCGACTGGCCGATTCTGAACGCGCTGCTGAACACCGCTTCCGGAGCGTCCTGGGTGAGCTTCCATCACGGCGGAGGCGTGGGGATCGGGTACGCCTTGCACGCCGGTCAGGTCACCGTCGCTGACGGCACGGATTTAGCGGCGAAGAAGATCGAGCGCGTCCTGACCAACGACCCGGGCATCGGCGTCGCTCGCCATGTGGATGCCGGTTACGAACTGGCGGAAAAGGTGGCGAAAGAGAGAGGGATTAAAATACCGAGATAGCAGGAGAGCATTCAGCTGTCAGCAGTCAGCAATCAATAACAAAAAGTGTCTTTCCAGAAAGGCATTAGCCCTATCCGGAATCCAGAAAATAGATATAGTCGGGGTCGCCCCGGACCCCGACGGTGCGAGGATAGAAGAACAATAAATATTGCTTATGAAACGTGCCTTTGATGAGCGTCGAAGAACCCGTAACATCCAAAAACAATTCGAGGACTTCGGGTGGGGTATGCACTTACCTTTGGGCTATTTCCGAAAAAGTTGGCGGCGTGGGGGCTGCTTGAAGGCGCGTTGTATCATGTGCCATTTCAGCAAAATATTCAAATTTGCACCTTATCAAGAAGAGCGCGAAAGTGAAAGGTGGCTGGAAGAATTAGCCGAAGCTGGCTTTGGCGAGGTGATTAGAAAACGTCATAAAAGAATGCGCTGGAGAATTAATAATTTGAGAATGTAGAGATTGGGCTTGGACCTCTTGAAGAAATCAATCATGGTACGAATAGAAGCTAACCCACGGCAAGCGGTGGGGCACCCTGGGGAATTGGAGCTGCAATGAAGCGTAAGGAATTGGTCAGACAGCTTGAAGAGATGGGCTGCGTTCTTATCCGCCACGGGAGCGCCACGATTGGTATCATAACCCAACCACTAAAGCATCTCAACCGATCCTACGACACGTCGAAATCGGGGAAAGTTTAGCCAAACATATACTAAAGATTCTTAAGGGATAGAAATCCCACAGCAGAGCTGTGGGGCACCCGGGCAGAATGTGACATTACTCGAATCGATTGATGGAGATGAAGCAATATGAGAATACTATTACTCCCGATTATCGCCCTTTGGTTGATTTTCACAGGGAATCCCATATTGCCATTGCGAGTCAACAGACCTAATGGCAGAGGAGTTATATTTGAAAGCGGATGGGTTCGTATATTTGGCGTTATGTTGCTTATTGTCTCTCTTTTAAATATTTTCGAAACTCCTCTTGGAATTCAATTGGTTGGCGTCGCTTTATTATTCCTTTTTTTGGTTATATCAATATTAATAGCTTTATTTCCTATTAATAAAAAAAAGCGATGACCCCCTGTCAAAAAGGGTGGATGAAAACGGCTGCCAAGGTGCCCCACAGCTCTGCTGTGGGAAGGTCTCTTCGGGTCGGGACAAGCCCGACCCCGACGCGGCATTTTCATCAGCGTCATCAGCGCAATCAGCGGTTTCGACAATTTTTACAGAGTCAGGTCTCCGTTGCACTAAAGACTTGATGTAACGAACAACTAAGCATCAAAGGTCAACCATGTCTCATACTCACTACACCGTACTGATCGAACCGGAAGAAGAGGGCGGTTACCATGCCTTCTGTCCGGCGCTGCCGGGGTGTCACACTCAGGGAGAAAGCGTCGAAGAGACGCTGGTAAACATCCACGAAGCGGTTGAGCTCTATCTGGAAAGCATGATTGCTCACGGGGAAAAACCGCCGCAAGAAAACTACCTGATCAAGCCGGTGCAGGTCGAGGTATGACCGATAGATTGCCTTCTTGTAATGCCGCCGATTTGGTGGATGTTTTAAAGAAGTTGGGATTTCAGCTTGATCGGCAGAAGGGCAGTCATGCCATTTACCTACGTGAATCGGATCATGCCAGAGTCGTAGTCCCGGTTCACAAAGGAAGGGACATTAAGCGCGGCACATTAAAGGGGATTTTGCAGGACTTGAACTTAAGTAATCGTGAATTTTTAGACTTACTCAATAAGTGACGAATTAATCGGCAGCAATCCGTCAGTGGACGGACAATCCCTACGCGGCGTTTTTCATCAGCGGCATCAGCGCAATCAGCGTTTTCAGCGGTTCCGACAATTTTCCCAGCCACCTAACTTGGCAAGGAGAGACTCATGACATATAAAGTAAGCGTCATCATCGAAAAAGACGAGAATGGCTACTATGCCTTCTGCCCGGAACTGGACGGCTGCCAGAGCCAGGGCGATTCGTTTGAAGAGGTGATGGCGAACATCAAAGAAGCCATCGACCTGTATGTGGAAACGTTGTCGGATGAGGAGCGCAGAGTCGCTCTCAATCGCGAAATTTTGACGACAACTCATGAGGTGCAGGTTGCCTGACAAGTTGATCATAACAGCGAATCAAGCTGAGAAGCTGCTTTTAAAGGAGGGATTCCTGCTAATCCGCAGTCGAGGCAGCCATCGCATTTATAAAAAGAGCGCTGTCAGGGTCGTCATCCCGTTTCATTCGGGAAGAAACCTTCACCCGAAGGTGGTAAAGCAATTGATGAAAAGCATCGAGGAAAGTTGATTTACCGGGGTGTCACGCGGAATAGCACTTTTTCATAAGCGATATGAGCTGAACGCCAGGGTGCCCCACAGCTCTGCTGTGGGAAGGTCTCTTCGGGTCGGGGCAAGCCCGACCCCTGCGCGGCGTTTTTCATCAGCGGCATCAGCGTAATCAGCGTTTTCAGCGGTTCCGACAATTTTCCCAGCGTCAGGTCACACGGCTATGCCGCAAGACCTGACGCAACGAACAACCTTCATGTTCATTAGAACTTGATTTTTGAACTTTGAAATAACTAAAGAATCACCATGACCCCACGCAAAATAAAAGTTAATGTCTTTTTACTGGGAGCGGTGGACTGGAACCGACGCCTGTTCGATTCGCTGATCCCGCTGCCGGAAGGCACCAGTTACAATGCCTACCTGATCAAGGGCAGCGAAAAGACCGCTCTGCTGGACAGTGTCGATCCCACCATGACCGACGTGCTGCTGGAGCAGCTTAAGGACGTCCCTAAGATCGACTATCTGGTCGCTCACCACGCTGAACAGGATCACTCCGGAGCCATTCCGGCCGTTCTGCAGAAATATCCGGACGCAAAGGTCGTCACCAACGCCAAAGCCAAGGCGATGCTGATCGACCTGCTGGAAATCCCGGACGATAAATTCATCGTCGTGGCGGATGGCGAGAGCATCAGCCTGGGCGACAAGACGCTGAAGTTTCTGTTTACGCCCTGGGTGCACTGGCCCGAAACCATGTCCACCTATCTGCCGGAAGACCGCATCCTCTTCAGCTGCGATTTCTTCGGTTCGCATCTGGCTACCAGCGACCTCTACGCCGTGGATGAAGCCCGCGTCTACGAAGGAGCGCGCCGCTATTACGCCGAAATCATGATGCCTTTCGCCGGCATGATCAAGAAGAACATCGAAAAGATCAAGAGCCTGGACATAGAGCTGATCGCGCCCAGCCACGGACCGATCTACCACAAACCCGCCTTCATCGTCGATGCTTACCTGGATTGGTTATCGGATAATCCCAGGAACGTGGCTCTGATCCCCTATATATCCATGCACGGCAGCACCGGCAAGCTGGTCGATCGCCTGACGGCTGCGCTGACGCAGGAAGGCGTCACCGTCATCCCCTTCGACATGACCGTAACGGATCTGGGACGCCTGGCTTCAGCGTTGGTGGATGCCGCTACCATCGTCATTGGCACGCCGGTGGTTCTGGCGGGACCGCATCCGTTGATCGTCTACGCGGCCTCGCTGGTCAATGCTCTGCGCCCCAAACTGAAGTTTGCGTCGGTGATCGGATCGTATGGCTGGGGTAGTAAGTTGCCGGAACAGATCGCGGCGCTGATCCCCAATCTGAAGCTGGAAATGATCGATCCGGTGATCTGCAAAGGGCTGCCTCGAGCGGCTGATTTTGAAGCAGTGGAAGGTATGGCGAAGGCGATTGCAGAAAAACACAGAAGTTTGAAGTTAATGTCGTAAGTACTGATAATTTCGGGCGATAAACCCAGATAGGTGGCGGGAGGAATGAACTCTATACAAACGAGAATTCTTCTCTTATTCGCTCTTTGTTTTCCGGTCCTTTCACATGGCGATACAACCGCAAGCCTAAGGGAACGGTACTCAGAATCCATCGGTGGCTTTGAAAAAGTCATTGAAACGCAAAGTGGCAGATTCGCCATGCTGAGCGGAATCAGAGGTGAGTACAGTCATAAAGGGAATCTTAGACTCACTCTTGTAGATATCAACGGTTTCGTCGTCCAAGAAAGAATTTATTACGACTTAATATTTGCAGACGATAATTCGATCATCCAAGATAACGCAGGCAACCTCCTTATCGCCTGTACTGATACTGCCCGGAACTATAATTTAAACATGGGCGTCCGGCTTATGAAAACAGATTCTCTGGGCAACCCAATTTGGAAAAAATCGATAGACCACATTCAGCGTGAATCACCACTGTTTTTGTCAGTCACCAAGTATGGCGACTATTTATTAGCAGGAAATAGGTACATGTCGGGCGACCAGATAACTTATTTTTATCTTTATAAATTGACGAATGCAGGTAATGTCCAATGGGTGAAGTGGTTTGGTTTTGCTGATACTGAAAGCCTTTGCAGTCTGGAGACCGCGACAGACGGGACTTATTTATTAGGGGGGAAAATATTTTCATCGGAATCGAAGCTGTGGGAATTATTTGTACTTCGGACGAATTCCTCAGGAGACAGCATTTGGGCAAAAATCTATAGCCACCCCGGGGGGGATGATTTCGCGGGGATGTGTGTAATCCCTGATGGTTTCGCTATTGCCACTACAGATGCCGCCGTGGGACAGATAAGATTGATAATTCAAAAGAAAAATAAGACCACCGAGAAAGTTTATTTCAACAAGCAAGGCAACCGTTGTGTAGCCTTGACCAAGACAGCTGAGAATGGATTTATTCTCCTTGGCTCGGAAATTTATCAGCGAATGTCTGATAGCAGCACAATGCACTTTTTTTCTACGGATGCAAAAGGGAAACAATTGTACGAACGATGGAAGAGTTGGGGTACCTTTTGCGGTTATAGTTTCGCACGGCTTGTCAAGAAACCGCCCATGGGTTTTATCCTGATCGGGATTCGAGATTGGGATCGTTTTGAGATCGAAAAACTGTACTTACCTTAAGCAATAGAATATTAATAGAATCAAGAATCTTTCAAATCATAAACTCAGATAAGTTAATTTCATTTCCGAAATATATATCCACATGCCAACCTGTCTTAAAAACATCGGTAAACTGCTGAATCCCAAGCCGGATGGCTCGTTCGAGGAGATCTCCGACGCGGCAATTCTCTTCGATCGGGAGATCATTGCCTGCGGCAGCGAAAGCGAAATCCTGCCTGAGGCGAGGGTATCCGGCACGGAGATCGTCGATGCGGAAGGAATGCTGGTCACTCCGGGCCTGGTTGACAGCCACACGCACCCGGCTTTCGCCGAGTTTCGCGCCGGAGAATTCGAACTGCGCAACCGAGGCAGCAGTTACAAGGAGATCGCGGCCTCGGGCGGCGGTATCCGGTCCTCGGTGCGTTCCCTGAGAGCTCTCTCCGAAGACGAGCTGGTGCTCCGCATGCTGCCGAGACTGGATACGTTCCTTCGCTATGGCATCACCACCGTCGAGGCGAAATCAGGGTATGGTTTATCCCTTGATCAGGAGCTGAAACAATTGCGCGCCCTCAAGCGCTGCGGCGATCAGCACCCCTTGGAACTGATTCCGACCCTGTTGGCGGCTCATGAAATCCCCGATGAATACAGGGAAAACCGCCGGAAGTATCTGGACGTGGTCGTCAACGAGATCATACCGGCGGCGGCTGAAAATAAACTGGCTCAATTCTGCGACGTATTCTGCGAACGCGGGGTATTTTCGGTCGAAGAATCCCGGGTAGTGCTGGAAACGGGCAAAAGATACGGTCTGATCCCTAAAATTCACGCAGATCAGCTCACTTATACGGGTGGAGCTGAACTTGCGGCTGAAGTCGGAGCCGCATCTGCGGAACATTTGGATTTCATCTCAGAGATCGGCATCGAACGGATGGTTGAAGCGGGTGTGGTTTTCACTCTGCTGCCCGGAGCGGTCGTTTTTCTGGGATTGACCCGTTATCCTCCAGCTCGCCGCATTCTCGAAATGGGCGGCAAGGTTGCGCTGGCGACCGATTTCAATCCAGGCAGTTCACCGACGCAAAACCTCGCTCTAATTATAACGTTGGCTTGCGTCTTCTGCAAGATGACTATTCGTGAAGCGCTCTGGTCTGCTACTCTGGGGGGCGCATACGCCTTGAGACTGAACCATCGCATCGGATCCCTGCATCCGCAAAAGCAGGCTGATTTCGTCGTTTGGGATTACTCCGATGAACGACTGATCCCCTATAATTACGGAATGAATATGGTCAGAGAGGTTTACAAAAATGGTTCGCTGGTGATACGTAAAGGAATGCGGGTATAATTTCGATCAAATCGAAGCTGAACTTCCAATCCTTCAAACGGGATCGAAGTTGAATATAAAAGAAGCTCTTAAGCTCTGCGGGAAGGATTCCCATCGGGGCAGATTCTCCGCCGACCTGGTGCAAGTCCTGGGGAACAGTATCCTGGATGCCTTCCGACGCAATGACCAAAAAACACTTGTACTGGTTGCCTCTGCACGTCCTGATTTCGCACCACTGCTGAAGCGTATCGGCGCCGAAGCGAAAGCGCATCCCACACTCTGGTACAGGCAATCCGACAAACTGGTCAGCCTATCCCTGCAAGAGCCTTTTGAGCTGTTAATATTGGCAGCGGATCATCGTCGATTAATTTTTCTGCTCGCCCAGGCTCCGAATCCCGTAGGCGCCGCCTCCCCGGATTCGGTCCCACCTCTGGTTGACGTATTCCTGACCACGACCACTCGCTGTGTGCAGCAGTTCGTGAAAGGTTATCTTGAGCGGGTGCTTCGTGCAGAAGGCAAGGCTGAACTGCTGCAGACCATCGCAGAGTGCCTACCAGCAAAAAGTAAGGTTTCGCCCTGGGTATTTCTGGGTCTTAACGCCGCCCAGGTCAGCGCGCTGCAACTGCGAAAAACTCTGCGCACTCTCTCGTTGACCAGCTTCAATTTTGAATTGGAACAAAACCTGGGGCATCTGTTCAATCCGAATGAAATCGTGCAGATATTCGGGGAAATGCTCAAGGAAAGACTCCGTTATGACTACCTGGAAGTAACTTTGCAATCGGAATTGCTGCCGATTGAAAACGTGTCACCCAACTGGGTTCGGAACGACACCGGCTACGGCGGAAGACTGCTCTCGATCATCCTGAAGGATTCATTCAGCAAGACTCTTGCACGCAGACGCCTGCCGGTGGTGATCCATCAGGAGCATTGTGAAGAGTATATCGAGAACCCGGAGCTGCTCAGGATCATGTCGTTGAATACTGGCGCACTGACGCCGCTGCTGCTGAATGGAAAGAGCGGCGGGGTCCTTAAAATATTCTTTTCCGGCAAAACCGAATTCGACGCCCAGCTCAGAGATTGGCTTTCCACCTGCGGAGCCATCTTGATGCGGGGACTCTACTGGGCTTCACGCTACCAGGAAGCCGAAAAAATGGCGACGATTGACGGTCTGACGGGTTTGTACAATCACCGTTATTTCATGGAACAGTTGCAGAAAGAGTTCACCCGTGCCCGCCGTTACCGCAATTGGCTCTCGCTGATCCTCATCGATATCGATTATTTCAAGCACTACAATGATACCAACGGTCACCTGGCGGGTGATCGTGTCCTGATGAAGGTGGCAAAAACGATCCGAGCCTCCGTCCGCGAGATGGACTTGGTGGCGCGCTGGGGAGGCGAAGAATTTGCCCTGTTGCTGCCGGAAATCAGCCTGGAGAACGGAATGATCGTCGCTGAAAAAATCCGCCGGGAAGTGGAAGTTCAACGTTTTGCCAACGAACAACACCAACCCGGTGGACTATTGACCATTTCTCTCGGGGTGGCGGCGAATTTTCCGGAACTAAAGAGTTACAAAGAGATGTTCAACAAGGCAGATGCCGTGCTCTACCAGGCAAAACAGAGCGGCCGAAACCGCTGTGTACCGGCAAAAACGGGAGGTTCCGCTTGATTTAACTTGAATTTTTTCTTATATTAAGTAATCTGAAACAAATCGAGAATTCTCACCTTGATCCACCCGGAAGATATGCTTTATGCCGAAAAAAAAATATAAAATTCTATTCGCCTCGAGTGAAGTAGTTCCCTTTGCCAAGACTGGCGGTTTGGCTGACGTTGCCGGCGCTCTACCCAAGCATCTTCACAGCCTGGGACATGACGTTCGCGTGATCATGCCAAAGTACGAATCCATCAAGGACGCCAAGTTCAAGCTGCGGGAAGTCGTGCGCCTGCGCAGCATCGTTGTGCCTCTGGGGAATAAAACGCACACCGTTTCGATCAAATGTGCTTCCATCCCGGATACAAAAGTGCAGGTTTATTTTGTTGATTATCCGGATTTTTACAACGGCGAAGGTCTCTATCAAGACGCGCAGACCGGGCGAGATTATGAGAATAACGACCTTCGATTTTTGCTTTTCAGCCGGGCGGTTCTGGAGATGACCAAAGTCCTGAGCTGGCAGCCTGACGTCATCCATTGTAACGACTGGCAAACCACAGGAATCCCGCTCTACCTGAAGACGCTTTACAAGGACGACCCCTTCTTCAGCAAAACCGCCACAGTGCTTTCCATCCACAATGTCGGTTACCAGGGAATTTTCTCCAAGCAGACCGTTCATAACGCCGGGCTGTCGGAAAGCCTGTTTTACTCGATGTCGCCGATAGAGTTTTACGATCGATTCAACTTCCTGAAGGCTGGGATATCCTACAGCAACGTTATCACTACCGTCAGCGAAACGTACGCCAAGGAAATCCAGGTATCTGATGAATATGGATTTGGGCTCGAAGGTGTGCTGCGAGACCGCAAAGAGGATCTGTTCGGTATCCTCAACGGAATTGACGACGACATCTGGAACCCGGAACTGGACTCCCTAATTGCGCAGAAGTTCACACGGCAGGATCTCAAGGGCAAGGAAGAGAACAAGAAGGCATTGCTTGATCAATGCGGGCTGAAATTTGATCCAAGGGTCCCTTTGATCGGCATAATCTCCCGGCTCGCCGATCAGAAAGGCTTCGATTTAATCAATGAAGTCTTCGATCAGATCAGTGAATTGAACATGCAGATGGTAGTATTGGGTACCGGTGATAAGAAATACCACGATCTGTTCGCCGACGCCGTGAAGAAGCATCCCGCCAAGTTCTCAGTCCATCTGACTTTTAATAATCAACTGGCGCACCAGATCGAAGCGGGCAGCGACATGTTTCTCATGCCCTCGCGCTATGAACCCTGCGGTTTGAACCAGATGTACAGTTTCATGTATGGAACCGTGCCCATCGTGCGTTCGACCGGTGGTCTGGCTGATACCGTGCTGGACGTCACCACCAATCCCGATACCGGCACGGGTTTCTCATTCGCAGACTACTCCGCAGAAGCGATGTTAGACGCCATCCAGCGCGCCTTAGCCTACTATCAGAAACAGCAGAATTGGAAGAAGCTGCAGCTACGTGGCATGAATCAGGATTTCTCCTGGCAATCATCAGCCAAGAAGTATATTGAAATCTACCAGTTGGCTATCAAGAAAAATAAACCTGCCGTTTGAGAGAACCGGAAAAAGCAGGATTGCGACATTCATCGGGTTGAGTTTGGCAATCCTGCTTCTCTCCATACCCTGCCCGGCTGGTGTTCACTTCAGCCAGACCGCCGAATTTCACCCTCCCTATAACGGATTTACTCCGCGCTCACCGGTTGCTTTTTCCATCAGTCCGGCAGATTTCATCTATCTCCTGGATCAAGGCTCTTCCGCGGTGGCGCGGCTGCGGCTGGATGGATTGCTGCTGAACCAATTCGGAGGACCTGGATCAGGCACGGAACAATTCTCCGACCCAACCGACGTTTGCGCCGTTTCCGGGCTTGACGTCTTCGTGGCAGATCGCGGCAACGACCGCGTCGTTCGCATGAATCGCGAATTGCACTATCTGGCGGAATTTCGTTCCCTGGATGGGACGGCGGCGGAACTTGCCTTCGAGCGACCTCTCTCTGTGCTCAGCGGACCACGCGGCGACCTTTTCATCGCCGACGGCGGTAACGATCGCATCCTGAAAATGGATCCTTCCGGCGGTCCGGTGTTCAGTTTCGGCGATTTTGGGGAATCCCGAGGATCTCTGTTGCAACCCCGTCGTCTTGAATTGGATCCTAAAGTCGGTTTCTGGGTTCTGGACGCTCGTGGACAGGTGGTGCATTTCGACGAGTACGGCAGCTACTTGGGCATGTTCAGGATCGATACTGTTTCCGGCCGCGGCGGATTAGCTGTTGCTTCTGATGCGGTGTGGGTTTGCGGTGATTCCCTGCTCTGGCGCTACGATTTGAACGAGCCCAGCCTGATCAGTTACTCCCGCAAGGATTTGGGGCTGCCTGCCGACGTCACCCTCATCGATCTGGTCTTCCGCAAGGATCAGCTCTGGATTTTAGACGCTGCTGGATCGCTCTACTGCCTTGTAGTGACCGTGGGACGATGAGTGAACCGCAGCAACCCCCAAAAACCACCGTCCGAAGCGAACAAAATCTCGCTTCTCGCTTTTCACCCGATTCCCAGACGCCCTGACCCGGTAGCCTGCCGGTTGAAATCAATTCTGCTGACAATTCTAATCCTCGCCCCGGCATTTTTCCTGCCGCTAACAATGGCTTCCGCCCAAACCGACCTTTCGCATCGCCAAACCATAATTACCGGAACGGGCTTGGAGCAGGCTTACCGTCTAGCAGATTCCCTGCTGATAGAGAACACCGAATCAGTCTGGCTGAGTGATTCATTGCTATCCCGGGATCAGGATTATCATCTCGATGGCCTGAAGGGGTGGATCCGTTTCAATCGCATCCTCGCTGTTTCTGATACGATACGACTCAGTTATCAGGTGTTTCCCTTCGCGCTGCGCGGCAGCTATTATCATCCGCTGCTCACCATCCGACCTGAAGAAGTCGAAAAAATAGATACCTTGAAAATCCCTTCAACTCTGCCGGAAACCAATGTGCTGGAAACCGGCAGCCTGCGCAAGAGTGGTACGCTGGTGCGAGGGATCACCATAGGGTCGGATCGCGATCTCTCGGTGGAATCCGGGCTGAACCTTCAGGTTGAGGGGCGATTGGGACGCAACGTGGACGTGCTGGCGCTGCTTTCGGATCAAAACACACCAATACAACCTGAGGGAAACACCGCCACGCTCCAGGAAATCGACAAGGTGTTGATTTCGGTGAAAAGTACGCATTTCGACGCCACTTTAGGAGATTATGACCTGCAGTTCACTGGACCTCGCTTTGCGGGATACTATCGAAAACTCCAGGGAGCCCGCCTGGATGGGCACACCGGAGACGACCGAGCCACCATTTCCGGAGCCATTTCCAAGGGACAGTACTTCAGCAATTTTTTCAATGGGCAGGAAGGCAACCAAGGCCCCTACCGATTGACGGATCGGCAGGGGCGCAGCGGAATTTTGGTATTGGCAGGATCTGAACGGATCTACCTGGATGGCGTGCTGTTGCAAAGAGGCGAAAACAACGATTACACCATTGAATATGGTCTCGGTGAAATTACCTTCACTCCTAAACGCCTGATCACGTCCGATTCGCGCCTTACTGTGGATTTTCAGTATTCAGCCGAAGCCTATGGCCGCGACATCTACGCTGCGCAGTCGGAAGCCCACTTCTGGGAAGATCGATTTGGACTCAGAGGCACTCTGATTTCAGAATCGGATGCACGCAACAACCCGCTTTCGTACGTACTGAACGACGCGTCCAAGGCACAATTGGCTGAAGCCGGAGACGATCCCACCAAGGCGCAGGTCGTGACTTACGATTCGGTTGCGGTCGGGCAAGGGGAATACGTACGTGATTCGGTCTCCTGGGGCGGACAAGAGTACGATATTTTCGTCTATGTCGGCAAAGACTCTACGGGCTTTCTTAACGTCGTATTCAGCTATGTTGGAACCGGTCAGGGGGATTACAACCGGATCGCCGGAGTTACCGAGTTTTATTACCTCTGGGTGGGACCCGGCGAAGGAAGTTACGCGCCAGTGCAGCGGCTGCCACTTCCGGAACGGAAGCGCCTCGCCGACGGCGAAATTTGGGGATCGCCAACCCGAACGTCGCAGATCAGATTGGAAGCCGCCCTGTCCGATTACGACAAAAACACCTATTCCACCATCGGTGACAATAATAACGTCGGCATCGCCTGGCAGGCGGAAGGGAACTGGCAATCATCAGAAGCAAAGACGCCCGAAGATTTCGCCCGATTCGGATTGGAAACCCGCATCCGCGAAGTGGACCATCGCTTCAACAGCATCGACCGCACTCAACAGGTGGAATATGCCCGGCAGTGGAACCTGGATTCCACCACTACCGAAGAGGAATCGGTACGGGAAGCCGCGGTTACCGTTCATCCCATCTTACCGCTGACGACGCGGATGGAATATGGACTGCTGAACAAAGAGGCTTTCGGTTTTCGCAGCGAACGCTGGGGCAGCGATCTGCGTTTGGCGGGGAAGAACCTGCCCCAGATCACCGCCCGAGCCGACTGGATCCGCAGCAGTTCCGACAGCAGCAAGCAAGCCGGTTTCTGGACCAGAGGGCAGACGCAGGGCAGCTACAGGATCTGGCGCTTCACCCCCTCGCTCTCCTATCAACGCGAACACAAACGGGATACCACCGCTGATTCGTTGCGGGGATTTCTCTTCAATGACTATGGTGCCGGCCTGAACTACGAAGCAGGACTGCTCAAGCTGGGCTTGACGCAGGAATTGCGGAACGATAAACAGTACCGCCAGAACCAACTGAAAGATTTCAGTATTGCTCGTACCTCCGGTTACAGCGCCGAACTTTCGCAATGGCATAATCTCTCCACCCAGGCGCGATACACCCACCGGGTTAAAGATTTTCAGGATACGGATTCCGCTCAAACTCGCACGGATCTGTTAGAAATCAACAGCGCTTGGACACCCTGGAATTCTGCTGTCGACCTGAATGCGCACTACCGGGTGAACAATACCCGCGTATCCACCATTATTCAGACGCCCATCAATGTAGGGCCTGGACAGGGTACGCACGTTAAAGTCGGCGATCTCTATTTTGAAGATCCCGACGGAGATTATATCCTGATCGCCCAATCCACCGGACAATTCCAACCGGTTGTCGACCTGGAAGGTTCGTTCTCTTTGGATTTGGACCCTTACAGGTTACCCAAGGAGGCTCAAGCCGAGCTGCCCAACCCCTGGCGGCAACTCTCTTCGCAGACCATGTTCAATTTTACCGAGAAAACCAAAGAGCGCAATACCTGGGCACTCTACCGGCTGGACTTTTCCAAATTTCAGGGGGATTCGACCTTGCAGGGAACCCTGCAATTACGCGAAGATCTTTTCCTGTTTCGCCATCGCAAGGATCTCTCGTTTCGGCTGCGCGGCGAGATTTCGCAGTCGTTGTCGAATTTGTATCTTTCCGGCGGTCAGGAATCCAAACGGCGCTTGGTGACGCTGCGCGTCCGGCGAGCCTTTTCGGAACAGTGGTCGGTGCTGAGCGATCTCAGCCGTGAAACCGATCTGCGGCAGTACCGCTCCACCAGCGTATCGAGCCACGATATCCTGAGTTACCAGCTTTCCGTCGAACCGTCATTTCGACCGACCAAAGCCTGGGAACTGGCGCTGCGAGCGCTGGCGCAGCGCTATCACGACCGAGCAGCGAATATTCTAGCAGACCGCTTTGGAGTGGAACCCCGCATTGTCCGGACTTTCACCGAGCGCGGCAGAGCCGAATTGCGCGGCGAATATCACCGGGTACAGACAGATCAGAATACACTGCCGTATGAAATGGCGAGCGGCGATCCGCCCGGCGATAACTTTCGCTGGGATTTGCGCCTCGATTATAGAATTTCCAAATATTTAACCGCCAGTCTTTCTTACAACGGCAGCAAGGATGCCGGTCGAGATGCCATTCACGTCGGCCGAGCCGAAGTCAGGGCGTTTTTCTGATGGAACGATGCTTAAAAATAATGCCTGCAAAGGTGTTGCGATTTAGCCTCCGGCATGTCGTCATCACTGCGCTTTTTCTGATGATATGCTTGACGGCTGCCCGCGCGGCTGAACCAGTCTTGCGGTCGGTGACCGTCCGGGACAACCGCTATTTTTCAGAACGGATTATTATCGGCTGGTCGGGATTGAAAACCGGCCAGAACTATTCTCCCGAGGTGGTCTCGAACGCGGAAAACAGCATTCTGCAGAATCTCGCGGCCGCAGGGTATTATTTCTGCCGCATCGACAGCGCGGTGACAGTATGGAATGACGATTCCAGCGCAGTCGCTTTGACGTTCCATATTTTAGAAGGGAACAGATTGGTTATAAAGGAGCTAACTATAGAAGGGGATACCCTCATTGCCTCGTCGGAGTTAATGCCGCTCTCGCAGCCCGGCAAGCCATTTTTCGCTCCGGATCTGGAATCGGACCTGGAAGACGTACTTTCTGCGGGGGAGGAAACCGGTCATCCCTTCGCTCGCCTGGATTTGCGCCAGCTGCGGCTTAAGGAAGATTCACTTGCGGTTGTAGCCCGGTTGACCTCGGGACCGGCGGCATTTATTCAATCTGTTCGCATCATCGGATTGCATTCCACCAAGCCCAGAGTCCTGATTCGGGAAACCCGTTTGTTACCCGGGGAACCCTACAGCCCCAGCCGCATTGAAAAGGCGCGGCAGCATATCAAGAAACTATCGTTCATCGAATCGATATCGCCGCCTGCGCTGATACCCTTGGGCGGCAACCGCTACGACCTGCTCCTGCAGGCGACCGAAGGACGCAGCAACTCCTTTGACGGCGTAGTCGGTTATCAGCCCGCCGCCGCGGGACAAAAAGGGTCGGTGACCGGCCTGCTTGATCTATCCTTTACCAATCTGTTCGGCACCGGACGCAAAGCTAAGATTCACTGGGAAAGATCCAGCCAGTACCGGCAGGCTTTGGAACTCTACTACGAGGAACCCTGGGTTGCGGGTCTGCCGTTAAATCTGTGGGGACGATTCGCTCAGGAAATTCAGGACTCCCTTTACCTGCAGCGCAACGCCGCCGGAGGCGTATCCTGGCCTGCTTCGGACCTGCTTACTTTCAGAGGATCGCTGTTCAGCGAGGAAGTGCTGCCCGATTCCATCGGCAGACAGTTGTTGGGACTCTATCAAGCTCGTTCGCTGGGAGCGACTCTGGAAGCCGAGTACGATGCCCGGGATTACCCAGAGAATCCGACGCATGGGATCTACTACCGATCGCTGGTTTCCGCGGCTCGCAAGGACTACGAGAGTTCAGCCAACCAGGGGACGATCAACGTGCGGCGCTATGAAACTGATACTGATGTGTCCTACGCGCTATTCCGCCGCCAGATTCTAAATACGTCGTTACACGGGCGCTTCCTGCTCAGCGATGAAAATCCCATTCCTCAGCCGGACCTGTATCGTCTGGGGGGAGCCCGCACCCTGCGGGGTTATCGCGAAGATCAGTTCATCGGAAATATCGTCGCCTGGGGGAGCCTGGAATACCGCTACTGGTTGGATAAGGAGTCGCGGGTTTACACTTTCTATACGCTTGGTTATTATCAACGGGAAATAATCGGCGGGGGCAAGGAGAGTCATTGGCCCTGGGGGTATGGGGTTGGTTTCCGGCAGGGGACCCGGCTGGGTATCATCGGCTTCGACTTCGCCCTGGGACAGGATGACGTGCTGGCAACCGCCAAGGTGCACTTCAGGCTGATTAATCGGTTCTAATCAGAAAAGGGAAAGGACGATCATGAAACCCAAATGGATCGCGCTGATCGCGCTGGCGATCTTGATCCTGGTCATCATCTCACAAAATACGCAGGTGGTGGAAATCAGGCTGCTGTTCTGGGCGCTTCGCATGTCGCAGATTGTACTGGTTCCGTTGGTATTAGCGGTTGGATTTGCCGCGGGGTACCTGGTTGCTAAAATCGGCTCCTCTAGAAACAAAGACGAGATTTGACGTGAGGGGTGGCAGAGGGGACCCGATTCGGGCTCAATGCGCCGATTCGAGAAGCGGGAAGGAACTGCGAAAACACGAGAGTCCGACAACTCCATCTGATAATTTCACTTGACATGAAAAAATAAATTGAGTAAATTAACAAGTTAAGCTCCCAGAGCAGAAACTGGAGCAATTTCGAATTATCCAGGCGGACTTTAAATGGACTTGAAGGTTTTACACCGTATCGTTGCCGGGCTAATGCTCGCCATCTCGCTGATCGTCTACCTCTCCACCATGGCCCCGACGTTGTCCTTCTGGGATTGCGGTGAGTTCATCGCCTGTTCTTACCAGATGGGAGTTCCACATCCACCAGGATCGCCTCTGTTTTTACTGCTGGGCAACGTGTTCAGCCGAATTCCCTTCGGTGACGTCGGTTGGCGCGTCAACTTGTTGAGCGCCCTGGTATCAGCATTCTCGGTGATGCTGGTTTACCTGACCACTGTCCGCCTTATCCGTAACTATCGCGGCAAAGAGGAATCAGTGCTGGATGCAGTGATTATTTATGGCAGCAGCGCTTTAGGAGCATTGACGTTTGCTTTTTCACACAGTTTCTGGTTCAACGCAGTGGAAGCCGAAGTGTACGCCATGAGCCTCTTCTTCACTGCGATTGTGGTGTATCTGATTGTGCGCTGGTATGATGAAGCCGATGACCCCAACAGCGACCGACTGCTCCTGCTGATTGCCTATTCTATGGGTCTGGCCATCGGTGTCCATCTCTTGAACATTCTCGCCATACCGGCGATGGCGCTGGTGATCTACTTCCGCAAGCATGAATTCACCTTCACTGGATTCTTAGTCACCGTTGGCATCACTGTGGTCGCATTGGGCGCCATCTATCCCGGGATCGTCAAATACCTGCCTGCCACCTTCGAGATCAGTGTTTATTTGCCCCTGCTGATCTTCCTGGCAATTGTTTACGGCTGCTATTGGGCTTTGAAAAATCAGCGCCGGGTGATCTCGCTTACTTTCGTCTCACTCCTGCTGATTGTCCTGGGCTACTCGACCTATGCCACCATCTTCATCCGTTCCGGCTTAAATCCGCCTATCGATGAGAATAACCCGGATAACATTCATCGTTTTCTCTACTATCTGAACCGCGAACAGTACGGCGACGTGGGCATGTTCCCCCGCCGTTGGAACAACGATCCCACTTACAGCAGCGAAGCCGATTATTTCTGGCGATACCAGGTCGATTACATGTACAATCGCTACTTTTTGTGGCAATTCGTCGGGCAGGAAGGCGATTTCCAGGGCGCCGGCGTCAAATTTGCAGAATTTTATGCTCTACCCCTGCTGTTAGGGCTCTTGGGCATGGCTCACCACGCTGTCAAAGACCGAAAATACGCTCTGGTGGTCTTCGCGCTCTTTTTCATGACGGGATATGCAGTTATCTTATACCTCAACCAGGATAACCCTCAGCCTCGAGAACGTGATTACTCCTATGTGGGGAGTTTCTACGCCTTTGCGTTCTGGATCGGCATCGGGGCGCAAGGGCTGCTGGAAGGATTGGTTAAGTGGCTGAAGGGCAAGAACCCAGTAAGATACGTGGGGATGGCGCTGGCGTTGCTCTTCATCGCTCTGCCGCTGAACATGCTGGTCAAAAGCAGCAACATGCAGAGCCGCGCCGGCAACTATATCCCCTGGGATTACTCCAATAACATCCTGCAAACCTGCGCGCCTAACGCTATCCTCTTCACCAACGGTGACAACGATACCTTCCCGCTCTGGTACCTGCAGGAAGTCATGGGAGTGCGCAAGGACGTACGGATCGTCAACGTGTCGCTGCTGAACACTGGCTGGTACATCTTGCAACTCAAGAATGATGAACCCAAAGTGCCGATGACCTTCAACGAGGATTACATCAGCCGTTATCTTGACCAGAACGACATGACTGCCCTGCGGATGCGCTATTGGCCCAAGGACGATCCCAAGAAACCCACGGTCATCCGGCTGGAAACTCCCGATGGTGGGACCATCAACTGGGACATCCCCGCCACCATCCATCTGCCCACCGGTCCCAGTGATACCGGCAAGTTGAATTTCCTGCGCGTGCAGGATATCATGATTGTCGACATTGTGCGCGCCAACAAGTGGAAGAAGCCCATTTACTTCGCAGTAACCGTATCCAACAGCAACATGGTGGGATTGGAGAATTATCTGACCATGGAAGGGTTGGCGTTACGTTTGAATCCCACGCCCAACCAGAAGATCGATCCGGACAAGATGCTGCACAACCTGATGGTCACCTATAAAGACCACTACCGCAACATCGACAATCCCAAAGTCCACTACGACGATAACGTCTATCGCCTGCTCCAGAATTACCGCAGCGCTTTTATGCAGCTGGCCACGCATTACCTGGCGATGGATCGCCCCGGCACGGTGGTATACAGTCCGTCGAGAGCGCCCGATGAAGCGCTGAAAGACTTCAACCAATTTTCGGATCGAGACAAAGTCCTCTTCATCATGGACAGCATGCAGAAGTGCCTCCCGGAAGAAGTCATTCCCATCACAACCGATGAAATTGTGGTGCAGATCGGGCAGCTCTACAAGGATCTGGGACGTCCGGAAGAACTGCGCAAGAGATTGAAGCGCCTCTCATCCAAACCGGATCTACCTGGAGAACAGCTTTTCCGATATGGCGCCATGTATCTGCAGTGGTTGAACGATACCACAGCTGCCCGGGGGTTATTCGAGAAAGTGCTGAAGGAAGATTCGCGCCCCGAAATGAAGGTCGAGCTGGCGACGGCCTACCGGCAGATGGGGATGAATCAGGAAGCTTTAAATCTGCTGAGCCAAGTCAAATCCGTTCCGATGGATGATGAGTCCACTATGCGCATGGGGACTCTCTATTACCATATGGGTCAGACGGATGAGGCGGAGAAGATCTTCAAGGACATAACGCTGAAGAACCCCAACGACGGGCAGGCTTTCGGTGGTCTGCTGATGGTTTACGATAAGAAGCATGATTACACTCAGGCCATCAATCTACTGCAAAATTGGATGAACGCTCATCCCAATGACGCTCAGGCGAAAGAGCAATTGGATCACTTTAGAACACTGGCGGCAGGTGGGTTGCCGTGACAGGCGCCGGCACCGCAAAAGTGAGCCTCATTATCCCTCACCTTCGAGGTCAGGAGATATTGCAGGATTGCCTCAATAGTATTTTCAGGTCGACTTTTCAGAATTTTGAAATCATTCTGATCGATAACGCCTCCGAAGATGGCAGCGCCGAAATGGTGGCGCAGGAATTTCCCACCGTCAGGCAGATTCGATCGGAAGTCAACCAGGGATACGCTGGGGGGTGCAACGTAGGGATTGTGGCGTCCCGGGCAGAGTATGTGATCCTGCTGAATGACGACACAATCCTGGAACCCAACACGATAGGCCTCCTGGTGGAGGCTCTGGACTGCGACCCCGAATTGGGTGGCGCTCAGCCCAAGTTGCTGAACATCAACGAGCGCACCCATTTTGATTATTCGGGAGCCTGCGGCGGATTGATGGACATATTCGGTTACCCTTTCGCTTTCGGACGAACTTTTATGTCCCTGGAAGAAGATAATGGGCAATACGATAAGCCATCTGATATATTTTGGGCTTGCGGAACCTGTGTAATTTTTCGTAGATTAGCTCTGGCAGAGGTGGGCTTGCTGGACCAAGATTTTTTTGTCCACATGGAAGAGATCGATTTAGCCTGGCGGTTGCAGTTATGGGGGTACCGCTTGATCAGAGTGCCTCAAGCTGTCGTTTATCATTATTCAGGTCATACGCTGCCTAATACGCAGCGACAAAAAATGTTTTTAAATCATCGTAATAGCATTATCTGCTTGCTGAAGAACTATTCATTAGTTCAACTGGCTTGGATTTTGCCCATTAGAATAGTTCTCGAGTGGGGAATTATCGCAGTTTCCTTTCTACGCCGGGATTTTCGCCGGGGGCCAGCAGCTTTGTCCGTACAGCTCAGGCTGCCGCTTTTGATATTTCAAAACATGGGCAAGCGGCGGCTGGTGCAGAAGAATCGCCGTATCAGCGATCGCCAGGTAATGAAACAGATGTACCGTGGATCCATCGTGCTGCAACATTTTCTGTTGGGGCGACGAGAGACTGCGCAAATATTGCACCAAAACGAACTTTAGACATATCATGACGCCGAATACAGGAGGAGGAATGCGCAAAATTCAAGGGTTGGCCGCTTTAGCGTTGATTTGCCTGCTAAGCATAGGTTCTACCGCGTGGGCAGGTGATTTCCCACACCAATATGGCATCGAATTACGCGGCGGTTACGGAATTTATCTTGACAATACGGATCCGAACAACTTTGCCAAGGATTTTTTCGGAACCAGCGGCTACACCCAAAAAGAGTACAACAAATCTCAAGGAGCTCTGGGAGGTGGTATTTCTGTACTCTATAAGACTGAGGAGTACTTTGCCTTCCATGTTGGTCTGAACGTGCTGAGCTCAGACAGCGCCACCGCCATTGCAGTCAACAACGCCAACCAGGCACAGTACGGCCGGATCTTTACCAGCGCGGTCGAGCTGTTCGTTACAGCCAATTACTACTGGAACATCTCCGACAGGTTGAATCTCCAGTTCGGGGCGGGTCCCGCATTCTATCTGGCCAGCCTGGATCGCGAGTCGACTGCCGGCGCGGATGCTCTATACGGTGATTCGTTCTACGGTGCTCATGGACGTTCCTTCGGAGTTTTGGGAACTGTGGGGGCGGAGTTATTCCTGAGTGATGCAATCGCTCTGCGCCTCGGCGGCGGCTTCCGCTATGCAGCCGTGAGCCGCTTCAAATTCTTCCGTGAGATCCAGGACGCCAACGGAACTCACAAAGAAGGTGAAATAGCCTATTGGCCGGAATCATACAATACCTTCGAGACGAACTACTCAGGTCCATTCGCTGAAGTGGGCTTGAGAATCTACTTCGAACCGGCAAACGCCTGGAAGTAGTATGGATCATGCCTCAGCGGCAGAGCTGCCTCCGGGATTTGAATCGCTCCCCTGCCCCATCTGCGGAGAGACCTCGTTCCGAAGACATGCTGCTGTAAGCGATCGACTCGACCCTTCAGCACACAGAGGAAACCCAAGACCGCAGGGAGCCTGCTTTGCTATTGTAACCTGTGCCTCCTGCGGTTTTCTCTATTTAAACCCGAGGCCGGCTCCCGAAAAACTTCCTGATTATTACTGCACTACAAGCTATGATCCGCACCGCCGCCGGGGAGGCGGCCTGGTTGGCGCCTTATTCCGCTGGGTCAGACCCATGATGATCCGGTGGAAAATCAAGAGAGTAAGTCGGGGCATCACGACAGGCGCATTACTCGACGTCGGCTGCGGCACCGGCGAATTTCTATGTGCCATGAAAGCCTCCGGCTGGATGGTTCAGGGGATCGAACTCGACCGTGAAGCTGCACGAATCGCCTCTGAATCCGGCTGTCAGGTTCGCGTGGGAGATCCTGCAGATCAGCTCGAGATTGACGAGCGCTTTGAGCTGATAACTCTCTGGCACTCACTGGAACATCTACCCCGATTGCAGAAAACCGCCGCTCGGATGGCAGCAGTTTTGAAGCCTGGTGGACGAATAGCCATCGCACTGCCCAACCCCTTTTCGCTCGAAGCGCGCATTTACGGTCCATTCTGGGTCGCCTGGGATGCCCCCCGGCATCTTTATCACTTCCGCCGGGATGATTTGGCAGCTTTACTGGAGCCCCTGGGATTGCGCTGGCGCAGAACGTATTCGCTGCCGCTGGACCCATTCTATCATTGCCTGCTTTCGGAAATGAGCTGGTCAAGAGGCTGGATCCGAATGTTGCGCGCCGCTCGTGGTTTGATGATCGGGTCGCTGAGTTTTTTGGCCGGCATGAAACCCGCATGGGGCTCTTCGTGTTTATATATATTTGAGAAGGTATAGATTCGGACGTGCGAGAACAGGATGGTCAATCCATGCAGCATAAACCCCCGAAAATCCTCATCCTCATGGGCAGCGAATCTGACCGGGAGACCTTGTCGGCCATGCAAGCCTATCTGGATTTTTTCGGTATCGAAGGCGTGTGGCAGGTAGCTTCAGCGCACCGCCACCCGGAGGTAACCGCCGAGCTTGCCAGAGGAGCGGCAGACCAGGGATTCTCACTGATTGTAGCTGCGGCTGGTATGGCGGCTCACCTGGCTGGAGCCTGTGCGGCTCACAGCCTTTTGCCGATTATCGCCATCCCCCTGTCGAACTCTACTCTGGGAGGGCTGGATGCGCTGCTTTCCAGCGTACAAATGCCGGCTGGAGTGCCCGTAGCCGTGACGACCATCGGAAAGGCGGGAGCGATCAATGCCGCTTGTCTGAGCGCGCGCATCCTGGCTTTGCATGACCCCGTAATCCGGCGGAAGTTGGACGAATTCCGTCAAATGGGGAGCCAGCTGAGCGAGGCAGATAAGACCGGAGGATCTCGCTGATGGATTCAGCGGTATTCACCTGCGAAGGAGTGACAATGTACGCAGAAGACGTCCTGCAGAGGTTTCTACCTTACGGCGAGCGCATCCTGATTACCGGTTGCCATGGACTACTCGGACAGAAGCTGCACCGGCTGCTCTCCCCGACCAACACAGTAATCGGATTCGATATTTCGCCCGAAACCATGTTATCGGGACCTTCGTTCGAATATCGACTTTTGGATATTACCAAGCGCAATGAATTGATCGATGCAGTCATCGAGACTGCTCCGCGATTTATCATCAATACTGCCGCCATGACCGCCGTCGATCGCTGTGAAAACGAGCGGGATCATTGCTGGAGAGTGAATGTGTTGGCGGTCGAAAATTTGATCAGAGCAGCCCAGAAAATCAAAGCTCATCTCATCCACATTTCCAGTGACTATGTTTTCGACGGGACCTGTCCACCGTATAAGGAAACTGACGTCACCAAGCCTTTAGGATTCTACGGCAAATCGAAGCTGGCTTCCGAGAATGCGATCAGAGGCGCCGACGTAGTTCATACCATCGTCAGAACCCAGGTGCTCTACGGTGTGGCTCGGAACATACGGCTCAATTTCGTGAACTTTATTGTCGGACGCCTGCAGGAACAGGGCTCTATCCCCATCGTCACAGATCAAATCGGGACGCCCACCTTAGCAGATGATCTTGCGACCGGAATCGCCCGGATTGTGCAGTTGCAGCGGCAGGGAATCTACCATATCTCCGGCAGCGAATCGATCAGCCGCTACGACTTTGCCAGAAAAATTGCCGTTACATTTGATGAAGATCCGGACCGTATCGAACCGATAAAAACGAAGGATCTGAACCAGGCTTCGCCACGCCCTGCTGATTCGTCATTCTCTCTTGATAAAATCAAGGTGGAATTGCTGTTTTACCCACGCGACGTCGATCGCGGCCTTGATGAATATAAGGCGCAATTAAGGCAGCTTCAGGAAGCTCCCGGAGGAAAGTCCAGATGAACGAAACACCCGCGACCCCAGAGCGCGCTCTGGTGGTCATGCCGACTTACAACGAGATTGAGAACATCAGCAAAATCCTACCGGAAGTTCTAAAGCAGGGTGAACAGTTCGATATATTGATCGTTGATGATAATTCACCCGACGGCACAGCGGAACAGGTGAAGCGCCTGCAGGAGCAATTCGGCTCCCGAGTGCACTTAATGCAGCGGCCCGGGAAAATGGGGCTTGGGACCGCCTACGTTGCCGGATTCAAATACGCGCTGCAGAGAGATTTCGCCTACGTGATCGAAATGGACGCAGATTTTTCCCATAGCCCTACGGTTCTACCTCAATTTCTAACGGCAATACAAGATGCCGATTTGGTGTTGGGTTCGCGCTACGTCAAGGGGGTGAACGTGATCAATTGGCCGTTGCAGCGGCTGCTGCTCTCGTATGGAGCCTCGATTTACACCCGAGCGATTACCGGCCTGCCGACCAAGGACCCGACCGGCGGATTCAAGTGTTTTCGCCGCCGGGTGCTGGAAGCGATCGACCTGGATCGGGTTCATTCGAATGGATACAGCTTTCAGATCGAGATGACCTTCCGTGCCTGGTTGAAGGACTTCAAAGTAATAGAGATACCGATTGTCTTTACGGAAAGGGCTGACGGCAAATCCAAAATGTCCTCTAAAATCGTTCGAGAAGCCATGTGGATGGTCTGGAGGTTGAAACTCCAAAGCCTGCTCGGAAAATTATAGATCATGTCGCAAATTGATATTACTGTTGTTATCGTCAGCTACAATGTAAAATCCTTCCTGAACCACTGCCTTCAGTCTATCCAGCGCGCTTCCGTCGGGTTTCAGGTCAAGATCGTGGTCGTGGACAACGCATCCGAAGACGGATCTGCGGCGATGATCCGCGAGCGCTACCCCGAAGTGACCCTGATTGCCAATGATGATAATGTCGGCTTCGGCAGAGCAAACAATCAGGGTTTTGCCGTAGCCGAAGGTGATGCGGTACTTATTCTGAATCCCGATGCGTTTATCCAGGAAGATACCTTAAAAGCGCTGTGGACGCGATTACAGTCTTCACCTGACGTGGGCGCCATCGGTCCCAAGATCATCAAACCGGACGGACAATTCGAACCGCGCAGCATGCGCGGGTTTCCCACACCCTGGGCCTCCTTCAGTTACTTGACCGGTCTCTCGGCGCTATTTCCCAAAAGCCCCTTTTTCAATCGTTATTTGCTGACGTATCTCGATCCTGATCAGGAACACGACGTCGAAGCCTTGAGCGGCAGTTGTATTATGGCTCGACGCAGCTTGCTGGATGAACTGGGAGGTTTCGATCCCGATTATTTCATGTACGGCGAGGATCTCGATTTATGCTACCGGATCAGGAAGAAGGGTTACCGGATTCTGTACGATCCCAGCACTCGCATTGTACACTTCAAGGGGGAGAGCACACGCCGATCGAATGTTAATTACCAGTACCACTTTCAGAATGCCATGCGCCTCTTCGTGGAAAAGAACCTGAAAGACCAGGTCTCAGGAATGGCTTTGATGTTGGTGAATCTGGGATTTTTTCTTCACGGGGCGGAAAGGAAAGTGCTTGAACTCCTCCAGAAGATCAGCCCGCCGGCGCTCGATATACTGCTGTTGAATTTGCTCATCTATACCGGCAGAACGATTCGATTTGGCGAAGCTGGCTTCAACGTCGACGTCCTGATGGTCAACAGCATTTATTCCATTTTTTATTTTCTTTGCGGTCTCTATTTTCATATATATGGGAATAAGAAATATTCACTCAGATCGTCATTAGCTGCAGCCACAATTGCCGGCAGCATTTCAGCCGCTTTTACCTACTTTATCGTCCAGTGGGCGTTCTCAAGGTTGGTCGTAATGGGATTCGCTCTGGGGATGATGGTCGCCATGCCCGGGTGGCGAACTGCGCTGCGGATCTATTTAGGCAGAAAACAAAGACCGGGGATGCACCACATCTTGAAACGCCGGGCGTTGATCGTGGGTACAGAAGATCTGGGACAACGCATCGCCGAACTCCTGGCAGGATCAGCCGACTTTGATCTTGAACCGGTCGGTTTTGTGGACGTAACGGATGAAGGCGCCGGTCGGATTATATCCGGGATACCGGTATTCGGTACGGTGGAGGATATCAAGCACATCGTTGCGGGGCAAAACATTCAGGAACTTATTTTTTCCACCGCTGCAGTTTCCTATGAAAGTATCATCAGAATTATCCAATCGTTGAACGACCGAAATTTGAACTTCAGAATTGCTCCCAATCTACAGCGCCAAGGGGATGATGAGATCACTCTGCTGCGCATGGAAGTTTCCTCATTGCCTGCTTTCCGATCGAGCAAACGGGGGATCATTTTCAAGAAGTAGGTGAATCTATGCACGAAAGGGTTGCGTTAGATTTTGAAAAACCGATTCTGGACCTGGAAAAGAAAATCGCTGAAATGAAGGCGCTTTCCGGAACCAGCCAGCTCGGATTGGACGATGAGATTACCCGGTTGGAGAAAAAAGCGGGCAAATTGCGCTCTGAGATCTACAGTTCCCTAACCCGCTGGCAGAGGGTGCAGATGGCTCGCCACCCCGACCGACCTTATACGCTCGATTACTTGAACCGGATTTTCACCGATTTCATCGAGCTTCATGGTGATCGTTCCTACGGCGACGATCCTGCCATAATCTGCGGATTTGGAACTTTTGAAGGTGTATCAGTTTTCGTCATGGGCCATCAAAAGGGGCGGGGCACCAAGGATAATCTCTACCGCAATTTTGGAATGCCCAACCCTGAAGGGTATCGGAAAGCCCGGCGGCTGATGCAGTTAGCAGATCACTTCTCCAAACCGATCATCAGCTTTATCGATACTCCCGGAGCCTATCCGGGTTTGGGAGCCGAAGAACGTGGTCAGGCAGAAGCCATCGCCGGAAACCTCATGGCGATGGCTAATCTAAGGGTGCCGTTTATCGCGGTTGTATTGGGGGAAGGTGGGTCGGGAGGAGCGCTGGCGATCGGGATCGCCGACCGAGTTCTGATGTTAGAGAACTCGATCTACTCGGTGATTTCTCCGGAAGGATGCGCATCCATTCTGTACCGGGACTCGTCGGAAGCCCCCAGGGCAGCCGAAGCGATGAAAGTCACAGCCAGCGACCTTAAAGGGATGAAATTGATCGACGAAGTCATTCCCGAACCTTTGGGCGGCGCTCATCGCGACCCCGACACCACGGCTGAAAACGTCCGAAAGGTATTGAAGAAGCATCTGACAGAACTGCAGAAGACCCCAGGGGAAGAACTCTGCCGACTGCGCCGGGAACGATTCATGAAAGTAGGCGTATGGGAAAAGAAATAGACTATACTATCGGTTGATTCAATAGAAAATTGGCACCCAATATAGAGTGTTAGATCTCAGATCTGACACTCTATATCTTCACCGGCGCAAACCTCAAGTGCTATGTCAGGACTGTGCACGTTTTTCCCGCGTCTGTCCGAAGATTCCGAAGACCTAAAATAATCACCGAAAAATCTTGATTGTTTAACCTTTCAAGTTTACCTTACCGCAACTCATCGCATGACAGAGCATAAAAATAGCGAAGATTACGCAAATCTTCAGCAGGTCCAGGTTCGAGTCCGTTACGCGGATACGGACCGGATGGGGATTGTTTACCACGCCAATTATTTGTTATTTTTCGAATCTTGCCGCACTGAGCTGATCCGTCGAGTATGGAAACCCTACCTGCAGATTGAACAGGAGGGCTACCTGCTGGTGGTGTTAGAAGCGCATTGCCGGTACCGTCAGAGCGCCAGATACGATGACCTGTTGACGGTGCAGGGGCGGGTGGGGTTCTTCACCGAGACGCGGATCCGATTCGAATATCAGATTTTCAGAGAGGGGCTAAAAGCCCCGATTGTGGAAGGCTACACGGAACATTGTTGGACTGATGCAAGCGGAAAACCGCGCCGCATGCCATCGGAATTGAAGGATATCCTAAAACAAGCTGAAATAACCCGACACACCGATGATCGCACTGCAAACCGCCGAAAAAGAATCTCCGCAGACCAAGCTTAATCGGCTCAGCGTCCTGATCGTCGATGATGAAAAGTACATTCGCGATCTGCTTTCCGAACTTCTGGGGGATTACACTCAGAACGCAGAAACAGCCGAAGACGGTGAGGTCGCCTTGCAAAAGCTGGCGCTGAATCAATTCGACGTCGTCGTCACCGATATCAAGATGCCGAAGGTGGACGGGTTCTCATTACTGAAGACCATCAAACAGATCTATCCGGATACCGCTGTGGTGGTCATGACAGGGTTCAGTCAGGAATTTACCATTCGGGAGGCGTTGGCGCAGGGAGCGGAAGAGTATTTACCCAAACCGTTTCGATTCGAAGAGGTTCTGATGGTTATCGAGCGCGCCTACTGGCGCAACCGAGCCCGACGCACGGCCGCGCCCAAAGTTCCAGCGCTTTGATTATAAGACTTGCATAGAGTGAGAGGCTGTCCCGGAGTATTTTGGGATGGCCTCTTTGTATTTTATGACATCCACCAAAATCAAAACCGACCCTGTAAAATAGTAGAAATAACTCTTGATTTAATAAGTCTGCCAAATTATATTGAACAGTACTATAAATTGACAATAGGGATAAAATATGA
>JAPKYS010000010.1 GCA_026394195.1 bacterium | reverse complement strand
CTTCCGCAACATCACCGGAGACAGCACCGCCGTGCAACAGCCCACCAAAATGCGCCCGCGGCCCAGCCGGGCTACGCTTACTATCGGGCCAAATCCCTCCAATCCCATAACAGCCATAAGCTATCAGCTTTCAGCCGTCAGTTTCGTAAACCTGTCGGTTTACGATATTACCGGGAGAAGGGTGGCGCAACTGGTTAATGGCAGGCAGAATCCCGGAGACTATTCCGTCAGTTGGAACGCCACGGGTAATGCTTCGGGGGTGTATCTGATCCGCCTCGATACTGGTCAGCAGCGCATTACACAGAAGATGGTGGTGGTGAAGTGAGTCACGAGATGCGAGTCACGAGTCACGAGAGAAAAGCCGGTAGCCAGGTGCTTTTCCCGAAGGGACCACTTTGTGGAGCGCCTGGTGGGAAAGCGGCAGTGGTGCAAGCAGGCGATTCCGGACTTCACCGGAATGACACCTCTTCGCTAAGTGCTGAGTGTTGACTGCTAATTGCTTCTTTGAGAGAAATCTTATCCAACTGCGCTTGACATTCAGCAATTTACAACGTATATTCTATATGGAATTGGGACAATCAACCACCTTATAGAGGTCTTATAGAACTTCACGATTTAAACCAACAGGATGCTCTGCTCGAACGAGCGGCTCTGGTAGGGGTAGTTCTGAGGGGATCGGACGTCTGGATCACCGAAGATTCGATGGACGAGCTGGCTCTGCTGGCGGATACTGCCGGAGCGGCGGTGGTGGAACGCTTCGTGCAGAACCGCGTAAAGCCGGATCCGGGGACGTTCATCGGCCGCGGCAAAGTGCAGCAGATCGCCGCGGACAACGAACGTTTCGACCTGATCATATTCGACGACGATCTTACTCCGGCGCAGGCCAACGAACTGGAAAAGCAGATCGGCAAGCGCGTCATCGACCGGTCAGGATTGATCCTGGACATCTTCGCCCGGCGCGCGAAAACCCGGGAAGCCCGCACCCAGGTGGAACTGGCGCAGCTGCAGTATCTCCTCCCTCGACTGACCGGCAAGTGGCGGCATCTGGAACGGCAAGCCGGAGGCATCGGGCTGCGTGGTCCTGGTGAAACGCAGTTGGAAACCGACCGGCGCTTGATCCGAACTCGCATTTCCAAACTGCGCAAGGATTTAACGCAGATCGAAAAGCAGCGGGATACGCAGCGCCAGAACCGGGAACGCGCCTTCAAGGTCGCCATCGTCGGGTATACCAACGCGGGGAAATCGACGCTCTTGAATGCGCTGACCAACTCGCACGTCTTCGTCGAAGACCGGCTCTTCGCCACGTTGGATGCTACCGTCCGCTCATTGAAAGGACCCGACGCCGGGCAGATCGTGCTGATCGACACGGTCGGTTTCATCCGCAAACTGCCGCACCACCTGGTGGCGTCATTCAGGTCCACTCTGGAAGAGACCGTGCGGGCAGATCACCTGCTGCACGTGGTGGATTGTTCGCACCCTCACTTCCCCGAACAGATGAAGCAGGTGGAACAAACACTGCAGGAGATGGGCTTGAAGGATAACCCCACCACCCTGGTTTTCAATAAAGCGGACCGAGTCGAATCTGCCGCTCTGATCGAGCGCATCAAATTGGACTACCCTCAGGCGGAAATCATCAGCGCCTTGCGGGGTATCCGGGTGGATCGGTTGAAACAGCAGCTCCACAGCCTCTGCAAGAGCTGGCAAAAAGCGATCAAAGATGCAGAAGCCAAAGCGCGAACCGAAGCCAAGCAGTACTAGAAGAACTTAACTAAAAGCAAAGAATCGAACCCAATACATCATGGATCAACAGCCTCAATTCAAGCCGGATCTGAAGAACATTCCTCAGCCGGAAACCGAAACCGCCGGAGTCGACGAAGGATTTGAGACTCGCCCCACCTCGAAGAAAATCGACTTCCACCTGAAGCCCGAAGAACTGGAAGCCTATCTGAACCAGTACGTCGTCGATCAGCCCGAAGCCGTCGAAGTTTTGGCGACCAAGATCTGCACCCATTTTAACCGGATGCGCTACGAAATCGAAGCCGGAATCGCTAAAAATTCGGCTCTGGGTAACATCAAAGCCAACGTCCTGATGATTGGACCGACCGGGGTTGGAAAAACCTATATCGTCAAATTGATCGCCGACCGCATCGGCGTACCCTTCGTCAAGGGCGACGCCACCAAATTCAGCGAAACCGGGTACGTGGGCGGCGACGTCGAAGACCTGGTCAGGGAGTTGGTGCGGGAAGCGGACGGCAACATCGGGATGGCGGAGTACGGCATCATCTACATCGATGAAATCGATAAAATCGCCGCATCGCCAGGAGGCACCTGGGGACCGGACGTCAGCCGCACCGGCGTGCAGCGCAACCTGCTGAAGCTGATGGAAGAGACCGAAGTCGATATGAAGGTTCCGCACGACCTGGCCAGCCAGATGGAAGCAGTCATCCAGACGCAGAAAACCGGTAAGGTGGAACGCAAAAAGGTCAATACCCGCAATATCCTTTTCGTCGTATCCGGAGCCTTCGAGGGGTTATCGGAACGCATCGCCAAACGGCTGACGCAGAAAGGGATCGGCTTTTTACGGAACGACGCCGCGAGCCAGGCAAGCGACGTCGATATCCTGCGGCAGGTATCCACCCGGGACCTGATCGACTACGGCTTCGAGTCGGAATTCATCGGCAGGCTGCCGGTGACGGTGGTGCTCAACCAGTTGAACGAAGAGAGCCTGTACACCATCCTGAAAAACCCCACCTGCGCGGTGATTCAAGCCAAGAAGCGGGAATTCAAGGCGTATGGCATCGATTTAACCTTCGAAGATGAGGCGCTGCGCAGTCTGGCTCAGCGCGCCGCGGTCGAAAAGACCGGCGCGCGGGGCTTGTTATCTGCGGTGGAAAAGATCCTGATCAAATTCGAGAAACGGCTGCCGACGTTGGGCGTACCTCAATTGACCGTCACGCAGCAATTGATCGAGCACGCCGAAGATACGCTGCATCAGGTCGCCTTCGATCATATCCTGACCTCGTTCGCGCAGAGCTTCCTGGAAAAATCCGGGGTGGAGTTGCGCTATCACCCCAAGGCGCGGGAGCAGCTTTACCGGGAATTCGTCGAGAGCAAGGGCAGAACGACCGACCTGCTGGATGAAAGATTGAAAGACTACATATACGGCGTGAAGCTGTTGGGCGTGCAGGAATTGGATGTCACCGCAGCGATCCTGAACGATCCGGGAGGAACGTTGGACAAGCTGATCAAAGCGGCGTATGATAAGAAAGGGCAGGCCCAGTAGCATCTTTAGTCATTCCCGCGCAGGATGGAATCCATTTTACAATTGTCTGAACCACTGATTACACTGATTACACGGATTCAAAAGGATAAGAGCAGTCATTGCGAGTCCATAGGACGAAGCAATCCGGTAGAACAAACAGCCGTCATTCCCGCAAGCCCGTAAGGGCGCGTCGGGAATCTGACGGCATTTTTATTTCGCACCCGCCCCATGCGCTCCACAAAGTGGTCCCTTCGGGAAAAGCACCTAGCTACCAGATTCCAAAGCCCCCTGAAGGGGGCTCCTGCCCCGTTTACGGGGCTAGTTAGACGTAGCCCCGTTCTTCAGGGCGGGGCCGTTCCCCGTTCCAATATTCATGAAAAAGGAGTTGACTTTGGGGGTGGGGGGGAGGTAAATTGGGGGGGAAGAAAACCACGCGAGGGAGTGGGTCGGGCTAGCGAAAACCTGATAACAAGTTGGTTTTACCTAAGCGGAATCGTGAGTGATCGGAAATATTTCATTTCTGTGATTTCCATCACAACTGTCTAATTTCCCGTGGTTAACTTAATAAAACTTAAACAAACTTCGAAGTAAAATTCAAAAACTGGAGCGGGTTATGCAAACGATCGTTAGAATAATTGCCATACTAATGGCTCTTGCCCTATCCCAAAATCAGATCAATGCCAGTGATCAACCTATAACAACTGGAAGTGTAAATAATCAATATGATAATTCTAAACTAACAATCCACTTCAAAGGACTTTCAGATGATTTAAAAACTATATCGGAGGCGGATGCTCAAAATCGCAAGTGGATTCCATACCAGGGAATAAATAGGATCACCGAGTATAATTTTTACTTAAAAACAGGGAAAGATGCTGAGGCGAAATCGGCATATAAAAAAGAAAGCCTGAACCACGGGTTGTTCGCAACTGGTTTTTTTTATTTAATTATTGGAAATTTTCTCTTTTACCAACAACCGGATAATGTAACCAGAACTGGGGGCGCGCTAGTAAGTTCGCTTGGTGGTTCTCTTCTAATTCTTTCAGCAGTAATCCCAAAGAAAAATTGTACGTCTTTAGAAAATGCTATCAAATACACACAACAATATAACGATGACTTAAAAAATCGGTTTAGTATTACAGATAGCACAGACGACGCGACGTTTCCCATTCTCACTAAAAGCCCTCCGCAATATTCTATTCCAAAAGCTACCTATACAAATAATGAGCAACGAAGAAAGGGAGCCTTCAGTTTTTGTGCTGGAATAATGAGAGCCACTGGTGAAGGCAGTGAATATGATAAAATGGGATTCACGCTAGGTTTGAATGCGCTTACTCGCCTGAGCCAAAAATCATTAGGTGGGATACACTTAGGTTATAATAATTGGTCATCAAACGGCCAGAAAATTATGAACGAGGTCGCCCCAGGTCTGGACTTTACTCAATTTGGTTCGCATAGGATTATTGAAATCATTCCCGTGATCAGGACGCCACTTGTCGGTGACCTCGACAAATCTCATATTTTCGGCCAATTAGGCGTGGGGATGTATATTATCTACTCAAATTATGAACTTCATAGCCCTGTTTTCGCAATTGTTTCTTCGGATGCTTCAAGCAAAAAACCTGGATTCTGCTTCGGTGTCGGGGGTACAATTTTCAATTCTGAACATGTGCGCTTTGAAATATTACCCATGTATAATGTAATCTTTGGCGATTCAGGGACGGCTAAGTATTTTACCATTGGGGGGGGACTTCAATTCTAAATTCATTCTAATATATTATAGGATATTAGCTTAGTTTGAATCACGTCTAAACATGAAGACCTTGTACTATACGTATACAAATGATACAATAAATCACGAATTAGCCTTAAAAAAGTAGATAGCAGATAAAAGAGGAGTAAATATGCCGAATATCTACAAGATATTTATTTGGATTACGACCCTGTATCTAATATCTTCCCTCGTTGGGTGCACACCAGGCGTAAAAATCCGTTATACGGTTGACAAAGCAGATCAGATTGCACCAAGCAGGAAACCACAAGGCAGAATCCAAGTTGCAATTATCGAGGATAGGCGTGAGACTCTTGAACAATATAAAAAGGCTAGAAAGGATTGTGGCTTTAAGGATTTGGGAGATTATACTTATAATAAAGATTTCTCCGGTGATCTGACCACAGCATTAACAAAGTATTTAGTTGATTACCTACAATCCACAAAATTGTATGAATCTGTACAAATTAGTCCTTATAAGTCAAATCAGGTTCCTTCCTCTTGGTTAGACACCCTTGCAGAACGAAATATAGACGCTCTACTAGTGGGGCAGTTGAATCATTTCTATACGTACTATGATACCAAAACGGGGCGAGAGATTGCTCTGGGTGTTCCCTTGGTAGTCACAGGTTGGTGGCTAGGGTACAAAGCAGGGGAAAAGAAAGAAGAAAGCAGAATCCATGAACCTTTATTTGGAGTAGATTTAGTTATCGTCAAAGAAACCCATAATCCAGTTCTTACACTGATGGGAACCTTCGCGGGGGAAATTCTTGCAAGCCTACTCGAGGGATCTTTTCCGCGAGATATAGAAACGCATATGCAGATTGATTTGAACCTAATTTCAACAAAGACACACGAGATTATCTGGAAGGACAGAGTTGACTATTATTGGAAAGGAAAGAAGGCTGTTGTCATGTGGAACCAACATCATGGGAAAACCACCTTTGCTCTCGCATCTCTGAAGATTGCAACTAAGCAAATCTCTTCAAAAATATCTTCTATTAGTATACCCTAATTGCTTTCCAACTTGTTGCTAAGAAGACATTGCTTAAATACCAAATAAGCGATCTAACAGGAGAATGCTATGAAACGCTTGCTGAACAGAAAATCCATTACCCTTAGTATTGTTCTAGCATTGATACTCCAGTTCGGATTAGGACCCTTAACTGCCGAAGCCTATCGCGATCGGTCTGGAGAATTAGAAAACGCATTCAAGGAAGATACCGGCATGGCGATAATAGGAGTCATGGTAGCAATCTTCATCGTAATTATATTAGTAAATAAATCAAAAAGCGATAAAAAGGAAACCAAAGCTCTTGAGATAATGGCTGATTCCTCCGGTATAATTTCAGATTCACTGAAAATTAAGTTCGAAGAAATTGAGATCAAACCAGATTCAACAAAGATAGATTAAATCTTGGTGAGTACCTAAAGCCTCACTGCCAAGGTGCCCCACAGCCCTGCTGTGGGTAAGTTGATTAACAATTAAATCCACTAACCCGAATATCTCCACTTAGGTGATGAAGTGAATGGAGGCTATCGGGTGCTGAAGCCCAATAGCACAGGAAATAGAGAATGTAAGAATGGAGATACAAAATGTCAACTGAAAGCACGAAAACGAGACTGTATTCCTTGAGCATAGTACTACTATGTTTAACGATACCTCATCTCTCGTATAGCCAGGTCGGTGCTGGTTCCACACTGCGATATGACAACAAAGGGGCTCCAGACCCTCTCACTGGTTGTTGGTTCCAATCAATTGGAGAAGGAGAAGTTAGCATTCACTACGACACTGTCAAAGTGCCAAGCAAAGTCGAGGGCAAGCTACTTTCGCCAGCATTTATGATCGATTGGGACATTAGTATGAAATATGAAATGGTAAATACAATCGGCTCTGTTCGTCTCATTCCGAACGTCCGAGCAATACTTTTTTCATTGAAGGATGATTTGTCTGAAGCCAAGGGCCTACTATTCGATCAAGACGCCCGCCGGTGGTATTTATTTGAGGAAACGAGAGTACTCCTATCAAATGCCGATATTCCCCAGGATGAAACGAATAAATATGCCAGAATCTTGTCCCCCGAGAATGAGGGCTACCACAATTCTTTACTTTCTGCAGCAGGGGTAACGGCAGACTGGAAGAATACGTGCCAGACCCTCGAGTCGTCGTTTGCCAAGTGTGTTCTGCGAAGAGACCTTTATGGCAAGCTTGTTCTGGGTCTCGTCACGGAGCCGAAATCTAAGGTATATCTGCCCCCAATAATTGCCAATATCTCGCCAGAGGTCTTTGGTGAGTTCATTCCAGAAGCGCTTTATGACTTGAGGCAGATCCCGGAAAAAGTCAAACTTCGTCCTTGGCCATTTAACTCCAGCACAGATATATCCGTTTCAAACGGCCCAGCAAACTCACTCGTTGCAGAAGGGCAAATAGAATTCTTGATATTGGGTTGGAACATGTGCCTTCCCAATTTCGGGAAAGGGACACGTATTAATGTTCAGAAAGGAACACAAGGGATGATCCTCATGGATGCGACTGGCAATGGAGTGAAAGTTGATGATGAGGGAGTCTATACGTACGACGGAAACCATTGGAAAAGAGTCACAGAAAAGAAGTGACCTGCCATTGTGCTCCATGGCTTGGCCCGGTGCCCCACAGCTCTACTGTGGGTTCTTCATTTTCCCCCCTAACAAAACAAGGCGTGTTCCATCACGCCTTTACTATTGCGTCCTCTTCAGAGGACTGAAGCTATGCAGCCCGAAAATTCATTTTCGGGTGAAAACGATTCGACCAACCCCCCGGGAATGAATTCCCGGGCTAATTTCCTTTCCCAAAGGGACCACTTTGTGGCAGTCCCTACGGGACGCTTTTCTGGATTCCGGCCTGCCCCTTTGGGGATCACGCCCCTGCGGGGCCGTCCGGAATGACACGCGTTGTCTTCCGGGGAGGTCAGACATTCGTGTCTGACATTGTGGGGACAGGCAGGAATGCCTGTCCTCCCCAGTCTAAAACCCTACCGCCACGCTCCCGCAATTTGTCTGATTCCGGACTTCGCCGGAATGACAAATTGTTTTTTCCTGCCAGCCACCAGCAACAAGCTACCAGCCACTAAAGCGCTTTCCGCGCTTTAATCTCGTTAATCAGCCCACCCGCCAGGATCAGGTTGAGTTCGCGGTCGGTGAGGTTGTGTCTGCCGATGATGATCTTACCGGTTTTAGAATCTTCCAGCTTGATTTCGTTGCCCGCCTTCAGTTGCGCCCGCAGGTTCTTCAGCTTCAGCTTCGTCTTCACGTCCAGAGCGGTGTAATCGTCCGGGTTGACGAACGACAGCGGCAGCACGCCGAAGTTGATCAGGTTGGAACGATGGATGCGGGCGAAGCTCTTGACCAGCACCACCCGTACTCCCAAATGGCGCGGCGCCAGCGCTGCATGTTCCCGGCTCGACCCCTGCCCGTAGTTGACCCCTCCGACCACCATGCCATACTTGACCTTCCGGGCGCGGGCGGCAAAGGTTTTATCGATGCGGGAAAAAGCGAATTCAGAGATGGCGGGGATGTTCGACCTCAAGGGGAGCACGGCGTTGCCCGCCGGCAGGATGGAATCGGTGCTGACGTTATCGTCGGTCTTCAGGAGGATTTCCAAGGTCAGAGTATCAGGGATGGGATCGAGTTCTTCCAGGGGGACGATATTGGGACCGCGCAGGATTTCGACCTCGGACGGATCTTTAGGCGGATAGACCAGCAGGTGATCGTTGATGATTTCGCGATCGGGCAGTTCGGGATCGGGGTAGGCTCCCAATTCCCGCGGGTCGGTGATGCATCCATTGATGGCGGAAGCAACGGCGGTTTCGGGAGAACAGAGGTAGACCTGATCGTTGTCGGTGCCGGATCGCCCGGGGAAGTTGCGGGGAAAGGTGCGCATAGAGATGGTTCCGGTGGCAGGCGCCTGCCCCATGCCGATGCAGCCCAGACAGCCGCTCTGATGGATACGCGCTCCGGAACGAATTAACGTCTGCACGCCGCCCATCTGAGCCACGTTTTCGTAGACCTGCTGGCTGCTTGGATTGATTTCGAAGGAGACCTGTGGGTGCGCCGACCGCCCCACCATGACTCGCGCCACGATGAGCAGATCCCGCAGCGATGAGTTGGCTGACGATCCAATGATGACCTGGCGCACCGGCTTCCCGGCGATTTCCCTGACCGGCACGACGTTATCCGGAGAGACCGGACAGGCGATCAGCGGCTCCAGAGAGTTCAGATCGATTTCGTCGTATTCGTCGTATTTGGCGTCGGGATCGGCGATCAGTTCGACCCAGCCGTCTTCCCGACCCTGAGCCTTCAGATAGCGCAGGGTGTTGGCATCGGAAGGGAACACCGAAGTGGTGGCTCCTAATTCGGCTCCCATGTTGGTGATGGCGGCTCGGTCGCCCACCTGAAGGCTCGCCACGCCGGGACCGTAATATTCGATGATCTTCCCCACCCCGCCCTTGACGCTGTGACGGCGCAACACCTCGAGGATGACGTCCTTGGCGGATATCCACGGTGGGAATTTGCCGGTCAGCTTGACGCCCATCACTTTGGGCATGGCAACGTTGAAAGGTTCACCCGCCATGGCGACGGCAACGTCCTGCCCGCCCACACCGATAGCCAGCATCCCTAAAGCTCCGGCTGTAGGAGTGTGCGAATCCGAACCTAACAAGGTCTTGCCCGGGATGCCGAAACGTTCGAGATGAATCTGGTGTGAGACGCCGTTGCCAGGGCGCGAAAAGACGACGCCGTACTTGGCGGCGCAGGTCTGTAGGAAAACGTGGTCGTCGGCGTTGCGGAAATCGGTCTGCAGCAGGTTGTGATCGACGTAGCTGACCGAAAGCTCCACCTGCGTGCGGGGAACGCCCATGGCTTCAAATTCGAGGTAGGTCAGCGTGCCGGTAGCGTCCTGCGTGAAGGTCTGGTCTACGCGGATGGCGATTTCCTGCCCCGGGATCATCTTTCCGGATACAAGATGTACCGAAATTAATTTTTGAGCGACGTTCATGGGCATGGGAACCTCGTGAAAGAACTTATACAAGAACGATAATTGGGATATTATTAGGGGCTGTCCTAAAAGTAGTTTTTAGGCATTCCTGCATAGAAGTCTGTCTGAGAATTCATAGCCACCCGAATAAATTCGGGTGCTCGTATAAATCAATTGGTTAAAACCAATGCTAATGTTTTATTTCAGTCGTTTCAACGACTTGATGTCGACGAGCACCCGATTTTAATCGGGTGGTAAGAGCAGGACAAATTACGAATTCCCCATTCTCAAAATTATGGTCTTGGCCGATTTTGGACAACACCGGTCAAGATTCTCTTCCAATCACCCTGAAATTCAAATACGGCAGCAGCGCTTCCGGAACCAGCACTGTACCCTCATCCGTCTGAAACGTTTCCAACAGCGAAACCATCAGCCGCGAAGTAGCCAATCCTGACCCATTCAGAGTGTGCAGAAAACGGGCCTTTCCGCTCTCTTTTTCCCGGTAGCGGATGGCGGCGCGGCGAGCCTGAAAATCCTCGAAATTGGACACGGAAGAGGTTTCCAGCCACTTACCTTCGCCGGGAGCCCAGGTTTCGATATCGTAGGTCTTGGCGGAAGAAAAGGACAGGTCGCCGCTGCAAAGCGTCAGCACGCGATAGTGAATACCCAGCATCTGCACGATGCTTTCGGCGTCCAGCAGCAGTTTTTCCAGCTCGTCATAGGAGCTATCCGGATGCACGAACTTCACCAGTTCGACCTTGTTGAACTGATGCACGCGCAAGAAACCGCGCGTATCCCTGCCATACGATCCTGCTTCTCTACGGAAACAGGCGCTGTAGGCGGTGTAATAGATCGGCAACTGCTCTTCGGGGATTATCTCATCGCGGTGCAGGTTGGTCAACGGCACTTCTGCGGTCGGAATCAGGAAAAGCTCATCGCGGTTGACGTAGTACATGTCGTCTTCCAGCTTGGGCAGCTGCCCGGTCGCTCGCATGGAATCCCGATTGGCGACAAAGGGGATGAACATTTCGGTGTAGCCGTGGTGTCGGGTGTGCTGATCCAGCATGAAGTTGATCAGAGCGCGCTCCAGCGCCGCGCCTTTGCCTTTGTAGACCGGGAACCCTGAACCGGTGATCTTGGATCCGCGACCGAAATCCAGAATATCGAGCTCTTTGCCCAGAGTCAGATGGTCTTTCAGCGGGAAATCGCTTATTAGCGGTTCGCCCCAGGTGCGATAAACCTGGTTGTCCTCAGCAGTTAATCCCACCGGCACGGAGGGATGCGGCATATTGGGGACCCATTCCAGCAGAGACGTTAGATTGGTCTCGACGTCCTTCAACCGTAGGTCGAAATCCTGGATCTGCTGTGATACCTCGCGCATCTGAGCCTTCAGTTCAGCAGGGTCACCTCCGGATTTAACCTGTTCTCCGATGTCCTTGGAGACGCGGTTGCGGGTGGCTTTTAGCTTTTCGACTTCGACGAGAATGCCGCGGCGTTCCTCATCCAGTGTCAGAATCTGGTCGATATCGGCGGATTCTTTTTTATTTTGCACTCCGCGTTTCACCTGGTCGGCGTTTTCGCGGATGAATTTCAGGTCGAGCATGGATTAGATAACTCAGTGTGAGAATCGTTGGTAAACCGTCATATATGAAATACGGCTCAGAGGAGCCGTTAGGTGTGCCGGGGGCGGGAATCGAACCCGCATGATCCCAAGGATCGGGGGATTTTGAGTCCCCTGCGTCTACCAATTTCACCACCCCGGCATTGTGCAGAAACAATGTAAAACGAATCTGCGTCAAAGTCAAGGGAATTTTAATTCATTGATTGATCAAATTTTACCGATCCCTTCCCAAAATGGCAAATGTACTTTGAATTCCACGGGTTTTAGCGTATTTTAACCAACTAAATATCTCTGGAGCTAAAAGCGCCGGAACACAAGAGAGATGATCTTAAGCATCAATCCACAGAATCCACAAGCACGACTCATCCGCAAGGTGGTTGAGTTGCTGAATAACGGCGAAGTCATCGCGATGCCGACTGACTCGGTCTACGCGCTGGGGTGCCGCTTGTCGGATAAGAAAGCCATCACCAGGCTATACCAGATAAAAAAGGCGGACAAATTCCACCCTATGTCGCTGCTCTGCGCCGACCTGAAGGGGATTGCTGTTTATGCGCATGTCTCGAATCCGGCGTACAAGGTCATGCGGCGATTGCTACCCGGACCCTACACCTTCATTCTGAGCGCCACCCGGGAAGTCCCAGAACGAATGCTCACCCGACAGCGAACAGTCGGCTTGCGTGTGCCGGATAATCTGGTCGTCCAAGATCTGGTGCGGGAACTCGGTGAACCGATATTAGCCACAACCGCTGAGATCGAGCCATTCGGTCTTTTTCTGGAAGCCGAGGATATCGATCTGCAATTGGGTAAGCAATTGGGCTGCGTGATTGAAGGGGGTATCCTCCCCGATGAGCGTTCGACCATCATTGACCTGACCAATGACGAACCGGTGCTGGTGCGGCCGGGGAAAGGGGCATTCGAAGGTTAGGCTATTGGTTTGGTAATCATCGAATAGGTCCGTAACCAATCAAATTCCATGGATCAGCAAGCGGGGATCGGGTCATGTTTCACAATATCGCAATACTGACGGGTGGGGGCGATGCACCCGGGTTGAACTCGGTCATCCGAGCGGCTGTTAAAACGGCAAAACTGCAATACGGCGCAACCGTCTGGGGCATTCCGGATGGTTTTGAGGGTCTGGTGCAGCACAGCGAACCGTGGAGATTGGATTTGCCCGACGTGGCGGGACTGCTCTATCGTGGCGGAACCATCCTGGGGACTTCCAATCGCGGCAACCCATTTAAATATCCTGTCGAGATCAACGGCAAGATGATCTATGAGGATAAATCGAAGGACCTGCTGGAATGCCTGGAAGAGTTAAAGGTGGATGCTCTGATTGTCATCGGCGGGGATGGCAGCCTGACCATCGCTCACGAGCTGCATAAAATGGGCGCGCCGATGATCGGCGTCCCCAAGACGATCGACAACGACCTTTCCGCCACTGAAGTGACTTTCGGGTTCGATACGGCCATCACGACCGCTACAGAAGCGCTCGACAAGCTGCACACCACTGCGGAATCCCACCACCGGGCCATGGTGTTAGAGCTGATGGGACGCGACGCCGGTTGGATCGCCCTGGAATCTGGAATTGCCGGTGGAGCGGACGTGATTCTGATCCCGGAGATTCCCTTTTCCTGGGATGCTATATTCAAGCTGATTGACGGTCGGCGCAAGAGAGGCAGAAAATTTTCGATCATCGTAGTCGCCGAAGGAGCCGTTCCGGCTGGAGGTCAACGGGTCGTCATCGAAACTGCGGATGAAACCCACGGACTGGAACGGCTGGGTGGCATCGGTCATCTGGTTGGCAGAGAGATCAGCAATAATCTGAAGATGGAAACTCGGGTTACCGTGTTGGGGCATATCCAGCGGGGCGGCAAGCCCAGCACCTTCGACCGGCTGTTAGCCACTCGCTTCGGTGTTGAAGCCGTTCACATGGTGGTACGCGGACAGTTCGGGCACATGGTGGCGCTGCGTAACGCCAAAATCATCGGCGTACCGTTGGAAGAAGCAGTAGGGCGTCAGAAACTGGTGGATCCCGACGGACAGTTGGTCAAAACCGCGGAAGCGATTGGGATATGTGTGGGGAGATAGATCCTAAAAATTAATCGTCAATCAATCCAGCAGGATGAATTTCAAAGGGCGCACCATTCGCGCCCTTTTATATTATTAACCCGACCACTTTATGGTGGACAGTGTTCGCCCGCTATTCCGAATTGTTCGGAAACAGCTGTCCGATTCCCGACGCGCTTCGCTTGCGTGAATGACAGCTTATAGTTTGTCCAGTATTTTCCGGTCGGATTAATAACTTGGTTTCTCAACCAGTTCGACCAGCACTCCGCCTGTATCCTTCGGGTGCAGAAAAACAATTTTTGATCCTCCGACACCATCTGCGGGCTGGTCGTTCAACAGCCGAATTCCTTGAGCTTTTAACCGCGCCATTTTCGCTTCAACGTCATCTACTTCCAGGGCGATGTGATGCAATCCGGGACCCTTTTTTTCCAAAAAGGCGCTAATCGGGGAATCGGGAGCTGTGGGTTGAAGCAACTCGATTCTGCTTTCACCGACCTGGAACAAGGAAGTTATAACTTTCTGCAAAGGGACTTCTTCCCTGCCCTCCCAATGCAGGTTCAAGACGTCCCGATATATTTTTTCAGCGGCGTCCAAGTCGGACACGGCGATGGCGATGTGATCGATGCGTTTCATTCAGACTCCTATTTGTGGCAGCGCGCTGCCGCTCTACGTTTCCGGATCAGCTTTTGAAAAAATTGCCAAGCTGCTCCACCATCTCCTCTTCAGTCTGAAATATCTTGATCGGCACGGGCAATGAATTGACGAACGCTTCACCGTAGCGGGTGCTGACCAGCCGAGTGTCGAAGATAAGCGCAGCTCCTCGATCTGTCTTGGAACGGATCAATCGCCCGATACCCTGGCGCAGCCGGATAATAGCTTCCGGGACTGTGTAGTACATGAAAGGATCCTTGCCCTCTTTTTTTAAGCGTTCGCAGCGAGCTTCCACCAGGGGTTCGCTGGGAACTTCGAAGGGGAGTTTAGTGACCAACAGCAGTTCCAGAGCCTCCCCCACCACATCAATTCCTTCCCAAAAGCTGTCGGTTCCCAATAGTACCGATCCCGCTTCATCCCGAAAGCGGCGCAGCAGTTGGTCGCGTGAACCGGCTTTGCCCTGCACTAACAGAGTTCGATTTCCAAGTTCTTTTTCCAAAGCCTGCCCCATTTCCCGCAAAAACCGGTGCGAAGTAAACAGCGCCAGCGTTCCCCGAGGGGCTGCCTTCAAAATGCGGTGGGTCAGAGTGGTCAGGTCGCTTTCGAACTGCGGAGACCGGGGCGAGGGTAAAAATGCAGGTAGACCAATCAGCATTTGTACGGGATAGTCAAAAGGGCTGCCCAACTGCAAACTGGTGGCGTTTTCCACCCTCTGTAATCCAATCTTGCGTAGGAAATAATGGAAACGACCTGAGACGGTCAGTGTCGCCGAGGTCAGAATTGCCGTTCGTAAGGGTGTAAAGAGCTGTTCGCGTAAAATGTCGCCTGCGTTCAGGGGCGCGGCGTAGAGACTGGCTGGCTTTTCCTGTTTCCGAGCCAGTTCAGCCCAATAAACCCAATTTTCATCGGCAGGACTTCTGAAAAAGCTGAAGACGTCATACTGCTGAAGAACCTCGTCGTGCGCCTGTTGTAACTCATCTTTCCAGTCTTCTCCTCGAGGCAGCACCAAAATAGAGATATCACCCAAAGTCTGAATAATCAAGTTCAGGGTCTTTTTTGATACCTGCAAAGCGGTGTCAAACCTCTGACTGCTCTCTGCCAGACCTACGAAAAATTGTTCCGGGTCGCGTAACCTCAGCTTTTGGGTGTAATTCTCCTCACCGGATTTAAGATGGGATCTCACGGCCACGGTGAATTTATCGAAGAACTCCTCGGCAGATTGCTTGAGTTCTGAGATGCTAAGCATGGCTGACTGGATGGAATTTTGCAGCCCCGGAAGCAACGGATGCTGTTCCCGTACCGCGCCCAAACCCAACAACATCTGAGCCAATAATCCGGTGGCAATACCCTCAAAAGCGTAGAGACGATTGCACCAGGTTTGAAACATCCAGAAATTCAATTCCCTGCCCAAATGCTGACAGGCAGCGCGTTCCAAATGGTGAGCTTCATCCACCACCAGAACGTGATAGGCGCCGATGGGCGCGTGATCGGCGGCGATATCCGAAAGCAGTAGAGCGTGATTGACAACAACGACCTGCGCCTTGGCGGCTGCGGTGCGAATCCGGCTGTGGAAGCAGCGCAGGCGTTCCCGGCAGCGGCGGCCTCGACAGGCTCCGGCATCGGAAGAGATGCGTCCCCAGATGGCTCCCGAACCCTCTCCGCCGAAGGCGCTGACCTCTGAAACATCGCCTGTACGCGTCTGCTCCACCCAGAGTGCAAGAGGTAATAGCGCCTGCCTTTCGCCGGAGTTAAGCCGCAAAGGGTGATCGCTCACCAGGCTATCCCAGCGTCGACGACACAGATAATTAGACCTCCCCTTCAATAGAACCGCACTAAAATTGGCAGGAATTGCATCCACCAATTCCGGTAGATCTTTAAAGAAGAGTTGATCCTGCAAATTTCGGGTGTTGGTGGAGATAATCACTCGTTCGGTACGCGGTTGATTGGCCTGCGCCCAGACAATGGCAGGCAGCAGATACGCCAGGGATTTCCCCACTCCAGTCCCGGCTTCGACCGCGAGAATACCGCCGTTATTAAATGTCCGGGTTACCGCTTCAGCCATTTCCATTTGTTCGGGGCGGTTTTCAAAGCGGGGATTGATTTTATTTAGCGGGCTTTCCGACCCGAAAAACACCTTGATGCTGTCAGGATCGACTTTCTCGTACTGCACACTGTCGTCGGCGTCGACTTCATCCGATTCGTGCAGAACTCCCACAGGCAGCTTGCCGAGGACGTTGTCGCTTAAATTGGGTAATAAATGCGGTCGGAAAGAGCCTTCCACGGAGGCCGTCTGCATCAAGTAGTTCGACCAGGCGTCAAAAATCCAGGCTGAAGGATGGTTAAGACCGTCTGAGAGGCGGCGCAACAAATTGGCCGTCTTTATTTCCATCCGGTTGAAGTATGAAAGCAGATGAATGAACACTCTGCCGGTCAGACGTGCGTCCCCCAGAGCGCGATGACGATCGCCCAATTCGATGTTAAAATATCTCCCCAGATGACCCAAGCCTCGGGAGGGGATGGTGGGTAAGAGCACCCGCGATAGCAGCGCTGTATCCGCCAATTTCCGGTCATCAAGCCAGGGTCCTTTGCGGATTGTCTTCAGACCGGCTCGCAGGAATGAAGCGTCGAAATTAACGTTGTGCCCCAGGAGTGGCTCTGATCCGCAAAATTTCAGAAAATCCTTCAGGACGTGATCGAGCGCGGGCTGCCTTTGCAGCATCTCATCGGTGATGGTGGTGAGCTGAGTGATTTCCGGCGGCAAAGAGTAAGGGCAGGCGATTAACGAATTGAACGTATCGACTTCCACGCCGTCTTTGAAACGTACTGCGCCGATTTCGATCAGTCGCTCAAATTTCGGATCAAGACCGGTGGTTTCAGTATCGAAGGCGATAAACGTAGACAAGCCAAGGGAAACGAGCAGATCGGAGGGTAGTTTCGGTTGGGGGTTCATGGGATCGAGCCTAAAGGGCACAGCACGCTGTGCCCCTACATGCAAGGGATAGTCGGGGTCGACTTTGACCCCGACATGATTTAAATTATTTGGCTTAATGCCATGTTCGGAATCTGACAGGCAGTTTCCGCAATGTAGATGACGATTAAGTTTTTGAGCTCTCTGCCGTCTTATAATGCAAATCGAGCAGCCGCGCCGCCAAAGCCTCGTTCAAACGGCCCACCGGAGTGGTATGGGGTGCGCCATGCAGCAATTCGGGATTACTCTTGGCTTCTTCGCAGATCTTGATCATCGCATCGGCGAAGGCATCCAGAGTCTCCTTCGATTCGGACTCGGTCGGCTCAATCATCAGAGCTTCGTGCACGATCAGCGGGAAATAAATGGTCGGAGCGTGGAAACCGTAGTCCAGCAACCGCTTGGCGACGTCGGTGGTCTTGACGCCATACTCTTTCTGGTGATCACCTGAAAAGACCACTTCGTGCATGGGAGTCCGTTTATAGGGTAGATCGAAGTGCGCTTCCAGCTTGCGCCGCAGGTAGTTGGCGTTAATGACGGCGCGCTCACTCACCTTGCGCAATCCCTCAGCGCCCATCATGATGATGTAGGTGTAGGCTCTGACCATGACGCCGAAATTGCCGTAGAAAGCTCCGACCCGACCGATCGATTGCGGCGATGGATCAGCCCAGCGGTAGGTGGTTCCGTCCTTCATTGAGTTGGGTTCAGGCAGGAAGGGAATCAAGCGCTTTTTCACCGCCACCGGTCCGGAACCGGGGCCTCCGCCGCCGTGCGGTGTGGAAAAAGTCTTGTGCAGATTGATGTGCACCACGTCAAAATTCATATCGCCGGGACGGGCGATGCCCATCAGGGCGTTCAGGTTGGCTCCGTCCATATAGAGCAGCGCGCCGACCTTGTGCACCGCTTCGGCGACTTCGAGGATGCGTGACTCGAACAAACCCAAGGTGTTGGGATTGGTGATCATCATGGCGGCGACGTCCTGGTCCAGCGCGGCTTTCAGAGCGTCCAGATCGATCAAGCCGTCGGGTCCGGAAGGAATCTGCACCACTTCATATCCCGCGGTGATGATGGAAGCCGGGTTGGTGCCATGAGCGCTGTCGGGGATGATGACCTTCTTGCGGGCATTCCCTTTCGATTCGTGGTAGGCGCGCATGATCAGCAAGCCGGTCAGTTCGCCGTGAGCTCCGGCGGCGGGCTGCAGAGTGATGCCATCCATGCCGGATACTTCCTTCAAGGCTTCGCCCAACTCGTACATCAAGCGGAGTGCTCCCTGAGCATCCTTCGCATCCTGCATGGGGTGCAGACCGGCAAACCCGGAGAGGCGGCAGGTCTGTTCATTGATCTTGGGGTTGTACTTCATGGTGCACGACCCCAGCGGGTAGAACCCCTTGTCGATATGATGATTTTTGTTGGACAGATTGACGAAGTGGCGCACCACTTCGGGTTCTGATACTTCGGGCAAGCCGATGCGCCCCTGCCGCAGCAGGTCTTTCGGGATGACGTTCTCCTTCCGGGGGACGTCTACGTCCGGCAGGGATACTCCGATCTTGCCGGGTTGAGAGATTTCAAAGATGAGTTTGTTATACATGAGTGGTTATATGTTAGGGTTTAGTGGTTGTTTGATGTTTTGGACGGGCGCATGCCATGCGCCATTGAGTTTTCAGATCGTTCCCGCAGGGCGCACGCAGTGCGCCATTGAGTTTTCAGATCGTTTCCAACAGGGCGCACGCAGTGCGCCATTGAGTTTTCAGATCGTTTCCAACAGGGCGCACGCAGTGCGCCATTGAGTTTTCAGATCGTTTCCAACAGGGCGCACGCAGTGCGCCCCTACGTGAAGGTATCATCCTCAGTTTTCCCTTTTATTTATTGGGTTTTCCTCGTCTTTATCCCAATTTGCAGGGTTGTCGTCAATGTATGTCCGAATCCTTTGTAACTCGCTTGGACTCCGGATAATGTGTTCGTAGTAATTTCGCTGCCAGACAATCTCACTGCACGTATCAGTTAATTCATTCAATCTTCGCGTGGAAGCCGATTTAAACCCGGCAATGAATGAGCCTAAAGATCGCGGCGCTCGATGTAGGGGCGCACTGCGTGCGCCCTGCTGCTTGCTCTCAATCTCTTCATCGATAAGCCTCAGAATTGCGTGAAAATGATTAGGCATAATAATGTAACTATCCAGGTTGATCGTTTTTCTCATTTTCGCTGATTTTAACCATTCTTCATCAATGATCTTCCCGTTTTCGTTCATTAACATTTTCTCATCTACAATTTCACCAAATAGGCACACTCCCCCTTCGACACATAGCGTGATGAAATAAATGCCATTTGAGGAATAATCATATCTTGGTAACCGGATGGTACGACGGTGATGATATTGTGGATCGTATTTCATCAATTTTCCCTAATAGGGCGCACGCAGTGCGCCCCTACCTATGGCATAGTCGGGGTCGCCCCTGACCCCGACGGATTTGCTTATTAATCGTTATTATTATCGAATTTTTGAATCATTTCCTTCTTTGATTTAATCCTTTGCAATTTCATCTGATAATCTCGCTCTTCGATACCTTTTTCGCTTTTTTTCCCTTCTTCAATTTCTTTTTTCATCCTATCAGCTTCAGTGCTACGAGACATTCCGCGGCTGGCCAAATCGCTTGCTCTGTGGCGTTGCTCATCTGACCATTTCCTGAAAATCTGCAAATTTTGTTCTTCGCGGTCTTTATGAAGCTTTTTTTCTTCCGTTTCAAGATCTTTTAACGTACCCAATTCTGCGATTGTCTTAATTTTTTCGAGATTTAAAAGTTCTTGGTTTTGCTGATATATTTTCTGGTTATGCTCCTGGATCTTCTTATTATGGCGATAGATGTAAACTGCATTGATAACACCTAAAACCAAAGCCGCGAGCGAGATTAAAATTGTTGCTAAAGTCATGATATATCCTCCAGGTTCTTGCAGGGCGCACGCAGTGCGCCCCTACATGACAGCACCATTATACTGGGTTATAGTGAAGTTGATTCGGTTAACCCGTCGCGGTATTGTATTCTGCCATAAGGAATTTAACCGTCTTTTTAATCTTCTTTCTATTTTTGGCAATATACTCCATGTGCTTGTAAACGTCTGCATCGTAGTACCGTTCCCCGCAGTGGTTGCATACTCCAGCGGGTACGTTGTCGATAAAAATTATCTCCTTCATGAAACTGAATTGAGCCCGGACAACTTGCGGTTCTATCGTACCGTCGCAGTATTCGCATGTATCAGTTGTTTTTATCATGGTTTAATTAGGCGACGTCTATTCTTCGCATCATACGGAAGTCACACACTGTCGACTGCGGAGAGTCGACAGCACATCAATTGGGCGCATGCCATGCACCCCTACGCCTCTTCATCTACTAACTCCGGCACCAACTCCAATTCCACCTCCCGCAGGTATCTCTGCACCCTTCGCGTGGCTAATCTCGCATACCCCTCATCCACCTCATACCCCACAAACCCCCGCCCGGTTTTCAGCGCGGCCAAGGCGGTCTGCCCGCTGCCCATGAAGGGGTCTAAGACGACCTCACCCTTGAAGGTGTAGAGCTGAATCAAGCGTAAGGGAAGCTCCGTCGGAAAAGGCGCCGGGTGACCGATCTTACGAGCCGGTTCAGCTGGGAAACTCCAGACGCTCTTGGTGTACTCTAAAAACCCTTCTTTGGAAATGGTGCTTTCCCGCCTCAGGCTCTGCCGGGAATAAGTATCCTTGGAAAAGACCAATATATATTCGTGCACGTCCCTCAGGATGGGGTTCTTGGCGGAAAGCCAACTTCCCCAGGCGGTGGAGGGGCTGCTCGATGCGGCTTTGTTCCAGAGGATCTCGCCGCGCATCAGAAAGCCCAGATCCAGCAGGTCCGCTATGATGAATGCATCCAGAGGAATGTAGGGCCTCCGCCCCAGGTTGGCGACGTTGATGCAGGCGCGCCCCCCTGGAACCAACACTCGTTTGACTTCAGCCCAGACACGCTTCAGGAAAGCTCGATATTCATCCAGCGTAAAATCCTCGTCGTAATCCTTCCCTACGTTATAGGGCGGCGAGGTCACCATCAGGTGGACGCTGCAATCCGGCAGTTCGTCCATCTTTTCGCTGGATTTGCAGAAGATTTTATTAATATGCTCGGTAGAAATCGGATTTTCGATATAATCGACCTTAGTCTCTTTGGGCATGCCTTCGTAGAGTCGGCTAGCGTAAAATTTTGAGGAATCGTGGTTGATACGCCCGGGCGAACCGAAAGATGAGGTGGAAGTGCCTTTATGCTTTTTTATGGGTTTCGGTGTAGTCTTTGCCATTTCTTAGGCGTTGCTTTCATATGTAAATCTTTTGTACTTGTTGAAAGTTCATTAATAATTTCGATCTCTTCATCAGGGCTTAAATTTTGGATTCGCAAACTCATCTGATCCCGAATTTCTCGCATGAGCTTGACTGCATCGAATTGTTTTTTGACAATTTTATTCTTCATCGTAGATCTCCCTTGGTGATCTAATTTCAAGATGAGGGTAACCAAGCTTTAGATTGACGGCGTTGAAGGCTCGAATGCGTTTCCATTTGACAATATGCTGAAAATTCCAACTCGTCAGGACATCCACTCTTTGAACTGTAGCCATAGCAATATGTTGAGCGTCAATCTTGTGCACCATCCCAATGGCTTCTTCACGAATATACGCATCAGCTAATTCAATCGCCTCTTGATCAAGGTTCACAATCTCTGCCTTCTTCAATGCTGGATGATTTAATAAATCCTGAATAAACTCCGGCGCTTGTTTAATCTCAGCGATTGTGATGTCAGATATGACTGCGATCAGCCGATCTGCAAAAAAATCGCTGAGCAATCGGTTGGAATGCTGCATAAATTCTTCATCCAGCACTCCCCCGATGACTGACGTATCAATATAGATTCTCGGAATCATAGATTGCCTCCATGGATTTCCTTTCTATTGACTCAAACCCAATTATTCAAATTTTTAAAGTAATCTCCTAACCCATCTTGATATCCCAATCATACGGGATCTCATCCGTATCGAAGGGGAGACGGAACTCATCGGGCTGCTTGTAGTCGTACATCTCGGTGGGGAGGTTGATTACCAGCGATTCGGTCTCTGAGATCCCCTTCCAGCCGTGCCAGACGCCGGCAGGGATGCGCACCAGCTTGTGGTTGTGATCCCCCAGAAAAAACTCGTTCAAACACCCTTTAGACGGACTGCCCTCGCGCCCATCGAACAACACCAGTTTAATCATGCCCTTGACGCAGACTACGTGATCGGTCTGAGATTTGTGGTAATGCCAGGCTTTGACGACACCGGGGTAATTGGTAGTCATGTAAATCTGGCCGAATTTCATAAAGATCTCGTCATCGGCGCGCAGAATTTCCATCAATCTGCCGCGCTCGTCGGGGATGAGTCTTAAATCCTTCACGACGACGTCGTGGATTTTTTCTCTGCGAGGAGGTTCAAACTGCTTCACGGTCTTCTCCGGGATGGTTAAACCTTATAATTTAGCCATTTCTACGGCAAAAGTCAATGACAAAGCAAAGGGAAAGGGTGTAACGACCATAGCAGGGATCAGCCTATAAATACTCTTCATACACTACCCAGGTCTTAGGACTGGTCGGTTTGACGCCGCGATCGAAATACATCAGCAGATGGTGATAGCTATCGGTGCGGACTTCGAAATAGTTGCGATGGCGGCGGTTCTTCCAGTTCTTTTTGGTAACGCCTACCGGATAATCCCAATCCTGCCAGCACGATATAATTTCAGTCACCTGGTGTTCTGCGGAACGCCAGCGGAAAAGTACCGGTTCGCTACCCTCGCCAGTCTGCACCATTTCGATCTTTTCGCTGACGAACCTGCCGCCTTCCGGTCTGGGCATGATGGCTATCGCTGAAATTTCAATGGGATGGTGCGCACCAACAGGCGCTCTATATCGTAAACCAGGTGATCCAACCGCTTTAAATCGGGACCGCTTTCGTAATCGATGGCGCGAATTTTCAGCACCCGCGTCTTGGTAGACATCGCTTCAGCCCAGCAATCATAGGCTTGATTCAAGTTGGCCAGGTAATCCAATGCAATCGGCTTTTCAGCGGCTCGGCTGCGTTTGCCGATGCGATGCAATAATAAATCCAGATCGGCCTGCAGATAGAGGATCAGATCCGGAATGACGATGATCGATTCGACCGTCCGGTAAAGTTCCAGATAAGCCTCCCAATCACGCTGATCCATGAAGCCGGAATGAAACTGAGTGGCTGCGAAGACTTCAGCATCTTCCTGCAGTGTCCTATCCAGTACCCGGTGGTGCGGACTCTGCTGCAGTTGCTGCATCAGCTTGAATTTCTGCGTCAGGAAAACCACCTGCAACGGAAAGCTCCAGCGATTGGGTTGCAGATAAAAATCCTCGAGGTAGGGATTGAATGCCACGGGCTCGAGGAAAGATTCGAAGTGCAGTATCTCGCTGATGCGCTGTGCCAGGGTCGTCTTGCCTGCTCCGATATTGCCGGCCACCGAGATGGTCACCTTGGAGGTTACCACGGAGGATTTCGGGATAATCGCAGGTGGAGTATCGACTCCAATTACGGGATTGGCAAAGCTATTCATTCGGGCAGATCCATCAACTTCAACCCGGAAGCCTCATCCACCGCGCGGTTGACTTCCCAGTCCCTGGGAGTAACCACGAATTCGCCGGTGATGGTCACTCTGGCAGTGAAGAAATGCCCGGAAAAAGCCTGATAGTCGGGTCCGGAAACGACGGCATGAGCGTGAATAAACGGTTCTCCTTCTACCAATGTGATGTTGCCGTTGTATAGAACCAGTTCGAGGTTGCCGGGGATCAGCTTGCGCAGGTAGACTCGCTGCGGAAGATCATAGAATCCCAATTCCGCGTCACCGATGCCGCCCAAGCCTGTTACTGTCCCTGCATAGATTTGCTGCTCTTTTAGAAATTCGGTCAGAGCTTTGGTGACGTCTTCGCCTTTGATCAAGCGAACCAGAAACCCGCCGGTGAAGGGGATGAAACGCATGAGAACCTCGATATATGTTTACCTTCATTCACAAGATTGAAGGTGAGAAATCCAACGCATTTATTCTGAGCCTGGGGAACGTAAACGCTTGCGAATTTCGACAATAGTCGTTTCAAGCGATGTTGCAGAACTCTGGGCAATTTGATAAAGATCAAATACATCCTCATAATATAAATATTTCAGTTTGTTTTCCATATACATTGGGTGACCAACAAAGGCTGATTTGGAAAGAACCTCATCAAGCTTTCGTTTTCGACTTGCGGGACAGACAAGAATCATTTTGCCTGAAATTTGGATGGCTAACTTTAATAGCTCTGTGAAACGCTCGATACCAGAAGTGATCGAAGTCGTATTTTCAATCTCAAACGCATAGGCTGGAAATCCTTCTATATCGAACCAAATGATATCAATTTGTTCAACTTTTTTGCGACCATAGGCTGTCAGGCCTGATCCTCGCGGCAATTTGTCTAAGCTAATCTCAGTCAGTTTTTCGGAGTATTCCCCTTTAACCCTCTCATTATGCCCAATGTGGGGGTTGAATCCGATTATTCCAGCGATCAGAGCTAATCTATAGATTATTTCATCATGTTCGAATTCATGTTGATGCTTTAGTCTCCATTCTGGTAATTTCGGAGTTGTTTTGAAATCTTTTGAAGGTTCCGCCTCATTAAACATTTCAAACTGATCGTTTTTTTGAGGTCTCCAAAATTGACCGTTATAAGGCTCTGCAATTTTTCGGAGCTCTTCAGTAAGCACTTGCTCAGTCGGCTGATCGCCATTTTTTAATTTGGGAATAACGTCAGCCCAGATATCTTCGAGAGTCGCCTTTTTCCCCAGCCTTTTACAATCAGCAAGAAACGATTCGATATAAAATCGAATGCGTAATTCCAAGGGAATAAAGCTCCCAAGTTTAGTATTCTTTTGAATTAACCATTTACCGGTGCGCGAATTGAAATCGAATTTGTCCCCCAGCATAGGTGTAATATCGGAAATATGTCTCTGCAATACTGTCAATAACCCAGTTTCCACCAATTTGGGGATTAGATCGAAATGGATTTCCTCGGTAGTTGCGCCATCCTCACGTTGTACAATGGATAGCTCAGCCGAATTTAAAATAAAATCAACTGCTTGGACGCCTATTTTTGTTACGGCCAATGCTCGTGGACGACGCTTTTTCAAAAAGTTAATTACCATTTCACCGGATAAGACACGAAGGGGATTTTTATGCTTATGATATGACACAATTCCGGCTTTAACCACCGCCATATTGACGTATTCAAATCCACAGGATGCAGCCGATTTTACGATTGTGTCCCAATAGAGCGGATCTTTATGAGCAAATACTAATGAAAACCAACGATCATATTTTAGTACCCGAAAAATTTCTTCGATGCTTTTCCTTAGAAGGTCGGTATATTCGTCTTTGGATTTGTTTAAGTCTCCACCTTCGATGATCTCAACTTTTTTATCTTCATCGTCTACCTCTAACTCTAACCAGGCGTTCCACATAGTAGAAAGGTCCAAATAGGCGATATGAGCACCATAAGGTGGATCAGTATAGACGTAATCAATAGATTCGTCAGCTACGAGAATGCTCAAATCAGCTGCATTTCCTTTAATTATTTTACAGTTGTCTTCTGAATAATAATCCTTAATTTCTATATTTGTTTCTTCTTTTGCTTTGATAAATTTCTTGAATTTGTCTTGAAATTGCTCCCATGGGTCTAATTCTACAGGTGTTGGTGGCATCCAGTATCTATAGACTTGGATTGGAGAGGTATTACCCCGCGTCTGTTTTCTACCTCTTGCCCCGCTAAATAGGAGGTTACATTTTGTCACCGTTGCCGAAAAAACATAGAGCAATAAGGTCCTCAATTTAATATCTTCTGTTCGAAGAATTGATTTCCGTATTCTGGCAAGAAGCATAAGTTGTCTATGACTAAAAAGCTCATGCACGAATTTCCGGTCTGCATTGGATGGCAAATGAATATTTTTCGGATACCAATCCTTTATAGGTATTTTTTCCAAATCACTATCCGTCAAATTTTCCAACTTGTTAATCAAAGATGTACAGTCACTCTTCACGCGCTGAAATTCAGTTCTAAGCACTTCGAGATCAACAGGAGAAACGGCAAGAGCGTAGGTCAAATAATTAGCAAGAGGATTAATGTCAACATGAATGACTCTGCGTTTTAGAACGAGTGACTCTATCGCCGTAACACCTGAACCTCCAAAGGGATCAAGCACCAGATCCCCAGGCTGGGTGAAATTCTGTATATAGGCCTGCACGACATTATAGGCTCTCCGGGTGAAATAAGGGTGAACGCCATAATGACGTTTTGCCTCTTGTTTCTTAGGGGGTATGGGATCCTTGATGGGTTTAATCTTCAGGTAATCAAATTCATTGGTGCTCATTGCGTTCCTCCAGTGATGCCATCTACACTTTCTTTGATAACCCTATCCACTTCCGCCAATAACTCCTCCACGATCTTACTTTCGGGGACTTTGCGCAGAATCTGACCCTGGCGAAAGATCAGCCCTTCTCCCTTACCGCAGGCAACGCCGACGTCGGCTTCACGGGCTTCTCCGGGACCGTTGACCGCGCAGCCCATCACCGCCACCTTCAGCGGCAATTTAACATTTTGAAGAGCGGCTTCTATCTGCTCCGCAATAGGAATCAAATCGACTTCGGTTCGGCCGCAGGTAGGGCAACTGATCAACGTGACGCCGCGCTGACGCAGCCCCAGGCATTTCAAGATTTCCCAGGCGACCCGCACCTCTTCGGTCACGTCGCCCGTTAAAGATACCCTGAGTGTATCGCCAATGCCTTCAGCCAGCAACGTTCCTATTCCGACCGCAGACCTTACTGCGCCTAAAAACGGCGTCCCTGCTTCGGTGATGCCCAGATGCAGAGGCCAGTCTGTCTTTTCGGAAATACTACGGTAGGCTTGAATGGTAGTCCAAACGTCGGATGCCTTCAGAGAAAGGACGATCTGGAGATCGGGCACTACAGACAACAGTTCGATCTGACGTAAGGCGCTTTCAACCAGGGCTGCGGGTTCCGGACCGCCGTGCTTCTCAAGGATATCCTTTTCCACCGAACCGGAATTGATCCCGACGCGGATGGGGACGTTTCGTTGTGCTGCTGCCCGAGCCACCTCCAGTGCGCGTTCCGACCCGCCAATGTTGCCAGGATTGATACGAATCTTGTCAGCGCCGCTTTTAATGGCAGCCAGAGCGAGGCGGTAATCGAAATGAATATCCGCAATCAAGGGGATTTCGGTGCGGCGGCGAATTTCTGTAAAAGCATTGAGAGCATCGTGATCCGGGATGGCGATTCTGACCAGTTCGCAGCCGGATTCGACCAGCCTCTGGATCTGAGCGAGAGTGGTTTCAACGTCCGTGGTCGGAGTGCTGGTCATGGATTGCACTCGCACCGGTTCACCTCCTCCGATGGCGAGCCCGCGAACCTCCACCCTGCGCGTACTTTTTCGGACGATTCCCTGCATCAAGGCACACCGCTTGAATCAGGATGAATTGCCAGACTATCGGTTACGGCAGTCGTATCCGGTGGCGGCGGCTCCCGATATCCAGGTAATCGTGACCCCAATTGTTGCGACCTGATTCCTTCCGGTCCGATCACCAGCGTCATCACCCTCCCCTTTGGGCCGATGGCTCCCAAAGAGTCCGTTCCCAGTATCAACAAGACTCCCCCGGCGTTACCGATCACAATTCCCAACTCTTTTTCCGCTTTGATGATGGTGGAGTCCCCGGCAGCCAACAAATATTCCTGCGTGCTGGCGCCATCGACGCGCGCTTTCAGCCAACAGGATTCGACAGCCTTGGCTTCAAGTTTGATCTCACTGATGATGCTTTCAGTCGATACGGTCAAGTTTTTCAGTTTACCATTGTTCAGGGCAGGATTGGCCGATTCATTTCCCGGTGCTTGACCGTTGCCGTTGGGATTGCTGCCATTTTGTGTTACCTGCTGCACCTTCGGCGATCCGCCCAACCACTGTGCCAATAATCCAGTTTTTATCAGGACACCCATTAAGATCACTAATAGCAGCAAGGCGATGAGCAACACCACCCAAAACCCATAACGGCTCTTCTGCTCCGGTTCGGCATTGAGCTCTTCATCGATCTCTTCGGTGAGTTCAGAACCGGCTTTATGATCGGACAGAGGCGGCTCCCTCAGTTCAGAACGCACCATCTCGCGATATTTTTTCATAACCTTGGGGACGTTCATCCCCACGGTTTCGGCGTACGCCTTGAGAAAAACCTCCATGTAGGGGCGTGGCAGTACGTCCCATTCGCCCTCTTCCATGGCGCGGAGGTAGCGCGCATGAATCTTAGTCTCCTCCGATATACCATCAAGAGTAATGCGTTTGTATTCTCTTGCCGCGGTGAGCTCGCGGCCGAATTCCAATATTTTTTCTCTCGAACTGGGCATCTAAGATACCATTATTGACTGATCAACAAATCCCAGAGTTGTGATACCGGCAAGCCAACCACATTAAAGTAACACCCTTCGATGCGGCTGACCCAGAGCCCCCCAATCTCCTGAATCCCGTAAGCGCCGGCTTTATCCAACGGTTCACCGGTGTCAACATAAGCGGAAATTTCGGCTTCACCAAGCGCATGAAACATAACTCTGGTCGAGCAAAGCTTGATCCGCGGGACACTTGAATCCATGGGCAGAAAGCAGATTGCGGACCAGACCTGGTGCTCCTTCTCGGACAGTCGCTTTAACATCAGGGTGGCTTGCGCAGCATCTGCGGGTTTGCCGAATACCTGTTGATTCAACACGACAATGGTGTCGGCAGACAGTACCGCCCGCCCCGGTCGTTTCAGCCTGATAGCTGACGCCTTTTCAACAGACCTGCGGCGCAGTAGTTCCCCGCCATCCCAGGGACCGTACTCTCCTTCGTCAAAGTCAGGAGGCACGACTTCAAAAGGACAACCTAACGAGCGCAGGATGGCAGCACGTCTCGGAGAACTCGACGCCAGGATGATCGGTCGGGTTATTCCAGCTCGTTCCCAAAATGCTGTACTTATAGATGCCGGAATGGTCATAGCAGACCGTTCAGCAAGGTGGGTCTGCCCAGCAGCAAGGCAGCAAGTCCTATCAGCATATCCCATTTCAGCAGAACGCTGAGTTTGTGCATTTGTCTGGCATTCGACCAAAACCAGATGGTTATCCCCACCAGCAACAACACCGGAAAGACGCCCAATCCAGTAATCCACAGATACTGGCTGTTGAAATTACCCAGATAGTAGGGTAAGGGCAGTGTCAGTATCAGCAGAATAATGGCAATATCAACCGTCCATCGCCCGGAATTCAATCCATAGCGAACAATCAGGGTGTTCGCCTTCGCCTGAGCGTCCCCCTCCAGATCCTCCATATCTTTGATAACCTCGCGAGCCAAGTGGAAAAAGAAGGCTAACAACGCTGCCCATAAGGCGGATCTGATGGAGTCAACCGCAACTCCACCGTAGATAAACGCCAGCGCGGCGACATAAGCAACCACCAGGTTGCCAAACAGTGGGGTTCTTTTCCAGCGCCAACTATAGGATAGGAGCAGTAATATTGCTCCAGCGGCAATCAGCAGCGCTGAACTTCCGATACTCACTGCCAGCAATAAACCCACAGCAAAGCAAAGCAACGACAGAACCAACGCCTCCCTTTCAGTTATTTTACCGGCAGGGATAGGTCGATGCGGTTTTTGAATTCGATCCAGTTCCCGGTCGCAATAGTCGTTGTAAGCGTTGCCGCCCGCAGCGATAAGCGCCGCAGATAGCGCCGCATGGAGAAGTGAACCGTTGAATTTCACCCATTGAGGATTGGAAATCACCCCGGCGATGAAAACCGAAAATGCCGTAATAACTGCGTTTTCCGGTCTGATGATGGTCAGGTATGCCAGTTTCATGCTGATGTAGATTCTTGTGCCATCAACGGAGATAGATTCGATCAATCAGGTCGCCAAATGAAAGACCTGTGCGATGCTTCCCTGCACAGGTCGAAATATAAGCAAATTACAGCCGGATGTCAACCACTTTTTCCGGGGTTATCCGCGCATCGAACCGCCTTTAAGAGGCGAAAGTAGAGCGGGAGATCGATACCGTAGTTTTCCGGGCTGTCGGCGGCCAGGAAAATCTCGGCAGGCGGTGCATCTTTGACGATGCTCCCCTGGCGCATCAGAATCAGACGGTCGGCGAGCAACGCTTCATCGGGAAACTGGCTGATCAGGATGATGGTGCATTGTGTTCGCAGTTGGCTGATCAAAGCGCGCACCTCGGATCGCCCTAAAGGATCGAGCAGTGACGTTACCTCGTCGAGAATCAATAATTGCGGCTGCATCGCCAGTACTGCCGCCAGGGCAACCTTCTGTTTTTCGCCTCCGGACAAAAGGTGAGGGGACTGGAGTTTGTACTGGGCTAAATCGAAGCGCTGCATCAGATCGTCAACTCGCCGGCGAATCTCGGTCGATGGAATCCCCAAATTTTCCGGTCCAAAGGCGATTTCACGTTCGACTGTCGTTGCGACCATCTGCTCATCGGGGGATTGAAAGACGATTCCCACCCGGCCGATAATCGCATCTCTTCCCGACGGCGTAACAATGTCTTCCCCCAGGACTTGCAATGATCCTGAACTTGGCTGTAGAAGCCCAGCAATTAACTTCGCTAACGTGGATTTTCCACTGCCGTTGGCGCCCAGGATTGCCAGAGTTGCTCCGGTGCGGAGATCGAAAGTCAGATCCATAAGCGCAGCCCGGTCAAAACCGGGATAAACGTAAGAGATCTTCTCTGCGCTGATGGCGAGGGTTGAAGGGTTCAAGATAGAGGTATGTAATGGTTGATTCAATTAATCTTATCGAAGATCTGCGGGACGATGGAATACCAGCCGATAGGCATGACGTGCACGCCATTGCAGAGGCTGCGGCTGCCGTCGATCAAGTCGCGGCAGATGGCGATGGATTCCGCAGTTCTGTCGGCGGCTTTTTCCATACGCTCGATCAGTCTTTCCGGGACGTTGATGCCGGGGATGTTCTGGTTCATGAAGCGTGCCATCTTGGCTGACTTCAGAGGAATGATGCCCACGATCACCTTTACGTCCAAGTCTTTGATTTTATCCATGAAGGAGGCGAAAATGTCCAGATCATAGACCGCTTGAGTGAAAAAATACCGTGCTCCGGCATGAGCCTTCTTGCGCATCTTCATGATCTGCAGATCCAACAGATCTGATCCCGGATTGACGACCGCACCCAGGTAGTATTCGGGTTTGCCTTCGAGATCGTGCCCATTGAAGTCTTTGCCGCCCATCATCTCGGTGCAGAGTCGCAATAATTGCACCGAATCCAGGTCGTAGACCGGCTTGGCTTCCTTGTGATCTCCCATGGATTGGTGATCGCCCGTCAGCACCAGCACGTTGCGGATGCCCAGCACGTACGCGCCCAACAGCTCGCTCTGCAGAGCCAGCCGGTTGCGTTCCCGGGTGGTAATGTGGAAGATGGGTTCGACACCCAAAGTAGTGAAAAGGTGGCTTAAGGAAAGCGAATTCAGCCGCATCACCGAGGCGGGGTTTTCGTTGACGTTAACGGCAACGACGTAATCCGCAATTAGCTTGGCATATTCCATCGCCTTGGCGACGTCTACACCCTTGGGAGGGACGATTTCGGCGGTCTGTACGAACTGACCGCTATCCAGAGCCTGCTGCAGGCGGGTCAATCCCGTCGGTTTGACGTCTTCTAACTTGATCTGCCAGTTGCGCTGACCGAACTCGCTGTTGCCGTACTTCTCGGCGCGGTCGGAGATGACCGTCAGCAGCCGTTCCGAACGCGCGTCCTGGTTTTCCATGCGCAGGTCGACGATACCGGGCTTGATGGAGCGCTCGTAGTCCTTCATGGTCTGGTATTTGTCCAGCAAGTGGGTGCGACCCTGCTCCGTCAGCTTGGTCATGATCAGCGCCCAGACGCATTCGCGCCCGCCGCCGACTTCGCACATGCCGTCCTTCGATCCTCCGCAGGGGCCGTTGACCAGCGCCTTGGCGCAGCGAGTCACCGGACAGATGCCTCCGGTGTCGGCGATGATGCACTCGCCGCAGGTGGAACAGCGCTCTTCGAACCAGCCGTACCGCTTGACATTGCCTAAGAAAAGCGAATTCAAGCCGGGGAAGACCGGCTGCTGCTGGAGTTCAGCGACCGCTTGTACGCCGGCTCCGCAGGCGAGCACCACCATAGCGTCCGCTTGAGCAACTTCACCGTTCTGCCCGCGCAGCTCCTGGCGGATGCGCAGGTTGTGGCAGGGACCTTCCGACAGCAGCGTCCCCACGACTTCCTTGCCTGCCTGAGTCAGCTTGATGCTGAGGGATTCCAGCTCCTTTTCGCCGCCGGTCTGAGCCAGCGCGGCGCAGTCGGCGCAACCCACCAGGAAGACCTTATCGAATCCCTGCAGGTTCTCCAGAATTTCAGCTAACGGTTTTTTCTCGGTGATGATCACGGGAGTATCTGAGTTTTCACGGTGATACGAGATTTCCCGGGCGAATGTAGTTTGATAGTAAAGATAACACAAATTCGCGTCCGAGTCAAGGGGAGGGTGAAGTCAATGGCATATCCTTTGCTATGGTCATGTCGTTGTGAAGAGATGCAAAAAGAACTTGAAATCACCTAAAAGTTAATTTAATTTGACAACATGAACAAAATCCCGGGAAGTCCATCTAAGGTTCTTCTAACCCTTCTAATCTTTTTCCTGGCGGTAGTAAGGACCCACGCCGCTTCCTGCTGCCTTTCCTTCGGGCCGGAATGCGACGCCTATGTGACTGTGCCGTATTCGCCGGATTTCGACCTGCCGGGTCCTTTCACGATTGAATGCTGGTTCACGGTGCATGGACCGCATGAAAATGATCAACCGAAACTTTTATCTACGCTTACCGCTTTTCACGACAATACAGATGGAGGCTGGGCGATAGGGCTTAATGAGCCTTTTTCTGAACAATTGCCAACGCGGATAATTGGAAATGGATGTCCTGCTCCTTTTTCGCCGATTCTGGATCGGTGGTATCATCTGGCGCTGACCTGTGACGGCAAATATCACAGGTTGTTTTTAGATGGTAAACTGGTGAATGAGATTCCGGAAGAAGCCCATGTTGTCAGTGTTCATCAACCTCTGACGATAGGAGGGCAAAATGGATCGTATATGAATCGAAACCTCAATGGAATGATCGATGAAGTGCGGATTTCGAGGTGTTGCCGCTATACAGATAATTTCATACCGAAAGATTTCTTTGATAATAATCGCCAAACCATCGCTCTCTGGCATTTTGACGAAGGGAAAGGCGACAAGATTTACGATGAATCAGCCGGACAGCACCACGGTACTATTCATAAAGCTAAATGGGTGAAACTTTCGGATGGCGAGTCCAACTCCTATAAGCACATCCCATCACCTGTAAAAACTCAGCGGAATTACTTCCTGGCTGCAGCGATCTTGCTGCTCTTGACCAGCGCCGGATTGTCCATTCTTTATTGGAAGAAGACGCTCCTTCAAATACAGCCAGCGAGCGATGATAATCATTCAAAACAGACTGCTTCCTGGGTATTTCTGGCGCAAAGGATGACGCATCAGATTAAAACACCCCTGTCCACCATTTTGATGTGCCTGGAACGCATTCAACAGGAGTACCAGAGTAAATTACCGCCGGAAGCGGAAAAGCGGGCGGATAATTATGTGGATGGAGCCATCCGGGAAATCAAGCGGCTGATCGATTCTTCGCGCGCCTTTTTACAATTCCTGAAAATTGAAGCACCCACTTTTTCTCTCACCTCGCTTTCCGAGTTTTTGGATCGTTTCTTGCAAAGCTATAAGATACGGCTCCCCGAAGAGATTACCCTGACCACCGATTTCCAACCCGATCTCTCGGTCAAAATGGATCCGACCCTGATGCAGGTTGTATTGGAAAATTTATTTGACAACGCAATCAAGGCGATGGATGGCAAAGGTATTCTGGGTCTGACTACCTTCGGAGCGGAAGAACTATCCACAGAAAATCAACAAGTGATTTATCAGGCAATTATTGAAGTGGAAGACAGCGGCAAAGGGATGTCGCCGGAAATGATCGAAAAGGTCTTCCAACCGTATGTCAGCAAATCTCCGGAAGGCACAGGTTTAGGCCTGTTCGTGGTGCGTCGCATCATCGAAGATCATCACGGTCAGATCCATATCAAGTCCCGCGAAGGTATCGGCACGAAAATTACGATCATTTTACCGGCGGTAAAGCAGGAAGAGGAGTCTCATGGATAGCAAATATCAAGGCATGCGCCTACTCTTAGTCGAAGACGACCTGAACTTCTCTAACTTCCTGAAGGACGAGCTGAGCCAGATCGGGCTGGAGGTCTTCCCGGTCTATCGCGGCCAGGAGGCTCTGCGCAAAGCGGCTAAGGAATCCTTCGATCTCGTGCTGTTGGATCTTAAATTGCCCGACGTTGACGATACTAATCTCCTGCAGATTTTAACCGGACTGCGGGAAATACACCCGGAACTGCCGGTGATTGTGCTGACTGGCGAAGGCAAGATCAAACGGGCGGTGGAAGCCATCAAGCAGGGCGCTTACGATTTCCTGGAGAAGCCAGTCTCCTTGAATTCGCTGATGATCCCGCTGCGTAATGCTCTGGACCTGGTGGAATTGCGCCGTCAGCGGAACCTGCTTCAGGATCAGATCAAGGCTCAGTTTCGCATCATCGGAGTATCCCCTGCGATCAAGAATGTGATTCGTCGCTTGATGAAATGCGCTCCCACCCAAAGTCAGGTCTTGATCATCGGTCCTACTGGAGCGGGGAAGGAACTGGTGGCTCGAGCCGTGCACCAGGCCAGCCTGCGCTCCCATCAAAAATACCTCAAGATTAACTGCGCCGCCATCCCCCGTGAATTGATCGAGAGCGAGCTGTTTGGACACCGCAAGGGGTCGTTCACCGGAGCGATTAAAGACCAGTCAGGTAAATTCGCACAAGCCGATGGCGGGACCATTTTCTTAGACGAGATCGGGGATCTGGATCCGTCCGCTCAGGCGAAATTGCTGCGGGTACTGGAAGATGGGGAGATCAGCCCGATCGGATCGGACCAACCCTACAAAGTGGACGTCCGGATGATTTCAGCCACCAATAAAGACCTGCAAGCGATGGTCAGTCAAGGAACCTTCCGCGAAGACCTGTATTATCGCCTTTCCACCGTGAAAATCGAAATCCCCCCTTTGAAAGAGCGGCCTGAGGACATTCCTATATTGGCAGCAGAATTCCTGCGGCGTTGTCAGGAAGACAACGGTCTGGCAGCAAAAGAATTTTCAGCAGAAGCAGTGATAGCTCTCACTCTTAGCGATTGGCCCGGCAATGTTCGGCAACTGAAGTCCATCATCGAATATATCTGCATTTTCAGCGAATCCGCCGTCATTTCCGGCGATGACGTCAACCTGGCCTTGCAGCAGAATCAAGGAGCCAAATATGCAGACGATTTCCCCTCGCTGCGGGATGCGACGCAGGATTTCCAGCGCAAGGTCATCATTGCCCGATTAGCCAAGAATGAGTGGAATGTCGCCCAGACCGCGGATGAATTAGGGATCAACCGCACGCATTTCTACAAGAAGTTGGAAGACCTGAGGATAGAGAAGCCGTAAGATTTGTCCGAATCACGGATTTCACGGATTATTTAAGATAAAGAAAGATTACGTGTCATTCCGGACCGCCCGCAGGGCGAGATCCGGAATCCAGAGAACCTGGATACCGGCTTTCGTCGGTATGACACCAGGCATGGCGCCCGACTCCTACTATAAAAGCCAATTGTCATTCTGGCTTAGCTTGCCCCAATGGGGTCCAGAATCAGATAATTGGCATTTTCGTTTTTCCCCGACAAAACACCCCATAATCTGTCGGGAAATTGCGACAAAGGGGAAGGAATTAAACCTCCTTCCCCTTGATTTTTTCTTGGCACGGGGGTTGCTTTGAGGAATTTTGTTAATCAACCCAACTAGAAATCCCAAGAAAAAGGAGAACGACAATGAAAACGTGGAAATTAGTTTTACTGTTCGTGGCGTTAAGCGCCATGGCGATGATAGCCAATGCAACCGATGTTACCGGTCCGGTCACAGGAACCTGGACAGCAGTGAACAACCCCTATAACGTGATAGGTGAAATCAACGTCCCAATTGATCAAACCCTGACCATCCAACCCGGCGTGCAGGTGATCTTCCAGGGGCATTACAGGTTTATCGTGAATTCAGGGGCGACGTTACATGCGGTAGGAACCATGCAGGATTCTATACACTTTACTGCTCCGGACACTTTGGTCGGTTGGAATGATTTGGTCCTCCTTTCAGCCTCCAATAATACTCAATTGGCTTATTGCGTGTTTGAATGGTCACGGGGCAATGATCCCGACACCGGAGCAGGAGCCATTTTCTGTGAATATTCAAACATAACCCTTAACCACACATCGTTTAGAAATAATCGGACTGACATGTACGCGAATGGCGGTGCGATGTATGTTCTGCAATCTGACATATCCATCAGCAATAGTGAATTTATCAACAACCAATGTACATGGGCTGGCGGTGCAATTAGATTTGAAGAGAACACTAATGCGACTGTGAATAATTGCTTGTTCGTCGGTAACTACTCCGTGGCAAGCGGAGCGGCAATTTTCTGTGGGGGCGGTGCTGCAACTACAATCACAAATTCCACGTTCACACAAAATGTATCAGCTAATAATTCGGGGGTTATTGTAAATAACGGAGTTGTAAGGAACTGTATTGTATGGGGAAATCAGCCCAATATTTTCCATGATTCAAATCCCATTGTTTCCTATTCATGTATAGAAGGTGGCTGGCCCGGTACCGGCAACATAGATGTGGATCCCCTTTTCGTCGAGGGTTACCACCTTCAGCAACCTCCTTGCCAACCGCTTCCGCAGAGTCCTTGCGTGAATGCCGGCGATCCCGCTTTCCCAATGATCATCGGCTCCACCCGCACGGATGGCGTGCAGGATCAGGGAGTTGTGGATATGGGATATCATTATACACCTGCGTTGCCACCGCAACCCCCAACTCTCGACGTCAATATCTCCCCCATCCATCCACCAATCGTCATTCCAGCTGGAGGCGGTTCATTCCAGTATAATGTCGACATCCACAACCTTTTACCGGGTCCCCAGTTAATGGATCTCTGGAATAAGGTGCGCGACGCCGCCAACAACTACTACAACGTTGGGGGTCCGCTTCAACGCATGTTGAATGGCGGTCAGCATCCCTACCGGGTGCTCACGCAGAACATAGCGAGAACCATACCGTCTGGAACGCTGTACTTCATAGCCTATGTGGGAACTTATCCCAACATAATTCAGGACAGCAGCTTCTTTACCATCACCAAGTCAACGGTGGATGATGGTGGTCCCTGGATTTCCGAATCGAAGTGCGAAGGGAATTTTCTGGAGGAGTACGCCGTAAATGCAACGGTTCCGGAAACACCGGCTCTGCTGAACGCCTATCCGAACCCATTCAACCCGGTAACTACTATCAGCTACACTCTGCCGGCTGCGGCTCGTGTCAAGCTGTCCATCTACGATATTGGGGGCCGTTTATTGGCTACCCTGGTGGATGGCTATCGTGACGCCGGTGTGCAGCAGGTTTCTTTCGACGCCGCCGAATTGCCATCAGGTATTTACATGGCACGGCTGGAATTCGGGAGCTGCAGCCAGGTGCAGAAGCTGGTATTGCTGAAGTAGACTTTGTGGGGCGGATAGGCATTCTTGCCCGTCCTCAATACTCGGCGATATAAACGGTCAGACAGGAATGTCTGACCTCCCCAAACAACAAGAGGGCGACCCTGTGGGTCGCCCTTGTTTTTATCCGTGTAATCCGTGTAATCCGTGGTTCAGACAATTGTTAAAGCGTCAGGTCACACGCCTGCGGCGCAAGACCCGACGCAACGCGCTGGAATGGTGGTATGCGGTGGCCTGCCACCGCATACCCATTAAGGCGGAAGCAAGCTTCCGCACTCCAAATTAGCGGGTCGGGACGAAGCCCGACCCCTACCCAACCCTCTGTACTTGGTTACTTGGTTACTTGTCTACTTGTTCACAAACTACAAGGGCTGCCTCTCGGACAGCCCCTGTCTGTTCTCACTTCGTGGTGCGCTTTGGTGCCGGACTCATTCGGTCACTGGTTTTGGACGATCCAGAGGTTGTTGGGCAGTCAGTGCAGGGATCCACCCCTGGATCGTCCCGTTTCGGCTCGATCTATTGACCCGTCATGCGGGCTTTCAGACCGTGCCAGAACCCATTCCAGCCGTCGGTCGCCGAGGAGGCACTGCGGCGCTGCGGCACAGGATAGGTCTGGCGGATGATTTCTTTTGAAGGCTTCTGATTGAAGGGATTCATTTCCGTAGTTTGAAAGCCAGGGAGCAACTGACCGTAGATATACGGACCGGCGTACTTGGGATCGACACCGGACGGACAGGGACCGAGGGGGGCAAAACTGCCGGGATTTTCGATGCCTTTAATGGGTTCATAGTAGTACGGCGCTTCACCGCTCGGAGTGAAAGTTCCTGCTGAACCATAGGTTGGTATGGGTGTTTCCGTCGTCTGGAAAGAGACACCGGCGGGATTAGCCGGTAGAGGAACAAATGGAGCGTATTCGCCGGTCTGGTACGGCGCGGCGCCTGTTCCTATAAATGTCGGCTTGTAAACACTTGGAGTGGATTTTCCACCGCTGGCATAAGCTCCGGTGACGATCAGGATCAGACTTAACAATCCGACAAGCAGGGTGATATTGAATTTGCGCTTCATGATAACCTCCTTAAAGTACGTGGCATTTTCTGGATTCTTTGACGTCGTCGCTTTCGTGGATGGAAAAGCAAAGGTAGTGCCAATTGCTTTAATGACACATAATATATTGTAAATAATGAATATACAAAATCATAATTATTGATACATAATTCCATATATTACGATGTGTCGGAAATATTGACAGAGGACACGTCCATCAAATATTATAAAATTATAATAAACAAGTACTTGGATGTACACGACATTTTGACACCACCCTGTCCATGTCAGTGATTGCGTGCATTTATCGATTAGCGCATTTTATGTCTCTTCGCTGGAACCATTTTGCTGTGTTGCAACGGATTGACAAAAAAATCGTATCGCTTCTGATAATCGCGCTTGACTTTGCCTGTTTTTTTTATTAAATTGTAGCTGCAAATATGTCAGATAGAAAGGGAAGCATTGACATGCACGCTCGCAGAATGAATCAGGAATGGCCGCGTATCGCCTTGAGTTCGATCTATGCTCTGTTGCTCCTGGTAACACTATCTCTGTTAGAAACAGCAACCGCTCAAGACCTTATCTGGGAACGGCAGGTTCAAGGCTACCTTGACGGAACCTACATGGCGGTTTATCACGGTGGGATCGACTACTGTAAACCGGTTCTGGTTGATATTGACGGCGATGGTGATGGCGATTTATTCGTCGGCGAACACGACGGTTATCTCGACTATTTTGAAAACCTGGGCGGCTCGCCTCCCAACTGGCTTTGTGTTACCACGGCGCTTGATTCGATCGACGTCGGCAAACACTGCGCTCCGGCATTCTGGGATATCGACAACGATGGTGATCTGGACCTGTTCATGGGCAATGAGGACGGCACAATCTGGTTCTACCGTAATACCGGCACGGCTCATGCTCCCCAATGGACCTTCGTCACGGAGAATTACGGGCAAATCATGGTGGATCACCACTCCACCCCCTTCTTCCGCGATGTGGACGCCGACGGCGACGATGATCTGCTGATCGGTCATAACGAAGGCGGCGCTGCCTTTTTTATGAACGTCGGACAACCGGGAAACCCATTGTGGAGCAATCAAGGCGCCTTCTATAACGGATTTGACGTCGGAGATAAATCGTCCGTCTGCGTTTTCGACGTGAACGGAGATACCCTGCAGGACGTCTTCATGGGAGGGTTGAGCGGCGAAATTACTCAATTCCGCAATAATGGCCCTCCACAGGCGCCGACCTACATCGATATGGGAAGCATCTTCGACGCTGGGCATAACAGTGTACCCACATTTTGGGATATCGATGGCGACGGAGACCTGGATCTGATCAGCGGCACCGCTGACGGCAACCTCGACCTGCTGACCAATACCGGTAACGCGACGACTCCCCGCTGGGAATTAACTCAGAGGTATCTCGGCTACTACGATGCAAGCTATTACAGCAATCCAACTCTAGCTGACATTGACAACGACGGCGATCTCGATATGTTCATAGGGCACGTACCTGGCGGAATCAGTTTCCTGGAAAATGTAGGCACATCGGATTCGGCAGCTTGGGAACTGGTTACGGAAACCTACAACAACATCAATTTGCCCGATCAGGAAACCCCTGCATTTGCAGATATCGACAACGATGGTGACCTGGACCTCTTCGTCGGCAGCGGAGACGGTACGATTACGTTCTATCAGAATGACGGGACACCGCAGCAGCCGTTATGGCGGGCGCCGGTATATAATTATGCCGATGGAGTCAACGTAGGCTCAAATTCAGTTCCGGCACTGGGTGACGTTGACGCCGATAACGATCTGGATCTCTTTGTCGGTTCCTATGAGGGGAATATGCACTTTGTCAGAAACGACGGCACGGCATCAAATCCAATCTGGCAGGACCTGGGCCTGTGGCCCGGTATTGACGTGGGCAATTTTGCAGCGCCGGCTTTTCTCGATATCGATGAAGATGGCGATCTGGATCTCTTGATCGGCAGCGGCTTTCTCACCGGTACGATATCCTTTTACCGTAACATCGGGAATCCCCTCCTGCCTTCCTGGACACTGGTGACATCGTACTATCAGGGATGGGACTTCGGAGATAATGCCGTTCCCTGCTTCGGCGACTTGAACGGTGACAGTCGTCCAGACCTCCTGGTCGGATGCGCGGCCGGTGGCATCTACCTGATGAATAACATCGGCCCTGTTCTCGACGTTCAGATCTCTCTGCTGCCCTACAATCCGCCGATTGTAGTACCTTCGACCGGTGGTCAGATCGATTACGTGATCCAGCTCGAAAATAATGAAACACAAACGCTGCCAATGTTGGCGTGGACCGTCTTGACCTACCCGGATGGCCAGATTTTCGGCACGATCGATAGTTTATCCATCGACCTGCAGCCGGGCGTATACAATGAGAACAAGACTCTGCAAATCCCGCCAAATTTTCCGACCGGCATCTACACTCTGAAAGGCTACGTTGGAAATTCTCCGGAGCTGGTCTATGATACAACCAGCTTCCAATTTGAAAAACAGGATACCGTCGAGATCGTGAATCCGGGAAATCCGGAGAGCGTTGCCTACAACTTTGAGATCAGCAGTCTGTTTCCCAATCCATTTAATTCGAGCACTCGAATTGAATATTCACTGCCTCAGGCAGGATTGGTAGACGTCACGCTGTTCGATTTAACCGGGCGACAAATCGCCACCTTGACTCACGAGTGGCAAGATTCGGGTATACATCAATTGAGTTTTTCCCCAGAAGGTTTGGCAGGCGGTGTTTACTTCCTTCGCCTGACTTCCGCTAGGCATACCGATGTGCGAAAACTCTGCTATGTGCGTTAGCATTTATAGTAAAAAGCGGAGCCGATCTGAAACAAAAAATCGCTAACGGAGTTAATTAGGACATAATCAGAAGGGAACTGAGGGATAAATGGCAAAGAAACTTAAACCGGTCAAGAGAATCACCAAGAAGGAATTAAAAGAAGACAAATTCGTCACTACCTTCTTCAAAGCACAAAAATACCTGCAGGATAATCAAGCCACAATTCTTAAGATTGTCGGTGGGGTTCTCCTGCTGGCGGTTATCACCGTATTTTGGATTTCATCAAAATCCAGAGCCGAAGACCAGGCATCCTATGAATTGGGAATCGCCGAGTTGAAGATGCAGCAGAGTACTCCCATAGTTGCTGCCGAGGAACTGAGCAAAATTGCGGAAAAATATCGCGGGACTTCTTCAGGTGACCATGCGCTCGTTTTAACAGCCCAGTTGAAACTGCAAGCCGGTCAGGTTGATGAGGCATTGAAGGCTTACGAAGATTATCTGAAGCATGGCAGCAAGAACAAATACCTATATCCCGCTGCTCTGGACGGCAAAGCGGCCTGCCTGGAATCGAAATCAAAATTTGAGGAGGCTGCGCAGCTTTATCTGAAAGCTGCTGCTTCTGAAAAGAATTTGTTTGCAGCGCCGCAATATCACCTTGATGCCGCACGCTGCTATAAGGCGTTGGACCAGAATGATAAAGCGGTCGCTCAGTATAAGCTGGTAATTTCTGAATATCCCAAAACGGCTTTCGCCGAGGACGCTCAGAAGAAACTCAAAGAGCTGGGCGAATAGCCCGATGCGGCGATTGGTTATCAACAGGCAGTAAGGCAATAATTCCAGGTAATCGGGATCCCTTCGAGACGATGTGTGGCGCACTACCGTAATCTATGAAATTACGAAGAATTAAGGCTGGTGCGCCTGCAGCAACATTGACCGATGCCGCCCGTATTGAAGAGTCACCTTTTTTTCGTATTTATGATCAAACTGATCAAAAATCGCGACCTGATATGAGCCACTGACTTCTGCTTGACGAGAAAACGTAACCCGGTAAAAGCTTGAAATTTTACGTTTTTTTGTCTTGTAATCATCAATAAATTTGGTTATATTTTGGTCAGAAGTGGGTCAGTACTCCCACTTTTTTGTTTGCATGAGCCGATTTGTGGATTCTCTCGAACTGGAAAACAGAATCGAGCAGTTGGTTGCAACTGCCGGTTTTCGGTTGATCAGCGCCAGATGGCACTCGACCAAAAGGCACGCCCAGTTGCGTGTTATCGTAGACGCCGAGGATCACAATATCACCATCTACGAATGCGTTGAACTTTCCCGGGCGATCAGTGACCTTCTGGATAGTTATCCGCATGAATTCCCGGACTATAGGCTGGAAGTGTCCTCTCCGGGGCTCAACCATCCTTTGTTAAAGTGGCAATTTCAGAAGAATCTTGGACGGCTGGTTGAAGTTCGATTTGAACGCGAGGGCAAGCGTTATGACCAAAAAGGGAATTTGGTCAGCTCAGATGAGACGACTTTTATCATAGAGGGGGAAAAGGGCAGGATGAACTTCGAAATCGAGACTACTGAAGTATTTGTCGTGCCCGTCATCACCTGATTACCAGTAACACAAGAATAAATCCCAGATAATTCAGATTAAAGGGATCAAGAAGGAGCAGGTATCAAATGAATTGTGTAAGTAGAGGTTAAGCGCCATGAACCACGACATAGTGGATGCGATTGCGCAATTAATGCGTGAGCGGCGCATTGAGAAGCACACCTTCCAGGATATCATCGAAAGCGTTTTTCTTTCAATCCTGAAGAAAAAATATGGCGCTGCTGACAATTTTGACGTGATCTTCAACCTTGAAAAAGGCGATATCGAAATTTACTGCGAGAAGGAGATCGTCGAGGATGATACCGTCGAGAATCCTGTGACGCAAATATCCTTGAGCGATGCCAAAAAAGTGGATCCCGATTTCGACGTCGGAGACGACTTCGTAGAAATTATTGATTACCGCACCTTCGGACGCCGCTTGATTACGGCCGCGAAACAGAATCTTTCTCAGAAGATCAAAGAAGTCGAGAAGGATAATGTCTTCAATGAATTCAGCAACCGCATCGGCGAAATCATCCTCGGCGACGTCCATCAGGTATCACGGCAGGAGATCCGCATCAATGTGGATAAAACTGAAGTGGTCATGCCGCGTGAAGAAGCAATTTACAACGAACGTTACCGCCGTGGTGATACTGTTCGTGCCATTATCAAATTGGTTCTGAAGACTTCAAAGGAGCCGCAAATCGTCGTCAGCAGAAGCGATCTCAGCTTTGTGAAGCGATTATTCGAACTGGAGGTTCCTGAAATCTACGATGGTATTGTCGAGATACGCAAAATCGTGCGCGAACCGGGAGACCGCACCAAGATTGCCGTCGAATCCAATGATAAGCGCATCGATCCGGTCGGAGCCTGCGTTGGATTGAAGGGCGTGCGAATCCAGGCAATTGTGCGAGAATTGAATAACGAGAAGATTGACATCATCCACTGGACTGAAGACCGCAGTCTGCTGATTCACCGCTCTTTGACGCCGGTGACTCCGCTCGAACTGATCCCAGATGACGAGAACAAGCGCGTCATTGCAGTCATCCCCGATGACCAGATGTCGATGGCAATCGGGCGTAAAGGGCAGAATATTCGTTTGGCCTCGGAAATGGTGGGCGTTACGATTGACCCGATCAAGGAATCCGATTTCTACGAAGAGGAAGAGTTGCTGATTGACGATATCGAAGGTTTGACGCCTTCAATCAAGGCAAAGCTTAAAACCGCAGGATATACCAACGCCGAACAAGTTCTGGACGCAGGAAAAGAAAAATTGCTGGAAATTCCCGGCATCGGCGATGCGACAGCCGGCAAGATCGTCGAAGTACTTTCGGTATATTACGAAGAGTAATTAAAGGGTTTGCCAACAAACCCGAGAGGTTTAATTGACTCAGTACAAGATCTACAAGATCGCCAAGGAACTAAACCTGGCAAGCACGACCATCATTGAGTTCTTGAGTAACATGGGCCATGAAATGCCAAAGGGGCACATGAGCACTATCGATGAAGAACTCTACATGGAAATGCTTAAAAAATTCAACCGCGGCCGCTGGCAGGCTCTTCAGGACCAGGACAAAGTCGAAAAGATCGAAGTCCAAAAGAAAGAGTCGGAAAAAGCGCGCGAGGAAGATCTCCGGAAGATTCTTGCTGAGACAACTGAAATTACTCGGGGAAAAGCTGCTCCCGCCGAAGCTCATCCCAAGAAGAAGGAAATAAAGGAAACCAAACCTGCGCACAAAATAGAAGAAAAAGAGGCTTTACCTGCCGGCGTTGAACCACCTGAAGCCATCCCGGTTGAACATCCAGTCGTCATCGAAGAAGCTAAGCCTGAACTCATCCCCCCGACACCGGAAGAATTACCGGTAGTTCCGGTGCAAGCCACCCCCGAGCTTGCAGTCGAACCACTCGCTGAGGTAACTCCGGAACCCCAAGAAACTGAAGAAGTCGAAGTTGCCCAAGCCGCGCCTGCGGAAGTTGAACCGGCCCGTGAAGAGAAAAAGGAACAAGAGAAACCCAAAGCTGAGGTCTATAAACCGACTCCGGGCACCTTTGAAGCGATGATGCAGGAGGCCAAGCGGACTGAAACTGTTGCCAGGGCGCGCGAATTGGCCCGAGCCCGGGAAGCACAAGTCGAAGGGGTGACGCCGGAAGATCTGGCGGCAAAAAAACGCCGATTCAAACGGCACAAGGAAGAGACGCCTGAAGAGTTAGCCATCCGCAGGGCTGTCGATCGGGCGCAACGAGCTGCCAAAGACCGTAAAAAGGAGAAACCGGCTCCTGCCGCTGCGACTCCGGCAACCACGGAAGCTCCCGTTGCCAAATCCGGCAAGAAACGACGCCGCAGTAAAAAACAAAGAGTCGATCAGAAAGTCGTCGATGCGTCCATAAAGCAGACACTCGCATCGATGGATGAGAAGCGTCCGAAGAAGCGTCACCGTAGAGTACAGCACGCTGGCGAGGTACTGGAAGGGGATAACATTCTGCGCGTGATGGAATTCATCTCAGCTAACGAATTAGCTGCCCTCCTGGACGTTCCGGTCGCTGAATTGATCCGTAAATGTCTGGATATGGGGCTTTACGTAACCATCAACCAGCGCCTCGACCGCGATGCGATAGAGCTGCTGGCTGGGGAATATGATTACGACGTCGAATTCCAGAGCGAATACGAAGGCGTAGAAACGCTCACCGATGAAGAGGCGGATAAGGAAGCGGATCTGCGCTCAAGACCACCGGTCGTCACGGTCATGGGTCACGTCGATCATGGAAAAACCTCCCTGCTGGATTTTCTGCGCAATTCGAACATTACCGCCGGTGAGTCTGGTGGTATCACTCAGCATATCGGCGCATATTCGGTGGTTTACCAGGATAAGACCATAACCTTCCTCGATACGCCGGGTCATGAAGCCTTTACGGCGATGCGCGCCCGAGGCGCTCAGGTTACCGACCTGGTAGTGCTGGTGGTCGCAGCGGATGACCATGTCATGCCGCAAACGATTGAAGCCATCAATCACGCTAAGGCAGCCGGCGTCCCCATCGTCATCGCCATCAATAAGATGGACAAACCCACGGCAGACCCGGAACGCATCCGCCGTGAACTCGCCGACCAGGACGTCCTGGTGGAAGAATGGGGCGGCAAGTACCAGGCTGCGTTGATCTCTGCCAAAACCGGTCAGGGTGTTGAGAACCTGTTGGAAGAGATTGCCTTAGCCGCCGAAATATTGGATTTAAAGGCAAATCCTGAACGCCGCGCCAAGGGTATTATCATCGAATCCAGGTTGGACAAGGGACGCGGGCCTCTGGCTACCATTTTAATACAGAATGGAACCCTGAAAATCGGTGACAACTTCGTCGCTGGAGCCTTTTCGGGCAGAGTCAAGGCGATGTACGGTGAAAATGGCCGAAAAGTGACGAAGGTAGGTCCGGGTCACCCCGCACAACTTCTGGGGTTTGATGGGACTCCCCAAGCCGGAGAAGCCATCATCAGCACCGCCACGGACAAGGAAGCCAAAATGGTTTCCCTGAAGCGGCAGGCGCTGCAACGCGAACACGCCTTCAAACAGATTCGCGCCTTGAGTTTGGAGAACCTCTCTGAACGCATCAAGCGCGGTGAAGTGCGAGAGCTGCCGTTGATCATCAAAGGTGACGTGAATGGTTCTGTCGAAGCGCTTAGTGATGCTTTGATGAAGCTTAATTCGCCGGAAGTCGGCGTCAAAATCATCCATCGCGGGGTAGGCGCCATCACAGAAACCGACGTCAACCTGGCAGCCGCTTCCACAGCATTGATCATTGGCTTCATGGTGCACCCCAACCTGAAATCGCGGGAATTAGCCTCACGCCAGGACGTCGAGATCAGAATCTATCGTATCATCTATGACGTGATCAACGACGTTAAGGCGGCTCTGGAGGGGATGCTGGCTCCCTCAATCAGTGAAAATCACCTCGGCACTCTGGAAGTGCGACAGGTCTTCAAAGTTTCCAAGATCGGCACCATTGCAGGCTGCTACGTAAAAGCGGGAAAAATCGAGCGCAGCAACCATGTCCGGCTGGTGCGTGATGGTCAGCAGATTTACGAGGGTACGATGAGCTCTCTAAAGCGCTTCAAAGATGACGCCAAAGAGGTCATCGAAAACCTGGAGTGCGGTGTGGGTATCGCCAATTTCCAGGACATCAAGGTCGGCGACGTCATTGAAGCCTTCCAGATTATCGAGACCAAGAGAACCTTATCATGAGCCGACGTCGCTGGGGAGACCCGCTGGCTGGCGATCCCAGTCGCCGGCAGGCGCGCGTCAACGATTTACTGCGCCGCCAGATCAGTCTCATTTTGGAGCGCCGTTTCACCGAGCAATTGGGTGCATTGGTCACAGTCACCGCCGTGCGAACCACCGGCGACCTCAGGCACGCCCGAGTCTATGTCGCAGTTCTGGCGGAAAAAGAACGACAACTGGAGACCGTCAAGCATCTGCACCACGCCGTAGCGGAGCTTCGACAGCTTTTAGCCTCAGAGGTCATCTTGAAATATGTCCCTTCGCTGGAATTTATTCTGGACGATTCCACAGAAAAAATTCTTCGGATTGAGGAACTGCTACAAGGTGATAAATCAAGCGAAACGTCAAGTTAAAATAGCGAAAAAACAAGCCGATAAATTCGCCGCATTGCTGGGAAATAGGCAGAACGTCCTGATCACGACTCATATTTCGCCGGATGGTGATGCCGTAGCTTCCTGCCTGGGAGCCTACGGACTATTACGTTCTTTGAACAGCAATCCGACCTGTTGTTTTTCGGATCTCCCGCCGGACCGATATGATTTTTTGCCAGACTTTGATAAAATCATTTCGACTGACCACAGGAGCGCTGAGAGTTTTAAGACTGCGTTGATTCTCGATTGCGGGAAGTTGCCCAGAATCGGCAAGGTGGAGCGGTTACTGGGGCAGGATCCAATTATAGTTAACCTTGATCATCACGAAGATAATGAGTGGTTCGGCAGATTGAATCTTATCTTCCCGGAAGCTGCATCGACCAGTGAGATTCTCTTCGAGGTGGCGAAAGCGCTTAAAATCCAAATCAGTGAACCCGTTGCGACTTGTCTATATACCGGTCACTTCAGCGATACTGGCGGGTTCAGATATTCGAATACTGATTCTCGATCATTAGCCGTTGCGGCAGAATTAGCCGCCTGCGGAGCCAATGCACACCAGATCGCAACCTCGATCTACAGTAATAATTCTCCGGCTAATCTGAAAATGATCGGGGAAGCGATTGCTTCGCTGGAGTTGCATGCTGGTGGACAGGTTGCCTTGATGACGGTTGCGTCGCCGCCGAACGGTGACGAAGCTGAGGATATCATCGATTACGCACTCAGTGTTCGCGGTGTCAGAGCCGTTGCGCTCATTCGCCTCAGAGACAGCCAGATCCGAGTAAGCCTGCGAGGGCGGGATCTGGTGAACGTTGCCGGTATCGCCCGGCAGTTTGGGGGCGGTGGACATCCGAAAGCCGCCGGGTTCACGACCGAGGATGACGTCACCACTCTTCGCGCCAAGATAATAGACGCTCTCAGCAGGGAAGTTGAAACCAGATACGCCGACGCCGATTCAAAAGACTGATTCTCTGGAAGGAATCGATTTTAACTCGGGAGCAGTGTTGCTCCTGGATAAACCTGCGGGAATCACTTCATTCAGCGCTGTTTATAAGATACGCCGGGCGCTTGGGGTCAAGAAAGTCGGTCATGCCGGAACGCTGGATCCTGCCGCCACCGGATTGCTCATTGTATTAACCGGCGCTGCTACTCGACGTCAATCCCAGTTCATGGGGTTGGACAAGGAATACCTCGCCACCGTCCTGCTGGGTGTGGAAACCGATACGTGGGATCTGGACGGTGAAATCTGCGAAGAACGAACTGTGACGGACATTGAACAAGACATAGTCAAACAATTATTAATAAGACGGTTTTACGGGCGTTTTGATCAGATTCCACCTGCATTTTCGGCCATTAAAAAGCAGGGCGTGCCTTCTTACCGAAGGGCACGACGGGGTGATTTCATTATTCATGAACCGCGTTCGGTGATGGTTAATTCGCTGGAGCTGGTGGAATGGGCGCCGCCGGAGTTTACTCTGAAGATTGGGTGTTCAAGTGGTTTTTATGTGCGATCTCTGGCGCATGATATCGGCAGTGAACTGGGCTGCGGTGGTGTTCTGAAAAGGCTGTGCCGCACCGGAATCGGTGAGCATAGGGTTGAAGCTGCATTCGCACTTGATGAATTGCTCGGGAAACTACCTGCATGCCGGAAATGATACAAGTTCACGCAGATGAAATCTACACTTCGGGCGAAATTGGTCCGGCGGTAACAACGGTCGGGACCTTCGATGGGGTGCATCTTGGTCACCAGGAAATTTTAACCCGGCTGAGTGCTGATAACCCCGGCAAACTGATCAGGACGGTGGTCACTTTCGAACCGCATCCGCAGAGCAAACTGCACGTTCGATCCGGCACGGTCCCGATTTTAACGACTACAGCGGAAAAGGTACCCCTGCTCCGCCAATGTGGAGTAGACAGGATTTTGATCCTGAAATTTACTACGGAACTGCAACAATTATCAGCATCGGAGTTTCTCACCAAAATCCTGCTGGAACGGTTGAAGACCAAGAGGCTGGTAGTCGGTTACAACCACAGTTTCGGCAAAGATCGTCAGGGAGATTTGAACTTTCTCAGGAGCGTCAGCGGACAATACGATTTCGAGTTGGACCCCGTCGAGGCGCATTACGTGGATGGTGAAGCAGTCAGTTCAACCAAGGTGCGGCGGGCGCTGCAATCCGGTGAAATATCCAAAGCCAACCGTTTTTTAGGGAGACCCTACTTTCTAAGCGGACAAGTGGTTTCGGGACAGAAATTAGGGCGGGAATTACGATTCCCCACCGCAAATTTATCGGTTTTACCCCCTGAAAAACTGGCGCCGGCCAACGGAGTCTATGCGGTGACCGTCAAGGCATTAGGAAGAGATTATCCGGGAATGGTTAATATCGGCAACAGACCCACCATTTTCGGTGATCGAGCCGCTCTGAGGACCTTTGAAGCACATTTAATTGGATTCGACGGAGATCTATATGGAAAAATTGTCGACGTCTACTTTCTGGAAAAATTGCGGGATGAGAAAAAATTTGATGGAATTAACCTGTTAATCCAGCAAATGGAAATCGACAAACAGGAAAGTCTCAAGATTTACGAAAATTACCAGGCAGGGAATCAACTCACTGAACTTCGATAGAGCAAGTTACAAACCTATATAAACCTTTACAGGAAAAGTTATGCCGGTAGCAAAGGAAAGAATTGAAGAACTGACCAAGGAATTTGGCAACACCCCTGAAGATTCAGGGAAGACCGAGGTTCAGATCGCCATACTAACACAACACATCAACGACCTGACGGAACATCTGAAGATCCATGTGAAGGATCATTCGTCACGACGTGGGCTGTTGATGATGGTCGGTCAGCGCCGCAGGTTGTTGGATTACCTGGCTCGGGAAGATGTGGAGCGTTACCGCTCCATTCTGAAACAATTGAACCTGCGTCGCTAAGCATTAATGTGTCTACGGGGTAGTTTAATTTCCCGTTGAACCCCGCAGGATAAGTACGGGATGCGGAGAAGATATGATTCACAAAGAAGAAATTTCAGTTGGCGGCAGGACTCTCTCTATTGAGATTGGTAAGGTCGCCAAGCAAGCCGATGGTGCGGCTTGGGTACGTTATGGCGATTCGATCGTCCTGGCAGCAGCAGTTTCGGCACGGGTTCCCATGGAGACGGATTTTGTCCCCTTGATGGTGGATTACCGTGAAAAACTTTACGCATCAGGCAGGATACCGGGTGGATTTTTCAAACGCGAAGGGCGTCCCACCGAAACAGAAGTCCTTACCTCTCGCCTGATTGACCGACCGATTAGACCACTATTCCCCAAGAATTATCGCTGCGATACGCAGGTATTGATCAGCGTACTTTCGGCTGAAACGGACAACTTGCCCGACGTGGTGGCTTCGATTGCGGCTTCGGCCGCGCTGACGGTCAGCGACATACCGTTCGACGGACCGTTTGCGTCGGTGCGGGTCGGTTTTATCGATGGGGAATACGTGCTCAATCCATCAGCCGAACAATTGGAAAAGTCACGTATGGAATTGGTGGTTGCCGGAACTTATGATTCCATCACCATGGTGGAAGGAGGTTCCAAAGAAATATCCGAAGACGAGATGGTCGGTGCAATTGAATTTGCGCATGCAGCCATCAAACCGATCGTCGAATTGCAGAATCGGATCAGGGAAGCCGTCGGCGTACCGAAACGAGAGCACCTGAAGCCGGAACTACCCGAAGGCCTGGAGCAGGATATCATCAATCTGGCGACTGAGCCGCTGCGAAAAGTCAGCGCCATCACGGAGAGAACTGAGCGTCGCACCCAAAAGCGCGAACTTGAAGATAAAATCCTGTTGGAATTGACCGAAAAATATCCCGAATCTGAACTCCTGGTTATGGACGTTCTGGATAGCATCTACAAAAAGGTCGTCCGCAAGATGGTTCAGGATACTCAGCATCGCCTGGACGGTCGCGGCTGCGATGAGATCAGGCACATCAGCTGCGAGACCAATCTGCTGCCGCGTGCTCATGGTTCGGCGCTGTTTACTCGCGGTCAGACGCAGGCGTTGGCAACCGTAACCCTCGGTACCAAAGAAGATGAACAACGGATCGACGGTCTGGCAGGAGACTATTTCCGTCGTTACATGTTCCACTACAACTTTCCTCCTTTCTCGACGGGCGAGACAAAGAAGAATTTTTCCACCTCCCGCCGCGAGGTTGGTCATGGAAATCTGGCTGAACGCGCCCTGCAGGCCGTTTTACCAACCTGGGATGACTTTCCCTACACCATCCGCGTAGTTTCAGACATCCTGGAATCGAACGGTTCGTCATCCATGGCGTCGGTGTGCGCAGGATTATTAGCCTTGATGGATGCCGGCGTGCCAGTGAACCGTCATGTCGCCGGAATCGCCATGGGATTGATCTCCGAAGGAGAGAATCCGATCATCCTGACCGATATTTTGGGCGACGAAGATCGCCTGGGAGATATGGACTTCAAGGTTGCCGGTACTCGCCAAGGGATCACCGCCTTCCAGATGGACATCAAGATCAAGGGATTGTCCACCGCCACCATGCGGGAAGCTCTGACGAAGGCGAAGAATGCCCGATTCCGCATTCTCGATATCATGGAGGAGGCGATGCCGAAACCGAATTCCGAGCTTTCGGAATTCGCTCCAAGGATCATCACCATACACGTGCCGGTGGAATCCATCGGAGCCATCATTGGACCGGGTGGCAAGGTGATTCGAGATATCGTTGAAAAGAGCGGCGCCAAAGTAGACATCATGGATGACGGCAGAGTCAACATTGCTTCGATCGACAGCGCGTCCGGTGAAATAGCCAAGAGGATGGTGGAACGCATCATTGAAGCGCCGGAAATCGGGAAGGTCTATAAAGGTATCGTTAAAAAGATTGCTGATTTCGGCGCCTTCGTCGAAATTATCCCCGGTCGGGATGGTTTGCTGCACATCAGTGAAATCGAGCGAACCCGCATCAACAGTGTCAGCGATGTCCTTAATGTCGGCGATGAGATCGAAGTGAAATTGCTCTCCATCTCGCCTGAAGGTAAAATGGATCTTTCACGGCGAGCGCTCCTGATCGAACAGGACGCAACCGCTGCGGGTAAGCCGATCGAACCCTACCTGCGGCAGAGGCCGCCTCGCCCGGAAGGAGGAAATCGGGATCGCGGCGGTTACAGAGATCGTGATGGCGGGCACAGAGGTGGTGGTCGTGACCGATCATGACTTCAGTAAAACCATAACCGACGGTGGATTACGAATCGTTTCGGAGCGGATGCCCAGTGTCCGCTCCGTCGCTATTGGCATCTGGGTTACTACCGGATCGATCGATGATGGAAACGAGCTCGCCGGAATCGCTCACCTGTTAGAGCATATGGTCTTCAAGGGTACTTCCAACCGATCCGGATTGCAGATCGTCCAGGCGATTGAAGGCGTGGGCGGTCACATCAACGCTTTCACCTCCAAGGAAATCACCTGTTTCTATGCGCAGGTGCTCGATCAGCACCTTGATTTGGCTCTGGACGTCCTCTGCGACTTGCTGGTCTCCCCTACTCTATCTGCTGAGGATTTGGAACGTGAAAAGCTGGTGATTTCGGAAGAGATCCGCCAATACGAGGATTCTCCCGACGAGCTGATTTTCGATTATTTCTCCAAGATCCTTTATGGTGATCATCCGCTGGCGAGACCGATTTTGGGTTCGGTAGAAACCGTGGGATCAATCAGCCAAAATCAGCTCGAAAATCATCTGCAGAATAACTATCCGTTAAATCGCATCGTGATCGCCGCTGCGGGAAATTTGGATCATCGGCGCCTGGTGGCTGAAACCGAGAAACGACTGCGTCTGAAGGCTTTAGATGATCCCCCAGAGATGCCAGCAGTTATGTATCCGCAGCCAACTTTCGAGCGATACTATCGTCCCGGCCAGGGAGCTCACCTGTGCAGAGGCTTGCCCGGAATCAGCTACAGCGATCAGAGGAAATTCGCTTCGCTGCTGTTGTCCAACCTGCTTGGGGGCGGTATGTCATCCCGGCTATTCCAGCGAATCCGCGAAAAGGAAGCGCTGGCATACAGCGTCTATACTTTCCTGGATTCACTCAAATCCAGCGGAGTTTTTGGGATATACGTAGGAACCGACCCCAACCGGGTGGACGATACTCTGGCAGTGATCGATGAGGAGTACCGGAAAATCCTAAAAGAAGGCATTCCCAAAGATGAGTTGAGCCGGACCAAAGAACAGCTAAAAGGGAATTTGGTGCTTGGTTTGGAAGGTACTTCAGGGCGCATGTTCCGATTGGCCAAACTGGAAATCTATCTCGGCAGGTTCGTCACCCTCGATGAAACCCTGACTCTGATCGACCAGGTAGCGGAAGCTGAAGTAATGGCTCTCGCCCAAGAATTCCTGGTTACTGAAAAACAGTACACTGCGATTATCTATCCGGAAGAAAAGACGCCTCGCCGAAAAAAAGCAAACAAATCATAGTTGTCTATAACCACAGCATTCTGGACGTTTAGAGGACCCGCTTATGTTTACAATGGATAACCTTAATCCCAATTTATTGGGAGCAGAATATGCCGTGCGCGGTCCCATCGTGATCCGCGCGCAACAGTTGGAAGAGCAAGGCAAGAAGATCATCTACTGCAACATCGGCAATCCCCAGGCGCTGAAACAGAAGCCGTTGACCTACCTGCGACAGGTCATTAGCCTGCTGGAATACCCCAAATTGCTATCGTCGCCAGATCTGCTGAAGCATTACCCGGCAGATATCGTTGCCAAAGCCAGTTTTATTCTGGAGAAGCACCCGCACGGCACCGGAGCCTATACCCAAAGCGCAGGTATTCCGTTTATCCGCCAGGCGGTGGCTGATTTCATTAAAAAGAGAGACGGCATACCGGCTGATCGGGACCACATTATACTGACTGATGGCGCCAGCAAGGGTGTGCAGGCGGCCATTCTGGCGCTGTTGAAAAGTACTGATGACGGTTTCATGATTCCGATCCCGCAGTATCCCCTGTACAGCGCCTCTATAAAATTGTACGGCGCCAGACAGATCGGGTACTATCTGGACGAATCCAATCGCTGGCAATTGAACGAGAAGATATTAACCGAGAGCATTGAAAAGGCAAAGGCTGATGGGATCAACCCGGTGGCGCTGGCGGTGATCAACCCCGGCAATCCTACCGGCGCGGTGTTATCTTACGATAACCTGGTCATGATCATCCAATTTACCAAGCGCCATAATCTGGCGATTTTTACAGATGAAGTTTACCAGGAGAATATCTATGGTGAGGGATTGAAGTTTTTCTCCATCGCCAAGGTCATGCACGATCAGAATGAGACCTCGGTGCCTCTGTTCAGCTTCCATTCAGTGTCCAAAGGATTTCTGGGTGAATGCGGACATCGTGGTGGATATATGGAAATTCGCAATGTGCCGGATAACGTGATGGCGCAATTTATCAAATTGCAGTCAATCAGTCTCTGCGCCAATGTGGACGGTCAAATAGCCACCTACCTCATGGTCTCACCGCCCCAGCCAGGCGATGCGAGTTACCAACTTTACTCTGAAGAACGGAGTAACATCCTCAGTGATCTCAAGAATAAAGCTCAGATATTGGGCGAGGGATTGAGTCGCATCAAGGGAATGTTCGTCGACGTGCCCGAAGGCGCCATGTATGCATTCGTCCGCTTCGAACTCCCGCACGCAGCCGGAGTATCTGTCGAGGGCATGACGGCAGAACAGCGCTCTGACTATGAAGCCAGGCGCGATTCCGATTATTGCATGGCGCTTCTGGAAGAAACCGGCATCTGCGTGGTTCCGGGATCAGGTTTCGGGCAGCAGCCCGGAACGCTGCATTTCCGCACCACCTTCCTGCCGCCGCGAGACGAGATCGAAGCGCTGGTGGAAAAAATGAAGAGCTTCCACGAAAACTACGTCAAACGAATCGCTTAGATAGATGGAACAGATCCCAGTACAGATAAAGCGGCTGCGGCGCTTAAATTGGCCATTGCCGGAACCCGCCACCGTTCAATCGGCAGGTTTGGATCTGCGCGCCGACCTTGACGAAGCGATATTGTTGGTTCCGGGACAGACCACAGCCGTTCCTACCGGAATCGCCATCAGCCTGCCGGATGGGTTTGAGGCACAGGTACGCCCTCGCAGCGGTCTCGCTTTGAAGCACAGTCTGGGGATGCTGAACGCACCGGGAACGATCGATGCCGATTATCGCGGTGAAATCAAAGTGCTGTTGACCAATTTCGGATCGCAAGACGTGACGATTTCACCAGGGGATCGTATCGCTCAGTTGGTTTTTAGCAAGGTATTTCATCCACGGTGGATCGAAGTCGATGAACTGCCGGAAAGCATCCGGGGCGCTGGAGGTTTCGGGCATTCGGGGAAATGAGATGAACGAGGTCGATTCAAAAAAAATCGAAGAAGAGATCTGGCGCTTCGTCCAAGAACTTAATTATACTTGGACTACGGCGAAAAAACCTGACGATCTCAGCAAGTTTTTCCATGCAGATATTGTGGTTTTGGCGCCCCATGAACGATTGCGTATCGAGGGGCAGACTGCCTGCATTTCCGCCTGGAAACGGTTTGTCGATTCGACCAATATCATCTCATGGAGGGAAATCGATCCCAAAATCCAACTATATGGTGAGGGAAAATTCGCCATCGTGACCTATTATTATGAAATCAGTCTGGAAACAAATAGCCAAACTCTTACCCTCAGTGGTCGGGACATGTTCAGTCTGATTTATGAGCAGGAACGCTGGTGGGCGGTTGCCGATCAATTTTCACCCTATCCACAATGAAAAGCTTATTGATAGCTCACCGTGCCATCGCATCTTGAGGTAATGGCTTTCTGAAGACTCCCAGCGTATACGTCCCCGGACCGGCGCGCATCCCTCGCATCCTGGTTTACCACGAAGTCAGCCGCCGGTTTCATTTTGGAATTAACTGCGTGAGTCCGCAGAGTTTCAGGCGTCACCTGGATTTTTTGCTTGAATCGGGAATGTCCATCATCAAACTGCGTGGCTTAACTGATTCCAGTCCGGAAAAATCCGTCTGTCTGACCTTCGACGATGCTTATCAATCCTTTCTGAGTGAGTTGCTCCCGATACTGCAGGAAAGACGTCTACCGGCAACAGTCTTCGTCATCACGGATTACGTTGGCCGCATGAACAAATGGGATTTAACGCTGGGGGTTAATCGCCGCCGCCATTTGGATTGGGAACAGATTAATGAAATCCATCAATCCGGAATCGAGATCGGTTCTCACTGCCGCACACACAGGGATTTGACTCGATTGAACGACATACATTTGAATGATGAAATTGCCGGATCTAAAAAAGTTTTGGAAGACCGATTAGGTTGCGGGATCACTTCACTGGCATTGCCTTTCGGAGCGGTGAACCGGCAGATCATCACCATGGCTCGGTCCTGTGGTTACCAAGAGATTTGCGGCGGCGTTCCGGGTCTATTTGGTCCTATGGGGGGAGTTTTAGCGAGACTGCCGATTTATCAGATTGATGGTGTGAGAGCCTTGCGACACAAGCTGGAGATGCGATTCTTTGAAATTTTGAAGATGCGGTTGTTGCAGAGCTGTTCCAAGACCACCCGTTGGTTAAAAGGCTAAAAGGAAATTGGGAGCCGTTTTTCTCTGCCTCCTTTTTGAAAAAACGCTTGCGAAACTGCTTGAGATTGGTTATATTGAGGGATACTCAATTGAGCGGGTTTAGAGCGGAATGTCATCCACAGTCTTACCGGGCAAGCTTTATTACTCGATCGGAGAAGTCAGCCGCATGGCCGATTTACCAACTTCGGTCATCCGGTATTGGGAAACCGAATTCAGCGGAATCAAACCACCCCGCCACAGCAGCGGGAAGAGATTATACCGCCAGGTCGATATTGATCGCATTTTGAGAATCAAGGAGTTATTATACGAACAGCGCTTTACCATTGAAGGCGCCCGTAAAACATTGCAGGACGAGAAAGCAGCCAGACAGCCTGTTCAGGAGGATATTCTGCTCGGGAGTTCAATTCCCAAAGCTGAGATTCGTCAAGATCTACAAGAGATATTAGCCTTACTCAACAAATAACGTATCACTCATTATCTATTTCGGGGCGTAGCGCAGCCTGGTAGCGCACATGACTGGGGGTCATGTGGTCGCTGGTTCAAATCCAGTCGCCCCGACGGGGACACTGTCCCTTCCTCCGCCAAGTGCTTCGCGACTTGGCGCTGGGAATAAACGGTAATACCTCAAAGTCCTTAAATGGGATTTTGGGGTATTTTTGTGGGGTAACCTGGCAAAATCCTTTCAAGCGGCTATTATTCTACCGGCTGGGGCGTCACTTCACCATCACCTTCCTCGCTGTTTTGGGTTCATGGTGATCCCTTTGGCGGATCCAAATGGGAAAAATTCAATGCTCGAAAGTGGCATACCACTTTCCTTAGCAAATTAACCAGTGACACGAAAGTGTAGAGAATGATAAATATAAAGCGCAGTGAAAACTGAAAACCTGCTGCAGTGAATCTCGGCATGAAAATTTCTAAGATATAGCAGATGGTGAGCAGGTTTAATGCTGGATGGACGAATAGAGTTAAAACATAATCAGTGGCGCTGCTTTTAATAGAACGAACAAATGCACTATTTAAAGCAGAACGAAACTCCGGGCGGAACAGAACTCCAGGCGCTTTATCCAATCGTTCCAGAAGTGTTTCCACGAGACAAAATCTGGGATAAATGACCCAAGCAGCCAGGAACAAACCGCAGAAAAGCGGAACTTGGCTTCCGGTCAATCGGTATGCTCCGTACCCCCAAAAAAAATACATCGCCGTTTTAGGTAGGTGATCGAAGATCTTATCGAGGTACTCACCAGCTAAATATCCATCATGACCTCGGCGGCGTGCCACTTCCCCATCGGCGGCATCGAGTACAAAATGAACATGCAGCAGCAACATGCCTACCAACCCAATGCGGGCATCCAAAGAAATTAAAAACAGAGTCCCTGATAAACCTACCAGAAGTTTCAGCCAGGAGACTCCATTACCACTAAAGCCCAGCGAAACCAGAATAGGCGCCAGTTTCAGCGCTAATGGACGGGCAATCTTACGCCGATATAGCGAAACGTCGCAATAAGATGGCGCGGGTTCCCAAGGGAGCTCTGGGATCGAGGCGTTAGGTTTTTCTATTTCGTTTTGCAATTATTGTAACCCGAAATTGACCTGGAAATCGGTTAAGGAAGTTGCAGATACAGGAGAGGAGGTAAAATAGAATCAGGAAAACTCGATGCCAGCGGGATTTAGAATTGAAAAAATAGTGAAGATACTCCAGTTGTCCTATCATCCCTCGTGAATATTCCCGCACTGTAATATTCTGAGACAACTCAGGCGCCAGGCAGGGTTTTAGACTGCTAATAGCTGCCTTAAATCCGAAGGGCCAACGGCCCGTCTTCTGTGCGTGTCGCATGGCAATTGGGTGGATCAGAGAACGAATGTCATTATTAATACTGATGGCTCTACCATGAACACCAGCCATCCGCAACATTTCTGCCAAAGCCTGTGACCGCATTTTCAAGCCAAAATGATCCAGCACGCCTACGTTGAAAATAGAATCGAATGAGTTCGGTTTGAAGGGCATATGCAAAATTGAAGCTTGCACTGCATATACAGGCAATCCAAAATCCCGGGCTCTTTTTAAATCAAAGAGGAGAGCTGATCGGGAGGTATCCAATAACATGATCTGATTACCGTGTGCAGCCAATCGAAGAGATAATTCTGCAATTCCGCAGCCGGCTTCCAGTATGAGATGCGTCTTCGGAAAACCGGTCTCCTTTAAAACGATGCGCCAGGCAAGTTCACCACTGCCACCTCGTCGGAAAAAGCGCTTTATTTGCGCTTTACGACTGAAAAGGTCGGGAGGAGGTCCAGAAGTTACTTTATCCCAATGCCGGGACCAATTTTCTCGAGATTGTTGAAGAAGAGTCGCCTCATCCAGCTCTAAATCACGCAGGGACATCGTCACCTCCGAAGCTCCGCCGAGCTCTTCGTAGGTCCGACGGATTATCGATCTCAATCCAATAACACCCAGTGACGTCAGCCATGCGTATGTTACAGATATCGCGACTGATGACTTCCACCAGCGCTTCCTCAAGGTACCGGCAGGGGCGTTTCTCATCGAGTATTGCTGCCACTGCTTTCTTGACAGCTTTAAGTCCTGCAGTGGAAAACTTCATGAGTGGAATCGATTCGCCTGCCGCCTTCTCAACCGGGATCGTTTTACCGAGATCCACCACTATATCTCCCGATACGACCATTTTCATCGCTTCCACATCGGTTGTAGATCGATCCAAAGGCAATACTATATCCCCTGTTGCTGCAATCAATTGTCCGAGCAGTTTATCTTCAATAATTAAATCCGAATGAGCTAAAATCAGCGGACCGTCTAAAAGTTCTGCGCCTACGTAAAAAGACATGAGATTATCTGTGGATGCGTAATCTCGGTTGTAAATCGGGTATGCCCCCAGTTGTCGGACGATCGGCTCGAAGGAGTCTCGGCAGTAACCTGTAACCACTCCGACCTCAGAAATACCCTGCACCCGGAATTGACCCAATAGTCGCTCCAAGAGAGTTTTTCCACCAACTTCCAGCAGCGCTTTAGGCGTTTTGACCCCTAACCGTAACCCGCGACCGGCAGCTAAAATCAGAGCTCGCATCAGGGTTTCCTGCTGACAAATAAAGACATACTGACCTTTGGTATTTGAGCGCCGCAGATGTGGCGCAGACGTGCAAGTTCCATTGCTGCTTCAATGCTGGGTAGCCTATCATACTGAGCAATATCCAGGAAGCGCTGAGGATTTTCAACTGATTCAACGACCAACCCAGCAGTCTGGAAGATCGTAATCCATTCCGATTCAGAAGGGTGGTATTCCCAATCATTTACGACGGTAAATCTCCGCGACTGCAGTTCATAAATCAAGCGGGAGCGTTCGTCATCCAACCGCAGAGCCCAGTCTTCCAAACTGATAAATCTCCCGTCGTGTTTTAGAACCCGAACGATTTCCTTCACCGTTCGGGGGATCAGGGCGCGAGGGAAATGGTGAATGGTGTCCATCTCCAGCACGAGGTCGAAGCTTTCGGACTGGTAGGGAAGAAACTCAGCGGATCCCAAAGCAAGTGGAATACTTTTCGTCAGATTCTGATTGGCTAAGGACAGGAATTTTCGTGAGAAATCCAAGCCTTGGTACTGCCAACTGAGACCTTTGCGCTGAACGGCTGAAGCCATCACACCAGGTCCGATACCGATCTCCAACAAACGAGTACCAGCAATTTCTGACAACAGCGTAAGTATCCGCTCATCTGCATCACTCCATTGCCGCCGCATCGTGTATTCAGATGCTTGGTTTTCCCAATGCTCCCGGATATTGGCTGCCGAGTCCGTCATAGGTTTTAGTGAATTGTGTCAACTACATCATGCACCCGTTTCGTGTCCCACCGAAAAGTGGGTCCCTCCTCCACGCTTCAGCAATGGGGCATATGTTGCTTGAATTCGCTCGAAATCATTAGCTGCATCACCAAGTGTCTCCCATAACTCCCAAATCATAAATTCCAAGAGCTTTCGGGTTAAATAACAGTTACGTTCATCGAAACAATTCGAACCATTGATAGCTTCTCCGTCGAAGATGCACCCACCACCACAAATAGCCAGTGCGAAGCAGTTTTGACATTCTCCGTGGGTAAGAGGCAAGCGATTTCCCCAATCTACCTGGCGGTTCTTTAAACCTGCTTCGTTGACGCATGAAGTGCGTATACCACCCGGGAAAATAACGCGCTTCTCACCTTGAGCAGCGCAATCACGCAGACGAAAGCGGCGGGATGCCAGGGGTAAAAAACGGCGATTGATCTGGTCTACGAACAATCCTCTTGATCGAGCAAAATGAAAAATCCGGATCAGCGCATTGGTATATTCTTCGATCCGATTCCAGACAATATCATGATGATGGTGGGGCAGGTTTAAACCCAGACTGGCCGGACGGAATTCATCGAAGATGGTTTCTACCAGTTCAGGGAGACGGTCTATATTATGATCGCCAACTACAGCAGAAATACCGTAATCGAGTCCCAGCTCACGCGCCTCTTTCAACGCTTGAGCTACTCGGTTGTAAGAACCACCAGCACCGGGTCTGGCTATGTTGTGTGCGAATAAATCACCATCCAGAGAGAACAATACCCCCACACTGTGATCCCGATAATATCGCAAACGATCAGGCTCAGTCCGGGTGCCGTTGGTAAACATAATAATCTTACCAACGATATTTTCAACCAGGAAATCGACCGCCTCGCGGTACAATTCCGGTTCGCCTCCGGTAATCAACAGTAAGCCGTCCGCTCCCATCTCGGAATTGAATTCTCTGCAGAGAGCTTCGATTTCTGCCCGGCTCATTTTCCGGCTGTTCAGTATCGGAGCATTAGCCGAAAACGAACAATAGTGGCAGTGAAGATTACATTCTGAAGTGATCACTGCTTGCATCGTCCGAACTCGAGGCGCGGAAATTGGAATTTCAATTTCAGCATCTTTTTCAGGTGGTAAGGTGTGATCGATCGAGTAATATTCCCGGGTCATCCCGTACATTCCATAACGGCAGATGAACTCTCCATGACGAAATAGAAAATACCTCTCTTTTGCATGAAAAACCGCGGTCATGCCATTCTCCCCTGCGAAAAGCTGCCCGCTGTGAAAGGTTGATTTCGAGAGGCTAATGGTATATGATCAATGAGTACTCGGCGAATTCCATCTTCCGGGAAGAGCCAAGGCTCAGTTTTATCTTCTATTTTATTGAACAGCTCCCAGATCATCCAGTTCAGGAAGGATCGCTCAAAACTACAACGGCGAGGATCCACACCATCCAAGCATCCTGAAGCTCGATAGGCATCGTAGCGGCAGGCTCCTCCGCAAACGGTCATTGCGGGGCATTGGCTGCATTGGGGAATTTCAGGCGAAGATAGACTCGCCCAAAGTTGATAGTCAGGGTGATCTTCAGATGGGAAATCTGCATAGGGATAAAACCAACTCCGATCAGGAAAGCAGGAATCACAAAATCCGATTACTCCACCCGGCGCTAACACTAATCGCTCACCAGGTGAAGAACAATCTTTCAAAAGTGGATTTCGGAAAACAAACGGTCGCAAACGCCGTAAAGGTTGTTCTGCATAAACCCCATGGCGCTGAGCCACTGCCCAACCGGATATCAGCGCCGGCAATGCCGATTCAGCGGAAACCTGGTAGGGATTCATCTTTTTGCTGCAGGGGTGAAGAAAAGCGTTTAAGCCGACGTCGTCAGGAGGAAAACGCTCCAGAAGCGACCCGACTTGATAAGCGAAGTCGGCTGTATTATGCTTACCTAAGGTGACCGACAATCCTACCCGACAACCCAGCTCTCGTAACAAAAAATAAGCCTGTTCAACCGCTTTAAATGCGCTGATGCCGGCTCCGACCCTTACTTTATCATTCACTTCAGCCAGACCATCTATAGAGAGAATAACGAATACGTCATTCTGCGCCAGTACTTTGGCATGGTGTGATGTCATCCCCACACCTGAGGTGGTGAAGCAGATTCGCACCTCTTTCTGGCCGAAGAGTAGCTCAGAACGGGTCAGTCGTAAGATTTCCTCAGTCAGAGGAAAGGCAAGCAGGGGCTCACCGCCATAAATTAGAATGTCCACCGGTTTCATCAGGTTGGTGCAGAGGAGGGCGGAGAGTTGCAAACCTTTAATTATTTCGTCACGAGTCATGGTCTGACCTAAACCCCGACCAGTACGTTGATGGCAATACCGACAGCTCAAAACGCATTCATTCGTGGGTAGGATACAGATGAATCGAAAAGTCCCACTGCGAGCAATCTCGACCAGAGCCCGATGATCTACGTCATCCCAATCACTAACTACAGGTTGCAGAATCCGCTCAGAGCACAACCTTACGACGAGGTCTTCAGGCATGACCTTTACGCCGTCCGACAAGGCTTTAATCCAATCTTTACGCATATAAACTAGTCCCAGGTTCAACGGGCGATAGAGAACAATCCAATCCCCACGCTGGGAAGCCCATAGTGTTTCAGACCATTGCATTTTCTGGAGTTGTTTAAGAAAATGCAATTTGTCCGTTAATTTCGAGTCGCTTAGGCGGAAAAAATCATCGTACATAGGTAATTCTCATGCACTAAATTATGACTTTTATCCCATTTAGCAGAAATCTTAGGTTGATCCCCGCGCACTACGAAACAATACTCATCCGGTTCATCGGGTTTACCCAGTAATCTACGAGCTGTGCAGCCGCCGGCGCAGGCTTTTAAATAATCACAATCTTTGCAAACTGCCGGTAGGGCAAGATTTAATGATTCGACTATGGTCTCCCTGCTGGTAAGGAAATCATCGATAAGTTGATCAATAGTTACAGAGCTTTGTTTCAGGTAGACGCACCCCATCACCTTACCATCAGAATGGATACGAAAACTATTTTGTCCGCATGGGGCTCCCGGTTGATTGGCTAAATGACCGATGGCGGCATTGATAATCGGCTCTGAACAAGCCGTGATGTGAGCTGTGCTCGCCATATCGGCAATAGCAGCCCAAAATTGGTTATAAGTTGGTTTATACTGATTACTATTTACTGGTTTATAGATGTTAACCCGCAGGTTAATACCTAACTTGCAAGCCAGCTCTGCCAGTTTACCCATTACAGCGGAATTATGCTGCATAAGACAGCTTACCAAACTCGCTTCAATCCCGAGCTGGCGGCAGCGGGCAATTCCATCCATGACACACTCGAACGATCCGGTTCCACGCCAGGGATCATTCGTCGCTTTTTCCGGAAAATCGAGGGAAAAATCAATATCATGGAAACGATACAAGTCTGATTCGGATAGTTCTTGCACCGTGAATCCGTTGGTCGTCAATGCCATTTTGATTTTGCGATCTGATAATTCACGTATTAGCTCGAAAAAACGAGGGTAAAGAATGCTCTCCCCCGTCCCGAAATTCAAGCTGTGCACCGGTAACGCATTCACCAACCCGATGATCTGATCATAATCTAAATCGTTTTGCTGATTACCAGCTCGTGAATAACAGTGCGGGCAGTTGGTGTTGCATTTATCTGTCAAACCAATGCCAAACGTAAACCTTGATGATCCGTTGTCGTTTCTCATTATTCGACCCAGCGAATAAGCGCTTCATGTCCAATTCGAGCGTAGTACTTCGGTTGCATCGCTATATCGAACAGGTCCAAGGTGTAAAATCCTGAATATTTGATTTTAATGAAAGCATCGAGTACCATTTTAAAATCCAGATCGCCCTCACCAGGGAGCAGATGTCGGTGGTTCTTACCTCGGATATCTTCCACATGGGTATGCACAATCCGGCTGCCCCAGTGGATGATATTATCGCAGAGGTTGGATTCTGTTAAAAAAGCGTGACCGACGTCAAAGTTGACCTTTAGTCGGGGTGATCCCACCGCTTGGAATAAACGTTCCATAGCTTGGAAGTCAGCGATAACGGTATTCGGTTCCGGTTCCACCGCGAAGCAGCAGTCGAGTTTTTCCGCACGATGACACATCGCTTCAGTGAAACGGCACATCTCTAAAAAGCTATCCGAATCATGACTTTGAATCGATCCGGAGATAAAGGTTTGAACCCCGAGTTCGTGTGCCAACTCCAATCCAGCCTCGCATTTATATCGTTTCTCTTCCCAGCCTGCCAATTTGCCATGAAAGCTGACCGCGGTGGCAGTTAATTTGTTTTCCATTAAATAGTTATTTAGAGTTGCTGAATCGAGCGTCCCGGATGCCTTTGGGTCAAGTTCTCCGTGTTCGAGGCAGAGTTCGACCCCGTTGTAGTTTAAATTTCTGAGAATCTCCAGAGCCGTTCGTAAACGGTATCTTCGGAATCCTGATAATCGGAACCCGATTCGACCGGAGATATGTTGGCAGTAATCGTCCATTGGGGGCTACTCAATTCGCATCTTTGTTATCCACTACATCAACTTTCTGAACGTTGCAAACAAAACACCGGAAGGGATAACCGAAACCACCCGGTCCTTGCAACCCAGAAGGTAGCAGAGCATTGACATTGCTGCGACGAAATCCAAAAAGTTCGGGTTTAGCAGCCTCCTGCTCAGGATACCACCACCCACTATCGCAGTGCACAACACCCGCGGGAAACCGCTCGCTTATCCTTGCTTTCATAGTACAACTGCCGAAGGGACTAAAGATACGTACTAAATCATCATTTTCAATTCCAGCTTGAATTGCGGTATCATGATTCATCTCTACCCAAGGCTCCGGCTGTCTGCGCCGCAAGGAAGGGATATTGCGGTGCTCAGCGCCAAAATAATAGGGTCGTCGAGTTCCACTGGTCAGTAAATAAGGAAAATCTTTGATCCCATATTGTTGACGGTACTCACTTTTGCAATCATGATAATGAGCCGTTGACATTAATCCCAATTCCCGCAACAGGGAGGAATCCAGTTCAATTTTTCCGGAAAGGGTGGCAAAGCCTGGCTTCCCATCTGGGCGCAACATCCCCCTTTCATGTTTTTGGTAGGTCAGGGGCGCTACCAAGGATCCTCGCTGTTGTAATTCTGCGAATGTTAAACCTGAAGGTCGGAGGCGATCTTCAATCCACTCTCGAGCGTTTATCCAGGGGAAGTGCTGCGGAGCGATTCGGCGACCCAACTGAAGCACGATTTCGGCGTCAGCCTGACATTCTCCCTGTGGTTCGACTGCCTTATTTATCGCTCCCAATTGTGAGAAATGCACAAAGAGGCTATCCTTTTCCGGATACATGGCTGCCGGTAAAATCACATCCGCAAGGGCGACAGCTGTTGGGGTTAGAAAAGTGTCAATCGTCACAATGAATTCGAGTTGGTCAAACAGACGCAGCACCCGCTCCGGATCAGCAAAGGAAGAGGGTACTATGCCCGTTCCCTGGAGCCAGGCAGCTTTGATGGGATAGGGTTGGTTGGACTCCATCTGATCCAGCAATATATCGGGCTGACCATAAGGGTTGCCGATCTCGATTAAAGGATAGCGATCAGCACCGATCCGTCTGGTAATGACTTCAGAAAAATTTGTTGCGGAATCGCCACGACGTCGGACGTTAAACGGATCACTTTGCAGTACCATACCACCGGGAACTTCGATACTTCCAGTCAGGGCTGCAAGCGCCAGGAGTCCATGAATAGTTCCCAAACATCCAGGGTTCATATCTACGGCAACACCCCAGACCAAAGCCAGCGGATTGGAATGTCCCAGAAAGCGAGCTGCTTTAATAACATCAGCAGGGGCTACACCAGTCTGGGCAGCAGTACGCTCTGGGTTATAAGGCTCAGCTGCAAGTCGCAGTTCCTGTAACCCCAACACCCAATCCCGACAAAAGACCTCGTCGATAAGGTTTGAATGGAATAGTTCTCGGATTAACCCCAAAGCCAGAGCGCCATCAGTACCGGGAAGCAGACGCAGCCAATGTTGAGCCTGCTCAGCAATCCCGGTTTTTTGCGGATCGACAACGACTAATCCCGTGCCATCCTTTAAACGATCAAGCACCCAACTACCATGCAACCCATCTGGATTGGAGTTAATCGGATTAGCCCCCCACACTAAAATACAGCCCGGTCGTCGATATTGCTGCGCAGGGGTTTCAAACTGACCCAGATCGGGTAGAGGCAGACTTCCCATGACAACGGTGGAGAGCGCTACCCGGGGACGATAACAGGCATTACCATTTCCGGGACCAAAACCAAAGTAGTTGGGACTACCAAAAGCATATGCTAAACGCGGTAGCCAAGCGCCGACGTCTAACGCGGTACCCTTACAGAAGATGATCGATTCCGCCCCAAATGAGCGCTTAATTTTTAAAAACTTACCGGCAATCAAATCGGCTGCTTCAGCGAAGCTGGTTCGGCGCCAGTGGTTTTCACCGCGCTGTCCGTCCCGAATTAATGGGTGAAGTAATCTCTGAGGATGGTATACCGCTTCAACGATGCATTTTCCTCGCGGACATAGACGCCCAGCGTTGAAGCGATTTTCGGGGTCACCTCGAACTCCAATTAACTGGCGATCCTGAACCTTGAGAAGCACACCACATCCGCCATGACAACCTGGAGGCGACCAACATACGGAGCGGATGATATCGATATCACCATCTCGCCAACGGTAGCCATGCCTCATTGTTCACACTCCCCGGCTACCGTATTCCTCCGTCCGAACCAAAGTCCACGATAAAAATGCAATAAGAGCAGAATATTTAAAAATATCGAATTTCCCTTTCGGAAAAAGAGATTCTTCAGCTCGCTTTGTTTTTGGGGTAATAGCGCATCCTCTTGGCGGTTTCTATTGAAAAACTGTCGAGTCAGAGTTGTGCCGGGCTCAAAGCGCATATAACTGAGTTTCCATCGGAAGAGACGTCGACCCAATTTAAATTTGGCTTTGACTAAAAAGTATACTGCTGCCGCGAGATCCTTCCAACCTGATCCCGGCACAGCTATAAAAAAATTGTAAGAAACTCGCGTCTGGCGATTTTGTGTGAAAATATCAAGTGAACGGCTCAGCGATTCCACCGTAGTCGTTTTGTTGAGTAATTGCAAAGTTTGTTGAGTAGCAGCGTCGGGTGATAAAAAAAATTCATCGCAGCCCGCCTGGCGAGCCAAATTGACATATTCAGGTGTCAGGCTGCGATCCTGGTGGTAAGCTCCCCAGCGAATCTTCAGCCCCCTGTTTAAAATTGCATGACAGATGGCTTCGGCATGCTGTTGCGGGTGATTGAAAATGGGGTCACAGAAAAAAATCCGAGGAAGCTGGTAACGTTCGATGAGTACAGCTATTTCTTCAATCACTCTGTCTGGGGATTTGAGTCGGAGTTCAGGTCCACTCAGAAGTGGGTAAGTGCAGTAGCTGCAAGCCAGTGCACAGCCACGCTTGGTTTCCACTCCCACTGCGTCACGATCAGCCCAGCGGACGTACTTGGGTAATTCAACTAAATCCCAGGCGGGAGAACGAATCTGAGTAAAATCTAACCGTTTCGGAGGACCTGAAAATGCGATCTTGCCGGCTTCTCTGTAGTAGATACCGGGGATATTGGCGATAGCCTCTCCCTTACGTAGATAAGTATCAAGAGCCACCTCCGCCTCGAGGAAAAATCCCAATTCAATTTCAGGTACCCGTTCCATTACTTGTCGTGGGAATAGGGAGAAGCCACTGCCGCCGACCCCAATCGGTATCCGGTGTACGTTTTCTTTCAGATCACGAACAAATCGTTGGAAATGCTCGAAGTAGAAGAAAGGATCGCGGTAATTTGTGGTGTCGATATTACGAAGTGAAATCCCAATAAAATCGGGCCTGTATTCTTCGATTACTGCGAAGGTATCGATGGTGGGATTGATGTGGACGTTTGGATCAAAAATTCGGATTGTGTGGGTGTCGAGGTACGCTGCCAAGTTTGCCAGTCCCAATGGCGCCACGGGCGGTTCGCGACGACCAAGGTACGATTGTATGAGCAGGACGCGCATGGAAATGGCTTCTTTGTGTAAACGAAGTTGTTTTGTATGTATTTTTGTGTAAGTTAACAGTAAAAGTAATTAAAGTCAAGTGAAATTTTTCAGATCTGAGTTAACCCTTGATAAATCGCCAAGAATATATGCAGATAATTTTGGGGTCGGACTGAACGGGTTCGGAACTTTTCACGAATAGGTCTGACTGGATTTCACACTTTTCCTCTTAGACGTCCGGTAAGAATCCAAGTAATTTACTATTAATCCGACCGGAAAACACTGGACAAACTATAAGCTGTCATTCCCGCAAACGAAGCGCGTCGGGAATCGGACAGCCGCTTCCGAACAATTCGGAATAGCGGGCGAACACTGTCCACTATAAAGTGGTCGGGTTACTACTGAGGGAAATAATAATTGATAAACGTACATTATTAAAAATACAATCACAAATTCTTCACCACTATGACTCTGTAGGCTCATTTGACACGCATTAAACGTTTTCAGAATCTCTTGCGTTTTAATAATATTTTATGTATATTCAGATATCCCAGGCGGTTCATTTAAAAAATTCTTACTTTCCAATTTAAATTACAGGAGACTAATACATGAGAAACTTTCATCATCCCACTTTCGTTCTTCTGGTCGGGATCGCCCTTACTACAGTGGTTGTTACCCGACTTTTCGCCCAGGTCAATCAGGAATGGGTCGGACAATACGACGGGACGGGGCAAGGCAGGGATATTGCCTATTCCCTTGCCATAAACAGCACGGGTAATATCTATGTGACGGGGTATAGCGAAAACATGGACAATACTGACTATGTCACCATCAAGTACGACGCCAGCGGTAATCAACTCTGGGTGGCACGCTACAATGGCCCGGGAAATGGCGATGATGAAGCTAATTCCCTCGCTGTAGATAGAGAAGGGAATGTTTATGTAACAGGATCATGCGCAGTTGGAGGAACAAATCGTGACTATGCCACCATCAAGTATAATTCCATGGGAGACCGGCTGTGGGTCAGATTCTATGATGGACCCGGTCATGGAGATGATTGTGCCACTTTTGTCGCAGTTGATCAAGTCGGGAATGCCTATGTGACAGGGTATAGTACAGGAGACAGAACAGACTACGACTACGCTACAATCAGGTACAATTCAGCTGGGACTCAGCAGTGGGTAACTCGCTACAATGGATCTGGTAATGGTGCAGATCAAGCGTTTTCTGCCGCAGTCGATGGGGATGGGCAGGTAATTGTAACGGGTTATAGTCTCGGAAGCGAAACGGGGTTGGATTACGCGACCGTCAAGTATGATAGCACAGGGAACCAGCAATGGATAGCAACCTACAATGGACCTGGTAACGATTTAGATGAAGCTCGTTCCGTTGCTGTTGATGTCAATGGGTACATCTATGTGGCGGGATATAGTTATGGTTACCAAACCGACTTTGATTACGCTACCATCAAGTATAACCCAAATGGGACACTGCAGTGGGTGGCGCGCTATAATAATCCCGATAATGGTGAGGATTATACTGATTCATTTACCATCGATGAAACCGGTAATGTGTATGTGACCGGATGTAGTCATGCAAATATCACCAACTGCGATTACGCCACGGTGAAATATAGCACGGATGGTATCCAGCAATGGGTCGCACGTTATAATGGACCTGGAAATAACATTGACGGAGCACGAGCGATTGCCGTGGATAGAAATGGTAATGTCTATGTGTCAGGAAAAAGCATCGGAAATGGCACCAACTACGACTATGCCACGCTCAAGTATGACTCTTTTGGAAACCAACTATGGATAGTGCGATATAATGGCTCAGTGAGCGGTGATGATAGAGCTTATTCCACTGCTGTAGACCGAGCCGGGAATGTCTATGTGACAGGATATAGCACTGAAAGTGGGTCAGATTACGACTATGCTACTATTAAATATAATCAGAACTCAATTCTTAGCATTGAGACCACACCAATTTCTCCGCCTATCACCATTCCCGCCAACGGCGGAAGCTTCCAGTATAATATCATCGTCCACAACCTGGTCACGACACCGCAAACCTTCCAGATCTGGAATAAAGTGCGTAATTCGATTGGGCAGTACACCCCAGTTTTCGGACCGATTTCAAGATCGCTGCCGGGCGGCGCCAACCCAACCTGCGTGTTGGCGCAAGCTATAGCAGGGAGCATAAGCTCGGGGACACTGTGCTTCATCAGCTACATCGGAACGTATCCGAGCAGGGTGCAGGACAGCAGTTTCTTCACTATCACCAAATCAACGGTGGCGGATGGAGGACCCTGGATCGGTGAATCGTCGGTATCTGGCGATATTTTCGACGAATACGCCATTACAACGACCGAGATCATTCCGGAGGACTATACGCTGGAGCAGAACTATCCGAATCCCTTCAATCCGATGACGATGCTTAAACTCGGCTTACCGCAGGCTGGAAATGTCAATCTGGCAGTCTATAACATGATGGGTCAGAAGGTGGCAACATTAGTTGACGGCTGGCGACATGGAGGATATCACCACATCGCTTGGGATGCTTCAGGGCTCGCGGCGGGCATATACTTCTGCCGCGTCCGGGTGGGAGATTTCACAGCGACGAAGAAGTTGGTGGTGATGAAGTGATCCGCCTGTGGCGGACACGCATTCCTCAAAGCGCCACGCGACTTTGCATGGCCGGTAACGTTGTAACACAGGGGGACGCAGCACACTGCGTCCCCCTGTGTTCTATGTTCTGAATTCCTGATTTAATCGTTATCGCATATTTTGCAGGAAACGCAGGGTTTCCAACTTGGCGTCAAAGTCCAGGTTAAGAATGCGATTGAGCAGTTCCAGGTCGAGATTTGACAGACGAGTTCCGATTCCGGCTTCTTTTACAGAAACGGCAGGCGCCGGCGCCAGGCGGGGAGCTTCTACCGGTTTTACGACTGCAGGCGCTTCCAGTACCGCGGAGGCTCGATCACGCCGAGAGAAAAACTCATCTTGAGTCAATCCGAAACCGTCAAGTATCTTTTTAAGTGTGGATTCACGGGCTTTGCGTTTACCTGATTCTAATTGGCTGATGGTCAGAGCGCTGGTCTGACCCAGTTCGGCCAGCTTGGTTTGCGATAACCCTTTTTGAGCGCGCCAGTATTTCAGGCACTCTGCCACGTCCAAATTCGATTTGTGCTTTGCCATTACGACTCCGTTTATTGTTTAGATTTGATTTATTCCAGTTGCGAGATTGCTTTCAATATGGTTTTTCGCCGGAAATAGTCGCGAATGAGTATCTTCTTCTCCTCCTCTAACGTCAGGATCTGATGGATCAGTTCCAGATCGATGAATTCCAAAGCAATTCGACCGGTATACGCGTAGGGTGAAACCTGGCGCGGCGCAAAGCTGATTTTCGGCTTCCTCGGTCTGCGATGGACGGGTTCCTTAACTACGTCATCTTTCCGAGATGGAGCTTTAGCCTGGGGGGGCTTATGCATTTGCTCGACCAGAGCAGGGTTTTGATCGGACCAAACCTCAGCCAGGCGCAGGTATGGATCCAATTCCTTGAAGGGGGGCCCATCATGATAACCATTCTGGATGAGTTCAACCATCTTATCAGTGAGGGGCGAGAAGTAGTCTCCTATGACGTCGTACCCCTTACCCTTGAGAAAGGCAATCAGGGTGTTGCTGGGAATACGCAGGAGGCGTGATACATCGAAGATCCGAACCGGCTTGGTTTTCATGATATAACGTTTACTGTCACAGTGTATGATTGGTTCCTGGTTACTTTTTCAGAGAATACACTTGGATCTATTTATGTGAATAATAGTATCAAGGAAACAGCCTTCGGTTGTTAGGGCGGCGCACGGTTGATCGCATGAATGGCTCATTGAGGTTATCAAACGACAGTAAATATAAAAATTAAAGTTTATCAATGCAAGCAATATTTAGTAAATATTATATAACAATAGGCTCCGGAAACTAACATGCTCAACGAACGACTGATGATTGGCGTAGCTGCCGCCGTAATAACCGCAGCTTTTACCATAGGGATCAAGAAACGCTTGTCGGAATCATGGCGTTGGCTACTGATATCTACACCACTGTTAACCACGCTCATGATCATCTTCTACACTGTTTATGTCGTTGAACCCTCGCACGGAATGGGCATTATGATCCTCCCTATCACGACAAGCTGGATCTGTCTTCGCCGCATGAGGTCCGGAAAACCGAACCTGTCGGCTGGACTATTTATCTTGCTTCAGATCGGTTTTACGGCATTATATATCGTCACGGTATGGCTGCAGGAACATTAGAAGCGATAGCCAAGATTGAAGTAAACCAGATTCCTCGATTGCATGGTGCGATCTTCAAAAAGATGTCCAAATGATAGCGACATCGGTCCCAGCATAGTGTCCAGCGCAAAACTCACTCCAATTCCTTTCTGCAGGTCTGCCATGCTGTTGCGCATATCGATTAAACCCGCTTTTCCCAAGTCAGCTCGGACAGACACATAAGCGTCTGCCAAAAAACGACTGATTAAATCTTCTCTGAATTCAAGACTTATCGCGGCGAGATGCCGCCCGGCCATCTCCCCGGCATGCAGGCCGTAGAAGGCTTCTTCACCACCCAGGCGGAACCATTCGGAAAACGGAGTGGCTTGGTCGCAAACCCCTCCCTGGAACCTTCCACTGACGATCAGACGGCGGCTGATAGCCAAATTATTTTGCACATCGATATGGAGCCGATTGAAAGATTCACTGCCTCCCAGCGTTGAAGCTGCAGTTTCCGCTAAAAACTCATAGCGAAGACCCGAAGTGGGAAAATGTGTGCGGTCTTGAGTATCAAATTCGGAACGAACAAAGAGTTTGCGCAAATCGAGTTCATTGGGACCGCCGAGATAATCTGTGCGGATACGCTGCACTTCCAAACCCACCAATAAGCGCCCCCAGGTACGGAATTGCTGCCCTGCCTGGATTAGAGCGCCCAGGCGCTCAAAGTGATAGAGATCCCCTGCTTTGCCTGTGTTATCGTAGTAATGATATTCAGTGCGGGATGAGAAACCGGTCGCAGATCCTTCCAGATAGGTGCGGAAAATTGCCAGATTTCGATACGTCAGATCATATCTTTGATCCAGCTCCCCATACTTTATCCATGACGTAACACTGCCGCCGGCGAAAGGCAGGTTTTGATAAGACGATTCCAATAAACCCCTGCCTTTTCGATCTGAATCGGCACCAACTCCAAATCGGAGCCGCAATGGAGGTCGTTCGGTAACTTTGATCGTTATGCTCGCATCAACCAAGGTAGCTCGCACTAATTCAAAGAGGTCGCTGCCGTAAAGTTCATCCAACCCGCGCATGAGCTCGTTAATTTGCAGGGGCTTGCCGACTCGCAGATTAAGATCGCGCTTGATTCGACCCGGACTAATGCGGTATACGCCTTCAATTGAAATATTCTTGATGACACCTTCATCAATTTGAATGTGCACGCATCCCGTTGAATCCTGCTGTACAGCGACAATTTTAGCTAAAGGATTGCCGATCGATCGATAATTACAGAGGATTTTCCATATATTCAGGTCACTCATACGCAACGAATCCACCACCAGGTGACCTATAAGCTGTTGCTTCAACTCTGCCGAAGCAATCTGAGCGTTACCCGACAATTCAATCTCTTTGACAAGACGATTTTCTTCCAGTTTGAAGATTAGAGTATCTCCGGAAATTACTGCTGTGGCGCTGTGGATGCCTCGATCTTGCTCCAAATGATGCAGATCAAAGATAATCATCTGCTTGCGTAACTGCCATCCTTCTGATAGAAAGAGTGGCACATTCAACTTGCTCAATAGAGTAATGTCGACCAGATTGGGTTCGAATTTCAGATGACGTATCGGATAAGACGAGCTATCACCTTTTCCTTCCCATGATTCGATCAGACCAATAATGGCTGGGAGGTCTTTTTTAGTCGCCTGATAACCCTGTTCAATCAGGTAATGAACGTTGGGCAGGGAAAAAGATGAGAGCGAATCAGCCAGGGGTATGATCACATAGCGTGCTTCACTCAAGAGCTGGGTTTTCCGCGCTGCCTGCATCAACCCGGTGACCTGGTTGGCAATTTCCCAGGGTTCATGCGGTCCGGGTGGCATGATAGTAGGAGAGGTCGCATCGACTGCGATGACAAAATCACTCATTCCGCGCGCCGTTGGAACTGGAATAATTTCGGTGATGCCTCCGTCAATCAAGAGTCTATTGTCGCAATGGACTGGCGCTATGAGCAGTGGAAAAGCCATGGAAGCGAACATGACTTCACTCAGATCGCCGTCCCGGAAGACAATACGCTCACCGGTGTTCAAGTCTGTGCTGATGGCAGCAAAGGGAAATTTCAGATGGGAAAAGTCAGGTTCGCCGCGGTAAGGAGCATTGTTAACTTTTTCAACCAGCAGGCTTGAAAGTTTTTGTCCTGCGGCGACAGCAGAAGGAATGTAAGGTTTGACTCCCTCGAAGCGTAACTCCAGGATGGCGGTCGATTGCGAGGCTTTGCGCGCCAGAGGCAGCGTTTTTCTAGTCGGGGCATCGAGAAAGATTTCGCTCCAATCTACCGAAACGAACATCTCCTCCAATTCGTCGGCGCTGTAACCGGCGGCGTAGAGCCCCCCGATCACTGCTCCGATGCTGGTACCCGTGATCCCGGCGATGGGGATATGGGCTTCTTCGAGAGCTTTAAGCACTCCTATCTGCGAAATACCACGCGCGCCGCCGCCCGAGAGTGCGAGCACGATCTGGGGATGAGCAGTAAAGGTCTGCAACTCAGCGGACTGGGGATTTTCCAGTATAATACCGGAATCCTGAGCAGATGATGTGCAGTAGAACAGTGAAGTGGTGAGCAGTAAAAGACTGCAAATCACGATATTTTTAGGAAGCCTGATATCCATCACCTAATTATAACTTTTTCCAATTCAAAAATCAAGTAAAACTTCAGCAACCCCTGATCAACGATGAAGAAAAATTTGACTCTCTCCCTCATCCTTCCCAACGTCGGCAGCTCAGATGAATGGGGACGAACCCTTCGGTCACTCCAACCCGCAGCACAAAATCTCCAATTACTGACATTTGAAGATCTGCCGGAATTGCGATCTCTGTTTTACGCCGACATTCTGTCGGGAGGTCCTCCCCGAGGGTTTGTCGATATGCTTAACCGAGCGCTTCCTCATCTGATTGGAGAATTCGTCTCCGTGCTTCAAACCGGCATCGAGATTGTGCCTGCGCTGCCGAATTTAATTGCGGAGGCGGCGTATCGGGGTGGAGGCGCTGATTACATCTACGGCAACTACTTTGAAAAGACTGAAGACAGCCAACTCAACCTCATCGAGGCAAATCCCCGCCCGGATGACGTCACTGAACGCGAGGATTGGGGTGTACTGGAATTTTACCGCGTCAGCGCACTCCGAAATATCGGTGGATGCCCGGCTGGATTGCGCTACCGCCCGGACTACGACCTGCGTCTTAAACTAACCTGTCAAAAGCAAGGTGTACTGATCTCGGAACCGATTGGCACGATCACCAAACGATCTGAAGCTTCCGACTTGGGCGCCTCCTCACTTTTCTTTCCCGGCCGCGGCAAATTCGGAGGATTTTCATATCTCTTTATGGATCCTCAGGAAGAGAAGGAAGTGGAAAACATTTTCAGCGCAGCGTTACAACGAAGAGACGCTTATCTTGCGAAGCCGCCCGGAGGACGATTTGTTCCACCGAAAAAAACTGAACCACAAATTACCGTAATTGTTCCGGTGCACAACCGCGCCGGCTTTTTGCCTTTGGCAATCCAGAGCGTTCAGCGCGGCGTATTCCAGAATTTTGAGATTATCATCATCGATAACGCCTCTGAGGATAACACTCTGAAGGTTGCGGAGAAACTGGCTGTTGCAGATCCACGTATCCGGGTGGTCAGCCTTTCGGATAATGTCATCGCCAAAGCTCTGAACACAGGCGTCAACAACGCACGCGGCGAGTATATTGCCCAATTGGACAGCGACGATGAATACACAGAGCGCACCCTGCAAGCCATGGTCGAACATCTTGACGTCAATCTCGATTGGGCACTGGCGATTTCTTACTACGAATTGATGGATGAGCAGGGAAATACCTTGACTGATTTCGGTATCATTAAACACTTGGAGTACAACCGCAATAATATCTTACGGGTCGATGGCGCGGGCGCAGTGCGCGTCTGGCGCAAGGCAGCCATCGATGAATTCGGCGGATACAACGAGGAGGACTTCGGACAGTACGGAGAAGATTACGACCTGGTGCTCAAAGTCGGTGAAAAATATGAAGTCGGCAGAGTGCATGAAGTCCTCTACCGCTACCGCAGACATCCTGGAAATTCGGACGTCCTCAGATCCCATGCCTTCAAGCTGGGCAATAAAACACTGGCGCGACAGCGTGCGCTCATGCGTCGCAACGTCATCAATCAGAATCAGGGGAAGCTGCAATGAATCGGTATTTGATCGGCATTGATGGGGGTGGCAGCCATTCTCGCGCCATCCTGGTTGATGATCAGATAAAGTTGATTGCCCAAACCGAAGGGAAGGGATTAAATCCATTGACTGTCGGATGGGAAAAATTCGGCCAAAATATCACTGAACTGCTTGAACCTTTACGAAAAACTCTCCAACCCCCGCATGAATTGCTAATTGGCGCCGGATTAGCCGGTGTCGGAAACGAACCAGTCCGCCAGAGGACTGAGGCTGAGATCGTATCTTTGAGCGGAGCATCCCGAGTTCTAGTCATCTCAGATGCTCTGGCGGCGCTCTGGGGAGCTTTCCAGGGTGGACCGGGTTTGTTGCTGATTGCAGGCACTGGGAGCATCTGCCTGGGAATGAACCGGCAAGGTCAAGTCGAACGGACGGGAGGCTTTGGGCGTCTATTGGGGGATGAAGGCAGCGGCTATTGGATCGCTATCAAAGCAATCAAAGCGGCGCTGCGCAGCGCAGATGGCAGAGGCGGGTCGGAACGGCTGCGCAAGCTGACCTGCGAAGAATTTGGATTGAATGACATCAGAGAAATCATTCCGCTGGCCAATTCAGGCAGCCTGACACCTGATCGAATTGCAGCCTTTACGGAAAAAATTCTGCCGTTGATCCGGGAAGATGAAACCGCAAAAAAGATCGTCTCAGATGCAGCAGACTTTTTAGCCGAGTTGGTGAAGTCCACCACTGGCAAACTAAACATGGATAATGCGAAATTAGCGCTATGGGGTGGGTTGTGGAAATCATCCGGCGCAGAATTGATCCAGTTCTTTGTGCCCGCGCTAAAGCGTCGGCAGACCGGTATGGAGATTTGCCAACCGATTGAAGCTCCGGAATGGGGAACCATCAGGTATTTGCTCCGAACTACCGGTTGAGTTTTGGTATGGTACAGAGAAAGACCAGAGGTTTATCGGAGTCAGCCTGGAATTGGTGCATGGCATCTGGCTTGACAAAAACCGACATGTTCGGTTTTAAAGCGGAATCGCCGTCAACACCTACCAGCTTGCCAGAACCTTCCAGTATGTAGACCTCGTGTTCCCCAGGCATGCTGATGGTACGGGGTGCAGCCACCTGCTTCCAATTCGATGCGCCGCATGACGAAATTGGGGGCGCCTTCCTCGGGTCCGATCAAAACCGCCATGCGAGCTTTTTTGGCACCGTCGTCGGTAACCTGTTTGAATTGAGCCTGGTTTAGGAGTTTGGTCAGCATGGTTGATTCATTCATGATTTTGGGCAGTGTTCAGATAATTCGTAATATCAGCCCCTATCGTTGGCACTAATAATAGTACCAGATAGAAGAATACTCTGCTGGATCTTCTCCAATTTCCTCCAAGCGTTTAAGGAAATTCATGATCGAAATGTCAGTGTAGAGATAGGTATTGGCTAAGGCTAATTTCTTCTCCCAGGGATGAAATTCATAAACCCGGCAACCATCGGGAAGTATCGCCACGACAGTGTGATCTTGTTGACGATTCAAGTAGTTTTTCCCCAACCCTGGTACATTGAAAACGGTCTCATCCGTCCGCCAGGTACCGGGCGTTAAGCGAGCCTCTTCCTTTCTTGCCTGCTGTAATCTGGCAATCGGGATTCGATACCAAATCGTCTCCTCTTTTCCCTTAGGTGAGAAGGTGTAGTAGGGTTCCACTCCGATTAACCCGAGGATACGACGTAGAGCTACCAACTCAAAACGCCTGCAGTTGGCAAATGTAAAGACGACCTGGTTGAAAACACTTATGCCCCGATTGCGCAGATTGTTCACTGCGGTGGCTGCTTCCGGAGTCACTTCGTAAGGATGCTCAAAGTGTGTCACAACGCAGACGTCTCTACGGCCGGGGATGCGATAGCTCGCTAATAGATCGGCGAGTTTTTCAGTGATTCGCATCGGTAAAACCACGGGCGTGCGTGTACCGATGCGAATGCGTTCCACGTGCCGAATCGCAGCCAATTGATCGAGTATTTCCTGTAGGCGACTGTCGCTCAGGATCAAAGGATCGCCTCCCGTAATTAAAATTTCGCGCAATCCGGTGTGCTCGGTAATATACTGAATGGCATTCTGAATCTGGTCTTGGGAAGCTATCGCCTTGGGGTCAAGGCAACCCTCTACCTCCCAATTCCGCTGACAATAAACGCAGATCTGTGCGCAGGTGTTATAAGGTTTCAAGATACAGATCATTGGGTAGCGGCGTGTGATCAGATCGCAGGGTGCGGTATCATGTTCCAGCATGAAATCGAAGGATTGTTCGTGTTCACGCCGACCTGAAGACATCCGCTCCACGTAATTTCCCGGTGGAATAACCTGATAACGAATTGCCCTGTCTCGACCACTTCGAGCGCTGTAATCCATGAGATGTACGTAATATGGCGTTATGCCAAATGGGAGCCGACTTTGTGTCCCCGCTTTAATCGATTGATACTCCTCCTGGGAAAGCTCGATATGTTTCTGCAATTCCTCTGCATCTCGGATGACGTTTCGCACCTGCCAACGCCAATCGCTCCACTCATATTCTGATACACTCATCGACTCTTTCATCCGTCTGAGATTTTCCTTACGTCGTTGCACCACACTTCGATCCATTCCAGTCGGATAGCGACGTATACTGCGACTGATTCGTTCAGCCAACCTTTCCAGGTCGATACTGCGAGCCAATGCTGCTTCACGTCCTTTTAGCTTGGCAAAAGCCGGGAGCCTTTGTCCCCTGTAGATGCCCGAGCGTGCTCGACAACCCGCAAACAACCTCTCCATTTCCATTAGAAAACCGCAATCGACTTGATTCAGTTTCGTCTCGGAAACCGGCTCTTCTGCTAATGAACGGAGTAATTCGATCAGATTGAATCCGGTCAATCTCTCGGATCGAGCCGATATGATGTTTTTAGCGACAACCAGAGACTCCATAGCAATGTCCCATTCCAATGAATGAATGGTGTCCGGTTGTGTTTCCAGCTTTATTTCCAATTGTATAAAATAAGCGTACAACTCGCGGCGGGTGACTTTATCGGTGCTATTACGGTGCAGGATCTCTGCAATGGTGGGGTTATAGGTCCAGATCTGCTTGAGAAGGGATCGTTTTGCTTCGCTGTTCTTTTCTTGAGGATTATTTTTCGTGCAATCTTTCAGCAGATTATTAGCAGTAAGGTTCATAGGATTCACCTCTATTATAACTATTGTCATTAACATCCGGAATATTCTTGCCTAATTACCGGAAATTGTTCAACATAAACAGGCTTTGATAAGTTATACGAATAAAAATCCCAATTGATCCTGAAGATGGGAATGTACCTCTCAAAAGTGCGGTGGATTAAAGCAAAAGGTTGGGATTTCCCAACCTTTCACGTTATTGAACCGATAATGATTTCAGTAATTCTATTCTTCTACCACTTCTGCCTGAACTTCCTTGGAAAACCTCAACTCCCCATCCGAATAATCCACCCCGATAATGTCTCCGGGCAGGAACTCACCCGCGAGAATTTCGCGCGCCAGGGGATTGACCAATTCGCGCTGAAGTGCGCGCTTTAACGGGCGCGCGCCGAAAAGTGGATCGGTGCCGATTTCGATCAAGTAGTTTTCCGCTGCGGGCGTCAAGGTAAGGCTGACCTGCTGTTTCTCCAGCCGTTTCAGCAGCAGCTTGAGCTGCAAATGCAGGATGGCTCGGAGATGCTCGGTGGTCAGCGGGTGGAAGACGATGACCTCATCGATACGGTTCAGAAACTCAGGTCTGAGCGTCTGGTGCAGCAGAGCCAGGATTTCGCCTTTAATATCCTCCTGAGCTTCGCTGGAAGCGCCGTTTTCTTCAGCCTGTCGGGCACGAATCAACTCAGATCCCAGGTTCGAGGTCATGATGATGATGGTGTTCTTGAAGTTGACGGTGCGCCCCTTGTTATCGGTCAGGCGGCCATCGTCCAGAAGTTGCAGCAGCACATTGAAGACCTCGGGATGCGCCTTCTCAATCTCATCTAACAGCACGACCGAATAGGGTCTGCGCCGGACGGCTTCAGTCAATTGTCCGCCTTCCTCGTAGCCCACATAGCCGGGTGGAGCGCCGATCAGCCTGGAGACGGTGTGGCGTTCCTGATATTCGGACATGTCCAGCCGCACCAGCGCGGCTTCATCATCGAAGAGGAATTCAGCTAAGGCTCGTGCTAGCTCGGTCTTCCCGACGCCGGTAGAACCAAGAAAAATGAAACTGCCCAGTGGTCGATTCTCTTCCTGCAGACCGGCTCGAGCCCTGCGGATGGCATCCGAAACGGCTTCGACGGCTTCGTCCTGCCCGATAACGCGGGTGTGCAGGTTCTCTTCCATGTGCAGGAGCTTCTGCTTCTCGCTTTCCAGCATTCGGGATACCGGAATACGGGTCCAACGTGAGACGATCTCAGCGATGTCTTCTTCGGTGACTTCTTCGCGCAGCAGGCGGTGGTCGCCTTGAAACTGAATGAGCTGCTCTTTTAACGAAGTCAGCTTGCGGTCGAGGTCGCGCAGCACGCCATAGCGTAATTCGCTGACCTTGTTGAAGTCGTTTTCGCGTTCAGCGACGGCTTCTTCCTGCTTGACCTGATCGATGCGCTCCTTGATGTAGCCGATCTCGTTTAGGATCTCTTTTTCGTGCAGCCAGCGAGCCCGCAGCCCCTTCTCTTCTTCTTGCAGCTTGGTCAGTTCCTCTTCGACTCCCTCCAAACGCTTCTTCGATGCCTCGTCGCTCTCGCGTTTCAGCCCCTGCTTTTCGATTTCGAGCTGCGTCATTTTGCGAGTGACCATCTCCAGCTCTTCGGGCATGGAATCGATCTCGATGCGCAGCTTGCTGGCGGCTTCATCCACCAAGTCGATGGCTTTGTCGGGCAGGAAGCGGTCGGAAATGTAGCGTTGCGACAATACTGCCGCCGATACCAGCGCCGCGTCGGTGATGCGCACTTTGTGGTGAGCTTCGTATTTTTCCTGCAAGCCGCGCAGGATGGAAATAGTATCTTCGACGCTGGGTTCGTCCACCAGCACCGGCTGGAAGCGGCGCTCCAGGGCGGCGTCCTTCTCTATATACTTGCGGTATTCATCCAGCGTGGTGGCTCCGATGGCGCGCAGTTCACCCTTGGCCAGAGCGGGCTTCAGCATGTTGGATGCGTCCATCGCTCCTTCGGCGGAACCGGCTCCGACGATGGTGTGCAATTCGTCGATAAAGAGGATGACTTCGCCTTCTGCCGCCTGGATATCCTTGAGGACGGCTTTTAAGCGGTCTTCAAATTCGCCGCGGTACTTGGTTCCGGCGATTAACGCGCCCAGATCCAGCGCCAGCACCCGCTTGGATTTCAGGCTTTCCGGGACGTCGCCGGAAGCGATGCGGTGCGCCAACCCTTCGGCGATGGCGGTCTTCCCCACTCCGGGTTCGCCGATCAAGACCGGGTTGTTCTTGATGCGCCGCGACAGCACCTGCAGCATCCGGCGAATCTCTTCATCGCGCCCGATGACCGGGTCCAATTTGCCCTGTCTGGCCAGGTTGGTCAAGTCGCGGGTGTAGCGTTCCAGAGCCTTGTACTTTGTTTCCGGAGCCTGATCGGTGACGCGCTGGGTGCCGCGCAGTTCCTTCAAGACCTTCAGTACACCATCGCGGGTGACGCCGATCTTCTTCAGCAGCTTACCAATGAACATGGTCTTCAATTCGACGGCTGCCAGCAGGAAATGTTCGGGCGAAACGAATTCGTCGGATAGCGCTCCGGCTTCCTTTTCGGCTTGATCGATCAGGACGTTCAGATATTTGGCGAGATAGCGCTGATCCGCAGCTGCTCCGCTGACTTTGGGGAAGCGATCGATCTCCAGATCCAGTGAGCTTACCAGGTTCTTCTGGTTGGCGCCCAGCTTGGCTAATATTTCCCGGATCAGGCTCTCTTCATCCTGCAGGAGCGCTTTGAAGAGGTGCTCGGGTTCGATATTCTGGTTGCCCAGTTCGGCAGCGAGGCGATCTGCCTGCTGCAGGGCTTCCTGAGATTTGATGGTCAGTTTTTCAGGAGACATAAGTTGGTTGCTTGTTGCTGGTTGCTAGTGGCTGGAAAAACATTTCGTTGCGGCAGGTCATTAGCGAAGCGGTGACCTGACGCTGGGATTATTGTCGGAACCGCTGAAAACGCTGAAGACGCTGATTGCGCTGATGAAAAAGCGCCGTGTGTCATTCCGGCAAGCCACTTTAGTGGATCAAGTTGGAAGACAGGTTTTTATTTTAAGTTACCCACAGGGGGTCTGTATTAAGATAAACCTGGTCAATAAGTTGGCCAGGACACGCGCGTATAACGAATATTTCGCTGAAAATCTAGATCTAAGAGTCGCATTATAAGTGAGTAACAGCTGTGAATTTAGTTTTGTTTACTGGATTCTATTTTGGTTATTTTTGGCATTTTCATTAAGAAGATCGTTTAATTCTACATTATAATTAAGTGCAAATTCCTTATTGATGAGCCAACAACCAAGTAAAATATGTTCTATTAACGTTATAATTAGCCCTTGTTTCCCCCGAATTGAATTAAAATCAACTGTTTGGAAATGCTCATCAACTAATTTAGATGCACCCAACGTTGATGGGTGAACATCCCATGAAGTTATTCTATATAAAGTCTCATAACATCCTGTCCAATCTGGACGTATTTGCCAAATCTGCGGCTCTTCGTTCATTTGTTCATCAGTTTTCTTACAGATATAGTCAACCCTCTTTAATTTTTCAAATTCTTTTTCCATTTTGTTCAGAACCTCCCAATATTTCGTTTTCTTTAAAAATAATATCTTTAGCTTATCCGGCTCTTCTCGAACAATTTCTCCTAAAAGTGGATTTTCCTCTCCTCTCTTAATCTCCTCATCGATTGCATCCATCAGTATCCTGCGTTTCTCCTCAGATAGCTCAGAAATTTTCCCGATAATTTCCTCTACTGATTCTATATGCGGCCCACTTTGATCAATAAGCCCTGTTGATTTCGCGATTAATTTGAACAAGTCACGTCTATCTTTATTATATAAATGTTCGGAAATTTTGTTCTTTTCATTTTCTGTTGATCTTGTTGCTAAATAAAACATCATCGCAAGATGCTCGAATACCATTCTCGTTATTGATTCAGCCACTATTCAGTTCTGATCAACAATTAATCCAATAATCGAACGATAATAGCATCTCAATTTGATAAATAAATAAAAAATATATACATGAAAAAAATCATGCTTTCGTGGTTCGATATCGATTCCTTCAATCATTCTTTTTTGAATACTGAGTGACCGTCGCAAGGAGTTAGTTATGGCTCTTGCAAGAGGATCAGGATAATTCTCAAGTTTCCTTAGAGATTCACTACCAAGTTGATCATTTAGTATTTTCATATTCAAGTTTACCTTGTTGAATCGGTATGCACTCGCCTCATTTTCCTCGATACGGATTTGCTCTTCGCTTCCCGATCACGCGTCTGAAGGGTTGTCCGGAATGACACAAATTCCTACAGTCTCTTCAGAAACTTGATGTATAAGCACACCCGTCCGCCCTATTCGGATCATTCGGGTGTTAACGTCGGGGTCCGGGGCGACCCTGACTATGTTCGTTTTTTCATCAGCGAAATCATCGTCATCAGCGTTTTCAGCGGTTCAGAATATTTTACCAGCGTCAGGTCACCGCTTCGCTAAAGACCTGACGCAACGCGCTACCCTTCCTCAGCCTTGTCGGATTCTGGACAAGCCAGAATGACAAAGCTTTTTTTTATCAGCGGATTCAACGTAATCAGTGTCATCAGTGATTCAGACAATCTACGGACAGACAGGAATGTCTATCCTACCCAGTTCAATCCCGTCGGGGTCAGGGGCGACCCCGATTATGCTTGCTTGGCGGCAGCGAGCTACCGCTCTACCTGTTTTTCTTCAGCGGAATCAGGGTAATCAGGGTAATCTGCGGTTCAGTTTTTTCCCCTTCATTCATAACTCATAATTTGTCAGATTCCGGACTTCGCCGGAATGACAAATTATACTGACAACCAATGCCCCCCTTATCCTTCCGCTTCCCACAGCGCCAGAACCGCGCCGGCAGGGTCCTGGATGACGGCGTAACGCCCCATGCCTGCCATGGTCTTGGGTCCAGCAATAATCTTGCCGCCCAATTCGCGGCAGGTATCCAGACTCGAATTCAGCTCGATGACTGTCACGTACATCAACCATTCCGGAGGTATGTCGGCATTGCCGCCGCGAGCGTGGCAGATACCCGCAACCTGCTTGCCGCTGGGGGTGGTCATGGTGTAATCGCTGTAACCGCCCATGTCTAATGGTTCGCTGGACCAGCCGACGACTTGAGCATAAAAATCGCGGATGGATTCTGCATCCGGCACGGTCAGGTCGCGCCAGGTAATACTGCCGATTTTTGGTTTGTCTGACATGATTTTCTTCCTACTTGATCGGGGAAAACCCCGATTATTTTTATCGGGTCGGAGCAAGACCGACCCCGACAATAATATAGCTGCGGACTTAGAACTTATTGCTTCTTTCTATTCCAGTTTCCCCACAATCGGGAAGCGAGTGAAGACGGTTTCTCCGTGAGGAGCCTGATTCAGGAAATCGGTCAGATCATCGCCGCCGTCGTGGCGGTTCTGATGACGACCGGTCTTCCAGAGGTCGCTGCCGGATACGTCATAGACGTTTCCCTTGAAACAAATGTAAACCGGTTTGCCGTTTTGTCCGTTGTATTCCTGTAATTCTGCGTACGTGAAGGTTTTTAACATGGGTCATCCTTGAGAGTTGAAGGTTAAATGTTAAAAGTTTAAAGTTGGGGAGCGACCAAATTAAAGGCAAGGGGCTGCGCCAAAAAACATGACGCAACACCTGGATTGTGGAGTGCGATGGCTTGCCACCGCATACCCATTAAGGCGGAAGCAAGCTTCCGCACTCCAAATTAGCGGGTCGGGGCAATCCGTCAGCTGACGGACACCCCAACGCTCTAATCGTGTAGGGGCGCACTGCGTGCGCCCTCTCTACAACTGCATCAATCTACTTTTTCGGTCCTTCATCGTCGACAACTTCGTAATCCACGTTCTCGACTACCTTTTCTCCAGTTTCAGCGCCGGGTGTCGGACCGGCTTCAGGCTGAGGTTCTGCTTTTGGCTGTGCCTGCTGCTGCTGAGCTGCTTCGTACATCTTGGACGATGCCTGCGACCAGATCTGCTGCAAGTCGTTGGTGGCGTTCTTGATCTCATCGAGGTCGCTGCCGCGCAGAGCTGCCTTCAGTCGTTCGACGGCTGCATCCAGCTTGGCTTTGTTATCCGGATCGATCTTGTCGCCAAATTCCTTCATTTGCTTCTCGGTCTGCCAGGCCAAGGCGTCGCCCTGATTGCGAGCTTCGACTTCTTCCCGCTTGCGAACGTCTTCAGCCGCATGAGATTTGGCGTCGGTCTTCATCTTTTCGACCTCTTCCTTGGATAATCCGGAAGAAGCCTGGATCTTTATGGATTGTTCCTTGCTGGTGGCTTTATCCTTGGCGGATACCGATAGGATGCCGTTGGCATCGATGTCGAATGTCACTTCGATCTGCGGGATGCCGCGCGGAGCCGGCGGAATTCCGTCCAATTGGAAGCGTCCAATGGTCTTGTTGTCATAAGCCATGGGGCGTTCACCCTGCAAGACGTGGATATCCACCGTGGTCTGAATGTCTGAAGCTGTGGAGAAAACCTCGGTCCTGCGGTGCGGGATGGTGGTATTGGCTTCGATCAGCCGGGTCATGACGTTGCCCAGGGTTTCGATCCCCAGTGAGAGCGGCGTCACGTCCAGTAAGACCATGTCTTTCTTCACTTCCCCGCTAAGAATGCCACCCTGAATGGCGGCTCCCATCGCTACCACTTCATCCGGATTGACGCTGCGGTTCGGTTCCTTTTCGAAGAACTTGCGCACTGCCTCTATGACAGCGGGAACGCGGGTGGAACCGCCGACCAGGATCACCTCGTCGATATTCTTCTGAGTCAGCTTGGCAGATGCCAACGCCTTGCGGCACGGTTCGATGCTGCGTTCTATCAAGTCAGAAACCAGTTCTTCGAATTTGGCTCGGGTGACCGTCAGATCGAGGTGCTTGGGACCTTCCTGCGTCGCCGTGATAAAGGGGAGGTTGATCTGGGTCTGCTGCGTGCTGGAAAGTTCAATTTTGGCTTTTTCGCAGGCTTCCCGCAGTCTCTGTTTCGCCATGACGTCCTTGCGCAGGTCGATGCCGTCGGATTTTTGGAATTCATCCGCCACGTAATTGATCAAGCGCTGATCGAAGTCGTCGCCGCCCAGGTGAGTATCGCCATTGGTGGATTTGACTTCGAAGACACCGTCACCGAGTTCCAGAATGGAAATATCGAACGTTCCACCGCCCAAGTCGTATACCGCTATGCATTCATCCTTGGTCCTGTCGATTCCGTACGCCAGCGAAGCCGCGGTCGGTTCGTTGATGATGCGTTCGACCTTCAAACCGGCGATTTCACCTGCGTCTTTGGTCGCCTGGCGTTGTGTGTCGTTGAAGTATGCCGGTACGGTAATGACGGCATGAGTCACCTTCTCGCCGAGGTAATCTTCGGCAGCCTGCTTCATCTTCTGCAGAATCATCGCCGAAATTTCGGGCGGAGTATATACTTTATCGTCAATTTCTACACGCGCCTGGCCGTTATCTCCAGCGCTGACTTTGTAGGGAACGTTTTTAATTTCTTCGCCGACCTCGACGTATTGTCTGCCCATGAACCGCTTGATCGAGTAGACGGTTTTCAACGGATTAGTCACAGCCTGACGCTTGGCTGGAGCACCGACCAGGCGGTCTCCCGTCTTGGCAAAAGCTACAACGGAAGGAGTGGTGCGGCTTCCTTCAGCATTGGGGATGACCACGGCTTCATTGCCTTCCATAACGGCAACAACCGAGTTGGTCGTACCCAGATCAATTCCGATGATCTTGCTCATCGTATGCAAACCTCCTGACAGTAAATTAATTGGATTGATTTCGATAGGGATAAAGCAAAGCCCGTGCCGGATATTCGATTTTTCACTTCGGACAAAATATCTAATGTATCATGTATAATTACAATGACTTGGATCCGAATGAATATCAGGGAATAAAGTAGGAACTTAGGTTTGCGGAGCAGTAACTGCCATATTACTGACATAATGACTGTATAATGGCAGTTATCGGCTGAGCTTCTTGCAGATTTCGAGTGATGATTGGATGCGATCAGGGGAGGTGTAGGGAGCGCAGATCTGAATGGCTTTTTCGAGTTCAGCAGAGCTCACGCCGACGTGCAGGGCGCCGAACAAGTGGGAGTGCAACTGACGAGAGAGTCCTTTTACGGTTAGGATGGCGATGATCCCCAGCTCACGGACGGCTATGTTTAAGGCTGGACGCGCCAGGATACGACCGTACCCTTCCCGCAGCATCCATTCGCGCAACGAAGGAGATAAGGATTCCACATTCTCCAGTAGCCGATCGTAATTCTTGCCGTAGATTCTCCGGCAGAGCGCTTCGCCGCGCTCTTTCCAGGCATCAACATTTTCCCGAGAATAGGCTTCAATTATTTCATCTACGGGGATTTGATCAGGCAGGAGGTTTTTCAGTAATATCAAGCCTTCGAGGGCGCAGGGGTAGCCATCGAAGAGCAGGCTCTGGAGAATCAACTCGACCAGCTCAGATACTGAGAATGCTTCCCTGAGAGCGTTCTGAAAGTCTTCCGCGAGGCGATGGTCCGATCTGTTGACCAGAGACGCTGAAACCAGGGCTGCATGCCGATAGCGGGGGGCGAGTTCAGGACTCACTTCTTCTTCAGTAATTTGAGGTGAAATTCTGCTCCGGGGCGCCAGATTTTATCGGCGAGACACTTCTTGAAGTGGTCAACTGCTTTGTTCTTCTGCCCCAACGTTTCATAGGCAATACCCATCTCGAAGAAAGCGGGCACATAATTCGCTTTGTACTTCAGACAGAGCTTGGCTGCTTCCAGAGCATCCTTCGGTCGGTTGATTTTATTGGCCGCAAGCGCCTTCAAGTAATAGGGATTCCATTCCTTGCTCGAAAGGGCGATGGCTTCATCCGCGGCATCAATGGCACTTTCGAACTGGTTCAGGTTGATCAAAGTCTCGGCAAGTGAGGTGAAAGCAGGCTGACATTTGGAATCGAGTTTGATGGATCGCCGCAAGGCTTCAGCCGCCTGCTCATTTCGGTTGGTCTCAAGGTAAACCGACCCCAGGCCCAGATAGGCTTTGGCGCAGGTGGGATCCGCAGTCAGCGCATTCTCGAACATTTGCAGCGCTTCATCCGATCTGCCCGATCTATACAGCGCATTGCCTTTCATAGCGAGAGCTTCAGCATATTCTGGCTTCAGATTCAGCGCGTTATCCAGCGATAACAACGCTCCGCTGTAATCGCCTGAGTTCAACAACGCCACACCCAGGTTGTAGTGAATTTTAGGATTCTGGTCGTTGAAACTAAGCGATTTACGATATTGATCAACGGCGGCAGACCAATTCTCTTGCTGAAAGAACTTGTTGCCATCATCGAAATGGATGGCGGCTTGAACAAGTCGTTCGTCCACGATTATGGTGGTATCGGTGCCGGCCGTCGCGGCTGAATCAACCACATCCTGTGACCACGCGTGGACAGTGAGCCGTAGAACAATCACCAACACCAAGCAGCAGCGCATCAGAGCCATGAGGATTCTCCAGATAAATTATCAACCATTGGATGGAACGGGATCTGCAAAATATAACGAGGAAGGTACTCGATTGCAAGGGTAAAGTGAATGAAGAAAGGAGTGGTTGAAGAGCCTACCGAACCGAGGGGGAAAACAAAAATAGCCCACGTGGGGCTATCTGTGATAGTGGTCCGAATATTATCAGTTAGGCCAGGATGTCCAGTTTGCCAAATGGAAGCGGCGCAGGTTGCCGATCTTCCTCGTGTTCACTAGTCAGTTGTTCGCCATCTCCCGACACAAAGGTACGCTTGCGTTCCTGCTTAGGTTTCCAGTCCTGTCCCTTTTGCGTGATGGGCGTAATCTGAGGCGTTTCTTTCTCTTCCGAAGCCATTTTTTCTACTCCTCCAAATCATCTTTAATATCGGCAGGTTTTGCCGAAACTTGAATTTAGGTTAGCTAAGTTAATCAATCCCTAAAATAAAGAAGATTTCCGTAGCATGGCGATCCCAAGGCGTCGCGTTTCTAATACGCATGAGCATCATTCAGTTGTCGCTGTTTGCGTCAGAACCCACAAGACGGTTGCAATGGCAAAGGTAGCTGAGTCAGGATACTTGAAATACGTCCCAAGCTCCAATCCCATCCGCACGCTGATTGACGAAGGCATAAGTAAAGGGGCAGCCGGTTTCTGCGATGATCTCCAGTATTATTCAAATTCACAATCGAAATTATATGACCTTCAGTCCATGCAGCCGCGCCAACCAGCCTAAATGTCCGCAATGGACCCCTTCATGGCGGATGCAATGATGAATCAGGATGCGCTTGCTGTCCTGCCCCATGATCTTACGTCCGAAGTTATTTGGTTGGTCCAGCGCTTCAGTTGGCAGGGAATTCAGCAAACTTATGGTTGCCTGATGAACCTGCTTGAGCACGTCGAAAGTCTCATTGAAGGGAGGGTATTCGTTGAGCGGTGGACTGGGCACTCCAAGGCGAAAAAGCTCAAACCAGGGTACAGCGATCCCATCGTTGCCAACACCGCGTAGAATGAGGGTGTCTTCCGACCAGGCGAGATGAGCGACGATCCAGTGCACGTTGTTGGTCTGGAAATCTCCGATCTTAAAAGTCCTCGATTTATCGACGTCCTTCAACTCATCGAGATAAAAGTGGGTCAGTTGCCGTGAGCTATCCAGCACGGCGGCGAGAATCTGGGGTTCGGTCATGTTCGAAATCGTTTCTTCTTTTATTAGTACGTGAAGGATGAGCTTATATCGGCAGGGAATTCAAGAAGTTGTAGGATGAGAATCTACTGTTGATTTGGGAGTACCGTGATGATCATCTCATTGCTGATCAGTTTGCAGGTAGTACTTCTTTTAATTAACTCCAGCGCTGCTGCATCATGCCTACCCAAAGGAATCCCTGACACTTCCAGGTCGGGGATGTTCTGGTAATAGAACACCACCCGGAACTTACCGGGCTGCGGGAACTTGGGGTAACGCACCCAGCCGCCCAATTGTTTACTCTCCTGGTGTTTAAGGGTAAATACTTCAGTGAGTTCGATCGGATTAATGTCCCCGCACATTCCGTATCGATCAAGAGGTGGGTCTTTCGGGTGTTCCGGCTCGGGTTGGTCAAACGGGATGACAGACCAGCCTACCACCGGAGTTCTCCAGCCGATATCGCTGCCGTCGCCGGGCTGCACCAACGTTACGGATTCACCTCCGCGGTTGGTGATGGTTATGGTGCCTTTCATCCATTCATTGACAACGAGTGTGTCGGTTGGAACTTGCAGAAGGAGTACGAGGTCTTGCGCCAATGCAGGCGAGAGAAGGGATAGTAAAATGAATAGAGTCAAGGACTTCATAGTCGGTGAAAATTTAACTACAGGATTTGATTCTATGTAGAATTGGTTTAATTAAGTTACCACTAAGTTACAATAGCTACAAGGAATCAACTGGACGCTGTCGCGGGAGCAGGTCGTCAGGCGTTCTCTGGAGTTCCCTCGTTCCACTTCAATCGAGAGGCGGGACGCTCTTGACGGCCTTAGCCGCACGTGTCAGCTCCCAGTTTTCCTGCAGTTCCGGGATATGCTGAGAAATCCACTCACGCACCAACTTGAGCGCCGTCACTGATTCAAGATCACCCTGGAAGACATTGCCCTCGAAGTCGAGCAACGCTTTTTTGCTTTTGAATTCCGCGTGGAGGTGGGGTGGCTCCTGTTGGTCATAACACATGCGGATGACTATGCCAAAGAATCTGGATATTTCAGGCATGTTGAAATCCCACTATGTAAGATTGTTTTTAGGAAATCCGGCTGAATTAGCCAGATCAGGGATCGGATCAAAGATTCCTTCGGTGATTTAACGTTAGTTGGTAATGTATCATAAGCGCGGTAAAAAGTCAAGTGTTTTCGTCGGGATTTTATCTGGAATGTAGAAGCGGCATGGATGGGCCCATGCCGCTCTTGGGACAGTTGACACGAATGATCATTGGGAAAATCCAGCTTACCCCGAAGAAATACTTGGGAGGTTGAAGCAAGACTTTTAATAGCTTAAATCACTTTTCCGTGTGATCGCCAATGATTATTCAGAGAACTTTGAATCATCGAGGACCAGATGATATACCCGATCAGTGGGATAATCATTACCAATCCAATGGCAGAATTCATGCGATCGGATTCGGTATTGCAGGCGCTTTTCATGGTATTCACACAGGTAGGGATGCGAAACCATAGATAAATCGCCCAAAAAAAATTAAAAAGCGGCACAAAGAGCAACCCCACCGCTTTCCCGCCGGAGGTGATCTCAGCTTTCAGTGCATGATTGCGCATTTCTTCCAGAATTTTGTACGTCCATACTAAATTGTAGATACCCAGAGTGATCAATCCTAAACCGAAAGGCGCAAGAGGGGAGCGAATTCTTCCTGTCGGCGTCCCCGAATTTGAAACTTGATTTGAATTTGCTTCCATTGTACTCCTCATTTCTGTTTGATGAGTTTTTTTTAGTGGAAACCTGTAATATTATCACTGCGCTGCAAGCTCCTAAAGAAGATAGGAATATTACATATACCCGACGGGCGTGTAGACCGGCTTGCTTGTCAACCCGAGATTTCCCTACTTTTTTTTATATACCCACAGCAGAACTGTGGGGCACCCGGCTTTTTATTATATACCTGGTCAACGGGTTGACTGGGATACCCAATCGATTATCTCAAGCACCATCTTCTTTCATGATGCCTTTACGCAATCGTGCCTATTGCCCCAAAGATGCTTGTAGTCCGCGAATTTCTTGCAGTCCAGACGGTAATTCCTCCTGTATGAGAGATTGCCTACCAAGCCGATTAGCGGCTGGCGGCGCTTCGATACGTTGCTCCAAACCCTGCTGAGAATGCACGGCATTGAATAGAAGTTCCGGCTGCAAGACTCCATCTCCGCGAAAATACCGTCCAAGGAGAAATGCTTGTACCGAGCCACCGGCAAATTCAGGGTGTAGTAAATCCAGTCTTCAGGGTACGCATCAATAGCGATGCGATTCTCCGATTTCAACTGGTCCCATAAGCGCGTGCCGGGTAAGGGAGTCAGAAATCCCACATTAATGGTGTCTACGCCGTATCGAGTGGCTGTCTCGGCGATAAGTTTGCCGATGCCAGGCTCGTCAATATCCAAGCCCATGATAAAGGAACCCGCAACCATTATCTTATGCCGTTGGATGCGTTTTACGGAGGCGCGGAAGTTCCTGTTTTTCAATAGATTGAATTTCTTGCCGACCTCTTTAAGTCCTTCCGGCGAGGGGGATTCAAAACCGATGAAAACCCCTGCACACCCGGCTTTCGCGGCCAACGTCAGGAGTTCTTCGTCATCGGCGAAGTTAATGGTGGCTTGAGCAACCCAGGTCTTGCGCAGATTGGCCTGCACCATAGCACGGAATAAATCCTTGGCGCGGGCGATGTGTTCAGGGCGTGTGCCGATGACATTGTCATCCACGACCAGAATAAGTTTTTCGGGCACCGACTGGAATTCCCGCACGACGTCCGCCACGGGGCGTTGCCGGTAGCTGGTTCCGTTGAACGCCGTTACGCTGCAAAAGCTACAGTTCAATGGACAGCCGCGTGAGGTCTGAATGGCTCCGAAGGCATATCCCGTAGTCAGCAAATCTTGTCGGGCACACGGGAGCTCATTTATATCGGCATGCCCTCCGTCATACCGTCGCTTCAGGCTGCCCTGCCGAGCATCATCCAGGACTTGGAACCAAATACCCTCGGCTTCCCCCGTGACGACGGTGTCCACGCGCGCCATAGCCTCGTCCACGCACATGGTTGCATGAATGCCGCCCATGACGACTGGTACACCCAGATTCCGGAAGTGAGTGGCTATTTCATAAGCCCGGTTTGCCTGTGCGGTGAAAGCGGTAATTCCCACCAGGTCCGGTCGAGGCATGGCTTGATAGTTCGGAGCTCCGCGGTTCTCGTCCACGATCTCGACTTCCCACTCCGGTGGGGTTAGTCCCGCGAGCACCATAAGGTTAAGCGGTTTCCACACGCGGTAACGGTTCCAGCGGCTCTCCTTGACGTTGACGCTGCTGACAAGTGGGTTTGATGGATTGATCAGATATAGTCGCATGGTGTGTTTTCTTTTTTTGCAATAGTGAAAGATAGGAATTAAATAGGTGAAAAACAAGAGCTTTTTGGGGAGAGCATGGAAAAACCACGATAGAGAGAGGTAGATTAAATAAAAAAATGGCAACTCACTTTTGCGAGTTGCCCTTCCAATTAATCCCCGGCGATGACCTATCCACCAGTGGGTGGGCGGGTGGTCCGACTTGCTTGGCAAGCCGTGGTTATCCTACTTTTTTTGATATACCCACAGCAGAGCTGTGGGGCACCTGGCCATCACTATCTGATAGTACCATCGGCGCGGGCGGGCTTTACTATTATAAACTTCCCCACAGCGGAGCTGTGGGGAACCGGGCCGAAAAAAGGATTTTGCTGGCGTCAGGTCACACGCCTACGGCGCAAGACCTAACGCAACCAAGAAATAGGACCTGGACAATGTAGAGCAGGATTGTCATTGTCTACCCGGTTGGCGTCGGAAGGTGACTATCGTTTCAAATGAGCCGCACGCCGCAGGCGCCGCAGCGAAATGCCCGCAGAGACCCTGTGGCGCGTCGGCTCCATTTGATTGTTAGGCGTCTTGAACTTATCTTGGCCGACGATGGTTTCATGATAGATTTGACGCCCTCACTCAACTCGTGACTCTAGGTGAACCGAACCGGCCTGCGTTGGCGGCGAACACGGTCCAGAACCATGGAGATCACGGCACCAACCAAGCCGAGAACAGCTCCGAGAACTCCAGCGACGACGGTGAACTCCAGCACCTCACCCCACTGCCCAAAAAATTCCCAGCCACGCACCCACCCGATCACCTCCGCAACGATTCCTGTCCTCATCACCAAGAGGGTGATTTCAGCACTAAGCACTCCGGCCATCATGCCGCCGCCGATCCGGTCACGCGAGCGAGCAGCGTGTTCCGGCGTCGACGCCCGCCACCAGCCCACAAGAAAGCCGGCGAGGAGAGGTGTAGTAAGGAGGAGGACCACGACCCGATCAGGGATGCCTCCGTTCCCGGTCACAAAGCTGACCGCCAAGGTCGCCAGCCAGTACGCGAGAAACAACACCGCCGCCCATTTGTGGGCTTGGAAATCGTGCCAAAGTCTTCTCATCCCAAGACAACTCCTTTCCGAAATGATAGGAGCGCGTCCAAGCAGTCGCGTAGATTCATGTGCTGTCGGGTCTCCCCACCTAATAGCCTTCTTTTATTTCGCCACCGAGGTGGCAATATTCGGGCTGGGCCTGGTGCCCCAAGGCACTGCTGTGGGTTCATATTTCAACTCCCCGTTCCCAATATAGCGAGACATCCAGTGTGAGTCAAGTGTTATTTCAGGATTTTCAAAAATAAAGCGGCAGCCCTAAAAAGATCCCTTCGGGACAAGCTGCCGCTCTACCATGACATAATAGAAAAAGGGCAGTTCAGAGCATGAAGGAGCGGCAGCGCAGCGGTGAGCCGATACCTGAGGGCAAGCTCGACCCACTTGAAACCGAAACGGTGGACACTCACCTCGTCGAATCCGCCACGTCGCAGCAGCTGGACGATGTTTCGGTCATCGAAATACGAAAGGTGCGCCGGGGGATCTAGATAGTACCACCCCAGCCCCGATCGCTTCGCGGTCACCGACCTCAAGTTGCCCGTGGACAGGAAAAGGTGCCCGCCAGGAACCAGCAAGTTCCCGATTGTCGTGACGAAGGACACAGGGTCCATGACATGCTCGATGACCTCGATGGTGATGGCCAGCTCGAAGGGCCTCTCGCTACGAAAGTCCTCGACGCGTCCGTTGAAGGTCGGGATACCGGCTGCGTTGAGGTGCTCCGAGGCGAGCGCCGAGATCTCGACACATTGAAGCCGTCGGGTCGGGTCGTGCACAAAGTGCTTGATCCAACCGCCATCCAAGCCAGGACCGACCTCGAGGATCGCCCGCGGGTCAAGCGGATCTAGGTACCTGGCAATGAGCCAAGCCTTTTCCACCGCCAGCGGCTTGGCGATTTGATCTGTCTCCGTAGCTCCGACACGACCGTAACCGTAGGCCAGTTTCCCTTCAAAGTATTCTTGCTCATAGAAACCCGCCAGCTGGCTCTCGATAACCGTTGTAGCTCGGACGAACCCACATGCGGGGCACTGTACGAGCGAATGCGATTTCACAATCCCGTATTCCACGAGCTCGTGCCGCCCGCAGAGTTCACAGACGCCTTCTGCCGAAACCACTAAGGCAGGGTGCCCCACAGCTTGCTGCGGATTGGTACAATAAAACATCTCATCTCACTTCGCCACCAAAGTAGCTATATTCGGGCTGGCAGGGTTGACGGCCAGGTTTCGCGTCTTGGGGATCACCACCAAGTCCATGTCTTCCATCAATCACTACCCTCCAGTGAAGTACTTCTCATATTCGTCATGCCCACCAACCCAAAACCACGTAATAGTGTCGCCTTTCATAATCCCAATGGCGCGATACCCGCGTGATATCCGAACTGACCAGATATTCTCCTGGCGATTGATGCATTTAAATCGTAAAGAAGGATGAAACGGATTGTCAGCCCAAAGGCGAAACGCCTTTTGTGCCTGCTGCCTGATATTTTCCGGAAGCGATCTGTATGCTTCCCAGAAAGATGGCAACGTTGCCGATTTCATAGCTGCTTCAAATCCAAAGGAGTGGACTCACCAGCTTCAATTTCTTTTTTTGCTTTTTTGGCAGCACGGATAAGCTGTTCGCTGTTCTTTTTAAAGGTTCGATCCCATTTCATCTCATCTCGGAGATCCTCAACATATTCCCGGAGATGTTCCACCACTCGGTCCTGCAGGTGATCCGGGAGGGATTCAAGCATCTTGAGGGCGGTGTTTAGTTTCGCAGAAGACATTGCTGGCTCCGTAGTAGATCGGTTATTCGCATTCAACCGTATTAGTCTAACACCAAATTTTATTGTATACCCACAGCAGAGTTGTGGGGCACAGGGCGGGCTTTACTATTATAAACCTACCCACCGCAAGCGGTGGGGCACCCAGGCAGTATTTAGTTAGAAAAGTGTCTTAATGACCTTAGCAACACCAGCTAATAGGTCATTAACTTGATCCGAAGTGGGTTCCATTTTCTTGTCATGGTCACATAAGTTACGAATATCTGCTAAATGCTGCACAGACCGCCATAGAGGAATATTGATGATGCTAGCACCCTTGAGAGCATCGTTTAAGTCAGCGATAACCGGCGATTTCTTTGTAATCTGTATGCCGTGATTTTCGCAAACTTGTCTTAAGTGCCGTTCGAGAACTACTCCAGCCAAGGCACCAGCGGCTCGCGTGAACTTGTGTTTTGCAAGCTCGCTCGCAGCCTCTAGTTCTGAGTCAAAGAGATCAGCCTGCACTAGTTGACATATATCGAATAGAGAACTCTCAAATCGTACTTTCGCTGACATTAAAATGGCTACCTGCTGGCGGAATTGTGGGATCGCAGCGCTCGGTCCAACGACCTTTTTTTCTCCCATCCGCTAGTTATAGTTAAACCTTGTAAATAGTCATCAATTCTGTAGTTCTCAAAGTTTATGTCTTTTCGTGACTTAGGTTTCTCATAGTGATGAACGAGATCTGCAAGTCGATCGGGGAGGAGCTGCCTGATTAGTGCTTTCGCCTCTGAATACCAGGATTGATAATTCTCCTCAAATGAAGGGAGTGCTTTAATAATGCCTTTTGTTTTATCGCCGAATCGTTTCTTTAATGAGTCATCTGTCTCTTTAGGGAAACACTCATACTGCATAGATAGAAGCAGTGTTTCACCCTTAGTAACTAAAGAATCAAGATCATTCTTGAAACGGTCTAAATTAGTCAACATCGTAACTCCGCAGTCTAGTTTCTCGGTGTGTGCCCCGTTGCTTGCTAAGTGGGGTTATAATACTTTTTTACTTATTCACAGCAGAGCTGAGGAGCACCCAGCCCAATTCACAACTTATGATTCATTAGCCTGATGAGTCTAACAACACGAGCAAACAAGTAACTCAGAATACGAAAGGGAAGCCGAACAGCTGCCTTTGATATATCGTAAAGCCAGTGACCTGCTGCTTCCTCGAAGACTCTTTTGCCTACAAGAAATCTTGTGGCAAGAAGAACTCCCCCAATGAGAATGACTATGGGGAACAAGATTTCAAGAATGCTTTGCATTCTGGTTCCTCGGACCATATACTTAGAGACCCCAATCTAGGGCAGGGGTCTCAGTTGAGAGATCGTTTACACCGTTCCTTCCTAACCACGCCCGCAACAACTGGCGGTTCTCTCCCTCGAAGCTTATTGAGAGGACTTCGGAAGATGTCGAGCCGATAAATATAACAACTATTTTGTCTCCGTTGTCTCGGACTGCCAAAATTTGGTCCATATTGAGGATGATGTCTCCTATTCTGACCAGTTTCATACAGAGCCTCTTCGACTCAATTGAATTTTGCCAGCTCAGTCAGTATTTGCTGACGTTTTTGGTCGTTGTCTTGTGAAATGCAGTCGGCTTCTTCCTTCTTCGGTTTGTACGACATAAGGAAATATGCAACCCATATTACGATGCCAGCTCCATAGAAGAGCGACAAGACAAGATATAGCCAGATAGTACCAGGAAACAGTTTTGGATACTTTGGAACAGGCAATGAGAAAAAGCTCTGCTCAAGTCGCTTGATCTCATTGAGATTTGGCAGGTCGAGTTCTCTGCTAAAAGTCAACTTCACATAGTGCTCTGAATTTGTAACTGAGTAGATGTCATCTCCCCGTTGTTCCAAGTGACTGTCAACTGTTTTGATTTCTTGTGAAGTTAGGAGCGACCAATGAAATTGTTGCATCAGATTAATCTGCTCTTGTTCATCGTTGGGATGAACTTGGAAGGAAATGCTTTCGGTGCGTGCCATAATGTTGGTCCTTTCTGTTAGTTTATTGACTAGTTGCTTACCCATTGCCTGGGTGTCCCGCAACTCCTGAGTGGGTTGATATTTCAACTCCACGTTCCCAATATAGCAAGACATCCTACAAGAGTCAAGTGTTATTTTCTGTTTTTTAAAAAATATGCGTCATGTCTTCGCTATGCTTAGGACTGACGCAAGATAGCAGAAGCGGGGTTGAGACAACCCCGCCTCCGTAAGCCATGCCACCTGCAGGATGGTGGTTTATTTTCCCATTAGACCTAATTGTTTCAAGATATGCCTGACCAATTTATCATGAATTTCAGCGTGTCTTAAAATCGGTTGTTTTTTGCCATTCAACGGGTTTAAATACACATCATGTCTCGCGCCATGCCTGGGTAGAACGCATCCTATACCGGATAATTGCTGGATGAATTCCTTGCGTTTCATGCGACGATTTCTTTCGTCTGGTATTCTTCCGGCACTTCATCCAGTACGATGAGGCGAAAGGCATCTTTAAGATTTTCTTCCAGTTCTTCAAGGGTCTCGCCTTGTGTCATAATTTCCGGATGTTCCAGGAGTTTACCTAACCAGAACTCTCCATCCCGCCAGTAGATCATCGTTATCTTTTGCATAGAAACCTCAGACTTTTATTTCCTGCCTGCAGCGTCAAACAAACTCTGATATTTTAAATATAACCTGACATCTACTCTGAGTCAAGCCTTATTTCATCATTTTCAAAAATAAAGCGGCAGGTCTCCGATTGGCGAAAAACCTAGCGCAACATAAGATGCGGCAGCAAGCTGTCGCACTCCAAAATACAAAAAAGGGCAGCCCGTTTGAGCTGCCCTTTAAATTAATCCCCGGCGATGACCTACTCTCCCACCCCATCTCCAGGGCAGTACCATTGGCGCGGGCGGGCTTGACTGCTCTGTTCGGAATGGGAAGAGGTATTTCCCCGCCGCGATAATCGCCGGAAAATTCGTTGGTCTGTCATATTCCGGGCCAGCCGGAATGACAGACTGCGTCGTGATCGGGTTGAGCCGACTACGACCTAAAGTCGTTGCAGTCGAAGCGAAATACGGGTAAGCACACCAAACTTCTGCATCTGTAGAAAATTTTAAGCCAAGCCTCACGACCTATTAGTATCGCTCGGCTTTGACATTACTGCCTTTACACCTGCGACCTATCAACCTCGTCATCTACGAGGGGTCTTTAGTCTGCCTCTCGGCAGAAGGGTTACCTCATCTTGGAGCAAGTTTCGCGCTTAGATGCTTTCAGCGCTTATCTTAACCGAACGTAGCTACCCAGCCGTGCCGCTGGCGCGACAACTGGTACACTAGAGGTTCGTCCACTCCGGTCCTCTCGTACTGAGAGCAGGCCTCCTCAAGTAACCTCCGCCCGCGAAGGATAGGGACCAAACTGTCTCACGACGTTTTAAACCCAGCTCGCGTGCCGCTTTAATTGGCGAACAGCCAAACCCTTGGGACCTCCTTCAGCCCCAGGATGCGACGAGCCGACATCGAGGTGCCAAACCTCCCCGTCGATGTGAACTCTTGGGGGAGATCAGCCTGTTATCCCCGGCGTACCTTTTATCCGATGAGCGACGGCAATTCCATTCTCAACCGCCGGATCACTAAGCCCTGGTTTCCCACCTGCTCGACCTGTTTGTCTCGCAGTTAAGCTCCCTTATGCCTTTACACTCTACGCACGATTACCGACCGTGCTGAGGGAACCTTTGGGCGCCTCCGTTACTTTTTTGGAGGCGACCGCCCCAGTCAAACTACCCCCCTGACACTGTCCTTGAGCCAGATTCATGGCATCGAGTTAGAATCCCAACAAAACAAGGGTGGTATTTCAAGGTTGACTCCCCCCGATCTAGCGACCGGGGTTCAAAGTCTCCCACCTATCCTACACATGCAGGGCTAGGATTCAATATCAGGCTATAGTAAAGGTGCACGGGGTCTTTCCGTCCTTTCGCGGGTACTCAGTATCTTCACTGAGACTACAATTTCGCCGAGTCCATGGTTGAGACAGCGCCCAGATCGTTACACCATTCGTGCAGGTCGGAACTTACCCGACAAGGAATTTCGCTACCTTAGGACCGTTATAGTTACGGCCGCCGTTTACCGGGGCTTCGGTTCTGAGCTTCTTCTGTCTTGCGACAGAATAACAAATCCCCTTAACCTTCCGGCACCGGGCAGGTGTCAGTCCCTATACGTCGCCTTACGGCTTAGCAGAGACCTGTGTTTTTAGTAAACAGTCGGCTGGGCCGTTTCTCTGCGACCCCGGACAGCTTAAGGAGGCATCTTGCGACGCTCCCTGACCGTCCAGGGTTCTCCTTCTCCCGAAGTTACGGAGTTATTTTGCTGAGTTCCTTAACCATGGTTCTCTCGAGCACCTTAGGATACTCTCCTCATCCACCTGTGTCGGTTTGCGGTACGGTCACCCCAATCCCTCGCATAGAGGTTTTTCTCGGCAGTATGATTAGGATCAGTTTATGCCATTCGGCTCCCCATCACCTCTCGGCGTTGAGGGGGTGGATTTGCCTGCCCCCTCCGCCTACCGGCTTGGACCGCCATTTCCAATCGGCGGCTGATCTTTCACTCCTGCGTCACCCCATAGCTGGTAACGGTCTTGTGGTGGTACGGGAATATTTAACCCGTTTTCCATCACCTACGCCTTTCGGCCTCGGCTTAGGATCCGACTAACCCTGAGCAGATTAGCTTTACTCAGGAAACCTTGGATTTACGGTGTTCCGGTTTCTCGCCGGAATTATCGCGTACTCATGCTGGCATAAGCTTTTCTGATACCTCCAGCCGACCTCGCGGTGCGACCTTCGCAGGCGTACAGAATGCTCCCCTACCACTCCCTTGCGGGAATCCGAAGCTTCGGTGATGACTTTAGTCCCGACAATTTTCGGCGCAAAAAAACTTGACCAGTGAGCTATTACGCACTCTTTAAAGGAATGGCTGCTTCTAAGCCAACCTCCTGGTTGTCTGGGTTCTTTCACATCCTTTATCACTTAAGTCATACTTGGGGACCTTAGCTGTCGATCTGGGTTATTTCCCTCTCGGCTACGAAACTTATCTCACGTAGCCTAACTCCCGCACTAATATAGCCGGCATTCGGAGTTTGATAGGGGTCGGTACCCTTGTGAGAGCCCTAGCCCTTTCAGTGCTCTACCTCCGGTATACAACGTGCGAGGCTAACCCTAAAGTTATTTCGGGGAGTACGAGCTATTTCCGAGTTTGATTGGCCTTTCACCCCCACCCACAGTTCATCCAATGACTTTTCAACGTCAACTGGTTCGGTCCTCCACGCAGTTTTACCTGCGCTTCAACCTGACCATGGGTAGATCACCCGGTTTCGCGTCTGCCGCCAGTAACTTAACGCCCTATTCAGACTTGCTTTCGCTACGGCTCGGGGTTAGAAACCCTTAACCTTGCTACAGACGAGCAACTCGCCAGCTCATTATGCAAAAGGCAGGCGGTTATCCCGACGAATCGAGACTTCCACTGCTTGTAAGCACGAGGTTTCAGGTGCTATTTCACTCCCCTCCCGGGGTGCTTTTCACCTTTCCCTCACGGTACTGGTTCACTATCGGTCACAAGCGAGTATTTAGCCTTAGGAGATGGTCCTCCTGAATTCCCACAGGATTCCTCGTGTCCCGCAGTACTTGGGAGACAATCGGGAGTCTATTCATTTTAACCTACAGGGCTATCACCCTCTATGGCGGTCCTTTCCAGAGACCTTCGACTAACGAATAGATTTGTAACTCCCTGGAAGAGTAACGGCTCTTCCTGATCGGTCCCACGACCCCTCTACCGCAACGCCCGTCAGCTTGACACGGTAAAGGTTTGGGCTGGTCCCCGTTCGCTCGCCGCTACTAGGGGAATCGCTATTGCTGTTTGTTCCTGGAGGTACTGAGATGTTTCAGTTCCCTCCGTTAGCTTCCACCGGACTATGTATTCATCCGGCGATGATCCCGTATTACCGGAATCGGGTTGCCCCATTCGGAAATCCCCGGGTCTAAGGATGTTTGCTCCTCACCGGGGCATATCGCAGCTTACCACGTCCTTCATCGCCTGCTTGTGCCAAGGCATCCACCTCGTGCCCTTAGTAACTTGGCCGAAATCTTTCGACTTCAGCAGATGTTTGGTGCTTTGTACTGTTACCCGTATTACGCTTCGACTGTCAAAGAGCGTTCAGCAACGTACAACCCGCAAGGATTGTCTTGATGAAATTTGCTGAAAATTGTTATGAAAACTCTAGTAGTAAATGTTTTTCGTTATTCACCACCAACTGATCTATATTCATAAGGCTCATTTGGATCCGAACCTGAAACCCCAAAATACTGTGGAATAATGCCAAACTCACCTAAAATGCCCATTGTCCCAATAATAATGCCTACTCCTAAAATGACTATAAAGATCACTAGCTGAAACCTCCATTTAGCCATTTCCCTATCCATAAAATAACTCCATAATTTATAGTGAATTCCAAACTTGAACTTGCTATCTACATTGAAGAACAATTTATCCTAGCATTAACCGATGCCCTTTCGGTTCAGGAATTCTTCATTAAATTGCTTTGAGTTGTATTTTAATTTACGCTTTGTGGAGAATACCGGGCTCGAACCGGTGACCTCCTGGTTGCAAACCAGGCGCTCTCCCAACTGAGCTAATTCCCCGTCCCGGGCTCCCCAGGACGGTGTCCCGTGCGAGGTATCATAGGCCCGCCCCGGGAGCGGTGGGCCTAAGTAGAGTCGAACTACCGACCTCACGCTTATCAGGCGTGCGCTCTAACCAACTGAGCTATAGGCCCAGCGATCTGATAAAACAGCCTCGTCATACGACGGGGCGGTTTTTTTAATTATATTGACAAGTGAGCGTGGCGTAGTGTCTATAACCTTCGGTTTCGACCTTGGGTAAATCCGCCAGTGACGGAATACCCATGCTCCTTAGAAAGTAGGTGATCCAGCCGCACCTTCCGATACGGCTACCTTGTTACGACTTCACCCTAGTCACCGATCTTACCTTAGGCGCCTGCTTCCTTGCGGTTAGCCCAGCGACTTCGGGTACTATCGGCTTCCATGGTGTGACGGGCGGTGTGTACAAGGCCCGGGAACGTATTCACCGCAGCGTGCTGATCTGCGATTACTAGCGATTCCGACTTCATGCAGTCGAGTTGCAGACTGCAATCTGAACTGAGACCGGTTTTTTGGGATTGGCTCCACCTCGCGGTATTGCGACCCTCTGTACCGGCCATTGTAGTACGTGTGTAGCCCTGGACGTAAGGGCCATGAGGACTTGACGTCATCCCCGCCTTCCTCCCGTTTGACACGGGCAGTCTCGTTAGAGTTCCCAGCATAACCTGATGGCAACTAACGACAGGGGTTGCGCTCGTTGCGGGACTTAACCCAACATCTCACGACACGAGCTGACGACAGCCATGCAGCACCTCTGTAGCCGTCCCCGAAGGGAAGTCCGCCTTTCAGCAGATGGTCGTCCACAGTTCAAGCCCAGGTAAGGTTTTTCGCGTTGCATCGAATTAAACCACATACTCCACCGCTTGTGCGGGCCCCCGTCAATTCCTTTGAGTTTCAACCTTGCGATCGTACTCCCCAGGCGGGGCACTTAACGCGTTAGCTGCGGCACTGAAGGGGTCGAATCCTCCAACACCTAGTGCCCATCGTTTACGGCGTGGACTACCAGGGTATCTAATCCTGTTTGCTCCCCACGCTTTCGCGCCTCAGTGTCAGTTACGGGCCAGGAGATCGCCTTCGCCACCGGTGTTCCTCCTGATATCTACGCATTCCACCGCTACACCAGGAATTCCATCTCCCCCTCCCGCACTCGAGACCTGCAGTATGAAAGGCAATTCTGGAGTTAAGCCCCAGGCTTTCACCCCTCACTTACAGATCCACCTACGCGCCCTTTACGCCCAATAAATCCGGACAACGCTTGCTCCCCCCGTATTACCGCGGCTGCTGGCACGGAGTTAGCCGGAGCTTTCTCTGGAGGTACCGTCAATCCGCCGTAAGCGGATTTTCTTTCCCCCTAACAGGGCTTTACACACAAAAGTGCTTCATCGCCCACGCGGCGTTGCTGCGTCAGACTTTCGTCCATTGCGCAATATTCCTCACTGCTGCCTCCCGTAGGAGTCTGGGCCGTATCTCAGTCCCAGTGTGGCTGATCGTCCTCTCAGACCAGCTACCCATCGTAGCCTTGGTGGGCCATTACCTCACCAACTAGCTAATGGGCCGCAGGCTCATCCTCGAGTGGATTGCTCCTTTGATTCCAGCGGGATGTCCCACCGGAATATTATGCGGTATTACAACCAGTTTCCCGGAATTATCCCCCGCTCGAGGGTAGATTACCTACGTGTTACTCACCCGTCCGCCACTTTCCGCACCCCCGAAGGGATGCTTCTCGTACGACTTGCATGTGTTAGGCACGCCGCCAGCGTTCGTCCTGAGCCAGGATCAAACTCTCCATTGTAGATTTATTTGATCTGACATTTTTTCGGTTGTTTAAAGACCGACAGGTTATTTAGCTCGCACACGCTCACATTGTCAAAGAACAGTGTGGATAACCTCTTTTGAGATTTAATCCACGAAAGGAACTCTAATATAAAGAATTGCTACATGGAAGTCAAGGGATATTTTCTCTTTTTTTTAATTATTTTTTAACGCTCTTTTTTAAGCGAAGCAGCCACCCCGTTAAAGGGCAGATTCAAGTCGGATCTGCCCGGAATGGTCATTCTTCGTCTTTGACCACCGAAACTTGCAGATGGGCGTTAACGTCGCCATGCAGGTGGATTCGCACCTGATACGTGCCTAAAAATTTGATCGGCTCTTCCATCACGATCTTGCGGCGATCCAGTTCTATCCCCTGTTGCGCCAGAAGGTCCACGATGTCCTGAGCCGTCACGGATCCGAACAGGCGGCCTTCCTCGCCAACTTTGGCTTTGGCGACCACCGATGCCTTGGTGAGAACGTCAGCTTCATCTTGAGCATTACGCTGCTTGTGCGACTCACGTTTGCGGTTTAAGCGATCCTCTTGCGCCAGCATTCTCTCGAATTTTGGAGTTGCCGGGTAGACCAATCCGCGCGGCAGCAAGTAATTGCGGGCATATCCGTCTTTGACCTCTACCGTCGTACCGGTTCGGCCGAGTTTTTCGTGATCTTGTCTTAGGATGATCTTCATGATGGAACCAGCTTATTTTAGCGTCGGGGTCAGTCAAGACTCCAACAGTATTGGGACTATAGGATTACTGAGCGACTTCCTGGACATACGGAAGAAGTGCCAGGTGGCGAGCGCGTTTGATTGCCTGCACCAACTGCTTCTGGTGTTGCCCGCAGGTACCGGATATACGTCTTGGTATGATCTTCCCGCGTTCGGTCACAAAGCGGTTGAGCCGCTTCTCGTCTTTGTAGTCAATGAATACCGTGCCATTCTCGCAGAACCGGCAGATGCGTTTTTTAAACGTCTGCGGAGCGGCGGGAGTCGTTCTTTTTCTTCTTGGAGCGAATTTCATCTATACCTCTAAATCGGTCTTGTTTACAGTCGTGGAGTAAATTCTCTTACCTGTCATTGTCGTCATCGGTTCCCAGAACGGTGAATTCTCCTTCTTCATTCGAACTTTCTATGGAACCGTTTTCCAAGATTCGGGCAGCAAGATCGCCTTTTTTGTTCAGAAACTGAATTCGACGGGATTTGATTTCGATGATGTTGCGCGTATGCCCATCTTCGGTTTTAAAATTGCGGCTCTGCAATTCGCCTTCCACCAGGATGGCTGACCCTTTTTTCAGATTCTGATAGCAGCTTTCTGCCAGTTTGTACCAGGCAACGATCCCGATGATGCAGGTGTCTTCCTTCCATTGCCCGGAATTGTCTTTGAACTTTCTGTTGGATGCTATTGAAAAGTTAGCTACCGGTACCCCACCGGTGGTGGTGTGACGAAAGGTGGGATCCTTGATCAGATTACCGGAAACGATCACATTGTTGATGTCCGGCATCCTGAGATCCGCCATGGCTCATCACTCCTTTTCAGATAACCCGTTATCCGTTTTGTCTAGATCGTCGCTTTCGATCAAACCTGCTGCAATCAATACTTCTGGAGGTACGACAACTTCTACGATTCGATCTGGGATTAGATTGCGCTCTTTTTCAACGTTGAAAAGGACTTCCTTAGCCAGACGTTCCTGTTCAAACCGAATCTTTTTCAGGGTTCTGGGGTCGCGCAGCAGTACCAGGTGACGGAAGATATGGGGGGATAATCGCAGGTAGTGCTCTATCTGTGATACTGCCGTGGCTTGGAGTCTGAACTGGAGCATGACATAGAAGCCGTATTGGCGATCCTCGATTTGGAAAGCCAGCTTCTTTTTGCCCCATTTCTCCACGTTGAGCACCTCGGCGCCCAGCGAGGTCAGCAGTTCAAGAAATTTTGCGGTAACCTCTTCCTGCTTCTCGGGCGGAATCTGGGCATCGATGATGTAAGTAAGTTCGTAAGTTTTCATAGCTCCCTTCGGTCTAATGCCTCACTGCACCAGACGCGGCAGCAAGGAGGGGATGGGTTTGTATGTTCAGGTTTTATTGTATGTAGGTGCGTAAAGACTACGCCCCTACGAGTGTTTATTATAAGAACAGTGGAGCCAGCACAAGCGTAATCGTCGAGAGCAACTTGATCAGAACGTGCAGCGAAGGACCTGCTGTATCTTTGAAAGGATCACCGACGGTATCACCGACAACGGCAGCAGCGTGGGTCGGATTCTTGGATTTTTTGCCATCAGGGCCAGTCAGGTATTTGCCGCCGTGGGCGCCGGATTCAATGAATTTCTTGGCGTTATCCCAGGCGCCACCGCCGTTGTTCAAAAACAGGGCGACCAGGATGCCGACGATCGTGCCGACCATCAGCAAGCCGGCTACGGCTTCCGCGGCGATGAGTGGGTCTGCATCGGTGATAAAGACTTTAAAGACCAGACCAACGGTAATCGGCATCAGCACCACCAACAAGCCAGGCGCCACCATCTTGCGGAGAGCCGACTTCGTAACGATATCCACGCAGGTGCCATAATCGGGTTTGAAGTCTGGAGGAAACTGAATGATGTCGTTCACCCGCGGTAGCTTGGCATACTGGCGCCGAACCTCTGCAATAATGGATTGCGCGGCGCTACCCACTGCACGGATCGCCATCGATGAGAAGAGGAAGACCAGCATCGCTCCCAGAAGTGAACCAACGAAGACGACCGGTTTGGAAAGGTCGACTTTAAAGGGGAAGTCCTCACCCAGACCAGCGTATTGTTTGACTTCATCCATGTAGGCTTGAAACAGCAGGAAAGCAGCCAGTCCGGCAGAACCAATGGCATACCCTTTGGTCAAGGCTTTGGTGGTATTGCCAACGGCATCCAGGCGGTCGGTTTTCATGCGGATCTCTTCGGGCTGCTGAGACATTTCCACGATCCCACCAGCGTTATCAGTGATGGGACCAAAGGTATCCATCGCCAGGATGTAAGCAGCCGTCGCCAACATACCCATGGTCGCAACCGCCGTTCCGAACAATCCGGCATTCGGCAGCCCGCTTGAATTTCCTAAGTAGTACGATCCGAGCAAAGCGATGCCCATCACGATTGCGGGCATCCAGACGCACTCGAATCCAACGCCGATTCCGGCGATGATGTTAGTCGCTGGACCGGTAATCGAGGCTTCTGCAATCGATTTGACCGGCCGATATTTGTATTCCGTGTAGTACTGAGTAATGTAGACGAAAGCAACTGACGTAAGTACGCCGAGAATACCACAGGCGAAGAAATAGAGCCAGGCATTTGGCGCTGCTGGGCTATTGAGCAACCAATAACTGGCACCACCGAAGGCTATCATCGCCAAAACGACAGCGATATAATAACCACGATTTAAAGCTTGCATTGGATCCATCTTCTCCTCTTTATCCATGTGGACGTAGAGGACTCCGATGATGGAGGCAATGATTCCGAAAGCGCGGGCAACTAACGGGAACATCATCACACCGATGATTCCAGCGGAAAAACCCAGCCCCATCTTCTCCGCATGTGCCGCCAGCGATGCGCCCAATATCATGGCGCCGATATTTTCTGCTGCAGTAGATTCAAACAAGTCCGCGCCTCTGCCGGCGCAGTCGCCGACATTATCGCCAACCAGATCGGCGATCACCGCGGGATTGCGGGGATCATCTTCAGGGATTCCAGCTTCGACTTTACCAACCAGGTCAGCGCCGACGTCGGCTGCCTTGGTGTAGATACCGCCACCCAATTGCGCAAAGAGCGCTACGAAAGAAGCGCCGAACCCGTAACCTACGATCAACAAAGGGATCTTGGCGGGATTGACATTACCTACGGCGCTAACCAGACCGTACAGTCCGGCAACCCCGAGAAGACTCATGGCTACGACCAACAGTCCGGAGACTGCGCCGCCGCGCAGAGCGATGCGAAGAGCATCATTTACGCTGGTAAGAGCCGCGGTAGCTGTACGGATATTGCTGCGGATGGCGATCCACATCCCGACATAACCGGCAAAAACCGAGCAGAGCGCTCCAAATATAAAGGAGAGCGTGATCCAGGAGGCTAACTTAAGTGAACTGTCCACTGGATCGAAGTTGTGATGGCTGCGGATAAATCCATAACCGACGAACAGGATAGCGGCGAAGAGGACCGCCAGCATCAGAATGGTGCGATTCTGTCGTCTGAGAAACGCTTCAGCGCCTTGCTTGATGGCATCCGAGATACGCTGCATAGCCGCGGAACCAGTGCTCTTACTGAGTACCCAGCGCGCCATCAACCAAGCAGCAAGCAACCCGAAGATGCTGATGCCGATTACCAAACTCAAGATAAAACCTAATCCCATGGTAGTACTCCCAGTTTTATCCCCGTTAATTCAGGCATTTGCTTATTTATCATCTTTCTTATTTCGGCACTTGGACCGGGGATCCGAAACGGGTTCAGCCTCAAAGGAATTTCGGTTATATTCGTTCATCGCGGCTGTCAATCCGCGATGGAAGATGCAATCAAGCGCTTGAGAAGTGTCCTTCAGAATTTTGAGCAAACCGTCGTTTAGTTCTTCAGGGATTTTGGAGAGAACGTGATCAGCCAGGTCCTCGCCACGCTGTTCGGTCAAAATACCCAGACGCATTCGTGGAAAACTCTCAGTTCCTATCTCGGTGATGACCGAAGCCAGCCCTTTGTGTCCGCCATCCGAGCCCTGAGTTCTAATTCGGATCGTGCCAAAGGGGAGCGCTATATCATCGCAGATAATAAGAATATTCTCAGGAAAAAGTCCCTGTGCCTTCATGACTTGCCGGACAGGCACTCCGGACAGGTTCATGTAAGAGGTAGGTTTTATCAGGGTTAAAATACCGTTTCTGGTTCGGCGGGAGAGATGGTAGAATTCTCCGCGCCCGGGCTTAAAGGATAACCCCTGCTCGTTCGCCCAAAAGTCCAGAGCCAGGAAGCCGAGATTGTGCCAGGAACAGGCGTATTTATTGCCCGGATTTCCGAGGCCTGCCACCAGCAGAATTTGGAACTCGCCACTTATCATTTAAAGAGCATCACCAATAAACCCGGAGGTTTATTCCTCGGTTTCTTCGGGTTTGGCAACTTCTTCGGTAGCAGCTTCTTCGACCTCGGTAACCGTCTTTTCGATTCTGGGTGATAGTATGGAGACCACGGTTTTCTCAAGGTCGTCCAAGATTCGGAATTCACCCACGGGCAGATCGCGGACGTGCAGGGACGACCCGACTTTCAACTCCGTGATATCGATGGTGACCTTGTCGGGGATGTCTTTGGGCAAACATTCAATGCTCAAAGCATGAATCGTCTGCTGCAAGACGCCTCCCTGCGTTCGCACACCGTAGGCTGCTCCGGTCAATTCAACTGGTATTTGCACATGAACTTTGCGTCCACGCTCAATTCCCATCAAGTCGATGTGCACGCTTCTGCCTGAAACCGGGTCACGCTGGATTTCGCGAATTACGCACTCATAAGTACTGCCATCATCCAGCTCTAACTTCAACAGGCTGGGTTTCCTCTTGAGCACAACCTGTAATTCGTGTGAATTGACAGCGATGAGAAGGTTGATTTTATTTTCCAGGTAGAAGATGCCCGGGATGGAACCGGTTGCGCGCAGCTTGTGAGCGCCACCTTTTCCGCTATTCGGTCTGACTTTGCCGTTTAAGATGATCTCTTCCATGATGAGTGCGATTACTTTTGGTTGATGAACAGTGAACTGATGGATTCTTCATTGTAGATTCGCCGTATGGATTCGCCGATGAGTTTGGAAGCGGTTAAGATGCGGATTTTTTCGGATTTTACACCCTGCCGCATTGGAACTGTGTCCGTCATGACGAATTCACAGATGGGCGATTTTTCTATTCTTTCTACGGCATCGCCGGAGAGCAAACCGTGCGTACAGCATGCGTATATGTCTTTGGCGCCAGCAGCTTTCATGGCCACGGCCGCTTGCGTCAGTGAGCCGCCGGTATCGATCAGATCATCGACTAACAGGATGTTAAAGCCTTTTACGTCACCGATAATGTTCATAACCTCGGAAATGTTTTGACTGGGGCGACGTTTGTCGACCACCGCCAGGGATGCTCCCAGGGTATCGGCATAAGCCCTCGCCATCTTCATCGCACCGATATCGGGCGCGACAACGCACAATTCGGGGATTTCTTTGGATTTGAAGAATTCCATGAAGATAGCAGACGCGTACAGATGGTCGAAGGGGATGTTGAAGAACCCCTGGATCTGCGCGGCATGTAAATCCATCGTAAGAACGCGATCGGCGCCGGCTGCATCCACGAGATCTGCGACCAGCTTCGCCGTAATGGCAACCCGAGGTTGGTCTTTGCGATCTTGCCTGGCATAACCGAAGTAAGGGATGACCGCAGTAATTCGCTTGGCTGAGGATCGTTTGGCGGCGTCGATCATGATGAGCAGTTCCATCAGATGCTCAGCAGGTGGCTGCGTAGATTGCATCAGGAAGACGTCACACCCTCGGATATTCTCGTTGTATTTGAACCAGATTTCCCCATCCGAGAAATGTTTGAGCTGGCTATCACCCACGCGGGTGTTCAAATATGTAGCGATTTTCGCAGCCAGTTGCGGGTTCGAGGACCCAGTAAAGATCTTCACAGCTTTGTTATCCAGATCAGATTAGCCGGAACAGCGCTCTCAAGGCTGGTGGTCAAACGGTCATCAATGTATTGGCTGGGGCGGAAGGATTCGAACCCTCGATGCGGGGACCAAAACCCCGTGCCTTGCCACTTGGCGACGCCCCATCAATTGATACGCGGATCGGGAGTGCCCTGCAGTTCGGGGTTTTCCAAGACCCTCTGGTATTTTTGTAGTATTAGCGTTTCAATTTCCTGCCTGAAATCATTGCTGATTGGATGCGCGATATCCTTATAAGTGCCGTCAGGCAGCTTTCGGCTGGGCATGCAGACAAATAGCCCTTTATTGCCCTGAATAACTTTTAATCCGCGCACGACGAAAACGTCGTCGAAGGTGATGTTAACAAAAGCCTTCAGCTTATCCTCATCGCGCAAATTGATGTTGATTTCTGTGATGTCCATTCATGCCTCCAGCATGGAAAGCCAGATACGCCTGTTCGTCGGTTATAGATCGTGGTGGCTACGTCAGTAAAAAAACCTTACCATTCAGTTTTATCCCCTGCGAAGCCAGCGAAGCGGCTGAGTACGATGAAAATACGCCGAATAGCGACGATCCAGTTCCGGAGAGCGAGGCGTAATAGGCTCCGTTTTGCAATAGAGCCTCTTTCAAGCTCTTCAGCGAGGGGTGAAAATCAAAAACCAGCGGTTCGAAGTCATTGATAAAGCAGGAAGGAGCCGCAGGGTCTGATAAGTGCTTTTCGATATAGTCATGAAAGGTAATATTTTCAAATTGAGTTGTCAAGCGATATTTTTCGATGTTTTTATACGCCCATGCAGTAGAAATGCCGATGTCCGGGCAGAGCAGCACGACGGGATCATGAATTCTGGACTCGATGGATTGCAGAATTGCACCGCGACCGGTTGCCAGACAACAGCCTCCTCTGATGAAAAAGGGAACGTCAGACCCGATTTGTGACGCCAACTCTGCAAGTTCTGCGTTGGTCAGCTTGGTGCCCCAGAGCAAATTGAGTCCCCGAAGTACTGCGGCAGCATCTGATGACCCCCCACCGAGTCCGGCGCCGGCAGGAATATTTTTGCGCAGATGAATTTTAGCCCCGATTCGGCACGCGGTAGCCTGCCGCAAAATCCTGGCGGCTTTGATGACGAGATTGCTCTCGTCTGAGGGGACGTCGGGCAGTTCGGGGGTAACCAATAAACTGAGATCTGGACTTTCCCACAGCAGGATTTCATCAGCCAGGTCGATTTCCTGCAGGATAGTCCAGATCTCATGGTATCCATCCGGGCGTACTCCTAACACGCGCAGCCCAATATTCACTTTGGCGGGCGCCCTCACCCCCACATCCGGTGCTCCCCCCCTACTTCTGCGGAACAACGGTTATAGTTTCTCGCCGGATCTCAAGTGATTACTCTCCACTGCCGACCGAGGCTGCTTGCGGCGGCTCAGTCGCAGTTGCGGTAGGAAGTTCTTTACTACGGCGCGGTTTGCGTTTCGAGCCATAGTAGTAGTAGTATTGATAATAGTGGTAATAGTAGTAGTAAGACCCGTAAATCCGCTTGATGTCCAGTCCGTTGAGCAGAACACCGATCAGATTGGCGCGCACGTTACCCAGCAGCTGCATGGCACGCAAAACTTCATTTCGAGTTACGTAGCCTGAAGAAACCACCAACAGCACGCCATCGGCGCGGGTGGCAAGAACGGCGGCATCCGTCACTGCGATCACGGGCGGCGAATCGATCAGGATAAGGTCATAGCGCTGCGACAGGACTTGCAGCGCTCGACGCATGGCGTTGGAGGATAATAGCTCCGATGGGTTGGGCGGAATGTCTCCGGCAGTGATGACGTCCAGATTTTCAATGCCGGTGGGTTTAATCACCTCATCCAATGTGTAGGCTCCGAGCAAGGCGTTGGTCAGCCCGATCTGTCGGTCAATTTTGAAGAGATTATGTATCGTGGGGCGACGCAGGTCGGCATCGATGATCAGAACGCGGCTGCCCATCTGAGACATGGTGATAGCCAGGTTGGCAACTGTGGTCGATTTACCTTCCTTGGTTGCCGATGAGGATACGATCAGAGTTTTTATGGGTTGATCGATGTTGGCAAACAGGATATTAGTGCGCAGTGAGCGGTAGGCTTCCGAAATCGGGGATTTCGGGGAAAAATTTGTGATCAGTTTGGAGGTGATGCGCTCCTTATCCGCCGGACTTAACTTCATGCCCCGTCGTTTCATGCGCTGCGCAATTTCATCCGGGCTGATCGTCGGGATGGTGCCCAGAACGTTTACTTTCAGCTTTTCGAGGTTTTCCACCGTGCGTATCGAACTATCCAGAACCTCGATGATAAAGGATATCCCGATTCCGGCGCCCAAACCGAAGAAGATAGCCAAAATCACATTCAGCGGTTTGTTGGGGCGGATGGGACTTTCCGGCGGCACTGCGGCATCGATGATGCGCACGTTGGCGGTCTTACCTGCTTCAGCAATGCGGGATTCCTCGTACTTTTCGCTGCGGAGCAGGTAAATCTTTTCGGAGATTTCTGCCTGGCGCGTCAGCCTGACTAATTCCAAATACATTTCGGGAATGCCTTCAAGCTGCGCTTCGTAGGATCCCACGACTTTGGAAAGGGCTTCTTTTCGTGCTGACAGCGATTTTATGTTGATATCTGCGCTCAGAATTTGATCGAAGAGATCCTGAGAGGTTTTGAGCGGATTAATCGATGTTATTCCGGAGTTGGCAATTTTATGCGCTTCCTCGATCAAAGCCTTCTTGGCTTCATCAATCTCTCGCTCGACCTTTTGCAACACAGCTTCATAACCCGGAGAAGCCTTGGCAATCAGGTTGGCAACTAACGTCTGCTTTTCGGCAATGGTAGACTGCAGTTCAGTGATCAGTGGAGATGAGATTTGCGAAACGTCAGCGACCAGTGTCGATTTGGCTTCTGCCAGTTTACTCTTCAAGTTTTCCAGCGCATCCTGGTTTTCCTCAAGTTGAGCATCCGTTTCGCTCAGATTCGCCCGGAACACTGCCGTCTGCTCGACCAGTTTTGCGGTTTCTGTATCCAGAGCAACCAGGTTATGGCTCTCTTTATATTGCTTCAGAGCCTCTTCCGCCTCGGACAATTTGCCGCGTATACTATCCAACTCGGTTTCCAGGAAACGTCGGACTTCACCATATTCGCCCTTGGAGAGCTCCATATTGATCGAATAGAACTGCCGGGCGATCTCGTTCGCCAGATAGCTTGCTTCGAAAGACGAATTGGCAGTTACCTTCAGGACGATAATGTCGGTATCGGTGATTGGTTCAACGGAGATGGATTCGCGCAGCTTCTTCAGCCGGTTTTCATAGTTGATCGGTTTGCCGCTCTTATCGTATTGGGCGAGAATTTTGAGATTTTCCTTGTAAGGCGATGATTCCAGCGATTGCAAGGTACGTTGAGCTAACATCCGACTCTTCAGCACCTCCACCTGATTGGTGATCATGGTCTGCCCATCGAGCAGACCGGAAAAACCGAAAACAGACTGCTCCATGCGGTCTTTGTTTTCGATCATGATCGTGGTTTGAGCCTGATAAAACGGCTCCATCTGGTAGGTGTAGTAGGTCGTCGTTCCCAACACGAGGACGAAACTGATCAAAATGATCCAGCGGCCTCGCAGAATGATGCGTAAGTATTCACCTAAACGTACCGATCCTTCCTGTCCATCAGTCATCTCGTTCCCCCTGCAATTGAACATAACGTTTTTGCCCCGGTCCACGGCAATCCTTCAATAATGGTTTGCGGATTTTCCATGACCAAGCGGCGAGCCGCCGCCACTCCGATCTCATCGGAAGCAATCTCCAAGGCTTCCTGCAGATCGGGACCGCGATGGACTAACCCGTGTGCATCTGAAGCGATGACGTGTACCCACCCCCTCTTTAGCAAATTCTGCGCCATCTTCTTAACCGTTCTTCCAAAGTGTCCGGTTATACTGCCGGCGTTCATTTGAATCAGGGCACCTTCTTCTATCATTTTCCCAACAATGGCAGGCCGTTTCAGCACCAGAGCATTTCTTTCCGGGTGCGCAATCACCGGAGTGACCCCTTCCTTGCGCAGATCTTTGAGCTCCCGGTCAAAACTCTTGGGAATATCGATCAATGGAAATTCCACCAGCATGTATTTACCGGTTCCATTGAGGGTTGCCGCTTCAAATTGTAGCAAATCCGCCAACCTGGGCTGGAAGTAGATTTCGCTGCCCGCCAGCATTTTCAAGCCCGGTATCTCGACTTCTATATGTCTGCGCGTCTGGTTGAAATTCTTCAGAATAATCATATTTCGGTTGAAATCGAGGCGGTTCAAGACGTGGGGTGTAGCCACGATCGTCCGGGTGCCATTTTCATAGGCGTTTCTGAGTAATTGAGTTGTCTCCGGCAGGTCGCGTGGACCGTCGTCCAGATCTGGTAGTACGTGTGTATGGATGTCAATCATATTGCGATTGTATCCTGTCGATTAGTGAGTTTGTAGGTGATCCCCTTCTCCGGAGGGGAACTGAGCTTTTACTTCAGAAAATTTGAAGTTTTGACTCCAGAAGCAAACCAATCCCAAAGCAGTCAGCGGGATATAGTTGGCAAGATGTAGCGTAATCGCCACACCCATGGATATTTCCGGGGGAACTCCCAGCAGAGATACTCCCAGCGCAACAATTCCATGAAACGTCCCAACTGCGCCGGGTGCAGATGGCAAGCCGACTCCAATCGTGACGATGATTAATAAAACCACGCTGGCTAAAATAGGATGTAGGTAAATCATCGGATATTGCGGCGATACCAAGTCGAAGGCTAAAAAGGTAAGGAAAACGCTGAAAAGGTAGCAGACGATTAAAATGCCGGTGTAACTTAATATCGCCAGATAGTGATGCGCACTGCGCAAAATTTCCAGACCGGACGTGAACGAAGCAGCAACTGAGATGATCCGATCGCGCAATTTGTGCGGCAAAAAGAATAGACACTGCCCTAATAATTTCAGAGTCCAAGTGGTGTTAACCAACAATGCGATTAAAAACCCAATCAACAAGACAACTGCGCCGCCGACGTAGAAGAGCCCATCTCGTATCCAATCCGGAAAGGGAAACAAAAAGATGGAGATACCCAGAAGCACCAGTGCCGCCATCATATCCAAAAGCCGCTCAACCACAACCGTCGCCAGGGCGGATGATTTGCTGATTCCTTCAGCCTTGCCCAGAAAATAAGCCCGCAGGAATTCACCCATTCGTAGCGGGAGGATATTGTTGATCATGTAGCCGATGTTCATCGCCGAATAGACCGGCCAATAATGAATTTGACTATGGACAGGCTTTAGCAGAATGCGCCAGCGTTCGGCGCGAAAAAACAAGCTGACCAGCAGCATCGCCACGCCTAACAGCAGCCAGCCATAGTGAGCTGACGCCAATACCTTGCCCAACTCATCGAGATTAATGCGACTCTGACCGAACAGCGCCGTTCCGAGGCTGATGCTACCGCTGAAAAGTCCGCCTAAATCGACTTTCCAAAAGGAGAGATAGATGAATATTACGCTGAGCACCACACCGATAAGAATGCGGAGTTTCATGGGACGGGAGTTGCCTTCAGTTGATTATTGGTGGAAAAGGGCATATTTTGCTAATTTACGAAATTCTCAGGTTATCTTAAATCAATCACCTCAACGCCTTTGGGGGTTGAGTAATTGAAAGTATTTTCCGGCATATTTTGCCCACTTGTAAAATTTTCGAACTCAAAGGTCATGATGTTATCCGCGGTATCCTCAACAATGATTTTTCGGGTGTAGCTTTCCGTACGATCAACCCATACCTGCAATTTTCGTGTCGGATCTGCCGGGTCTTTGGGCATCATGGTTAAAATATCACACGAAATTCCGGCATAAGACCCCTTCTGAACCTTCTCTACCCGGTACTTGGATGGATAATCAAACAGGATCTGGCGCGGATTTAAAAGATCACCCTGATGATCGTTGGCATGGCGGATGATCACCTGTTGTTGCTGTGGATCGTACATCCAGATATTCTCTCCGTCAGATACGATGGTTCGGGAGGGCGATTCCAGGCGGAACTTATCGCCTTTCGCCAGGATCAACCTGCTTTCATCCTGAGCAGTGTCAGTCGCTCCGGTGGTATGATAACGGATCTCAAAATGCAGGCTCAGTGTGCTCAGCGATTCAAATTTTTTCTGAACGCGCTGAATTATGGCCTCGGATTCTTCTGCGAAAGTCATCAAAGGGTATAAAATCAGAGCCAGAATGGCGAGTATTGGCAGTATACTGCCGTTTCGGTGTCCGTGAGAGCGAGAAGATTTCAATTTAGTCCCTGGGTTAACGGCGCGATTTGCCAGATTGGGAAATTCTATGTCCTTGATAATCATAATATTAAAAAATTAAGTCGGGCAATTCACTCAATTCAATCGGCTTATTATGCTGAAAAAGGTCGGTTCACTGGTGCGGCGGGAAACCGCCACCGAGGGAATCCAAGTAGCTTGCGTCCACCAGCACATCCCTTGCTTTTGATCCATCGAAAGGGCCGACGATGCCGGCGCGCTCCAGCTGGTCGATCAGCCTACCAGCTCGAGCGTAACCGATCTTGAGCCGCCTCTGCAGGATAGAAACGGAAGCTTGTCCCTGGCGAATCACCATGCGCGCCGCCTCTTCAAACAACTCATCCACATCATCCATTAATAGATCACCTTCGCCACCAATGCCTTCAGGCAGCGGTAACCGTAACTGAGTTCGATTCAGATCTTCCGGCTGGTCTTCAATATGGGAGATGATTCCTTCAATCTCGCTGTGATCCACAAAGCAGCAGTGTATACGCTCCGGTTGACCTCTGCCGGGGGGGATGAAGAGCGCATCGCCATTCCCCAGCAGTGTGTCGGCTCCGTTGGCGTCCAGAATCGTGCGTGAATCGGTTTTCGAAGCGACCTGAAATGCCAGTCGCGCCGGGAAGTTTGCCTTGATCACACCGGTGATGACGTCCACCGAAGGTCGCTGAGTAGCAACGATCAGATGGATTCCTACCGCCCGCGCCATCTGTGCCAGCCTGGCGATCGGTTCTTCAACCTCTTTGGCAGCGATCATCATCAGATCAGCCAACTCGTCGATCACCACAACCAGGTAAGGTAACGGTTTTAAAGGCTCACCTTCGGGAGAAACGGCATTCCCCTTGCCGACTGCCAGATTGAATTCTTCAATGTTCCGAACCCCGACTCCGGCTAACATATCGTAGCGGGTCGCCATCTCCAATTCGACGCCCTTGAGCACGCGGATGGCGTTTGCAGGCGTGGTGATCACCTCTTCGTCCAACTCTTCGGAGGTCATCAGATGGTGGCGCGCCAACCGGGCGTAGTTTGAGAATTCCAGTTTTTTGGGATCAATGATCACCAATTTGACCCGGTCGGGGAGATTGCGCAGCAATAGACTGCTGATGATGGCGTGAAGACAGACCGATTTGCCTGACCCTGTTGTTCCAGCGACCAAGAGGTGCGGCATGCGCCCCAAATCGCTGATATAAGGTTCGCCCGTTGCGTCGACCCCCAACGCGACAGCCAAGGGCGAAGGATGTTCCTGAAATGAAGAATGCGATGCGACGGCTTTTAAGGCTACAGTCGAAGGACGTCGATTGGGGATTTCGATCCCCACCGCGCCCTGCCCGGGGATAGGCGCCTGAATGCGGATGGCTCGAGCCCGCAACACCAGAGCCAGATCATCAGCCAGTGCGCTGATGCGGCTTACCTTGACGCCGGGATCCGGTTCCAGATCGAAGCGGGTAATCACCGGTCCAGGATTCACCTTCACCAATTTGGCTCCGACCCCAAAGTCCGAAAGCGCTTCTCCCAGGCGCTGCGCTTTGGCTTTCAGCTCTTCGGGAGCATCCGGGGATTCCGGCGGCGAATCCTTCAGGAGCGAAAGGGGTGGGAGTTGGTATTCACCTCGATTCTGAGAGGCGAGGTATGGTTCCGCCGGCAATGCCGCAACCGACTTGAGAGGTTTCGCTTCACCGAAGAGGTCTTCAGTAGCAGCGAAAAAACCCTCATCCGCAACTTCTATATTCGGGGGGGACATTCCAGCTCTGCCGTCAGGAATAGCAGGCTTTGGGCCAGAATCGTCGGTCTGATCTTTCTGCCTACCCGCAAATGGATTGGGAATCTGGGAACGATTATTCCATAACCACCTTAATCCGAATCCCAACCAGCCTAATAGCAGTTTCAAAACCTTTGACGGCTTGAATTTGAGAGCGAGGATCATCCCCACCAGAACGATAAAAATCCAAACCGTCCAGGCTCCAATGGTTCCCATAAAATCGACGATGGCGATACCGGAGGTCTGTCCGATCAAGCCGGCGTTCTCGGCGGTGTTGGATTGAGCTTGAACCAGGAAAATCAGAAATGATGCCCAAAAAGCGATGAAGGTCAATAAAGCGCCAGTTAGGATAAACTTACCTCTATGAAGGTGAAAGAGTACCGTGAAAGCCCAGAGCAGTAACAAAATGGGAAACACAAAAGAGGGCCAACGGCCGAAAGTCAGATGGATCAAATGCCAGGCAATCTGATCCCCGAAATTATGGAGGATATTCTGACGGGGGAAAATGGACTCGAAATCGCGCTGGTAGGTCGCCAGAGCCAGAAAAGTCAGGATGGAGAGCGCCAGGAGGAGCAGACCGAAGATCTCAGAGAAGTGACCCGATTTCGCCCTTCCAGGCCGACTCTTTCGCTTCTTCGGTGGTTTTGCCATGCTAAAACGCCCCCTTTTTAGCTGTTGGCTAATGATTATTTCGCCAGGGTGATTTTACCGTCGTGGAAGACGGGCAACACCGGCACTCTGTTCAGGTCTGAGCAGAAAGGCAGATCGGCGTCCATACCGATCTGGGTGAGATACTGTCCATGATGAGATCCGGCGACAATTTCAGGAACTCGGTCCCAGTAGTATTCCGCCAGATTTTTAGCCGCGATGGCGCCGTCGTTTAATTCAATCGACGGGTTTAGCTTCTGAAGCTCCGCCACAACACGCCCGGCGCAAATTGCGTCTTCGATGGCAAACTGCCCAAACTTCCCAGAACAGAGGATGTTGATCGGGTCGGTAATCTCGGCAAGCGCTTCAACCACGACGTCAAGGTTGACAAAGCCACAGATCACAGTATGGCGGGCTTGACGGGTGCGAATAATCGTCGGAGAACCATTGGTGCTGCCGAAAATCAGCGTTTTCCCTTTGATCTTGGCGCGTGTGTACTCAAACGGCGAGTTCGCCAGATCGAACCCTTCGATTAATTTTCCCTCCCTCTCACCGCAGAGCAACACGGCGCTGCGGGAGAGGAGAGAAGCCAGTTGTATTGCGGAAGAGATCGAATCAGCGGGAATAATTGCGCGCGCGCCCACCGAGAGCGCGGCGCAAATAGTCGTGCTGGCGCGCAGGACGTCTACAACCACTGCGGTTTTATCTTTCAGTCGTTCTTCAGCGATTTCATCCGGTATCAGGTAAACGTCGATTTTCATGCGTCTTGGATTCTTCCGATTAATTCTTTGGCGGATTATAGAAGGGCGTCGCCACGATTTTGATGGGATGATGGCTGCCACGCAGATCCAACTCCAATTCTGTGCCGATGGCGCTGGATTGGGTGGGCACATAACCCATGCCGATCCCTTTGCCCAGCATGACAGAGTGATTACCGCTGGTGGTTACTCCGACAGCCTTGCCATCTTTGATGATGGGATAACCGTGCCGGGGCACTGACCGATCCAAAACTTCAAATCCGACCAGTTTACGTGTGAGCCCTGCCGCCTTTGATTTCATAATGGCATCACGCCCAATGAAATCGCCTTTGTTCAACTTGGTGATCCATCCCAGATCAGCTTCCAGGGGATTCGTCGTGGCGTCAATGTCATTGCCGTAGAGACAGTATTTCATTTCCAGCCGCAGGGTATCCCTGGCGCCTAACCCGATCGGTTCGAGATCATATCGTTTGCCGACTGCAAAGAGTTGGTCCCAGAGATTTTTCGAATGCCGGCGCTGGAGGTAAATCTCGTATCCCAGTTCTCCGGTATAACCGGTGCGCGATATGATCGCATCCATACCGGCAACCTTGCCCTGGAAGAAGTGATAATATTGTAATGGTTCGAGATCGGGTGTGATGATCGGTTTCAGCATCTCCAAGGAACGGGGTCCCTGTATCGCCAACAGGGTAATGTCATCCGAGACATCCTTGAACTCGACGCCCTGCTTGGGCAAGTGCTGTAACACCCAATCACGATCCTTGGGTAGATTTGCGGCATTGACCACCATGAGATAATGGTCAGCAAATCTGTAAACCAGCAGATCGTCAACCATGCCGCCGTCAGGATAGCACATGGCTGAATATTGGACTTGACCAACGGTTAACTTGGTTACGTCGTTGATGGTCAGGTAATTGAGGAACTTTTCAGCTTCAGGTCCATGGAATTCGAATTCACCCATGTGTGAAACGTCGAAAATCCCTACAGTCGATCGCACCCGACGATGTTCAGCCATGATGCCCGTGGGGTACTGAACCGGCATCCAGTAGCCAGCGAAGGGGATGATCTTTCCTCCCAGCGCGGCGTGATCGTTATAGAGTGCAGTTTTTTTTGTATTGGGGTCGTCCATATTTCCTCTCTATAGCTTGGCAACCGCAGCGCGGATGCGTTCCAACGCGAGTTTGATATTATCGATTGAGTTGGCATAGGAAAAGCGCAGATAGCCATTGCCGAACTCACCGAACGAGGTGCCGGACAGAGCGGCTACACCCGCTTCATTCAGCAGGTATTGTTCCATCTCCTTGCTGCTCTTGGGCAGTTTCTTGATATTGGGGAAAACGTAAAAGGCGCCATGCGGCTTCAGGCAGTGAAAGCCGGGGATGTCGTTCAATCCATCGACGATAATTTCGCGGCGGCGCTTGAATTCCTCCACCATGCGGGAAACCTCATTTTGGGGTCCGCGAATGGCTTCGATGCAGGCATGCTGCACGAAAGTGTTGACACAGGAATTGGCGTTGGTCTGCAGACGGGCAACCTGTTCTGCCAGCGGGACGGGCATGATTCCGTAACCGGCTCGCCAACCGGTCATGGCATAGGTCTTGGAAAAGCCGTCCAACAGAATGGTGCGCTCTTTCATGCCGGGCAAGGCTGCGATACTGTGGTGTTCACCTTCATAGATGATGTTACAGTACACTTCATCGGACAACACCATACAGTCGAATTTCTGCGCCAGCTTGGCGATCTCCTGCAGATCACTCTCGGTTAACACACCGCCAGTGGGATTCTGGGGTGAATTGACGATGATCAGTTTGGTTTTTTCGTTGACTAACTTCTTCAGCTCGTCGGGATCGAAGCGGAATTCGAACTCTTCGCGCAGCGCCAGGGGGACTGGTTTGGCGCCGACCCAGCGAATGACCGATTCATAGATTGGGAATCCGGGATTGGGGTAGATCACCTCGTCACCCTGTTCAGCCAGCGCTAAAATTACAAAAAACATAATCGGCTTAGCGCCGGGCGTGACTACGACCTCTTCCATCTTCACCGGAATTCCGCGTCGTTTGGTAATGTCTTCCGCGATCGCTATGCGCAGCGGAGGAATACCGGGCGCCGGATTGTAATGGGTTTCGCCGTGGGTCAGGGCGCGGATGGCGGCGTAGCTGATATTATGGGGCGTATCGAAATCGGGCTCGCCGATTTCCAAGTGTATCATATGACGGCCCTGGGCTTCCAGAGCTTTCGCTTTAGCAAGGACTTCAAATGCGGTCTCAGTGCCTAAGCGGCTCATACGGGTTGCCAGTTTCATAGTGCATCTCCGGGGGTTGGTGTTGCTGAGTTATTTGGACAAATGTTATTCTAAAGTAAACCTTCTAAATCGCTTGGATCTACGATTAATCCAAGCATGTATTTTAACGAATCCTTGATCGATGTAAAATTCTTGACATAGAATTCGTTGTGTGTGGTTTTTATAAGTAGCTCAATTTTATCAACATTCTTCGGCTTATCGGGATCGGCTTGTACAGCCTCTAAAATCATTGATTCTAGATTATTTTTATATTTCAATAGAATTTGTCTTCCAATCTCCTTTCGGGTGGATGTAGATAATTTGCAGTATTTAACCCAACTCTTACGTGGTGTTGTCGAGTCATCTTCACTCCAATTAAAATTAATCTGATGTTTTTCTAATACTTCAACCATATCGGAAAAGGGTATTTCTAAGATTTCAACTCCAAAGGACTTCATCAGTTTTAATGATGGTCGCGACCAATTTCCCATTAGGATGGCAATACTCTTTTTAACTGAAGGATACGTGGTACGCAGTTTGTAGTGTGCGACACAAGTCCAAGACGCTTTATCACGATTATGCTTCTTATAACGCAGATATTTTGATTCGACAAGAATTAAAGGGTTACCGTTTCGGTCCTCAATTACAGTATCGATCTGGTATGCATTACCAGTTTCGTTGATCAGAAGTAGCTTTTCTTTCTCACGTTTTCCGCTTCTTTTGCCACCAACATCAACGTACAATCCATAAGGTTCAACTATTTTCTGAATAATCTTTTGAATTTCTTGCTCGACGGAAAGTCCAATTGCTTCTCCTAAGGCACTTGCTGGATTTGCCATGCGGATTCCTCTTTACTTCCTTAGTGTTAAAATTGATTCGCGTAGAAGAACATGATGTCTTTGTGGATTGGCGCGCCACTTGTTTCCACGTTCTCGAAGTTTGTAAATAGAATAATCCTTGAATCCAACTCCTAAGCCAATCTCGCCCAGCATTTCATCTACAGGGATATAGACTCCATAGGGTGCAGAATCACCCAATATCAATACGAAACAAGATCCAGGTTTAAGGACGCGATAATTATCCAATAGCGCTAGGGTCATGTCATTGAAATATCCTGCAACTAAAAGGTCATAACTTTTCTTGCCGCCCTTTTCTCCCCTTAATTTCTTCAACTCCAATATTTTATTTCTTAGAACATTCGCTACCCTTTTTGATGCAGTGCCTAATTGATCCGAGATCAAATTATCTTCGTTATATGAACCACGTCTAATTTGCGTTGTAGCAGAGATGATCAGTTTTTCTCTTATCGTATCAGTTATCTCGCTCCAAGTCGAAGCAAGTCCGTTAAAATAAACTTCCAATCTGGTCCTATCTGCATAATCATAGTTATTCAGATAGGGTGGCGATGTAAAGCTTAGATCGAGTGATTCATCAGCAAGAGGTGAGGAACGAGCATCACCTTTGATTATGTTGGAGGATACTAATCTGGCTTCTTCAGGAATGGCACTTAAATCTTGTACCATCTCATTTATTTGTTCGGTGAAACACTTCAGTCCATCCTTCTCGAAAATTTTCTTTTTGGGTGAAATGTATGGCCATCCCGTAGCAGCAGATGATGAACGTCTTAGCGCACAAGTTAAAGCTAAAGAAAATAAATTCCGAAAGTTTTCATCTTTAATTTTTCCAATCTCTTCTCGGATATTCAATAGGCCTCGTAAATTTTTATCGGAAAAACATTTTCTGACCAACTCCGGCACAGTTTCTAAATTTATTGAAGCACTCAAAGCAGAAAAATTAAGATTTAATAGGAAACTTTCCTTGAACTCTTGTAAACTTCTTAGATCCAAATCCCAGGTGGTTTTTACTTGAGCAACTTTTTGTACGAAAGGGTGCGCTTCAACCCCTATTGATTTGATTTTCCGTCCCTTACATACAACATTGGTCGTGCCCGTTCCCGTAAAAGGGTCATAAACTAAATGGTCTGTGGTAATGTTGTGTAAATCCAGGATGTATTCTACGGCTCTATAACTGAACCCGGCTGGATATTGAAACCAACGATGAATCGGAGCTCTTTTGCTTTCCGCAAAGGTTCCAAACTTGCTAACTTCCAACCGATTGGGAATAGAGTAATTGGGATTACCCTCTCGGATTAGCAATCCTTCATGTTCTTCTATTATCAAAGGGTAATTTATTTGCATTTCTGTGTTCATCTTAAGAGATAAAAGCTAAGTGAGGTTACCTCCATAAGATCCTTTTTTGTTTTCATATATTACTCTGCCGGTTCGCACCGCTGTCGTGATAAATGCTTGCTCGACATTTTGCCATTCATCAATTTCCCGTTGGGTATATACTAAAATATCTTTTGGCTTCCCCGTAATGCCCCAAAGTAGTTGTCTTATTGCCCGAGCTCGTTTGAAGGGAGGATCATTGGCGTCATTCACCACAATCAAGAGATCAACGTCACTCTCTTCAGTTTGAGTGCCGAAAGCATAGGACCCGAAAAGGATGATCTTCTCTGGGTCGATATGCTGAATAATCAATGCAGTAATTTGATTTATTTGATTTGTTGAAATCATGTGCAGAAGGAGTTGGGTGGATACAACGGTGATATCCACCCAACTGTCAGTTAAATTCCTACCCCATCACTTCTTTAGCTTTCTGAGCGATATGTTCGGCAGAAACCTCAAACTCCTTGATCAGCTCCCAGGGAGCTCCGGATTCACCAAAACGGTCCTTTACACCGACCATCCCGAACCGTATGCATTTACAATGAGTGCGTTTGTCGTTCAGAACCGCAGCAGCCACTCGATACGCCAAGCCGCCGATCTGATGCTCCTCGGCCGTGATGATCACGCCGGTTTCGACGGCAGCCCGGACAATGGCTTCTTCGTCCAGAGGCTTAACCGTATGCATATTGATGACGCGGGTTTCCCAACCGAAATCTTCCTTGAGTATCCAGGCGGCGCGCATGGCTTCGGGAACCATCGGTCCGCAGGCGATGATACTGAGGTTTTCGTTCTCGTTTTTATGATCGGACGCCAACACCGTCTCGAAGGCTTCGATGAAGTTTTCCTTCACTCCCCGCAGGCGAATCACGTTCGCTTTTCCGTAGACAAAGGGAGTTTTTTCAGTTGTAACGATGGGCGTGGCTTCCCGAGCGAAACGCAGGAACTTCGGTCCCTGCTCGTTGAAAATGAGGTAAGTCGTCGCTTTTTCCGTTTCGATGGAATCGCAGGGCACACTGACGTGCATCCCCGGTATTCCGCACATCTGGAAAAGCTCTTCCAACGCTTGATGGGTGGCTCCATCCGGACCCACCGAAACACCGCCATGCGCTCCGGCAATGATGACATTGAAATTGCCGTAAGCCAGCGTGGTGCGAATTTGATCGAGATTTCGGCCGGAGGCGAAGACACCATAGGTGCCGATGACCGGAATTTTTCCTTCCCGCGCTAAGCCAGCTGCGACACAGGTGCCGGATTGTTCAGCGATACCGACGGATATCCAGCGATTCTTCCTTTCGGGGTGGTCCTTGTAAAATTGGTCGATGGTGATGGACCCGGAAATATCCATACCTATGCAGACCATACGTTCGTCACCGCCGTTTTTATTCAAAGATCGACCGAATCCCATGCGCGTCGGGTCCATCTTGACCTTCATCAGGTCCTGCTTGTTCCACCAGTAATCCTTTTTGAATTTAGGCTGTTTGGCTTCGAGTTCAATGTCAATCGCAGCCTGGTATTTTTTTACTTTCTCGAGTAGGCTGTCGTAGGGAATTTTATCTCTGATACCCAGCTCATCCAGACTTTTTACCATCTCTTCATAGCTTGGAGCCTTGCCGTGCCATCCCGCTTGATTTTCCATGAAAGAGATGCCCTTGCCCTTCACGGTACGCACCAAGATTAGGGTCGGTTTGCCTTGGTGGCTCTTCGCTAATTCCAGAGCATTGACCACCTGAGCCATATCATGTCCATCAATGTCAATGACATTCCAACCAAAGGATTCATACTTCTGACCCAATGGTTCAACTTCCATGACGTCGCTAACCCAGCCGTCAATCTGCAGGCGGTTCATGTCGGCAATGCAGATCAGATTGTCCAGTTTGAACTGACCGGCTTCCATGACGGCTTCCCAGATCTGACCTTCCTGATGTTCGCCGTCTCCGGTGATGGCGAAGACGTGATAATCCTTTTTATCAATCTTGGCAGCCAGAGCCATCCCTACGGCGATGGAGAGCCCCTGACCCAGAGATCCTGTGGAAACTTCGACACCGGGAAGCTTCAACCAGTGCGGGTGACCCTGATAGGGTGAATGAAGGCGCCGCAGCTTGACCACCTCTTCGACGTCGAAAAAGCCCGCCATGCCCAGTCCAATATAGAGATTGGGCGCTTTGTGACCGGTGGACCAGACGATGCGATCGCGCCCTTCCCAGTCGGGATTTTGCGGATCTGAGTTGGCGCTGTGCAGATACAATGCTGCCGTAACGTCCATAATTGACAGAGTGCCGCCCGAGTGGCCCGAACCTGCTGCGCACAGTGACACCAGGTTGTAGCCGCGCATCAATCGAGCAGCGTCTTTGAGATCATCGATGCTGTATGATTTCCGAACCTTGCCGGATTTTGAATCGATTAACGCCATATAATTGCCTCCAATTGGTTGATCGAGTTGACCCTCCGATAGCCAGCGATCCCCAGTTCGTATAACGTCTAAGGAAAATTCGGTCGGTGGGGGTTAGTCCTGCAGTAACTCAAGTCTAAAAATTTATATAACTTCGGTGAAATAGTCAAGCCTTTTTTAGGGTATTTGGGCAACAGAGAACGCTGTGTTTCCTATTGATAGTTTTAGATGCGAATCATCAGGACTTTCCCAACAGACTGAGGGATATATTTAGAATCTCTCAGCGTATCACAGTAAATGACGTACATACCGGAATCAGAATGACCGTTAAAATGTGTGTTACTCTGATCTGCGCTGCGACTCTCGGCAGTTTCATATTCACCGACAACAGCCAGGCGCAGATGCAATTCAGCGAGGGTGATTGGGTCTCGTTCACAGATTTTCGACAGGTGAACGACGTGGAAGTGGGGCGTGATTATGTTTACTTTTCCTCGCCGGGAGGAGTGTTGCGTTATCATCTGTATCGCAAAGAATGGATGGACCCATGGGTGGTCGTGCGAGGACTGGACCGCAGTGTGGATCTTCGCCAGGCGGTTAAGGTGGATTATCTGCCGGAAACGGACGAGGTGGCAGTTCTCACCGCTCGCGGGAGCTTCATCTACAACCCGGTGTCCGAATTTTGGAAAGAGGGCAGCCACGAATTCAACGAAACCAGGCAGGCAGTTATCGAAGACGCCATTTTCACCGAGGCTCCAGGTTCAACCATTTCGGGGCAAAAATACTTCAAGCAGGGTAACCACGTCCTGATGGACCGGAACCTGCATAAATTCGCTCTGGGCGCCTATGCCGGAGATACTTTCGGGTACTGGTGGATCGGGGTGCAGGGTGTGGGAGTGCTGCAATATGATACTCGTGGCAAACGCGGGACGATATGGGAGCTGGGTCTATTCGGCCGCGACAGTCACGCTATGACCAGAAACAAGGATTGGACTATTACTGCGGGATATAACCGCAACGGTGGGATCACCTTCTGGCAGCCGGAAGAGAACGTTTGGGATCACCTCCAACCCCAGGTGACTTCAGGATTGGAAAGCGGCTGGATCAACGATGTTGCCGTAACAGGCTACTGGGCGCTGGCGGCTACGGATGCCGGTCTGGCGCAGATCGATCTGCGCAATGGGACCTGCCGCACCTGGACTCTCTTCGATGGATTATGGTCCAACGCCACCACCAGCGTGACCGCTGAAAAGGACACGGTCTGGATCGGAATGGAGGGAGGTTTATGCAAATTGATGCTTCCCAAAGGTCCCATCGTCCGAGTTGAGGATCGAGCCTTGATAAACCAGCCCATTTATCGCATCGCGCTGGATGCGCAGGCAATCTGGATCGGTGGGGAGTCCGGTTTATTCCGGCTGGATCGGAAAACGGATCGAGGCGGTTACCTGGATTTATCCGGCGGTGTAGGTGGAGCAGTCTATGCTCTGCATTCCACTCCAAACGAACTCTGGGTGGGGCGCATGAGTGGCATCGAGGTAGTGGACAAGCAGAGCCTGAAGCAGACCGGCTATCCCGCTCAGGCGCACTTTTCCGATGGAAAGGTCAATGCCGTTCTGGCGGTGGATTCTCTGGTCTGGATAGGTACGGATCGGGGATTATGGAAATTCGACCGGTCGCGCAATCGCTGGCACGGATACACCAATGAAGATGGCCTGCTGGATAACCGCGTACAAACGCTGCTCTTGGATGGAGATTATCTGCTCATCGGCACTCCTGCGGGAATAACGCGGTTTTACTGGAACGATTCGGGGCGAATTGACTGAGCAAGATGGGAAGAAGGCAAGACAGCAGGAAAGTAAGAGAATTGTAGGGGCGCAGCATGCTGCGCCCCTACGTACGCGGTAGAGTCGGGGTCGCCCCTGACCCCGACGGAAACCAATTATTCCACAATCAATCAGCTAACGGAGCATCTGGAATCGCTCATTTGTGCTCCGCGCCACGCCCTGAAGGACGTGGCTACAGCTATGGAAGCCCCGTGAACGGGGCAAAATAGAAAATTCGCGCAGAGACCGCAAAGAACGCAGAGAAAAAAATTGTCTGAATCACTGATTACACTGATGCCACTGTTTACCCTGATAGCAATCGTGTCATTACGGACAGCCCCGTAGGGGCGTGATCCGGAATCCAACCCCGCCACGCCCTGAAGGACGTGGCTACAGCTATGGAAGCCCCGTGAAAGGGACAAAAAGAGCCTGAACCGCAGATTCCCCTGATTTCCCTGATTACCCTAAAAGAAACCGTGTCATTCCGGACAGGGCTTTAGCCCGTGATCCGGAATCCATTTTTTTCAATTCTTCATTCGTCACTCTTTAATCTCCATTCTCCAATTATTTTAAAATAATCATCTTCCCCACCACCGGCTCCCCCCCACCCTGCAACCGATAGAGATACACTCCCGACGGCAACGCCGATCCATCAAATGTGATTTCATGCGTACCCGGTTGTAGGGGTTCAACATGTTGAACCCCTACGCACCGCCCCCCAATATCAAACACCTCCAGCGACACCATCGCTGCCTGAGGCAGAGAAAACCGGATGGTCGTCGTCGGGTTAAAGGGGTTGGGCGTAACCTGAGGTCGCAAATCCGCAATTGGGGAACCCTGGGATTCATCGGTTCCGAAAACCGTCCGAGCGGCGATCACCTGTAAAAACCGGACTTCCGCGGGTCGCAACCCTGCCGTATAGGATAATCCCACCGGATTGAGGTTGGTCAGCTTGGCGTAGAAGACGCACGCGGCCAGATAAGTCCCTTGCAGAGTAGGGTGGCTGTCGTCCGGCTGCCAGAGGTCGGCTCGGGGATAGCGCCTGACCGCTTCCGCCCAAGCCAGACCCACCGGACACAGCGTCGCGTCCAACTCTCGGGCGATCTGGGTGTACGCCGACGTCAGGGAATCCTGCATGTGGAAGAAATCGCGGAAGACCGGGCTGGAATACTGATTGATGGTCTGCTGACCGCCGTGTTTGCGCCCCCAGGTCAGGAAAAAAGCCGTCTGCTGACCGTAACTTACGATCAGAGAATCCAGATAGCGGGCGGAAGGGTACATGCTGCCATAACGGTAGTAATCGATGGTCGGCACCTGGCTCTGTTCCTGCAGGACCACGTAGTCCCAGATCCCCTGCGAAATCTTGCTGATGGTTTCGGGGAGAACGCAGTGTTGTTCCAGCCAGTATCCTCCCGGAGCGCTCATGTCCACCACGGTCGGTTGCCCTCCCGACGCGGCGAGGCTGCTGAACAGTTGCGGCAGGTTGTTGGTGTAGGTGTAGCTGTTGCCCACGAAGAGCACCCGCAGGGTGTCCGGCTGAGCGGAAACTGGGAGATTGAGCAGAACCAGCAACAGCAGGGGCACGGCGCGCCGCGCCCCCATCATGCCTATTTTAAGTATGAGCTTATTCATTTTGGAGTCGATCATTTCAGCAGAACCATTTTGCCTGAAGCGGTATACGCGCCCGCAGTTAGCCTGTATAGGTACACCCCCGACGGCAGATCTGATCCATCGAAAGTCATTTCTTGAGTACCTGCGGGATACCATTCTTGTAGGGGCGCAAGGCTTGCGCCCGCAGAACCACCACCGCCCCCCGACGGGCGCATGCCATGCGCCCCTACGACGCGTCCCCCAATATCAAACACCTCCAGCGTCACCCTCGCCGCTTGCGGTAAGGTGAAGCGGATTGTGGTGGTAGGGTTGAAGGGGTTGGGGAAAGGTGGATGAATGGCAAATGACTTAGGGATAGATTTCTGCTCAAAGGGGTTCACCGGCGTAGCCTGGGAACAGTCGTAGATGCCGAAGTAGTAAGCATCTGCCACAAAGGCGTAGGAGCCGGAAACCACAACGCCGGTAGCATATCCCGGTGTATTATAATAGCCTGCTTCAAATGGACCCGCGGGGTTGTAGAGGTTAATGATTCTCAAGCCCGAATTACTATCCGCCACATAGGCATAGGAGCCGGAAACCGCCACGCCTTCAGCATAACCTGGTGTGTTATAGTGCCCAACTTCGACTGGAGAGGCTGGGTGTGAGACATTCAAAATTCGCAAGCCCGCATTACTATCCGCCACATAGGCATAGGAGCCTGTAACCGCCACTCCATAAGCCTCTCCTGGAGTGTCATAGAAGCCCGCTTCAAATGGAGCTGAGGGGTCGGATATATTTACGATCCGCAAGCCTGCAGTTCTATCTGCCACGTAGACGTATGAGCCGGAAACCGCTACACTCCAAGCAGATCCAGGCGTGTCATAAAAGCCCGCTGGGAAGGGAGCGGCTGGGTTGGAGATATTCACGATCCGCAAGCCCCAACCCTGATCCGCCACGAAGGCATATGAGCCAGAAACCGCCACGCCGCGAGCATATCCCGGTGTGCTACAGTAGCCCTCTACAAAGGGAGCGGCTGGGTTAGAAATGTTTATTACCTGCAAGCCCATTTCACCATCCGCCACGTAAGCATATGAGCCCGAAACCGCCACACCCTGAGCCCATCCGGGCGTATCACAGAAACCCACAACATAGGGTGCGGTTGGGTTGGAGATATCCACGATCTGTAGACTCACCACTTCCGCCACATATGCGTAGGAGCCGGAAACCGCAACACTGGGGACCCATTGCCAGTAACCCAATTGTCCTAATCTGGTCACATTCAGGCTGTCCTGCGCCTGCGCCAGTCTGGCGAGTATCAGCATAACTGCACAAACTGACACGAAGACAAAATTCAATCTCATTAAAGTCTCCTCTCAGTTACGATAGATAGATCATCCTTATTTTTCTAGGATTCTCTCTATACAACAGTAATCTTTCTATATTGCATTATTCGGGGTCTCCCTTGACCCGATACATTTTTACTCATTAGTCGCAAACACCTTCAGCTTCACCCTTGCCGCTTTATGCAGCGCTATGCAGATTGTAGTGGTGGGGTTGAAGGGGTATTATTCTGGATGAATTTTTATTGCTGTAAAAGGCAGAACCACCCAAATTTCGCCGAATATATTCTTAAGTATGTCCCGCAAAGGGAAATTGTCAACCTGTTGTTTTCTAATATGATTGACAATTCGTGATTTTAATCTCTCATCTTCCAAAACATCCTCAGGCATAATAGGTTCCCAATAATCCGGTCTTACAAGCAAAATATCTGCGTAACTGTCGCTTTTTTGATATTTTTCTATTTTTTTTATTACGGCATTTACCACATACTCTGTAATCTTATCGATCATTCGATTTACTACGACTGGCATGGCGCTAAATGGGGCTGAATCGTTCGGAAACCCGAGAATTAGTTCACCATTATTTCGTTGTAATTCCATCTTGAATGATCCAAAATCTTTTCTTAGAGGGTCATCTTCAATAATCGCTGTAATATTTACTCTCTTTACCCATTCCCAGATTTCGTTTCTGTAATTATAAGCGTTAAACGTCGGGAGGTTGGGGCTATCGCTTAGCACTGGATCCCAAAATATTCCGATTGTCTCTAGCTTTGGTTCGATATATCTCCGGAATTTGCGGCTTAAATTCAGATCCCTCATCCTATTATCTGATGAAGGTGCATTCGTAACCTCAATTTTTAAATATTCTCGTTCAAATTTAACAATAAAGTCAGGGAAATCAGGTCTTGGTCCTTCGATTGAAATGATCTTAGAAGCAAATTCTTGATTAAATTCTAAGAATTTGTTTAAAATTGCCTCTTCCTTTGGTCCAATCGGCGGTCTTTTGGTGCGCATTTTGATTTCCCAAATGCTTGAAGAACAGGGCGTTTAATTAAACGCCCCTGCACTTCGTGTCTCTCGTATCAAGAATATAATCACAAAATCAACGGAAGTCAAGGGAATTATAAGGCAGGGAGAAAAAAGTGGCTGTCCCACAAGATTCAGGACAGCCACGGCAATTATTCAACCTATGAGCACCTCAATTGATCATTGAGGCGATCCGGCTCCAGCGGATGGAGTCGTAGAAGCGGTAGAAGGGGATGAATTTATCCCAGGAGAAGTAGATGATGGTCGCCTTGCCCAGGATCAGATCGCGCGGCAGGTAGCCCCAGTAACGGCTGTCGGAGGAGTTATCCCGGTTATCGCCCATCATGAAATACTGCCCGGGCGGCACGATGACAGGACCGTAATTATCCCGATTTCCCGATCCGGGCGGGAAGATGTCCCGCTGCTGGATGGCAGGCGGACAGACCCTCCAGTCGGTAAATTTGGCTTTGGGGGGATTGGGAAAGACCTTGCCGTTGACCAGCAGGATCTTGTCCTTCACCTGCAGGGTATCTCCGGGGAGACCGACGCAGCGTTTGATGTAATTCTGCGAAGGATCGCGGGGGTATTTGAAGACGATCACGTCGCCGTGGCGGGGCTCCCGCAAAGCCGGCAGACGGGTATGAGGAACGTCGAAACCGACCTTGGTGAAAGGAATGCCGATCCAGTCCGGGGTGCGGATGCCGTAGAGGAATTTGTTGACCATGAGGAAGTCACCGATCAGCAGGGTGTCTTCCATGGAACTCGAAGGGATGCGGTAGGCTTCAACCACAGTGGTGCGGATGAAAAATACCATGATCGTCAGAGTCACTAAAAACTCAGCCCAGTCGCGCACCACGCCCTTGGCGCGGCGGCGTTCCAGACGTTTTTCTTTACGCTTGTTGGACCAGGTTCGATAACTCTTCCAACCCTTGACAATGCTCTGCCACATAATTAACTCCTGAAGGAAGCTCGTTCTACCTTAATTCAACCCCTTCAGTTGGCTCAAGTTCCTAATCAGATCGATATTAGAGCAGGTTATTGCACACAATTTTGCCTGCCCTTCAGAACCCGGCAAAGTTGGTACGGGTTGTCGGCAAAGCCGAGACCTACCTATCGCTCGTCATCGACGCGCAACAGAGCCAGGAAGGCTTCCTGAGGTATTTCCACGGCTCCGATCTGCTTCATGCGGCGCTTTCCTTCGCGCTGCTTTTCCAACAGCTTCCGCTTGCGGGTGATATCGCCGCCGTAACATTTCGCCAGAACGTTCTTCCGCAGCGCCTTGACGTTGGTGCGTGCGATCACCTTGGAACCGATAGCCGCCTGGATGGCAACGTCGAAGAGCTGACGGGGGATAGATTCTTTAAGTTTTCGCGTGAGCCTCTGACCCCACTCAAAAGCTTTATCAGTATGAACGATGACGGATAAAGCATCGACCGCTTCACCGTTCAGCATGATGTCGAGGCGTGCCATATTTGCTTCTCTGAATCCCATGAATTCATAATCCAGAGAGGCATACCCGCGGGATATAGATTTCAAGCGGTCGTAGAAGTCATAAATTGCCTCAGCGAGAGGGATTTCGTAGTGCAGGTTGACTCGCTGACCTTCCAGATAATCGGTAGTCTTAAAAATAGCCCGGCGCTCCTGAGCCAGATTCATGATGGGGCCGATGTATTCCGATGGCGTGATGATTTCCGTTTTAATGAAGGGTTCTTCTACGAGGGTCTGGCGGGAGAGCGACGGCATTTTGGCGGGGTTATCGATCAACAACACTTCGCCGTTTTCCTTGGTCACCCGGTATTCCACACTGGGCAGAGTGGTGATCAAACTGAGATTATATTCGCGCTCCAGCCGCTCTTGAACCACCTCCATGTGCAGCATCCCCAAGAATCCGCACCTGAATCCGAATCCCAGAGCCATGGAGGTTTCCGGTTCCCAGGTAAAGGCTGCATCATTGAGCGCCAGCTTGTCCAGTGAATCCCGCAGATTGGTATAATCATCGCTGTCGGTGGGGTAGAGCCCGGCGAACACCATCGGTTTGATCAGCTTGAACCCCGGCAGTGCCGCAGCAGCGGGATTGAGCGCTTCGGTTATCGTATCCCCCACCCGGGTTTCGCGGATCATCTTGCATCCGGGAATGATGTAACCGACGTCACCGGCAGAGAGGCGTTCGGATATCTTGCGTTCCAACCTGAGAACGCCAACCTCCTCGGTGTCGTACTCCTTATTGTTGCTCATGAAGCGCAGCCGAGTCCCCTTTTCGATGGAGCCGTCGAAAATCCGCACATAAGGTACAGCTCCCCGGTACATGTCGAATATGGAATCGAATATCAGGGCGCGCAGGGGAGCATCGGGGTTGCCCGAGGGGGGAGGAATCCGCAGGATGATCGCATCGAGGACTTCATTCACACCTTGACCGTGCTTGGCGCTTATTTTTAGTATCTCCTCAGGTTTGCAACCGATCAGATCCACAATTTGGGCAATTGTCTCCTCAACTTGTGCAGATGGGAGGTCGATCTTATTAATAACCGGGATAATTTGCAGGTCATGTTCAAGGGCGAGATAGAGGTTGGACAGAGTTTGGGCTTGAATACCTTGGCTGGCATCTACGACCAGAAGCGCTCCTTCACAGGCAGCCAGGCTGCGGCTGACTTCGTAGCTAAAATCGACGTGTCCAGGGGTATCGATAAGGTTCAGCGCGAAACGACCGAGATCCGGATGGTTGTAGACCATCGCCACGGCGTGCGCCTTGATGGTGATTCCCCGTTCCTGTTCCAGATCCATGTCATCGAGCACTTGATCACGATACTGCAACAGGGCAATAGTACCGGTCAACTCCAGCAGACGATCTGCCAGAGTTGACTTACCATGGTCGATATGAGCGATAATGCAGAAATTGCGGATATGGTCCATTTAAGCCGTATTTCTTGAAATTAGGACCTACAGGTTAGGTCTGGGGAAAAAAATCTTGACTTATTTTATATTTGTGCTTATACTGTCGTAGTTAAGAGTTCTCATTCCATCCGAGGAGAACAATGCGCTTTTATGCGGTTGATGGTCTGCAGCCGGGAATGGTGCTGGGACAGTCCGTTTACGGTTTTCGCGGCAATTTGCTACTGGTCAAGGGCAAAATGCTGGATGATGGGTTCATTAAGCGAATTTCTGAACTCGGGTTTCCAGGTGTTCACGTCGATGAATCAGGCTTTGAGGAGATCAATCCGCCGGAGATTATCGACAGCTCCCTCCGTGCTGGAACCCATCTCCTGATGAGCGCCTGCCTGGACGCTCTGCAGAAATTCACACCTGCAATTTTGGAATTCGACGGTTCTGTCGAGAAAAGTCTGGAAGCCCACCCTGAACTTAGAAAAGCTCTGCCTTTAAGCGCTCTTAAGGAAAAAGCGACACAAATCGTCGACGATTTACTGGATTCATATGCCACCGAGCTTCCCTGCCTCTTGTTAAAGGCGCAGAGTCACTACCAGGAACAGCACGCTATCGATACGGTCACCATTTCAGTGTTGCTCGGCATTAACTTTCGCCTAATTCGCAAAGAACTTCAGCAATTAGCTCTGGCGGCACTATTACATGATTCAGGTAAGGCGCTTTTAGCCCAACCCGGTGAACCCAATATTAAGCCGGATCATCCCAAATATAAAGATCACCCCATCCTGAGCGGATTATTGGTGATGAACAGTTCCGGTAGTAATTACACCGAATGCGCCATTATCCAGCAACATCATGAGCGGCAGGATGGAACCGGATTCCCATACCGGCTCAAGGGAGATGGCAAGTCTCCAAGTGTCAGCCGGGGTTATCAGAGCGGCAATATCTACCGTCTGGCAGAAATACTCACTGTAGCCGACGCATATGACGTGCTCACTTCAGGCGCATACCGAGCTGCCATGTCTCCGGAATCTACCATTCGAGACTTGATCAAGCGCTGTTACACCGAATTTAATCCGCATGTGGTAAAAATGCTGGCGCGAGTGATCCAGATCTTCCCAGTAGGCAGCCAGGTCAAAGTCACCCGAAGTTCTCTGAAAAAAATAGAAGGTTGCCGGGGTATAGTGTCGGTTGCCAATTCAGAAAACCCGCATCGCGTACGCATCATCAAGACCCACGACAGTGAAGGGAATATGACGCTCCCGGAAGTCGTGTCTCTCACCGGTGATGCAGAAGCGCGCCTCGAGCTAATTATCTAATCGTTCTCACTCAAACGGCAACTCCAAGGAGTTGCCGTCTTTTTTTCTCCAATTTCCATTAGTTACAATTTTGATCAAGAGGATATTACTTATCATTTAAGGACGGTTTGACTTACCATTAGGTAGAGGTGGAGGTGGAGGCGAATTCGGTGGAGGTGTAGGCGATAATTGTAACCACTGCAGTACCCAAAGTGCATAGATAATCAAGGTTGTAAAGATATAGGTATAAAAAAACCACCTTAAATAGGGGAAATGCGGTCTAACATGATTTGCGGCGATTGTTTTGATTTCGTTGAGGTGATGATATGAATTGTTCAAAGCATCTACGCTACCTATAAGACAAAATATCACAGGCAATAATGGAATCCCTATGAGCAAAACTCCGATGAAAGGGGCATAAGTCGGCCATTGATCTTTGTGTTTTTCTTTTAGTTCTTTTAGTAAGCGTTCTCCTAAGAGTTGGCCGATTCCCAGCATCAAGGTAAAATAGAGCGAATAGAAGGTAAGCGTACTAACCAACGAACCATAGGACATATTTCCCTCATTGGTTGTGAGGACATTGCGATTTGCGGACTATATCATCATTTTCAGTGTTACAACTCAGATTGGATTTGCTCCTACTTCTCGTAAAAATCATCTACGAAATCACTGGGACTGCTTCAAGTAATTGCTGATCATAAGTGGAAAACAAATCATGTTCGCCAGGCTTCCAGTTTATCATCGATAGCCGAGTATATTGAAAGTGATAACTCAATGCTGGAGTCAAAGAATGCTTGGCATTTTGAGCGAATGATTTAACAAAGGCTTTAATTCTTAATTTTTTCTTAGAGAACGCCCTGGCACTCTCATAAAAAAGGTCTTCCTTACTACTTTCCTTCTCCTTTAAAAAACTCCGTGTAACTTCAATTTTATTATAGACTTCTTCAAGTCTACATCTATAGAGGTTAAGGTATTTAATGTCATTTTGCGTAAGGTTTTTCAACCAAATCGTCGTACGTTTCCCCTCCTTATGTGGCAATTCTAAAATAGCATAATGCAGGGAATTGGAATAGGCCAGGTGGTAAGGTAGTCTTAATTTGACGTTTTTATATCTTGCTGACTTCCAGGGTTTAATGAGCCACAATCTAAAAAAAGGCTCGAATCTATCATTAAAGAGCGAACCAACAACAGGATGGATATTTTCATTGGCTTGGGAAATATCCCTGACCATGATCTTTTCGCCGGCCAAAATATTGACCTTTATTTTTGCCAATAATTTATCTAATTCGATCCCGGGCGTTATATATTTAGTTATAATCTTTGAAATTCTCTGGGTCACATCATCCGAAATGTGCCTATACTCATCCGGGAATAATTCCCCAGCGATTATCTCCAAAGGTTCGATATTTAGGTTATTAATTGCTTTATTGACTCTAGCGCATTCGTCTGGAGTAAAGGGCACCTCTGCGCTGATTACTCTTTCCAGTGGTTCCAGAATAAGGTTGAAATAATCATCTACGATCCGTTGTCGCAGTACTCGTGCATTTTTCTTGTTAAGATGCCAGGCAATAATTGGCACTGAGGTCAAGATCATGACCGCGAGGAGTATCGCAAATATTAATTGGAAATCAGAATTCAGCATCTTTATTCGCCTCTGTCGACATCGGTTACAGGGACCAGATTTTGTCTTGACTAAATCAATATCATCCTGGCTCTATTTTCAAGCGAAATCTAGAATTTATTGAGGGGTAGCTATTTCAGAACGATACACTATGCAGATTCATCCTCGGCTTTTTTTACGGCTTTTTTTCTCGGTTGCTTTGGCGCAGCTTCTTTGGCTTTGGGTTTCGGCGATCTGACAGCTTTGGTTTTTTTAGCCGCCGGCTCTTTTACTTTGGATTTTTTCGTTTCGGTATCCTTCTCGCCGGATTTCTTGGCCAAAGTCTCCTTCTCCTTACTCTTCTCACCACCACCCAGAGCTTCCTTATCGAGGAACTCGAGAATCGCCATGGGTGCGGCGTCTCCATGCCGCTGTCCCATCTTGAAAATTCGGGTGTAGCCGCCGGGCCTGTTGGCGAAATGTGGACCAATCTGATCGAAAAGTAGTTTGACCATCGACTTTTGGCGCAGGTGCCGCAGCACGTGGCGGCGGCTGGCTAAATCGCCTTTTTTGGCAAAAGTAACCATGCGTTCGACAAACGGTCTGACCACTCTCGCCTTGGAGATGGTGGTATGGATCTGTTTTTCCTTTATCAGGGCGCAAGCCATGTTCGCCAGAAGCGCTTTGCGATGGCTGGCTGTTCGACTCAAATGGAACTTGGAAACATTGTGTCTCATTACGGTTCTCTAAGGTGCTTGGGTAACAGGTTTTATCCAGGTGATATTAACTACCGCCTCTTGGCGTCCAGGTAGCGATCCACGTCCATACCGAATTCCAAGCCATGTTCCTTCAAAATTTCGGTAAGTTCGGTGAGTGATTTACGGCCAAAGTTCTTGAACTTGAGCATCTCGGCTTCATCACGGCGGACCAGATCAGCAATGGTGCGAATTTTGGCTTCCTTGAGGCAGTTGGCGCTGCGAACGGACAATTCCAGATCGTCGACTGATTTTTTCAGGAGCTTGCGAATGCGCAGGGCTTCTTCATCGATTTCCTGATCAGCTTCCTCTTCCCGGGCGCTGATGTCGAAACTGGTGAACAATTGGATGTGCTCTTTTAGGATCTTCCCTGCTACGGAAAGAGCATCATCCGGCGTAATGGAGCCATCCGTCATGATATCCAGGATCAGCTTCTCATAGTCAGTCCTCTGACCGATACGAGTGTTCTCGACGGTATAGGTGACATTCCGGATGGGTGAGTATATCGCATCAATTGGGATTGTTCCAATCGGTTGATCCGGGATCCGATTTTCTTCAGCCGGAATATATCCGCGCCCCCTTCGAATGATCAACTCCACGTTGAAATCTGCCTCATCTTCCAGAGTAGCAATGTGTTGATCGGGGTTTAAGATCTCGAAATCTGTATTGCCCTTTTGAATCTCAGCCGCGGTGAAAGCGCCTGGTCCTTTCAGGTGCAACAAGACCTTATCCGGTTTGCGGTTCATCAGCTTGATGCGAATGGCTTTGAGATTCAGCACAATCTCAGCCACATCTTCAACAACGCCCTTGATGGTGGAGAACTCGTGAAGGACGCCGTCAATTTTCATTGAAACGATGGCTGCTCCGGTTAAGGAAGCCAGAAGCACCCGCCGCATTGCATTACCAATTGTGACTCCGTATCCCCGTTCCAGTGGTTGGACGATGAATCGCCCAAAGGTAGCAGTATAGCTCGACTGGTCCAGTTCAACAGCTTCCGGCATTTGGAAGTTGGAGCCGTTCATTTATTTCGCCTCCTAATAAAGCTACTTGGAATAGAGCTCCACGACCATTTGTTCCTGAGCGCGAATGGGGATGGCATCTCTGGTCGGGTAGCTTACGAACATGCCTTCCATTTTCGCTTTATCTAATTGCACGTAGGGTACGAGTCTGCCTTCTTTAACCCGCTTCATGGCATCGTGGATCAGCATTAGCTTGCGGGATTTCTCGCGGATTTTAATGACGTCTCCCGGAGATAGGATATAGGAAGGAATGTCGACGATATGCTCATTAACTTCCACATGACGCTGCGTCACCAACATGCGGGCGGAACGGCGGGATGGAGCAAACCCGATGCGGTAGATGACATTGTCGAGACGGCTCTCCAGCATCTGCAGCAATTGCTCACCGGTGATACCCTTCTGCCGCATCGCCTTTTCATAGAAGTTGTGGAATTGCTGCTCCTGCATGCCATAGATTCTCTTGATCTTCTGTTTTTCCCGCAGCTGGATGCCGTATTCAGATCTCTTCAGACGCCGACCTCGGCCATGTTGTCCGGGTGGGTGTTCCCGTCTTTCGAAAGCGCATTTGCTCGAGGAGCAACGTTCCCCTTTCAGGAAGAGCTTATCTCCCTCACGACGACACAGTTTGCAGACGGGACCAGTGTATCTTGCCATTTCTAAATTGCTCCTAAATTATACGCGACGCTTCTTTTTGGGACGACATCCATTGTGGGGGATCGGGGTGACGTCACGGATGGAAGTAACCTGCAACCCGGCGGCCTGCAGAGATCGGATAGCTCCATCACGTCCAGCACCAGGACCTTTGACTCTCACTTCCACACGCCGCATTCCCATGTCCATGGCTGTTTTTGCGGCGGCGGCGGCAGCCTGCTGAGCGGCGAATGGAGTATTTTTACGCGATCCTTTAAATCCCAACCGGCCTGGTGAAGAAGTGGCGACCGCATTGCCGTAAGTATCCGTCAAGGTAATTGTCGTATTGTTGAAGGATGCCCAAATATGGGCGATACCGACGGCTTCAACCTTCTCTTTTTTCGGCTTTTTCTTAATCTGGGCCAACGAAGCCTCCTAAAAACTATTTCGCTCGAGTAGTCGTAACCCGCTTCTTTCCTTTACGGGTACGGGCGTTGTTTTTTGTATTCTGACCTCGCACGGGCAATCCCTTCCGATGGCGGATTCCGCGATAGCAGCCGATGTCCATCAAACGCTTGATGTTCATCATCACTTCGGTGCGCAAAGGACCTTCCACTTTGTATTCAGTCGTGATAAGGCTGTTCAAAGCGTGCACTTCAGCATCACTCAAAGCGTTAACGCGCGTATCGGGATTGACGCCGGTACTTACCAGGATACGTCCGGCAAGCGCCGGTCCGATCCCATAGATGTAGGTCAAGGCGACTTCAACTCGTTTGTCTTTGGGCAGATCGACACCAGCAATACGTGCCACTAGACCTCCTTGGTGAGGGGATTAACCCTGCCGCTGTTTGTGTTTTGGATTCTTGCAAATCACCCGCACCACACCGTGGCGGCGAATGATTTTGCAACTATCACATATTTTTTTTACTGAGGCGCGAACTTTCACGATGTCCTCAAAGGTTTAGCTATTTATACCGGTAGACGATACGACCCCGGTTGAGGTCATACGGTGACAATTCTACCGTCACTTTATCGCCGGGTAATATTTTTATAAAGTGCATGCGCATTTTGCCGGAAATATGCGCCAAGACTTTGTGTCCGTTTTCCAATTCCACCCTGAAGGTGGCGTTGGGAAGCGTTTCCAAAATTGAACCATCAACTTTTATCGAATCTTCTTTTGGCAAGAATCCCTCAATTTAGACCTTCCTTAGTCAGGAATTGTGATGTCATCCCGGGTGAGAACCATAGGATCGCCATCGGTAATTACGATGGTCTCTTCCCAGTGGGCTGAAGGCAATCCATCAGACGTTATGACCGTCCATCCATCTGACGCGGTATAAACATCCTTAACTCCCAGGTTGATCATCGGTTCTATAGCCAGGGTCATACCATTACGCAGCATCGGTCCTCGACCAGCGGGACCATAATTGGGAATCTGGGGATCTTCGTGCAAATGCCTGCCGATTCCGTGCCCGCTTAATTCCCTGACCACTGAATACCCCCGAGTTTCGACCCAGGTTTGAATGGTATGTGAAATGTCAAAAAGCCGATTGCCCTCGCGGGCCTGGTTGATGCCCTCGTACAGACTCTCGCGAGTCACCTGCACCAATTTTTTCACTTTTTCGCTGACCTCACCGATTAAAAAGGTGCGGGCAGCATCTCCGTAAAATCCTTTATACTCTACACCAATATCCAAACCAATAATCTGTCCTGATTTAAAAACGCGCTTTCCGGGCATTCCGTGCACCACTTCAGCATCGATGGAGATGCAAGTGCTGGCGGGGAAAGGAATGTTGTCGGGTCCTTTATACCCTTTGAAAGCGGGGCGGCCGCCGCGCCGGCGGATTCCGTCTTCAACTTTGCGATCAATATCTCTGGCGGCGGTTCCCTCTTTCATCAAGGGGGCCACTTCTTGAAAAACACTCTTCAGAATGGCACACGCTCGGCCCATTAACTCAATTTCATCACGAGTTTTTAAGATAATCATCAATCAAGCGGGAGAGCTTATTGAAAATTTCCTGCGGTGAGGCATCACCATCTGCTATGCGCAGGAGTCCGCGCCCCGAGTAATATTCCTGTAACGGGCGGGTTTGGCGTCGATAGACAGCCAGCCGGTTGCGAATGGTGTCTTCCTGATCATCGCCCCGCTGAATGATTTCTCCCCCGCATTTCAAGCAGTGGTGATCCTTCGGTGGAGGATTGCTGATCATGTTGTAATCGGTTCCGCAGCCTGAACAAATCCTGCGTGCTGACAGCCTGCTGACGATGCGATCATCGGGGACCTCGAGGCTGATGCAAAAAAGATCGAGGTGCGAATTGATCCTCTTCAGCAAGCCTTCCAGTCCATCAGCCTGCTGCAGCGTTCTGGGGAAGCCGTCAAAGATGGCGCCGCTTTTGCAATCCGGCTGCTTAAGCCGCTCTTCAATGATACCGAGAATTACTTCATCCGGAACGAGTTCTCCAGCTTCCATGAATTTCTTGGCTTTGCTACCCAAATCGGTACCGTCTGCCAGCGCCTTGCGGAGGATATCACCGGTGGAAACTTGTGGAAAACCGTATTTCTCCACCAATTGTTTTGCCTGCGTCCCCTTGCCTGAACCAGGCGCCCCTAAAAGAATGATGTTCATGGCAGTCTTACATTCTGCGGCGGCCACGGATGTGACCGGATTTAAGGAACCCATCATAGTGCCGCATCAACAGGTGGGATTCCATCTGTTGGAGGGTGTCCAGTGCGACACCCACGATGATGAGCAATGTGGTGCCTCCAAAGAAGGAGGCATAGTTGTAATTTATGTTTGAATACCGGGAAATCAAACTGGGCGCGATCGCAATCAAACCCAGGTAAATCGATCCGGGCAGGGTGATTCGCGACAGGATGTTGTCCATATAATCGGAGGTGGCTTTACCGGGTCGAATTCCGGGGATGAAACCTCCATATTTTTTCATATTATCAGCAACGTCTACCGGGTTGAAAGCTACGGCGGTGTAGAAGTAGGTGAAGAAGATGATCAGGATACCATAGATACCCATGTAGGTGTACGATTCGAAAGTAAAGGAGCTATGCAGCCAATCCTTGATGACGGAGTCCGGAAGGAAGGTGGCGATGGTTGAGGGTACGAACATAATCGATTGGGCGAAGATGATAGGCATAACGCCGGCGGTGTTGACGCGGATGGGAATGTGCGTGCGCTGACCGCCATAAACTTTTCGCCCGACCACCTTCTTGGCATATTGCACGGCTATTTTACGGGTACCTTGAGTCAACAGGATGACCGTTGCAGTGATGAACAGGAACAACGCAATCATGAACAGTTCCATCAACAGCGCACGATTGCCGCTCATGAACTGCCTAAGTTCATCCATGAAGGCGAAGGGTAATCTGTCGACGATACCAATGAAAATGATCAGGGAGATACCGTTGCCCAGACCGCGCTCTGTGATCTGTTCACCCAACCACATGATGAAAATCGTTCCGGTGGTCAGGGTCAGCATGGTCATGAGCCGGAAAGCCATACCGGGGTGCGGCACGGCATGAATGCCTGAGGGCGTCACGATGGATTCCAGGAATATTGAAACGCCAAGCGCCTGCATGGCGGAAATACCCACCGTCCCATATCGGGTATATTGATTTATCTTTTTACGGCCTTCTTCGCCCTGCTTCTGCAGTTTTTGGAAGAAAGGCATCACCGTCCCCATTAACTGCAAGATAATGGATGCGGAGATGTAGGGCATGATTCCCAAAGCGAAGACAGTCGCTTTGGCGAAAGCTCCGCCGGCAAACAGATCGTACAACCCGAAGAGGGTGTTCTGCTGCATTTTGAAAAATTCACCCAGCGCTTCGGCGTTTACGCCTGGCGACGGCACGTGCCCACCGATGCGGTAGACTACGAAAATCCCCAGAGTGAAAAGAATGCGGTTTCTCAGCTCAGGGATGCGAAAGATGGATTGAAAACTTTTCAGCATATGAGATGAACCTCTCCACCGGCTGCAACAACTTTTTCCTGCGCACTACGGGACACTGCGTGTACACTGACTTGGTATTTCGCTTTAACGTCTCCATCACCCAATAGCTTGATGGGGACGTCTTTCTTTCGGGCCAGTCCGCGAGCATTCAGCGTTTCGGGGTTGATTTCATCTCCCGGGGTGAATACTTCGGTCAACCGATTCAAATTGACGATCTGGTATATTTTGCGGAATGGATAATTTCTGAAGCCTCGTTTGGGGAGACGACGCTGGATGGGCATCTGCCCGCCTTCAAATCCAGCCTTGTAGGAATATCCGGCACGCGCCTTCGCTCCTTTATGACCTTTGCCGCAGGTACGTCCCTGACCGGCAGCGGTACCACGCCCCAGCCGCTTGACTTTCTTAGTGGATCCCGGTGCAGGAGCCAGATTATTCAATTCCAACTTGATGTCTTTCTCAGCCATCGAGGACCTCCATGCGAACCAGATGCTTCACTTTATTGACCATCCCTCGGATGGCAGGATTATCCTGATGTTCCACAGTCTGACGTATATGCCGCAATCCCAAAGCCTCAACCGTTTTTTTCTGCGGCATGGGGCAGTGAATGGTGCTGCGGACCTGCGTAATCTTCAGCTTGCTCATTGCTATTCCATTTCCAGGATGCGCCTGACGGTTGTACCGCGCTGACGGGCGGTTTGACGAAGATCGCGGCAACTGGTTAAGCCTTCCATGGTGGCTTTGACGACATTGTGCGGGTTATGAGTGCCCAGACATTTGGTCAGAATGTCTTTGACTCCGAGACATTCCATGACCGCACGGACTGCCCCACCGGCGATGACGCCCGTTCCGGGAGATGCCGGCTTCAGCAAGACCCGGGCAGCGCCATAATGTCCGATGATGGTGTGGGGAACCGTCGCACCGTTCAGTGGGACGTCCTTCATGGTACGCTTGGCGATTTCGGTGCCTTTGTTGATGGCATCGGTCACTTCGTTGGCTTTTCCGAGACCGAAGCCAACCTGACCCTTGCCATCCCCAACCACCACGATAGCATTGAAGGAGAAATTGCGCCCGCCCTTGACAACCTTAGCCACACGGTTGACGTGTACCACCCGCTCAACCAAGGTATATTCGCCAGCAGCACGTGAATCTTCTCTATTCCGATTGGTCTCCATCTATTCTCCTAAAAGTTCAGTCCGCCTTCGCGGGCGCCGTCTGCAACGGCTTTGACGCGTCCATGGTAAACGTACCCGTTGCGGTCGAAGACCACACGATCAATACCTTTTGATTTAGCCAGCACGGCAAACTCTTTACCCACAATCTGACTCATGGAGAGCTTTCCTTTGCCCCCACTCAATTCTTTCTTAACACTGGGGGTCAAGCTGGATACTCCGAAGAGCACTTTCCCATCACGATCATCCACCAACTGAATGTAAATCTGCTTTAAACTGCGGTAGATCACCATTCGGGGTCGTTCAGAAGTGCCTTGCACGACTTTACGAATATGCTTCTTGCGCCGCTGCCTGGCGGCTTCTTTGACTTGCGTTTTGGTCTTCATGGTCTTACTTGGAAGTCTTACCAGCCTTGCGGCGGATTATCTCATCGATGTATTTTACACCTTTACCCTTGTAGGGATCGGGCGGTCTCAAAAATCGTGCTATAGCGGCCATTTGCCCGACCAGTTCCCGGTCGAATCCGGATACATGGAACAGAGTCGGTTTTTCAATTTCAAAGGTAATTCCCGGAGGAGGTTGCAACAGGATGGGGTGCGAATACCCCAGCGCAAACTGAATGCCCTTGCCGCGGGCTTCGACCTTGTAGCCGACGCCGACGATTTCCATGGTTTTGCGATAACCTTGGTTGACTCCGGTGACCATGTTTGCCACTACGGCTCTGGTCATCCCATGAAGGGCGCGATGCTTCTGGGAATCTGAAGCGCGATATACCTGCAGGGCGCCGTTTTCAAGTTTGATATCCATGTCAGGGTGGATTATGCGCACGAGTGTGCCCTTGGCGCCCTTGACAGTGATCGTTTTCTGATCGATGGACACCGTCACGCCTGACGGTATGGGTATGGGTAATTTTCCAACTCGGGACACGTTAGCACCTACCAGATATAACAGAGAATTTCACCGCCGACGCCGAGCTTGCGGGCTCGGGTCCCGGTCAGAATCCCTCTGGATGTTGAAAGGATAGCCAGGCCGATATTGTTCTGGACGCGGGGAATTTCGTCCTTGCCGGCATACCTGCGCAAGCCGGGGCGGCTGACTCGTTGCAATCCCTCGATGACACTTTTTCCCTGAGGAGTATATTTAAGCAGGATGCGAATGATCCCGGATTTGCCGTCGTCGATGATGATGTAATCATCGATCAAGCGATTCCGCTTGAGAATACGGGTCAGTTCCTTTTTCATCTTGGAAGAAGGAATATCCACACGCCGCATATGAGCTTGGGCGGCATTGCGAATCCGGGTCAGGTAATCTGCGATAGGATCGGTGAAAGTCATGGTGATTCCTTGAAAATTTCCTCTACCAACTCGCCTTGACAATGCCGGGGATCATCCCCTGCAAAGCCAGTTCACGGAAACAAATACGACAAAGTGCAAATTTGCGCATGTAGGCACGGGGTCGTCCGCACCTGCTGCAACGGTGCACCTGACGTACTCCAAACTTGGGCTTCTTCTTGGCCTTGGCGATCATGGACTTCTTGGCCATCTATACTCCTTTAAGCGGCTTGTTGCGGCGGTTTGGCGGCACGACTACGGAATGGGAAGCCCAGAGCAGTCAATAAGGCATGAGCTTCTTCATCCGTTCTAGACGTCGTCACAAAAGTGATATCCATCCCGTGCATGCGTTCGATTTTATCCATATCAATTTCTGGGAAAATAATCTGTTCCTTGATACCGACGGAATAATTTCCACGACCATCGAAGGAACGATCGGACATACCGCGGAAGTCACGGATGCGGGGGATGGCGACGTACAGCAGCCGATCCATGAATTCCCACATATGGAAACGGCGCAGAGTCACTCTGCAACCGATCGGCATTCCCTTGCGCAGTTTGAAATTCGAAATCGACTTGTGCGCCCGGGTGATGACCGGTTTCTGACCTGTAATCAGCGCCAATTCCTTGCTTGCCGATTCCAGCAGCTTGGGGTTCTGTCCCGCTTCACCGATTCCGATATTCAGAATGATCTTCTCCAGACGCGGAACCATCATCCTGTTGCTGAAATTAAATCGCTTGATCAACTCGGGGATCACGTCCTGGCGATAGATCTTCTGCAAGCGGGGGATATAATCAGCGGGCAACCGTTCGGCAGGTTTACCCTCTTTTTTCTTTCCACCCTCATCCGGCTTGGCAGCTTTTCCGTCTTCTTTCTTACCCTGTCCGCCCTTTTTACCAGCTTTCTTGCCCTCTTCGGAGGGATCTTTACCCTTCTTCTTTGAGGTCGAAGCTGTATCTTTGGCCGCCTCGGTGTCTTTGGGCGGCGCGGCTTTTTTCACGGCTTTGGCTTCTGCCGCCGGTTCTGCCGGGGCTTCGTTTTGAGCAGGTTCTTGTTTCTGGTCGTCTTCTGGGTGTATCATGACTCAACCTATAAGGATCAAAATACCTCGCCGCACTTGACGCAGGCTCGGGTGTGGCGTTTCCTGTTCTCTTCGGTGATTTCTCTGCGCTTGACGCGTGTGGGCTGTCCACATTTTGTGCAGATTACCATCACGTTGGAAACGTTGATGGGGGCTTCCTTCGTTACGATCCCGCCGGACTGGTTTTGCTGTGACGGCTTGGTATGCTTCTTGATGAAGCGGACCCCTTCAACGATAATTCGATCCTTGGCGGGGAATACCTTGAGCACACGCCCCTTTTTACCCCGGTCGTTACCGGAAAGGATGACTACAGTATCTTCTTTGCGAACGTGCATGGCTAACCTGATGGAATCGTAGTTAAATGACTTCGGGTGCGAGTGAGACAATTTTCATGAATTGCTTGTCCCGCAATTCCCTCGCAACCGGACCGAAAATACGGGTGCCGCGAGGTTCCTGCTTGTCGTCCAGGATCACGATAGCATTATCGTCGAAGCGGATGTAAGATCCATCTTTACGGCGTACCTCTTTGCGGGTTCTGACCACCACGCCCTTGACGACCTCACCCTTTTTCACGGTGGCGTTGGGTATGGCGGATTTAACTGATGCGACGATAATATCACCGAGCGATGCGTAACGCCTGCGTGTCCCCCCCAAAACTCGGAAGCACATCACTTTCTTGGCGCCGGTGTTGTCGGCAACGTTTAAACGGGTTTGTTCCCGAATCATGGTTTATCCCAGAGTTCCCGATGACGGAGTATGAATTCTATCTTCTCTATGGTCTCTCCGGATAACCCCGGAGTGGAAATGGCGATGCAAGAACTATTTCGCCCGCTCGACGACCTCAACCAGCCGCCAGCTCTTCAGTTTTGACAGAGGACGGCATTCCATGACGCGCACGGTATCGCCGGGGTGAGCAGAATTCTGCGGGTCGTGCGCCATCAATTTCTTGGTACGGTTGAAGTACTTCTTATACAAGGGGTGCGCAACTCTGCGGCGGACAGCGACGGTAATGGTTTTATCCATCTTATCGCTCACGACGATCCCGACCCGGACCTTACGCGGTGTACGTACGTTTTCAGCCATGGTTATTGTTTACTCTTTTCAACTGGGGTTTTGATACCCAACTCGTATTCGTGAATGATGGTCGTTAATCTGGCGACGTTGCGCCGTGCCAAACGCACCTTTACCTGGTTGTCCAATTGATGAGTGGCAAGCTGGAAGCGCAGGTTTTGCACTTCAATCTGAGCTTCCGTCAGGCGCTGAGTAATTTCTTCGCGGGTGAGTTGGCGGATTTCATTTATCTTCATCTTAGATAGCCTCCCGTTCCACGAAACGCGTCTTCATGGGAAGTTTGTGCGCTGCCAGAGTAAGAGCCTCGCGAGCGATTTCGACGGGTACTCCTTCAATTTCAAAGAGAATCCTGCCGGGGTGCACCGAAGCCACCCAGTGTTCAGGGTTGCCTTTGCCTTTTCCCATTCTGGTCTCTGCGGGTTTTTCTGTCAGCGGCTTATCCGGGAAGATGCGGATCCATACCTTGCCGCCACGCTTGACGTGACGGGTGATGGCGACACGAGCCGCTTCAATCTGGCGATTGGTCACCCAATGCGGCTCCATGGCTTTTAAGCCATATTGACCGTAACTGATTTCATTGCCGCGAGTCGCTTTGCGGTTCAATCTTCCCCGATGCTGCTTGCGGAACTTTATTCTCTTGGGAGCTAACATGATAACGTATTGAAATTGATTGGATTAATGCTGGTTGACTTATTCACCTACGTTCGATTTGCCGATGATTTCGCCTTTGCAGATCCATACTTTAACGCCGATGATGCCATAGGTGGTCTTGGCAATTGTGCTGGCGTAATCGATATCGGCGCGCAGGGTATGCAGCGGGATACGGCCTTCTTTGTACTCTTCACGGCGAGCCATTTCAGCCCCACCCAAACGACCCGAACAGATGATCTTTATCCCTTCCGCTCCCATGCGGCGTGTGGACATCAATGCCTTCTTCATGGCTCGGCGGAAGGAGACGCGACCTTCCAACTGCCTCGCCACGCTCTCCGCAACCAGGGCGGCTTCAAGTTCCGGACGCTTGATTTCGACGATGTTCAACTGCACGTCCTTGGACGTCAGCGTCTTCAACTCATTTTTCAGGATGTCAACGTTGCGCCCTTTTTGCCCGATGACAATTCCGGGACGAGCGGTATGGACTGAAAGAACGATTCGTTTTGGCGTGCGTTCGATGATGACACTGGCGACACCGGCATTGGGGAGACGGTGGCGGATATATTTCCGCAGGAGCAAGTCTTCCTGCAATTTTTCGGCAAAATATTTTTCATCAAACCAGTTCGATGACCAGGTCTTGTTGATGCCCAATCTAAAACCGACTGGATGGGTTTTCTGTCCCAAGCTGACTCCTGAGATTAAACGCTTAACGTGATGTAAAGGTGACTGGTTCTTTTGCGAATGCGGGTGGCGCGACCCATGGCACGCGGTCTCCATCTCTTCCAGGTCGGACCTTCGTCCACCCGGATTTCACGCACCACGGCGTCATCTATATTCAGTTTACGCGCGGCTTCGTTTTCAGTTAAATTGGCGATAGCCGAACGGATGGTTTTTTCGACCACAATAGCGCCGCGCTTGGGGGTAAACCGCAAGATATTGAGGGCGTCATTGACTTTCTTTCCCCGCACCAGTAAAGCGAGCAGGTTCATCTTTCTGGGTGCGATTCGGACGTATCGGCTAATAGCTCTGGCTTCCATTATTTATCCTCCGCTCAATGCACTTTGCTGGTGCGATCTGCCTTCTTACCGCTGTGACCACGGAAGGTCCTGGTGGGCGAGAACTCGCCCAGTTTGTGACCTACCATATTTTCGGTGATGAAAATCGGCAGAAATTTTTTTCCATTGTGCACCGCCAAAGTATGTCCTACAAAATCCGGTGGGATCATGGAACGGCGCGCCCAGGTCTTGATCACTTTTTTTAGGCCTGAGTGTTTGAGTTGATCAACCTTATTGGCCAACTTGGCGTCAATAAATGGACCTTTTTTTACCGATCTTGGCATAATTCGCTTTCTCTTGACGAGACAACGCTACCTGTGTAATTCAACTATTTTGTATGACGTGACTTAACTATTAAATCGCTATTTTTGCTCTTCTTACGAGTCCGGTACCCTTTGGCCGGTAAGCCTTTTGGTGAACAGGGGTGCCGCCCGCCCGATGATTTTCCTTCACCACCGCCCATCGGGTGATCGATGGGGTTCATTACGACACCGCGATTGTGCGGCTTGCGACCCATATATCGCTTGACTCCGGCTTTGCCCAGGGAGATGTGAGCGTGGTCTTCATTGCCCACCTGCCCGATGGTTGCCATACATTCGGAACGAACTTTTCGAACTTCACCCGAAGGCAGGCGAATCAGGGCATGATTCCCTTCACGAGCCTGTAGCTGGGCTGCCAGACCGGCGCTGCGCACCATCTGAGCGCCCTTACCGCTACGTAGTTCAATATTGTGGATCATGCTGCCCAGCGGGATGACGGTCAGGGGAAGCGCATTCCCCGGCTTGACGTCCGCTTCCGGACCGGACATGACGGTATCGCCGACTTTCAAGCCTTGAGGAGCGAGAATGTATCGCTTTTCGCCATCGACATAATGGAGCAAAGCGATCCTCGCTGTGCGATTGGGGTCGTATTCCATGGCTGCCACAGTGGCAGGAATGCCGACTTTATCCCGCTTGAAATCGATGATGCGATAGGCTCGCTTGTTACCGCCGCCGCGAAATCTGACGGTTGCCCGGCCAAGGTTATTACGACCACCGCTGCTTTTATTGGGTTCCGTCAGCGATTTTTCCCGTGGTTTCTGGGTCAGATCGCTGTGATCAAGTTTGATCATGTGACGCCGGCTGGGCGTAACGGGGTTATACTTCTTTAATGGCATATCACTTGTTCTCGAAGAATTCGATCTTCTGACCCTGTGCTACTGTTACGACTGCCTTTTTCCAGGATCTCCTGCGGCCCGTGAAGCGACCCATGCGCTTTATTTTGCCAAAGACGTGCATGGTGCGAACTTTCAGGACTTTTACGCTGAAGCGCTTCTCGATGGCACGCTGGATTTCAATTTTATTGGCGTCGACGTCGACTTCGAAAGTGACCTGGTTCAGTTTGTCCTGAAGCCGGGTATTCTTCTCGGTCAGCAGCGGCCGTTTCAGAATTATTCTATTTTTGAGCATTTTGTAAGGCCTCTACTAACGGCTGCACCGCGCTTTGCTGTAATAGGATCATCTTATGACGCACCAGTTCGTAAGCTGAAACGGCGGCGGATTTCTGCACCTGGCAGTACGGGATATTGCGGGCTGAAAGGTGCAGGGTGGTGTCGTATTCCTGCAACAACAGGATAACGTGATTGTGCTCGGTTTTAAAACCCTTCAAAATCCCGAAGAGCTCTTTGGTCTTGGGCTGCTGAAATTTGAAGTCTTCAACTACCTTAAGACTGCCATCCTGTATGCGGGCAGCAAAAGCGGATTTGCGCGCCAGCTTGAGCACTTGAGCATTCAGATGAACGTCATATAAATGCGGTTTGGGGCCAAAGGTTCGACCGCCACCGCGCCAGATGGGAGAACGATTCGTTCCGGCTCGTGCGCCGCCGCGTCCCTTTTGCTTCCACGGCTTCTTACCACCACCACGCACGTCCGCACGGGTTTTAGTGGAATGATTTCCCTGACGCATGCGCGCCAGTTGCCTTTTGACGGCAAGGTAGATGGCGTGTCGGTTCGGCTCCAATTGGGCGATATCATCCGGAATTTCGATTTCTATTCCGGTGGTTTCACCCTTAATGTTGTATACTGGGAATTTCATGATCAACGATTCTTTACGACAATTTCCACTAACCCGTTACGGGCTCCAGGTACTGCACCTCTGACCATCAGCAGGTTATGTTCAGGATCGACTTTGACGACGTCCAAGTTGCGCGCTGTGACTCTGATGTTGCCCATGCGACCTGGCATGCGCTGACCTTTCCAGATGCGGCCCGGGTCGGTGTGAGCGCCCACGGATCCGGGGTGGCGGTGATACTCATGCGTTCCATGAGAGGCATTCGGACCGTGAAAGCCGTGCTTCTTGAAGACGCCGGCGAATCCACGACCCTTGGAATACCCGATAACGTCAACGAGCTGTCCTTCCTGGAATCGGTCCGCTCCCAAAACGTCACCTGGGTTGTAGCCTGCAACGTCATCGATGCGGAATTCGCAGAGGTGTCGAAGAGGTTCCAGATTCTGCTTTTTCAGGTGGCCAATTTCAGCTTTCGAAAGAGCCTTTTCTTTAACCTTTTCAAAGCCGATTTGAACCGCAGTGTAGCCGTCCTTAGCCTTGCTCCGCACCAGTGTGACCCAGCAGGGACCCACCTGTATCAGCGTGGCGGCGACGTGGTTGCCCGCCTTGTCGAAGATGCGGGTCATACCTAATTTTTTTCCCAGAGCGAAACTCATGATCCTAATCGCCTGTTATATCCAAATTTTGAGAGCGCCATCAAGTTTTTATTTCGATATCCACGCCAGCGGGTAATTCCAATTTCATCAGAGCATCGATGGTCTTGGTATTGGAATTTAATATTTCGATCATCCGCTTGTGGATGCGGGTTTCGAACTGCTCACGTGATTTTTTATCCGCGTGCGGCGACCGTAGAACCGTGTAGATCGTTCGCTTGGTCGGCAGTGGAATAGGTCCGGCAATAGCAGCTCCGGTAGAGCGTGCCGTGCGGATGATCTTCTCAGCCGACTTATCTATCAGGTTATGGTCGTACGCCTTCAGGCGGATGCGAATGTTTTGTCCGGACATGGCTGACCTTATTCAATTATCTTGGTGAACGTTATCGCCCGGGATGACCATTTCCATCCCTTCAGGCAACTTCACGCTGCCCGTCACGTCCGTGGTGCGGAAGTAAAACTGCGGACGGTACCCGTTGAAGAACGGTTTGTGACGACCGCCTTCCTTCTCCGTCAAAACGTAAACTTCGCCGCTGTACTTGGTATGAGGCGTGATGCTCCCGGGAGCCGCCAGAACCATGCCGCGTTCGATCTCGGTCTTTTCAACGCCGCGCATCAACAAACCCACGTTGTCACCCGCCTGACCATCGTCCAGGATCTTGCGGAACATTTCCACGCCCGTGATCACCGTCTTGCGCTTGGCGCCCAGACCGAGCAGTTCGACTTCTTCGCCGATTTTGACCCGGCCGCGTTCGATTCTGCCCGTAGCCACCGTGCCGCGTCCCGTGATCGAAAATACGTCTTCCACCGGCATCAGGAACGGCTTGTCAACCTGCCGAACCGGTATCGGAATGTAGCTGTCCACCGCCGCCATCAACTCGAAAATGCACTTGGTCTTTTCCGGGTCGTCGATGTTCGACAGAGCCTCCAGGGCGCTGCCCCGAATCACCGGAACGTTGTCGCCGTCAAACTTATACGCCGACAGCAGTTCTCGGACTTCCAGTTCCACCAGCTCCAGCAATTCCGGATCGTCAACCTGGTCAACCTTGTTCAGGAAAACCACCAACTGGGGAACGTTCACCTGGCGAGCCAGCAGAACATGTTCACGCGTCTGCGGCATGGGGCCGTCCGCCGCCGATACCACCAGAATGGCGCCGTCCATCTGCGCCGCACCCGTGACCATGTTCTTCACATAGTCGGCGTGTCCCGGGCAGTCCACGTGCGCATAGTGACGGTTGTCCGTCTCGTATTCCGCATGGTGAACGTTGATGGTCAGTCCGCGGGCTTTCTCTTCCGGCGCATTGTCAATTTCGTCGTACGTCTTCGCC
>JAPKYS010000069.1 GCA_026394195.1 bacterium | reverse complement strand
GAAGGTAGGGCTTGAAAATCGCTTCGGGCTGTTTGGTCTGCGGCATGGTGGACCTTCTTGTTTAATCAAGCTAGATGTAAATATAAGGAATCAAGAAGGAAATTCCAATATAAAGAGGCTGACCTTTTGGGACAGCCCCCTACACCAAGCTTCTGTCATTTGCAGCGCAAAGTCGCGCAGCACTTTGCGGAAAAAGTAGCATTGCTACTTCAGCGCGTCCACAGCCTGTAGGATCACTCTGACTTGCGCCGCGTTCCCCGCGTCGGCCAAGCGGGAGCGTATTTCATCGAAGCTCCTGCCGCAGCGGCTGGGATCGATCAACGCCAGCAGGATGGAGGTCCCACCCAGAGACGTTTCAAACCGTTCCACGACCTCGCAGCCGGTATCCTTGAGCGCCTGAGCTAACACCGTGGATCCCCGCGGGGCTTCCGGCGACAGGCAGATCGCCAGCAGGCGTCCCTGCGGTTTGGGTTGGTAGGTCACAGGACCCTGCCGTTCCAGACGTTCGGCGACTTCTCGCACCGTCTGGCGCATCTTTTCCAGCGTCGCCTCGGACCCCAGCTCATCTTTGACGAGGTTGGCGATCAGGCGGATTTGTTCTTCGGTCAGTTGAGGCATGTTATGATAAAGCGTTAAACAATTCTTCTCTCGGTTGGGGAATCAGCACTTTGCGCACCAACAGACCGGCATCCTGAGCGGCAGTGGCTGCAGCATCCAGAGCCGACCGGACCGCGGCGACGTCTCCCGTCATGGTGAAGTAGGCTTTCCCGCCGATGCCGATGCCCATGCGGATCTCCATTAAATATACCTTGGCGGTCTTGACGGCTCGATCTGCCGCCAGCACACAAGAGGCGACGGAAAAGGTTTCGATCACTCCCAGAGCGCCCAGTTCCGGTGTGGGCGAAGAGGCAATCAGAGCCGGGAACACCTGCGGATGCAGGTTGGGGATGACGAAGTCGTCCACGCAGGCGATGCTGCCCACCTCCCGCCCGGCTTCGACGGCAGCCCTGACTGCGGCTGTATCGCCGCGCAGCAGGCAGATGTATTTGCCGGAACAGATGGTCTTGGCGATCAGCAATTCGACTTCGCTGGTCTTGAGCATGGCGTCGGTGGCTTCGATGCCCACGGCGATGGAATTGAATTCCACCATTCCGAGAGCCGCCGTATGTACTTTGGAGAATTGATCTGCTGGGGTCATGGTGCTTATCATTATATTGTTGTGATTTTGCTAATTTAAGCAAGTCAGAGGGAATTGTCAAGGGATATTTGCGGTGAGAATCGCAGCAGACCGGTGAGCGCCTGAAAGATTTACGCGCAGGGAGACTGTGTAGGTTCAGACGTCCAGCGCTCACCGGGGCGGCAAAATGAGCCGCTAAACTAAAAGAAAAAAGTTGCACGTAAAAAGTGGAGTTTGAGAATTTCCAGACCAAAAGAAGGTCAAATAAAAAACCACCCCCGGCGAAAAATGACCTCAAAAATGGGTATAAAACGGCATATTATAACGTAATAATCGACGATTATGGCTGGTAAGGCTTTGGGACGAAACGGGTCATTTTAAATTCAAAAAAATACAAATTTCGTTTGTAAAAGGTAAAATTCTTCGTATATTTTATATTCTATAAAACGGAAATATTTTACTGATGATATATATTTCCGTGACGAATCCTTAAGATTAGAGAAAGGGGTGACCTCCAGGGATGGGGGCCTGGACCGAGCAATGGAAATCGAGTCAGAAACAGACTTTATAAGACGATCTAACTGAATAAGAGGGTGTGACAAGCAGGCCCGGCTTGTACGCATCTCTTTTTTTTAAAAAAAATTCAATCGGGCGAAAGGAAACAAGAAAAATGAGTAAACGTCTGTCCGTCATCGTTCTCGCCGCCTTCGTTTTGATAACGCTGGCGGGCTGCAGCAAGCCACCGGAAATGGAAATGCAAGCTGCCAACGCCGCATTTGACGCGGCCAGAACCGCCGAAGCTGAGCAGTATGTAGCTGACTCTTATCGTGCGGCAATGGATTCCCTCAACGCAGCCAATGCCATGAAGCAGGAGCAGGATGCGAAGTTCGCTCTCTTCCGCAGCTATGGTAAATCAAAAGCATTGTTTGTCAAGGCTGAAGCCATGGCCAAGCAGGTTGGTATCGACGCCGCCGCGGAAAAAGAACGCGTTAAGGCTCAGGTTACTGAACTGATGGCTCAGGTAAGAACTGCTCTCGACGCAGCCAAGACCGCAATCGACAAGGCTCCGAAGGGTAAAGGCAGCAAAGCTGACATCGAAATGTTCAAGAATGATCACGCTGCTGCTGAGGCAGGATATACCGATGCCATGAACGATTTCAACGCCGGTAAGTACCTGGTTGCCAAATCCAAGCTGGAAGCGGTCAACGAGAAGGCGAAGAAAATCGAAGAAGACATCGCTCTGGCCACTGCCAAGAAAACCGGCAAGAAGTAATCAGGTCAGTTTAGCACTTGGGGGACTTCTTAATAAGGGGGTTGCTGCCTTTAGCGACCCCCTTGTCCAATTTTACCGCATAACTGCAACTCGCCGGAGCATCAAGGGAAAGAAAATTGTCGAAATACTACCGGAGCAACCTACTACTCTGCTCCATCATCGGGGGGTTTTTATTCATTGTGGGTTGCCAAAAGCCGCCTACGGCTGCTCTTGAAGGAGCCCAGGCCGCTTTGGATTCGGCAGCAGCTGCGGGAGCTGTGCGCTACGCACTGGAACCGTATCGCCAGGCCGAAGCGACCCTGAAAACCGGATGGATGGAACTGGCCAGGCAGAACGGTCGTCTTGGGCCATTTAAGAACTATAAGATGGCGGATTCGCTGCTAAGCCTGGCGAAACTTCAGGCTGGGGATGCGAAAAGGCTAGCCAGAACGCGCATCAACGATTTAGCTACCCGCGCGGAATCCGAGCGCAAAGCTCTCTTCGATGAGTTGCTGGGCTGGCGCGAGGCGCTTAACGGCTCTTTAGTCCTTTATAAGGCAGAAAACTATTGGTCCGCCGCAGAATTAGGTTTGAATATCTGCGAGAACCTGCTGGCTCAAAAGGAGTACGACGCCGCAATTGAGGCTGTCGCCGATGCGCGTCAGTCCCTGAAGCAGGTGGGAGCTGTGCTGGCAGAAGAGATCAATAATCAAGCTCAGATGCTGGTGCAGTGGCGCAATTGGGTGCAGGAAACCGTATCCAACTCCCGATCCAACGGTAGTTATGCGCTGATCGTGGATAAGAGCGCTCATCGAGCTTACCTGATCAAAGGTGGCAAGGTAACCCGTACCTACGATTGTGAACTCGGCTATAATTCCGCCCGGCAGAAGCTCTTTCAAGGAGATGGCGCTACCCCGGAAGGCAAGTATCACGTCACTAAAGCGCGCCCCTACGGCAGCAAATACCATAAAGCCTTACTGATTGATTACCCCAATGCCATGGATCGAAGGCGCTTTGCCGAAAATAAAGCCAAAGGGATCATTTCCAGACGCGCAGGAATTGGCAAGAATATCGAAATCCACGGAGATGGCGGCAGAAACAAAGATTGGACTGAAGGGTGTGTAGCGCTGACCAACGAAGACATGAAGCATTTGATGAGATTCGTTGGAGTAGGCACTCCCGTCACTATCGTCCGCCGCTGCGATAAATGGCCATGAAAAAAGTCTGGATCATCTTAGGTATCGTACTCACCCTCCTGATTGCTGGCGCGGTTGTGGTCGCCATTATCACTCGTGATCAAGAACCGACCCTAAAACAGGGGCTGGTCATCAGTGATTCCGTCCTGACCGCACTGCCGTCAGAACAAACCGCAGCCATCAAGGAATTGCAGCGTTTGAAGAAAGCGTTGGCGACGCTAAAACCCAACCGACCCTACATCGTCATCGATACTCAGTCCAATAAAGTCTATTACCGCACGGATGACTCTCTGCTTTTTGAGGCAGTCTGTTCCACCGGTTCCGGAGGTGAACTGGTCGACAGCACCTCTGACCGCCGCTGGGTTTTCGCTACACCACATGGCGTTCACAAGGTCAACAGCAAGCTGGTGAACCCCTGGTGGCGCAAACCTGATTGGGCCTTCATTGAAGAAAACGAAAAGATCCCCGACGATCCTCGTGATCGCTATGATTCAGAAATGCTGGGTGAATTCGCCATGGGATTCGGGAATGGCTACTTCCTTCACGGCACCATTTACGAACGGCTGCTGGGAATCAATGTAACCCATGGCTGTGTGCGCCTGGGATCAGAAAATCTGAAGTGGGTCTGGGACCGGGTCCAGATCGGCACTCCGGTTTACATCTTCTAACCTACCGATCATGCAGAGAATCAGTCACACCCTGTACCGACTTACCCCAATTTTCTGGATGGCGCCCTTCTGTCTCTGTCTGTCGCTATCCGCCTGCCATAAAAAATCCCCAGATCAATCCAAACCCCTGAAGCAGACAACCGGCGCCTGGGATGAATCCCGGGCTGAGACCGAGTACAAAATCCTGCAAGCAGAATTGCAGTTGGCGAAAGCGGAAAGTCTCTATTTCGTAATTGATTTACCTGACAAGTTGTTTCAACTCAAACTCAAAGGCGCCGTTCTCTGGGATTATCCAATCCATTATATCGGCAATGGCTCTTCTGATGCCGATAAATTTTTCCAGCGATTCCAAGCTGGGGGTCAGTATCTGGTCCGACCGATAACCGGCAGGTATCTCTTTGCAGGAAGGGAAAAAACCGCAGATTCACTCTTAGCTATCATCGCCAAAGTGGTCAATGTAGAACCCGAATTATTACAGCGGGAAATCCCAGAAAGATTTCAACTGCAGTGGGGTGATGGCTTAATGCTGGACGTCAGTACCGACGTCAGCGGCACAGCCAAGTTTCCATTTAAAAATACGCTGGTCGGTGTAGGTCAAGCGTTGGCGCGCCCATTCGGAGAAGCCAGGATCAGTGTGAAAATGGATACGAGCCGCGCCATCACGTTCTACCGGGTTACCGAGATCGGTTTGCCGACCATCGTCTACCCACCACATCGACTGGAACTGCCACCGGAAAAGAGTAAAGCGGCGAAATAATTGAAAAATTCAATAATCGAACTGCATGAACGCTATCTGTATACTAAAACAAGGAGTTCGCTTCACCTTCAGGAAAAATAAAAAAAACTCTTGCATTTTAGTTTTCTGAGATTAAATTTAGTAAAGATTTGAAGATACCTAAAAAAATAGGTCAAATCGGACGGTAACCTCGAATTTCAATCATAACTGCCTCTGCTACCACAGGTGAAAAATGAAGACTTATATTAAGAAAAACGTCATCGAGCGTACTGCGGAAAAGCTGAACAAGGAACCGAAGGATATCTCCAGAACTGTTGATGCAGTTTTCACAGTTATTCGCGAGATTATGGCAGAGGCGGATCCGGAATGCCGAATTGAGATACGGGATTTCGGCGTTTTTGAGGTGAAGCGCACCAAAGCAAAGCCTAAAGCCCGGAATCCTAAAACCAACCAGGAAATCTACGTGCCGCCTCGCCGCAAAACTCACTTTAAGCCCGGAAAATTATTGAAAACCGCGCTGAAACGACCCCTATAGAGCAGAGTGACCTTGCCCGTCCTACTCTGCTTTATTATATGAAATGCCCGCCTCAGGCGGGTTTTTCTATTGCGAAACCTGGTTTGCAGCGACCTTATCCCGTGAAATTCCGAGGAAGACTTATCTATAATGCTGATTTATCTCGTTGTGTCAGGTCACGCCGCTTTTCGGAAACTATGACCTGTCGCAACGCACAATAATGCTGATTTGGGCGGGTGGATTTGAACCTATATTTTGCGTCTTGTCGAAGCAGGGAAAAATCATTCCATACGGAACTTTCCCTGCTTGAGAAATGTCTAATTCCCAAAGGGTATACCATGCTGATTTTTCTGTTTTCCGCATGAAAAACGACGCCTCTGGAACAATACAAATTCTGCTATGAGATCGAGTTGGTATAATATCGTCTGGTTGGTGGGAATTCTGTTGGGAACTGCCCTGTCGCTTCAGGCGCAACCGCTGGCGGGCGGCGACGTTTTCACCATCGGCCGGATCAAATACAGCGGCGGCGGCGACTGGTACTGCGACCCGTCCTCGCTGCCTAATATGCTCAAATATCTCCACGAACAAACCGGCATCCCAACTGCAGAGCGCGAAGCGCCGGTGGAGCCTCGTGATCCGGGGATTTTCAGTTTCCCTTATCTTTATATGACCGGTCATGGTCGTATCACTTTTTCAGATGAGGACGCAGCGAACTTGCGCCGGCATCTGACTTCAGGGGGATTCCTGCACGTGGACGATTGTTATGGGCTGGATGAACATTTCCGCCGCGAGATTAAAAAGGTCTTCCCCGATGCGGAGTTACAGGAGATCCCCTATTCTCATCCGATCTACCACAGCTTCTTTGAGTTTCCAAATGGACCGCCGAAGATTCATGAACACGACGGCAAACCTGCGCAGGGTTTCGGAATATTTTATCAGGGTCAGTTAGTGGTTTATTACAGCTATCAGACCGATTTGGGGGATGGCTGGGAAGATCCGGAGGTGCACCATGATCCGGAAGAAAAGAGGATCGCTGCTCTTAAGATGGGCGTGAACGTCATCATGTATGCTCTGAGACGCTACGAATCGGCTACAACGGTACAGAAATAAATCTCAATACCCACATAAGAATTCATCGATGTCCTGGGATGAGCAAATAAGGGCGAGGCTCGCTGAGCTTCGCTCGAAGGTCTTCCACCTGCAAGTTAGCGGTGGGCTGTGGAACAGCCTCTCCGTCATCTGCGCGCTCGTCCTGACGGCGAGTCTCGCCGAATTGGCTTTTCATTTTCAGCCGGCAGTACGATTGGCGCTCATGATGGCGCTATTGCTCCTTCTGTTGGCAACGGCTGGATTTTGGATTGTCTATCCCATCCTGCGCCACTGGATCCGACCTAAAACGGATCAGGAACTGGCTCTGGCATGGGGCTATTCGCTTTCCCGCATTAACGATCGGCTCCTGAACGCTCTGCAGGTGTTTGAAAACCGCACCCAAGACCGCACTTCCCCGGAACTTTCGGAATTGGCGCTGCGCCAGGTCGCGGAAGAACTTTCGCATGAGACCTTTACCGGCGTACTGGACGTCGGATCTGTCAAGCGGGCGCGTGGACAGGCTCTTTTCGTCGTCGGGATCTGGGCGCTAAGCCTACTGATATCGCAGGGCAGCGCCTTGTCTGCGTTTTCAAGGATTTTGCAACCCGGTCGGGATTTCAAGCCATTAGCGGATTTTACACTGGCTTTGGCAGAGACACCCGGTTTGATCATCCGGGGTGAACCGTTCGACATTATAATATCCGGTCAAGGCAGATTACCGGAATCTGTGGGCCTGCACATCGAAGAGATCGGCGCCGATCCCGTCGATCATACCGTCAAATTTGATCCAAACGGTAAAGCTTCGTTTCGATTGGAAAATCCGCAAAATGACTTGCGGCTGTACGCACACAGCGCTGATGTAGTCAGCAATCAAGCGTCGATCAGGGTAAAGTCTCGCCCTTACCTGAAGAATCTGGAAGCGCGCTGGTTTCCTCCGGCATACAGTAAACTACCCACGGGCGTTTCAGCTGAAAAACGCGGTGACGTCAGCGCGTTGAAGGGGAGTCGGGTTCGCATCACGGTGCAAGCGGATCGTCGATTGAAGGAGGCTGTCCTTCGCATCACCCTCGACGAAAACCCGCAAAATCCCACCGACCAACCAATGGAACTGGACGGGGATGAAGCTACGGCAGAACTGTTGCTGCTGAAGAGCGGACATTATAACCTGTTGATCAAAGACAACGACAACATCAGCAATGCGGCTCCGGTAGATTACAGTCTCTGGCCCATACAGGATGAATGGCCCACGATCAACATCCTCTATCCTCCGCCGGAAGCTGAGCTGAATGAATCTCTGCTTATTCCCATAAAAGCGGGAGCCAGAGACGATTTCGCCATTTCCCGCATTCGTCTGGGATATCAGCTGGTCAAAGGTGGCGGGGCATCCGGCGATTCAAGCTCAGGAGGGCATTTTTCCTGGAAGGTCATGGCGTTTTCCGATCTGGGTGAAGGCACTGCATTAGTCGATCAACTCTGGGATCTGAATGAGCTGAATCTGCTTCCCGGAGACTTGATTCTCTACAAGTTGGAAGCTCAGGACAACGACCAGGTTTCCGGACCCAAGACAGCTGAGACTCCAGTCCAAAGGCTGCGCTTCCCCACCATGGAAGAAATTTTCGCCCGCGTGGAAGAGCATTACGGCAATCAGGAAGATGATATCACGGAAGCTTTGGATCGCGCCGTTAACATGAAGAAGGAATTGGAAGAGCTGCGCACCGAGCTGAAGAAAAATCCCGACCTGACCTGGGAAGAGAAGAAGAAAGTCGAAGAGTTGTTGAAAAAGCAGGAGGAGACGACAAAACAGGTTGAAGATCTGGCCAAGCGCACGGATGAGCTGATTCAGAAGATGCAGGAAAACCAGCTGCTATCCCCGGAAACCATGGAGAAATACCAGCAGCTCCAGAAGATGCTTTCTGAAGTGATGACGCCTGAACTTGCGAAAGCGATGAAAAAGCTGCAGGAAGCTCTCAAACAGCAGAATCCTGAGGATTTACGCCAATCGCTGGAACAGTTCGCCTTAAATCAAGAAGAATTCCAGCAGAAGATGGAGAAGGCGCTCAACATTTTAAAACAGCTCAAGCAGGAAATGAAACTGGATGAACTGACAAAACGCGCCGAGCAATTATTGGAGAAGCAGCAGGAAATCAATTCCAAACTTGATCAGCAAAAGAAACCGGGTCCGAATCCAGAAGGCGCTCAAGCCGAAAAAGATCTGCAGAAAGAGATGGCTGATTTCGAGAAGGAATTCCAGGATGCCAAAGAGATGATGGCGGATTCTCCGCAGAACCCTGAGCAAGAGATGAAAGCTGCCGAACAGATCATGCAGGAAAACCAGTTCCAGCCGAACATGGGGCAGATGTCGCAGGATATGCAGCAGGGAGACTCACAGCAAGCCCAGCAGAAAGGGTCGAAGTTGGAGAGTGGGCTTAAGGAGCTTTCGCAGACGATGAAAAAAGCCAAAGAGAGCATGGTCAACACCGGTAAACAGCAGCTTACCGAAGAGTTGAGAAAGATCTCTCATGATCTGCTGTCGCTGTCATTTGAACAGGAAGCACTCATGGACACCAGCAGTGGTCTGGATCAGGCGAGTCCACGCTTCCGAACGCTGGCCCAGGAACAGCAGACCCTGAAAAACCACCTCGAAGAGACGGCGAAGAATCTTTACGAATTATCTCAGAAAAGCTACTTCATCACTCCGCAGATTGGGTCCGCCTTCGATCAAGCCATGCGCGGTATGGATCAAGCCTTAATGGGGTACACGGCCCGTAGTCCGCAGTCGGTTACCGGACAGCAACAGACTGCCATGGGCGGCATGAACCGAGCGATCATGGAAATCGGGCAGTCGCTGGACCAGATATCTTCATCATCATCCTCGACCGGATTTTCCGAAATGATGGAGCAATTGGCGCAAATGTCGAAACAGCAAGCGGGGCTTAATCAGGGGACTCAGAACCTTATCCCGATGCCCGGGGGGACGAATCCGGGACAGCTCTCAATGCAGCAGCAGGCAGGGATGTCGCGTATGGCCGCAGAACAGGAAGCCTTGCGGCAGGAGCTGGAGAGCTGGTACAAAGCCAACCAGGAAGCATCCAAACTGATGGGCAGATTGGGTGAGTTGGGCGAAGAGATGAAAGCCGCTGCTGAAGATCTGAAAAATCAGCAGGTCGATCAACGCACCTTGCAGCGGCAGGAAAGGATTTTACGACGTCTGTTGGATGCGCAGAAATCTGTGCGGGAGCAGGAATACAAGAAAGAACGGTTGTCACGCACCGCTGAAGGTCCCTATTCTAAACCTTCGCCGGATCCGATTAATCTGGGTCTGACGCCGGACGAGATGAGGGAGAATTTACTGAAAGCTTTAAAGGAAGGCTACTCCCGGGATTACCAACAGTTGATCAGGGATTACTTCGAGGCGCTTTCACGTGAACAATAAAGTATTTATAGCTGTTTTTAGTCTGAGCTTAGCTCTCAGTATATCAGCCCAAGCTCAGTTTCTGGATTTCCCCCAGCCGATGCCCATCGAATTGCACCAGCCGCTGGACAATCAAACCAGAACGGAGATGCGCAACGCTAACATGATGGAAAGCCGGGGAGACTTCGAGGCGGCTCTGAACATTTACCTTGATGTCTTCGCCAAATATCCTGAGTATTCTCCGTTTTATGACGGTACAGTGCGCTGCTTTGTCGCCGCGGGGAAATTTTATGAAGGACTGAGCTGGACCGATTCATTGAAGAAAGCCCTGTTAAGTCACGGAACAGCCGGCAATCTGACTGCATCGGAGCGTGAAAAATATGCCAATCTGATTGTGGATGGCGGGCGTTTCTGCACACGGTTGGGAAAGAGAGACGATGCCTTTTCACGCTGGGATGAGCTCTATTCCCTGACCAACGTCAGCGCCAATCCCTACTACCGCCTCTTCTCGGCCATGATTGAAGCACGCGCTCCCGACAAGCTGGAAGAAATGGTCAAGCGAGCTCGCCAGGTGACGCACGATCCAACACTGCTCACGTCAGCTCTGGCGGAATTTTGGGCTCAGCAGGGACAAGTGGGGCGTGCCACGGAAGAATATCTATCCCTGATGGAACTCCAGCCGAGGATGGCAGATGGCATCCGGAGCAGGATTTTAAGTCTGCCTGAGGATCAGGAGGCGATAAAACAGGTCGAATTGAGTCTCAAAGGAGCGCTATCCCGTAAAACCATTAAGCTGCAAGTCACGCAACTCCTCAGCGCTTTTTACTTTCGTGAACGCCAGTGGGAACAAGCCTATGAGCAGATCCTGCTGGTCGATCAGTCGGGTGATAAATCCGGTCTGCCCATCCTGGAATTCACCGAAAAGTTGAACTCTGAAAGGGAGTATAAGTTTGCCATCAAGGCAATTGATGACCTGACTAAAACCCATCCCAACCTGGCAGCCAACCCCCGGTTGTGGTTGGCGGAAGCAGTGGCGCTGGAAGGGAACCTTCAATATCTAACTGCTGATTCGGTGTACAGTCTGCTGACGACGCCGACCAATCTGCGAGGAGCCCTGGGGCAGGAAGCCTTGATTCACCAGGCAGATCTCCGTCTGAATTTATTACGTCAACCCCAAAGCGCTCGAGCATTACTTGAGGATGGGTTCAAGCAGCAACCTAACCTGTTCAAGGGTTTTGAGGCAACCTTGTTAATTGGAGATACCTACCTGGCGCAGCGCAACTATCCTCAGGCTAAAGCGAAATACCTGGAAGCTGCAGGCGGCCGCTTTGGATCGGATCCTGCCAAACGGTCAAAAGCCTTGATCAACGCCGCTCAGATTGACTTTTATTCAGGACAGTTCCAACCAGCCAAACAGGGGTTGATCGAGGCAACGCAGATGAACCCCAGCGAGGATCTGACCAATGATGCTCTGGACATGCTCGACCTGATCCGAGTCTCCGAATCGGATTCGACGGGTCTGGTGACCTTTGCTGCCGCGATGGTAGATGACCGGCTGGGTCTATCGGATGAAGCAGAAAAGGAATATTTAGACGTAACGAAAAACGTCAAGACCGGAGACTTGGTGGAACGCGCCTATTGGCGGTTATCGGAAATTGCCAGGTCTGCCGGGAAGAGTGACGATGCCATCGGTTATCTGGAAGCAACTCTGAACAAGTATCCCAAGAGTTTGCGCACCCCGGATGCGTTGCTGCTGATGGGCGAGATCCTGATCAACGACAAGAAAGACATTAAAAAAGGGACAGAAATCTACGAGCGCATTTTAACCGATCATCCGGAAGCGCTGCAAGTCGAAGAAGCGCGGCGACGTCTGCGTAAATTGGGGACGCCGGAAACATAGGAGTAACCCTGAAGATGCCCACCTACGAATACCTGTGCAAGAGTTGTGGTTTTGAATTTGAGGAATTCCAGAGCATGGCTGCGGAACCTCTGTCGGTGTGTCCTCGCTGCGGAGGAGCTGTGCGCCGGTTAATTTCAGGCGGCAGCGGCTTGATTTTTAAAGGCAGCGGATTTTACGAAACCGATTACAAGCGAAAGCCATTTAGTGACTCGTCGTCGGAAAAGCACAATTCAACCAGCTCCAGCATTCCATCCAAACCGGGCGTAGATAGCGCTAAGAAAACCGCGAGCGACAAGAAAGAGGAATAATCGTTGATGGATGAACCGCAAATCTCACCGGAGCAGGAGCCGGTCGAGGACCCAAAACCACACCGCCTTTTTCCCCCGCCCAATGAAGCGTTTTTAGTACTCTTCACCGCAGTGGCGGCGACACTGTCGATCGGCGTCCTGTTGGCAAAGTTGGGCAATGAAGGCATTTTCCTTTCGGAAGCGTTGTTTATCATTCCTCCCCTTATCTATCTGAAATTAAGAAAATACCCGATCAAGCGGTGCTTCCGCTGGAATGCAATCTCTCCTCTGACGTTGATTTCTACTATCTTGATCGGATTATCGCTGGTCGTGCTATTGGATGAGGCGGATCGCCTTTTGAATATGTTTTTCCCCATGCCGCAGGAGTTACAGCAATCACTGAATGACTTTCTGAACCTGCAAACATTAAAGGACTACTTATTGGTCGGGTTCGGTGTAGTTCTGGCAGCATCTATTTGTGAAGAATCGCTGTTCAGGGGTTTCCTGCAGCTATCCCTGGAAGCTCACGGCAGAGTCAACCGGGCTGTACTCTTCGGCGCACTACTATTCGCACTGGCGCATTTCAATCCCTGGTGGATGGTTCAGATCCTGATCCTCGGCGTTTTTCTCGGATTTATCTCCTGGCGGGCGGACAGTACAATTCCTGGTATGGTGATTCACGGTATGAATAATACTCTGGCGCTGTTTTCGGGTGGGATCGAACCAAAATCTCAGATAAACTGGTATACCTGGGGAGATCACGTCTCGCCCGCGATTTTGATTGGAGCAGCAGCGCTGCTTTTCATTGGATTAAAACTCTTCCTGCGAACAACTGAAATGACCTTCTCCTCCATCGCCGAAGCCCATGATACTTCCACGAGTTAAAGTTGCCCTGATCAGTGGAGCTGACCAGTTGGTTCTGCGCTCCGCCTCACCCCTGCGGATTGACCAACGCCACTTCGACGGTCAGATCAAGCTGATTCTGGAAAAGGGAAGTCCCGCGCCAATGGAGAAATGGTTCTGGTACGGCAATTTCCAGGATGATAATATTAGAGAGAAGCTCCAGCAAGCCGGCATATCGGCAAACCTCTGGCCGATCGGGTTAACCCTGGCCCAACAGGAATGGCAGCCGCGACATTACCGCCTTCTGGTAAAAGTTGATCTTTCACGGCAAACCAATAACCAAAAGCTCTCACAGCTTAAGCAATTGTTGCCGTATATCAAGCCTGTCATCATCGAATTACCGGCAAGAAAACCCGAAGGCAGTTTCCGATGTACTGATCCTTCCGGACAGACCCAAGCATATTCCTCACAGATCGAAATACAATCAGACAGTCCCATCGAATTGGTCGAGGCTCCGGTGGGAAAGGGATTTCATTGGGAGAACAGTGAAACCCTGCAATTCGGTTCGCCGTTCTGGGTTGCGTTTGGATCCGACGGGAAGTTATGCGCCGGGGCTGACGTTGCTTTAGAAGATTACCTCGCCTCGGTCAACTCATCGGAGATGCCGGCGGATTCCCCACTGGAATTCTTGAAGGCGCAAGTCGTGGCTGCGCGTTCCTGGCTGCTGGCAAATTGGGGAAGCCATCATCCCGGCGAACCCTATATCATCTGCGGCGGCGACCACTGTCAGTGTTATTACGGCTTGAGCAGATTGCAAGAGGCTTCGCGGCGGGCTGCCGGAGAAACCGAAGGGGAAGTCTTGCTCCATCAGGGTTCTATCTGTGATGCCCGGTATGCTAAATCCTGCGGTGGAGTCACCGAACCGGGTGAGAACGTTTGGGCATTCGTCGACGAACCCTATCTAACGCATTTGCGCGATTTACCCGATGCGCCTGCTCTGGATCTTAGCCAGGAAGATCAATTCAGGCAGTTTCAGAACCGTTCTGCTGCCAGCGACGCCTGCTGTGCGCCGGGGTATGCCCCACTGGTGGGGAAACTTGCCGAGCTGGCGAAGTTATATCGCTGGGTAGAAAGCATAAGCGATGATGAATTGGGCGAAATTATCAACCGGAAAACCGGCCACATGATCGGGCGAGTTCGGGAAATTCTCCCGGTCCATCGGGGTCCTTCAGGCCGCTTGATTGAAATTTTGGTTATTGGCGCCGAAGGGAAAATATCACTTACCCCGGAATTGACCATCCGATATGCCTTAAGCCCGACTCACCTGCCAAGTTCCGCTTTTTGGGTCGAGCGGCAGACGGATGGTTTTTTCACTCTAAACGGCTTGGGCTGGGGGCATGGAGTGGGCATGTGTCAGATCGGCGCGGCGGCTTTGGCTGCGCAGGGTGGGGATTATCTGCACATTCTCCAGCACTACTTTCCTGGAACAAGCCTGCAAAAGATTTATTGATTTTGGCAGGGTAATTTATTATCTTATAGGGTGACTCCCAATCCAGCAACCTTGACGAACCCAAAAGAAGCCAAGACATGAATCTGTTGAATAGACTGGTTCAACTACCTCCGAAACTGATCACCTATGTCGTGGTGATGATCTTTATGGTGCCTTTTTTCGTCTTTCTCATGCGGGTTTTGAACCGGACCGTGGTGTACAACAAAAAGTGTTTGCAGCGCGCCAAGCCTCCGTTTCTGTTCGTGTCGAATCACGTCTCCATGCTGGACGATGCCTTTGTGGGACCGGTCGTGTTTCTGCCGCGCGCCATCTGGGATTTCAGGTTTATCCCCTACCATGCTCCTGAAAAGAAGAACTTTTTCAAAGGCCCCTTTTTTTCATTCATCATGTACGCCTCCAAGTGCGTGCCTATCACTCGTGGTCTTGGCGTTTACCAGGCGGGCATTAACAAACTGATCAAGCACCTGAGGGATGGGAAGGTTGTTCACATCTATCCGGAAGGGACTCGCACTCGCACCGGCGAAATTGGAAAAGCGAAGATGGGTGTGGGTCGACTGGTCAGAGAAACCGGAGCGAAAGTGATCCCCTGCTATCATTCCGGGCTGGAGAAAGTTCTCCCTATCGGACATAGAATTCCGCGTACGGGACAGGACGTCAAGATTATCATAGGCGAGGAAAAGCGCTTTGACGATTATATGTCTCTGCCCAACACCCCCAAGACCTGGCAGATGATCTCCGAACGGATTATCGAATATATTCGCGAATTACGAGAAAAATTGGAGGAGAAGGACCTGCTCGGTTCGAGGGGTCAATCGTCGGATGGCAGCGGCGCTCTGCCGGAAAGCAAAATCCGTTAACGAATTCAGTTATACCACGAGCTCAAGAATGGCCAAAATACCGGAAAACAACCCTAGCAACGAACCCGACGAGTCTTATCTGGAAACTATCTTGCAGCGGATTTTCCTCGAAGATGATCCCGTAGCCCACCGGACCGCTATCTGGGATCTTTTTCAACTGTCGGGCGATTGGGAGCTCTTCGAGAAAGTCTCTGGAGTCGGAGGAGAAAAAAGCATTATCAACTACTTCCAGAATATCCTGGATTACCTGGACGAAAATCCTCAGGAAAGTGATGATATGGTCAATCTTCCGGTGATTCCCTTCGAAGACCGCAACCGAATTCGGGATCTCTATGCCATGCCCGCCATCTGTCTGCGCCGCGGTGATTGGGCTGGGTCGGCGACGGCGATGCACGAGATCCTGCTGACCGAAATTTTCGACGTCTACGATATCTCTGAAGAAGAGCTTTCCTGCGAAGACGCTACAGCGGAAGTCCTGAAAAAATGGGTCAGTGAAGACGTATTGTTCCCTCTGAGTATCATTGAATATCTGGCTTATTCAGATCGATTAGCAGAAGGCATCGGTACCGATCTGCTGGAGAACTATCTGGCGATCATGCTCACGTTATTCTTCAGCGCGCAGGCTCACATGGACGTCGGATTTCCAGGCAGTTCCAGTGACGATTCAGGATGGAGTCCCAATTGAAAGAACTTGACGTCAATACTGATCTGACACGGCGTCTGTTGACCCAGTTTATTCGCGAGCATACCCATAAACAGGGTTTTGAGCGCGTCGTGTTGGGGTTGTCGGGTGGACTGGATTCGTCGGTCTGCGTCTACCTTGCTGTAGAAGCTTTAGGAAAGGATGACGTAGTCGGCGTTTTTCTTCCTCACCAGCAGAGCGATCCCAATAGCTTGAAAGATGCGCAAAGCGTAGCCATGAAGTTAGGCTTGCACACCTGGTTGATTGATATTACCCCTATGGTCAAAGTCTATGAGGATGCCTTTCCGCAGATGAATCGGGTGCAGTTAGGAAATATCATGGCGCGCTGCCGCATGACCGTTCTCTACCAGATTTCAGCCTTGGAGGAAGCTCTGGTGCTGGGAACCTCGAATAAATCGGAGCTGCTGTTAGGATATGGGACTCTGCACGGCGATCTCGCCTGCGCTTTCGACCCCCTGGGGGATCTTTACAAAACTCAAGTGCGATCTCTGGCTCAGGCTCTGGGTGTGCCCAAGAGCATTCAGGAAAAGACGCCGTCTGCGGATCTGTGGGAAGGTCAGAGCGATGAAGGCGAGTTAGGTTTCACCTATGCTGAAGCTGACCGCTTCCTGGTGCGCTGGATCGACGGCAGATATAACCGTGACGAACTGCTGGCAGAAGGATTCTCCCCCGACTTTATCGACTGCATCATGAAGCGCGTGACCGACAACCAGTTCAAGCGGACCCTTCCAGTCATCCCCAAGTTATCCAACCGCACCATCGGAGCGGATTTTCTCTATCCTCGTGATTGGATGAAATGAACGCTCCGGTTTCCCCAGGGACTTTGTACCTCGTCCCGACTCCCATCGGCAACCTGGAAGACGTCACTCTGCGGGCGATACGAATCCTCAAGGAAGTCGATTTGATGCTGTGCGAAGATACCCGGCGCACGGCGATACTTTGCGCCAAGTACGGAATTTCCACCCGGCGGGACAGCTATCAGGATCACAACAAGTTCAGAAAGACCCCGGCGGTACTTGAGCTGCTGAAAAGCGGAAAAAGCATCGCGCTGGTCACCGAAGCGGGCACTCCGGGTATCAGCGATCCGGGCTTTTACCTGACGCGGGCGGCCATCGAAACAGGGATCAAAATCGACTCACTCCCCGGAGCATGCGCTGCCATTGTGGCGCTGGTCGCTTCCGGGCTGCCAACCGACCGCTTCATCTTCGAGGGTTTCCTGCCTCCTAAAAAAGGGAGAAAAACCCGTCTGACCGAACTCGCCGTTGAACCGCGCACGATCATCTTCTACGAAGCCCCCCACCGCATCAAGCAGACGCTCGCAGACCTTCTGACCTATTTCGGCGACCGACGCGCGGTTTACGGGCGTGAACTGACCAAGATACATGAAGAATACGTCAGAGGGAACTTAAGCGAATTGGTAAAGCACGTTGAAGAGAAACCGCCACGGGGCGAATACACGCTGGTGGTAGCTGGAAAGAGGGATTAAGTATTTTCATTATGCCGTTATAGATATCATAATCAGGGAAAATTGCCTATGAAAGCGCAACAGATAATCGATCAGATGGTCGCAAAGATTTCTGCGAAATTCGATCCTGAAAAAATCATTCTTTTCGGATCCTATGCTCGCGGAGATCAAACTGCGGATAGCGACGTTGATTTATTGGTGATCATGTCGTTCGTAGAATCTCATTATCAGAAAATTGCTGAAATTTATGGAGAATTAGGAGCAATGGGGATTTCAAAAGATATTTTGGTAATCACTCCGGAAGAGGTCCAAGAATTCGGTGACGTCATAGGAACAACATTAAGATCTGCGCTACGCGAAGGCAAGGTGATGTATGAAAGAAGAACCTAAGCTTAAAATCGTCCGTCGATGGCTCCTTCTGGCAAATGCAGACCTGGTCAATGCTGAAAATGTGCTTAAGCTGGATTTAGACCAAACCTATACGACGATCTGTTTTCACGCTCAGCAATGCGTCGAGAAAATGGTCAAAGCAGTTCTGGTGCTTAACGAAATTGATACTCCTAAATCGCATGATTTAAATGAGTTAGTTAATATCATGCGACCTTATCTGGATATTAGTGATATTTTGCCGAATCCCGGTATTTTAACACCGTATGCAGTCACGACTCGCTATCCTGGGACTTGGATGACTATCCAACGTCACGACGCGGTGATTGCAGTGAATTAACTATATCATGTCGGGAAAGAATTTTAGCCTATTTCAATGACCGACTATGATCTGCATCTCAGGTAACTAAAACATATGTACACAGAAATATTCCGCATAGGCCGAATTGCCGTCTATACCTACGGCTTGGCGATGATGCTGGCGTTTATCTTCGGCATTCTGGTGGCGGCGCGCCGCAGCAGGAAAGCCGGGATCGGCAGCAACGTCATCTGGGACATTTCCATGTTGATCATGATCGTTTCCCTGGCGGGAGCGCGCCTGACCTATGTTTTTTCGCACGTCTCGGAATTCGAAGGGCAATGGCTGAACGTCGTCAATCCTTTCCAGGCAGACGGGCGGATCGGCATCGCCGGGATGACACTGCTGGGCGGAGTGATCGCTGCCATCGCGGTGGCGTTCTGGTACGTCCGCAGAAAAAAGCTGAATTTCTGGACACTCACCGACGTGATGATGCCATCGTTGGCGCTGGGCATTGGTGTGGGGCGGCTCGGCTGTTTCTTCAACGGCTGCTGCTATGGGTATCCGACGCATTCCTGGCTCGGAGTGCTTTTCCCCAAGGGATCTCTGGCCAGCTATCAGTTTCCCAACGTGCCCGTCCTGCCAACGCAACTATTCGAAGCGGCAGGCGCGTTCCTGATTTTCTTTCTGCTGCTCGTTCTGGAGCGGCGGAAGAAGTTTTCGGGATTCATCTTCGCATCGTTTCTGATCGGTTACGGCATTCTGCGCAGTTGGGTGGACACCATGCGCATTGACGACGCAGGCGATATCCTCTGGCAGTCCGGTACCGCGCACCTGACCCTGGGGCAGGCGATTTCGGCGGTGCTGATCGTGGCGGGGGTGTGGATTATCGCGAAGAGGAAGAAAGCATAATTTTCACGCAGAGACGCAGAGGACGCAGAGAAATAATTGTCTGAATCACTGATTACACTGATGGCACTGATAACGCTGATGAAATCGCCGCTTAGGGGTCGGGCTTGCCCCGACCCGCTGACCTACCCACAGCAGAGCTGTGGGGCACCAGGCAGAGCTGTGGGGCACCAGGCAAACCGTGGATCAGTACCATTTAACATTCCGGGTAAACCCGAGAAAGCAAAATGTTGTGGCAAGGAAATTGGCGTTAAAGAACCAGAAATTATTCCTCCCACTTGGAATAAGGGACAAAATTTAAATTCACCAGTGAAGGTCTGGAAACAAGCAGCCAAGGAATTGTCAGAGGCAAAAGAGATCATTGTAATCGGTTATTCTCTCCCTGAATCGGATTTATTTTTTAGATACCTCTTTGCATTGGGGACGGATAGCACTACAAGAATTGAAAGATTTATTGTCTGTAATCCTGATATTAAAGTCAAGGAGAAATTCGAGAAAATCATTGGAAGGGGAATCGAATCAAGATTCGAATTTTATCCATTTAAAATGGGTGTGGCGATTAACTGCTTTAGAGGCATCGGTGTTTTAAATGCTGAACCGTTAAAGTCATTTCAAAAATTGGTTTAACTTGACATTACATACCTCTGCTGTGGGTAGGTAACCCGGGTCGGTTCAAGCCCGACCCCAACGCGGCGTTTTCATCAGCGGCATCAGTGTAATCAGTGATTCAGACAGTTTTTTCTTTGCGTTCTTTATGTGAACCTTCTTTTTCTGGATTCCCGCTTTGCGCCACTAAAGTGGCTTGCCGGAATGACATGCGGCGTTTTCATCAGCGGCATCAGTGCCATCAGTGTCATCAGTGATTCAGACAGTTTTACCAGCGTCAGGTCACACACCTTTGGCGCAAGACCTGACGCAACCTGAAAACAACCCACAGCAGAGCTGTGGGGCACCCTTACAAACTTGGTTACTTGTTCACTTGGTTACCTGGTTACTGTCGACAAAACCCTCGCTCCACCCCATTCTCCTCTTGACTTCCCACCGAATTATCGCTATATTGAAATTTTACGCTGTCTTCCCTGCGGAATTCTCTGCTCCGCCGGATCGGTTCGGCGAACTTGATCCGACAGTGATACTGGAGAAGGCGGCAAATGGTCCGAATTTATCTTTGCACAACCATAGATTTTCACTTACCCCAAGCTCAAATTAGCGACTCATCTGTTGGAGGTTGTATGCCCAAAGAACCCGATCGCGTCGTCGAATTGATCCTGCCCATGCTGCCGGATATGGAGATTGCGGCGACGAGGACGGCGGAAGCTGTGGCGGAAATGATGCAGCTGGACGCCGATAAGACGGCCGAAGTGTCGATGGCGCTCATCGAAGCCTGCTTAAATTCCTTCGAGCATTCCCAGAGTGTCGACCGCAAGGTCTTTATCACCTTCCGCGTGGCCGGCGATGAATTGCAGATTATTCTCAAAGATCACGGAGTAGGCTTCGATCCCACACAGGTCGAAGCGCCGGTGATCGAGAAGAAACTGCACTCCGGCGCTCGCAAACGCGGTTGGGGGTTACGCCTGATGGAGAGCATGATGGATTCGGTCAAGTTCGAATCCGGTCCGGATGGAACCACCATCACCATGATCAAGAAGAAGTAGTCTTACACCTTAACTCAGGGGAGAATTCCGCATGTCTGAATCATTCGAAATAGAAGTCAAGCAACACCAGGCGCTGTGGATATTCACGACGCACGGCTATATCAACAACCAGGGTGGAGACGTCATCAAGGAAAAGTACGACGAAAGCTACAATGGCGGCGCACGCAAGTTCCTCCTTAATCTGGCTGATTCCAAGATTATCAATTCCATCGGCGTATCCATCTTGATTGAAATACTGGAAAAAACCATCGAGGCGGCTGGTGAGCTGGCTTTCTGCAACTGCGCGCCTATCGTGGAGAAGACCTTCACCATTATGGGCATTACCCGGTACGCTAAAATCTATAGAACCGAAGAAGACGCCGTCAAGGCGATGAGTTGATTACAGGGATGTTCGTCGGTCAATTGCGAAGATGATAACTTCTATTTTACCACGTCTGTTGGCGCTGCTGTTATCGGGAGTTGCAGTTCTATCCCTTTCCGCAGAACCATCCCCAGCGCAATCTCCTGTCGACTCGCTTTACAGACTGGCTCGCTCTTCCAGCGAGATCGGATCCTGGGCGGAAACCGACCGCTGGGCGACGGCTGCGCTGGCAAAAATTGAAGCGGTCGAGAGTAAAAACTGGATCTATACCGGTACACGCAAACCGCAGGAAGCGATATTTTTCGGCGATTATATCATGGTTTTGGTGCTGGACGAGGACACTGGACGCTTCTTGATCGAAATTTGGGACCCTCAGAAAGATGAGTTGCTGCGCAAACACGACGAAGAACCCTGGGAATTCACTCCGTTCGATGCGCCGACCTTCTATGTTACTGAAAACTATGTTTTTCTTAAGTTGGAACGCCGGGGGTCTTCAGGGTATCAATTGATGTGTTTCCGCAAGGGGATGATTGAACCTGAGCGGAGAATTCTACGAGATGGCGTTCTGGAGTCTGTGATGACCAGCGCCCAAATTGGAGATCAGACCGCGGTATTGGAAAAAACCTCCCGCGGAGTGATCATCACTCTGGTCGACCTTGCCGGCGGGACTTGCCGGGAACTTCACGAGTTATCCGATCCCGGCAGGAATCAAAAGCTGGCAGACTATCCCTATAAACTTTATGAACAGGGCGATAATTGGCACCTGATTGACGGCAGCCGGATTCTGACCATCGATCCGCGCAGCCGCTACAAATCCCTCGTGGGAAATCTGCCTTTCACCATCCGCCCTGAAGATGACTGCTGGGAGAAGGTCATCAGCGCTGTGCGAGGCGATTCAATATATGTTGTACACTTCACCTCAGACCGCACTTTCAAAACGACAGTCATCCGGATCGAACACGCCGTCAATGCGCACAGCCGCTACGATAAACCCATTCAGATCAGCGACACTGGCGATTGGCTGGCTTACAATAGCGATGACAGTCTGCGCGTTTTTCGCATCGAAGCAGATTCTACAACTGCCGTCTACGCGGCACGCTCATCGGGGAAATACCTGCGCTGGTTCGGTGATTACCTGGTCAACTCCGGTGATGCAGGCATTCAGGTCATTAAAAATGATCGGTTGATCTATACTTTGGCAGACGTCGCAGTCAAATCCATCTTATATGAAGATATATTGTACCTGCATCGCGCGCCGGACAACTTTTCCGCGATCGATTTGAAAAGCGGCAGAACGCTGTGGATGCGCAGAATCAATCTCCCCAGCTATTATGTCAATTTCGGGTTGGTGGGTTACCGATACCTCTATCTGAATTCCGATATCGGTCTCTTTTTACTGGATCCCAAGACCGGAAACGACCTGATTCGAGTCAACACCTCCACTATGGTGAAACCAGCCTTGAATCCGGTTGGAGATAAAACGCTGATCATGGGTCAAAATTTCGTCGCCATTATGCAGATCGCCAATTATCTGCGACTGAAAAGCGACCTTTTTGCTCTGCAGGCGGCTTCGAAATGGGCGCTTAATGACACCACCGGCGCCATCGCTTCCGGTCGCAAAGCCATCTCCACCGGATTTGACCTTTCGACCAGCGTCTTGAACTATATCTATTCCATCTTTGACGAGTTGAAGCAGAAGCGCGAGCTGGTCAGGCTGTTAGGCCGCGCCGTCATCGAAACCGACGATCCGGACTGGGCAGATAAGTTAGCTTCTGCCGGTCTGGATTTTCTGACCGGCAACGTGCTTTACGATTTCGGTGGTTACAACCTCTACGTATCGCAGGCAGGCGTCTTTGCCTACCAACAGATAATCGGCAGTGAATATTTCAACCGCAATAGCGCCCAGAAGTGCTACACCTTTAGACGGCCCAAGTACGAAGGCGTTCGGGAAATGCGCAGTTTCAGCTACGCCGATGAATACGAAGGCGGAATCATTTTCTACGAATTTAACCCCGATTCGACTCGCCAATTCTCCTATAATGCTTTCCTGCTTGACGAATTTGGACGATGGAAGCCGTTGGGATATGTGCTCAATGCCAGCCCACCGCCGCGCCTGGACGTTTATCCGATCTATCCGGACAATTATCCTCTTTCCCAGCCTTCCGACGGCCGCGCCTTGGTGAACTATTCCTACAAATTGACAGCTCGTAAGGACTTTCCAGTAAGCTGCGGTATCGACCTTTCCGGAGAAGGTCAAAATTGGGTTGATACCACTTCAAATGATCCGATCAGAGTAAGGCAGCGCTGTTATGCGCATGAGAAGTATGGGGATCTGGTTCTGAAAACCGGCGCGGGTTCTCAGGCGCGGCGGGTTGGGATAACTGAAGGGGACATCGTCATCAAGCTGGGGGGCTATGCGCTCAGCAATACTGTAGACGTCCCTCAGATCCTGGAACAGTTCCCCCTGGGGACGCCGCTGGATATTGTGGTCAAACGCGGCAGCGATACACTAACTTTTATTATTTTCGACGGTCCCATCGGCTATTTACCCTCCAACTGTTACAATCTCGTCGAATTCGATCCCGATAACGGCTCGCACTTATCAAAGACGGCTTTACCGCCGGGTTATCGAGTGGTGGCAGGGAACGGATTCGGACAGTTGGTTTACCAGCTTGAAGATACGCTGCTCTTTTTCGACCCCATATCGGCAAGTCAAAAAAAGATCGTAGTGCGCGATCTGAAGGATTACCGCAAGTGGTACAAACAGCAGAAAGATGACGTCCTGATCTATTGCAAGGAACGCAGCGGAGCCAAATTGGCTGTGGACGTTTCCGGAGCGGTGGATGATTCCGCACGCGTTCTTTGGAGACAATCCTTAGCCGGCGAAATCATCAATACCGACGATAATGAAACCTTCCCCATGCTGCAGGAAGGTGGAATCTTGCTGGTTGTGGAACGATCGACCGGAGCGGTCGTTGCCAGGGAGACACTGCCTTTTAAAAACATAGAATTTGCCCAGGTAAAGGATAAAAATTTGTATGGCATCGGCTCCGGTCGACTCTTCAGTTGGCGCATCTCTTATTACCATCCGCCCTTCCCCTGGCAATCGATGGGCTATGGAGCCGTAGCGCTGGTGCCGTTATTGATCGCTACCTGGCCGGTTTATCGCCAGAGGATCAACAAACTGAAAAAGCGGCAACTCGCAGAGTTACAGCGCGCCGAGATGGAAACCGAACTTACCGCAGCCCGGAAGCTGCAGGCGAGCATGATGCCTTCCGGGGATCGGATCCTCGGAAATTACCATCTCGTGGGCAAATTCCGACCCGCTACCATCGTGGGAGGAGATTATTTCGATTACAGCTTGCTCGATGATGGTCGATTGATGGTGGTCATCGGCGACGTTTCAGGTCATGGGCTGCCGGCTGGAATTTTGGTTTCGATGGCTAAAGCATCCCTGATCACCATCCAACGAAACAAGAACGCCGAATTTTTGGAGACCTTGGGAGCATTAAATGAGGTAATCCGTCAGGGGTCTACTGAAAAACGCATGTTTATGACCCTCTGCTATCTGATTCTCGATCCCAATCGAGGGATCATCGGCTGCAGCGCCAACGGTCATCCTTATCCCCTGATTGTACGTAAAGACGGCACCGTCGCAGAAGTTGAAGCTTCGGGCGGTTATCCTCTGGGGATAAGCGACGCTCAGAAGTTCAATTTAATCGAGGCAGAGTTCAATCCCGGGGAAACATTGCTGCTCTACACGGATGGCTTGCCTGAACAGGTCACCGAAACGGGTGAGCCCTGGGGGTATGAACAGATGCAGCTGACTCTGGGCAAGCTGGCGCAGCAGAACGACCTGGAAGCGGTTGCAGGCGGTCTTATCGAACGCGCACTGCGATATGCCGGAACTACTGTTCAAGCTGATGACATGACCGTGGTGGCGATCCGTTACAACGAACTATTGCAAAATTACTAAAGGGCAGGCAGACATGGATACGGAACCGAACTTCGAGGAACGCTACGAGAAACTGCTGTACAGCTTTAAATCAGCGGCGGAAATGGGGGAAACGATTTCGGGAGTACGCGCAATTGCCGCCTCAGCCAACGAGATTCTGCTGAACGTCATGGGAACCATGGGCGCCTCCAAAGGAGCGCTCCTGACTCTTGACAGGGGTATGTTGATCGTATCTGCAGCACGGGGCGCTCAGGCAGATCAGTCTCTTCCATTGGCGCAGGAACTATTATCCGAATTGGAAGCTCTGCCGAACATTCTGCTCTTGCGCTGGGAAACCGAATTCCCCGAGCAACTAAAGCATTTTTGTGATACGGCTTTCGCAGATTTGAAAGTCGTATTGGCAGTGATCCTCAGAGCTCAGAAGCGCATCGTCGGTTTCTTGCTGTTGTCCAAACGCTTCATGAATCAGGACTATCATGCTGACGATCTGCACGTTCTGGATTTAATCTGTCAGCACGTTTCTGTGGCACTCTATAATTTTAATCTCAGGAGGGAAATTCAGGCAGCCAACCTGCAGTTGTCGGATAAAGTCGTCGAATTGCAAGTCTTGATGCAGCGACTCAGCCGCACGCAGAGCGCAGCGATGGTGGGATTAGCCAAGCTGGCTGAAACTCGCGACCCAGAGACCGGTCTCCATCTGGAGCGAATCCGCAATTACTGCCGGGTCGTGACGGAAGAGATGTCCAAAATTCCTGAATACACCAGTTTGATTACGCCCGAATACATCCAAAACATCTACAACTCCAGCCCTTTGCACGATATTGGCAAAGTAGGTATCCCTGACCAGATTCTGCAGAAGAACGGTAAATTGACACCGGAAGAATTCCAGATCATGCAAACCCACACCGTCATGGGTGGTAACGCCATGAGTGCGGCCGATGAACAGTTGGTCGGAGAATCCTTCCTGGAAATGGCCAAGGAAATTGCTTACGCTCACCATGAAAAATGGGATGGCAGCGGTTACCCGTATCACCTCAAAGGGAGTGATATCCCTTTTTCAGCGAGAATAGCGGCTCTGGCGGACGTGTATGACGCCTTGACATCGAAGAGGGTCTACAAAGATGCTCTGCCGCATGACCGCGCCAAACGGATCATCCTGGAGGGAGCGGGACAGCACTTTGACGTTCAGGTTGTCAATGCATTTATCCGTCGCGAATCTGAATTCATCAAGATTCGCGATGAATATTTTGGATAGAACCAGGTACAACAATAAAAATCCCCTGGTCCGACCGCCCGGACAAGGGGATTTATCGAGGTGAGAACTACGAATCAATCTCAATGATTAAAATATGTTATCCCAAGCCAAAGAGCAATAAAATATCTGAATATTCTGAAGGAAGCCACTTTTTTGATACAAGGGATGCTTCCGATATTTTTCACTAAGATTTTCGTGTATTGTTCAAGTGATACCATAGCAGCGATCGAGAGGCAAATCAAGCGAAATATTGGGCGACTCATGGTGCGCGACGATCCAAATCAAGCGAGAGTATCAAAACATCCTAAATAAATCGCATGATCCCAATTCAAAAAGATACTCACTTCTCCCTTTATAGTTCAAGCAATTTCTATGGGGCGGGTTTCAAAGCAACCAAAAAATCCATTTGTCATGAGCCGTGAAGTAGAATTTTACCACCAAGTCGACGGCAGTTTGATCTGCGACCTCTGCCCGCATCGCTGCAAATTCAAAAAGCAGGAGATTGGGATATGCCGCCAGCGACAGCGGGCAGGAGAGAACCTGATTGCCTTGAACTACGCTGAAGCTGCCTCCATCGCCGTCGATCCGATTGAGAAGAAACCACTCTATCACTTTCATCCCGGTTCGGTAATACTGTCCATTGGCGCCAATGGCTGCAACCTGAAGTGTCAATTCTGCCAGAACTGCGAAATTTCGCAGGGTAGCGTGCCGACCAGGCCGCTGAGCATCTCTGAACTCGTCAAGCTGGCGGGAACTCACGGCTCGATCGGTGTCGCTTTCACCTATTCGGAACCCTTGATGTGGTACGAATATGTGCTGGATGCTTCATCCGAGCTACGTCGGGGTGGCTTTGTCAACGTGCTGGTTACTAATGGATTTATCGAAGAAGCGCCGCTGGCGAAACTCCTGCCGACCATCGATGCGATGAATATCGACATTAAATCGCTGAATGATGAGTTCTATCGCAAAATCTGCAAAGGACGACTGGATCCGGTATTGCGCAGCATCCGCCAGGCGCATCAGGCAGGCGTTCACATTGAATTGACGCATCTGGTAGTTACGGGATGGAACGACAATGAGAAGTCCATTTCTGAATTGGTGTCCTGGATCGCCGGTGTAAGTGATCACATCCCTCTCCACCTCTCCCGTTATTTCCCCCGCTATCAATACGATGAACCCGCGACCTCGGAAGCGTTCCTGCTTCGTGCTCTTGAAATGGCTCGCCAGGAACTGAAGTTCGTTTATCTCGGTAATATCGCAGGAGGGGAGGGTTCCAGTACGTTCTGCCCCAATTGCGGGGCACTGCTGGTGGAAAGATCCGGATATAACGTCAAGCTTGCCAACCTGAAGAAAAACCGATGCGGAAAGTGCGACCTCCACCTCCCTTTCGTTTGAAACAATAAGCGCATTGACGGATGCCCAACTTTGGAGTTGATTCCATCCGATTTATTGCGTAATTTACCTATCTACTACAATCTGCAGGAGACCTCAGCATCTTTCGTTTCATCGTACCCATCCTGCTTCTGGTCAGCCTGATCTTGACAGGCTGCGCGCAGAAGGATTCCGCCGTGGGTTCCGACCTGGCTCCCGGGCTGAATAATATCTTTCCGCAGGAGACTTTTCTCGATCCCCTGCACTCGGCGTTCTATCAATCCCAGGCGACTACGGGATCGAGCCCTTTCATCTATCTCGGTTTCGCACAGGGATACGAAGCTCAGGGGTTAGTGAAATTTCTACCCACCAATACCTTCCCGGACAGCTTTTCGGTGGACTCGCTTATCGTGAGTTTCTACCTGGACAGCGTTATGGTGGCAGGAGCTTCTCCATTGCAGATATCCGTCATCCCTCTGAGCCAGGAACAAACCTGGAATGAGATCGGCGTGATCTGGGATTCCACAGAATCATGGCAATTAGGCGACCCCATCGCCTCCCTGCAGGCTCCCACAGAAACAGGTGACAGCGTGGAGTTTCCTCTGTCATCGCCGGACAGCCTGCTGCGAGCCTGGATTTCTGCGATGAGCAGCGATTCGATCGACTACAACAACGGATTTTACCTGCGAGTAGAAAAAAATGGCGACAACCTCATCCGCCTGGGCTCGGGGGAAAGTGTCACGTCCACGCTCAGACCTAAGCTGGAGATGCAACTGACTGCCTACGACTCTACAGATAGCGGCTATGTTGCGACTGAACAGATCGTCTCTCTTTATGCCATTTACGATACCTTTGTGGCTCGCGATCAGAGTATCCTGGATCCGTCCCGACTCTACATCGGTAATGCTGCCACCTATCGGAGTAACCTATACTTCAACCTTGATGGATTGTTCCCACCTTACGGAACCTCCATTCAACGAGCCGAAGTTATCCTGCACGCGGATACGACCAGTTCCGCAAATCTCGGAGCGATCGCAGGCGCATTTACGCTGGCTATGGCGGATACGTCCTGGCTGATCAATCCCGCGACAGCATCGATTAAATTCGGCAGTGTTCCCATCGTCGGAGCGCTCAATTCCGATGCCGCCACCCTGACTATCAACATGACCAGCCTGGTTTATGGTTGGATCAGCAACCCTGGCACCAATTTCGGATTCCTGGTTCAATCTTCGTCTGAGTTCTACGATATATCCCGCACGGTCTTTTACGGGATCGAAGCGGCGGATTCACTCAAACCCAAAATGCGCATTGTCTATCTGGAGAATCAGCCATGAAGCGAAATCGATTCACCTCCCTGCTGATTCTGTCACTCATAATGTGCAGTTTAGCCCTGGCGGTAAAGGTTGAAGCTGGTGGATCCATCTTTTCGGGATTGGGGTATGGTACACTGGAAAAGTACAACTCCTCCCGATCCGCCGCCCTGGGCAACGCAGGAATTCCCCTGCCCGATTCCATGGCGCTTAATTTCGTCAATCCAGCCTTGCTGGCGAAAATACAATCCACACGTTTCTCAGTCGCTGGGTATTTTTTAAGCCAGCAATTGAAGGATAATAACGCCAGCGATGTAGATAGCTGGGCGCAGGTGGAAGCTTTTGCTCTGGCGCTGCGACTTAAACAGGGGCTGGCTGTCGCATTCTTCCTCTCGCCCTACAGCCGGGTGGATTATCAATATGGCTGGCACGGTTCAATCGATGGAGCTGAGTATTACCAGAGTTACATCGGTAAGGGCGGCTTGAGCCGAGTCGCCTTGGACGTTGCCTGGGAGTTCAGCTCCTGGGGTTCCATCGGCGCAGGACCATCCGCATATTGGGGCAAGGTCGAGGAGCTGCGCGGCAGCTACTTTGTACCCACCAATTATACGGACGTCGAATACCTGAATAAGAAGAGGTGGCTGGCTTTCAGTTGGAATCTGGGTCTCTCACTGCATCCGAATGAAAGCCTGTACATCGGGACGACTTTCAATCCTGAAATCCCAATCCGCCTCAACGAGACCTTCAGCTATACCGAGGACGATTCGACCACTACAACCAAGCAGGATTATCGCCTGGCAGCGGAATACGGTCTGGGTGCGACTTATCTCCTGAGTCCGAAATGGCTTTCAGTCGGACAGTTGATCTATAGTCCCTGGGGAGCCGTGAAAGAACTTCCTCCAAATTCCGATGGTTATCAAGATGCGGTTGATCTTTCAGCAGGATTCGAATATAGACCGGGGGCCTGGGACGCCGACAATTTTCTGGCTCGGCTGCAATATCGTTTCGGACTGCATTGGCAGAGCGACTATACCACAGCTCAGAGCAGTTCGGTCAACGGATATTTCGGAACCATCGGTCTCGGTATCCCCATGAATCAGGGTCGGGATCGATTGGATATCGCTGTGGAAATCGGTCAGCACGGAGACCTCGCCACCAACGGCGGTCAGGAGTTATTGATCAAAACCCGCATCGGATTGAATATCGGTGAAAGCTGGTTCGTCCGTGCCAAACCGCCCTGGGAAAAATAAATCCGCATAACATGAAAATATCTCTCGCTTCCGATCATGCCGGTTTCCGGCTGAAAGAATCGATCAAAAAAAGACTTTCCGCGTCGGGCCACGAGATCACCGATCGAGGCTGCTTCGACGAAACTTCCTCCGATTACCCCGATTTTGGCTCGCTCGCCGCTCGCGATCTGAGTGAAGGTAGAGTCGATCGATCCATTCTGGTCTGCGGTTCCGGCATTGGGATGAGTATGGTGGCTAACAAGTTTAAAGGTGTTCGCGCCGCGCTTTGCGCCAGTACCGCTCTCGCTGAAATGAGCCGCCTGCACAACGACGCCAATGCTCTGTGTCTGGGAGCGCGTTTCACGGAACCTGATCTGGCTGAACAGATTGTCGACGTCTGGTTGAAAACCCCCTTCGAAGGCGGCAGGCATCAGCGTAGAGTCGAGAAAATTGGCAAATTGGATGAATGCTGACGGTGTGAGCTTTAATTCCTTGGTTGAGTTTGAATTTTATTCAAAAAGGTATTGACATTTCCGGGAATAGTAGTTATATTATTGGTATAACAACTGGTATGACAACATGAGCAATCCCAAGACGGCAATCTCAATACAGGAACCGCTGCTGAAAGAGGCTGATTCACTGGCACGTGAATTGAAGCTGTCCCGGAGCCGCCTGTTCGCCATCGCTATGGCAGAATTCATTCAGAGACAACACAATAAAAAACTGCTCCAACGCATTAATGAAGCTTATATTGACAACACTGATGCCTCTGATGAGGACTACCTGCAGGGACTGAAGAAACGGCACCGTGAGTTAATTGAAGGGCAGTGGTGATCAAGCAGGGTGACGTATACTGGGTCGACCTGGGGACCCCGACCGGGTCCGAACCGGGATATCGACACCCTCATGTGGTGATCCAGAATAATCTTTTCAACGATAGCCGGATCAATACGGTTTTAGTTAGCGTTATCACATCCAATTTAAAGCGCGGCAAATCCCCCGGCAATGTAACACTCCAAGCCGGAGAAGCCAACCTGCCGAAACCCTGCGTAGTCAATGTGTCGCAGATTGCTACGGTAAACAAAACCGATCTCACCGAAAAAATCGGTTCGCTGTCCACCAAACGCACGCAGGAAATATTAGCTGGAATCGATCTTTTGTTGCAGCCGAGATCCGTCACGGATGATTAGAGCTCTTTGCCGGTTAAATCCCCTTAGCAATCGGATAATTCATGTCAGATAATCAGAAAAATCACCAATTTATCACCTTCAACATCAGCACGGCAGCCATTTTAAAGCTGCTTCTTTTTGGTCTGCTGATACTCTTTCTCTACCTGGTGCGGCAGGTTGTGGCTCTGGTTTTTGCGGCCTTGATTTTTGCGATGGCTCTTGACCCCTGGGTGGATTGGCTGCAGAAACACAAAATCCCCCGCAGCCTGGGCGTCACCCTCATCTATGTTCTGGCGATTGCTCTTTTCAGTTTGAGCATTGTTCTGCTCATCCCACCGGTCACCCAGCAGGTGAACGATTTAGCGGCTAATTTCCCGGATTATTATCAGCAGATCTCGAGCACCCTCGGTGAAATTAATTTCTTGCAGGGGGTGGATATCCAAAAGGAACTATCGGCGCGCGTGACTGAACTGGGAAAAATGGCGGGAAGTACGGCTACCACGGTGGTCAACGCCATTTTCAGTCTTTTCAAAGGCGTATTGTCTTTATTTTTGATGTTGGTCTTGACTTTTTATTTCATTATCACCGAGGCTGGATTAAAGAAAATGATTAACATGCTGACACCGAAAGCACACCAGCCCTATGTGATCGGCTTGTTTGAAAGAATGCAGTTACGGATGGGATTATGGTTGAAAGGGCAATTAATCCTCTCATTGGTTATATTTGTTCTCGCATTTGTTGGACTGACCGTTGTGGGCGTCAAATATGCGCTGTTATTGGCTTTCTTAGCCGGATTATTCGAGGTGATCCCCTTTGTAGGTCCTGTCGCCGCTGCCGTTCCGGGTATTTTCCTGGCTCTGCATCAATCACCGATGACGGCGCTATTGGCGCTGATAGTATATATGCTCATTCAGCAGTTGGAAGGGCATTTCATCGTACCAAAAGTAATGAGTAAGACAGTGGATATGAATCCCCTGGTCGTTATCATTGTCGTGCTGATCGGTGTTGAACTCGGCGGTATCATTGGCGCCATCCTGGCTATCCCGGTGGCGACGGCTGTTTCAATTGCCTTGAAGGACGTTATTGAGAATCGGGAAAAGCAGAGAAATGCGGTGTGAGCTGCGGCGACTGTCGCCTCGGCGGTGACGATAGTGGTGGGGGAGGTGCTGGGAAGGAAAAATGAAAACTAATACCATCAGTTACGACTATGGTGAGTGTGAGATTTGCGACGCGCCGATGAATGAAAAGGTCATCAATCAAGATTTCTGGATTCGCGGGCAATTGATCGTGGTGGAAGACGTTCCGACGGGTGTATGCACGCGCTGTGGGGAAAAAGTCGTTCGAGCTGAAGTTGGTCGAAGGATTGCAAAATTAATCACGGATTCCGACCGCCTGAAAAAAGCCCGCAAATTGTCCGTCCCCGCGGTGAAATTTGACCTGGCCGAGTTGGTGGGGTGAGTCTATAGAGAACTTAAATTAAACGGTTTGAAGATGTGTTTTGAACAGTGGATTGCCATTATTACCCTTGTAGTCCAAGCTCTCATCGCTGGTGTGGCGGTTTGGGGCGCATTGCGTTTGACAGATTGGTGGAGAAGACCGGAATTGGAAATACAATTTGATCAATTTAATGGGAATGATATTTTTATTGAAGAGGTTACTGGATGTTACTATAAGGTCAAGTTCATGGGGAGAGTCTTTAATAAAGGGAAATCAGGCGCACGTGATGTTGAGGTGGTATTAACAAATATAGAGTCGAGGAGAAGAGATGATGAGAATGCTATTTTTACCCGAGTGCAAAATTTTCAACCTGTGAACCTTAAGTGGGCATGTACCAGTCATGCTAGCGTAGCTCTATCAGATTCACCGGTATACCATCCGCTCATCTCACCAAAATTAAATAAGTACTTTCATTTGGCATCTTTTTCTCAGGATAGTTTGACTTTTATCGATATTGATCGATTCAAAACGTCCTCACATGTAGTTGATCCCCTATTTTCCCCCTTCTCTGTTTATAAGCTGGAAATATCAGTCGCAGCATCGAATGTAAGTGAAACAAAAACATTCATTTTCATTTGGGATTTCAAAGAAATATACGATATTGAAAGACACAAGAGGACGAGTAAATACCCGAGAGATTTTACTGATTATTTTGAAATTAATCTGCTTTAATCTGTTCATCCCTTAACTCCACTGCAACTCTTAACCCTAATCTGCGGCGTATCAATTTCATCGGAAATTCTTGGATTTTAGTTAGGTGATGCACAGGTAAGACAATTGAGCTGTAAGGATAAAAAATCATAATCCCCATGGATAAAAAACAACCCGAAATCGTACTGCGGGACGGCAAGCCGTCAGCGGTAATCCTGGATATCGATGTCTATCGTGAGATGCTGGAACGTCTCGAAGACGTCGAAGATCTGATGGAACTTGAGGACATGAAAAAGAAACCCCTAAAGTTCCGCAAATTAGATGACTTCCTGAAGGAGTACACCCCAGGTGTATGAAGTTCTTGTCGAACATTCAGCCGAACGCGATTTAAAGCGACTGCCGAAATCTGTTTTCGCGCGCATTATCCCGCATTTATCAGAATTGAGGCAGAATCCGCGCCCTCCAAACTGTAGAAAAATTACAGGATCTGAAGCCTCTTGGCGAGTTCGCGTGGGTGATTATCGAATTATTTACGAAGTCGATGATGAACTGAAAAAAGTCATGGTGATGAGGATAAAACATCGACGGGAAGTCTACAGATAATCAATCAATAACAATAATAAACTCGATCTATCGATCGCAATCAAGATACGTAAAGAATTCCTCTCGGAGCCCTTATGCAACCCTTAGCAATAGTTGACCCACAGATCAAAGACGTAATCCGCGGCGAAATACACCGCCAGAGCTACACTCTGGAAATGATCGCCTCGGAAAATTTCACCTCACGCGCCGTGATGGAAGCCATGGGATCGGTGCTGACCAACAAATACGCCGAAGGTTACCCCGGCAAGCGCTACTACGGCGGCTGTTCCTACGTGGACCAGGCTGAAAATCTGGCACGGGAACGCGCTCAGCAGCTTTTCAAATGCGCCTGGTCGAACGTGCAGCCTCATGCCGGATCGCAAGCCAATATGGCGGTCTACATGTCCCTGCTGCAGCCCGGCGACGTGGTCATGGGACAAAACCTGTCGCACGGTGGGCATCTGACGCACGGCAGCCCGGTGAATTTTTCGGGACGGTTGTACCGGATCTTCGCCTACGGCGTCGGCGAGAAGACCGGTACCATCGACTATGACGAAGTCCGCAGGCTGGCGCACGAACACAAGCCCAAGATGATCATGACCGGCGCATCGGCGTACCCTCGCGTCATCGATTTCCCCAAATTCCGGGAAATAGCAGACGAGGTCGGAGCTTACCTGGTCGCCGATATCGCCCACATTGCCGGGCTGGTGGCGACTGATCTGCATCCATCGCCGCTGCCCTTCTGCCACATGGTAACCTCTACAACGCATAAGACCCTGCGCGGACCGCGCGGCGGTCTGATCGTGTCGGATTTTAAAGGCGGCGAAATCATGCTTTCCGGCATGCCCAAACCGAAAACTCTCACAGAAGCAGTCGATTCGGTCACATTCCCCGGCATCCAGGGCGGACCGCTGATGCACGTCATCGCGGCCAAAGCCGTGGCATTCAAGGAAGCTTTGCAGCCGGACTATAAGGTGTACTGCCGGCAGATCATCAAAAACGCCCAGACGCTGGCGGAAAAGCTGCTTTCGGAAGGCTTCAATCTGGTTTCCGGCGGGACGGACAACCATTTGATGCTGGTGGATCTGCGCAATAAGGATATCACTGGTAAAGCCGCTGAAGAAGCCCTGGAGAAGGCGGGCATTACCGTCAATAAAAACACTGTCCCCTTTGAAACCCGCAGCCCCTTCGTGACCTCGGGCATCCGCATCGGCACTCCGGCGTTGACGACGCGCGGCATGAAAGAAGCCGAAATGCTCCAGATCGGAACCTGGATCACCCGGGTGATCCACAACGCTTCAAACGAAAAGGTCATTAGTGAAGTCCGCGCTCAGGTGGAAGAGATGTGCAAGGGATTCCTGATCTACGAGGATTTCAAAGATTGATGGCTGATCTGCGTCGCTCCGATTCCACCTGCGACTGGCCGTTAAAAAGCCCTCTGATGCTGGAGTATCACGATACGGAATGGGGGGTGCCGCTGCACGACGACCGCAAGCTCTTCGAATTCATGATTCTCGACGCCATGCAGGCGGGACTTTCCTGGGAGATCGTGCTGAAAAAGCGAGAGAATTTTCGCCGGGCGCTGCACAACTTCGACCCGCAGCAGATCGCCGGGTATACTCAAGCTGACGTGGATCGGCTCCTGCAAAATGACGGTATCATCCGCAACCGGCTGAAGATCCAGGCGGCGATCAATAACGCTCAGAAGTTTCTCGAAGTGCAGCAGCAATTCGGTTCGTTCGATGCCTATATCTGGCAATTCGTCGGAGGGAAACCCATCGTCAACCGCTGGGAAACTCAAGCACAGATCCCCACGCATTCTAAAGAATCCGACGCCATGAGCGCCGATCTGAAACAGCGCGGCTTCAAGTTCGTCGGCTCGACCATCTGCTACGCCTTCATGCAAGCAGCAGGCATGGTGAACGACCATTTGGTGAAGTGCTCAAGGTGGGGGGAGGTGGGAAAATAGTTCACGCAGAGCGTGCAGAGAAGAATATTTCTCGCAAAGACGCAAAGAAATAATTGTCTGAATCACAGATTCACACAGATTTAGCGGATTGCGCAGATAGGTGGTGGGTAGGATAGACATTCTTGTCTGTCCGTCATAGGGCATGAACCCACAGCAGAGCTGTGGGGCACCTTGGCAGAAAGTGGGGGGAAGTGGAGGGATAGTTCACGCAGGGGGCGCAGAAAAAATATTTCTCGCAAAGACGCAAAGAAATAATTGTCTGAATCACAGATTCACACTGATTTAGCGGATTGCGCAGATAGGTGGTGGGTAGGATAGACATTCTTGTCTGTCCGTGATAGGGCATGAACCCACAGCAGAGCTGTGGGGCACCTTGGCGACGCTTTTAACGTGAGATAATCACTTGGATTCCGGCTTGCGCCACTAAAGTGGCTTGCCGGAATGACACTTTTTCAAAATGGAGAATGGAGATTGAAGAGTGACGAATGACGAATTAAGCGGCAGCAAGCTGCCGCTCTACCCTATTATCAGCGCAATCAGCGTAATCAGTGCCATCAGTGTCATCAGTGATTCAGACAATTTTTTAGGCGTCAGGTCACCGCTGAGCTAAGGACCTGACGCAACTTAAAATACAATGAGAATAACATACGACCCGGAAGTGGACGTTCTTTACATCCGCTTCAAAGAAGCGACGGTCACTACGCAACATCTTACGGATGAAATCGCAGCTGACTATGATACCAGCGGTTGCCTTGCTGGGATTGAGTTACTAAATGCCAAATCGGTCCTTGGCGATCAGAGTATCTTTAAAAAAATAATCCTTGAAGACGTTGCTTTGGATTCACACTAAACCAATTACTCCCCCTCTATGCCTGACAACACCATGGATAAAATCGTCTCGCTGTGCAAGCGGCGAGGCTTCGTGTTTCCGTCATCGGAAATTTACGGCGGCTTGAATTCCTGCTGGGACTACGGACCGCTGGGCGTCGAACTGAAACGCAACATCCAGGACTTCTGGTGGAAGTCGATGACGCTGCGGGAAGACGTCGTCGGTCTGGACGCCTCCATCCTGATGCACCCGCGCGTCTGGGAAGCGTCAGGTCACGTAGCCTCCTTCACCGACCCGCTGGTGGACTGCAAGCAGTGCAAAGCCCGCTTCCGGGAAGACGACCTGTCTGCGGAAAAAATCGAGAAGAAGCAGTGCCCCAACTGCGGAACTCTGGGTTCGCTGACCGAATCCCGTAAGTTCAATCTGATGTTCAAGACCTTCATGGGGCCGGTCGAAGAAGCGGCATCCACCACCTACCTGCGCCCGGAAACCGCTCAGGGGATCTACGTCAATTACCTGAACGTGCAGAACGTTTCCCGGCTTAAAATCCCCTTCGGGATCGCTCAGGTGGGGAAAGCTTTCCGCAACGAAATCACGCCCGGCAATTTTATTTTCCGCACGCGGGAATTCGAGCAGATGGAAATGCAGTACTTCGTCAAACCGGGCGACGATGAGAAATGGTTCGACTACTGGAAGGAACAGCGGCTGGCGTACTACCTCAAGCTGGGGATACGACCGGAAAAGCTGCGTTTCAAGCAGCATGGGCAGGATGAGTTGGCGCACTACGCCAAAGCCGCCTACGACGTCCAGTACGAATTCCCCTTCGGCTGGCAGGAATTGGAAGGCATCCACAACCGCACCGACTTCGACTTGAAGCGCCATCAGGAAGCTTCCGGCAAATCGCTGCTCTACTTTGACGATGCTGCGAACGAGAAATATCTCCCTTATATCATCGAGACTTCAGCGGGTTTGAACCGCACCATGTTGACGGTGCTGGTGGACGCTTACTGGGAAGACAAAGAGAACGAACGGGTGGTCTTAAGGCTGCACCCGAGGTTGGCGCCGATTAAGGCGGTTATCTGCCCGCTGGTCAAGAAGGATGGTCTGCCCGAAGTGGCTCGCCAGATCGAAGCCGATCTAAGACCGCATTTCCCGGTCATCTTCGACCAGCAGAGCTCCATCGGCAAGCGGTACTACCGGCAGGATGAAGCTGGAACGCCCTTCGGCGTCACGGTGGATCACCAGACTCTGGAGGATCAGACGGTAACTCTGCGCGAACGCGATTCACAACAGCAGGACCGGATGCCTATCTCTGCGTTAAAAGACGAGATTCGGAAGCGGTTGAATGCGGATTGGAGCGTAAGTAAATAAGCTGCTAAGAAACCATCCCACAATAAAAAAACCCGACTCTTGCGAGTCGGGTTTTGTGTTTGCTTGGTGAAGTATCAACCGATGACGGTGACGTTCTTGGCCAAAGGCCCTTTGGGTCCCTGTTCGATTGTAAATTCCACACGCTGATTCTCGCTCAGTTCCTTGTTCAAACCGGAACCGGCTATTTCGTTGGCATGGACGAAAACGTCGCTGTTTTCGCCGTCAACATTGATGAAACCGAACCCTTTGCGTGCGTTAAACCACTTCACTGTACCTTGTGACATTTCTGTCTCCTTGTTATACTATTTACTAAACGTTTTTCAGAATGTCACAAACCTATGAAGCGTCCAAACTTTTGCTTTGAACCTAAAGTGTAATGACATTTTGCATATATAATATACGCAATAATTTTCCGAAAAATTGAATTATTTCAATTATTTTTGATCGCTTAGAGCAGATAAGGGCGGGAGATGATCCCGCCCTTTGGTTTTATACTTCTGGGTCGTTGCAACAAACAATTACTTCACCCAGATAGCATGGGTGATAGTACTTTTTAATCCTATCTTCTGTGGTGATTGTCGATTTTATCCCAATTCCCGCCATAGACGATCTGCTTGATATAGTCTTGCTTCCAGAAGTCGTGCGGAAAGCCTGAATCAATGTGGCTGACCTGATTTAACCGTTCCATCTGTTCTGTTGTCAGGGTGAATTCGAGACAGGCTAAATTCTGTTGCAACTGCTTCGCCGAGCGCGCTCCGACGATGGGAATGATCACACCGGGTTGTTGACGCACCCAGTTCAAAGCCACCTGCGATGGTTCTCTACCGATCTCCTTCGCCAGTTTGACGACTTCCGCGGCGATGGCTAGATTGCGCGGATCCAGCCTGCCGCTGGGGGAATCCGGCTTGATGCGAGCGGGTTCGTTTGATGGCTGATTGTATTTGCCGGTGAGTACTCCGGCTCCAATGGAGCCCCAGGACGTCACCGCCAAATCCAGCGAACGCGCCATGGGGAGCAACTCGCGTTCAACCGTGCGCTGGATCAAGCTGTATTCGATCTGGAGAGCCACGAAGGGCGTCCAGCCGCGCAGTTCTGCCAGAATATTGGCTTGCGAGACGATCCAGGCAGGCGTATCCGAGATGCCCACATAGAGTATCTTGCCGGCGCGTACCTGGTCGTCCAACGCTCGCATGACCTCTTCGACCGGGGTCAGGTAATCCCAGATGTGCACCCAGTAGAGGTCGATATAGTCAACCTTCAGTCGTTTAAGGCTGGCTTCCAGCGACTGCACCAGATTCTTGCGGTGATTGCCGCCAGAGTTGATGTCTGAACCGGGAGTGGTCAGAGTATATTTGGTCGCAAGCACGATTTTATCCCGCTGGGAAGCGATAAATTCCCCCAGGAATTTTTCGCTGGAGCCTTCGGTGTAGCGGTTGGCGGTATCGATGAAGTTGCCGCCGGCTTCGAGAAAAGCATCGTAGATTTTGCGGCTCTCCTGCCTGGATGCTCCCCAACCCCATTCTTCGCCGAAGGTCATGGTCCCCAGCGCCAATTCTGAGACTCGCAACCCGCTTCTACCCAGTAACTTATAGCGCATGATAAGCCTCTCTGTTCTTGGTTACAGATTCACCTGTTTTAAGATTCCACCTTTAATCCCGATAATGGTTTCCTTGATGGGGATGATTTTCCCGGACTTTTCCATGGCTTTTTTAACGGTATGCGTCAAACCTGCACAGCAGGGGACTTCCATGATGACGACCTCGATGCTGCGCGGCGAGGCGAGGGTCATGATCTGGGACAATTTCTCGACGTAAGGTTCCACGTCATCCAACTTGGGACAAGCTATAGCCAGCGATTTGCCTTTCAGGAAATCCTGATGAAAGTTGGCATAGCTGAAGGGTACACAATCGGCGACAATGGCGATATCGGAATTGCGAAAATAAGGAGCGAAGGGTGGTACCAGGCGCAGTTGAATGGGCCATTGGCGCAATTCTGAAGGGATCGCAGATTGAACAGATTCGGTAGGAGTCGTTCCCTCTTCGGGAGCCCAGCTTTTCATCTGCGCCGATGGACAACCTGCGAATTTTGGAGGGGTGGTCTTCACTACCGATTCGGTATTCAAGCCGTGTTCCTGCATGTGTTTTTGGTGGGCGTCCAGCATTTCGGGAGCAACTTGGCGAATGCGTTCCAGAGTAGCGGCATCATCGTAGGGTTCAACTTCCCGTTCGGAGATGGTCAGAGCGCCGGTGGGGCAATTCCCCAGGCAGGCTCCCAGACCGTCACAATAGAGTTCGCGCACCAGACCGGCTTTCTTCCCCTCTGGTGTATCCACCATCTGGATGGCTTGTTCCGGACAGGCCGGGATACAGGCTTCGCAGCCGTCGCATAAACTTTCGTCGATTTCGATGATTTTTCTCAAGATTTTGCTCATGGATCTCCCGGGTCGCTCAGGTTGGGGTTGTGGGTGGTTTAGATTTGATTGGGTTGCAGGGAGATACGCAGGAAAGGACGATGGGGTTGGCGAATGGTTGCAGGGGCGACGCACACGTCGCCCCTGCAATTATGTATAGCTATTGCCCGTACCGATTCTTATAGAACTCTTGAATCTTTTTCAAAGCGTCCTTGCTCATACCGTCGCGGTACCAGAGGTGTCCGGGCTGGTTGTAGACGTACTTATCCATCAACTGGTTGTACATCTCATTTCCGGCGATTTCTTTGACTTGAGGCAGGAATTCCTCGTAGAAATTCTTGGCGACTTCATACATGCCATGCCACCAGGTGTAATCGGGTCCCTGCATGGAGGCACCGTGGCGTCCGCGCCGTCCTTCGTGATGCCAGAGTTCGTACCAGGTCCATTCGATGGGATCGTCGAAATCCGCCGGAGTTATCTTGCCGCTCTTCTTGAGTTCAGCCATGATGGCTACGCCAGGTTGCGCAAATTTCTCGTCATACAGATTGACCACTTCATCGAATTGTTTGTACGCGCCTTTGACAAAAGACATCTCATGGCATTGATTGCAGACGTTCTGCATCTTGTCCCGGCGATCCGTCCAGGGAAGTACGGCTTTTACCTTCTTGGCAGCGCCGGCTTTGTTCGTGTACATTTCGCCGATTTTGGGTAACTGCGGATTATCGCCGTTGATATCATCTTTGGTGTCATCATCAAAGACGAGCATGTTGAGTTTCACCGATACCGCCGGTCTAAGCGTCCAGGAGATGCGCTCTCCAACGTCGTGTGTCACGGGTTGATCACCCGCCGCGCTCATGTGACAGGACGAACACGTCGGTCCGACGAAGTACTCCTTGCCAGCGCGCCAGGGATCGGCGTCCAACTTCAGATTCTCGCGTTCTGCATGATACATGACGCCGTGCTTGGATTCATTCCAGACCTCAATCTGCGGGTGATCGGGTCCAAGATGGCATTTACCGCAGGCTTCCGGCTGGCGAGCCTGCCTGATGCTGAACTCATGGCGGGTGTGGCAGGCTGAACAGGACCCCCAACTGCCATCCGGATTGATTCGTCCCATGCCGGTGTTGGGCCAGGTATCCGGAGTGGGCTGCCCCTTGGCGTCTATCTTAACGATGGAACCATGACATTGACGACACCCTGCGTCGACGGCAGGCTGCCCGCCGGCAACCTCGCCCAGCAAGTTGTCCAGCGAACCTAAAATCTGTCCCGCTTTGGCGTGATGCGACCCTTTTTGCTGGGTGAACTCATCCTGGTGACACTTGGCGCAATCTTTGGGAGAAACGATGATGGCAACGACGGTGCCGTTGTGTTCAAAGGCATCCGGTTCATCTTTCAAGGCTCCGTGGCAATCCAGGCAGGCGATCTCCGCCTGACTGTGCTTGGACGCTCGCCATTGACCGACAATTCCCGGCGAACCTTTTTCATGGCAGGTGATACATTTGCCTGAATCCAGAGCGTACGCTGATGGAGCTATAAATGCTTGCGTACACGCGAACAGACAACTACAGATGACCAATGAGATCAACGGATGATATTTCATGAGAACCTCCCTTCTCGTGATAGCGGGAAAAACTCGAAGTTTTCCCGGCGAATGCTGTATGCTTCGATTTATTCTTGAAATTTCGGCGCGGGTGGCAGGATATGCAGGTTTGCAGTCGAGCTAAATAATAATGGCGAGTCGGGGTTAGGTGTTAGTGATTTTTTACTTTTTTTCACGGAACATCGGTATTTACCTTGCTCAATCAAGAAATAGTGCGGGGATGTTGGCGATTATCAGGGCAGGAAGGCGATCTTCTGAATTAAACGTTCTCCGGAAAAATGAGTCACGGATAGCAGGTAGATCCCCGCGCTCAGGTTTCGAGATATGGGAAGAATCACCTCGCCATCAGTAGTAATCCCGGAAGGTTCCCACCTTTGCACTTCCCGACCCAGCAGATCATACAGTATCAGCGTTTTTATCGACTGTACGACAACCGGACTACCTGAAATTTTCAGAGTGGATTTGGCCGGATTTGGGAAAACGGTCAGGGTCACCTTGTCGGGTAGAACAGGCGGCATGAATTCCCTGACGCCTGTGGGGTCCCACTGGTATTCGAAGGGATTTGAGAAGGCGCTGAATCCGGTGCTGTAGCGGGACCTGACCCGGTAGGTATATTCCCCGGCAGGGAGACCGGTCAACGTATCGGTATAGGCGGTTTCCAGCGATTGCGTTCGTCCGATGATCTGCCCCAGGCGCTCAATCTCGTAATATAATTGATCGTCTAACCCGTTGGGCGGCGACCAGGAGAGATGCAGCAATTCCCATAAGCCGACGCCAGACAGGTTGTCAGGCGCCAGCAGAGTGTCGGGAGTCAGATCTCCGACCACGCAGCGGATATGGAAATCCGAGAAGGTTACCTGCTGCCAGCCCGATCCAATATTCATGCTCGACCGGAAAAATCTCGCCGGGGAATCGTAATCCAACGCCATGGTCGGAGTGGATCCGGTGGAAGCAAACTCAAATCCAACCTGGAAGGTATCAGGAGCGACAATCAAGGCTGGCCGCAGATCCACCCAGGTCCAGGCTTCCGGGTTGTCCGGCGTACTGACGGGGAAGGCTGGAAATGGTCCAGCGATGACCGGACCGGGCAGGAGCGACGAGTCCGCCCAGACATAAACGTTGATCGAATCCAGCGGGTGGCTGGAGTCGGTGTAGATGCGGATCAGAGCTGAGGTCAAATAACCCGCGTCATGGGTGATAAACCGCACCGCGGCATAGTCGCCCGGTTCTGCTTCAAAAATAGACTCAGGGTAACCATCATCCAATATCAATGACCTGCCTCCCAGGTAGGCGAATGTGTCGCTGAGGGATACATGCATCTGGGGTGTCGCGTCCACGGCTCTAAAATAATATTCGACCAGCGTCCCTGCCTCCTGAGGGGGAATGTGGTGATAATACCGTTCACCGATGATGCTGTCCCGAGGAGCTGTCATGAAGGGTCGCCCGTCCAGACGATACAGCATAGTTTCGTCAGACACCCCGGATGCATCCCATATGTCGGCGTAGACGGTCATCATGCCGGGTAATCCGGAATAGCCTTCAGGACCGTTGTGTATGATCAGAGGTCCGGATAAATCTTCATCCAATCCGAACACCTTGACGTCATCGATGTACAAGCCGTCATAGGTGAAAAGCGGATCTGAGAAAAAATAGAAGCGCAACCTCACATTGGGAAGACCAGCGAAAGCGCCTAAATCGTAGGTCTTCAATTGCCAGGTTGGGAAAAATCCCGTCAATTGTCCCAGTGGGACCCAGAAGGAGCCATCTCGCGATGCTTCCACCCGGCAGTAATCGAAGGCGGGCTCGATTTCGTAACGAGCCCAAAATTCCAGACGGGCTCCGATGTAGCCGATGAGGTTGGCTCCGATGATCGAAGTCGCCGTCATTACTGCATTCCCAGGATAGGGACCTGATGGGGATTCTGTGAAGGAGTGAGTGGGGGAAATACTGTAATTCTGCGACAATCCCCAATAGGTGGTCTGCCAGAGGTCCGTGCCACCTTCGAAGTTGTCGAAGAGCACCTGATCTTCCGCAATGCTGAGGCTGCTTAAGACAGCGAGAGACAGCAGTAATGACATTAGCTTGCGCATCATGGATATTATACGATATTTTTCGATAAAAACCAAGTGTTTCCGTACTGGAATAAATGCCAACTAAAAAATAGGGCGGTGCTGAAAAGCACCGCCCCACAATTACAGTCAATGTCCTGAAGTTCAGAGCTATATCACCTCGTCCACTCAATCAAGCGGGACATGATCGCCTTCTGGATATGCAGGCGATTCTCAGCCTGATCGAAGACCACCGAATGAGGACCATCCATGACTTCATCTGTGATCTCCTTGCCTCTTTCAGCGGGGAGGCAGTGCATGACGAGACAATTCGGGTCCGCGTGCTGCAGCAAGGCTTGATTGACTTGGAAGGGAGCCAACAATTTAGCTTTTTCGGCGGCTTTGTCCTTCTGTCCCATAGACGCCCAGACGTCCGTATAGATCACGTGCGCTCCTTTGACTGCTTCAACCGGATCATGCAGCCAGTTCACCCGGGATAACCCTTCATTCTTGGCGATTTGAAGCAGCTCCAGGCTGGGAGGCGCTTCTTTGGCTGACGCAATCACCAGGTCCATTTTGATGCGGCGGGCGGCGTTGATCCAGGAGTTGGTGATATTGTTGCCGTCACCCAGGTAGACCACTTTAACGCCTTCGATGTGACCTAATTTCTCCTGGATGGTCATCAGGTCACCCATGATCTGACAGGGGTGCAGGAAGTCGGTCAGGGCGTTAATCACCGGGATTGTCGCGTTCTTCGCCAGTTTGACGACATCGTCATGCGAAAAGGTGCGAATCACGATCATACCAAGATAGCGGGATAGTACCCGTGCGGCATCCTCGATGGTTTCACGCTTGCCCAAATCGATCTCATCCTTGGTGATGTAGAGTGAGTGACCTCCCAATTCGTGAATGCCCGTCTCGAAACTAATGCGGGTGCGCAGGGAAGGTTTGTGAAAGATGCAACCCACCGTCAGTCCGCTCAGCGGATTTGGGTTTTGCTTCGCCTGACGCAGCCGCTTTAATTCGATAGCATACTTGATGGTCTGCTGCACCTCGTCGGCAGTCAGATCCGGGATGGCCAGAAAGTCTCTCTTCATGATCTATCTCCGTTGGTAAATTATTGTCTGCGGTTTTGGATGAATCGCCCAAAAGTATCATTTCTCACTGCCGAAAGCAAGACAAAAACGCGATTTTCGGCAAGCTAAGTCTGATTGAGATTCCACCAACACTCTGATTCTGGTAGTTAAACTGCTAACTTAATGCTTGTCGGGGTCAGGGGCGACCCCGACTATGCTGAGGTGTAGGGGCACAGCGTGCTGTGCCCTCGGTATAAAAGAACTCAGTTTTATCTAGATTATGAATTCACTACCATTAATCGGGTGATAACAGTTACACGATTTTCAAATTCCCGACAACATATGACCTCATGTCACCAGCATAACCACCAGATCCATGACGTTGGTCAGGGTGGGTCCGGTTTTAATCAGATCTCCCAACGCGGCAAAATAGGTGTAGGAGTCGTTCCGCCCCAGGTATTCGGCAGCAGGCATGTCCTTTTCCGTCCCCCTTAATACGGTCGTCCCATCCACCAGAGCGCCGGCAGCATCGGTCGGTCCGTCTCCCCCATCGCTGCCGGCGGAAAGCAGCAGGCAGCCATCCATGCCATCCAATTCCAAGGCCGCCGCCAAGGCCAGTTCCTGATTGCGCCCTCCTTTTCCGGAGCCTCGCAGCGTGACCGTGGTTTCACCTCCGGCAATTAGACATCGAGGTCGGGTGGAGGGGTGCGCAATTTTAATGAATTTCAACAGAACCGCCAGTTCCATGCCCAACTTGCGCGCCTCGCTGCACATGGCATTAGTCAAAATGAACGTTCGATAGCCTCGATTTTTCGCAGATTGGGCGGCGGCTTCCAGCATCAAGCGGTTGTTGCCGATAATTCGCAGGTGGGATCGGTCGAAAATGGGGTCGCCCGGCTTGGGCGTATCCGGAATCTCACCTCTTAATCCGGCTGCCAGATGCTTTAAAACGCTCTGCGGCAACGACTGTAAGAGATGGTATTTCTCGAGAATGGACCAGCAACCAGAGAAGGTGGTCGGATCGGGGCTGGTGGGTCCGGATGAGATCGCTTCCGGCGGGTCTCCGATGACATCAGATAAGATCAAGGTGACGACCTGAGCCGACGCAGCGGCTCGTAACAACTGCCCGCCCTTGACGCAGGAGAGATGCTTACGCACTGAATTGATTTCCGCGATTTCTGCGCCGCAAGCCAACAGTGACCGGGTGGTATTCTGCAGATCCCCGAGTGTAACTCCGGCAACCGGGTTTTCCAGTAGAGCCGATCCACCGCCCGTGATCAATACCAGAACCAGATCGCGCTCGGTCACTCCGCCCAACAGTTGCAAAATTCGGGAAGTCCCCTTCAAACCCTGCTCATCAAGCACAGGATGACCCGCTTCGATGACTTCGATTTTCTCAAGCGGCAAGCCGTGACCATACTTGACGGTGATAGCCCCGGAGGTCAAACGATTCCCGAGCACATCCTCGGCAGCTTTCGCCATCAAAGCGGTCCCTTTGCCGGTACCGATGACGATGATTTTATCGATTTGGGAAAGATCGAAGGTTAAATCGCAGACGTGCAGGCAATCACCTATACAACTGACTTTGGAACGGAAGAGTTCTTCCGGATTGACAGCGCTGAGAGCGTCTCTGAGCATGTTCAAGGCATCGGTACGCAGGGACTCAGCGGGTTGATGATTCATGTCGGGTTTTCAGGATCTTTTTGGTCGATTTAAGCACGAAAATGACTAAACTCAAGAATGAATCCTGCCGATAAGAAAATAGTGGATTCTCTCGGGTTTAGCTGCCGCTTTTAATCAATTCAGCAATAACGGCTAACCCGCGACAGAAGCAAAGAGTCATTTCATCCCATGCAGTCGAGGCAATTTCCTTAATCTAACCTCTGCAGGGCGATCAGGGTTTCATTATGTCCTCCAACCAGAACAGCCGCATTCGCGAGATCATCAGCATCCTGGACCACGACAAGGAGCTGCCGACTCTCTCACCGGTAGTGGATAAAATCCTCAAACTGGTGAGCGATGAAAAAATCTCGATTCAACAAATTGCCGGTGTTATCCAGAATGACGTCTCATTAAGCTTTAAAATTTTGAAGGTGGTCAATTCTGCCTTCTATGGATATCCGCGCAAGGTTGGAACTCTGTCGCAGGCGATGGTGATCCTGGGTTTGGCAGCGGTTAAGAACCTGGCGCTTTCAATGTCGATTCTCGAAGTTTTCATGCAGACCTCTAAGAGCGGACCGGGGAACTTCAATTTCAAGGTGATCTGGGAACGCTCGCTTCTTTCAGCAGTGGCTGCCAGGCGTCTCGCTATCCTGGCGAAAGACCCGCGCGAAGAAGAGATCTTCATGGCCTCGCTGCTGCAGGACGTAGGCATACTGGTTTTTATCAAGTATTTTCCTGATGAATACTCCAAGTTGATGGAGACGTCCGCGCGCAGCGCCACAGAATTGATCAATCTGGAAGATCAGCATTTTGGCATCAATCATACTTTGCTGGGCGAATTCCTGACCAATAAATGGCAGCTGCCAAGATCTTTGTCAGTCCCCATTCTGCGTCACCATGAACCGGAAAACACCCTCAGAGGCGGCATTGCTGAAGAAGACCCCAAGATTATCAGCCTGACGCAGTTTGTTCATCTCTCCCATCTGGCCAGCGCCATTTTTTACGATGAGTATCGCCCGGATTTCGTGACCAAACTGGTGGATCGCGCCGACAAATACTTCAAGATCAAAGCGAATGCCATAACGGAATTGCTGGACAATCTCAGCGCCGAAGCCAAGGAGGTGGCGGAATTCTTCGGGTTGCCGCCGTTGGATACCCGCAGTTATTCCGAACTGATTATGGCGGCAAACATTGAGCTGGGCCGCATTAATTTGAGCTACGATCAGATGAACCGGGAATTGATCGCCTCGAAGCGTAGAGCCGAAGAACTAGCTGAGCAACTGGCGGCTGCAAACACCAAACTGCAGGACATGGCCAATATTGATGGCTTGACTCAGATCAACAACCGTCGTGTCTTCCAAAATCTGATCGCCCGTGAATTTTACAGATCCAATCGTTATGGACACCCGTTGTCCTGCATCATGATCGATCTGGACAATTTTAAATTGATCAATGATCGGGAAGGCCATCTGGTGGGAGATCAAGTGCTCAGGGGAGTCGCCAACGCTTTACAAAACAGCCTGCGTAAGAGTGACTTTTTAGCAAGGTATGGCGGAGAGGAATTTGTAGCCATCTTGCCGGAAGCGGATCAAAAGGCTGCCACGATCATCGCAGAGAAACTTCGTAAGGCTGTGGAAAATCATTTCTTCGACATCGAAACCCGCCAAATCAAGGTGACCATCTCGCTGGGGGTGTCAACGTTCTGTCGTGAAACTCACTTTGCCGAGGATGAGGCGTTGATCGAACGAGCTGACGTCAATCTCTATCACGCCAAACGCCACGGACGAAACCGCTACTGGACCGACCAGGATACGCTCCGCATGGAAAATCCGGTCGAAGAAAAGGACCTCGAGTTGGAGAATGCCGCTCTCACCTCTTGATTTCCCCACAGAAATTCTGTATATTAGATAAGTTTGAGCATTCCAGAGATGCAACGGCAAACGGAACTGCCCACTCGAGAATCGGTTTTCAACTCCTATCAAAGGCTGCCGCGGATCATCGATGAAAAAAATCCAGTTCAACAGCTTCGAGGATCTCAAACAGGTGATGCCCATCCTGGAGAGATTCAATGTCGAATTCACTTGGGATATTTTCAGTAAGAACCACGAACTACACCTGGGACACGTCAATGTCGACCACGTGAAACTGGCGCTGTCGGAGTGCCGCGTCCCCTTCAAGATTGTCGACTATTAATTCGCTTCATCCCTGCAAGGACCGATACCCGTGAGCGCGGAGATCCTCGCTCCCTGATTCCAAATTTCCAATCCAAACCTCGAGCTGCTGAAGCTTTCATCCCGTGTCATCCATCCAACGACTAAAAAACGCCTTAGCTGACTACCCTCCCTTCGCCGGTATCACCGAAATTATCCAGAGCCACCCTGCTGCGGTACTGAAGGGGACGCCTGGATGTTTGAAGGCGTTTATCGTCGCGGCGCTGGTCGAAAAAGGGCGTCGGGTATTATGGATTTCGCCTCGCAGCAGCAGCCGTGAAGAGGCTTTGGGAGACCTCAGCCAGATCCTCTCGGAAAAGTCAGTTGGACTGCTGCTGGCTCCGCAGACCAAGGACGATATCACTCCATTTGAGACTCGCATTTTTCGAGCCCGCGCACTGCAAGATTGGACTTCACCTCAGCCGTTTGCTCTGGTCGCCGATCCCGCGGCGACATGGGTGAACACCCTGCCCAGCAAAGAAACCCTCGATCGCATCCGCATCAGCCTGATCCCAGGTTCGGAAGTTGGACGCAACCGGCTGGCGGAGAAGTTGGTTCAAGCCGGTTACAGCCGCACCGATATGGCGGAAAATCGCGGTGAGTTCGCCTTGCGTGGGTTCATCTTGGATGTATTCCCCTATACGCACAACATGCCGCTGCGCCTCGAATTCTGGGGAGATAAATTGGAATCGCTCCGAAGTTTCGATCCACTCACTCAACGAACCATCGAACGGCTGAATCAGGAAGCGCTGTTTTTATCGAATGTGGAAGGCGAGAGCGGCGCCAGTTTGGCGTCCTATCTTTATCCTGATGACGTCCTGCTGGTGGATGAACCGGAAGAGATCCTGCTGTCAGCAAGGGAAGCCGGAGCGGAAGCAGCATGGAAAGACGTACTCGAAAACTCGACCGTCCTGTACTGGGGCAGCCCGCGCCATGACCTCCCCAGAATCGATCTGCTGGCGGTTCCGCAGGAAGATTTCGGCGGACACATTGCGCAACTGGCTGAAAGCCTCAGCGACCACGCCAAGCGGAAAAAACCGGTTTTTATCGCCTGCGATAATGACGGTCAACTGGAGCGCTTGAATGATCTTTTAGTCGAACAGGATTTGGAAGGTTGGACCGATTATTTTGTAGCACACTTCTCGGGTGGTTTCAAGTTACCCGACTCAGCGCCGATCCTCTACACGGATCACCAGATTTTCCGAAGACCGCGCCACCGTCGAACCTACTTCCGCCTGCGCAACTTCAGCCCCATCGAACACACGGAGATGTTGAAACGGGGCGATTACGTAGTGCATGAAGATTACGGAATCGGCTGTTATCATGGTCTGGTAACCATCAAAGTCGGTGGACACCAGAGGGAATGCCTGCAGATCGAATATCGAGATAGCGTCAAGTTGTACGTTCGTCTGGAGTCGCTGAAGAAGCTGCAAAAATATTCCGGCCGTGAAGGATTTGTACCGCCGCTGACTCGGATCGGTAAAGGTGAATGGGAGAAAATCCGTAAAAAAGCCGGCGAAGCAGTCAAGGAACTTGCCATTGACCTGGTAAAATTGTACGCCAAGCGAGCCTCACTCCATGGGCATCCCTTTCCGGATGATACACCTTTACAACGAGAGCTTGAGGCGACGTTTGAGTTTGACGAAACCCCGGACCAGCTCAAAGCCATCGCCGATGTAAAAAGAGACATGGAGCAGCCTATGCCCATGGATCGGCTGGTCTGCGGAGACGTCGGATATGGGAAAACCGAAGTAGCGCTGCGGGCTGCCTTTAAAGCGGTTTTGGGAGGAAAACAGGTGGGGGTCCTGGTTCCAACCACGCTTTTGGCGCAACAGCATTATCTCAATTTCCAGAAACGCCTGGTGAATACTCCCATCGAACTGGAAATGATATCACGCTTCCGTACTCCTTCAGAGCAGAAAGTAATTTTAAAGCGGTTGAAGGAAGGGCGCATCGACTTCATTGTCGGCACCCACCGGCTGCTGTCTAAAGACGTGCTGTTCCAGAATCTGGGGCTGCTTATCGTCGATGAAGAACATCGCTTCGGTGTCAAACATAAAGAACAACTCAAGAAATGGCGGTCGCAAATTGACGTCCTTACCCTGACGGCAACCCCCATCCCGCGCACACTCCATATGGCCTTGATCGGCGCACGTGATATGTCGCTGATCAGAACCGCTCCGCAGGATCGCCTGCCCATCGAAACGGAAATTGCCCCCTTTTCTCAGGAATTGATCACGGGCGCCATATTGCGAGAGATCGACCGCGGGGGACAGGTTTATTTCGTGCATAACCGTGTGGAATCCATCGGAGCCATTAAAACAATGCTGCAACGCTGGTTGCCGGAAGTCCGCTTTATTGTAGCGCACGGTCAGATGCCGGAAAAGCAGTTGGAGCACACGATGGGCGATTTCCTGCTGAAGAAGTACGATTGTCTTATTTCGACGATGATTATCGAATCCGGATTGGATCTGCCCAATGTCAATACCATGGTCGTCAACCGGGCAGACCGCTTCGGTTTGGCTCAACTCTATCAATTGCGCGGGCGCATTGGCAGGTCCAATCGCCAAGCCTACGCCTATCTTTTAACGCCGCCAAAGCTGGCTACTTCCGATCCAGCGCGTCGGCGTCTGGATGCCATCCGCTACTGCAGTTATCTCGGCGCTGGTTACCAATTGGCTCTGCATGATTTGGAAATTCGGGGCGCCGGCGAAATTTTCGGAGCGAAGCAATCGGGATTTATCCATGCGGTCGGTTTTGATCTCTACCAGAAGATGATCGACACCGCGGTTCAGGAACTCAAGGTCGACGCGCAACTATCCGACCCGATGCCGTCCGAACCCGCCCGGGAATTCGAGCCGAAAATCGATTTTCCTTTCGACGCCTTCCTCCCCTCGGACTACGTCGAACGACCCGAACAGCGTGTGGAACTATACCGCCGGCTTTCGACTGCCTCAACGAAACAGCAGCTCAACAGCCTGATCGAGGAGGTTAAAGATCGATATGGAACTCCACCGGAGCAGGCGCATAATCTCTTCGAGCTCTTTGAACTCAAACTGGGTTGCGTCTTTGCCGGATTGCCGAAGGTTGAAATTCTGGAAAACTATCTGCAAGCCGAGGTGGATGCCGGAAACGGGCAGGGTTGGCCTGAAAGGCTCAGGAATCTCGTGCTAAAGTTGCAGGATGAAGACGTAGAATTTTTAAATGGTAATCCTCTGCGACTGATTCTGCGCTGGCGCAGCGGCAGCGATTGGAGTGAAAAGATGGCTGCCGCAAAAGCATTCCTTGATAAATTAGCTTAAAAAATCTCGATTTCTTGATCGTACCTGCGGGATCATTCCAGCAGATGGATGGTTTAATATAATCGATCAAGCAAAACCGAAACTAAGCCATAATTAAGAATATCAGAGATTCAGGAGGATTTGAGCATGCCATTCGCATTCTCGAAGCAAAAAGCAATGCTATCGCTTCACAAGTCAAAATCAACAGCCCTGCGAGTACTCTCCGTATTCGCACTTGCGCTGGTGGTATTCGCCGTTTTGATTTCAGGCTGCGGTAAAAAAGGCGACTACGTCGCCAAAGTCGGCGGCAAGTACGTAAGCACCGACGCGTTTAAAAATGCCATGCTGATGCGCTATAGAACGCCGGACGTGGCTGCGCAGCGCAATCTCGAAGAGCGCAAACAGGTCTTGAAAAACCTGATCGACGGCTCAATGAAACTGCAGGAGGCTTATCGCCTGAATCTGCAGAACGATTCGACTGTCAAGGCGTCAGCATTGGATGCGCAGAAACAGGCTGCCATCCAGGAGCTTTATAAAGTCGAAATCATGGATAAAGTGATCCCGCCCTCAGAAGTCAAAGCTGTGTACGACAAGATGGGTGAAGAGATCCACGCCCGACATATCCTCTTCAGCACACCGGTTGACCTGGTGCCCTTGGAATTGGATTCAGTTCGCGCTCGCGCCGTCCGCGCCAGAGACCAACTGCGCGCCGGGGCGAATTTTGATTCCCTGGCTAAAATCGTTTCGAATGACGTTACCACGGCACAAGCGGGTGGCGATCTGGGCTATTTTACCTGGGGTCGCATGGTTGATGAATTCCAGGATGCCGCCTTCGCCTTGAAGGTCGATCAGATCAGCGATACCATCAAATCCTCCTACGGATATCACATCATCAAGGTTGAAGATCGCCGTCCTTCCAAGGAACGGGGCACGTATGAAATTGAGCAGCCAAACATCTTGATGCAGCTCCGGAGCAAATACCAGGAGAAACTGGGCAAGGAAGCCGAAGCCTACCTGAATAAACTGAAGGAAGAGCACAAACTGAAGTATGACTACGCCAACATCCAGAAGGTTCTGGACAAAGTCAGCGATCCTTCAGTGCCGCGCAATAACGATTACTTCTCCAACTTCAAGGAAGATGAGAAGGATTGGGCGGTTGCGACTTACGACGACAAGAAAATCACGGTTAAAGACCTCGCCAAAGATATCGAGAAGACGGGTCGTGCGCCGCGCTGGCGCGATCAGCAAGCGATCATCTCGACAGTCGAAAGAATGCTGATTCCAGAATTCCTCGCCGAGCGCGCCAAGGATAGAGGACTCTATAAAAGCGCCGATGTGCAGAAGACCTACAACGACATGATCGAAACCAATATGTCGCAGCGGGTGGATAAGGTTCAGGTCGAGGACAAGCTAAAAGTGAGTGAACCTGCGCAGCTGGCTTATTATGAAAACAACATGAAGGATTTCCAGACCGATTCTATGGTCACAGTGCAGGAAATCTACGTCAATGTCGATGAAAAAACCGGCCGCGATGAAGCATTTGCCCAAAAAATTGCCGTCCGCGCCAAGAAGGGCGAGGACTTCACCAAGCTGGTGCACAAGTACAGCGATCGTAAATCATCCCTGAGCATGGATGGCGTGATCGGTCCCCTGACCAGTCGGCAATACGGAGCCATGGGGCGTGAAGCCTTCAATTTGAAAGTGAGTGAAATCAGCGACCCCATTGCCATGGGACGCCGCGGTTTTTCGATCATCAAAGTCATCGAAAAAACGCCTTCCCGGGTTAAGGTTTTCGAAGAAGCCAAGGCTGAAGTGGATCGTCAGATGAGGATGGCGCAAACGGACAGCCTGAAGAAAGCCTGGACCGATGACATGGACAAGCGATACAAGATCACCATTTTCGACGACAAACTGATGGCGGTATTCCCCTATAATCCGGCAGCATCCGATTCCAGCAAACTTGCGGTGCCGCCTGAACCGATGCAACCGTCAAAAGTCATTCCGATTAAACCCGGTGACCCCAAGAAATAAACATAGACAGGCCGATCAATTCACTGGTCGGCCTGTTCTCTCTTTAATCACGAGAACCCGGAACCACTCTTCCGGTTAACCATGCAGAAAAGTCGCAAATCGAGAAAGACCTTTACCGTAATCACGCTGACGTGTGTTTTTTCAACGTTGCTGCTTGATACCGGATGTCAGGAAAAGTCAACCAGCGAAAATGCCGTCGCTCAGGTGAGGAGTAAAAGTATCAGCCGGACCGAACTGGCAGCGGCTTACGGTTGGAGTGAAGAGCAGTTGAATGCTGACCAAGGAATCAGCGAAGACTATATCGTTGAAGCCGCCAGGAAATGGGCGTCCGATGAGATTCTGCTGGAAGAGGCAATCGCTCGCCATCTGGATCAGGACAGCACTTTCAACAGCCGAATGGAAGCCTTGCGACGCGAGCTGCTGATCAACAGGCTCTATGAAATAGCCTCATTGTCCATCGACGTTAATTCCACTGAAATCCGGCAGGAATACCAATCGAATCGGGAGCAATACCGCACCAAGAATGATCAAATCGAATTGCTCTACGTAATCGCTCCGGATCGTGATCAGGCGGCAGTCGTCCGCAAGGATTTGCAGGATGGGAAAGATCTGGGGGAGATCCTGCTGAGCGGAAATCAGCTTCAAGGAGAAGACCTGGGCTGGGTCGGCAAAGAGCAGCTCGATCCTCAACTGGCCAATGCAGCATTGGGATTGGTTCCGGGGGGAATCTCCTACCCATTGAAGTATGACGATAAGGGGTATATCATCCTGCAATGCCGCCAGCGAAGATTTGCAGGAACGATCTTACCTCTGGAAGAGATCGGCGATGAAGTCAGCGGGCGTGTGTATCTACGCAAGAAAATGGAGGCTGAGAAAGCGCTGCGTGATAGTCTTTGGACGGTATACAACCCAAAAATCTTGATCAATTCAACCAAATCGAGTCAACCATCGGAAAAATAGTCAAAGCACCGGGTTTTATCTTGAGAATTCAACCAAATAGTACACATTTGAACGTCGGCGCCTGGATAGTCTTCGGGCTGTGGATGGCGGCAGGGTTGTACATGCCGGGCCGGCAGTGCGTTGCTCAGACCAGCGATGAAACCGTGGATCGATTGCTGGCTATCGTCGGGAACGAGGTCATCCTGGAAAGCGAGGTCTATCAGAACGCCCAGACCCTGGCTCTGCAGCAGGATAAACAGGTCCTGAAAGACCCCAAAAAGTTGGAGAAACTGAAGGAGGACGTCCTGAAGGAGATGATCAATCAGAAGGTCCTGCTGGCGAAAGCAAGGGAGGACTCCATCACCGTGGAACCTCGCGAAGTCGATCGCGAACTGGAGAACCGCCTGCAGCAGATCATCCAGAATGTCGGTTCTGAACAAAAACTGGAGGAACTCTACGGCTATTCGATCCGCCGCATTCGGCGAGATTACCGTACCGTAATCGAGGATGGACTTCTGGTTGAAAAGGTAAAATATAAATTCCTCGAAGACGTGCGAGCCACTCGGACTGAAGTCGAGCGATTCTATGAGAATCATCCCGACTTTTTCCCTCCGATGAAGGATGCGGTAGAGGTCGCGCATATCCTACTGGAGTCATCCAGCTCGACCGCTGCCGATGATCGAGCACTGGGTCTGGCAGATTCACTTTACCAGGCTTTGAAAAATGGAGCATCCTTCGATAGTCTGGCGCTGAAGTACTCGGAAGACGCATCGACAGCGAAAAACTACGGGCATATCGGTTGGACGCAGAAGGGCGATCTGCTCAGCGATTACGAGGATGCCGCTTACGCTCTGCAGCCCGGTGAGATTTCCCGGCCAATCCGATCAAGATACGGTTATCATGTTATCAAACTGCAGGATCGCAAGGACAATTCCATTCTGACCTCGCACATTTTAATCAAGCCTACGGTCACCGAAGCGGATGAGAAACCGATTTCCGATAAATTGAGCGCGGTACGCGAGGAGATTCTTGCCGGCAAGCCGTTCGATCAGGCAGCCAGCGAATATTCTGCGGATCTCGAAAGCGCAAAAAAAGGTGGAAACCTCGGCTGGTTCTCTCTCGATGAGATGCCGGCAGATTTCAAGACCGCAATGGCAGGTTTAAACGTAGGCGATATCAGCAAACCTTTCAAAACGCAGTACGGATATCACATCGTGAAAATCCTGAGCCATCGTGAGGCGCGTCCCATCTCCATCGACCAGGATTGGGAAGTCATCTCACAATACGCCACCAACGCCAAACGCGAAAAGGCTTACAACAACTGGCTCGATCAGCTTAAATCACGATATTATATCGAGATTAAGAACTAGGGTGGATCCCATTAGCTAAAGGCGGCTGTGCAAGCCGCCTTTTCTATTTACAATTTTCGTTGGAAAAATCTAATGCATGCAGAGTTAATCGACTTATACTTGCTTTTCGGCTGACAATCTTTTAAATTATGGATGGCTTCGTTTCGCCAGAAAGAAACGGTCATATCCCTCACCACAATTAACCATCATCATGTATACCAAGCTGAAAAAGTTCCTGACTCTGGAGCTCCAACATTTTAAAACCTCCGGAATCTATAAGGAAGAGAGAGTCCTGCAATCTCCCCAAGGTGCCAGAATAATCGTTAAGGGGAAGGAAGTCCTCAACTTCTGTTCCAACAACTATTTAGGTCTTTCCTCACATCCTAAGGTTATTGCGGCAGCTCACCAGGCTTTGGATAAGTGGGGATTTGGTCTTTCCAGCGTTCGCTTCATCTGTGGGACCCAGGAACTCCATAAGCAACTGGAAAAGAAGCTGGCTCAATTCCTACGCATGGACGACGCCATTCTCTATGCCGCCTGCTTCGACGCCAACGGCGGGGTTTTCGAACCGTTTCTCAGCGAGGATTGCGGGGTTATCGCCGACGCGTTGAACCACGCCTCCCTCATCGACGGCATTCGGCTGACCAAAGCGAAGAGATACATTTACCAGCACGCTGATATGGATGACCTGGAGTCGAAACTGAAGGACTCCCAATCCGACATGTTCCGTATGATCGTCACGGACGGCGTTTTTTCCATGGACGGCGACATCGCCAAATTGCCTGAAATCTGCGCGTTGGCTGACAAGTACGATGCTCTGCTGCTAGTAGATGATTCACACGCGACAGGATTCGTGGGCAGCACCGGTCGAGGGACTCCTGAATACTGCGGCGTCGAAGATCGAGTCGACATTATCACCACCACCTTCGGCAAGGCGCTGGGTGGCGCTACCGGGGGAGCTACCGTCGGGCGTCAGGAGATGATCGACATGCTGCGCCAACGGAGCCGTCCCTACCTTTTTTCCAATACGCTGGCTCCGGTCGTGGCTGGAGCGACGATTGCGGTGCTGGACTTACTCTCTGAAACAACCGAGTTGCGCGATAAATTGGAAAGGAACACACTCTACTTTCGGAAGGGGATGAAATCATTGGGTTTCAATATCAAACCCGGTACTCATCCCATCGTCCCGATCCTGCTCTACGAAGCCAAACCTGCACTGAAACTGGCGACGCAGCTTCTCAATGAAGGAATTTACGTCGTCGCCTTCTCATATCCGGTGGTTCCCCGGGGGCAAGCGCGTATCAGAGTGCAGATTTCAGCAGCGCACGACCGTCCCGATCTGGATCGGGCTTTGGAGGCTTTTGCGAAGATCGGCAAGGAATTGGGTGTGATTTAGTGCTGAACGTTTCTCGCCGAGCAACAATTTCAGCGGAAAGATTATCGAATAGAATAACAGACAATCTAAAATAATTCCATACTTCGAACCACTGGAGGAATGATGCGTGCCATCACAGTTGCGGCTCTGAGTCTGCTCATTCTGGCGGGCGCAATCTGGGCTGCGGATAAAGATCAAAAGACGGATCCAGGATCCATAACACCTGAAATGATCGCCAAGATGCGCGATGCTCTGAAACCTGACGCCCAGACTCAGAGATTGATGGACGCCGTGATTAAAAACGACGTCAAGTCCATCGCCATCAACAATTCGGTGATGAAAGACCACAATCCCTATTTTTCCCATGAAATCAAAACCGGGTCCATCACCGATCAGAAGGGTTCCGGGCGCTGCTGGCTCTACGCGGGATTGAACGTCTTTCGCCCCGCCGTGATCGACAAGATCGGAGACGACAGCTTCGAATTCTCACAGAATTACCTGTTCTTCTGGGATAAGATCGAGAAGGCGAATCGGTTCATGGAAACCGTCATCGAACGCCGCAAGCTGGACGCCGGCGACGAAAACTTTCAGCGCATCCTGCTCGACCCGGTCGGCGATGGAGGCTGGTGGGAGTATTTCGTCTACCTGGTGAAGAAGTACGGCGCTGTACCTATGACCGCCATGCCCGAAACCAAGAGCACAGAAAACTCCGGGATGATGGATCAGATCCTGACTGAGAAACTGCGCGACGTCGCCTTCGATCTGAGAGCCATGGATGCCAAGGGTGCTTCCGTCGAGAAATTACGGCAGCGCAAGGACGAAGCCCTGCTGGAAATTTACCGGATCACCTGCTTCCATCTCGGAGTCCCGCCAACAGAATTCACCTATCGCTACAAATCGAAGCTGGACGAAGAGAAAAAGATGGCTGAACTGGTCAAAGCGATGGACGCTCTGAGTTCGGGAAAAACCGGCAAGGACTTTACCGAAACCGAAGCGTTGAAAGAGATGGCCAAGGAGAAGGTCAGCCTGCTGAAAACCTATACTCCCATGAGTTTTTCTGAGGAGTACCTGAAAGCCAAACTGGACGATTACGTGGTTTTAGCGAACGTTCCCTTTAAGGATTTCAACAAACTCTACAAGATGGAACGCAGCGGCGCCATGGTGGGTGAAGCGGATGCGGGATTCCTGAACGTGAATATGGACGATTTCCGGATGGCGACGCTGCAATCGGTGCTTTCGGATGAGCCGGTGTGGTTCGGTTCCGACGTCGGTCCTCAGCGGGATACCAAATCCGGCATAATGAACAGCAATCTGTACAATTACGACGACATCTACGGCATCAAGTCCCACACGGACAAAGGCGAATTGATGCTCTACCAGACCACCGTCACCAACCACGCCATGGCGATTGTGGGTGTGGATCTGATCGATAACAAGCCGTTGAAATGGAAGGTGGAGAACAGTTGGGGAGATGACGTTGGTACCAAAGGGTTCTTTACCATGTACGACAACTGGTTCGCGGATTACACCATCATGACCATTGTGAACAAGAAATACCTGCCGGGGCGGATAACGGCGCTGCTGGACACCAAACCGGTCATCCTGAAGGAAACCGACCCCTTCCACGATATGATGATGATTAAATAACCAACCTCTGCTTTAAATGCAAAAGGCGATCCGCGAGGGTCGCCTTTTTTGTTGTAACCAAGTGAACAAGTGAACAAGTTTGTTTGGGTGCCCCACAGCTCTGCTGTGGGTTGCCACCTAGTCCACCCCCGCCTCGCCCTGAAGAGACGGGGCTACATCTAACTAGCCCCATGAATGGGGCAGAAGAGGAAAATTTCACGCAGAGAGCGCAGAGTACGCAGAGAAGGCATTAAAAATCTCTCGCAAAGACGCCAAGCCGCATAGAAAAAGTCCTGAACCACTGATTTCCCAGATTCCCCTGATTCCGCTGATTATTTCGCGTCAGGAGAACAGGGCGCACGCCGTGCGCCCTTACGCACTTCCTGGTAGGTCAGACATTCCTGTCTGACTGTTTATTTCGTCGAGTATGGGTGACAGACAAGAATGTCTGTCCTACCCTTCCAAATTTCATTTCACCACCACCACCTTCTGCGTAATGCGCTGCTGACCGGCATCTAAGCGGATGAGATACACCCCCGACGCTTTACCGCTTGAGTTCCAACTGACGTTGTACTCTCCGGGATTCTGCCTGCCGTTGACCAACTGCGCTACCCTTCTCCCCGAAATATCGTAAACCGAAAGGTTTACCAAGCTGACTGCTGAAAGCTGATAGCTGATGGCTGTTACGGGATTGGATGGATTAGGACCGATAGACAGCGTAGCCCGGGAAGGCCGCGGGCGCATTTTGGTAGGCTGAAGAACGGCGGTGCTATCGCCGGTGACGTTGCGAAAGAAGCGCATGCCGCCTTCATAGTGTCCCGTAAAAATATCTACCTTGCCATCTGAATCAATATCAGCCGCGTCAACCAAAAAAAGAGTAAGGCTGGTATCTAATAAATTTGTAGTGACCAAATTAAAGTTCATACTCTGAGGAGATCCTATATTTTCATAATAATAAACTGCTCCTTCCCAATTGTTCTCAATTAATAGATCGATTCGTCCGTCTAAATTAAAGTCCACAAGGCTGGAATTTAGCGTATTGTTATATGTTACCCCTGGTAATGATTGCGCTACCTGAACGAAATTCGGACTTGATGGTGTCCCCTGATTTTGGTAATAAAGCAAGCCGAATCCACCAGAGTGTTCACCACCGACAATCATATCCAGGTCTCCATCCGCATCCAGATCGCCTAAAGAGACCTCGTACAAGATCCAATCGGTGTCAATTGAGCTAAATTCAACAAACGTTGGATTCTGTGGCGTCACCCGGTTCACCCACAAGGTAATTGCACCTCCCCAACCGTTGACAGTAACCAGATCGGGGTACTGATCGCCGTTTAGATCACCCAAATCACATGATCCGGGTGGAAGCTCCAGCAGATCGAACGTTCGGATAGTAAATTCCGGATTTTGATTCGTTCCAGTATTTTCCATCCATCCCAACTGAGAATTCGTCAGGAAAAAGAGGTCGAGGTCGCCGTCCAGATCAATATCACAGAGATCGGGTTCACACGAACAACCTGCATCGAATGTCAAGTAGTTCTGGTTCCGCAGGACGAAATTGCAGACTTGAGGCGTGCCAGTGTTTTCCCAGTATTGCATCGCGCCGGGAATGTCGTAGGTCAGGTCGTTGTCTTTACCGATGAAAAGATCGTAATCGCCGTCGCCATCGATGTCGCAGAACTCCGGCGAGGCATAGTCCCCCACGTCTATACCAAACCAATTATTGGACACTAAAGTGAAATCGTATTGCTGCGGAGTGCCGTCATTGCGGTAAAAGTAGATCTTGCCGTACTTGTTGCCGATGAAAAGGTCGTAATCGCCGTCGGAATCAATGTCGCAGAAAGTCGGATCTGCATCATTCTGATAACCAAAATTAATTCCCTCAAACTGATCCGTTACAAGGTGAAAACTATATTGTTGTGCATTGCCAACATTTAAATAGTAGCCAATCGTCCCTGTATATCTTCCACAAAGAAGGTCCAAATCACCGTCGTTATCAATATCTATACATGCCGGGTGTTGACACCAAACCAACACTCCATTTTCGTCTCTAAGGGTATCCGCAGCAAGAATAAATGAAGGCTGAGTTGAACTTCCGATATTCTCATAAAACTGGATGATACCTCCAGCCGTTCCGATGAGAAGATCCTGGTCACCGTCGGCATCGATGTTACAGAATACCGGGTTGAGATCCCCAAGCAGTGATGCGCAATTTATATCCCCAAACTGAGGACTATCCAGAATGAATAATGGGTAATTATTTGTTCCAATATTAGTGAAGCTCTGCAATTTGGTGCCCGCTCCACCAGTGACGATATCAAGTAGCCCATCGCCGTTAAAATCTGCCAATGTGGGTGAAGAACGCCAATATCCCCCCGTCCATGGTGCAGGCATCTGGTATTCGCCATCCCAAACCGGTATGCTATCCAGCTCTTGGTGAAACTGAAATTCCTGCGCAAAGGCGAGAGCGGGGATTAGTAATACAAGCAGCGATAATCTCATGGTCTGACTCTCGGATTATTTATTTGGGGGCAGGCTTTTAAACCTGCCCCTGGTATATTCGTTTTGCTATTTCAAAACTACCATCTTACCGGCGCTGCTGAATTTGCCCTGGCGTTCCAAGCCTTCCGCGGTAATTCGGTAGAAGTACATTCCGGATGACAGATTTGCGGAATTAAACCGGACTTTCGGCCAACCGGCATTCTATTTCACCACCACCATCTTCTGCGTAATGCGCTGCTGACCGGCATCTAAGCGGATCAGATACACCCCCGAGGGCAGATCCGATGCATCGAGGCGCAGGTCGTGGGTCCCGGCGGGGAACCAGGTCTCTTGTAGGGGCGCACTGCGTGCGCCCTGAAAACCACCTGCCTCCCCAACCGGGCGCACGCAGTGCGCCCCTACATTCCGCCCTTCTACATCGAACAATTCCACCCGCACCAGCCCCGCTCCCGGCAGCGTGAACCGCACCACCGTTCCGGCGTTGGAAGGATTGGGGAAGAGGGAGAGGGTGGGTTTTACGGGGATGGGTGGTTTGTAGCTGGGTTTAACTCCTACGCTGTCGCCGGTGACGTTACGGAAGAATTGTATTCCGCCGATATAATATCCTACAAAGAGGTCCATATCCCCGTCAAAATCAATATCCGCAGCATTAACGAATGTCGCATCAATCGTTTGTTGGTTCAGAAGATTCGTGGTATTTAAAGAAAAATACATGGCTTGTGGAGAGCCGATATTTTCGTAGTAATAGATGATCTCTTGAAAATTCTCTATCAACAACAAGTCCAAGTCCCCGTCCATATCCAGATCCACAAGGGAACTCGGCATTAGGTAGTTATAATTGACTCCAGGCAGTGTTTGTGCCACCTGGATGAAATTCGGATTGAAGGATGTTCCTTGATTTTGGTAATAAAGCAAATGGTACCCACTGCTATTCCATCCACCGACTATTAAATCCAGATCGCCATCTGCATCCAGATCGCCCAATGACACTTCACCCAATAAGCCATCCGTGTCAATCGTGCTGGATTGGACAAATGTCGGATTCTGCGGCGTCACTCGGTTGACCCACAAGGTAATTGCGCCTCCCCAACCATCCACGGTGACCAAATCCGGGTACTGATCGCCGTTTAGATCACCCAAATCACATGATCCGGGTGGAAGCTCCAGCAGATCGAACGTTCGGATAGTAAATTCCGGATTTTGATTCGTTCCGATGTTTTCCATCCATCCCAACTGAGAATTCGTCAGGAAAAAAAGGTCGAGGTCACCGTCCAGATCGATATCGCAGAGATCGGGTTCACAGGAGTTCCCCGCATCAAACGTCAAATAGTTCTGATTCCTCAGAATGAAATTGCAAACTTGCGGCGTGCCGATATTTTCCCAGTACTGCATCGCGCCGGGAATGTCGTAGGTCAGATCGTTATCCTTGCCGATAAAGAGGTCATAATCTCCGTCGCCGTCGATATCGCAGAATTCCGGCGAAGCGTAGTCTCCCACGTCTATGCTAAACCAATTGTTGGACACCAAAGTGAAATCGTACTGCTGCGCTGTGCCGTCGTTGCGGTAAAAGTAGATCTTGCCGTACTTGTTGCCGATGAAAAGGTCGTAGTCGCCGTCGGAATCAATGTCGCAGAAGGTGGGTGAGGCAGACTCACCAACATCAATATCAAGAAAATTCCCCCCGATATGAGAATAGAGAAATTGAGCAGAATCGCCTAAATTTTCGTAGTAATAAAGGAATCCTCCATATTCACCGCACAGAAGGTCTTGATCCCCATCCTGATCCAAATCAGCCAGAGCGGCTCTCTGACAATAAATTCTGTCATTGGAAATATCTTTCAGCGTATCCTCAACGAATTCAAAAAGAGGTGATGAAACGTCGCCAATATTTTTATAAACAGCTATTAATGGATGCAGCCAATTTGCTAAGAATAAATCCTGATCGCCGTCACTATCCATATCCCAGAATTCCGGTCGGGCAAATCCAGCACAAGCAATCGATTGAAAACTTGTACTCTCCAAGTTCCATTCACAGGAGTAGGAACTACCGATGTTTTTCCAGAGAAAGACGTCTCCAGTCTGACTTCCTAAAAATAGATCAAAATCGGAATCGCCATCTATATCACAAAAATCGACATTACACCGGGATTCGCCCCCTAACCAGGGAGTGGGCATCTGATAATCCCCATCCCAAACCGGTATGCTATCCAGCTCTTGATGGAATTGGAATTGCTGTGCTTGCAGCAGAGTGGGAAAGAACAGCAAGATCAGCAGAAATCTCATGGTTGACTCTGAATTAAGGATAATGGAGCTGAAAAACCGATTCGGGCGTTCATCCCCTTCCCAACTTTTCCAGCTCTTCCCGGAATTGCCCGGCGTCTTCGAAGCGGCGGTAGACGCTGGCGAAGCGCACGTAGGCTACCGGATGCAGCCTGCGCAACCGATCCATGACGCTCTCGCCGATCTGGCGGCTGGTCACCTCTTCGACGCCCAGGTCGGATATGGCGGCTTCGATGTCGTCGCAGATCTCTTCTAAGCGCAGGCGGGGGATGGGTAGCTTGGCGCAGGCTCGCTGCAAGCCCTGCACCAGTTTCAGGCGGTCGAACTGTTCGCGGCGGCCGTCTGCCTTGATGACGAAGGGCAGCCGTTCTTCGACGCGCTCATAGGTGGTAAAACGGTCGCCGCAACTCTCGCACTCCCGTCTGCGGCGGATCGTTTTGCTGTTCTGCAAGGGTCTGCTGTCGAGGACGCGAGACCCCAGGTGTTCACAGCGAGGGCATCTCATGGCTGGCTTATCCCTTCCGCTTTAACGTCGATTCGGCGCAGCAGGACGCCTGCCTGTTCCATGATCTGCAGCGCCAGATCGTCCGGATAGCCGTCTGCTATCACGAATTCCAGTACGCCGGCATTGATCAGCATCTTGGTGCAGAGCGAACAGGGTTGATTGGTGGCGTACAGGGTTGCTCCCTTGATGGAGATGCCGTGCACCGCCGCCTGAATGATGGCGTTCTGTTCGGCGTGGACGGCGCGGGAAATTTCATGGCGCTCGCCGGACGGAACGTTCAGTTTATCCCGCAGACAGCCGCCCAATTCGTCGCAGTGCGGGACGCCGCGCGGAGGCCCGTTGTAGCCGGTGGTCAGGATCTGCCTATCACGCACCAGAACGGCTCCCACCTTGCGTCGCAGGCAGGTTCCCCGGGTTGCGACCAGGTGCGTGATTTGCATAAAATAGGTGTCCCAGGAGGGTCTTAACATAGTCGTTGGTCGTTGGTCGTTGGTCGTTGGTCGTTGGTCGTTGGTCGTTGGTCGTTGGATTACGACCTGTCGGAAAAGGAGTCAGGATGCATCTGGCGAATTCTGAATTTTTGTGATCAGTGATCTGATCTGTTTGCTTTCGATTTCAAGCTTATCAATTAATTGCTCAAATTGATCATTATCAAGGTAATGAAGTTCATTGGCGATAATAATAAGGGTTATCAATTCGGCGTTAGATCCTAGACTGATGCCTAAAAACTGCACATATTCTCTTCGATGCAGGCGACAAAATCCCTCGGCAATATTAGCTGGGATTGAAATAGCCGCTCGGCGAATCTGGCTCGTTAATCCATATATTTCCTGTTTCGGAAATTTGTCAGTCACGAGATAGATGGATTTTGCAATTTCTATTCCTTGCTTCCATATAGTTAAATCTTTGTAACTATTGATCATCGTCATACCTTAGGGTAAATGTAATTGCTCTTCCGCCAACGACCATCGACTAACGACCAACGACCCTCCTACATAAACCACTTCTTCGTATGCCTGACGATATCTCCGAATTTCTGCATGAAGTTCACCTCTTCGGATGCCAGGGGACCCTGCTGAAGAGCAATGAGATTCTCATTGAGCTGCTTGAGATTTCGCGGCGCCGTCAGAACGACGTCCACGTTGGGATTGGACAGCACGAAGCGGTAGCACTGACCGGCGTTGGGGATCGGTTCGGTTTTAGGGTAATGTTTGGGACGCCTGAGCAGATAGCCCCAGCGGGTGGCGGTGTAGCTGACGATGCCGGAATGATGAGCTTCTCGATGCGGAAAAATATCCTCTTCGGCTCCGCGGTGAGCCGCGTTGTACCGAATCATGCCGACGTCAATCTTGCCGTCAGCCATCAATTGACCGGCGAACTTGCGATCATGACAGGAAAGCCCGATGCTGCGCACCTTGCCCTCTTCCTTGAAGCGTTGCAGCATCTCCTGCACGTGCGGCGTGAACTCCTTCGGTTTCAACACGCCCAGAAACATGAAAACGTCGATATAGTCCGTCTTCAACTGGCGCAGCCGCTTTTCCAGAGTTTTTCGCAGGTCGGGATGCCAGTAAATCAGATTGTAGGCTCCGGTGGCGATGACGATTTTCTCGCGCTGGCTGGGAGAAAGGTCGCGCAAGGTTTTGGTCATGTGGGTGTCGAACCCGTAGCAGAAGAAGTAGTTTATCCCTTCGTCCAAAGCTCGGTGAATGGTCTTTTTGCCGGGGCGATATGAGGCGGATAAGCCCAGTCGTTGGACCTCCATGCCGGTGGCGCCGAGGGTGGTGTGGGTGAAGTCGGTCATGTGGTTCTTTCTTTTAGTCTGCGTCGGAAATCATCGCTTGTTGCCAAAGCCGCAGATTCCGCTTATTGCACTGATAAATAGTGGGGTGCGGCAGCTTGCTGCCGCTATTGTTCCGGCCAAGATTCACGTTGGAATTGCTTATTTAGCTCATCAAGTCTTTTTTCAATCTTGGCACGTAATTCTTCTACTTTACCTACTTCCCAAAAATCGAATTTTATCCCGGAAAATCAAAGAGCAAATGCGATTTCCCTCGTTTATCAAATGCCATATCTTTACGTACGGTCGCAATCACTTTCTTCCCTTTAGCATGAGCATACCCAAGTTCGTAGACCCAATTCGGATTATTAATCCGACCGGAAAATACTGGACAAACTATAAGCTGTCAAATTCGCGTAGGGTAATCTGCGACCCTGTATCCGGCAAATGGCATCCCTGCTACGTTCCCCATCCGTTACCTTCCTACGGTTCCAGCGGAAGTTGAATTCATGGCAGTAGCATCCGAGGTGTTTTACCGACACGTGATGAAATATACCATGAACTCCTCGTTTAAGCAAGGCAAAAAAGGATTCTGCGTGGTTGACATGAACGTTTCCGCGTGAGTATTCGCCTTGGCTGTGGTTCACCGTACTGTGACCGGATACGTAGTATTGACCTATCCCCTGATAGGCTCTCCACTCGTCGGTGATGATTCTGGGCGGATTAGCTACGATCTCGCGGATAACGCCTTTTAAAGCGGAAGCGTTTACTTTCTTAACCGGTCTAGTCATAGCCCTGTCATAGTCTCTGGAAATTATGGTAAGCCCCGGAGTCTCTTTAAGCTAAGCATGATAGTTTCAAAGACATATGCCAGCTCAAGTGATTAAAATAAATCGAAATATTGTGTGATATTCAAAAATTTATTCGTATATTATACATCGAAAGATTGTCATTGGACTTTAGCTTGAGCGCAAGAGTTTGGACGCTTCATTAAGGTATCGTGACATTCTGCAGAGGTTAAGTAATCAGTTTAACAAGGAGTAAAGTAATGTCACAAGGTACTGTGAAGTGGTTCAATTCCCGCAAAGGCTTCGGCTTTATCAACGTCGACGGTGACAAAAGCGACGTCTTCGTTCATGCTAACGAGGTCGCCGGCACCGGTTTCAACCGCGACCTGGTCGAAAACCAGCGCGTTGAGTTCACGATCGAGCAGGGTCCCAAAGGTCCGCTGGCCAAGAACGTCAAAGTAATTGGCTGATACTTCACGATGAACACTAAAACCCGGCTCACCAGAGTCGGGTTTTTCATTATTTCCAATAATCGCCGCAACCATCGATTAAAATCAATTAAATTGTTAAAATTTTCGCGATTTTTAAAAAAAGACTTGACTTTGCCTTCTGAATTGATTATATTGTCTGTCGCAGGTTACTAGAGTGCGCCTGTCCTGAACTAGTCATCTGTAAAACCTGTTTCCGGAGCCTTGCTCCTTCGCCCCAATCCACTAAATCATCTTTTTGGGGAGTATTATGATTCTTGTAGCGGCTTTTAGTCATGTGTCCGTTGCAGTTAAACATTCGGCGGTGCAACTTCGATTTGAAAACGGATTAACCGGATTCCCTTTAATACCAAACAACCTCCCGGGTGGCAGACTGAGTTCTGTACACTTCAGGAGGCTTTTGTTTTTTATAATCATCTGCCAATTTGGCCTATACTCGACCGGCGGAGCCCAGGTCCCTACCGCCACCAGCCTCGAGTCCCGACGCACCGAACTGATCGCTCGTTCACTGCTCGACGAACACCGCTACCAGGAAGCCGAAAGTTACCTCAAACTCCAGCTGAAAATTCTCCCCGCGGGCACCAATCGCCTGCCGCTGTTGCTGCTCTTGGCGGATAGCCAGGTCGGTCTGGATGACCTTGTGGCGGCGAAAGCCACTCTGGCTGAGGCTGAACGCGTGGCGGTCAAACCGTCCGGACAGGGATCGGTCTTCAAACGCCAGCAGAAAATCAGCAGGATGGAAACCGGGCGGTCGCCCCCCAGGCCGGATTCCTTGACTGTACCCCCTTCGCTGCTAAAAGCTGCCGTTAACTCGCCGGGCGCATCAACCCTGATCACCAACTCTTTCTTCGAGACGGACCTGCGCCAGGTGCTGACCGACCTCTCTATGGCGGCGGGTATCCCCATCCTCTGGGACGCCACCGTGCAGGGTCTGGTTACCTACGAAGCCAAAGACCAACCCCTTGATAACGTCCTGAACGCCATCCTCCTGCCCGCCGGATACACCTATTCCTTTAAAGACAACGCCTACTACGTCGGTTCTGCCAGGCCGGAAGATCCTGCGTTCGGGCTGCTGTCCAAGACCGCGGTGGTGACGCTGGCGAACCTGCAGGCGTCGGAAGCCATCGGCTTGCTGTCCGACTATTTCAAACCTTATGTGAAGGCGTCGCCCTCGGCGAATATGGTCTGCATCACCGCTCCGCCGACCTGGATCGAACGCATCAAGAGCGATCTCCTGACCATCGATGCGCCGCCGGACCAGATCATGATCGAGGTCATCGTCACTGAAATCGCCAAGGATGCGCTGCGGGAAATCGGGCTGGACTGGACGATATCCGGCACTAAGCAGAACCCGTTATGGAATCTGACCACCGACTCGCTGAACGTCACCAGCCCGGCGCTGCTGTACAATTACACCGAAGGCGCGGTGAAGTTAGGCGACCAGACCTTCAACCTGGCGGCTTCGCTGGAAGCTCTGGAATCGTCCGGCAGAGCCAAAATCCGCGCCAACCCGCGTATCACCACCATGAATGGGCGCAAAGCCGAGATTACGCTGACGCGCGATCAGTATTTCGTCATTCAGACCGGCACCAGCCAAGCCTATCAAATGAATACGCTGCAGGCGGTCAGTTCGGGAATCAAGCTGGAAATTACGCCGTACACCGCCCCATCAGGAGAAATTACGGTTTACGTCAAGCCGCAGGTGGGTGATGTGGTGGGTAAGGGAGCCAACGATCTGCCGGAAATCAGCAACCGAACGGCGAACACTGCGGTGCGAGTCATGGACGGGCAGACCTTTACGATCGGCGGACTCAGTTTGCAATCAGAGAAGAATACGCAAAAAAAAATTCCATTTTTAGGGGATATACCCATCCTGGGTTATTTATTTCGCTATGAACGGGTGGAAAAAAGCGATACCGAGATCGTCATCTTTATCACTCCCCATATATTGAAAGGATGAAGTAAGGCACGAGCTGCGTGAAACCCCACTCTGACTTGTGTCTCCTGCTCTTTGAATCCAGCTACTCTGCGCGTTCAGCCGGGGAGGTCAGGCATTCTTGCCTGACTATGACAGACACGAATGTCCGTCCTCCAGAGGCTGACCGGGTACGCGTAGAATTCACATAAAAAAAAGCCGCGGCGGGAGCCTGGCTGGAACCTTGACTCCCACCTGCGGCGGGTGTGAACCCAAAAGGGCTCACATCCTCTTATACACAAAAAACTAAGAGGAGTTCCAAATGAAAAAGTTAGTACTTGCATTAATCGTCGTGGCTATGGTTGTTCTCGTAGCCAACGCAGCTCCCCCACCGGACCACGGGTATGGCGGTGGCTGGGGTACAGATCCGACGACATGGGCAGACTCCAGTGGCAGCTTCTACGCTTGGGGTCTGTGGGATCCGTCGTACTTAGGCGTCGACAGGTGGCGGGTGTTTTCTTATGACCCAGCACAGAATCCCAGCGGTTATGGAACCCAAATAGTCTACGCCAATATCAGCCTCAACCTATGGCTGGAATTGGTGGGCATCCAGACCTACCAGTATACCAATTACCAGTGGCACTTTGCAGACCTTCCCGTGGGTGGCAGAGATGTTGACTTCATCATCTCGGGGACAATCCGCTGCAATGAAAACACTCAGTGTTCTCTCACCATGCAGGGTGGCATTCCGCTTGGTGCACTGAATTATGTGGAAGGGCAGTTCAATAACGGAACCACAATACCTCTGACGTGGTCCGGCCGTTGGGGAGATGGCATAGAATGGTCAATTCAGCCTCTCACCCCCCCATGGACAGCTATAACTTACTCAGGCGGCGATCTAGTGCTCCCGTATATCTTTCCACCCTGTGACCACTGGTTCCAGTTCAAGGGACATTTCAACCTGGCCTATCATACACAGGATGGGCACTATCAGCTAGTGATGGGTGGTTGCCCCGCACCCAATATGTAAAATGAATAGAAAGTGTCTCAGCCTGCGCCCGGCCTGCTGAGACACTTTTAAAAAAACCAAGGAGGAAAAATGATTACGCAGAAAAACTCGTGCTCACTCAAGCAGTTCGTCAATAGCGCATCAGCAAAAAACCGCTATCACTTCTGGCGCTTGGTTGCGCTCGCATACTTTTTAGCACCCTTATACGGTCTTCTTATTCGGCCAGTGACAAGCCTCGCCGCTGTCAATATCTCGCCGTCAGTTCAGGAGCTTACCATAAACCGCGGTGCAACAAAAACATTTGTTATCAATGTAAAAAATTTGGATGATATTGAAGCGCCGTGCAGATTTGAAGTATTCAATATGGACATAACTCCGCAGGGGAATCCAGTCATTGCGGACAGCAATTATACTAAAGGATTTGAAGGCTGGATTAGCTTTGCCAAATCTGAATTTACTCTAAAACCCTTTGAGAATATGAAATTGGAAGGAAAAGTGACGGTGCCTAAAAATGCTGAGGGAGGATATTATGCATTGGTGAGGGGCAATTTTTCGGAAAGAGAGGCTCCCATTGCTGGTCCGGAGTCAGGTCTTAAAGAGTCCAGATTCGGGGTTGTAACACAGGCGGCTGTTGTGCTGATATTGACGGTTCCTTCCGGAAAAAATAGTGCAATAATTGTCCCGGACTCTTTGCAAATATATCCCAATGGCATGGGCGAAGAAAAGTCCAAATTTGGCATGGGCAGTTCTAATGGTTGGGGCATTATTATGCCGGTTCATAATGAAGGCAACCTTCATACCCAAGTGAGCGGTTACATAAGCATCTGGACGGAAAGTGGTAAAAAAATTGCCTCACAGAAATTGAATACAGGTAGAGGTTACGTGCTCCCGGGAAAAACAAGAGAATTCACCGCCTTCGGCAATGAAAACCTGGCGGACGGCTACTACTTGATCAGAATGACGTTGCAAACCAGGGAAGGCAAAGTTAAGTCAAACTCCTACCCCTTCGCAATCTATGAAGGGAAGTTGCGTCCGGGGGAAATCACAAGTGACCTAAGCAGTCTGCTGCTGGCAAGCTCACCAGGATTCGTCATTGATGAGCCCTTTATCCAGAAAAAGATTACGCCTGGAGGCGTATCCAATCTGTCAATTAGAATCAGCAACAATAGAAAAGACACCTTGACTTTATACCCGCAACTGCGTGAATGGAACTTTGATGATCAAGCACAACCCGAGATATCCGCTGAAAAAAGTTTGCAGCCGCGTTCATGCAGCGGCTGGCTCGAAATTCCCCAGGATACGCTGGTCCTTCCACCTATGCGCAGCAATAATCTGAAAGTCACCACTCATTTTCCTGGCACAGCGTCCGGAGAATACTTCGCAGCCGTGTTGTTCAGACGCGATAATGATCCTATAGAAATACCTCGGGATTTCCTACCTGGACGAACCCAATTGTTTGCGCTAAGCACACCGAAAAATGCGGTGTATGGCGTTTTACTTGACTCAATCCGTACAGAAGTTAAAAAAATCAATAATATTGACATCACCAGGTTTACCTTCGAGGTCCAGAATACAGGTAATACGCACTGCTACGTTTTGGGAAGAATTGCGGTGGAGAAAGAAGCTTCAAAGGAGTTCTTCAAGCCGACAGGAGAATCCACGGAGTTCGGAGACGAGAATTTTATAATGCTGCCTGGTAATACAAGATCGATCAGTATCGATATACCTGCACTGGAGAAGGGTAGCTATAGACTGCTTCTGAACCTGCAATATGCAGAGAAAAGCGAACCCATAATTCGTTCTCAGCGCCTTACGATAAAATAGCTGCCGCAAAATATCATCAGATGATGTGATAGGAGGAAATCCAATGGGATCTGTCAAAGGCAAGATCAAGATAATGTGCACATCAGTACTGGCCATTGGTGTCCTCCTATCATTGTGTATTTTATCTGAAAGGCAATCCCTGGCAGCTGACGGCAAAAAATTATCCTCCACTAATTCCGGCACAATAAGACTATCTGGCACGGTAGCAACTATGAAAATGCCACTGAATCCATATGGAAAAGGATATGATCCACGCGTTATTGATTCCGGCGTACCTATTGATTCAGTCATAATGGAGTTCACTTTGAATTGGACCGATTATAGTATTCACAGGGCAGATAATTATGGTGATATTCAAATTATCTTGCCGGGCTCAGTATTTAGTACTGATCCGTTAACTTGGCGGCTTACTGCTCTAAATTCTACAAGGGAAGGCCCACCGCATTTGTTCTTCATTGAAAATATTCTTGGTCAATCAGGCCCAGCCAGCGGCACTGATATCCCCCTGTCCTGGGAGATATCCATCAATGGCGGGGCGTTCAACCCCATGACCCTGTTGCCGGATAACACGCTGACCACCACCTTCCCCGCCGGGCCGCACACCTTCCAGGTGCGCATCACCGGCACGCCGCAATATCATCAAGCCGATGGCTACTACCGCCTCCAGCTCACGCAGTCTTTAGTGCCGCAATTGTAGGCGCGGAGGATATAAATTACACAGGGGTCGTCCGAAGACGACCCCTTGCTGTTTTGCTTCGCAGCTATTCGCTACGAAAAGTCTTTTTCCAAGACTTCATTGACCTGGACTATGGCTTCAAAGGTGACCCCGGCGCGCTTGACCAGATCCACCACCTGTTGGCGGCTCTCCGCCGACCAGCAACAAATCACCCGGCCGGTTTCGGAATCTATGTAGGCGCGCTCCATTTTCAGGGCTTCATCTCCCGCCGTCCGGCGGGCTTTGAATACCTTCGATCAGGCCTGTCTGAGCTCCGCCTCAGGCAGAGGCGGCATTTTAATCAGGTATTTTGACAGTGAGCGTCCTCCCTTCTGACCCCCAAGGGTCCTTAGAACGTGACCGTCATCGCCATTGCCATTGACTTGCAATGACGTACAATGGGCTGTTCCGTAACAGCTTTAAAGGCTTAGGTGCCCGCCAGATAATCGTCGGCGTAGCTGATCTGCTCTTTGGTCAGTTTATCGATCTTGATCCCCATCGTGGACAGCTTGACCGTGGCAATGCGCTGGTCCTGTTCTTCGGGAATCGAGTAAACTTCATTCTTGAATTTCTTGCCTTCCTTGACCAGCCGCAGCTGGCTCAGGAACTGGTTGGCAAACGACATGTCCATCACTTCCGATGGGTGCCCTTCCGCCGCCGCCAGATTCACCAGACGCCCCTGCGCCAGCAGGTAGATGCGCCTGCCGTTCTTCAGGGTGTACTCTTCGCAGTTCGGTCGGATGGTGCGCTTGCTCTTGGTGATCTTCTCCAGGTCGGGAATGTTGATTTCGCAGTCATAGTGTCCCGTATTGCAGACGATGGCGCCGTCCTTCATTTTCTCGAAGTGGCGCTTGACGATGACGTCCTTCATCCCCGTGGCGGTGATGAAGATATCGCCGACGGCAGCGGCTTCGTCCATCTTCATGATCCGGAAGCCTTCGAGGGTGGCTTTCAGAGCCTGGATGGGGTTGACTTCGGTGGCGATGACATTGGCGCCCATGCCTCCGGCGCGCAGGGCGCAGCCTCTGCCGCAGTGCCCGTATCCAGCGACCACGAAGGTCTTACCGGCAATCAGTACGGAGGTGGCGCGCAGGATACCGTCAATCGATGACTGACCGGTTCCGTAGACGTTGTCGAAATCCCACTTGGTTTCGGCGTCGTTGACGGCGATGACCGGGTATTTCAGTTTCTTGTCCGCCGCCATGGCGCGCAGACGGTGCACGCCGGTCGTGGTCTCTTCTGTTCCACCGATGACCGTCGAAATTAGTTCCTTGTGCCGGGTGTGGATGGACATGATCAGGTCGGCGCCGTCATCTAAGGTCAGCGTCGGTTTGAATTCAAGCGTGCGGTCGATGCACCAGTAGAATTCTTTGACGCTCATACCGTGCCAGGCGTAGATCGAAATTCCGCTTTTAGCCAACGCCGCGGTGATCTCGTCCTGCGTCGAAAGCGGATTGCAGCCGCTCCAGGAAACCTCAGCTCCGGCGATCTTCAGCGTTTCGATCAGCACTGCCGTTTCCTTGGTGACGTGCAGGCATCCGGCGATGCGCTGACCTTTCAGCGGCTTGGTCTTGGAGTACTCTTCCCGCAGCGCCATCATCACCGGCATTCTCGATTCCGCCCATTCGATGCGCATACGCCCTTGAGCGGCTGACTTGATATCCTTGACTTTGTAATTCAAAGGTAACTCCTTTATTCTTCAGGTAGGGGCGACGCATGCGTCGCCCCTACGAATTAATATCTCTGCTTATCCTTTTTTCAGTTCGCCGACCATATCCAGACGTTCCCAGGAAAAGTCGTAGTCCTCGCGTCCGAAGTGACCGTACGCGGCGGTCTTGCGATAGATGGGGCGGCGCAGTTGCAGGCGGTCGATGATGCCCGCCGGGGTCAGGTCGAAGTGCTTCCTGATCAATGCTTCGATGTGTTCATCGGATTCCTTGCCGGTACCCTTGGTATCCACCGAAATGGAAACCGGCTCGGCGACGCCGATGGCATAGGCGACCTGGATCTGGATTTCCTCAGCCAACCCGGCGGCAACGATGTTTTTAGCCACCCAACGAGCGGCGTAAGCGGCGCTGCGGTCGACCTTTGTCGGGTCCTTGCCGGAGAAACAGCCGCCGCCATGCGAGGCGAAGCCGCCATAAGTATCCACGATGATCTTGCGGCCGGTCAGACCGGCATCGCCCTGAGGCCCGCCCACTACGAATCTGCCGGTGGGATTGATATGGTAGGTGATGTGCTTGTCATCGATCAGGTCTTTGGGGATAATCGGCAGAATCACGTGCTTGATGATCTCCTCGCGGATTTTCTCGTTGGCCACGTCGGGGTTGTGCTGAGCGGATATGACCACAGTTTCGACGCGGACCGGTTTGCCGTCGATGTAGCGGACCGAAACCTGAGCTTTACCGTCTGGGCGCAGGAAGTTCACGATGCCCTTCTTGCGGACTTCCGCCAGGCGCTGCGCTAATTTATGCGCCAGCGTAATCGGTATCGGCATATAATTCGGAGATTCCTTGGTGGCGTAACCGAACATCATACCTTGATCACCGGCTCCGGCGCGGTCTACACCCATGGCGATGTCTGCGGATTGTTGATCAATCGACGTCAACACGGCGCAGGTGACATAATCGAAACCGTACTGGGCATTGGTGTAACCGATATCTTTAATGACCCCGCGGACTATCGTAGGGATATCCACGTAGGTGGTGGTACTGATTTCTCCTCCAACCAGACACATACCGGTCGTCACGAAGGTCTCGCAGGCGACGCGGCCATAGGGATCTTCAGTAAACACGGCATCAAGAACCGCATCGCTGATTTGATCCGCAACTTTATCCGGATGACCTTCTGTTACTGATTCAGAGGTGAAGACAAATTCGGACATTCTTTCCTCGCTTGTTTGATTTATTTTTTAACATCATCAACGCATTGGGGTGAAGCGGCGCAGGTATCCCTGCGTCAGGTCACGCACACGATGGAGACCCGGTATTGGGTTATCCGCCCAGCCGAACTCCCACCCTGAAGCCGATCCCCGAAAAATTGAGCTCTTCGTGGATGGGGAAACCAGCATCGGACTTACCTTTGTTACGGCTGACGGTGCAGCCATTATAGAAGATTTCTCCTAAAATTGAGGATGAACTCCCCAATATGTATTCCCCGCCGACGTTCACCTGCCAGCCGAAACCACCATACAGGCGGCTGTCCTTCTGACCAGTGAAGTAATTGGCTTCGCGGCTGAACAGGATTTCATAACCCAAGCCTACACCGGCATAGGGCGAAATGGGGGATTTGGGCAGAAGTCTGATGGTGAGCTGTCCGGTGATGGGCAGGCAGAAGACAGAGTAGTCGATGTTTTTCTGCACGGTGACGTATGTATTGCCACCCTGTGAATCGAGTGTATCGACGGCAGTTTCCTGTGTATACTGACGCATGAAGAGATCCACACCCAGTCCGGCGTCGACTCTCTCATCGAATTGTTTGCCGCTGCTGATCCCGATGATGAAACCGGCTTTGGCATCCTTGGGGTTGTAAGTCCCCAGCTTGATTTTAATCAGTGATTGGGCTGACGCGCTTCCTGCGGAAAGCACTAATGCCAGCACGATCAGCAACGAAATCCTGGCAAAACGAGTCATCTTGAACTCCTAAGTAAAAGTGACTTCAGAATGATCTGAAACGTTAAGTTTATTGAACGCTCCGGTGACGGAGGCTTCACGACCGATGATGGAACGGTTCAGCAGAGCGGAGTGAACTTTGGCATTGTCAGCTATAATGGAATCTTTGATCACCGACGAATCGATCTCGGCGTCTTCACCGATGGTCACTGAAGGACCGATGATGGAATTTACCACCCGGGCACTGGGAGCTATGTAGATAGGTGGGCGTAGGATATTGTTTTTATTAAACTTTTCCTGGATCGCGTCGCCACCGGGTTGACGAGCCAACAGATGCCTGTTGGAGTCCAGCAGCGTTTCCGAAGTACCGCAATCGTACCAGCCCTTGACCTCAAAGGTGGTCATCTTTTCACCTTTTTGGATCATCCGGCGCAATGCATCGGTGATTTGGTATTCACCCTTGGTAGTCACGTTATCTTGGATGATTCCATCGATGCAAGCCTTGAGTAACCCGCCATTCTTGATGTAGTAGAGTCCGACAATGGCTTGATGACTGGGCGGATTAGGTGATTTTTCCACCATGTCGCTGATAAAGTCATCTTTCTTCACTACCACGCCGAACCGTCGGGCATCTTCAACTTCCTGAATTCCCAGCGAACTGTAAGAACTGTTCAATATGCTTTCCAGGTTGACGTCGAAGATGGTGTCGCCGAGGATGATCATAACCTCGGAATCACGGCTATCCAAACCAAGCCCCACCGCGTGCCCCAGACCCATAATCTCAGTCTGTTCGATGAATTCGAGCTTCAAATGACTGTAGCGTTCCTTCGCCCAGCTTTGGAAGACTTCCTTTAGATAACCGACGATAAAAACGATGTGGTCAATGCGGGTCCCCTCCACCTGGTCGAGGATATGGGCAATGATCGGCTTTCCTGCTACGTTGAGCAGCACCTTGGGTTGGGTATAGGTGTGGGGCCGCAGCCGAGTGCCGACTCCGGCGACGGGGATTATCGCTTTCATGAATGATCTTTATTCCGCGGTTACGCCTTATAGTGGGTCGAGCTTAAAATATAACAATTTTTCTCCACAATTCAAATGAGAAATCCGATTTTTAGAGCAAAAGCCCAAAACTTCCATAAAAGCTGCAGCCGCTTCCCCTGAGGCGGCTGCGGCAAGAAAGACTGCTGCCTCTGCAGAATAGGGTTACTTTTCTTTCAGCGCCATGATGATAGGAATGGTCGTGGGATCAACTCCGCGCAGTTTAGCCAGATGGTAGCTGATCCAGTCCAGCTTATATATCAGGCTGTACAGCCTGGCGACGTCTGCATCGCCTTGCGCCAGGATGGGGATGCCTTCGATGCCTGCATCAGACATGGCAGCTCGAATTTTGCGCATCTGTGCCTTGATCTCGTCATTGGCTTTGGGATCTTCGAGGTAGACAGCGATCGGGTTGAACTGTTCGATCGAAATGGGATCGAGGGTTTCGACCAAATTGTGCAGAGCTTCGGGGACGTCGACCATGATGGAGATAACCTTGGCATTTTCGGCCAGTTGCGCCTGGAATCGCTGCGCCACCGCAGACATTAATCCTCCGCCCACGATCAGCGGGAGCCGCTTGAGTAGTCGACGCGCTACTCCGGCGCCAGGACCGGTATTGTCGCTCCATTCATAGCGAACCGATTCCAATAACTTGACCAAGGGTTCGATCTGGATGGTATCTCGTGGAATGATTCCCAGCTTTTCCAGCAGGTAAATCAATGGGATACTGGTGTACCCCAGTGCAGCTCGGGGGGCATATCCGGCTGGTATCTGAACTTTGGGGATGTGTTGCGCCGACGCTGTTTGGAGTAGCGATCCACCGGTCGTAAGCGCCGCGCCGGCAGCGCCCATTTTCAAAGCGCGCTGGAAAGCAGTCAGAGTCTCCTTTGTTTCACCGGAATAACTTATCGCCGCAGCCAGAGTCCCCTCCTTCAACCAGGCGGGAGGCTCGTCGCCTCTGGATACCACGACTGGCGTTGAAAGCACGCTACGGTACAGGTTGCAGACGATGGTGGCGCCAATGGCGCTGCCGCCGATACCGAGGAAGGCAAGCCCCTTGGGGCGTTCTACCGTGAAGAGGTCCCAGGATTGTCCCAGTTCGGCAGCATGCTTGATCTGCCGTGGAAAATCTTCCAGCCAAACGTACATTTTATCCGGCATTTTTATCCCCTTTTAAACCAGACGGGCAGATCAGCGAAGTGCTTTTTCATGGTGCGCAGCAGGTACTTTTCCACATCCTTGGCCGTTATGTACTCGTAGACGTGCTCAGCCACCTGGCGAGCCGTAGCAAAGTCGACGGATCTGATTATCTTTTTGATTTCCGGCAATACCACCGGTGAGACTGAAAGCTCATCAACTCCCAAACCCACCAGCATCAGCGTTGCCAGGGGATCACCGGCTAATTCGCCACAGATGGCGACGGGAATGCCAGCTCGGTGCCCTGAATCGATGGTCGTACGCAACATGCGCAGGATGGCAGGGTGGTAAGCCGAATACAATTGCGCGACGTTCTCGTTGCCCCGATCCACCGCCAGCGTATACTGCACCAGATCGTTGGTGCCGATGCTGAAGAAATCGCATTCCCGCGCAAATTCGTCAGCCATCAGAACCACCGAAGGGACTTCGACCATGATTCCCAGCTTGATGTCGTGATCAAAAGGCAGATTCCGGCGTTCCAGATCAAGCTTAACCTCCTCGAGGATCTTCTTGGCGCTGCGCACTTCGTTAATATCGCTGATCAACGGAAGCAGAATGCGAACGTCTCGCTGGTAACTTGCCTGCAGGATGGCGCTGAATTGCGCCCGCAACAAATCCTGCACGTCAAGGCAGACGCGGATGGCGCGCCACCCCAGGAAGGGATTGTTTTCCTTGGGGAAATTCCACCCCGGCATGAGTTTATCGCCACCCAGATCAAAGGTGCGCAATACCACCGGATGTGGATGCACCGTTTCGACGACTCGCTTGTACTCTTCAACCTGGTCAGCTTCGGAAGGCATGTTCCCACGCGTCAAAAAGAGGTATTCGGTACGGAACAGACCGATCCCTTCGCCGCCGTGCGTTTTCACCGCTTCGGCTTCCATGGGTAAACCGATGTTCGCCATCAGTTTGACGACGCGGCCATCGCTGGTTTCGGTGGGCAGGTCGCGAATCCCCTTCAGGCGCACCCAGAAATCGAAGAACCGCTTTTGTTTGGTTCTATATTCGCGCAGATGCACCGGCGTGGGGAACAGCACCACTTTGCCCGAATTGCCGTTCACCACTATGGATTGACCATTGCAGATCAGATCGCTGACATTCCGCAATCCGGTTACGGCAGGCACTTCCAGAGACCGGGTCAGGATGGCGGTGTGCGAGGTGGCTCCACCGAGATTGGTGGCGATGCCCAGCACGTTTCTGCGGTCAAAATGAATAATGTCCGAAGGGGAGAGATCGGGAGCGACAACTACGACCGGCTCCTCCAGATCGAACAGGTAATCTTCCTTCAAACCCTGCAATTTGGAAATGATCCGGCGGGCGACATCCCTGACGTCATCGGCGCGCTGGCTGAAGTACTCCCCCTGCTGCGCCTTCAGCGACCGGTAGGTGCGCAGCATGAAGTCGTAGACCAGGAAATCGGCGCTGACCTTTTCTTTCGGCAGACGCTCCAGCGTTTCATCGATCAGCATCGCATCTTCGGTGATCAGCAGGTGAGAATCAAAGATGCGGGCGACGATATCGCCGGTCTGCTTCATGGCCAGCGTGCGGGTTTTAAGAATGTCCTTGCGAGTTTGTTCCAGAGCCTCTTTGAAACGCTCCAGTTCTACGGGCACTTCCTCTGCGGTGATCTCTCGAGGATGCACAGTCAGGTGATCCTTGGTGAATAAAAAAGCCGGACCGATGGCGATCCCCGGTGCTGCGGGTATGCCTTTCAGAACGGTTTCGTGTGGTTTAGGCGAGCGGCTCAAGGCAATCGTCCTTCACAAGTTTCTATATGATCCGGGTTATTCTTCGTAAAATTTGTTTTCAACCAGAGTCGTGATGTCATCGATGAGCGCTTGTTCGCCCTCGCCGTCAGCTTCGATGAGGATCGTCGAGCCTTTTTCTGCTGCCAGCATCATAACTCCCATGATACTCTTGCCGTTGATTCGCTGCCCATTCTTGGAAATCCAGAAATTCGCTTTTGACCCGGCGGCGATCTTGACCAGGCGGGCGGCGGGACGGGCGTGCAGCCCCAGCGTATTGATGATGGTGATTTCCTTGCGAATCATGGATTCAAGACTTCCTGTTCAACAGCATTTCGCTGAAGTTTCGCAATCCTGTCGTAGCCTCGGGGTGGGGGAATTTATCGAGGACGCGGTTGGCGGTGTCGAAGTAATGCCTGATTTCATCTTCAGCAGATTTAAAGATCTGCATTTCGTCGAACAGTGTGCGGATTTCCAGTAATTGATCGTTAGTAATTTCCGAAGTGTTAAGCAGTGTTTTTAACTTCCCCCAGGCAGATGATCCGGCGGTTTCCAACGATTTGACCATCAGGAAGGTCTTTTTCCCCGCCTTTACGTCCGAACCGTAAGTCTTGCCGATGATCTCCTCGGATTGCATGATGTCCAGCAGGTCGTCCTGAATCTGGAAGGCAGTGCCGATGATGGAACCGTATTCGGTCAGGATGGCGATCTCTTCTTCAGTCCCCCCGCCCAGGATTGCTCCAATCTCGGTTGCCATGGTGATCAGTCTGCCCGTCTTCTTGCCGATCATCCTGAAATAGTCGTCCAGCGTGACGTCGTCCAGAGCCTCGAATTCTTTGTCGTATGCCTGTCCTTCGCAAACTTCGACCACACCTTCGGTGAACAGACGGCAAACGGTGGTGAGGTGTTGTCCAGGGAGTTTCATCAACTGCCGATATGCCAGACCAATCAACCCATCACCCGCCAGGATGGCGACCGATTCGTCCCAGCGCACGTGGACGGTGGCTTGCCCGCGCCGCAGGTGATCGTGATCCATGATGTCGTCGTGCACCAGAGTGAAGTTGTGCAGGAGCTCGATTGCCACCGCCGCATCCAGCGCATCGTCGGTCTTACCACCTACCGCCTGAGCCGAAAAGATCAGCAGAATGGGGCGCAGGCGTTTGCCGCCGATCCCCAGAAAATAGCGGATCGGTTCATACAGTGAATGCGGCTTTATTTGCGGAGCCGCATTCATCAACTCAGCGTCAATCAGGTCCTTGAGCTGTGCGACGGTTCGCGTAAAATCGTTCAATCATTCATCCTTAAGGTTTCAATTCAAGAAAATAACCACCCGTTGCCGTCAAGTCAAGGGAAATCTCCCCGATTTTCGCTTAGATAAACGCTTTGGGGAATAGTCTCTTCTTGATTGCGCATTCTTCTGGTTCCTCACGGCTATCCTGCCGTTCGTTTTTTGCGGATTGGCGGAAATTATTTTCGAGAACCGCTACGGTTTCCGCTCAGGCTATTTCTTCAAGGCGGGAGTAAAACAAGTCGAGGCGGCCCAACTGGGTCGCCCCTTGTATGATTTTCGAATTAAAAAGGTCAGTACCCTTTCGCCGCACCTTCAATGCGGGAATCCGATCCACCGTAGATGATCTTGCTGTCGAGGTCGATCATGATCGCTTCCGCCGCCGACCAGTTGCCCCCTACCTGCACGTCATGCCCCTTCACCAGCAGATTTTGAATCACGTCCGCAGGAATGCCGTCTTCAATGTAGATCTTGTCGGGATGCCATTGATGGTGAATCCGCGGAGCGTCCACGGCCTGCTGGATGTTCATCTTGTAATCGATCACGTTGGATATGACTTGCAGTACCGTGGTGATGATGCGCGGTCCCCCCGGGGACCCCACGATCAGGAACGGTTCACCTTCGTAGAAGACGAACGTCGGCGTCATCGAGGAGAGCGGTCTCTTGTCCGGAGCGATGGCGTTGGCGTCCGATCCTTCCAACCCAAAGTAATTGGCAACGCCCGGCTGAGCCGAGAAATCGTCCATTTCGTTGTTCAGCAGGATGCCCGTCCCTGGCACCACGTATCCCGACCCAAATCCGGTGTTGATGGTGGCAGTCATGGCAACCATGTTCCCCCAGCGGTCGATCACCGAAAAATGCGTCGTCTGCTTGCCACCAGGAAAAACGGCATCATCCAAATAATTGTACGGGTTGCCTGCGCCCTGCACGTCCACAGCTTTAAAGCGGCTGATCCGCCCGGCCAGACTATCGGCGTAATCCTTAGAGATCAGCCCCGGAATCGGAATTTCGGTGAAATCGGGATCACCCATGAATTTGGCTCGGTCGGCGAAGGCGAATTTCATCGCTTCAGCTAAAAGATGTATGGTTTCAGAAGAATTGTGTCCCAGGTAAGCCAGGTCGTACCGTTCCAGGACGTTCAGCATCTCGATTAAATGAATACCGCCGGAACTGGGCGGGGGCATCGTGTAGATGGTGTAACCGTGATAGGACCCCATGATGGGTCTGCGCGTGGCGATCTTGTAACTTTTCAAATCTTCGAGCGAGATCAACCCGCCTTCTTTGGTCATGGTTTGCGCGATCTGCGAGGCGACGTACCCTTCGTAGAAGGCTGATTCGCCCTCGTCAGCCAGGATGCGGTAGGTCATGGCGAGATCATTTTGCACCAGCCGGTCTCCGAGCCCCAGCAGGGTGCAGTCAGGCTTGAAGAAGATTTCGACGCTGGTGGGGAAACGTCTTAACTTGTCGCGATGGTACGCCAGAGTTCGGGCATAGGTCTGCGAGAGGATGAAGCCGGTGTCCGCCAGCGCGATGGCGGGTTCCAACACCTGCCCCAGACTCATGGTTCCGTACCGTTCCAGCAAATAAGTCAGCGCCCGCATGTGCCCTGGGACCGCTGACGCCAAAACGCCTACCGTCGAAAGCTCCGGATTGAACTTGCCGGTGATTTTATCGACGTACATGTCCGGTTTTGCAGCGCCAGGAGCCTTCTCTCTGCCATCGACCACGACGGTTTCCCAGCGGTTCGCCAGACGCAGCATGGCAAAGCTGCCTCCGCCAATCCCCGACGAGTAACCTTCAACTACACCCAGAGCGAAAGCCGTCGCCACCGCAGCATCTATAGCGTTGCCTCCGGCTTTCAGGATGTCCACTCCGACCTGTGACGCCAGCGGATTGGCGGAAACCACCATACCGTTGCGCGCCCAGACCGGCATGGGGGAGGCTCCCCAACCGTTGACGGCAAGTGACAGTAAAACAACAACTAAAATCAAACTGCGGCTTTTCGTCAAGGCGCAGCAATTCCTTTGACCCCACGTAGACTTCATTGATCTTATTAACCTTCAGAAATATTACATAAAATATACGTAAATTTGCCGCTAAGTGCAAGGAGAACAGCACTTTTTTTAACGAGATACTCCGATGAGCGTCCTGCCTGGCAGCTGCCCGATTTTACTGGGATGAAGTGAACGATGTGCCCCGAAACATGAAACAATGAGGTTTTACCCTTCTTCGGTCTGGAAATCGATTTCTGATTGAGTCGATGAAATAAAAAGGGCGAACCCTAAGGCTCGCCCCGTTATTTGTCTTCCCTTTTCATGCAGCGCAAAGTCGCGCAGCACTTTGCGGTTAGAGTGACTTTGTCACTTCATCAGCACCATTTTCTGCGTTGCAGTGAACTCTCCTGCTTCCAGCTTGTACAGATACACACCCGACGGTAACCCCGATCCGTCGAAGGTAATTTCATGTGCGCCTGATTGTAGGGGTTCAACATGTTGAACCCCTACGACGCGTCCCTCAACGTTAAATACCTCCAACGTCACGCCGCTCGCAGCTCGCAGCTCGTAGCGGATGGTTGTCGTCGGATTGAACGGGTTGGGATAAGCGCCCAGCAAAACGAAATTTTCAGATTGTAAGGGCGACGCATGCGTCGCCCCTACGTCTGTGGTGGCAAATTCATCGAACACGTCGCCGGTCACAAAGGATTCCCCGATCCAGGGGTTGCCATCGGTGACTGTCGACTTGGTGATGGTGAAGAAACTGCTATCCACCACCGCATTGGGATAAGTCCCGACATAGGAAATGAAGTACAGCGTCCCCGAGGAGATGCTACTGGCGATGGTCTGCGTCAGGATGCGGCTGGGATTAGCTCCGCCCGGCAGGGATCGAGTCACCGGACCCCAGACCTGCGTATAGACGTTGCCGGAGTTGCGCACCTTATTCCAGACGGCAAACGTCTGCGGTGTGGTGGTAAGGTTGTGTATACTGATGTTGTACTGGAAACTGCCGCCATTGGCCGGTATGGTGATGGGTGGGTTCACCTCGCTGGTGGTGATGTCCAGGGTTTGCGGTTGCACAGAATGGTCGAAAGGATATACGCCCATATCGGTGCGGGAACCGTCTGGATCCAGCGGGCTCAGAGGGTTACCGGTATCGATGCAGGGTGAAGTAGATTGTAGATGGAAGTCCTCATTAACGGCATTGACGAACAGGGGATCGCCGTTAATGTTCCCCATTCCCCCAGATGCTTCAGCCCAGCAAGAGTAGGTTAAGGATTGTGTGCCTCCAACATTAGGACTGGTGGATGCCGAATTGAAGTAGACGATGTTGTTGCTTCCGGTGAAGGATGAACCGGGGTAGGCGTAAACTCCTCCACCTGAGGTGGTGCCGGTCGTCGTAGTATTATAGGCGATGGTGTTATTGACCAGCGTGACGATGCAGTCAATGGCGAACACTCCGCCGGCATAGGTCGTCGAGGAATTATAGCAGATCAGATTATGATCGATGAGGGCATCTGAGTTGTAGCAGCGGATCCCGCCGCCTCCGCAGGTGCCTCACGTGCCGTCCGAGTGATTCCCGATGAAGATACTGTTGCGAACCTGGGATTGATCGCAGTTAACCAGAAAGATCCCACCACCGTTGCCACTGCCAAAACACTTAGTGTTGTAGAAACCTGATTCTGTGACCGTGATGGGACAGCTATTGGCGTAGATACCGGCTCCATCAACGGCGCTGTCAGCCACAAAATCGCAGGCGGTTATAATTACCGTGGCAGCATTTGCGTATAACCCGCCACCGGTGTTCGAGATGCTGTTCGTGATCCGGGAATGCGAGACCGTCAGCGTGGCGCTCTGTACAAAGATAGCGCCTCCCGTATAAATCGGGAAGCTCTGATTGCGGGCGTTGTCGATCCGGCAGTAAGATAAGACATTGTTGGTTGGCGTGCCGGGTTGAAAGCGCAGGCCTCCGTGCCGAGTTGCCGTGGTTCCATCCTGTGGCAGGAATTTGATGGAATCTACCTCTGTTCCGACGGCGGTCAATTGGCCGTTGACATAGAAGAAATAATGCCCGCCGAAGAGCAGTGTTGTCCCAGGCGCGATGATCAGGCTTTGTCCTGTCGGAACGGTACAATTCCCAACCACGATGTAGGTTCCCGGCCCCAGGTTACCGCTCAGGTTGCCGCTGATGGTCGGCTGAGCTGCCACGATGCAGGGGATCATACCGAGCGACAGCACCACTACTGTCATCCAATTTACGATTTTGAGCATTTTAGCCTCATTCTCGATGTTTTCAGTTTATCAGCAGGGCGAGCCAATCACGCTCGCCCTGCCGCAGCGCACGCAGGTTACTTCAACAGAACCATTTTACCGGTGGTGCTGAAATTACCTGAGGAGATTCTGTAAAGATAGATGCCGGAAGCCAGATTCGACGCATCGAAGGTGACTTCTTGATTACCCGCCTGGCGCATTCCGTCGACCAATGTAGCAATCAGCTTTCCGGAAATGTCAAAGACGGCCAGATTCACGTAACTCGCTTCGCGCAGCTCGTATCTGATATTTGTGGTCGGATTGAAGGGGTTTGGAGAAGCACTTCCCAGGATATAGACGTCGGGGATAACCGTTTCAACGGCATATTCCTCAAAGAAGTCCCCATACAGCTTCGATTCAGTGATCCAGGGACCACCGTCTACAACCGCTGTCTTTCTAAAGGTGAAGTAACTGCTGTCCACTATCGTGCTCGGGTAGGTCCCGATATAAGCGATGTAGTAATCGGTACCTGCTGGTATCGTCGCTGCCACGGTCTGAGTAAGTGTCCGGGTTGGGTTGGCACCGCCGGGCAGCGTACGTGTTGCCGGACCGAAGCCCGGGTAGTAAGTGCTGCCTGAACGAATTTTCGTCCAGACCGAGAAGGTTGCCGGTACGGTACCCAGGTTGTGCACGTTGAGGTTATACTGGAAGCTGCCGCCATTAGCCGGTATAACGATAGGAGGATTCACTGCAATGATGTTGACGTCCAGAGTCGGAACAGCTTCCGGGGCGAATTTGACCAGATACATCTGGTTTGAAACGCCGCCTATAACATCCGTCCCGGCGATTACGAAATTACCTGCCGGGAGCTGCACGACGGTCTGCCCCCATTCCAGGCTGGTGCACATTTCCAGTTGTAATGTCCAGATCTGGGTTCCAGTCGCACTGAGTTTCGCCATATAGGTCGCCTGAGGCGGTGCCATGGTTGAGTAGTTTCCAACAAAGACATAGTTACCGTCTGCAGATTGAATGACGCTGTCGAACTGTTGACCACCCAGAGAAGTTACCCATTGCTGGACTCCGTTTGCATCCACTTTCATTCCTGCCGCATCAAATTGCCAGCTCACAAATTTCATCAGGGCCATGACATAACCACCATCGGTGGTCTGTTTCAGATCCATGATCTGCGCATTTGCAGATGGATAGGTGCCTTGCCAGAGCGAATCACCGCTGGCATTCACTTTCAGGAGGAAAGGCGAATAACCATAGGGTGAAGGGATCAGAGTATAACCTCCTACCATGAAATTACCATCGCTGGTTGGAATGATGCAGGTTGCCGTCTGCTGGTTTGCATCCCCATAGTAGCGTGTCCACACGGTGTTCCCATTTGCATCGAGCCTCACCAGGTAGGTCTGCTGGTTTCCAGTGGAGTTCGAGCTGCCTGCACAGATGAATCCACCATCGTTAATCTGCACGACGGACTGGAAATCCTCATTACTGGGACCGCCATAGTACTGCATCCAGACAGAATCCCCGCCTGCATTTGTTTTCAAGGCGCAGGACTGCTCATCAGGATCCTCTCCGGCATAACCGATCAGAATATAGCCGCCATCTGCGGTTTGTTTAAGGTCAAGGCAGGTGTGGTCTACGATGTTCATACCGTAAAATTTGCGCCACAGCGAATCACCATTGGCATTCGCTTTGAAAAGCGAGAACAGAGTGAAACCACCAGAATCCTTCACCGCGTAATTTCCCAGTGCAAAACCACCGTCTGTTGTCGTAACCATAGATGTGCACCAGTCCACCAAGGGGCTTCCATAATGACGGGTCCAGAGGGTGTCCGGTTGGGCGTTTGCGAGGCTGAAAAATGCCAGCGCAAGCATCAGAGAAAGCAGTAATTTCCTCATTTCAAACCTCTCTTTTGTCATGTGGTTATTTGATCTTACTTATTGTCGGTCATTTTCCATTCTTCCAATTTTTCCTTTAAAAGGCTTTCGTTCGAATTGACCCATGCGTCGATGTCCATCGATTGGTCCCAGATGAAATTAAACAAGTTGACATACCCCTCGACGGTCGTTTTCTGCTTGATGATGGTCATGGTCAAGGCTCCGTCATCTGCACTTGCGGATTTTTCCGTGATCAGCATCGTCTTTCTATCGAAGATAAAAAGCTTCAGAGGTAATTTGGCAGATATCCTGGTGTTTTCATTCGGGTGTTTTTCTTTATGGTTTATCTCCGCTAATCGGTACATCCGCAGATGAGAATTTGGTTTGATTTCCAAGATTGCCAAAGACTGGCCTCCCCGATTTAGGAAGCTGTAATAAGCCTCATTTTGCTCTTCGAACATCTCCATCGAATACGCCGCAAAAGGAGGTAGCACAAAATTAAGTACCTCATTTTGGGCGCTCTGCATCAGCTCGACGAATTTTCGGTGAATAAGTTCATTTTTGTGAACGACTTCGATATATTCAAACGGTTCTTTATGGATCTCACCGTTGGCATACGTTTCGGCCAAGGTTTTCTTAAGGTCGAGACCATCTTCGAGTCTGAGCTTTAATTTATCAAGCAGAGAGATTAGTGAAATATCAGGGTCGACAATTTCAAAGGTACGCTTGCCATTCACTTGTCTTTCCGTGAAATATCCCTGTCGTACCAAGGAATCAATGGTTCCGTAGATCTGGCTGTTGGGAATGCCGGAATATTTCTGCAGCTCAGAAGCAGAAGCGATTCGCTTGAATAACAGACTATGATAGACCTTTGCTTCGCGTTCCGTCATTCCCAGCGACAACAACCGCCTGACAATATCGTTTTTAAGATTTGGCATTCCTGCTTGTGGTCATCTCCCGATTTATGTCATCATCCCTATGATGACATAAATATACAACTGAATTTTGGCAAAGTCAAGTAAATTCTTGATCCGTTAGAATAAATTATCTCCTTGATTGATCCGTTAGAATAAATTATCTCCTTGACAATTGAAAGCTTTCAAATGCAGAGGGCGATCCGTTGGATCGCCCTCTGCGTACTGAAGACCGCCCTCAACAAGGGTGCAACCCTTGTTACACGCTCATTTCATCAGCACCCTCTTGTTGGTCGCAGTATAATCTCCTGCTTCCAGCTTGTACAGATACACACCCGACGGTAACCCCGATCCGTCGAAGGTAATTTCATGTGCGCCTGATTGTAGGGGTTCAACATGTTGGACCCCTACGACGCGTCCCTCAACGTTAAATACCTCCAACGTCACGCAGCTCGCAGCTCGCAGCTCGTAGCGGATGGTTGTCGTCGGATTGAACGGGTTGGGATAAGCGCCCAGCAGAACGAAATTTTCAGATTGTAAGGGCGATGCATGCATCGCCCCTACTGCTGCGTATTCCTCGAAGAAATCTCCGCTGCAGGAGGATTCTTCAACCCAGGCTCCACCGTCGGACAGGGCGGTTTTGGTGAAGGTGAAGTAGCTGCTGTCCAGGACGACATTCGGATAGGCGCCGATGTAGGAGATGTAATAGTTGACGCCTGCGGGGATTGAGGCGGCTACATTTTGGATCATCGTGCGAGTGGGGTTGGCGCCGCCGGGCAAAGTTCGAGTGACCGGACCGAATACTTCGTAGTAGGTGCTGGCTGATCGGATTTTATTCCATACCGTAAACGTCTGGGGTGAGGTGCCCTGGTTGTGCACGTTGATGTTGTACTGGAAAGTGCCGCCGTTGACGGGGATGACTATAGGTGGGTTCACTGCGGTGATGGTGAGATCTACGGTCGCCGGGGTTCCTCCCGGGAATCCACTCCCCTTGTAGGTGATGGTCGACCAGCCGGTGGTGGTGACGAATCCGCCGCCGCTGATGACCGTCCCATTTCCCGCCCAGCAGGCGTTGTTGCAGCCTCTCGCCACCGGCAACGCCGTCTCCTGCGCCCAGGTATCGGTGATGGGATTGTAGATCTGAACGGCATTGGTGGCAGGCCAGACGTAATACCCACCTCCTCCACCCACCGAGAAGATAAAGTTTGCGTTGGAGGTAACGCTGTAGGTGGCGAAATTTATGACTGTGGGCACGGCGGCTTTTTCAACCCACTGGTTGGTGCCGGGATTGTAGGCGAAATGCGTGTTGCCGGTGTCCTCTCCGCCCATGACATGAAATTGACCGTTGATGAAGGCGGCTCCAGCAAAGCCCATGGGAACCGGCAGATCCGCGATGGCATCCCAGATGTCGCGGGAAATCTGGTATTTGTAGGCGGCGCTAAGCTCCTGGGTGTCCGTGAATCCGCCCGCAGCGTAAATATAATCTCCACCATCCCAGGCGGCACAAATGCCGTAGGCGGCATAGGGGTAATGAGCAGCCAACGTCCATACACCCGTAGGTCCGCCTGCCGTGGGCACGAACTTCTGCACATCATCCCCGATAGTCACGCTTTCGCTGCGACCGATCAGGAAAATGGCGTTGCCGGTTGCCACGGCGGGCCAATTATCATAACCCATCAATGGAGGCGTGGAAGCGACCCACTGTTCGGTGCTGAGGTTAAACGCCTGAGCGATGTTGGATCCCTCACTGCCGAAACAGTACATATAGCCGCCGAGAACAGCGGTACCGCTGCGGCCGTAAAAGTGGGGCGCGCCGGCAACCTGTGTCCAGGCGACGTTATCCGTCTGGACGTCCGATTTCAGGGGGGCGATTTCAGTGCCCCTGCTGAGTGCAGAACTCACCAGATATTCGCTGTTTTGCGCCAAGGCTCCGCACACCAAGGTAAGGAGGCAAATCAGTATCGAAACGGCATTTTTCATTGTTACTCCCTGATTAGTTAGGACTGTCAGACTCAATATCAAAATAACAAAATATTTTCTGAATAGCAAGAGAAATTAGCGACAGAAGAAAATAGAAAACTCAATACTTTAATTTGCTTGACATTGGACAAATTTTTCAGTAAATTGTTATATCGCCATCGATCTCACACAAATCATGGAAATAATTCCAATTCCCATCACACCTCAGGAGGTCTTATGAGAGCATGCTTACTTGCACTGGTCTGCATCCTGTTGGCTCTGCCTGTTCTGGCGCTGCCCATCCAGAACGCCGATCAGGCCGTTAAATCGGTGGAATCGAATATTCTGCCCGGGTTGAAGGATCAGGTGGTCATGCAGGTCTGGGGACCTGTTGCCGCCGGAACGGATATCCGCGGCACTAAAGAGCGCATCCTGGTCGCTCCAGGCGAAGGTTACGTCATCTACATCGATGATTACCCCACCGCCAATCTCTTTCACCCGGTGCGATACGCTTTCGTTGAATCCGCCACTGGGAGCATCACCATGTTTCCGGCAAAAAGCCCCCCGCAAAATCAGGAAGAGTACACACAGGTTTCCACGGCCATCGGCGACATACTGATGGCAACTGAAAACCACCGTGCTGAGATCACTGAACCGCCGGGTGGTCCTGGACCGACCCGAGGTGATCGCTGGGCTGTGTTGATGAACGGCGGTTATAATTCCAGCAATAACCACGTCCGCTACTGGAACGATCTCTCCAACATCTACATCACCCTGACCACCGTCTACGGCTTCGCCGACGATCACATCATCGTGCTCTGCTCGGATGGCACCAATCCGGCAGTCGATCAATCCAACGGGCAGAATTCCAATCCGGACCTTGACGGCGACGGCGATGCCGATATCATGTATTCGTGCGTGCTGTCCAATGTCGATATGGTGTTCGGGCAATTGGCGGGCATCTTGACCCCCAACGACAAACTCTTCATCTTCACCACGGATCACGGCGGACCGGTCAGCGGCCCGAGCGTCATCGAGAACCTCTGGAACCAGGAAGAGCTGCCCGATACTCATTTCGCGCAACTGTTGGCAGCCTTGCCGCGCTGCGAGATCATCTGCACCCTGGAGCCGTGTAATTCGGGTGGATTTCTGGATAATATCGTCGTGTCACCGGGTCCGATTGTGGCTTCTTCGGCTTGCCGCTACGACGAATCATCCTGGGCGATGCCGCCTGACTACGTTTACGACACATACGTTTTCCATTGGACTGCCGCCGTCAAGGGTCGGGATGCTTATGGCGTGGTGGTCAATGGAGACTATAACGCAGATGGCGTCATCACCATGGATGAAGCCTACCGGTATGCGATTGAACACGATACGGATAATGAACATCCGCAATACGGCGATTTCCCAGTGGGCTTCGGAGTCGGTGTGTCGCTTTGGCCCACCGGCACTGGACCCTTCGTCGTGATAGCCGACAAAGTCATCGACGACATTGGCGGGAACAACAACAACGCTCCTGACCCTGGAGAAAGCTGTTCCATGGTCGTAACTTTGAACAATGTCGGTCAAGGGCAAGCTACCAATATTGTAGGTTCGCTTTCGACCACTGATCCCTACCTGACCATTACTCAGAATACAGCCAACTTCCCAAACCTGGGGCATTTCCAGCAGGGACAGGGAACGCCGGCTTACACGTTCAACGTCAGTTCAACCTGCCCGCAGGGTCAGAACGTCACCTGCCTGTTGCACATCACGGCTGACAGCGCCTATACGAATGAAGCGAACATCACCTTCGTGGTCGGCGATCCCTTGAACAGCCCATCAGGACCCGACGCCTATGGGTATCGCGCCTACGATCCCTATGACACTCCTGAACTGCCTGCCTATAACTGGGTGGAAATCTCGGCGGATTCCGGCGGCGCCGGAACCATGGTCGCCTTCACGTCAGACGATCAGGTGTTCAGCTATGATCTCCCCTTCTCGTTCGTTTATTACGGACAGACCTTCAGCCGCTACTCGGTCGGAGCCAACGGCTGGGTAGCCATGGGCGACGTCCTGGCAGACGACTACTCGAACTCAGGCATCCCCAACACCGATGGCCCGGAAGCGATGATTGCCGGATACTGGGAAGACCTGTCCCCGCAGCGGACCAATTCAGGCAAGGTCTGGAGCTGGTTCGACGCTACCAATCACCGTTTGATCGTGGAATACAACCACATCGAGCAATTCGCTCCGGTTGGCGCTTTCGAGACCTTCCAGATCATCCTGTTGGATCCGGTGTATTATCCGACCTCAACAGGCGACGGACGCATCAAGGTCCAATACAAAGACATGTCCGCATCGGCGCAAACTGAGGGCACGATCGGTATCGATAATCCGGCGGAGACTGTGGGTATTCAGTACTTCTTCGACGGAGCGCGAGATGCCAACGCTCATGCGATCACCAACCGTTTCTCCATCCTCTACACAACCGCGACCGGCGTACCTCCAGTGGTTTGGGATATCACTACCAGCGCGGTCAACCCGCCAGTGGTGATCCCGGCGAACGGCGGCAGTTTCCCGTACAACATCAACGTGCACAATTTGACCACCACACCACAGACCGGATCGGTCTGGAATAAAGTGCGCAACTCTGCCGGTCAATACACGCAGATCTTCGGGCCGGTGACGCGGACGTTGGGCGGTGGAGCCAATCCCTCTCGGGTGATGACGCAGACCATCGCCGGATCGATCAGTTCGGGGACGTTGTACTTCATTTCCTACATGGGCACCTACCCGAATACGATTTCCGACAGCAGTTTCTTCACCATCACCAAATCGACGGTGGCGGACGGTAATCCCTGGATCAGTGAATCCTTCGTCACCGGCGATTTCTTCGATGAATTCGCAGTAACGAATTCGTCCATGCCGACCGAATACTCGCTGAACCAAAACTACCCCAATCCGTTCAACCCCCTGACTTCGATCAGCTTCAATCTGCCGCAAGCGGGACTGGTGAAGCTGACGGTCTTCGACATCATGGGGCGGGAAGTGGCGCAGCTGGTGAATGGCATGAGAGATGCAGGAACCCACAGCGTCACCTTCGATGCGACGCATCTGGCGTCAGGCATCTACCTGTACAAGCTGGAAGCAGGAGAGTATTCAGCCACAAACAAAATGGTGCTGATGAAATAGCAATACGCGTTGTAGGGACACTATTTTGTAACAAGGGGC
>JAPKYS010000043.1 GCA_026394195.1 bacterium | reverse complement strand
CAAGCTACGCGACGGTCGTAGAAGACCTAGGGGTCAACGGTCAGCCACTCCCCAAGCAGATGTTTATCAGTATCTAAAATGCTGCTTCTGATCCCCTTTTCCAACAATAATATAAGCAATTTTCAAGATACAAGGGGTCGGCTTGACCCGACCCCAAACAGACATAGTCGGTGTCGCCCCTGACCCCAACCCCTTCAACCCGACTACAACGATCCGGTTTGATTTACCAGAAATCAGTCCAGTGACGCTGACGGTTTATAATATCGACGGTGGCATCGTAGGGGTTCAACATGTTGAACCCCTACAAAAGGGAACGCACGAAATTACCTTCGACGGCGCGATGTTAACCTCCGGCATCTACTTCTGCAGATTGCAGGCAGGAGAATACTCCGCAGTGCAGAAGATGGCTTTAATCAAGTAAAAAGGCAAAAGGTAAAAGGTAAAAGGGGCGATCCGGGTGGGTCGCCCTTTTTGTATGCAATTTTCTGCACGAAGCCAAAACCTGCTGGATTGAGGTTGTTAAAGGAGCAACTGTTTCGATATGGAGCCTGTCCAATAATACGGGAGGGAAACCATCAACCCTTATCTGTATCATTTGGATGCAGGCAATTCAAAGGAAAATAAACCATGAAATCGTACCGAACTCTCGCAGCAGCAATCGTTACAGTTTTAATAACTTTCACGATTGCGCAGGCTCAGTGGACTCAGGCGGTCTACGAAAATTTGACCACCGGCCCCGAAAACGATCAACTCTGCCAGAAAAGCATGGGGATAGACAATCAGGGGACCATTCACGTCGTCTTCGACCGAATCGATACCACCTCTGCGCCCCATAACCTCTACTACCTGCAAAAACCGATCAACAGCAGCTGGACCGTACCGGCTCCAATCGGCAACCCAGATGAACCTCAGAGTTATTACCAGATGAAGGTGGATAAACGCAGCGGCAAAGTCTACGTTGCTTTTTTCGAACGGTTCACCTTCAAACTGGGCATCTACGATGGAATCCAGTGGCAGTATCACGACCTCTTGATACCCCCAGACTGGAGTATCGGCGGTCAGGATCTTGACGTCGACAACAACGGCCGGGTCCATTTTACCTTCGAAGCGCACAATGACCAAACCGAGGCGTGGCAGATCGGCTACGGGTATTGGGATGGTACTGAGGATTTTCACTTTCAGGTACTCGACCATAGCATGCTGATCGAAGCAGGGTTGTTTGCTATTCCGCTGATCTGTGCTAAAACGGATGGCAGCGTCGCCATCGTATTTCGCAATTTCTGGCAGCTGATGGAAGTCAAACTCATGGTCGCCAAAAATTCCAGTCTGGGCAATAACGACTGGACTTTTGAGGATGTGAACGTCCCCGGAATCTGGAGCTATTCCGGTCAGATTGAAACGACCCCCAACAATGACATTCACCTGTTAATTCACACTAACCTCCAGATGCCGTTTCCCGGTCAGATCTACTACGCCAGGCAGCGGCACGGCACAAATACCTGGGAATGGCCGGTCCTGACCAGCGGCGATTATAATTGCAGACATCCCCGGTTGAATCTGCAGAATGACGGCATCATGCACATTGCCTGTCATCAGACTCAAGGGTTGTATTCGACCGGCAACCTGTTATACCTTACCAATCAGAGCGGAACCTGGACGCAAAGCCCCCTGGTCACCGGAGCTGCCTACGATCCCTGCGTCGATCTGGATCAGGCTGGAAATGGGAGCATTGTCTATCGCCACCAGATCGATCTGCTGACGGATAGCGACATATCTTACTATGGATTTATCGCTCCGCCCGGACCGACGCCGCCGCTGGAAATTGTGCTGACGCCCACGACGGTTCCGATACAAATTCCCAACGGCGGCGGAGCGTTCAACTTCGATATTTCGGTCATCAACAACAGTTACTCAACCCAGAACTTCGACGTCTGGTGCGACGTGACCCTGCCGGATAGCACGACCTACGGCCCGCTGATTGGCCCCGTGCACGTGACCGCGCCGGCCAATTTTATCGGAACTCGCGACCGTACTCAGATGGTGCCGGGCAACGCTCCCGCCGGAATCTACGTCTACAACGGCTACGTGGGAATTTACCCCGATTCGGTGATCGACCAGCACAGCTTCACCTTTGAAAAGTGGGGATTCGGAAGTGACTTCGGATCATTCGGCTGGGAAAACCAGGGAGCATCCTTCGGCGATTGGGCAGGTTCGGAAAAGTCGGCGATCCTTCCTGCGTCCTGCGCCCTCCTGCAGAACTTCCCCAACCCCTTCAACCCGACCACCACGATCCGGTTTGATTTACCAGAAATCAGTCCAGTGACGCTGACGGTTTATAATATCGACGGTGGCATCGTAGGGGTTCAACATGTTGAACCCCTACAGAGTGGTACACACGAAGTCACCTTCGACGGCTCGAACCTCACCTCCGGCATCTACTTTTGCCGGTTGCAGGCGGGGGAATACTCCGCGGTACAGAAGCTAATTCTGCTGAAATAAAAAATGCTTGTCATTCCGGCTTGTCCGGAATCAGACAAGCCATACGAGCTAATCATCGGATTCTGGCGTTGCCTGGTAAAAGTAGGGTGGACTAACCCGCAGGGTGTAGACCACCATTAAATAAATTAGATGGGGGGGGTGGACTACGCTTCGCTAGTCCACACTACATACGGGTGGGGGTAGGGGCGTTTGATGAAACGCCCTTTCGGTAGAAGAATCGTAGAGACAGCTACCATGGCATGTCCCTACAGCGAAAAATATCAATAAACGAAAAAGGGCGTTCCGTGGGGGCGCCCTTTTTTTGAATTCTAAATATTTTACTGTCTGCCCATTGAACAAAAGTGCAGTATTGCTTGACATTCTGAATCCCTTGTATTAAATTATTGTTGTGCCACCCAAATCACCGCTCCCGACGCTTGAGAAACATCATACCAACCGGGTACGGAGATCTGACAGCACTAAATGTTATTCAAGCGGTGAAGGGAACTCAGGAACTACGGGTGGGAGTAGAAATAATAGGGTGCTGTACGTATTACATATATTGAAAAAACGCAAGAAAAGTAAAAATAGACGAATTTTTCCTTGCTTTGCCTTTTCTCACCAGTTAAATTGTACCATGGGGGTAAAATCATGAAAACAACCAATAAAAACAGCGAGAATAGCTTCGGAAACCTTGGTAAAGGGGCTTACACCATCTGTGAAGTTTCCCGATTTACCGGAGTGTCATGGTCACGGGTTCGACATTGGGTGCGAGGTGACCTTCGCTACCCCACGGGTATTCGTACACCTGTAAAACCACTGATATCCACTGATTATGGCAAAGTTGAAAACAAATACGAATTGAGCTTCTTGCAAATGATCGAAATTATGATGGTCAATAAGCTTTTGCAGAAAGGTTTAAGCATTCAAACAATTCGCAAGGTTTACGAGCAGGCGATCATTGTGTTCAAAACTCGCCACCCCTTTGCGACAAAAATATTATTGACTGATGGTAAAAAAATTTTCGCCGATGCTGCTGATGAATTTAATGACAAGGCGCTAATTAATCTCCAGAACCGACAATATGTGTTTGATGAAATGACTAGGATATTTTTGGAAGAAGTCGAAACGTCTGCGGAGGGTATTTCCATTCGGTGGTGGCCCCTTACTCAAAGCGAACCGATCGTGATCGATCCAGCGCGAAGCTTCGGGCAGCCGATCGTAAATAAAGAGGGCGTTCAGACTATTATCCTTGCTCAAATGGTTAAAGTGGAGGGTTCCGTTGAGAAAGTTTCCTGGTGGTACGACGTAGATCCCAAAGCCACGAAGGCAGCCTATGAGTATGAGACTCAGAAAACAAGAAGACTCGCTGCATGAAGTTTTTCTTTGATCACAATATTTCCCCAAGGCTTGTCGATTTTTTGGCTGAGATCGCAAAACACGACCTGCATTCTGAGGATGAATATACTTACCTGAAGAAGAAATTTAAAGATACCTCCATCCCCGATGACGTTTGGATCCCTCAATTGGGGAAAGAAGGTGGTTGGATTATCATTACGCATGATCGGGGAATATTAACTAATCCGGTGAATAAATCTGCTTTGAGAAAAGCAAACTTAACGATCTTTTTTCTTACAAAAGGGTTTATTAGTTTTACATTCTTAGATCAAACGTGGCGATTGATAAAATATTGGGCTAAAATAGAGGAAAAAGCAAAGGTAAGCCGTCCAGGTACGGTATTTAAGGTCTCCCCGAATGGGAATATCACAGGTTAAGCACCCCTGCCCCCCCCTCCCCAACCTTCAACCTTCAACCTTTAACCTTTAACTTTTAACTTTTAACATCAAGAGGGCGCAAGAATTGCGCCCTCTTGAATCATGATCACGGACCACCGGGGCCGGGGCCTGGCGGCGGACCGGGATTGGGGTTATCCGGGTCGCAGGGCGGTGGTCCATCCGGACGACCCATCCCGCGAGCCTTCTGGTAGCTTTCGATGGCGTCCCGCATCATACCGGGAAAGCGGTCGTGAAACAGCGCCATCTTGCCCATCTGTTCAGGGCTCAAGATTCCCTTGACGTCCTGGCGGAACTTGAGCCGCAGATCCAGGTGTTGCTTCTCCAGATTTTCCAGCGCGTTCAGCAGGTCGTTGATCTTCTTGCCGTCCGGTTTTTCCTTCCAGACCTCGTTTTCGAGTTCCAGCATCTTGACCTGACGGTCGCCGTCGAGGTCGTCAAGTTTGCGTTCCATGTCGTTCTGCAGAGGGAAAAACTTGGCGGCTTGATCTTCGGTCAGATTCATCTCCTCGGTCATCTTCCACACCTTCATGGTGCGCACCCGCGCTTCGACGTCCGCGCGGCGATGCTTCCCCATGCGGTTGCGGTGCGAGTCGCGGTCAGGCGGTGGCGGTGGCTGAGCGAAACTCAGCGCTGGAATCAATAGACCCAGAATCAGGATCCCCAATGACAATTTCTTCAGCATATTACTCCTTGTGGTTGTGGTTAAGTGGTTCCTGCACGGTTCCATTCTATCTCATGAGTGAATGATCGATTTTTGCTGCAATGCGGAGATGATAGCAGTGATGGCGTCATCATCCAATGCCGATAATTGATCGATGGGGTCATCCGGCTGGTAGGAGATCGGCTCGCTGAATTGCAGGGCAATCATCCCCTCATCGCTGTCTATGACCTGGTTTAAAATGCTGGTATCTTGCAACGCTGCCGCCAATTCGACGGTATCCAGCGAACTGATGGCGCTTTGGAAAATTCCCGCATAAGTCGATGGGGCCGAGGCTTCGGACAGATTGTTAATCCAGCCCGGCGGAGCCGTCAGGATCGGAGTCTTGATCAGGAAGAGAGTGAAAACCACCGTGGCCGCCAGAGAAGGAATCCAGGCGAAGTCTTTGGTTTTCCGGCGTAGAGCGGTTTCCAATTTCCAGTTCAGCTTCGGCAGAAAATTAATCCAGAAGAGCTCTGCAGGTTCAGGACTGGGAATTCGAGCCAATCCATTCCTGAGTTCAGCCAATTGCTGCAGTTCCGCCGCGCAGAGCTTGCATCCTTCCAGATGCGTCCGCAGGTCGGCGGAAAGTTTTGACAACCCGCCTTCATCGAAGAGTTGCAGCAGTTGGGCGCGTACGATTTTGCACTTCATGATTCATTCCCCTTGGGTACTATACCTTCACGGCTTTTTGCAGCTTGCGCACCGCCAGATGATAGTTGGCTTTAATGGTGCCTTCATCGCGGTCCAGAATGCGGGCGATTTCAGCATGAGGCAGATTCTGGAAATAGCGCAGGGTGAATACAATTTTCTGTTTATTGGGCAATTTTTCAATGGCGTGGTGGAGCGCCGTCACCATCTCATCCTTCTCCATCTGCTGATCGACGCCGGGCGTTTTACTGGCAATGCTCAGTCCAACCGTTTCCAGACTGAAGAACTGGCGAATTTTCCGTTTGCGCAACACGTTCAAGCCCAGGTTGACGGCGATGCGGTAGATCCAGGTATAAAAACTCGATTCCGAACGAAAATCCTTCAGGTTATGAAAAGCTTTAATGAATACGTCCTGACTTAAATCCTCAGCCTCTTCGTGCGAATTCAGCAGGCGGCGAGCCACCTGATAGATCGGCTGCTGATATTTGCGCACCAGATCATTGAATGCAGCTTGATCGCCGGCTTGAAATTTTCTGACTAACTCTTGTTCATCCTGACTGGGCATAGTGTGTCGCTCGATTCTATAATTTAGACCCGCAGCCACCATAAAGGTTTAATGGCCAAAGAGCCCAAATAAAAATCGTCCAATCCCTGTGCTCCGGATTGGACGATAATTTTTTAAACATAAGCGGTCTTAGAAACTGGCGGACATCCCCACGCGCTGGACCAGTCCCAGTTCGCCATAAGATGCGAGACCATATTCAAAGCGAGCGATGGTCATATCAACACCGAATCCGCCGCAGATACCTGCCAGAGCGTCTTTGCTGGTGCCGACTTTCTGATCCAGACCACGGGTATCATAGCCGATGCGAAGATAAAGCACATCCATAGGATGGAATTCCGCGCCGATCCCGTAGTAGAATTCACCGAGAAAATCAAGGAATCTCGATCCACCAAAATTGTTCAGTGAGTAATTGTCGGCATACTCCTGGTACAGGGTGACCGTGAAATAGAGGTCGGCAGGCAGTCCGGTCGGCATTGCCTTCAAACCGACTCGATAATATAACGGCAGGTCATCGCGGGTACTGACGTAAGCGTTGGTGGTCCAGCCCAGGTTGAAAATGCCCGCTCCCAGGATCAGGTGATCCGGGTTGAGTTTGTACTGCGCTCCCAGATCGAACGCCAACGCTGAACCTGAGTAGACGTCGATTTTAGAGTAGACGAACTTGCCGCTGGCTCCCAGGCTGAGTCTATCTTTCACCTGATTGGCGTAATGGATTCCGAAAACGTAATCCGTTGCCTTGAAGAGCCCCTGATCCTCTCCCGTCGAACTGCGTTTGTCGAATTCTCCATAGTTGGTATAATTCAGGCTGGCTCCCCAGACGCCCCACGGCTGTGTCGGAGCTGCGTACGCCAGGTATCCGGTTTTAATGTCCAACAGGTATTTCATATACGTAGCCGTAGCGGTCCGGCGCGTGATGGAGTGCAGACCGGCCGGGTTGAAGAACGTGCTTTCGATGTTACCGGCATCCGCAATCAAGGCGCCGGCCAGCGAACTCCCTCTCGGCTGAGGTTGCATTCTTAAGACCTCAAACCCAGACGTCCCCTGCGCCATAACAGCGCCGGCCAAAGCGAGCAGCAGTATCATCGCCGCCATTAAGCTACCAAGTCGTTTGCAATTATCCACGTTCAGCTCTTTCGATGAACCGTGAGTCTATTTCCCAATAAGTTACAAAATTATTTCCGGATTTCCAGCGGATTTTTTATCAAAAAGCGCTCTAATTTCCATTCTCTTCGGCTTCCCATTGCCGATAGATGCGCTTGCGGCGCCGCATGACGACAACGCCTGCAGCTAATACCAGAAGTGTTGCTCCGGTGAACAGGAAGAAATTGAAATCCAGCAGCACCATCCAGCGGTAGGCGCCGCGGATGCTTTCCTGCCATTGGGCTTCAAGTCCTGCCTGGTCGACTCCGACTTCGCTGAACAGGGCATCATCCCAGGACTTTCCCTGCCGCATCGAATCCAACACGCGGCTTACAGCCTTCCAACCATACCGCTGAGTGAGAAACTCAACCGCCTGCTGGCTTTCCAGGTAAGCCAATTCCGCCCGATCGGCAGTGAAGGTGTCAACTTGTTCAACATCGGTGAGGCGAATAAGTTTCCCTGACCAGAGGGCTCTGGCGATGGGCATACGGGATTTTTCTACGCCTTCCTGCGACAGCAATAGCGCCAGACCTTCGCCCAGCCAGCGAGGGACATAGGGTCCAGCCTTCACCGCCAGCAGCAAATGCACCAACTCATGGACTGCGGTACGGTTCAAAGTCGAGACGTCGTGCGAGAAAGCAGCAGATTTCAAGACGATCGAACCATTCTGCGGAAAAGATACTCCCTGCGACCAGGGCGGCAGTCTCCCTCCGGTCAGTTGATCGAATTCGTTCTGACTGGAAGCAAGATAAATCTGTACCGGTCGGCTTAATCGAACGTTGAGCTTCGTATCGACGTCCGGGAGGGCCCTTGCGATGGCTCGGTTGAGCTCCGCAGTGTTCTCTTCATCGCCGGTATGAAAGTAGATTTTTCCCTGAATTCCTTCCGATTCCTTCCAGTCGGCTGACAGACCGGTTCTGGTTAACAACTGGGCGAGAACAAGTAAAAAAAGCAGCCGGCTGCGCATGGGGTCCTATAGCAGGTGATTTCCGTTGGTGTCGACGTGGAATTCCATTTTCAGGAAATTTGAGGCTTTCTTTGAAATCAGCATCCTTGAGAGGAAAATCTCAAAATATTCCATAACCGACGCAATGCGGGTGTCAACGTCCAGAGAGAGTGTAATGTGGTTTTTCTCCGCATCCACCGTGATCTTGCTGCGGGTCACGGCATAATTGACCCGATCATGCAGATCGGTTCTCAAGCTATTAATGGTTCGCACTCGGGAACGGTGCACGTCCGCTTTATCTGCGATGATCAGCGCCGCGGATATCCGGCTGACCGGCAGCCCGTCTTCTTCATGGTGGTTGCCGATGGCGGCGATGATTTCCACCGCGTCATCGAAGGGCATTCCCATTTCTTCGAGGATCTGCCCGGCCAGAATGGCTCCGGTTTGAGCGTGGTGATCCCGATTGATGACGTTGCCGACGTCATGCAGATACCCGGCAATGGCGGCAAGTTCCAGCGTGCGTTCATCGTCGCCCAGAGCCCTTAGAAGCTCACGCGCCATTTTAGAGACAATCTTCCCGTGGCGGGGTCCATGTTCAGTGTAACCAATCACCCCCAAGAACTCGTTGGCCTTATCCATCAGGATCTTGACTCTGGGATGATTTTGAACTTGAAGAAAAGTGATTTGAGTCTTTTCGGGCACTATAGTATCTGAAACGCTTAGGGTCTCTTCTCGGGTTTCCATTAAAATTTCCATTTTCGATCCTGTGGATATTCTGAGCATCCTAATTCAAGGATCGGCAGAACTATTCATTATCTTCAGCGAATCCCTATCTGTTCAACCCTACAGCAGCGAAATTGGATCCACATCGACGGTTAATTGCACTCCGACGGGCATTTTCGAGCGCATTTCTTCCAGCCAGGGTTTCATGATCCGGTGCACCTTTGAATTGATTCTTCTCTGATCGATGCTGGCCTTAAAAATCGCCTGGTAGCGAAAGTGATCTTTCAACTTGGCTCTGAAGGCAGGCATCGGTCCCAGCCATTCACCGCCCGGAACCACCTGTTTCGCGCGATCGACAAAATCGGTGGCGGCAAGGGAGGCTTTCCCCTGATCAAGGCCGCTGAATAAAAACAGCACCATCCACCCCCAGGGAGGGTAATTCAAGTTGCGCCGCAGCTTGATCTCGCGCTGATAAAACGCCCGAAAATCAGCATTCCGCACCAGTTTCAGCACCGGGTGACCGGGCATCCAGGTCTGGATCAGGACTTCCCCAGGCTGATCCTGCTTGGAGGCTCGACCGGCACGCCCTGCTGCCTGAAGCAGCAGGCCGAAGGTGCGTTCATCGCAGCGGAAGTCCGGAAAGGTCAGCTCCGCATCGGCTGATAGGATGCCTACCAGGGTGACGCCCGGGTAATCATGCCCGCGAGCCACCATTTTAGTTCCTAACAGAACATGCTGCTCACCACGAGCGAATTTCTTCAAAATGGCGGGATGGGATTTGTGGCGGCCGGCGGTATCCTGGTCCAGCCGGGCGATGGCCAGACCGGGGATTAGTTGCAGCAATTCATCTTCCACCCGCTGCGTCCCTGATCCGGTGTATTTCAATTCATTGCGGCATTCGGGGCAGTTGCGGGGAGGGTTCTTCTGATAACCGCAGACGTGGCAGCGCAGGACCTGATCCGAGCGATGATAGGTCAGGGTCAGTTCGCAGTGCGGACAGCGAACCAGATGATTGCAATTCGGACAGAAGACATAAGTGAAGAAGCCCCGGCGGTTTCGTAGCAGGATGGCTTGCTCCTTCCGCATCATTCTCTCTTCCAGAGCGCGCTGCAACGATAGTCCTACAACTTTCCTGAGGCTGTAGGGTGGTTCGACAAACTTGATCCTGGGCATGGGCACGCCGTCCACCCGCTCGGGAAGTTCCAGAAGCTGATATCGCCCCCGCTGGGCGTTGAAATAGGTCTCGATGCTGGGAGTGGCGCTGCCCAGAATAACAGTGCATCCCTGTTGCTGAGCTCTGACCAGCGCGACGTCGCGGGCGTGGTAGCGGGGATTGGGTTCATTCTGTTTGAAGCTGGTGTCGCCTTCTTCATCGATGATGATCAGTTTCAAGCGTTTCAGGGGAGCGAATACAGCAGAACGCGCGCCGATGACGATGTCGAATTCGCCGGACCCGATGCCTCGCCATACGTCGATTCTTTCACCGGTCGACATGGCAGAGTGCTGCAAGGCAATGCGGTCGCCGAAAAGCGCTCTGAAGCGGCCCATCATCTGCGGAGTCAGCGAAATTTCCGGGATCAGGACCAGCGCTTGTCCTCCGGTTTGCAGAACTCGCTCGATCACTTTCTGATACACCAGCGTCTTGCCTGACCCGGTTACTCCGTACAGCAGAAAGGCTTTATACCCCCCACCGACCTGCGCCGCCGTCACGGTATTAATGGCCAATTGCTGGGCCGGGTTGGGTTCTGGTAGAGGAGCCTCCTCACGAATACTGAGAGCTTCCAGCGTGGGATACCTTTTAACTTCGACCTTTGAGCATTTTAAAATCCCTGCCTCGATGAAAGTATTGAGCGCTCGGCGCGTTGCGCCGCTCGCCTTGATCAGTTCAGCCGCAGGGATTGGGCGATCCAGCAGAGCCACCTGCTTTAACATGTCTGAACGCCGGGGAGCTTTTTTCGCCAGACGATGGGCTTCCGCAAAGAGATCATCCTGCCCTTTGCCATCGCCGGGAGAGATCATTTCCTGGAATTGAACATTTAACGAGATCAGGGGAAGGTTTTCCTGAAATGCGATCAAACCCCGCTCTTCCAGCTTGCGCAGTATTCGAACCAGGCCCGCAACGCGCACTTTATTGGCGAGATAATCCGGGCTGCGATCGCCGCCTTGCAGGATATCGATGATCTGCTTTTCAACAGGATTTAAATCAGTGACAGCGATCGCTGCTTCTTTGCACAGCCTGACCTGGCGGATGCCTTCCTGCAGATGACCCACAGGCAAGGCAGCTTTCAGGGCTTCCCCCCAGGAACAGAGGTAATAATTTGAAATCCAGCGTGTCAGTTCCAGAATCTCGCCGGTCAGCAGCGGCATAGAGTCGGGAAGGTCGATCGCGTCGCGCAGCTTTTCTGTATAGGGGGTTTTCTCGGGGTGATCGACGATGATACCGGTCAGGTAGCGGTGCCCGAAGGGAACCACGGCGCGGCATCCGGGGAGCGCATGATCGGAGAGCTCTTCCGGACAGTTATAGTAGAATGTCTTGCTGATGGGTAACGGCAGCGCTACCTGGATGGTGCGGGGCATGGAGACCGGTTTGAATGATTAAAAGAGGCTAAGACTTATCCCAGCCGGTTGATTCCGTTCAACGCGGCAATTTTATAGGCTTCGGAAAGAGTGGGATAATTGAATACCGTATCGATGAAGTAGGTGATCTTGCCGCCGAAGCTCAGCACTGCTTGTCCGATGTGAATCAATTCTGAGGCTCGGCTGCCCAGGATGTGCACTCCCAGCAGATTCAGGGATTCCCGGTTGAAGAGCAGTTTGACCATCCCATCCGGTTCGTTGATGATCTGCCCGCGTGCGACTTCGCGGTAGAAGGCATGTCCGATCTCATAGGGCACGTTTTGGGCTGTCAGGGATTCCTCGGTTTCGCCCACGATAGAGATTTCCGGGATGGTGTAGATGGCATAAGGTAACAGGCGGTTCATGGAACAGCGGTCTTCCGGGCCTCCGAACGCCCAGCACATGGCGATGCGCCCCTGATCCTGGCTGACCGAAGCCAGCATCGGCTGACCGATCACGTCTCCAGCGGCGTAGACATGCGGGATTTGGGTCTGGAAATGGCCATTGACTTCTAAAAATCCGCGTTGGTTCGGTTTCAACCCTATGGCATCCAGGTTCAGCTTGTCGGTATTGCCGATGCGCCCGATGGCGTAAAGGAGCTTCTCACAATGGATGATTTTTCCGCTCACACAGGATATCCGCACCCGGTCGTTCGCTTCGATGGCGACTTCAGAAACCTGCTCGTTTAAGTGCAGCACCATCCCGTTTTTACGCATCTGATACTGCAGAGCTTCCACCAGTTCCCGGTCCAGATTGCTTAAAATTTGCTGGCGGCTGTCGAATAGAGTTATCTTTATACCCAGGTTGGAGAAGATCGAGGCATATTCGCAACCGATCACGCCGCCCCCCACCACCGCCATTGATTTGGGGATGCGATTTAGCTTGAGAATGGATTCCCCATCGTATACGTTGGCGTCATCGAAGGGGATTTCTCGCGGCCGCGCCGGTCTGGTCCCGGTGGCGATCAGAATCACTTCTCCCTTGTAGACGGCTTCGTTTCCATCCGGCAGCTTGACTTCGAGAGTATTGGAATCGATGAAAGAAGCCGTACCGTAGACGATCTCGATGTTGTTGCGAAAGAGGTGACCTTCGATGACGTCCAGTTCGCTCTGGATGACTTGATCCTTGCGGAACATCAATTCCTGCACGGAAATGTCCTGCCGTAAATAGCACTGAATGCCGTAAACCGAACGTCTGCGGAGCTGTGAATAGTGCAAGACCGTTTCTCGCAGAGTTTTCGAAGGAAGCGTGCCGGTGTGGAGTGATACGCCCCCAACCAGCCTGCCTTTTTCGATGATGGCAACCCGTTTCTTCAACTTGGCAGCCTGGACCGCAGCTCGTTCGCCGGCTGGTCCGGAACCGATGACCAGCAGATCGTAATTTTTCATGTTTTACCTTGTACCTTCTGCGAATATAGTAAGAATTTCACCGGGCAAATGCAAGCAATTTTCAATCTGGTCATCATGGTCACTCGATTTTCCTTTGGATGCGAAGTGGAAAAGGTTACTTTTTTCAGTTTTTACTTGGATTTACGGCATTTTTTTTTTACCTTAAGGAAAGCCACTTCCGCTGGAAGCAGATGACAAAATCCGCCAAGTCGGACATTAATTATAGATTCAACATCGCACTGCGGCACCTCGCCAAGGAAATCCTCAGAGCTTTTTACCATTACGTTTACAAGCCGCTGCGACCCGGAATCCAGTTTCACTGCCGGAATATCTTCGAGGGACAGAACGCCCTGGTGTTCTCCAACGGTGAAGTCACCTGCGTATGCGCTGACCACGGCTTGATAAACTTGGGCAGTGTTCGCGATGCTTCACTCGAAGAGATCTGGATGGGAAAGGGGTTCGAAGACTTGCGTGCCAGTTTTCGAGCCAACCGTCTTCCCTTGCGCCATTGTTCGGCCTGTTTTGCCTTTGAAAGGGTTCCGAAAACCGCCAAAGATCTCTGTCACATCGCCCCTTTTTTCTGGAATATCCACCTGGAAACCACTCCAGTTTGCAATCTGCAATACGCTATTTGCCGGAGGGATGAAGTGGAACATCACCGGGGCGGCACTCGTCTGGAACCACCGATGGTGTATCGCCTTCTGGATGAGGTACCCATATAGTAGTATACGATAATTCTGCAATCGATCACATAACGACAAAATCATCATGATAGAACTACGATTTCATAGCCGCGGCGGACAGGGCGGCGTAATCGCCGGAAAGTTGCTGGCTGTAGCGATCTTCAAAGAAGGTAAATTCGTTCAGACCTTCCCCACCTTCGGGGTGGAGCGCCGTGGAGCCCCAGTAATGACCTTCGTGCGTATTTCGGATCGACCGATTCGGCTTAGGACACAGGTCTACAGCCCGGATCACCTGGTCATTCTCGACCCGTCACTGATCCAATTTTACGACGTGACTCTGGGATTAAAAGATGGCGGCACCATCCTGGTCAATACGGACAAAGATCCATCCGAACTCAATCTACCCGACCGGTATCGCATCGTCTGCGTCAACGCGGCTCACATCGCCATTCAGCACAAATTAGGTTCGATCACACAGCCAATCGTGAATACAGCAGTTTTAGGAGCTCTTGCCAGGGTGACCGGCCTGGTGAAGATCGAATCCGTGGTTGCCGCGGTCAAGGAAGAAGTCCCCTTCAAGACAGAAGCCAACGCTGCCGCGGCGGTGGACGCGTATAATTCCATGAGAGAATTGGTTCTGGCCTGAGAAGAGTACGAGTCGGAATAACTCTGAATGTAACCCAAACTAAAAAAACATGAGCGACGGAAAAATAACCATAAAAACCTACCGCGACATGCCGTACATGCCGGCGTCGATGGGTAGGATGACCATCAATAAAACCGCTTCCTGGCGCAACGCTGAACCCTACTACGAAGAAAAGGCTCCTCCCTGCAACCTGAATTGCCCGGCGGGTACCGATTGCGTCAAGTTCATCCACCTGGTGGCGGAAGGCAAATACGAAGAGGGCTGGAAGTGGATTTTAAATACCAACCCCTTCCCCGCAACTTGCGGCAGAGTCTGCCCGCACCCCTGCGAACGGGATTGCAACCGCGGCAACCTGGGGGGACGGTTGAACGTCCATATGGTCGAAAGGTTTCTCGCCGACGTCAACTTCGACAAGATTCCTCCGCCGGAGTTTTTGGAAGCGAAAAAGAGCCAGAGCGTCGGGGTTATTGGTTCTGGTCCGGCGGGTCTTTCCTGCGCCTATCAGTTGGCGCGTCGGGGCTATAAGGTGACCGTCTATGAAGCCCTCCCGTCATCCGGCGGCATGATGCGCATCGGCATCCCGGATTATCGTCTGCCTAAAGACGTTCTCGACCGTGAAATCGGCTACATTCTTTCCTTCGGAGTCGACCTGAAGCTCAACTGCAAGGTGGGGCAGAACGTCAGCTTCGAGGAATTGCAGAAACGGCACGAAGCCATCTTCATCGGAACCGGGTACCACCTGTCCCGGCAATTGGGCGCTGAAGGCCAGGACCTCGAAGAGGTCATCCCCGGCATCGAAGTCCTGCGCAAGATCGCCTTGAAGGAAGACGTCGAATTAGGAGACCGAATTATCGTCGTGGGAGGCGGTAACACCGCTATGGACGTGGCGAGGTCGGTTATGCGCCTGGGATCCAAACCGCGCGTGGTTTACCGGCGTTCCCGGGAAGAGATGCCCGCCATTGCAGAAGAGATCGACGATCTGATCGCTGAGGGCATCCCGATCGATTTCCTGACTTTGCCGGTTAAGGTACACCTCAGCAATAATGGGTCTGCTCTCAAGGTTGAGTTTATTCGCATGGAATTGGGTGAACCGGATGCTTCGGGACGCCGCAAGCCAATCCCCATCGCTGGTTCCAACTTCGTCATCGACGCGGACATGGTCATCACCGCCATCGGCGAACAGCCGGATCTGCGCTACCTGCCTTCCGACGTTAAATCTGAAAGCTGGGGCATCCTGGTGGATGGGTACGGTCGTACCAACCTGCCCAACGTCTTCTCCGGCGGCGATACCGCTACCGGTGAAGGGACGGTGACTCATGCCGTAGGGCATGGTCGGCAGGCTGCCATCGCCATCGACTCCTTCTTGAAAAATCAGCCGCCGCCGGAATGCGAGACGATTTCCCGTTCACTTGAAGGGCGCAACAGTCACGTCGTCGCCTGGGAAGAGATCAACACCAATTATTTTACTCTGGTGGAACGCCTGGAACCGCGAGGTATGCCCCTTCCGGAGAGGGTCAAAAACTTCGAGGAAATCTATTCCGGGTTGACCGAGCAACAGGCATTGGAAGAGGCGCAGCGCTGTTTTTCCTGCGGTACTTGTCCGGAATGCGACAACTGCCTGATCTTCTGTCCGGACGCAGCCATCGCACGGCTGCCCGGAGGAAAATACGCCATCAACTACGAATACTGCAAAGGCTGCGGCATCTGCGTCACCGAATGCCCGCGCAACGCAATTTCAATTAAAGTGCTGAAATAGGAGAATCACCTTGTATCAGCACACCCAGCCGGGGACTCTGGTGCGAATTATCATGGGAGCATCGGCAGTGGCGATGCTGTCCATTGTCTGGTTGGCGCTGAATGGCAGCCTGAAAGTGGGGCAGTCTGCCGAGGAGACACAAATCATTCTCTGGATAATCGGAGGAGCGACAATTATCCTCCTTTTTACCATCCTCATCTTTCACAGCTTGACCGTCCGCATCGACCCGGAATGGATTGTCGTATCTTTCGGTATCGGAGTCGTATCCAAGAAGTTCAAACTTTCTGAGATTATTGGATGCAAAACCGTGCGCAATTCCTGGTTTTGGGGGTATGGCGTCCATAAGATTCCCCGAGGTTGGCTCTACAATATTTCGGGACCGGATGCCGTGCAATTGGCGCTGAAAGACCAGGACCGCATCATCCGCATCGGCACTGACGAACCGGATGCTCTGGCCGCGGCGATTACCGAACGAATATCGAGTTTCAGGTGATGATATGAAATTGCCCCGACTCGACTTTGACGCCTGCTGCACCGAGACGGTCTGGAAAATCGGGAGAGAGAACGTTGGATAATCTGGAAATAGTTCCGGTCACACCGGACCGCTGGAAGGATCTGGAAAAACTCTTCGGAGCCAACGGCGCTTGCGGAGGCTGCTGGTGTATGCACTGGCGCTTATCCTCTGCGGATTTTGCTAAAACCAAGGGCGAAGGGAATCACTCAGCCATGCAGCGCCTCGTGGAAAGCGGTGAAATTCCTGGACTGATCGCAATTCGTTCCGGTGAGCCGGTGGGTTGGGTCGCCGTCGGTCCGAGGAGCGCCTATTATCTGCTGTCTCGCTCTAAGGTATTGGCTCCCATCGACGATCTGCCAACCTGGTCGGTGGTCTGCTTTTTCATCGCCAGGAAAGAACGAAAGTGCGGCTTGACTCTTGAATTGTTGAAAGCGGCGACAAAATTCGCCAAAGAGCATGGCGCGACGGTCATCGAAGGCTATCCGGCACATTTGAAATCCGGAAAACTGCCGGATGTCTTCGTCTGGACTGGTCTTGAATCCGTTTTCGAACATGCTGGATTTGAATGCGCCGTGCGGCGCGGAAAATCAGGTCGCGGAATTTGGCGCAAATATTTATAGCTTCTTAACGTCTCCCTCTAATAAATCAAATCTGGGAAACCGGAATAAGCACAAAGCGGCAGCGTACTCGGAGCCGGTGGCAGCCGCCTGGTGGCGAAAGAAATCGGTGAATGGCTGGTTGGAGATGAGGTGTGGAAGTGAAAAAACAAGCACATGAGGTGAAGAAATGATCACCCGATTACACATCCAGAATTTCAAATCGCTGCGGGACGTCGTCATTGACCCCATGCCGCCGTTTATGGTATTGGTAGGAGCGAACTCGTCAGGGAAATCGAATTTTGTGAAGGCGTTGGAGTTTCTTTTTAGCGTCATGAGAGAAGGTTTATCAAACTCAGTCGATAAATTTGGTGGTTATGAAAATATCTGTTATAGAAGAATTCGTAGATCAAAAAAAGCAATTAGGTTCGATTTTGAGCTAGAATGGGATAATATTCGAAAGGTTTACCCTGGTGACGAAAATCAAAAATCTCTAATAATCGGTAAAATTAATTGGAAGTATTCCTTTGCTTTTCAATCTTCGGAGACAACAATTGATTCACCCTATGAAGTTCCATTTGAGAATTTCGAGATAGAAGTGTATGCTGCAAATGCAGGAGGTCGTTTATTTCATCTACTGCGCGAGAAGGGCAAACCACTCGAATGGGAACTAGATAAGAAAGTAACCGATTCGCTAAAAAAAAGTGAATTACTAGATTTCTTTCAACCAGCCATTGATAATGGTCCTTTTTTCCATGAGGGGAAAGGCAGTTCAGAGTTAATCGTAGCAGGGTGGAATCAAAATCCACTTCTCACTTCTTTTCTTGATTATTTTGATGGTTGCCGAACTTATCATCTAATTCCCGATGAGGCAAGGCAGCCGGTGCGTGACATAGTTGCCGCAGGAACACTATTAAATGCCGAGGGAACAAACCTTGCTGCGATTATAAGATATCTCCAAAAAGAGATACCTGATTCTTACGAAGAATTGTTTGATCATCTTAAAATAGTCGTACCAACTCTCGAGTCTATAAACTTATACTATACTGATAACAAACAGCTCAGCTATAATTTTAAAGAGAGCGGAATTAAGCGTCCTTGGCATCTAAAGGACATCTCTGATGGTTCAATTCAGGCGCTAGCGCTCTTCACTCCTTTGGTACATGAGGACGTTCAATTTGCTGCCTACGATGAACCAGAGAACAGCGTGCACCCGTGGATACAAAAGCATTTTGTGAGAACTTGCGTTGAGGAGAGTGAAGGAGGAAGACAGATTGTGCTTGCAACGCACTCAACGGATATTGTAAACGAAGTGCCTCCAAAATCGCTTTATATAATTGAAAGGAATCGGAGAGGCGAAACAATTATCCGATCCGCTCTAGAAAAAAATCCTGAGTTGATTGAAATCGTTGATGAAAAAATCATGAAACCCGGGGAGTACTGGGAATCGGGCGCATTAGGCGGTGTTCCTGTTCAATTACCATTATTCGACGAAGATGAAGAAGAATAAACCTCCAAAGTTAAATCGTCCGAAAATAGTCTTATTGGTGCCAGGTGAATCCGAGTATCAAGTACTGCCGTATATTTTGAGATTATTCAACTTATTGGTCAGCGAGGCACGAAAAACTGAAGCAATAACCTTTAGAAATCAACAGCTGCGGGTAAGTCCAAAAGTTTTCCGACAGGTTGAGGCGGCTTTAAAAAGAAAACCAGAAAAGATAGTCCTTGTGTTTGATCGGGAAGATAATCCCCAATGCCCGGGGGAATTTGCTGAAATGGTTAGGGATAGAATTGAAGAACAGGTGAACGGAATTACTGCAAGAAATTTCTCGGTCATTTGCGCTGACCACATGGTGGAAAATTGGGTTTTGGCGGATCAAGAAGTTTTCAATTGTAAGTTGTTCGAGAAGAAAGAAGTTGCAAATCGGGTAAAAAATCGAGCGGATTGTCAAGATGCGATAAAAATACTCCGCGATGGCTTCTATAAGAATAATTCATATCACAAAACAAAACATTTACCAAGCTTGGCGAAATCACTGAAGATGAAGGATCCACAAATCAAAAAAAGAAGTCCCTCGTTCGCGAAATTCCTCCGCGAACTTGGCCTATAAACCATAAAGAATCATCCATGCAAAAAGTCTTAACTGGAAATCAAGCGGTGGCCTGGGGCGTGATGAGAGCCCGCGCGCAGGTCGTATCCGCCTACCCCATTACTCCGCAGACCTCCATCATCGAAGAGTTAGCTGACCTGGTTTCAGAGGGAAAGCTGGACGCCAGCTTCATCAAGGTGGAATCCGAACACTCGGCGCTGGCAGGGTGCATCGGAGCTTCCCTCACCGGAGCTCGCTCCTTTACCGCCACGTCGGCGCAAGGTCTGGCGTTGATGCACGAACTGATCCACTGGGCGGCGGGAGCGCGCCTGCCCATCGTACTGGCGGACGTCAATCGCGCCATGGCTCCCGGCTGGACTATCTGGACCGATCAGAACGATACCCTGTCGCAGCGCGACACCGGCTGGCTGCAATTCTACTGCGAATCCAACCAGGAAGTGCTGGATACGGCCCTGCAAGCCTTTAAAATAGCGGAAACCATCAAGCTGCCGGTGATGCTGGTGTTGGACGCCTTCTACCTTTCTCACACCGCTGAAGCCATCGACATCCCCGAAGCTCCGGAAGTCGACGCCTTCCTGCCTCCCTACCGGGCGGATATCAAGGTTGACGTCGACAACCCCAGAGCTTTCGGCGGTATGACCGGAGTGGACGTCTACATGGAATTCCGCTACATGCAGCAGGAAGCCATGAACGACGCACTCAGGGTTTCCGCGGAGGTGGATCGGGAATTCGCTCAGCACTTCGGCAGGTCTTATGGGTTGATCGAACCGTACCGCTGCGAAGACGCAGAAGCCGTCATCGTCACCTCGGGGACGGTGACTTCCACCGCCCGAGACGTAATCGACGAGTGGCGCGATCGCGGCGAAGCGGTGGGGTTGCTAAAAATTCGCACTTTCCGCCCCTTCCCCATTGCGCTGGTGCGGGATGCGCTGCGCGGCATCCCCAAGGTCGGCGTCATCGACCGCAATATCTGCCCGGGTTTCGGCGGCATCTTCGCTCAGGAAATCAAAGCCTCCATGTACGATATGGAAGAGCGCTTTCGCCCCGCGATCTACGGGTTCATCGCGGGCTTAGGCGGACGGGACATTACGCCGAAGACCATCACCGAAATTCTGGAGAAGACCCTGCATCCGGAAAAGACAGAACGACACCTGAACTGGATCGAATTGAAGGCATAATGAACGCACGCACCTTCGCCAACAAAGTCAACGTCCTTTGACAACAACAGCCTCTGGGAGCGATTGATTGTCTTTGGCTGCCCTTTCAGAATTCTTCCGCGATTATCTGATCCCCTTTAGGGTGGACGTCCAGATCAGAAAATCCTTGCTCTTTATTTTGCTCTTTGCCGTTGCCTCTGTACTGATTTTTGCGCATATCTGGGAACCAATCAGCGACACCGACGCTCTGGTTTACTGGACGGTATCGAAAAACGCGGCAGAACACGGGAACTGGATGCCGTTGCATCATTCACAGCTCTGGTGGCCCGAATTTCACGAACATCCACCCTTTTTCTTCTGGGTACAGGCGCTCTGGTTTAAAGTCGCCGGATCCGGGTTAGCACAGAGTAAAGTATTACCCGGATTGTTGGGATTGGGATTGGTGTTATTGATCTATCGCATCGGCAGGCGGTTCGGAGGTGCGTGGGTCGGTTTCTTTGCGGGGGTCTGTCTATTGGCGTCTCCGCGCTTTACGGCGATGGCCTCCAAGCCGCGCCTCGATATGCCTTTGGTGTTCTTTATTACCCTGGCGCTCTGGGGTTTGCTGAACCTACAAAATCGCAAACTCTGGCCCTGGCTGGTGGTCGGGTTCTCCACGTCAGCCGCCATCATGACCAAGGGTCCAGTCGGAGCTGCACCGATCGCTGTACTATTCATCTGGATTCTGATATTTCGCAAGTGGGAAATTCTGGCAGACTGGCGCTTCTATCTGGCGTTGATGATAAGCTTTCTGCCGTTTGCCGTCTGGTTGTACGGAGAAGGCGCTTCCGCGGTCAGCGGGTACGTGCATGACCAGGTCTATAAAACCATGACGACCGGCAGCACCAAAATCAAACCGGGCCCGTTCTTTTACCCCAATATTTTACTCGCGCAGTACTGGCACTGGCTGCTTTTCTGCGCCATTGGGATCTGGGTCTCGTTTAGAAAGAAATTGGAGTTGCCGCAAGTCAGTATTTTTTTAATCAGCGCGGTCGTTATCATCTTGGGAGTGAGTATATCCAAGGGAAAATCGCATCATTACCTTTTTCCGATCTATCCTTCACTGGCGTTCTTGACGGGGATCGGTATTAACTACGTCACCTCCGAGCGAGTTCGGCGATACATCGGCAATGTCGTGGCTGTTTTTCTGGTTATTTACGTCGCCGTTTTAATCATATTTCCGCTGAAGCTGCAATCCTCGCCGAAGCAGCCGTTTCAGGAGCTGTTCCCATATATCGAGAAATACGTCGCGCCGACAGATACGTTGCTGCTGGTAGGGGGAGGCAAATGGCCCTGGGAACCCATTTTTCAGATCATCGCCTATTCTGAAAGGGAAGCAACCTGGGTAAGCCTCAGCGATTTTAGGAAGATGCAGGTACGCACCGACCGGCCGATCCTACTGCTGGACGCCCAGCAAGAAGGCGATATCAGCGATAAATTGGCAGGACGGCATCTGTCTATGCAATGTGATAAACTGCTGTTTTTCAGTGAACTATTGCCCGAAGGCAGGTTCACTCTAATAGATACCACGAAATAGCTGCATCGTCAGCACCGATGGCATTATCGGTGCGCAGTTTGTGCAGCTTACTACAGGAATCAATGACTCTACGGAGATAAAGATGTCCCCTCATGTACCTGGTCAAATCACTTACGATCTACCGGAATGCGAACTGATGTCGTCCGGTCACCTGGCTTGTCCGGGGTGCGGAGCTTCCCTGGCGATGCGCATCGCGCTGAAGGTGTTCGGACCCCGCACCGTCCTCTGCATCCCCGCCTGCTGCTGGGCGGTGATTGACGGACCCTTCCCCTATTCAGCGGCAGGAGTGCCCGTGGTGCACTGCGCCTTCGAGACCGCCGCCATCACTGCAACCGGGGTGCGCCATGGTCTCGACGTTCAAGGCGTTCAAGACGTGAACGTCGTCGCCTGGGCAGGTGACGGCGGCACCATGGATATTGGCTTTGGCGCTCTATCGGCAGCTGCAGAAAGGAACGAAAATATCCTGTACGTCTGCTACGACAACGAAGCCTACATGAACACCGGCGTTCAGCGCTCTTCATCGACTCCCATTGGCGCCTGGACGACCACCACACCACGCGAACATCCCAAGGAAGAACCCAAAAAGAACCTGGTCGAAATTCTGGCAGCGCACCGTATTCCCTATGCTGCCACGGCGACGGTCGCGTTTCCGGATGATCTCAGGAGAAAGCTGGAAAAAGCCAAAGCCACCAAGGGGATGAGGCTGATCCACATCTTCAGCCCCTGCCCGCCCGGGCACAAGTCGCTGGAAAGCGACTCCATTAAAATCAGCCGACTGGCGGTTGAAACCAAGGTATTTCCGCTCTACGAGGTCGAAAACGGAACCAGATACACCATCAACCACGCGTCCAAAGGGGTGCCGGTGCAGGAATACGTCCGCCTGCAGGGACGCTTTAAGCACTTGAAAGAACAGGACTTGCAGCTCATGCAGCAGCGTGTCGACCGGGAATGGACCTTCCTGATGAGAAAAATTGAGCTGTTTTCCTAAAAATAAATTCAACCATAATTTTTCTTGCAAAACACAGAATTGTTTCGTATATTGCTCGATACTTGTACAGAAACCACCGACATTTCAGCGAAACCCTGGCATGAAAGAAAAAACCGTTAAAAAACGCACCCATAAGGAAGCGGCCGTCAATATCTTCGGAAAAGAGAATTACATTTTCTTTCTCGGAGCAATTGGCGTTATCTTCCTCGGCTATATCGCCATGATGCAGGGCCCCTGGAATTCATTCTGGTCTCTGCGCCTGGCGCCCATGCTCCTGGTGTTAGGTTATTGTGTTCTGGTACCCTGGGCCATCATCCGGCGTTCCCGTAACCAAAAGGGCGATTAGCTCAGCTGGTTCAGAGCGCCTGCCTTACAAGCAGGAAGTCGTTGGTTCGAATCCAATATCGCCCACACTAAAGTATCGGCGTTGTTCTGCCGATAGATAGATAACGACAATCAAATCGACTTGCATTTCGGATGCAAGCCGTCTTATCGGGTGGCTTTTTAGAGCCACAAGATGAAGGCATAATCAGCGGCGCGTTTGACGCGCTTGTGGATTAGGCCTTTTTTTATGGAATTAAACGCTGCGGCTCATGCGTGACCCTCCGCAGACAAATTCTGATTCTATGGATCAGCCTTGCGGACGGTGGGAGAAACACCGGTATCCAATGCCATTGTTCACACTATTGCTTTTTCGTGGATACTGCCGAAATAGCCCAGGAGTATCAGCGCACGCCTGGGGACAGGGGAGCCGCAGCATTTTTCATCTGTCAGGTTGGTGGTGGAGTTCATGCCTCCTGAACGGGCAGTCAATCGGGCTGCAAGTAGGATGAGTACGTTAGTCAGCATGAATTGCTGACCAACACATTCCATGTGTAATGCGTATTCAGACATGTATTCAGTTCTCACAATCGTTGGTGCCAAACAGCTTTTATGCTATTGCTTTGAGAAAACGCCGAAATATTCGGCGTTTTCTCTGTTTGGGTCTTCTGCTGATGGGTGTTCCTATTCTCCGTCGTGATATCCATTCGTGAATTGGTGCGGGAACCGAGAATAATCCTGTCTGTCGCTCACATTTCTACCCAATTCCCGACCCATTATACTAAACAACCGGCTTAGTATACTTCGCTTGTTGATCCAAATATTTTACAGAATATTCAGAGAAAACTAAACTTCATCCGCCGATCTCTCCTCCGGCAATCGCGTGAAAAGCCCCGCGATAAACCTCACAAATCCGGCGATAGTGCAACTGCGTATTTCCTACCTTCTGCCCGCAGCAAAAAGGGTGTAAAAAATCGTGAAAATAATTAGAGAATTTTTCTTGACTCAGGCATTTATTTTTACTATATTTCTTGGTCTACTTTACTAAACATCGGATTTAGTAAACTACGCTTGAAATAAAATGAACATCGGCGAAAAAATCCACAATTTGCGATCGGCTTCGGAACTGACCCAGGAAGAGCTGGCGGATCGCGCCGGACTGACCAAGGGATTTATCTCTCAGATCGAACGGGATCTGACGTCGATCTCGCTGGACAGCCTGGAACAGATCCTGACGGCGATGAACATCTCGCTTTCGTCCTTCTTCAGCGAACCTTCGGGCGAAAAGGTCATCTATCCTCAGGAATCCCGGCGGACCATCGAAAAAGAGGGCGTCCAGGGCTTTGAGCTTCTGGTGCCGGGAGCCACAAACCGTCAGATGGAACCGGCTCTGCTGATCCTGGCTCCGGGTGAATCGACCGAGGAAAGTGAACCCTTCACCGGAGAAGAATTCGGATACATCCTGCAGGGGCGAGTCGCCCTGAAATTAGGCAAACAGACCTTCAAAGCTAAAAAAGGTGACAGTTTCTATTTCACGGCCGACCGGCAACATTGGCTGCAGAACGTCGGCAGCAGCGATGCCGTGGTGCTCTGGGTGACCTGTCCACCTTACTTCTAAACCAACAAACCGGGTGGCTGCAGGGGTGCAGCCCGGAACGAGGAGGTACCATAAATTGAACGCATTGGGACGACAGATACTGGTGGAATACTACGATTGCGATGCCAAGGCTCTGAATGATTGCAATCTGGTTGCTTCTGCCATGTTGGAAGCTGCTCGCCTCTCGGGGGCGACGGTCGTGGAAGAGGTCTTTCATCTCTTCAACCCTCACGGCATTAGCGGCGTCGTAGTGATCGCCGAGTCGCACCTGTCTATCCACACCTGGCCGGAATACGGCTACGCCGCAGTCGACCTCTTCACCTGCGGGGACGAAATCCAGCCGGAGAAGGCCTTTGAACACCTGAAGAAATTGCTCCACGCCAGGTCAGTTTCCGTGATGGAACTAAAGCGCGGCGTCCTGGAAGTACATGGCCGGCCCCTCACGCATAAACCGCCCATGATGAAAGCTACACTGGGGATTTCGGCATGAGTTTCAGCGTTCCGCGCAGATATTTTCTGGTATCGGGTTGCAGCGAAGCTCCAACGGAACTCAACGCGTTCGATGGTGCTCTTCGTCAGGCCGGCGTCGGGGACGTAAATCTGCTGAAAGTCTCCAGCATCGTGCCGCCCGCCTGCCGCAGGATAGACCCGATCGCTCTGCCCAAAGGCGCCCTGATCCCTATCGCCTATGCCTCTATCAGCAGCGATAAACCCGGCGAGGTGATCGCCGCCGCCATCGCTGTCGGCATTCCGGAAGAAATCGATCAGGTCGGCGTCATCATGGAACATTCCGCCGTAGGGCATCAGGCCGAAGTCGAAAAAATAGCAACCGACATGGCTCGAACAGCGCTTGAAATGCGGGGGCTTTCAATTAAAAGCATCGAAAGCCGGGCGGTCGAGATCAAAGTGAAGGACGTCGCGGCGGCATTCGCCGGCGTGGCGCTGATTCCTTGATTTTAAGTCAGCATCCGTTTGCCAACGGTTCCGGTCGTTCCCTCGTTACCCCCTGAAAAGAACCTCCTCCCCGCCATCAACAAAATTGAGATTCCACATGAATAAAATTATAAACCACTGGTACGACGAGCGTTTTCAGGATGCTTCGAGTATTGGCTATAGAATCATCGAACATCTGCACCATTCGGTCAGCCCCTTTCAGACCGTCGACGTCTACGGCACCTCGGATTTCGGCAACATGCTGGCGCTGGACGGCTGCATCATGCTGACCGAAGCTCACGAATTCCTCTACCACGAAATGCTGGTGCACATTCCCATGCTCTCGCATCCGAATCCGCAGCGGATTCTGATTATCGGCGGCGGCGATGGAGGAACTGCCCGAGAGGTCCTGCTGCACAACACCGTCCAACAGGTGGACATGGTCGAAATCGACGAGGAAGTGGTCAAGGTTTCGCGCCAATTCCTGCCGGGGTTGAGCTGCAAGTTAGACAATCCCAAGGTGAAGCTGATCATCCAGGATGCCGTGGAATTCGTTAAGGGTTTGAGAGAGGTGTACGACGTTGTCCTGGTCGATTCCACCGATCCTATCGGCCCCGGTGAAGGACTTTTCAGCAGCGCCTTCTACCAGGACGTACTGCGCTCTTTAAACCCGGGCGGTATCGTGGTGGTGCAGAGCGAATCACCCTTCGGCATTAAGGGAGAAGTAGCAGCCATCCAGAAGAAAATGCGCGCCATCTTTCCCTTGGTAAAATTGTACTGGGGTCCCATCCCCTGCTACCCGCATGGAACCTGGAGCTTTACCTATTGTTCAAAAAGTGGTGAAGAGCCCATCATCCGGCGTCCGCAAGCGGCAGCCACCATCGAACTCACAGCCAAATACTACAACCGGCAGATGCATCAGGCAGCTTTCGTACTGCCGAATTTCATGAAACAGTTTTAGGGAACACCCAGCAGATGTTAAAACCGACTTTCCCATTCCTCGCCTCCAAAGCTGATTCCGCTGCTTGCATCTGGCAGCTGGTCGGTCTCCCTTACGACCAGACCAGCTCCTACCGGCGCGGTGCGCAATTTGGTCCGGAACAACTGCGACTGGCGTCCGATTCCATCGAATCCTTTAGCCCCTACTGCCGCAAGGATCTGGAGGATCTGCGCTTTTTCGACGCCGGGGATCTCCCCATCGCTCAGCATCCTCCGCAACAAGCCGTACAGGAAATATCCGATTATTACCTCGAACAGACCAAAGCAGGGAAGCGAATTCTGGGCATCGGTGGTGAACATACCGTGACCATCGGAGCGGTGCAGGGACTGGTGCAGGCGGGCGTCAAGCCCAGCGTCCTGCATCTGGATGCTCACTTCGACTTGCGGCAGGAATACACCGGCGGCATCTACTCCCACGCCAGCGTGATTCGCAGGTTGGCTGAGCTGGTTGGAGCTGAGAATGTCATCCAATGGGGTATCCGCTCGGGCGAACGGTCGGAATTCGAGTTGGCGGAAACACAGGGCAGCTACATCGGTTGCGATCTGGATAGTCTGTTGAGTGCCATCGACCGGCTGCGCGGCAAACCGATCTATTTCACGTTGGATCTCGACGTCTTCGATCCGGCTGAGCTGCCGGGCGTCGGCAATCCCGAACCCGGAGGACTCAAGTTCTTTGATTTCCTGAAAATTGCCGCCCAGTTAACTCGGTTAGACGTGGTTGGCGCCGACGTAGTCGAGCTGTCTCCGATTTGGGACACCACGGGCAGGTCGTCGATCTTTGCCGCAGAAGTCGTGCGGGAACTGCTGTTGGCTATCATTCGCTAGAGGATATATGCACTGGCTGGATATCGTCGTATTGCTGATTATCGTTGGTTCTGCCATTGAAGGAGGCGTTCGGGGATTCGTCTTCGAAATCTGTTCGCTGGCAGGTCTGATCCTGGGGATCTTCCTGGCGATCAAATTCTTCGCCGACGTCGCGGTCTACCTCGATTTTATCCCCGTCGCCGGCTGGATCTTGAACCTGATCTCTTTCATACTGATTCTCTCGATCGTCAGCATCCTGTTTACACTTCTGGGCAAGGCTCTGCGCACGACCTTCAGCAAAATCTTCCTCGGCTGGCTGGATCATGTCGCCGGAGTTGTCTTCGGAGTGCTTCGAGGCGTCATTACGGTTCTGCTGATCGTTATGGCGCTGCAACTGACTCCGCTGGGCCGAGTGATCAATCTGGAAGCGCCTAAAACCCGCTTCATGCCCTTGATTCTAAATACCGTCCACCCAGTGATGAAAACGTTGGTCGGCGAAAGGGATCATTCCAGAAATGTCATCTGACGATCATCACTCCAGATTTATTACAATCCGCCGCACGGCGGATTTATCATCTCAGTATACCAGTAACACATGATGACCCATGCAAGCCTCATTTGAACTGCTGGAATTGGATAAACTGCTGGAAACCTGTGCGGGAGAAGCTTCTTCCGAACTGGGCCGGCGGCGCATTCTGGAATTGGAACCGCTGGCAGACATTACCGCCATCCGCCGGGAATTGGCGCTGGTCGATGAAATGGCGCGCCTGTTAGGGCGTAAATCGCTGCCGATACAGGGACTCAGTGACGTATCTGCCACCTTGAAGAAACTATCGCCCGCCGGGTCGGTTTTGGATCGTCACGAATACCCCCCTTTAAGAGACCTGGTCGCGGCTTCGGGGAAGTTGGCTGCATTTTTCGCTGAACAGAAGGAAGACTATCCCGGACTGGTCAGCCTGGCAAAGCAATTGGGCGATTTCGGGGAATTGACCGCTCTGGTGGATAAAATCTTCGATCCTGCCGGAGACGTACGCGATGACGCCAGCCCGGAATTGAAGCGAATTCGCCGGCAGAAAGAATCCGAAGCGCGCAACTTGCACAAGATCCTGGAGCAGGTACTAAGGGAATGGAAGCGCTTGAATTACGCTCAGGATGAAGCTCTGGCATATCGCGACGGCAAGCTGTTGATTCCGGTAAAGGCTGAACATCGAGGGCGGGTTTCCGGAGCCATCCAGGACGAATCCGCTTCCGGAGCTACTGTTTTCGTCGAACCGCTGGAAGCCATTGCCGTCAGCAACGTTATGCGCAGGCTGGACAACGAAGAGAGGCGGGAAATCTTCAGGATTCTGTTGGAGCTCTGCGATAAATTCCGTTCCCGGCTGCCGGAAATATATGCTTCGTTGGCGATTCTTTCCGAACTGGACAGCATTTACGCCCGAGCGCGCCTGGCGATCCGCTTGGACTGTGTGCCTCCGGAAATGACCGAAGCGCCTTTTATCAAGCTGGTCAATGCCCGGCACCCTCTGCTGGGTCTAAAGCTGGGCAAAAGCGTGGTGCCGCTGAATTTAACTTTGGGCGGAGCAGACGGCGAGGTCTTAATCATCACCGGTCCCAACGCCGGAGGCAAGACGGTTACACTGAAGACCGTCGGGATGCTCTGCCTGATGGCCGCCTGCGGTCTGCTGGTTCCCGCCGGCGAAGGCACGCAGATTCCCGTGCTGGCGGCCCTGCACTGCGACATCGGCGATCCGCAATCGCTGGAACAGGATCTTTCGACTTTCACGTCGCACCTGATACGCCTGAAAGCGGCGCTGCAGGACCCACGCCAACCCAAGTTAGTGCTGCTGGACGAAGTCGGTTCCGGCACCGATCCGGCTGAAGGGACCGCCATAGCCAGAGCCGCTCTGCTGGAACTGCAAGCCCAGGGAGCTCTGACGGTCGCCACCACCCACCAGGGGATCTTGAAAGCCTTCGCTCATGAAGCCGAAGGTATCTTCAACGGCAGCATGGAATTCGATGGCGAAACCTTGCAGCCGACATTTCGCTTCCATTCGGGAATACCGGGAAGTTCTTATGCCCTGCAGATCGGCGCCCGGGTGGGTTTCCCCGCAGAGGTTCTGCGGGTCGCTCAGCGCTTCCTGGGGGAACAGACCAGCCGTCTCGAAGATCTGCTGACCCGGCTGAATGAATCGCTCCGGATATCCGAAGAGACTCGCCGCCAGGCTGAAATCAAGCGCACCGAACAGGAAGCGTTGAGGAAACTCTACGCCGACCGTATCAGAGAGATCAAAGACACCGAAAAGCAGCGCCTGCACGAAGCCGCCGTCAAGGCGAAGGAGCTTTTAGCCGACGCCAATCGCAGCATCGAAGCCGCCGTCAAATCCATCCGCGAGACACAGGCTTCAAAGGAAGCGATCAAACAGGCGCATACCGTGATTAAATACCAGAAGCAGAAGGTTGAACAGATACTAAGCGCCCCGAAGGAAGAGGAAACTCCGCCGCCTGAACCCGGCTTGCAGGCGGGTGACCGGGTCAAGGTCGAAGATCTGAAGGGGACGGTGCGGGTAATGGCGCTGCGTAGGGATGGTCAGGAAGCCAAGCTGGAAATGGGGGGGATCCACATCTGGATGGACGTGGATCGGTTGACGAAGGTGGATATTCCTGCCGAAGATAAAATCAAAGCGAGCGTCAACCTGAATCTGGCGGAAAGCGATTCGACACGGCCGGGTTACGAAATCGACCTGCGCGGCATGACCGGCGACGAAGCCGAGTTCACCGTCGAAAAGTACCTCAGTGAGGCGTCGTTAGCGGGCTGGAAATCGGTGCGCATCATTCACGGCAAGGGGACCGGTGCGTTACGTACCCGAGTGCGGGAGTTGTTGGAACGAAGCCTCGGTATCAAATCCTTCCGCTACGGCAGGCCAGAAGAAGGCGATTTCGGCGTGACCATTGTGGAGCTGGAGTGAGAAGCAGTCAGCAATCAGCATTCAGCCATCAGGAAAAGGCCGTGGGTGGCATGCTTCTGGACGACGTAGTCGTACGAAGCATGTCCGTTGCTGTGCTGTCGACTCTCCGCAGTCGACAGCCGGGATATAGAAACCCTGACGCTGGGAAAATTGTCTGAATCACAGATTTCCCTGATTACGCCGATAAAAAAAGGGCGACCCGCCTCAGGTGGATCGCCCTCACCTTTGTGTTCCTCGACAGGGCGTTTAATTAAACGCCCCTACCAGCCACCAACAACAAGCAACCAGCGGCTATTTTAAAAGCACCATTTTCTGCACCCCGGTATACTCCCCCACCTGCAGTCGGTAAACATACACCCCCGCCGCTAACCCCGACCCGTCGAAGGTCACCTCATGCGACCCCGCCTCCCTCCAGCCGTTGATTAAAGTGGTAACCAACCGCCCGGAAACGTCGAACACCTCCAACTTCACCTGGCTTCTGGATGGAAGCTGATAACTGATGGTAGTGGTGGGGTTGAAGGGATTGGGGTAGTTCTGCTCCAAACGGTATTCCGCTGGCAGCGGCGCGCCGAAAACCGTAGCCACTGGCTGCTGCCAGTTGGGCAGATCAGTAGCGGAATATTTGATGGTGCAAAAGTCTTTATCAGTCCTGCTTCCTACGCTCCTGCCCGTCACATAAACGTTGCCAAAAGTATCCAAAGCGAGTGAAGAAGCCGCGTCAAAATTATTCCCCGGCCCATTGTAGCGCGCCACCCAAAGCTGATTGCCGTTAGAATCGTATTTGATAGTGGTATAGTCCATATTATTCCAAATTCCCTGGCTATAGCCTGTCACATAGACATTACCGTAGGAGTCTACTGTGAGAGATCTAGCTGCATCTTCATAATTTCCAGATCCATTGTAGCGCGCGACCCAGAGTTGATTGCCATCGACGTCATATTTAATCGTGGCGTAGTCCCCACCAGTCCAACTACTATAACTGTGGCCCGTCACGTAGACGTTACCGAAACTGTCCAGAGCGATGGAATTTGCTTCATCGTTTATGTTCGCCGGTCCATTGTAGCGAGCCATCCAAAGCCGATTACCGTTAGCGTCGTATTTGATAGTTCCATAGTCTCCATCGCTTTTACCGGTCACGTAGACGTTACCACCACTTTCCACTGTGAGAGATTTAGCTTCATCATCCCACGATCCAATATAACGATCCACCCAGAGCATATTGCCGTTGGCGTTGTATTTAATGGTGACGTAGTTCCTGCCAGACCCACTACCATGACTGCTGCCCGTAACGCAGACGTTGCCAAAGCCGTCTAATCCGATGGAATTAGCGCAATCATCATCATTTCCAGTACCATCGTAGCGCGCCACCCACTGCTGCTGCCCGGCGGAGTTGTATTTGACAGTGGCGTAATCGGCAGCGGTCCCGTTTCCCCAGCTTTCACCTGTCACGTAGACGTTGCCGCTGCCGTCCACCGCCAGGCTGGTAGCCCCATCAGAGCTATTTCCCGGCCCGTTGTAGCGCGCCACCCACTCCTGAACTCCGGTGGAATTGTACTTGATGGTGGCGTAGTCGGCATAAGTCCAGCTTCCATCACTTCCACCCGTTACGTAGACGTTGCCGCTGCCGTCCACCGCCAGGCTGGTAGGGTAATCCCAGCCGTTATCCGGTCCGTTGTAGCGCACTACCCACTGTTGCTGCCCGGCATAGTTGTACTTGATGGTGGCATAGTCGTAATCAGTCCCACCCCCTTGGTAATGACCCGTCACATAGACATTGCCGCTGCTGTCCAATGCGATGGAATTAGCTCCATCTCCAAAATTCCCGGGGCTACTATAGCGCGCTACCCACACCGGCGGGTTCAGCTTACTAATGGTACATTGATCGCTATCCCAAATGGTATTGGGGTAGATGCCGATGTTCGCCGTCAATACATAATTTCCAACAGGCGAAGCTGCTGGAACGAATCGTGTATAGTATCGCTCTTGGATTTGCACGGCCGCAAGGTCAAATGTCACGGGAAGGAGGATGTTTCGTTGGTCTCCCATCGGGGTGGTAAGGAGGCACCATGCGGTGACTTGCTGGGGTAATGGTTCGTGGTTGGCGACCGTAACATAAAAGCTGAACGATCCGCCTTCAGGTGGGATCTCAACGGTGTTGATTTGCGGTGTGACTTCGACAGTTAGGTTCTGAGCGAAGGCAGTGGTGGCGGTCAGAAGCAGAACCGCAAGAATAAAGAAAGGTGAACTGCGCATGGCAGTCTCCTTGAAGAATGGATGATTAACTTCGATAGGGTTGCGTAAGTCGGTGTAATAAGGTTGGGGGGGACACCGACCTTACTTTAATAATATACACAACTATTTCCCAAAAGTCAAGTAAATAATTCGGCTGGGGAAAGATTTTCATCAAAAAAGGGCGACCCGCCGGGCCGCCCTTTTGTTGTTTTATCTCGTGACTCGCATCTCGTGCCCCGTGACTATTTTAAAAGCACCATCTTCCCGCCCGCCGCCGTATAGCTGCCCGCTTCCAGCCGGTACAGGTAAATCCCCGAAGCCAGATTCGATCCGTCGAACGTTATCTCCTGCGATCCCGATTGTAGGGGCGATGCATGCATCGCCCTGACGATACGCCCATTAATGTCGTAAACCGTCAGCGTTACCGGGCTGACGTCCGGTAAATCGAAGCGGATAGCCGTTGTCGGATTGAAGGGATTCGGAAACGCGCCCTGCAGGGCAAATTGCGCCGGTTGTAGGGGCGCAGCATGCTGTGCCCTTACGTCTGACGTCGGATATTCATCGAACAAATCACCCTCGGCGTAGGATGCGCCGATCCAGGGACCGCCGTCCGCGAGCGCATTCTTGGTGACGTTGAAGAAACTGCTGTCGGAGATGATGCCGGGGTAAGTCCCCACATACGATACGAAGCTGTAGGACCCAGCCGGAATATTACCGGAAACGTACTGCGTCACGGTGCGGTTCAGGTTGGCTCCGCCCGGGACGGTCAGCGGTCTCGGACCGAAGATCTGGAAGAAGGTATTTCCCGTCCGCAGGCGATTCCAGACCTGGACCGATTCCGGAATCGTCCCCGGATTGCTGAGCTGGGCGTTATATTGGAAACTCCCACCGTTAACCGGGATGACCACCGGAGGAGCCACCGGCGAGGTGGTGATATTGACGTTAGGCACGTAAATGGTCACCGAAAGATCGGCGTACATGGTATCAGCCGAATTCGATATATTGCCGATCGCCACCATGGTCGGTTGGAAGGCGTAATTTTTGGTGTCTGGCGTGCTGCTGACGTCAAATTCGTGCTTGTTAGTGGTCCCGGGCCAGGGATCGCCGCCATCGCCGCCGTTGGTGTTATGTTCCAACTGCCAGAGACCATCCGCCTGTTCGACCGCCACCAGGTAATGCCCGTTGCTGGTGTAACCGGGATACCACTGATGGTTGTTGCTGCCATCCTCTTCTTCGATGTGATAGATCAGCAGACCCGATGCTGGCAGGGATAAATCGAACCCGACCCGCTGGCGGTTTTCCACCAGGAAATACTGGGGTCCGTAAGCTCCATCGGACCAGAGCCGATAGACCACGTTATTGGTTTCGACCTGCGGGAAGGCGACGTGGGTCAGGTTCGCCGTGACGTTAGTCCCGGTTGCCAGACCGCACAATGTCTTGGAATACGCATCCAGATGCACCGGGCGGGTTCCACCGCCACCCCAGCTGCCTCCGGACATCAGAGACCAATTACCTGTGCCGTTCGAATCGTAGTCGTAATCGTACAGATCGGGGAGTCCGAAAAGAGCGTGACCCAGTTCGTGGGAAAACACGCCGATGTTGCCGTTTTCGGGTTCGGTGGAATAGTTGTGCACCGTCACGCCATCCACGTAGATGGGTGCGTGAGTCACCCAGGCGTGCGACCAGATGTCGTTGTGACTGCCGCTCTGTTCAGCGCCAACTCCGGCGTGCACGATGAAGAGCCCGTCCACATAGCCGTCCTGATCGTCGTCATATTGTGAGAAGTCGACGAAGGGATCGGCGGCCGCCACGGCGTCTTCGGTCAATTTCTGCGAATTGTTGGGATAACTCCCCATGCCGTAATTCGTGCCGACGTAATAGGAATAGGGCTGCGGCATGCGATACCATCCGGCGGCTTCCCCGACGATGTCGATCTGGTTGTAGGAATTTTCCCGGTAGTAATCCCGCATACTGCCGGTCGACCAGACCCCCTGCGAATAGAGCATCTCCTCGTAGTGCGACGTGGGATACAAGCTGTAGTTGGCGGGTTTGTCGGAAAAATCGACCAGAATGGTCAGGACGTGCAGATCGATATCCGTGTTGACAAATTGGCGCACGTTGATGGGGCGGGTGGTGGGAGCGTCGACTCCAAGGGAGCGCGCCTGGCGGACGGCGTCCTTGATCTGGTCCCACTGACCGGAAGCCCTCAGCCGGGCTTCGGTTTCAGGGGCAAGAGGCACACTGCCGGCGACAATCGCCAGCGACAACAGCGCGAGTATGACGCAGATAAAGCATTGGTGCAGGTTCATGAGCTCCTCGGTTTGATCGGGTTTGAGTGATTCCCATAATATACGGAATAATTTCCGAAAAAACAAGACGTGGATCACATTTGCGGGGTTTTAGGGGGAGGACGAATTGATCCCCCCCTGCCCCCCCTTATTAAAGGGGGTAAGAGATACGCTGGCGCGAGAGAGTTCGAAGCCCCCCTTAAAAAGGGGGGTGTCCGCAGGACGGGGGGATAGATGAGGAACGGGCCGGAATCCAGAAAATAGTCTGAACCGCTGAAACCGCTGATGACACTGATTACGCTGATGAAAAAACCGCGTAAGGGTCGTTTTTTTTCTTCAATTCGTCATTCGTCACTCTTCATTCTCCATTCTCCACTTTGAGAGCGATAAACATAGTCGGGGTCGCCCCTGACCCCGACGGGTGAATCTACAGTAGAGGGGTGGGTTGGCTCGGGGATTTGGTCAGAGTAAAGTTTTTAATTTATCTCTAAGTTCGTTTCCTCCCCAGGTTACACACAGTCTTAGATGAAGGTCTTCTGGATATTCTGCCAAATGGACACCTGCCCGCTTCGCATTTTTAATATTTCTAGGCCAATTCTGCAGAACACGATTCATTTTTTGAGTGATTGATGGATCAGAAAATGAATGCCTTTCTAACCGGAGCAATACATCAAAGGTCGATAGATTTCTAGAACCTTCTAACGTCGTGCGCCAATTTACCCCAAACAAAATATCCCCATATTCTAGAAGATCACAAAAGGCTTCGACACAATTTCTATTCGTTACGCTCAAATCAAGTAGACTCGTAGAATGAAAAAAGTCATTACGGCGCTTTCTACGTTTTTTCATTGCGCTAATCAATTCTCTTACTTTTTCCAATTTATTAGGATTATTTTTTGAAGTAGTTGTTTCTACCTCAGCCATTATATCTGGGTAACTTTTAAAATTAGAATTGGCTTTCATCTCGGTCCATTTCGGATTGTCGATAAGTAGGAAAAGTTTTGAGATAAGCTCTGAATAATCATCACATAGAAGAAAGGCAGTTTTTAAATACTGACTCCCTAAGCGACCCGTAAAGTAGATTTCTACACCTGCGCAAATTTCATCCATCAGATAGATTAGTGATTGATTCATTTTATTTTCTCCTCGCCTAACAACTTTTCCTCAAAACGAGCCTTAGCCGCCTTCCACTCTTTAGCCGCTTCTTCGCGCAGGCGGCGGGCCTGCATGCGACGGTTTTGTAATTCTTCCACGACCTCATGCTGCATATTAATGCTGGGTATAGGAATGAGCAAGTCCACAACATCCTCGTTGGCGAGTCGTGGGTGGGTGTTGCCAGTCATCATATGTTTGGTCTGAGCAACAACGACAGACGAACGCAGGACAGCCGCGAGATAATCAGGCAGCAGGTAATTCACATCATTCCTAATACGGATAACGTGAAATTCTGTCGAGCATACGCCGTCCTGTTCTGCTCGCCAAACCTTATTCAAGTAGGGGCGCAAGCGAGCGAACAATACATCGTTTTCCTCGAAGATCGAAGCTTGCCCTGAGCCTGGTTCTTCTGTTGTTTCGGTTAGTTCACCAGTATGGCTTTGAACCCCTGCTAGTCCTAGGTATTGCTCCGGTTTATATTCGGTTGTATAATCACGCAAGAAACAGGCGATATCTTCCAGTCGCACGGCGTGCTTTACTTTTTTCGCTGTCTGGATAGCCCTAATTGCATTAATTCGTTCTGGATGAAAATAATCCGCCCCGATCTGTTTCGACCTATGAAGCACTGATTGCTTCAAAGCATAAGCCAAGCGATTATCTAGCATAGGTATAGCTAGCCCAATACAATCAAGAAGAAATGCATCTAATCCATCAAGTAGAACTTCAGCCTGTTCCAAATTGCGACGCCTTGATTCTTGCTCTTGCTCCATCTCTCGAACAAGCTTAAGCTGAACGGACGTGGGAGGAAGGGGAATAGTAAATGATTTAAACTCCTCCTTATTGATGTTCGGTTGACCGGAAGGACGTTGAATCGATCGAACCCATGCCCGATAACGATTTGATTTCGTATAATAGTAAACGAACTTAGGAATGACCTTTTTGATATCGAACCTGAATCGAATACAGTAGCCCGCAAATATTGATTTCCCTATTTCTGACGAAAAGATAAATGTCTTGCCCGCTGTTGCTCCGCTCCTTGCAAATAGAATATCACCATCAGCCAGCAGAAATCGGTCTTCGATATTCTCAGCAGTGGCAAATTCGTTGGCAGGTACAATTCCGTCGTCATTGAAGTCAGTGATACGAATATATTTTATATCATTTGGATCTCTAACTGGTACGGCTCTTTCGCCCGAACCATATTCCGGTTCTCGCACGACTAAATCACCTAGTAAGTAAGAAGTTATTCCCTTCAAAGTTTGATTGCCACCATGAATAATAAATTTGGGATCAAACCGCTCTTTCGTTACGCCCCGCTTGACGGCAAAGCAGTTCGCCTTGCCCGGTTCGGCGGGGCTTAGACGAAAAAACGTGCCGGGTTCTTCTTGAATTCAACGTATTGCTTGATAACTTCCGGCAACTGATTATCGCACTTACGGCCCGTTGCGTCATACCCGATTTTCTCAGGCGTGGCCATGAAGATTGCTTCATTATCGCTGGACTTTTCATTATCTGCCCGTTTACGGAGAAAAACTAGACTTGCTTTAACTCCTGCACCGAAATGAGCGAAAGAAGTCTGTGGTAAACTTACTACAGCAAGAAGTTGGAAGTTTTTAAGTATAAAATCTCGGACATCTTGAAGAGATGAATTTGTAAGAATTCCATCCGGCAAAACCATGGCCGCGCGACCGGTTCCAGCCTTTAGAAATTGGAAGACACGCTCGATAAAGAGTATCTCCGTTTTTTGGTTCGTACGTGGGGAACGTTTTCCTTTCTTATCCTCCTTATTACCAAGTTCATAATCGGATAAGTAAGGTCGTTCCGTCAAATTGACCTGCGAGCCAAATGGAGGGTTAGTCAAAATTAGATCGAAATTATTTTCTTTAAACCCATTATTACTGGTGCGTTCACGAATGCGCTCGAAACGATCTAAAGCGTCTTCACCAACGACGTTACTATGGCCATCGTCATGTAAGATCATATTCATCTTGGCAACTCGGGCGATCTCGTCATTGATTTCGATACCAAAGAGGCGTTTTTCTGCGAAATCGTGCCAATGTTTGTAATGATCCACGCTATCCAAAGCATGATAACTTGCAGCCTCGCGACGAACTGAATCAAGAGCATAAAGAAGGAAACCGCCAGAGCCGCAAGCTGGATCGATAACTAAATCATCCGATTTAGGTTGCATCATTTCAACTGCGAATGCAATAATTTCCCGTGGTGTAAAGTATTGCCCAAAATCTCCTTTGAAAAATCCATCCATGAACTGCTCGAAGGCGACACCTTTCGTATCTAAATCGGTCTTGCTGAAACTTACTGCTTCCATATGTGAAACAAGGATGCGCAATGTTGCATCATCTATACGAATTGTGTCGGTGAATACTTGCGGATCTTTTTTCTTAGCAATTTCATAAATAGCTTTGATTCGTTCAGCGAGCTTACGGCTTGGCTCGTGAGTTTTTATCTGAAATTCATAGGGTTGACCATTTTTCCGTGGTACTTTTTCGTCTTGGATTTTTACAAAGAGGAGTTTGCATAATTCACCGAAAGCCATGGGGGGAGATAAGCGCCCGCCACCCCATAGGGTTTGGTGGCATTTTTTTATGGTGGCTATGAGGGTTTCTTTACTGACAGGCTGGATATCGTCTGCGGTGCCTTTTAGAAAACGCCATTCCTCTGGTTTTCCGTACTGGCGAGGCAAATCAGCGATAATGTTAGCCTCACGTTCCAGAACGCCATATTTTTCGGAGAAATCGAGGAAACGGCGGGTCTGCCCGGCGATAACACCGATGTATTGGGCGCGGAATTTCGCCCAGGTGCCGTTGCCGCAAGCTTGTTCGACGGCTTGAGCGAATTCAGCATCGGTTACGCCATCTCGTTTGCATTCGATTACCGCGAAAGGTCGTGTGCGAGTATCATTTGAGAATACAACTAAATCTGCCGCATCCTTGGGAGTTCTATCTGGAACAGTAACATCAACGCCGATGCGGGAAGGTTCATAGCCGTATCGAAAAATTAATTCAGCCCAATACTCTGCGCGGACTTGTTCCTCCGGATCTGAATATCTTTCAGAGTGATTAACAGCCATGTAGGTGATGCGTTTTTTGTTTTCTTCACCTGTTATTATGGCATATCCTTTTTCAATAGCTTGATCGAGATAGCTCATTTAACACCTCATTTTATTTTATCTGCATTCTGCAAAGTAATTATACTCCTCTTCCCTCCCAAAATCAACCCCTTTCTTCAAAATTTCAAGAGGGGTTCCAGGAAATCCCTCGCTTCCTCCCAGCTTGCTGTGGGTTGGTCAGTTTTTCCAGCGTCAGGTCACACGTCAACTGCGTTTCCGCAAGACCTGACGCAACCCCTATAGTTGCTGGTGGCTGGTAGAAGTAGGGTGGACTAACCCGCAGGGTGTAGTCCACCATTAAATAAATTAGATGGGGTGGTGGACTACGCTTCGCTAGTCCACCCTACCTCTTGCGGAGAGTCGACAGCACGACAGTGAGCTACTCTTCCCCCGCCTTGTCTGATTCCGGACCCCAATGGGGCGGGCCTCGCCGGAATGACAAGGCTATTTCGCCGGAAACTCCCCCTCTTAATTCTTCAATCTTCAATCTTCAATCTCCAATCTCCAATTATTTCCCCCTACCCCAACCTCCTCCGTCTCTTCTCCCATTCGCCGCTCAGGGTGGCGTAGACCAGGTCGTCGGCCCAGGCGTTCTTAAACCAGAGGCTCTGGCGGAAGTGAGCTTCCTTGCGCAAGCCCAGGTATTCCAGCAGCCGGATGGCGGGGTGGTTGTTGGGGTCGGTGGAAGCGTAGACCCGGTGCAGCTTCATCTCGCCAAAGAGGTAATCCAGCGCCGCCGTCAGCGTTTCGATGGCGTACCCCTTCTTCCAGTACTGCGACGACACCGTGATGCCCAATTCCGCCTGTTTGGGCATGTAATCGGGGAAATAGAGCCCGCAGTCGCCGATCAGTTCGCCGGAATCTTTCAGAGTTATCGCTAACTGAAACCAGGTGCCGGGGATGCCGGGTTCCAGCGAAATAATCCTGTGGATGAAGTCCTCGGCTTCGTGAGCGGACTTGGGAACCCAGCTTTGGAACTGCGCCTCTTCGGGGCGGGAACGGTAAGCGTACACCGCCCTGCCGTCGGAAGGCAGCAGGCGCCGCAGCGTCAGGCGGCGGGAGGTCATCGGTTGGAATTCGCTCATTTCTTCTTAGCCTATCTTCTTATCAAATACGATCTGTGATTTGACTCTGCTATATCCTTGGCGGTCATAGAGTCGATGCGCATCGGTCCGGGTGGAACGGCTGCGCAGCCGCAGCATGGTGAAACCGCGCCGTTTCGCCCAATCTTCCGCCGCGTTCATCAGAGCGGTCCCCACTCCCTTCCCCCGGTAGTCCTGATCGACCACTAATCCTCCCAGTTCGGCAAAGGGCTCCGATTGCAGATGGCGGGCCGTGAAAACGTGAATCCATCCGATGACTTTGCCGGGCTGGTCTTCCGCCACGAAGGCTGCTTCGTCATCGGGATTGAAGCGCTCCAATCGAGTCTGAACCTGTTGCGGGGTGCTGGGATAACCCAGCTGAGCCGACAATTCGCCGATGGCGGCGGCGTCAGCAGCGAGCGCCGGTCGAGTCTTAAAAGTTGCGTCCATCATCGATCTAATGGATCAGCGCTGAAAGTATCCAGAACGGCAGAGACCCGCCGATGTTGAACATGGCATGAATCATCACTGCCGGAACCAGACTGCCGGTCTTTTCCCGATAGTAACCGACTACCACGCCCAATAACGTGGCTAAAACCATGGGCACGAGGGCGCGGCGCCCTATCTTCGTCCAAAGCACAATGTGCATGCTCCCGAAGAAAAGTGCTCCCAGAATGACCGGGAGACTTAACGGCCATTTCTTGAAGAGAGTAACCTTATACTTCTGCAGCGGCGATAGATACCCCTGTAACAATCCACGTACGAAAACCTCTTCGCAGATACTGGCATAAATCCAGATCAGCAGGATGGTTTGCAGAACTGTATAGTCAAAGGGGTTCTGATGCGGTACGCCCATGCGGGACGCCACAAATTGCAGGAGGGATAAAATTCCCGTGGGGATCAGCCAGAGCAGAATCGTGGGTTTGAATCGATACGATCCGAGGCTGAATCCATAGGTCTTGAATTTCCCATTGGAGAGGTAGGCGATGCTCAGCAGAGAGATGGTGAGCATCAGAGTGTGAGTAACCAAAGAATTCGGAAGAGCGGTTCCCTGCGCAGTACCCAGCCAGAATGGAGCTCTGATGGTGAGAATGGCGATTGCAGCTCCCAAGAGGAGTGCGGTGAGAACTCTGGCGAACGGAATCATTTGAATCTCCTTTTTAATTGCGGTTTGTTGAAGACCAGACGGTCCGATTCAGTTTGCTTCCCCAGAAATCCATCTCAAGATAGGTATCCCAAATGGTTTTGTCAATCAATTTTTCAGTATATTTTTATCGTTGACTACGGCCCATATAATCCATCTTAAAAAATGATTGCCTTTGCTGCAGGAAATGGTTAAATTTTGGAGATGAACACACCAGGCACCATGCCTGCTCTAATGTCACATCCTTGCCTATAGGAGATCTTACCATGAAGAGATACTTCCTCCTCTGTTTCTTCACGTTAATGAGCGTCGTTGCTTCAGCCTCCCTGTTAATTGCTGCCACCGGCGACGTACAGCGCGGCTTCCCCACACCCGGGACCTGTTCCACCGGTCTGGCCTGGGACGGCAGGCAGTTCTGGCTGGCGGATCTGAAAACCGACTCGCTCTATGCCATCAATCCTGAGAATGGAAAGGTGACGCAGCAACTGCCCGCTCCGACCTTCCGAGCGGTGGGATTGACTTGGGATGGCGAGCAGCTCTGGGTCACCTGCGGCGAAGAAGAGAAGATTTTTCGCTTCAACCCTAAGACCGGCATCATAACGCGCACTCTGGACTCACCGGCAACCCAGCCCGCCGGTTTAGCCTGGGACGGCAAATACCTCTGGCTGGCGTCGAAGGGTGACGGCAAGATCCACCAGATCAGTCCCGAAGACGGCACCACCATCCGTTCCGTTCCCGCCCCGTCTAAATCCCCGCAGGGTCTGGCCTTCGATGGCCGTTACCTCTGGGTGTCCGATCGGACGACCAATCGCATCTACATGATGAGCCCCGAAACCGGCGATGTGGTGCTGATGTTTTCGGCTCCGGCGCCCTACGCCGACGGTCTCGCCTGGGACGGCAAGAACCTCTGGAACGCCGATTTCCAGTCCGATTCGCTGTACTGCCTGACTATCGGCGACGGCAATCTATACTCGCATAAAGATGCGAAACTGGAAACTATGGAATTTACCAGCGAACTGCGCAACTACGGTCCCGGTACGGTGGAAACACTGGATTTCTATCTGGCGATACCGCAGAACCTCCCCAGCCAGGAAATGTTGACAGAACCGGTATTTTCGCCGCCGCCTGCGGATATACTGACGGATCAGTGGGGTCAGAAGGTGGCTCACTTCAGGTTCAGCTCCTGCCCGGCAGGCAGTCAGCAGAAGGTCGTGATGAAGGTTCCGGCGCGGTTATGGGATACTCGCTATTTTCTCTTTCCGGAAAAGGTTGGCGGATTTGACGAAATCCCAGCAGATCTTCGTTCCCGTTACCTCATCGACGACGAGAAGTTCGATCTGAAAAATCCCATCATCCAGAAAGCGGTCAAACAGGCTGTCGGCGATGAGAAGAACCCTTACTGGATCATGCGCAAGATCTTCCGCTATATCAACGAACGCATGGAATATCAACTGTCGGGAGGCTGGAATACGGCTCCAACGGTACTGGACCGTGGTAACGGTTCCTGTTCCGAGTATACCTTCGTCTTCCTGTCGATGTGCCGGGCGGCGGGGTTGCCGGCGCGCTATGCCGGAGCCATCACGGTGCGCGGCGATGACGCCAGCATCGACGACGTATTCCATCGCTGGGCAGAAGTCTACCTGCCCAACTACGGCTGGATTCCGGTTGATCCCTCCGGAGGCGATCAGGCCTCTCCGGAAGCACAGGCGGATTTTATCGGGCACATCGCCAACCGCTACCTGATCACCACCATGGGGGGCGGTAATTCCCAATACCTGGGATGGAATTACAATTATGAGACCAAGTGGACCGCGAAAGGGAAGTGCAAGATTTACGTCGAATCTATCGGGGAGTGGAATCCGATCAAGGGCGAGGCAAAATCAGCCGATACTTCGCCGGCGCGAGGCAGCAAAGTGTGTGAACCATAGAAGGTTAGATTTACTGTAAAAATGTACAAGGGCGCACACCACGATGGATGTGCGCCCTTATTGTGTTATTTATTCCTAACTGTCGTAAACCTCACCTATGACAGGCGGATTTTATTTTAGTAGTTCACGTCCCTCTTGGGGATGGGTGGTTCTTCCGGCAGCACCTTGGGTTGATCCTTCATCTTCTTCAGCAGATATTCGATGGCGGCGTCCAGTTGAGGATCTTTGCCCGCCAGCACCGAACCCGGATCATTTTCGACCACCACGTCGGGATCTACGCCGTGTCCTTCGATTAACCATTTCCCTTTATCGCTGCCAAAGACGCCCCAACCGCCGAATTCCGGCGTGGTGAACCAGACTTTGTCGTTTAATGGCTTGTCGCCACGGATGCCGACCCAGCCACCCCAGGTGCGCTTGCCGTAGACGGGACCCAGTTCCAGCAGCTTGGATCCCAAGGTGAACGTTTCACCGTCGGAACCGGTCTTTTCATCGCAGCATATAGCGTAATAGCCGTAAAACGCCACCGATGGCGTCCGATACACACCGCCGCGCCGCGCTCTGCCTGCAGACCAGACCTTGCGGTTGAGTTGCGCCAGCAGTATCTGCGCCACGCTGCCGCCGCCATTATGACGCACGTCCAGAATCATGCCTTCTTTATTGAACTGCGGGTAGTACTGGTGTCCAAACTGCCAGAGTCCATTCGTCTGCATGTCGGAAAGGTGCAGGTAGCCAATCTTGCCTCCGGAAGCTTTATAGACGTAATCCCGGCGGCTCTTGACCCAATCCTGGTAGCGCATCTCATCTTCGTTCCCAATCGTGGTGATGATGACCTCGCGCCCGCCCGTGACCGATGGTTTGCCATTCAAGGTCAGGACGACGGCGCAGTTGGCTTTATCCTGCAGCAGTTCGAGGTAACTGTCTACGGTATTGGTGGCAATTCCGTCGATCGCCACGATGTAATCGCCGACCTGGGCTTTCACCTGCGGAGCGCTTAGCGGCGAGCAGTATTCTTCGAAAGCGCGATCGGGGGAATAGATCTTATCGATCTTGAAGAAACCCGAACCAGCGTCACGGCTGATATCCGCTCCCAGAAGCCCCACCTGGACAATATCCGGCTGATGCAGATCTCCTCCGAAAACGTAGGCGTGTCCGGAACAGAGTTCACCGATCATTTCGCCGATCAGATCGTTCAACTCGCTCCGTGTTGAGATTCGATTGATCAAGCTCTCGTAGGTTTTGAGCACTTTCGACCAATCCATGCCGTACATTTGGGGATCGTAGAAGAAATCCCGCTGAATACGCCAGGCTTCCTGAAACATCTGCTGCCATTCCTGGCGCGGCTCCATTCGTATGCTCCAATTATCCAGCTTTACGGTTGGATCCTCGTCGCCTTCACCTTCGGGTTTGGAGGTGACGCCAGCGTCCATCCGTGTAAAGGTCGATCCGTCATAAGCCACCACGACTTTACCGTCATCGGATATGTCGTAGCTTTTCACATCTTCCATCACCGTATGGTTTTTACGCTCCTCGAATTTATACAAGTTGAGGGCTAATTTTTGTTCTTCTTCCGTGCGCTGACCGCGGTTTTCACCGGATAGATAATAGAGCATATCCTCGGCGGCGCGCAGCCCCGCATAATAGCCGGGAGATACAGGGATCTCCACCATTCGATCCTGCAATCCATCCCAGTCGATCTTGACTACGACTTTCTCCTCGTCTTTCTTCTCGTCGTCGTCCTTCTTCTTCTTGTCCTTATCTTTACCCTTATCCTTCTTGTCGTCTTTTTCTTCTTTCGCCTTATCTTTGTCCTTGTCTTTGTCTTTCTCTTCCTCTTTCATGGCCAGGAGACTGCTGTCAGGAGCGAAGGGATTTTTTGCATCTTTCGACAGCAGGTACATGTACAGTTTGTCGGGGGTATAGACGGTGAACTGAGCGTAGTACATGTCCGTCATTGGGTTGAAGTTCGCTTCTTCGAGGAAGTACAGCCGCTGACCTTTGGGGTCCCAGGTCGGGAAGTAGCAATTATACATGAGGTCGGTGACGGCATGGTCCTGTCCCTCCTTGGTATCGTAGACATGGATGGTCTGGATGACCTCGTTTTCGGGGTTGGTGTAGGCGATATAGCGGCTGTCCGGCGACCAGCTATAGTCGCGGATTTCCCAGGCTTTTCCCGTGGCGATCTTTTTTATCTCGCCGGTTGCAACGTTCAACGTGGAAAGCGTCATATTGCCATCGTCAAAGGCGATCCATTTCTCATCAGGCGAAGGTTGACCGTCATAACGCCACATGTGGTTATCACGTGAAAGCTGTTTGCACTCTTTCTTCAGGAAGGGGTCGAATTGGAAAAATTCGTCCTCGCCGGTGATATCCGTCAGCGCCACGACCTGATTCCCCAAGAAAAACGGCGACTTGGCTCGGCTCTTGAAGTCGGGCGTCAACCTGCGAACCAGGCTCTCGCGACTCTTGGTGGGGACACTGAAGAGTTGCCCACGAGCGGCAATGACCATCCAGCCGCCGTCTTTGTTGAGATCAAAACCGGTGACATATCCTGAAGGATCGATGATCCGGGTACGGGTGTAGATGCGATCCGAAGGGAGTTGAATCTCTATTTTCGACGTTTTTCCTGACTTGACGTCATATTTCCAGACGTCCATCGCCAACTGATAGACGATGCAGCCGTCGCCGTCGCTGGGCCAGCGAGCATCATAATCTTTGTGTAAGGTATGCTGCTTCTGATCGGAGCCATCCGGCTTCATCGACCAGATATTTTTCCTGCCGGTAGAATCGGAAAGGAAGTAGATGCGGTCACCGACCCACATGGGGTAGGAATTATGACCGACATAAGTGCTGATCGCCTTTTTCCCGTACTGTTTTTTAATCGGATCAGCGACCCAGATCTGATCGGACAGCCCACCCTTATATCGTTTCCAGGTGGCATTATTACGGAAAAAGCGGGTGTAAGCCACACGCGTGCCGTTCGGTTCCCAAGAGGCTAAAGCAGCTTCATCCAAACCCATGTTGACCGGATAACCTCCTTCCGGAGAGACGGTGTAGATGCTCTGTGTCTCGTCGCCGGAAAATGCCAGGGTGCGGAACATGATTTTTCCATCATTGGTCCAGCCGACCACACCCTCGCCGCCGGAATGAAAAGTCAAGCGTCTGGGTTCCCCCCCTTCCACGGGAATGACGTAGACGTCCTGATTGCCTTCATATTGTCCACTGAAGGCGATCCACTTGCCGTCCGGTGAAAACTTCGGATAGGTTTCATCCCCATCGTGAGTCGTGAGCCTGCGGGCAATGCCGCCATCCAGTGAGACTATCCAGAGATCGCCTTCTGAAGTAAAAGCGACCTGTCCCCTGAAAGCGTCCGGATAGCGAAGAAACCCCTGTTCTTCGGCGGCAGAAACGCTGGTAATCATCAGAATTAAGGTTAGTATTGCAGACCAAATGATCAACTTCTTCATGAGATTCTTCCTTTTTCTTCGATTGTTCCTGCAATCATTTTGGTTTAATGGGTTTTATTGCCGTCCTTATTAATTTGACGGTGGAAAAAGCGGAAAAGTTGCCGAACACCATTTTATTTTATTTCAGCGAAAGTAAAAAAACGAATCCTGCTTCCTCGTGGGTTCCATCGGATCAAATCCCCTCGCTTCTAAGCAGCGTTTCCAACTTCTGGCGTAACTCAGCCAACTCCTTCGATTTGAAAGATTTTTTCGTCTTTTCAAGAACTCGCAGGGTTTCTTTGATTCCTGCGGTCAAGCGAATGGCGCGAGGACAGTTGAGCATCTGGCAGGCGTATTTCTCACCCGTCATTCCGGCAAACGCTTCGGTCAGACCGCGGATGTCAGCCAGATTGTTGAGAATGTTGTTGAGGGTGAGGGACAGGTATGCATCCACGGAGAGATAGGTATCACCTTCCGTATTCTTGATGACTGACGACTCGACCTTTTCAAGTTCTTCTTTCCAACTTTGCAGGTTGGATTTGGACTGGCTGATGATTTTACGTATCTGCGAGCGCCCCATGACCAGGCGTACTTGAGTATTAAACGCCTTCTGATCGTAGGGTTTTCGAAAATAACCTACAACCGGTAATTGTATCGAATCCACAGCCGTTTCAACGGTTGCGTAAGCCGTTACGATAATAACGGGTAGTGTGGGTTTCTTCTTGCTGAGCGAATAGAGAAACTCCAGGTTCTCATTGCCGGGCATCCTGATGTCGGCGATCAAGAGATCATATTCGTTCATCCCAATCAACTTTGCTGCCGACTTGCTGTCCCCGGCGCAATCACAGACATACCCTTCCTTTCTGAGGTGGTCTGCCTGAGCCTCACAAAATGTGTCTTCGTTGTCGGCGAATAAAATTCGCCCCTGCCTTTCCATCGAATACTCCCGTGCTTAATTTGGTAGAGGTATTTCTATCCTGAATGTCGTACCCTGATTTACTTCGCTGCTGAAGGCGATGGTTCCTCGCATTACTTCCACCAGGCTTTTGGTGATCGACAGCCCCATTCCCAATCCCGGGCTGGGCAGAGAACTCTTGGTGGTGAAGAACGGTTCAAATATTTTTCCGCGTATCTCTTCCGGAATGCCGCTGCCTTGATCGCGGCAGGTTATAACGATTCGACCATGCTGAGCCCTAGTGCAGAGTTCCACGATACCCTGCTGTGGGGATGCTTCGACGGCATTTTTTAAAAGATTAAACAAAATCTGCCGCAGTAGGTTTTCCGGGACTTTTATCTTCAATCCAGCCGCTTTGGAGAGCGCTTTTAACCGAATTTTTCTCTCTATGCAACGGGGCTCCTGTTTGATCAGATCGAGGATCTCGGCGATGACGCTGTCCAGAACAAATTCGGTTGCCGCCTCTTCATCCACTCGATAGAGGCGATACATCCGTTCTACAATTTTTCCAATCCGATCGATCTCTTTGTTGATATTGGAAATATAGTGATAATATGGGTAATCGGCAGGGACGCCACCGGCTACCAGACCGAATGCGCTCTTTATTCCCGCCAACGGGTTATTGATTTCGTGAGCCACCTGAGCAGCCATACGTCCGGCGGCAGCAAGTTTTTCAGTCTCAATTTTCTCTCTTTCCAGTTGCAGAATTCTGGTCGTACGCTCACTGACCAGATGCTCCAATTTCTCCCGGTATAAATTCAATTCATCTTCCACACGCTTGCGTTCAGTAATGTCGGTGACGACGCCGAAGCTGCCCCGGTAATTCCCATCGTTATCGAAAAGCGCCTTGGGGGAAATGGAGACGATTATTTTTTCACCATTTTTATGTCGGAGAGTGATTTCATAGGGTGTTTCAATGCCAAGGCGCCGTTTCTCGATCTGTGAGCGACCTTCCGGAATGTCCTCTTGACTAACCAGGATGCCAAAACTGGCGCCGATCAATTCTTCCCGCGGGTAGCCTACCATCTCACAGAATCTTTGATTTACAAAAGTCATATGGGCGTTTTCATCGTTCAGGAGTAGTCCTTCCCGCATCGTTTCCACCAGTTTGCGGTATTGCTCTTCGCTGGATTTCAGCGCCTCTTCAGCGCCCTTCCGCTCAGTTATATCGCGGAGGATCCCGATAAAACCCAGAGGCTTTTCATTTGCATCCTCGAAAAGAGCAGCGTTGATTTCAACATAGAAATTACTTCCATCCTTCCTTTGGGCACGAAATTGGAGGTTTTTCACCTGAAGAAGCTGCATCACCTCCGGTTTACGTTTACGAACTTCGGGGCGGTCCTCAGGATTTATTATATTTAATGCCGATTGACCGATAATCGCGGGATCGTTGGTGCCATTGAAACCGAACATGGTTGCCATCTGGACGTTGATGGACAAAATTTTGCCATCAAGATTGGTGGTAAGTATGGCGTCAGGAGAGGTTTCCACCAGCAGACGGTAGCGTTCCTCGCTGGATTTCAGAGCCAACTCTGCCAATTTTCGGTTGGTAATGTCGCTCAAAGTGCCCAGAACGCCAAGAGGAGCACCCTTTTCATCGCGGAAAATGGTGCCGTGCACATATCCGGGGAAGACAGAACCATCCTTGCGTACCTGCCACAATTCTCCACTGAATTGATCGGACTTTAAAGTTCGTTCTGCGGCTATTCGAACACTTTCCATCTGTTCCGCAGTGTGGAAAATGGACAGGTGTTTGCCGATCAGTTCTTCTTTTGTATATCCGTGCAGCATGGCGAGATGATTATTTACATAGACAATATAGCCATCCATGTTGCTGACCATAATCCCTTCAGTGCTCTGTTCAACAGCCATGTTCAGCAATTCTAATTGAGCTTCGACCCGCTTGCGCTCTTCCAACTCACGGTTCAATTCCAGGCTTTTGTCAGTGATGTGTTGTTGTAGAACGTCGTGAGATTGCGCCCATTCTTGCTCAGCCCGTTTGCGTTCTGTAATATCATGAATGATGACCAGCGCAACGTATTCTTGATCTTCAGCATTTTTAAAAGGCTGCAAAATCGTATTATACCATCTCCACTCATTGTTCACCCAGGTTTTGGCGTCGCCTCTATATTCCTTTCTTGCTTCGATCACTTTTCGGATTGTTACCATCTGCGCATCGGCGATTTCCTTTGGGAAGATATCCCATTGTGTCTTTCCGACAATCTCATCGACTCGTTTGCCCAGAGCTTTTGCGGCTGGCGTATTTAGATATAGAAAAATTCCTTGATAATTGACCAGCGCTATGCCGCTGTGGATGTTTTCTAAAAGGCGGGTGTAATTTTCCAAATGCAGCCTTAATAGATCTTCTACACGCTTGCGGTCTGAAATGTCGCGGTTGATACCTAAAAACCCTTTCAGTTTTCCATCAGGGGTTCTGAGCAGCCTGGATTTTATCTCAATCCAGGTTTTCGATCCGTCCTTACGAACGTATTCGACCTCCATTGTCCAGCTTTGATCGGCTTTTAAGTCTCCCCCTTTTTCAAGGGCGACGATTTTTTGGTTTAACTCCCTGACTTCCTGAAGTGAATTGGGAGTGAGATGAGCATGAACTAATCCCGAGAGGGTCTCTTCGACTGAATAACCCGTCATCTTCTCAATCGAGGGACTGACATAGAGTAATCTCAGATCGAGGTCCGCCACCCAGATGACGTCTGCCGCGTTTTCAGCCGAAAGACGCTGATATTCAGCAACATCAGCTGATTCACTTCTTCGCGAGGCGGTATCCCTGACCAGCATTTCAAGCTCTGAAATGCGCTTACCACATGCCTTCAGCTCGGTCCGAAGATCTTCCTTTGTGCTGGATTTTCTCTTACTTTGGAACATGGTGTCGTTCTAAGAGGATAGAGCAGGTTGTTACCCGTACTATTATGCAAAAGATTTCAAGCGCATTCAAGTACTTTCAGCAGGAATTTTAGTCGAGCACCTCAGGTGCGAACCCGTACAAAGTGAGCTTTCTCTTGACTGCAAGTCGCAAATATCCTATATTTGATCTAAAGAGAAAATATGATTCATCACTGCATCTGAAATTGGTTCTCGCGAGTTGAACTCAGTCAGACAGCCATGAAACTTCCACTTAAACTATTCGACCGCTACGTCTTGAATCTTTTTATCAGGCAGCTCCTGTTTGCCCTGCTTGCTGCCACCGTTATTTTTATTGTTGTCGATCTGGTTGAGCACCTGGACAAGTTCATCGACCGCAAGGTCCCGTTCATTATTGTCTTCGAGTATTACGCCTATTTTCTGCCCAACATCATCTATCTGGTGTTGCCGGTAGCAGCTCTGTTATCAGCGCTTTTTACCGTCGGCGGTTTGAGCCGCACCAACGAAATCACGGCTATGAAAGCCTCGGGGATAGGGCTGCATCGGATCCAGTTGCACCTGCTGGTGCTGGGTTTGCTGCTATCAACGGGCAATTTTTTCTTCGGCGAAACAATTGTTCCTTACAGCAACAAGATCGATCAGCAAATCTACCGCTACTATGTGAAGGGGGAATCTCCCGAACAGGTCAGCAGCAGCGGAGTGACTTACTTGCGCAACCGACCGGGAGAACTGGTGCGCATCAAGCATTTTGATCAAACGCGCGGGCAGATATATGATCTGGATTGGCAGCAGTTCAATCAGGAAGTCATGGTACGGCGCGTCACCGCGCCCAAGGCATTATGGCTGGATTCGACCTGGGTTCTCGAAAGCGGCAGGAAATATTTCTACTCGCCCGATAGCATCCGACAAGTGCGTTTTGTCCGTGAACCCTTCGCGAATCTGGGCTTTAAACCTTCTGACCTGGCCAAGGTGCAAACCGATCCCAAGGATATGGGGTACTGGCAGCTGCTGGACTTCGTGCAGAAAGTTCGCGACATGGGCGGTGATCCACACAAATGGGAAGTCGAGCTGGCTTTCAAGCAAGCCATGCCCTGGACCTGCGCCATCGTCATTCTGTTGGGCGTTCCCATCGCCGCCCGGTATCGGCGCAGCGGCGTTTCGCTGGCGTTCGGCATCGGATTATTGATCAGCTTCCTGTTCTTCGCCATGCAGCAGACCGGACGCATTATGGGTTACAGCGGATCTTTGGAACCCTTCATTGCGGCCTGGACTGCAAACCTGACCTTCACCGTGGTGGGGATGCTGCTCTATTGGCGTGTGCCCAAGTAGGAGGATTCTGCGGCAAGTACTTGACAAAGGGTTGTTTAAGTTGTATATTATTAAGCTAACTTTGGATAGATCAAGCGTCGCCGTTTGCTTCGGCTCACCCTCTAACGGATTTGGACCAGGGTGTCGTCTTGATAAGTTCGGATCACTCCGACGTTTTCTACTCATAACTCATCATTCATCATTCGTAATTACTTTCGGGGCGTAGCGCAGCCTGGTAGCGCACCTGGTTTGGGACCAGGGTGTCGCTGGTTCAAATCCAGTCGCCCCGACAAATGTGCTTTATCAGCATCATCCATCGCCTGATTGCTCGATTGCGCCTGTAGCTCAATGGATAGAGCAACGGCCTTCTAAGCCGTAGGTTCTGGGTTCGAGCCCCAGCGGGCGTACAAGCTTAAAACGCAAATAAACAAGAACTTACCCTGAACTCATCTTACGGTTTTTGAGGTGTTTTTAGGGTATTTCTGTGGATTAACCTTGCAAAATCCTTGCACGCGACTAACCGACACAGGAAAGTACCTCCGCAGCTTCCCGCAAATCTTCAGGTAAAACGTGAGTGTAAATCTCTGTCGTTTTAACTGAAGTGTGTCCGAGGAACTTCTGGATCTTGGTTAGATGGACCCCGGCTCGAACCATGTCGGAAGCACAAGTGTGTCTTAGACCATGTAGGGACATCGGTCTATCAATCTTTGCCCGGCGCAGATACCTTTCGAACAAGTGCGAAATCCAATCTGAGCCAAAACTGAAAGGTTTCGCCTGAGTACGATCAAGTGCGATCAGTATCTGCATTAGTTCGAGGTTGATCGGAATAGCCCGATCTCTTTTCGTTTTTGTTCGGCGAAAGGTGAGTTGCTTCTGCTCAAAATCGATGTCAGCCCATTTCAAATTCACCGCTTCAGCTCTCCGGCAACCCGTAAGCAAGAAGAACTTGAAGAGCCGTTTGTGATTCTCATCTTCAATTGACTCGAGAAACCTCGCCTTTTCCTCGGGTGAGAAAATCGGTGGGATTGTTCTACCTGGTACGGTTGGGATTAATCCCTTCTGCTTGAAGGGGTTGCTATATAGGTATTTAGTCCCAGGCTTTTCTAAAGCCCAGTTGAAGGCTGCCCGGATTGACCGTAGCTCAATACTTGCTGAAACTGGTTTAACGTTTTCGAGCTTGTAGCCTTTGTACTTTCGGGCTGATTCCTTGGTGATTGAAATTAGAGAACAGTCACCAATGCGGTTGAGTAACCTACCCAAGGCGTAAGAATCGGTTTCGATAGTCCGGGGCATTTTGCCATCCTTCTTCCGTTCGGTCAAATACACAGCAATAAACTCAGATAGAAGAATCGACTCCACGGTTTCTATCGGTTCCAATCCGCGACTCCTTCTCACCGCATCCTCCTTGATCTTTTTCATCACCTCATGAGCGAGAGTTTTATCGCTCGTACCGGTTGATCGCATGCGGGACTTGTTGCCCTCCTGATAGAGGACATACCAAGTGTTCGTACCGTCCCTACTTCGTCGCTTGTAAAGCGTCGCCAATTTAACCTCCTATGTCAAAGAACCTTCGGCAGACCCACCGCACCCGTATTATTTCAGCCTTGGAATAGGACTGCCGAAATGGTTTCCTTTGGGGCTGTAGGTACGGTCTGCGATCAAACGCACCAACGCAGACGGGCGGTCATCTGACCGCCCGTTGTAATTTAAAGTTATAAGTTGAATGTTAAAAGTTGAAAGTTGGGGAGGGGGAGGCAAGGGGGATTAAGCGAACCCATAGCAGAGCTGTGGGGCACCAGGCCTGGGTCCACTGAGCCTGCGCAATCGTGAAGGTTATCAAAACTGTAACGATTGCTACTGCGAAAGTTCGGTACGATTTCATGGTTCACTTTCCTTTGAATTGCCTGCATCCAAATGATACAGATAAGGGTTGATTGCTTCCCTCCCGTATTATTGGACAGGCTCCATATCGAAACAGTTGCTCCTGTAACAACCTCAATGCCGCGGGTTTCAGCTTCGTGCAGAAAATTGCATACAAAAAGGGCAACCCACCCGGATCGCCCCTTTTGAAGTTACAGGTTGAATGTTAAAAGTTCAAAGTTGAAGACTATTTCAGGAGAATCATCTTCTGCACTGCTGAGTACTCCCCTGCCTGCAATCGGCAGAAATAGATGCCGGAGGTGAGGTTAGAGCCGTCGAAGGTGATCTTCTTGGCTCCTGCTGCTCTCATTCCATTTACCAACTCAGCCACCTTTTTCCCTGACACATCATAAATTGACAGATTCACCAAACTCGTTGTCGGTAGAGAATAGCTAATCGTGGTGGTGGGGTTGAAGGGGTTGGGGAAATTGGAATTCAGCTTATAGCTGATAGGTCGATTACCCGAAGACCACCCTGGTTCAATCCCATTAACCTGGTTATATTTGATCGTAACATAGTTATCCCAGGCACCGTCTGTTCCGGAAGTCCCATGCACATATACGTTATCTTCTGAATCCAGGGCTATCGCTACGGGTCTGTCACCCAGGCTATCAGCGGCATTGAATTCGATGGCCCAAATTTGAGTCCCAGCCGCATCATATTTGACCGTCGCAATATCCCAGCCGCATGAGCCGGCTGAAACTTGACCTGCCACGTAGACGTTCTCAGCCTGATCAACCATTAAAGTGTTGCCTTGATCTACATTATGGTTAGAACCGTCGTAGATGGCAACCCATAATTCTGTTCCATTGGAATTATACTTTACTGTAGCTATATCATAACTTGAATTGGCTGCGCATCCGGTCACATAAATATTGGCGGCAGCATCAATGGCAATGTCGTGGCAGTAATCTTCATATTGTATCGGACCATCGTAGCGCGCTGCCCACATCTGATTGCCGTCGCCGTCATACTTGACGGTTGCGTAGTCATTACGATAATTACCCTGGTTCATGAAGCCCAGGGAGGTACCGGCTACGTAAACGTTACCCAGATCGTCCAGAACCAAGCCAACCGGCGTATCAGTTCCGTTGACCGGACCATCATAACGCGCTGCCCAGAGCTGGTTTCCGCTGGCGCTGTACTTTAGGGTCGCATAGTCCATATTCGATCCTGACCCTCCCGACGCTGATTCTCCGGTTACATACACGTTTCCGGCGTGATCCACGGCTATTGACTGCCCGCAATCGTAACCGTTGCTGCCGCCCCCATTATAGATTCTAACTCCAATTCCCAAGCCAGTATTTGGCCAGGTGGAGGAATAACCTCCTGTTGAGTCGTACTTTATTACAATCAGGTCCTGGGTACCGAAGGAATAGACTGTTGAGCCTGTGACGTAAATGTAGCCCGAATCATCCAGACAGATCGCGGTGGCCAAATCGTCCAGATTGCTGGGTCCATTGTATGAGGCGCCCCAAAGCAGATCTCCGTCAGCATTGTACTTTATGGTAATAATGTTGAATAATTCTATCGCCGATCCGGTATATTTATAACCGGTAAGGTAGATGTCGCCGATTTCGTCGACCGCCAGCGCGGTCGGCCATTCTCCTTCGTCTTCACGTATCGACCACAGTGTATTACCATCCGAATCGTACTTTATCGTCAGCCACTCGCCCTGGGACTGACCGGTCACGATGACGTTCCCCATCGGGTCCACAACCATCGCGGAAGCTTGATCGTTCTGGTTTCCGGATCCATCATAGTACCGGACCCATTCCTGGGTAACCTGACTGAAGGCGGGAAGCACAGTCAGCAAGGTAACAACGATTACAGCTGCCCCGGTGCGTATTATTGAGATGCTCATCAGACGTCCCTCCACAATTATGTTGTTGTTTTAAAAAACTTGGATTTCAACCTTTCGGCAAGCGTAATATAAGCAAAAAGCGCCTAAAAGTCAAGTCTTTTCTGCAAATAGTGAAAAAGGGTGCAAACTCTGCGCCCCTTTTGAAGTTACAAGTTGAAAGTTAAAAGTTCAAAGTTGAAGACTATTTCAGCAGCACCATCTTCTCCACCGCGGTGCACACCCCCGCCTGCAGGCGGCAGAAATAAATTCCCGATGGGAGATTTGAACCGTCGAAAGTGACCTCCTGCTTTCCTGCGTCTCTGGTTCCATTCACCAGCTCCACCACCTTCTTCCCCGAAATGTCGTAGACGGATAGATTCACCAGACCCGCTGTCGGCAACGCGTAGCTGATGGTGGTGCTGGGGTTGAAGGGGTTGGGGAAAACGCATAAAAGTTCGAACTGCGTAGGAGTGGCAGGCTCTGTCTCTTCAAATGGACCTGAAAAACTCTCATCTTGAGTTGTTACCCACGGGTCGGAACTGTCTGATTGTTTCTCAAAGGTCAGAGTATCGGACGCCCAAACTATTTCGGGGAAATCACCAATATAGGCAGCATACTGGTATGTCCCTGCCGGAACGTTGGCGGAGACGTTCTGGGTACGAACGATGACGCAAGTGTCCAAGGGGAGATCCCGTGATTGTAATCCTATGTTAACTACTCGCGGATATAAGCCTGGAAAGTTGATCTGCCACCACAGATCAACCGGCAAACTGTCGCGAACGCCGTTGACCGTGGTGAGATGATAGCTAAAACTGCCTCCAGTTGGGGGGATCTGAATTGGAGAAACTGTCGGAATCATTCCTACAGCCACGTCACCCTGAACTTGGTGGTACTTAAGCGTGAGAAAATCGTAATCTGCCTGCTCCATGAACATAAATTGGGCAGCGACGAGGACGTTTCCGTGTCGATCGATGGCTAAATCCACCCCACTCTTCAGAGCGTCAAGATCCGAGTCATAGTAAGCAGTCCATTTCAAAGTACCTGCCTGGTCATATTTTAATGTAGTGCAAGTGGGAAACCACGAAGAAGTGTGACTCTCACCCGTTACATAAACGTTCAGGTCGCGGTCAACCGCGACTGCGTTGGCTCGTTCCCCCCAGGTGCCACTACTCTGGTATAGTCTGGCCCACTGCTGCACCCCGGCGCTATTCAGCTTCAGAGTGAAGTATTTGCTTCCCGTTTCTCCCGAGTAGCAACCGGCAATGACGACGTTATTCTGACGATCCAACTTCATCGAAAAGGGTATGGGATAACCAACCTGAGTCTCGGTGTACCCGTGTACCCACTGTTGAACCCCATTCGAGTTGTATTTCACGGTTATGCAGTCTGAGTTCGATGCATTCTGGCTCTGGCCGGTCACATAAACGTTGGCGTCACCATCCAGGGCTAACGCCACCGGGTAATCATTCCCATTGTAGGGACCGTTGTGGTATACTACCCATTGCTGTACGCCCATTGAATTATATTTAATCGTGGCGAAATCGTAATTGAAACGCGGCGATGGATCAGAATCGCTATTTCCTGTGACATATACATTTCCGGTTCCATCGACCGCAATATCTACAGGATAGTCCGTGCGGTTACCCGGACCGTTGTAGAGCGCCACCCACTGTTGTTCGCCCAGCGAATTGTACTTGATAGTGGCGAAATCCGCATTATCTACGGAAGTGTACGAGCGACCCGTAACGTAAAGGTTACCGGCCGCGTCCAGCGCGAGAGCTTGCGCCTCATCATTGAATTGGTTTGGACCGGCGTAGATGGCTTCCCACAACTGCCGTCCCTGCGAATTGAAGCAGACGGTAGCAAAATCAAGATTATTTTCGTCCCCGATGCACTCTCCCGTGATGTAAACATTCCCTTGATCATTGAGGATAAAATCCATAGGAACATCCCAAGAATTTTCCGATGGGCTATCATAATACGATCTCCACAATACTGCCCCATCAGGTGTGTATTTGATAGTCAGATAGTCATATCCGGTGATTTCATCGTGGTAACTATGTCCTACTACGTAGACATTTCCTGAAGCATCCACTTCGACGCCAACAGGGGAATCATCACCATGGGCTGGGCCCGGTTGGTGGATCGCCCAACCCAGATCGACAATGGCGTGAACCTTGGTGTAAGGGGTAAAAACGCCAGCGATTATGATCACGGCTGCCGTTGCGAGTATCCAGCTCTTCTTCATGGCGGGTCTCCACATTTGATTATAGATGTTTACTCAAATCAGGTTTTGTTTGAAGTTTGTGCCTCCCTATATTCAATATAGCGAATCAATCGGGTATTGTCAAGAGATTTTTAGGTGGTGGGCGGTTTTTTTTAAATCAAAAAGGGCGACCCACCCGGATCGCCCCTTTTTACTTTTACCTTTTTCCTTTTGCCTTACCTCTTCGGCCCTGCCGCTTTGACTTCCGGCGGGCAGCCGTCTTCGAACTTCTTGAAGTTCTCGATGTAGCGGGACGCCAGTTCCTTGTAGCTCTTCATGTAGGCGTTCTTGTCGGACCAGGCTTCAGCCGGGTTCAGGACGCTGTCCGGCACGTCCGGGCAGGACATGGGCACGGAGAAACCGAAGACCGGGTCCTGCTTGTATTCCACCTTGAGCAGCTTGCCGTCCAACGCCGCGTTCAGCAGAGCGCGGGTGTACTTGATGCTGATGCGCTTGCCGATGCCGTACTTGCCTCCCACCCAGCCGGTGTTGACCAGCCAGCAGTGAGCATCGTGCTTCAGGATCTTGCGTTTCAGCAGATCGCCATAGAAGTAAGGATGGTGCACCATGAAGGGACCTCCGAAGCAGGTACTGAAGGTCATTTCCGGTTCCTTGCCCAGACCGACTTCGGTGCCGGCGATCTTGGAGGTATACCCCGAGATGAATTGGTAGAGGGCCTGATCCGGGGTCAGTTTGGCGATGGGGGGCATGACGCCCGAGGCGTCGCAGGTCAGCAGAATGATGTTCTTGGGATGTCCGCCCATCTTTTCCGGCACGGCATTGTCGATGTATTCCATCGGGTAGGAACAGCGGGTATTTTCGGTGATGGATTCATCGTCCAGATCGATTCTGCGGGTGACCGGATCAAAGGGGACGTTTTCCAGGATAGTGCCGAACTTCTGGGTGCAGGCGTAGATTTGCGGTTCTGCAGAGGGGGATAGGGCGATCACCTTGGCGTAGCAGCCCGCTTCAAAGTTGTAGATGCCGTCATCGGACCAGCCGTGTTCATCGTCGCCGATCAGCCCGCGGCCCGGGTCAGCCGACAGGGTCGTTTTGCCGGTTCCGGAAAGACCGAAGAAGAGAGCGGTGTCGCCTTTCGGGCCGATATTGGCCGAGCAGTGCATGGGCATAACGCCCTGCAACGGCAGCAGGTAATTCAGAATCGAGAAGACAGACTTCTTGATTTCACCGGCGTAGGCCGTCGTCCCGATGATGCACATCTTTGCGGCGAAATTCAACACGATGAAAGTGTTGGAAGCCGTACCGTCAATCTGCGGAATTCCTTTGAACCCGGGAAGCGCCAGGATCGTGAAATCCGGGACGTGTCGCTGCATCTCGTTCAGCGTTTTCGTGGGGATGAACATGTTGCGAGCGAAGTGACTGTGCCAGGCTAATTCGGTGATGACGCGGATGGGCATCCGGTAATTAGGATCAGCTCCGGCATAGCAGTCCTGCACAAAGACGTCGCGCCCCTGCAGGTAGCCCTGCATGCGGTTGAACAGGTCGTTGAACTTGTCTTCGCTGAAAGGACGATTGTACTCGCCCCACCAGATTTTGTCTTCGGTGGTGCCTTCTTTGACCACGAATTTGTCGTTGGCGGAACGAGCCGTGTGTTTTCCAGTCCAGGCAAGGATCGGTCCCATATGGGTGATTTTCGCTTCGCCGCGGAAGGCGATCTCTTCATAGAGCGCTTCGGTGGGCAGGTTCCAATAGACCTGGCGCAGGTTGGCGAGCCCGTGATTTTCGATTCCGTAGAAGGCTTTTTGCGCCAGAGCTTGACCTTCGCAGGGAGTTTTTATATTTAAGAGATTGTTCATAGCCAGTCCCTCACCAGTTTTCTTTCACCGATGTATATTTCGTTCGGCGAATTCGGATCCAATGCCCAGCGCATGCGCTCAATGCCCTCCTTGATGTCCTTGACCGTGGTCGCATAGCTCAGCCGCAGATGGCCTTCCATACCGAATTCCTTGCCGGGTACCGTCACCACGAGAGCCTTTTGCAGCAACATTTTGGACAACTTTACCGAGTCTTTTCCATAAGCGCTGAAATCAGGCAGGCAGTAATAGGTTCCATCCGGTTTGGTGACGCGAATCCCATTGAAAGTTTTCAACTCCGCCAGCATGACGTTGCGATTGTTTTCCAGAGTCAGCCGCAGAGTTTCGACGACGCTCTGCAAGCCGGTCAATGCGCCTTCGGCGGCTGCCTGCAAGACCAGCGAGGTGCAGGAAGTGGTCTGCGCCTGGACATTGATCATGATATCAACTAATTGCTTGGGAGCGACGAGCCAGCCGATGCGGAAACCGGTCATGCCGTACAGTTTCGAGATCCCGTTGATGGTGATCACCTTGGTTTCTTCGATATTCTTGCTGGTGTACTTGTAGGGCGTAATGACGGTTTTTCCGTCGAAAATCAGCTTGTGGTAGATGTCGTCCATGATCAGGTAGATGCCCTTTTTCTCGCAGTATTCGACGATTTCTGCGATGAAGCTTTCAGGGTACATCACTCCGGACGGGTTGTTGGGGCTGTTGATGATGATCGCTTTGGTGTACGAACTAACTGCCTGCTCGATCTCTTTCATGCGGGGGTAGAAGCCGCCGTCTTCCGGAGTGACCACCACCGGGATGCCGTAACACATCTTGATCATTTCCGGGTAGCTCACCCAATACGGTGCGATGATAACGACTTCATCCTGAGGATTTAAGATGGTGAAGAGCAAGTTCCACAGTGATTGTTTGGCTCCGCCCGACACCATCACCTGCTCGGGTGCCGGCAGACGGTCGTAGTTCTCTTCGGTGTAGCGGATGATGGCTTTCTTCAAAGAGGGGATGCCATCGGTGGGAGTGTACTTGATGTCGCCGGCATTCAGCTTGGCGACCGACGTCAAGATCGCGTTGATGGGAGCTTTGTTTTTCGGTTCACCCGCTCCCAGATGGACCACCGCCTCGCCTTTCTCGCGCAGGAGTCTGGCCTGCTCGTTTAAGGCTAACGTCGGTGATTCCTGGATGGACCTGGCCAGTATACTGATGCTCATATATGGGTTTGCCTCCTTGGATGTTCAGGCATTTCTATTTCGATTCGAATTCTTCGATTCCAATCCATTGTTACGGTAAGGCAGCCCACGACGCCGTCAACGAAAAGTAAACGGCGTTGGGTTCGATCCCTCTCAGATCATAATCGTCGGCGATGTCCTTCTGCAAGATGGCGCTGTAACTTACCGCCGGGCAGAGGCAGATCTGCTTGTAGACGGGCAGCATATAGCTGACCCCAGCCGAATAATCGAGCCATCCTCCGGCATCGACCAACCCGGACCAGCGGTTGTGCCTCTCATCGCCCCAACCGGCAGCCGTGCTGACGCCCAGTTCGCCCGGACCCAGCTCCAGCGAATGCGACAGGCTCCCATTGACGTATACGCCGTGAAGCTGCCAGATATCCCAATACACAGATAACGTCGGTTCCCCGGGGACGTCTCCGGAAAGCCAGGTGGAAATCTCCGCCGTGCTGGTTCCGTTGCCAGCGGCGTCCGGGAAGCTCTCATAGGCGACGCCGCCGCCCCAGGAGAGCTTCTTCCAGGATAACCCGGCGAAATCCAGGTAGGTGTCCCACTCGTTGAACTGACCCTGAAATTTCTTGTCTTCGTCGGTCAGATCCATACTGCCCCAGAAGGTCATCTTGAGACCGTGCGATTGCAGCCAGACGTCCGGCTGGAGCACCGGATCGGCGTCGAAAATCAGTCCTCGCCAGACGTAGCGCGTGGCGAAACCTAAATCTGCTCCGAGGGTGGGTTCATCCTGAGCGAAACCCGGCACTGCCAAAATGCTGATCAGACAGAGGGTTACAGCGGCCCGGATGATGATGGATGGTTTTACGATGATTATGCTACTCCTTCCAGAGCTGCTGAATAGAGCGCGTTGATGGCTGCCACGGCGACGATGTCCGAGGCGCTGCACCCGCGCGACAGGTCGAAGGCGGGCTTTTCCAACCCCTGGACGATGGGACCGATGGCTTGGGCTCCAGCTAACCGCTGCGTGATTTTATAGGCGATATTGCCGGCGTCCAGATCCGGGAAAATGAACACGTTGGCTTCACCTTTGACTGGTGATCCCGGAGCCTTGCTGGCATTGATCTTCGGGACGATGGCGGCATCCACCTGCAGTTCGCCGTCGATGATCAGGTCAGGGCGGAGTCGCTTGGCCAGCGCGGTCGCCTGGCGCACTTTATCAATGGATGGACCTTCGGCAGATCCCTTGGTGGAATATGACAGCATGGCGACGATCGGCACCTCGCCGGTCAACGCATGGTGGACGGCTGATGCAGAGATGGCGATGGAGGCCAACTGTTCCGCATCGGGATCGGGGACTACGGCGCCGTCCGAGTACATATAGACTTTGCCTGAAGGCATGACCATCATGAAGGAGCTGGACACCACCTTGATGCCCGGCGCCAATCCGATGCAATAGAGCGCGGCGCGGATGACGTCGCCGGTCGAATGAGCAGCTCCGGTGACGGAACCCTGCGCCAGCCCGGTTTTCACCATCAGAGCGCCGAAGTAGAGCGGATCCAGCGCCAGTCTGCGAGCTTCGTCCAGGGTCATTCCCTTGTGTTTGCGCCGCTCGTACAGAACTTCGGCAAGTTCACCCTTGTTGACCGCCAGGTGCGGATCGATGATGGTTGCACCACCCAGATCGATGCCGAGTTCCCGGCAGCGGTTGGCGATGGCTTTTTCGTCGCCCAGTACGATGGAACGGACGACTTTATCCTTCTGCAAATCAGCGACGGCATGAAAGGTGCGATCGTCATCTCCTTCCGGGAAGACGACGGAACGATTTAATTTTTGAGCTTTCGCGCGTATTTGTGACAGTATATCCACTTGTTCCTCGAGGTTTTTTAGAAGTCTAAGAATATAAAGAAAATTTAGCGGAAAAACAAGTTAAAAATATCACATGAATGGTGCTGAAAACACCAAGGGCGACCGGTAGGGACGCCCTTGAAATAGTAACCAGGTGAACAAGTGAACAAGTAACCAAGTATAAGCGCAATCAGCAGTCAGTTAAGAGAACCTTGTCATTCCGGCAAAGGCTTTAGCCTGCGTCCGGAATCCGACAAGGCTGGGAATATCGTTGCGGCAGTTCTATAGCGCAGCGGAGACCTGACGCATAACCAACATAGATATAAACAAGGGAATGAAATATTTAATTCAATTTATCAATACTCACGACCTGGGGCGTCTCAGTTTCATTATCCACCTCCACCACAGACACGTCTGCGTGCGCTGTGCCGACGATCAGAATGTCATGACTGGAGTTATTTAACCACCCATTCGGTACCATGTTCAGGCTGCGACCATTCCATTTGCGGATGTAATTTGTGCCATCATTATTCAACCACTTTTTGGAATAGGGGTTTTGAGGATTGTTTAGATCGTATTTTATCAGCGCCAAGCCTTCGAAATCCACGTTAAGATACACGTAGAAGTAGTCCACGGTGGCGACAGTCCTCTTATGAACCGCCATACCCATACCGGCATAATGGCTAAATCCAGTGACGCTCCTCACGTGGAACATCTCTTCCCAATCCTCCCAGCCGTTATTGTAAACGCGATAGTAAAGGATAGGATCGGAAGTCCCTATATAATCTTGAGTATCCACCATAATCCACTGGTAGTAGGTTCCGCTCTCGATGGCCTGGAAGAAATTGCAGACCTTATAGTAGTAGTCCGGCAACCCCGAGTCATCAGGGATTAAAGTAGGAGTAATCGCCTGTCCTGTAGCCGTAAGGGTTAACCGCTGGAATTCACCGGATTGAGTCGAAGCGCTGAAGTCTATGTCATTGTACCAGGTGTAGAAAACTGTTGCTTGGGTATCCAGTGATCTGTGAATGAAATTGTAATTATGGCTCAAGGGGCCACTGATTGGTGCATCTTCTTTATCCGGTAATTCATTGTTTTGGATTAAGTAGAGCCCCATTCGCCAATCATTTCCGTCAGTCCAGGGCTGCACGGCAGAAACGATGTAGTTATCTATAGCGAAAGAGGGCTGCTGTTCTCGCGGGTCAGAATAGAAGACTGCATCATGCCAGCGCCAGTTGTTATTCTTTACGATATTGTTCGGGGCGTTGTAGGGTTCCCATGCAGAGGTTTCATATTTATAACGATGTACGCCTTGATAGGTGGCAGCCAGAGAGCGAAGAACCGGGTTTTCTGAGGTGCCGAAGTTGCAGGCGTCTCCGCCCATGAACCAGCAGTAGTAGGCATCGAATTCACCCAGACTCGATACGGGTTCGAAATGGTCGTTTGCATCATCCCAATCCACCCAATACATTCCGGCTTGTTTTTCCGGAATCCACATCCCTTTTACCCCGCCGTTATCTACGACGATGGTTTTCAGAGCTACTCCGCCGGGAATGCGAAAGTAGTCCCAGGCTCTTGCGTTAGAGATAAACGTCATTGCCAGCAGCGCTGACATCAGCAGAAATTGAACAAAGCGTTTCATACTCTTCCTCCACTGGATAATATTGTTTTGATCGCGCTTTAATTTCCGGGGCGATCGTGCCGGTATGTTAGAATGATTTAGGCATTTCATATTTGGAGGGACGGGCTCCGTCCCGTCCTGTTTTATATCCGTTAAAGGACACGGCGGAGCGTGTCCCTCCATCATCTACTTCAGCATCACCATCTTTTTCACCATCGCCTCTTCTCCTGCCTGTAAGCGCAGGAAATACACCCCCGACGGCAACTGTTGGTTGTCGATTTGCACGGTATAGGTTCCGGCAGCCAAATAACCGTCCTGCAAGATTTTCACGCGCGCGCCTAAGACGTTGTAGAGCTCCAGTTTGACTTGAGTCGACTGAGATAGCACGTAGGTCGCCGATTTACTGTCAATGCCTTTAATTTCGAGCGTCGCAGATTTTTGGAAAGTTAATTCATCATCTCCGGCTAGTGTTGGTCCCCCTAAAGTACCATTGGGATTCATGTGCTTGGCCTGAATTTCATGAAGTCCAACACCATTATAGTACTCCATGACACCCACCATTCCACCTCGACCATCGGGTATGGGGGTTTTATGCTGCCACCCGTTAACGGTAGGGGAAATGCTCAAAATTGCTCCACTATTGCTAAAACGGCACTGTCCAGAGGAATTTACAATTTGGGCACGAAAGGTGCGAATACTACCAGTAAGGCTGTTCAGGTTACAAACACAATATAGATTGTTGTTGTAATAGGCAAATCGCGCCCAACTTCCATTCCAGTTCGGTTCCACAACCAGTCTGGCGCCCGGTTGATACAGATACCAACGGATGTGTCCCTCCAAATCGATTCTCTGTGCATATACTCCCTGGGGATCATCGTCATAAAAGAAGCCAATGTAAAAAAAGCCCGGTTCCCCCGGTAATATGCAGGCGTCGTCACCGTAGGAAACGTTAGGCAGCGTCCAAAGAATCGAACCGTTTGGATGAATGCGGTAGATCGTATTGGTATACAATGAACCGATGCTTTTCAAAATAAGCAGTCCTCCGGCGCTATCTGCACAAACTTTGTGAGAAAAGCTGTATTGAGCCACATAGTTTCCGCCGCCTACCGGCCAGACTTGCTGACCCATGGCATCGAACCTACCTACAAAAATTGCTCCCCAGTAAGGTGGTCGATAATCACGCCAGGCGATGTAGACGCCCCCCTGCCCATCCGGCGCCAGCTTGGGTCTATCCTGATTCTGCGGGGCCGATATCGCCACCATTCCGCTGTCGCCCAACAAGGGTTGCCCCCGGGAATTCACGTGCTGGAGACGTATATCCATGAGTCCAGAAGATGGATCTCCTTTAGCCGTCGAGAAAAAGAGTCCCCCGCTACCATCCGGACAAATATCCCATTCCTCATTATCATCAAAAAGGTAGAGTTGGACTGCGGATTTCCCCCAGAGCAAGTTCCCCAGAGAATCCAACCGCTGGGCAAAATAGGCGTGGGGAATACTGCCGCCTGACAGACTCCTCCAGCAAGCAATAACACCGCCTCTTTGATCAGAAATCGACACTGGATATCCAGTGTAATAAGATGAAATTGCAGGCCACAAGGATTGTGGTTCTGGGAAAACTAAATCCCCATAACGATTGATAATCTGGTAGCTATTACCAATAAGTCCTACCCCAAATGTGATCAAGGTACTTCCATTGGCAATGCGGAATGCATAGGGGTTGGCTGCAGGTGTTACGCTATCGCCGGATACTGCCACGTTCTCAAACCGGTTGGTCGGCCAGTGGGCTTGGGCGGGTAAAGCAAGCGCCAGCAGTAGGGTAGCCAGCGCGGCAAGCAGGGTTTGGGGTTTCATGGGTGGCTCCAGAAGGTTATTAAGATATCTTAATATGAGAGCGTTGAAAAATACTTTTTGCGTCATTGCGAGGGACGAAGTCCCGAAGCAATCCGGTAGAACCAAGCTACGAGATTGCTTCGCTACGCTCGCAATGACTCTATTTTTATTATTTTTCAACACTCTCTAATATAATCAAAAAATCCCGAATTGCAAGTTTTTATTTTTCAGGCAAAAAGAGCGCGCTTGGTCTCAAACTGTATTCTATCGCCGCTATCGCAGTAAAAAAACTTGACAAATGAAAATTTTACGTATATATTGTACTGTTACCTTCGGGGAGGCGGGCATGACCTGATAGATCGTGCTTTTTCCTGAGTTTACTTGGGACTGCTTCCCCGCTTTTTTATGGCCTGAAATGAAAAAAAGGCCGTCTCCCCGGGGAGAATGCAGCCTCTCTCGCCCCGCCCTAAAGGACGGGTCTACGCTATTACAAAGCCCCGTGAACGGGGCTCCAGCCCCCTTTGAGGGGGCTTTGGAATCCGGTAGCCAGGTGCTTTAGCGCCTGGTGAAAAGTCTGCTTTTTTTAGTCATTTCAACGACTTGATGTCAACGAGTGCTTGATTCATTGCTTTAAAAAAATTAGCAACGTCAGGGTCAGGGACGACCCCGACTACGGAATTCTCGTGCCTCGTGCCTCGTGCCTCGTGCCACCAAATCTGCATCATTCGATCAAGTTCATCCCCCGTAGTTCAAATTCATCCTGCTCAATCGAAGAAATAAACTGCATGGTCAGCACCTCTTCGAAGAAATCTCGCATCTCCTTGCGCCCGCCGTGGTGCTGGTTGATGATGTAAGCGAACAGATCCGCCAACTGCAAACCGGGCGAATGCGACGCCGGAGCGAAGAAGGGTGTCCCCAAAATACCGTGAAACCCGCTGCCGAACGAGGTCTTGAAGATGAAATTCATCAGGCAGGAGCTCAAGAGGCGATCGTGGTTGGCTTCTTCGGTCTTGAAGATTATCTTGGCAACTTGGCCGGGATGCCGTTCCAGCATGAAGGTGTTGACTCGTTCGACCAGGTATGCCAGCAGAATCGAGCAGACCTCCCCGCTGTATTTATCGGTGGGTGAAATGGCAGCCATAGGGAATGCGGTGGGGAGTTCGCTGGGTGTTCGTTCGTCCCGGGAAGGCAAACACTTGCGGGTGGTGGAAAAGGCGACAACCTTTTGCAAACGGCACAGGCTGAAAAGCTCCTGTACGAATTCGACTTTGCGGTAGCTGGTCAGCGCGCGGTTGCACAACAGGGCGCGGCCCTGCAGAGCGTACTCGTCGATACCGGGACGCTTGAAGAAGCGACCCTTAAGCTTCATCAGCCTCCGGCAGAAATCCACATAGGAGAGCTCTTCGACGGCGATGCCGGACATGGTGGCGTAATAATCCGGCTTGCCCGGCGACTCCCAGCGGCTTTCATCCACAAATAGCAGTATGGACATGCAGTCTTCTCCCTATTCATCATCCCACCCCCTATCATTCGAGCATCCGATCGTTGTGCGTACCCCCGCGCCGATCCCTTCGCCCCGCTTAAGTAGAACCGACATCGGTCATATGGTACCCATAAACAGCACATTTTTAGAGAGCATAAATGTGCCCTACATCACAAACCGAAACTTTTTCCGGTTTGTTCCCGGGAAAATAAATTTAAATGTCCAGATTGCGGACGTAACGAGCATTTTCTTCGATGAAGGCGCGTCTTTTGTCCACGTGATCTCCCATCAGGGTTTCGAACATCTTGTCGGCGGTGGCGGCGTCTTCCAATTCAACCCTGAGCACAGTGCGGCGTTCAGGGTCCATGGTGGTAGTCCAGAGCTGATCGGGGTTCATCTCGCCCAAGCCCTTATAACGCTGCATGTGAGCGCCCTGCATGCCGCCGATCCGCTTGAGTACCTCGTTCATCTCTTTTTCATCGTAGGCGTAATGATCGCTCTTGCTCTTGGTGATGCGGTACAGGGGCGGCTGCGCAATGAAGATGTGGCCGGTTTCCACCAACTGCTTCATGTGCCGGAAGAAGAAGGTCAGCAGCAGCGTGCGGATGTGAGCCCCGTCGACGTCGGCATCGGTCATGATGATGATCTTGCCATAGCGCAGTTTGGTCAGGTTGAAATTGCCGTTTTCTCCGGCGGTCGGGTCTGCTTCACCGTCGCTGCCCTCAAGCGGTTCGTCCCCGCCGATACCCGTGCCGATCGCCTGAATGAGGGTGCGGATTTCTTCGTTGGACAGGATTTTATCGGGGCGAGCCTTTTCGACGTTGAGGATTTTACCTCGCAGCGGCAGAATTGCCTGGAAGCGGCGGTCGCGCCCTTGCTTGGCGGATCCTCCTGCGGAATCGCCTTCCACGATGAATAGTTCGCAGTGTTCCGGGTCGTTGATGGAACAATCCGCCAGCTTGCCGGGCAGGGAACCTGATTCCAAGGCGCCTTTGCGACGCACCAGGTCCTTGGCTTTGCGAGCAGCTTCACGGGCTCGCGCAGATGACGTGCACTTATCAAGGATGCGGCGGGCGTAACCTGGGTGTTCTTCCAGGTATTCGGTCAAACCATCATTGACGATAGATTCGACGATGCCTTTGACTTCGGAATTGCCCAGACGGGTCTTGGTCTGCCCTTCAAACTGCGGTTCCGGCACTTTGATGGAAAGGACTGCCGTAAGCCCTTCGCGCGTGTCTTCACCTGATAGTGTGAACTTATCAGTCTTGAAGATATTGTTTTTCAGCGCCCAATAGTTTAAAGTCCGGGTCAGCGCTGCTTTGAAGCCAGAAAGGTGCGTACCGCCTTCTAACGTGTAGATATTATTGACGTAGGTGAAGATGTTTTCCTGGTAGGAATCGTTGTACTCCATGGCGATATCAACGACGACACCCTCTTTCTCGCCGGTGATGATGATCGGACTCTGATGCAGCGCAATGCGGGTTTCATCGAGATAAGCCACGAACTCGGATAGTCCACCCTTGTATTGGAACTCCCTTTCCCTTGCTTCTTCGGCTCGCAGGTCGCGGGCGGTAATCTTGAGTCCGCTGTTCAAGAAGGCTAATTCCCGAAGTCGGTTGGAGACCGTATCGAAGCTGAATCGAGTCTCCTTAAAGATTTCCGGATCGGGGAAAAAGCGCACCCGGGTGCCGCGCTGGCGGCATTTGCCGGTCTCCTGAACCGGTCCGTCAGCGTGACCGCACTGATAGCTCTGACGGTAGAGTTTTTCTTCGCGGCAAACTTCCGCCCAGCACCAGAGCGAAAGCGCGTTCACCACCGAGACGCCGACACCGTGCAGTCCTCCGGAAACCTTGTACGACTGCTTGTCGAATTTGCCGCCGGCGTGCAGCATGGTCATGACCACCTGCAGGGCTGACACTTTTTCGGTCTTATGTTTGTCGATGGGGATGCCGCGGCCGTTATCCCAGACTTCTGCGGAATCGTCCGGGTGGAGGTTCACCTCGATCTCCGTGCAGAATCCCGCCATGGCTTCATCCACGGCGTTATCCACCACTTCGTAGACCAGGTGGTGCAACCCGCGCGCCGAAACGTCGCCGATGTACATGGCCGGGCGTTTGCGCACCGCTTCCAGACCTTTTAAGACGGTGATCTTTTGCGCGTCGTAGGTTTCGATCGGTTCGATTTTTTCTATGTCAGGCATGGGGGTAACTTATTCTTCACGCTTATTGTTTTAGGAAATCCTTCAAACAAATTACCCGGATTTCCCTGATTTGTTTTAGTCTAAGGTCATTGGTTAAAAAGGCGTCTGCTTTCACCTCAATTGCAGTAGCAAGCTGAATTGCATCGATTGTCTTCAGCGAGGGATACATTCCTCGCATCCGACCGGCTAACTCGGCTATGTTTAGATTAACATCAAGTAACTCAAAATTCTGACCGTTTTTTAAGAAAGTTATGAATTTTTTTACGAGATCTTCTTTTTTTAATTCTGTGGGTTTTGGTAAGACTTCAGTCAACGTGATGACGGATGAAAGGCCGAAAAGATTTCCCCGTTGCATCGACTGCATGACTTCATCAACAATCGGTCCATATTGGGGGTGTGATTCGATAAAGTAGATGATGGGCGCGGTATCAATAAAGAGCGTATCGATCCGGCGTATCTCGCTTTTGATGGTCATGATCTGTCTTCCCTCATACGATTGACATACTCCTGAGCATCCTCACCATCCCAGATACCTTTACCGCTTCCATAAAGATCAGACCAGATAAGGGTTTGGTTTCTTTTCTTTTCCTGCTTTCGAATGAGACGAGCAAGTTTTTCAATCAATCGCAACTGCTCATTCGCTGGAAGGCTCTCTAGTGATTTTTCAATTTGTTCTATCGTCACGGTTTTTTGCATGATTTCTTATCCTGTTTAAAATCATTTGTACTCTTCCTGTTGTTCTCATCCTGGCTTCAAACCTTGTTTTTCAATCAGAATCTCTTTGACGGCTGCCATGGTTGCCCTTTGGATTAATTCCTGTTTCACCAAACAAACGATTGTACTCTTCCTGTTGCTCGCGCTCAATCTTCAAACTCTGATTCCTGATCAAGTCGATAACCTTACCTATACCACCGGAACCATCTCTTAACCAATATTTCGCAGAACATCCACCATCATACGAGCAAGAATATTTTTGAAGAATTTCCCATGCTTCATCTATGGCTGCTGTAAGATTCTTCCAGGTGATTGGGTACTTTTTTTCCATCAGCTCTGGATGCCTCACAAATTCTGGATTAAAGTGTCCATAATAATGATGTCTCCGATTCATAATCGAAATGAATTCTGGATTTTTTTCAATAGTTTTTCTGTCAGTCTTAATGGATTCAGGTGAAATTGTCCCATTTCGAGTGAACAAATCGGTGTGTTCTTCAGCAAAATTCAATAAGTGAATCATGCCAACGTATTTATCTTTGGTCAATTTATAAATCCAAAGAACAAGAGTACACCAAAATGCTTTCCGAAGATCTTTAAAAAAGAAAGATGCGAATTGGTACAATTCACGTTCTTTGTCCTGTATGTTTACAACAGTATCATAATTTTCCAAATAATTAAAGCACTCTCGAAAATGAAGTGTTATCGCTTCCCTCATCTCCTCAAATTCTTTCCTCGGATCGGCGCTCGTCTTTTTACTCATCGTACTACTCACCTCGAGATTACCTTCCCCCTCCACCCCATCAACACCACACACCCGCCCAAAACCAGAACGCCTCCGATCCATTCCTGCAGGGTGGGGATGGTTCCGATAAAGGTAAATGCTATCGCCGAAACGAAAAGAGGCTGCATTTGGTTGACCAGCACGGCTTTGGAAACGTCGATGTATTTCAAAGCAAACAGAAAGCAGAGGCGCGATCCCACCGGACCACCCAGCGAAAGAGCGATAATATACGGCCAGAGCCGACCCAGATTGAATATAGACGCTTCGCTGAACCAGGTCCAGACCAAAAAGAAGATGGCAATAATTCCATTCCGCACCAGGTTGAGCGGCACGGGAGCCAGGCTGCGAACCGATAACTTGGCATAAACTTCTGTGACGCCGAAAAAGAAGGCACTGACGACCATCACCCAGAACCATAGGCTCAGGCTGACGTCGAAGGAGATGCGGATGATCACGATACCGACGATAACGATCAGCCCGCCAACGAATTCGGACAGATGAAAGCGTTCGCGTAAAAAGAGGATACCCAAAAAGACCGCCACCAACGTTTGCAACCGCCCGATGAAACTGGCGACCGTCGGGTCAAGATGCTCGATACCCGTCCACATGGCAAGTAACGCCGCAATGGAGGTCAGACTGAAGGCAATAATATAGAGCCAATCACGGCGCGTACAATTTCTGAACTGTCTCCATTCGCCATTGGCAATCGACCAACCCGCCAGCGGCAGCACCGAAACAGAGAAAATCAAACCGATCATGTGGACCGGCGTGATTTCTTCGAGCACCACCTTTCCGAGGGAGTACATTATCCCGGTAAAAAAGGAGCTGGCTATGACAAAGGCGTAACCTTTCCTGGTTTTTGACAAGTAGGGCTCGTGCTTGGTCGAAGAGGCAGGGCTTGGTACTCTGGCGGTCCGTATCTTTACCTGAAATTAATACTTACACACTTGGGCCAACACGGGCGCTGCTTTAACTTTTACTGCGCTTTCCGTAGTTCAGGACATCCTATGATGAGCCTGATCAAGCAGGGTGTTCCATTGATCCAAAAACGCGGTGAATTGCTCCCGGTCTTTCTGTGCAACCGGATTGGTGAAGGCGAAGGACGTGCGTATCCGCTCGATCAAATCAATTATGCCGTCGATCTTAATGTTTTCCCCCAGATACCGGGAAAACAGGTCTTGGTGCGTTTCCATGATCACCGATAAATCCTTGATGTCGGTGTAATAGATCGGTTCCGCGCCCCATTGACCCCGCCAGCGCGGCTCTTTTTCTCCGGACCGGCGCTCGAAGGTGGCATTCATGATATCTCGAGGGGCCGTCTCATACCACCACTCTGCGCCGTATTTCTTCTCCATGATCGCATGAACCAACATGCGCAGGGAATTTTCGAAGAGGTAGAATTTGGCGTAGAGTTCGGCATTACGGTAGGCGGCATGAATCGTCTTGCTATCGACAAATGGGCTGGAACTGCTTTCCTGCTGATTCAATTCCTGGATTGCTCGTGAAACCTCTCGTTTCTGAGGTAGAATTTTTTCGATCTGGGGCGCCAGAATCGGAGATGAATGCAATATAATTTCCAGGTCGTGTTCGGTAGCGTACCTGGAAACGTCGAGACCGGTTTCCAGCGCCAGGGCGATCGCAGAAAGGTCCCGGGAGAGACGGGTCTCTTCCCGCCTTCTGGCAATATGCCAGTAAACCTGTGTTTTCCCCACGCCCAGCTTTTGCTGTAAATTCCCCAGCAGTTCCTGATTAACGGTTCCCATCGCGCGAACCCTCCCCAGTTAAAAAAAGGTTTGCCGCTTTTTTATCTTGTCCTGCTGAAGCAATGCCGTAAGCGCCCTTCCATTCAACCCTGGATTCCATTGCGGGCGTACAAGATGATAGATTTTCTGCGCAGGAGGTTATTGCAGCTTTTTCACGGCTTCAATGACCGGTTCATAGTCCGGTTCCTGACCCAGCACGGGAACAATCTGAATGTACCGCACGATGCCTCGCTGATCAACAACTTCGACCGTGCGCGCCAGCAACCAGTTTTCCTTGATAAATAGTCCGGCGGCGCGAGCGAACTGCTGACCCCGATAATCTGAAAGCACCTTGACCTGAGTGATCCCTTCGGCGGCGCAGAACCTTTTCTGCGCAAAGGGCAGATCGTTGGAGATGGTGATGATCTGAACCTGTGGTCCCAGGGATGATGCTTCGAGATTGAAGTGTCTCGTCTGCGCATTGCAGACCGGTGTATCCAGTGAAGGAACGGTGCTGATGATCAGAATCTTACCGAAGTAAGTCGAGAGTAGAACTTCCTGCATGTCGCCGTCGACAAGGGTGGCGTCAGGAAGTTTTTGTCCTATCTTGAGCTGTGGTCCGACCAGGGTCAACGGAATATCGCCCATGCGGACCAAATCTTTCGTGGTTATTTCATCCATATCAGCCTCCTTGGAAGATGTGAGGGTGGGAAGTAGAAAAAGAGTGACGATGACCAGAGCGAAAGAAATGCCCCATAGATCCACGTTTTTCTTTTGCATCGGCTCTCCTTTTTATTCGGATTACCTGACCTTGATATCTCGAATCTTGATGTAACCTAATTTTGAGTTGATTCGATCCTTCAGATCATTTTTTAGAAAGCTGACCTGCTGCCTCCACACCGAAGAATCTGCCTGCAAGGTAAGGACGCTTCCCGACAATGCCGTGGGCTTAACATGGTTGAAGATCGTCGTTCCTACGATCTCTTCCCATTCCGATGCGAGAACTGATGCGAGGATCTGCTGCCTGATCTTCGGGGCGGAAAGCGCGCTGTCTATCGCCGCGGCAAGCGGAATAAATGCAACCGGTCTGGTCGAGTTAGGTTCGCTTCGTTTTCGCATCGCCTGCAAATATGACTATCTTCGTCCGGGTACTGATATCTGCTTTATTGTAACCTGATTGGCATCAACAGCATCATCAGGTCCTGACCTGTGGCGTTTTCACGCGGTTTAAGGATACCCGCAGAGGTCGGTGATCCCAGATATAAGTCAATAGCGCTGCCCGGCATGTGCCGCAGGGCTTCCAACAGGTAGTTGGCGTTGTAACCGATCTGGAAGCTCTGCCCGGTGTAGAGTGCTTCGACTTCTTCTTCACCTTGCCGTCCGCTGTCTGGGTCTTCGGCAAAGAATTTTACGGAGGTCTGTTCCAATGTCAGTACAACCAGCCGATTGATCGGATTCGCAAAGATGGAAACGCGCTTCACGGCAGCCGTGAAGGGTTCGAGATCCATTTGTAAATGTTGCGGGTTGTCTTTGGGAATCACCGCATCATAGGCAGGGAATTTACCTTCCACCACTTTGCTGGTAATTATCAAATTTCCGGTGTCGAAAACTACCCGGTTGTTCGCCAGGTAAATATCCACCTTTTCGACCTCATCGAGGTTGCGCTGCAACAAATTCAGCGTGCGTAATGGGACGATGACTTCAACCTCTCCTTCGGCTGCTACGACCGGTTCGGCGCTGGTCCGCACCAATTTTACCATACGGTGACCATCCGTCGAAACGGCGCGCATTTCATTTTCCATAAACTGAAGCAGCAATCCTGTTAGTGCCGGTCTGAGTTCATCATGCGACACCGCAAAGGTGGTTTGATCCAGTATATTCTTCAATTCTTGAGAACTGAATGCCAGTTTGTGAGGCGGCCAATCCTTAGGAGCGGTAGGAAAGCGGGATGGATCCTCGCCGGGGATAGTAAACTTACCCTTGGATGTGTTTACTATGAGGTGTTGCTCTGGAGATGTGGTAAACTCAATTTCAACCCCTGGCATTTCTCGGAGCAGGTCGAGCAAGGGGCGCGCCGGAACTAAAATCGACCCTGGTTCCAACCCTTCGACCTGCACGGTGGTGATCAGAAAAACGTCACCATCTGATGCCGTCAGGGTAAGGCTATTTTCAGAAAGAGTCGCGTGGATATTATATAAAAAGGTCAGCGGTGTTCTGGTGGGGATTACACCCGAAACTCTGGAAACTCCCTGCAGAAAGGGTTCCTGTGATACTTTGAACTTCATCTTGTGCTCCCTCTGTTTTCCTATTTTACGTTTGTGAAGTGACTATTATTAGCTTTTCTTCTTAAAGAGAAAGAGAGAAAAACAGTAGTAGTAAGTCTTCATTTTATGTTAATAGGTAGTTTAAACTCAATGCGTCATCCTTATGAACGTCGTTGAAAAATTGTTGAAGCAGTACTTGCATTTTGTTAATAAGTAACTCATAACTCAGAAACACAGGCTAATTTGAATTTTAGCTGTGGATAAGTGTGACTTATCCACAAGTTATTCCAGGTTACCCACACCGTAAAAGTTCAGTGAGTTGATATGTTTGCTTTAATACTCTCTATCTCACCGAATATATCCTGATTTGATGCGGTTTTCTTCGCCACCAGATTACGGGCATGAATCACGGTAGAATGATCGCGGTTACCAATGTGCACACCGATGCTTTCCAGTGAAGCGTTGGTCAGTATTGTGCAGAGGTACATGGCAACCTGCCTGGCCCAAACAATTTCCTTCTTGCGGTTATGTGCAAGCAGCGAGTCAAGAGGTATCTTGTAGAACTCAGCCACCTTCTGCAGAATCATCTCGACGCTGATACTGACCGAGGTCGTACGGATCTGGTTTTTGAAGATCTCCTGGGTAAGCTGAAGAGTCAGGTCGGTCCCGGTAATAGAACTGTGCGCCACCAGTCTGATCAAAGCGCTCTCCAGTTCTCGAATGTTATCAACGAAGTATCGAGCCAGAAAATCAGCCACTTCTTCTGGAAGGTAGATTCCTTCCATGTCAGAGCGTTTCTGCAGAATAGCCAAACGGGTTTCATAATCGGGTGGTTGAATGTCCGTCACCAACCCCCAGCCGATTCTACTGATTAATCGCTTGTCGAAGTCATCGAGTTCCTTGGGAGGCCGGTCAGAGGAAAGCACGATCTGCTTTCCCATCTGGTACAAAGAATTGAATGTATGGAAAAATTCCATCTGTGTGCGCTCTTTGCCCTGAAAAAACTGAATGTCGTCCAATAAGAGCAGGTCTACCGTACGGTAGAAGCGAGAAAAATCAGTGGTTTTATAGGCCTTGATGGAAAAGATAAAATCATTCATGAATTTTTCGCTGGTCACGTAAATGACCCGAAGAGATTTGTTATGCAACAGCGAGAAATTGCCCACTGCCTGGATCAGGTGGGTCTTGCCCAGCCCGGTGGCGCCGTAGATAAACAGAGGATTAAAAGGAGTTTTGCCGGGACCTTCCGCCACAGCCAGAGCGGATGCCTTGGCAAATGAATTTCCATCGCCTTCGACAAAATTATCGAAGGTGTAGCGAGGATTTAGCTGAGTACGCTCATCATAGTTGTTATTGCGAGGAATAAAAGGCGCGATCGGGGTAGCCTCCGCAGGTTTTTCCGGAACGTCGCCGTCTTGAAGTATCTGGAACTGAAGAGAGAAATCGCCGTTAGAGAGTTCAGACAGAGCGGAATGAATGTGTTTCCGGTAGTGCGTCTCCAGAAACTCATAGAAGAACTGGTTCGGTACACCGATCTGTAAAATACCTTCATCCAACTTAAGGCATTTCAGCGGGCCAAACCAGGTGAGAAAACTTTCGTGAGGGATCTTCGGCTCGATTTTTTTCAGCACTTGATCCCATATTTCCATGTGAGTAGACATAAGGAGTTGATAAAAATGAGGTTGGGAAAAGAGCGGATTGCTCGATGCCCGGAGAAAGAATATAGAGAAATTAGAATCAAAAGTCAAGTAAAATTACAGTACTTCCTCAACATGAGCCGCAAGCGGAGCAAAAACAAGTCGATAACAACAAAAGCAAAAACTGGTTGAAAGACTTGCTTAAGCAAAAAAATCTCTTTATATTTTAGGTTTAAATAAATCAGAAAGAGAAAACATGAAGAGAACCTACCAACCCAGCCGCAGGAAGCGGGTGAACACTCACGGATTTCGCAAGCGTATGTCCACAGCCAATGGACGGCTGGTACTGAGCAGGCGCAGGCGTAAGGGTCGTAAAAGATTGACCGTCTCGGATGAAACCTAACGGATTTCCAAGAGGATTCCGCTTACATAAAGCGAGAGACCTCCAACGAGTTCAACGAGTCGGAAAGAGAGTCCGACACGGCAGCCTGACCCTTTTTTTTTGCCTGCGGCGGATCTGAAGTTCGCCGTTTTAGTCGGTAAAAAGTTGGGACCAGCCGTCGTGCGCAATCGTCATAAACGGTGGGCCAGAGAAGCCTTCAGGCAGCATAAAAACCACATCACGAAAAAAGGTGAACTTGTCGTTCGCATTCACACAACAGCAGAGGATTATTACACCCTCGAGCGAGACTACCTCCGGGCGCTCGAGCTGGCTTGCCATGGTTGCCATAGCTCTGATTGATGTATACCGGCGGTTCATCAGTCCGGCTCTTGGAGCACAATGCCGCTTCTATCCTTCCTGTTCTGTTTACGCTCAAAGAGCCCTGCGAAAGTACGGCTTCAGGCGAGGAGCGCTGCTCGCCGCATGGCGCCTCATGCGTTGCAATCCCTTTAATCCCGGTGGAGTCGACGAGCCATAGCTATGGATAAAAAAACAGTCATCGCATTAGCCGTAATGCTCTTGATCATCCTGATCTGGCCGTACTATGTTCGCCTGATCAATCCTCCGCCGGAACCTTCCCAACATCTGCAAAAGACCGATTCCGTCGTGGTGGATACCGCCAGGATTCAAGAGAAAACTGAACCAGCCCCGGAAAGCGTTATAGCGAAACCGGGAACAGCCACTTCAGCTTCGGAGGGGCAATCCGAAGGCTTCACCGAAGAGACACAGCCGCAGACGGTGATCGTCGAAACGCCGCTATTCCAGATGAAATATTCGACGCGCGGCGGCGTGCTCACCGGCTGCAGACTGTTGAACTATCCCGGAAAGGATAACGGCGTCGTACAGCTCATTCGACCAGACTCTGATGACAACCTTAATCTTATCCTCTTCAGCAAGGGGCATACCCTGGATATGAAGAGCATCAGTTTCAAACCGGACGCAGAAAATCTGAATATCCCCAAGGGCAAAGAGGCAACGCTGACTTTTAGAGCAGAAACCGCAGCAGGCGGGTGGGTACAGAAACAGTTGGTTTTTCGAGGGGATGAATATCGATTTGAGATGAAGATTTCGGCCGGAAATCTCGGTGAAATTGATCCAAATTATTCGGTTGAGTGGGGATCAGGTCTTGCCATTACCGAAGTGGATACGGCGCAAGATATCTACTACAGTGAAGCCTACGCCTATATGGGTGGCGAACTTGAGAAATTCAGCGGCAAGGGAGATAAGGATTTAGACGGCAAAGCCAGCGGAAAAACTGAATGGACGGCGTTGCGCAACAAATACTTCGAAGTCGCCATCCTACCGCTTTCGGCGCCTGGTGAGGGAGTTCAGTTCGGCATAATCGCTCAGCCGATGTTGGGGAAACATCGTCCCAAAGTCTTTAAAACCGTACTCGATATGAACGGGCGGCTGAACGAGCAGCCAGGATCGTTTGCAGTCTACTGCGGACCCCTGGATCAGAAATTGATCACGCAGGTCAATCCCAGACTGGAAGAGACCATGAACTGGGGCTGGAGTGTGATCGAGCCTTTCAGTAAGATGGTTTTGTGGAGTTTGAAGGGGTTGCATACCTTCATCCCCAACTATGTGTTAGTTCTGATTTTATTCTCGGTGCTGGTAAAGATAATCGTCTGGCCCTTGACGCAAAAATCGACCCGGTCGATGGCGCGCATGGCTTCGGTGCAGCCCAAAATGAAGGAGATTCAGGAAAAGTATAAAGGCAACCCGGAAAAGCTGAATAAAGCCACCATGCAGCTTTATAAGGATGAAGGTGTAAATCCCTTCTCCAGCTGTTGGCCCACTCTGCTGCAGATGCCTCTGCTCTACGCTCTCTTCATTATATTCAGGTCAACCATCGAACTACGACAGGCGCCCTTCATCTTCTGGATCAAGGATCTATCTATGCCGGATATCATTATGACCCTGTCATTCTCGGTACCCCTTTACGGCAGTCACGTGACGGTTTTACCCATTCTGATGGGAGTCACACAGTTCTTGATGAGCAAGCAGATGATTACAGATCCCCGGCAAAAAGCGACCATGTACATGATGCCCGTCTTCATGGTATTGATTTTCAATAACTTCCCGTCGGGATTATCACTCTATTACGCTCTCTTCAATCTGTGGACCTACCTACAACAGGATTGGCTGAAACGCAAGGGTATGCTGCCGCAGGCGAGCCCGGCGAAATCCTGATTCAATCAACCCATCTGAAGAGCCCGCCGCCCGGCGGGCTTTTATCATGAAGGGTGCGAGCCAAAAGGTTGACAGCAAACCGATCGACCAGTATCATGAACAGAAACGAAGATACGATTGTAGCTCTTGCTACGCCGCAAGGTCGAGGAGCCTTGGCAATCATTCGTCTTTCCGGAGATGACGCCATTGCCATAGCCGCACGTTTGACAGATGCGCCGGAGCAGTTTAAGGCAAAAAAACCGAGGCAAATCTTTCTGACCAATCTGATCGATCACGATGGAGCGATATTAGACCGGGTGCAGTGCATTTATTATCTGCAACCGCACAGCTACACGGGAGAAAATGCTGTAGAAATATTTCTCCACGGCAGTCCTTTTATCGTGGATCAGGCGATACGAAACAGCCTAAGGTGCGGAGCACGCATTGCAGAACCAGGAGAATACACGCTCCGCGCCTTCTTAAATGGCAAACTCGACCTGGCTCAGGCAGAAGCAGTCGCTGATTTAATCGCAGCAAGCAGCCAGGCGGCGCACAGAGCCGCAATTGCCGTACACGAGGGAGCATTATCGCGGCGAGTCAGCGCAATTCGGAAGCAGATGGTGGAGATCAGATCGCTTTTGGAGTTGCAGATCGATTTTTCAGATCAGGAATTGCCGGTGATTGATGAGGAAGCGGTCAAACGCAAAATCGATAGCATCATCCAGGAATTGCAGGCGATGGAAAGCGCTTACAGACAAGGGCGTTTGGCTCGAGATGGAGCGTCGGTGGTTATTTCCGGTAAACCAAACGTGGGTAAATCCACACTATTCAATGCCTTACTGAAGGAAGATCGGGCTATCGTCCATGAACGACCGGGAACGACGAGAGACACCGTCGAAGGTTTCGTAGAATGGGAAGGGTTGAGTATCCGGCTGATAGATACAGCCGGGCAGGACGATGATTACGACGGTCCGGACCAACTCGCGGTGGCTAGAGCTCGAACCGTTGCCGCCGTTGCCGACGTCGTGATTTGGGTCGAAGATGCCACTGCACCAAAAGAAACACAGAACACTCCAGCAAAAGAGAGAGCAATCATTGTAGTAAATAAAACCGATCTAATTGATAATAAAGAAATTAGAAATAATTATTTGTCAATTTCAGCCCAAAAAGGATTCGGGCTGCCGGAGCTGCAAAAGCAAGTCATTGAAAGACTTGGTTATGAAAAAGACATCCTCTTTGAAGATGGAATAATAACCAGGCAGCGGCATGTTCAAGCGGTAACTAGAGCCATAGACATATTGGAAGGTGCAATAGAACGAATTGGTATTAAAATGCGTGAAGAATTACTGGCAGCTGATTTAAAAGCAGCATCTGACGTCCTGGGAGAAATCATGGGAGACGTATCCACCGATGAGATACTCGACCACATCTTCTCGGAATTTTGCATTGGCAAATAGGAGCGGAAAAAATGTTTCACGTGAAACAAAGTGTGGAGATTCGAAGACCCTGACATGAGCGGATCAAGCACATATGACCTGATCGTGGTCGGCGGCGGGCACGCAGGTTGTGAGGCTGCTGGCGCGGGCGCGCGGCTCGGACTGCACACCTTGCTGATTTCGCAAGACCTGGCGCAGCTGGCGCGCATGTCCTGCAATCCAGCCATAGGAGGCCTCGCCAAAGGGCATCTGGTTCGGGAGATCGATGCTTTGGGTGGCATCATGGGTGTTATGACCGATAAAGCCGCCATACAATCCCGCATGCTTAATCGATCCAAGGGGGCGGCTGTCTGGTCACCTCGAGCCCAATGCGACCGTTATCTCTATACCGACTATATGATTGAAGTGCTACGTTCAATCCCAGGATTGAATCTTGAAGCAGGCGAAGTTATCGATCTGTTAATATCTGAGTCAACGGTTACAGGAGTTAAGCTGCGTAGCGGGGAGAAAATAGGTGCTAAGTGCGTTATTCTCTGCGGAGGCACATTCTGGAACGGGGTGATCCACATTGGAGAGTGGTCTACAGCTGCGGGAAGAATCTCAGAACCGCCGGCCTTAGGGTTGTCGGATCGCCTATCCGAATTGGGCCTGCGCAGACTGCGGTTTAAGACCGGCACCCCGCCCCGCCTTGATGGCAAAACCATTGATTTTTCCCGGATGGATAGGCAGGATGGTGACGCTGATCCGGTCTACTTCTCAGGTTCGCCGCCGGCGCAAAGATTACCCCAACAGCCCTGCTTTCTAACCTATTCTAACTCTCAAACTCATGATATTCTGCGTAGCGCTTTGGATCGTTCGCCTCTGTATACCGGGCGAATAAAGGGGACTGGTCCACGTTACTGCCCTTCCATTGAGGATAAAATCGTTCGGTTTGCGCAACGAGACCGCCATCAGCTTTTCCTTGAACCCGAAGGATTAACCACCGACGAGTATTATCCCAACGGTTTTTCCACCTCGCTGCCCGAAGACGTGCAGATCAAAGCTCTTCGAACCGTAACCGGTCTGGAAGATGTGGTCATGAATCGTCCCGGGTACGCCGTCGAATATGATGTGTTTGCCACAGACCAAATCTATCTCAGCCTGGAATGCCGCCTGATCAAAAATCTTTATCTTGCCGGTCAGATTAACGGCACCTCCGGTTATGAAGAAGCCGCGTCGCAAGGGTTAATGGCTGGGATTAATGCAGCGAGATCAATCCAGGGAAAAGAGCCGATTGTCCTGGGACGGGATCAAGCCTACATCGGCGTGTTGATCGATGATCTGATCACCAAAGTTCCGGAAGAACCTTATCGAATGTTCACGTCCAGGTCAGAGTTTCGCCTGCTCTTGCGCCAGGATAATGCCGGGGAACGGCTTCTAAACGTTTCCAAAGAAATCGGGCTTGCATCACCGGAAGCAATTCGACGGGTCGAGGCAAGCATCGCCATCAAATTAGGATTATTAGCGCGCCTGCAAAAAACCAAAGTTCGCCTGGAGGACGAAAGTGTCCCAGCATCGATTTTTTTGCGCAGACCGGAAGTAACTTTGAACGGGATGATCGGTGACGGCATCTTGCCGGAAGATCTGGTAGCATTACTTGCCGTAAATCGGGAGACGTCATTCCAAGTTGAAATCGAAGTAAAATACGACGGATATCTTTCCCGCGAGCGCTTACAGGCGGAATCATTCCGGCGCCTCGAAGATACCCGGATTCCCGATTGGATTAATTACGGCGCGATAAAGGCTCTGTCAGCCGAAGCAAAATTGGTTCTGACTCGGACCAGACCGGCGACACTGGGGCAGGCGAAGCGCCTTTCCGGAGTGCGTTCGTCGGATCTCGCCTTGATTTTGGTGATGCTCAAGCGAGGGAAATGAGCTGTGAGGGCCACTGAATGTTACAAAATATGAGCTTGCCTACCCTGCTGGTCAGGGGTTCTTTACAGATCATTGTTGATAACCCAAACCCATTAAAAATGTCTTAGAGATGCAGAAAATATTGAACCTACCGAATGTGGATAAGTCTCGCTTCGAGCGACAGCTACAAGCGTATTTAGCTCTCGTAAGTCATTGGAATTCCATAACTAACCTTGTATCGGCCACAAATGTGGATAACTTGTTGACAGAGTTGACCAACCAATCACTTGCTCCCCTGCTCAAAGAGCCACTTGCGGAAAACTTGCAGGTGTTAGATATAGGCAGCGGAGCCGGTTTTCCAGCTATTCCCATCAAATTGGCTCGTCCTGATCTTGCGATCACGTTATTGGAGCCCCGTCGCAAGCGCTGTCTATTCCTGAGGCGCGTCATTTCAGAATTGGCCCTTGATAGAATTGACGTGGTTCAAGGGCGATTGGAAGATTTTGCCTACCGGAAAGAGTGTGCTCTTTCCTTTGATTTAGTGATGACCCGGGGCACCGGTTCCGCACCGGAACAGTTACCCTATGTATCTCGCCTTGTCAAACCCGGCGGTCAGTGTTGGTTCTACAAGGGATCAAGCGCCAAGCGTGAAGCCAAGCAGCTTCTTGCCACCGGTGTCTACCCGGTTCGGCTGTCTCGATTAACGACCAAATTGACGCTTCTTATCGTTACCTTCTGATGAAAATAGAACCAGCTCTAAAAGCGCCGCTCTCCAGTCGTTTGCAATTGGCACTGCAACTCCTGGAAGTCAACCAAGGAGTCAAATCCTGGTCCGGACCCGTCGATGCGCTGGATATCCTGATCCTCACCCTGCTCTCCCAGAACACCAACGATAACCTGAGGGATCGTGCCTTTCGGTCGCTACGGCTGCGTTTCCCACGCTGGGAGGACGTTCTTGCCGCTCCGGCACAAGACGTCGAAGCGGCCATACGTAACGCGGGTTTATCGCGTCAGAAAGCTGAACGGATGCAAGCCCTGTTGCGCTGGGTGCAATCGACCTTCGGCGGATTTGATCTTGCACGTCTTCAGGAGACGTCCAATGATGAAGCCATCGAGTTGTTAATGGGTCAAAAAGGAATCGGCATTAAAACCGCGGCGGTCACTCTGATGGTCGCTTTTGGGCGGGACCTCTGCCCGGTGGATACGCACGTCCATCGCATCTCCCAACGGCTGGGCTGGGTTTCCGCGTCTATATCAGCGGAAGTGACGTATGCAGCACTGAAACCTCACCTGCCACCCGGAAAAGGGTACTCCCTGCATATGAACCTGCTTCAGTTCGGCAGAACCATCTGCCGGGCTCGCAAGCCGATATGTCAGCGCTGTTTCTTGTGGGATGAATGTGTGTGGGAAGGGAAAGGGCTTAAGGGTGAGTCTAAGTAGTCGGGGTCGTGTTTGACCCCGACCTGACGCTATGACAGCTATTCTGATTTATAATCAATTAACACACTAATTTTCCTGCCTTTAAGCTTTTCTCGTCCGGGGATGAAGGAGAGCTCGATCAGGAAGCTGACGCCCGCTACCACGCCTCCAAGTTTTTCCACCAGCTTGCACGCCGCTGCCGCAGTGCCGCCGGTAGCCAGGAGATCGTCCACCACCAGTACTCGCTCGCCCTTCTGCACGGAATCGACGTGCATTTCGATGGAATCGGTGCCGTATTCCAGAGCATAGGATTCGGCGATTTTTGCTGCGGGCAGCTTGCCCGGTTTGCGGAAGGGGATGAACCCGATGCCCATTTCATAGGCCATGGCTCCCCCCAGTATGAAGCCGCGTGATTCGATCCCGGCTATTTTTTGAATCCCGTCGTTTTTAAAGGGTTCGATCATCTGGTGGACGGCTTCTCTGAATGCTGGCCCTTCTTTCAAGAGTGTGGTGATATCTTTAAATCCGATCCCCTTCTTGGGGAAATCCTGCACGTTACGGATGAATTTTTCCAGATCTTTCATTTTTACCTCGTTATATCGAATTGCCTGTAATCTCCCTGATAGGTTTTATATTCAACGTCGGCTTTGCTGACGTGGCCCCAGCGGGGACCAATTTTTATCTGATTGATATATTCTTCCACTGCCGAGCGATCGCCCTCCACTTCGCTTTCGACCGACCCATCCCAATTGTTGCGCACCCAGCCGCATAGCCCCAATTTCTCCGCCCAGTTCATGGCGAAATAGCGGAAGCCCACACCCTGAACCCTACCGGAAACTCGTATACGCGCACAGACGTCGTTCATCGTAGCGGTTCCCAAGTGACGACCTTCTTGCCCGTGAAAAATCTCAGCATTCCCACCAGTGAAGCGCCCAGTATCATCAGCACGTAAGCGGGAAATCGCAGGAAAACCGCAGGCTTCCCGGCGCTTTGTACCAATAGTCCGATCAAACCCGCGCCATATCCGACGATCTGACACCAGCCGAAGTAATTAAAAAAGAGGTGGTCCCGCAACAGGAATGATCCGATGGCGATGAAGATGAACCATAAGGCGGTAAACCAGCGCAGAACTTTGTGCGACCAGAGCTGCACGGCCAACCATTTTGCCTTGAAGGGATTGATAAGCTGCCGATTTTTCCAGATGGCGTATAAACTGCGCTGGATAATGCGCCGCTTGCGGTAAAAAATTGAGGTCGATTTGCTGGTGCCGCACTGAGTGGCCACGGCTGCTGGTTGGTTCACAGTCCGATACCCTTGCAGCGCCAACAGCAGCGGCGTCATGAAGTCACTGATCAAATCTTCTGATAAGGGGGTGAATAATTCCCTGGGGATGGCATACATGGGTCCATGCGCCCCCAAGAGAGTTCCAGTCCGGCTTTCTGCGCGTCGTAAACGCCTCTCGAAGTTCCAGTAATGGCTCTCTTCGTCGCTCACGGCGTCGGGGTGTTTAACGTAACGCATCTCGCCGCAGACAACGCCGATTTTTTGATTCGCGTCGAAGGTTTCGATCAATTTTCGCACCGCATCGGGTTGAAAGAAAGTTTTTGCGTCCGTAAACACCAGAATGTCTCCCCGAGCCTGAACGACGGCTTGATTCATCGCAGCGGTTTTTCCTAATCTCTCCTTCTGTTCGATGCAGGTTATCCGGTCGCCGGGGATTGATTTAATCATCTCCAGAGTACGGTCGGTTGAAAGATCATCGACCACCAGCAGGTCCAATTTGTCAGCGGGATAATCTTGCGCCAGAGCATTCTGTAATTTATCGACGATGATGGCTGCTTCGTTATGCACGGCGAGGAGAATGGTAACAGAAGGTGGTTCACTCCACCTGCGAGCGTAATCTTTTTCCTTTCTGCTGCCCAGGAGGAGTATAAACCCGGGATAGATCAGGTAGGTGTAAACCAACAATCCGAGGCCGAGGAAAAAGAGCAGATAAGCCAACAGCATTCAATATCCTCTTTAAGGTTTCAGCCGGTGAATCATCCTGGGGAAAGGGATCGCTTCCCTAATGTGGTGAATGCCGCAGATCCAGGATACGGTGCGTTCCAGACCCATGCCGAAACCGGAGTGGGGGAAGGTGCCGTAGCGCCTGACGTCCAGATACCACTCGAAGGCTTCCCTGGGCAGCTTATGCTCGTGGATTTTCTCTTCCAATACCTTCAAATCGTCTTCCCTCTGGCTGCCGCCGATAATCTCGCCGTATCCTTCGGGAGCGAGCACGTCCATGGAGAGCGAGAGGGTGGGATCGACCGGATCCGGTTTCATGTAGAAGGCTTTGATAGCGGCAGGGAAGCGGTGCACGATCACCGGTCGATCCGATCCGGCGGTAATGGCTTCTTCGTCGGGCGCGCCGAAATCGTCGCCGTGAGTGAACGGCAATCCCTTGTCTCGCAGTAATTTAGAGGCGTCATTGTAGTGCATTCGCGGGAAGGGTTTCTGAACCCGCTTCAAGGGTTCCAGATCCCTCTCTAATACCTCAAGATCCGGCTGACACCTATCCAGAGCCCGGTTGACGATGAAGCAGATGAAATCCTCTGCCAACTCCATCAGCTCCGGTAGCTCCATGAAAGCCACTTCAGGTTCGACCATCCAGAATTCGGTCAGATGTTTGCGCGTCTTGGATTTTTCGGCTCGGAAGGTGGGCCCGAAGCAGTAGGTCTTGCCGAAAGCAGCGCATCCCGGCTCCTGGTAGAGTTGCCCGGACTGGGATAGATAGGCATTCTCTCCGAAATAGTCGATCTTAAACAGGGTTGTGGTTCCTTCGCTGGCATTGGGCGTCAGGATGGGCGCGTCGAAATTGATGAAGCCGCGATCGTCCAGAAAATCACGGATGGCTTTGATCACCTGGTGGCGGACTCGCAGGACGGCGTGCTGTTTTTTCGACCGAATCCACAGGTGGCGGTTATCCAGCAGGAAGGCGTCGCCGTGTTCCTTGAGCGTGATGGGATAATCGACGGAGGCGCCGACGATCTGCAGGTCGGACAGCCAGATCTCGAATCCTCCGGGCGCGCGGTCGTCCTGGTTGACCTTGCCGCGCAGGATCAAAGCCGTTTCCTGCGCCAGCGTCTCAGAAGCTTCCCAGACCGCGTCCGGGGCTTCCTTCTTGGAGAGCACGCACTGGATGATGCCGGTTCCGTCCCGCAGCAACAGGAACTTCAGCTTGCCTGAGGAACGAAAGTTGTACAGCCAGCCGCGCAGTTCCACAGTCTCGCCCGCCTGCGCCGCGATGTCAGAGATGTAGGTTTGGGTCATGGGGGGGTTATATTTTAGTATTCCTTCGGAAGAGAGCGTTGAAAAATACTTTTCGCGTCATTGCGAGGGACGAAGTCCCGAAGCAATCCGGTAGAACCAAGCTATGAGATTGCTTCGCTACGCTCGCAATGACTTCTATTTTTATTATTTTTCAACACTCTCTGTAAAATACTGACTCGTTTTTTCATAATTCATAACTCATAATTCACAATTCCCCCCCTAATCCTCCACCTTCAAATCCCGCGTCATCAGGTCGACGACAGCCTGGCGGGGGGATTTGTCTTCGAAGAGCACGGCGTGGATGGCGTCGGTAATCGGCATGGGGACGCCCTCGCGCCTGCCGATTTCGTGAGCGGATTTTGTAGTCCGCACGCCTTCAGCTACCATGCTCATGCCCGCCAGCACCTCGGTTAGAGTTCTACCCAGACCGATCTGTTCGCCGACATAGCGGTTGCGGCTATGGCGGCTCATACAGGTGGTGATCAGGTCGCCCATGCCGGAAAGCCCGGCGAAGGTGCGCGGCTGTCCGCCCAGTTTGACGCCCAGGCGCGTCATTTCCGCTAAACCACGAGTTAACAGAGCACCCTTGGTGTTATCGCCGAAGCCCAACCCGTCGGAAATACCCGCCGCGATGGCGATGACGTTCTTCAGCGCCGCGCCGATTTCGACGCCGACCAGGTCTTCCGAAGCGTAGACGCGGAAGTTAGGCGTGAAGAAGATATTTTGGGCTTGTCGGGCTGTCTCGAGATTTTGACTCGCCGCCACCACACTGGTGGGGATGCCTCGTGAAACCTCTTCCGCGTGCGAAGGACCTGAAAGCGCCACGTAATGATCAGGATAGATACCTGCCAACAGATTGCTGATGACTTCTGAAGGCCTTTTTAGGGTCTGCTCTTCGATTCCCTTGGCTGCATTGACAATCATCGCACCAGGCTCGATGAGGCCGACCAGGTTCAGAATCGCATGACGGACGAACTGCGAAGGGATCGCCAGCACGATCACATTGACGCCGGATAAGACGATCGCCGGATCTGAATCGATCAGCAGCGTTTCGGGCAGCGGAATTCCCGGAAGGAATTCCTTGTTTTCACGCTCCAGGCTCACTTTTCGGGCGGCATCCGGACGGAATTCCCAAAGACGCACCTCGAAGCCCTTGCCTAAGAGCAAAAGAGCCAAAGTTGTCCCCCAGCCGCCGGCGCCCAGGACGCCGACGGTGGGGTGATCGATATTCACGTGCCTCAGGTCCACAATGCCGCCGAAGTGGTTTAATCCATCTGCTCAACCAGATAATTCTGGATGCTCATCTGCTTGATCTGATCCATCTGAGCTTCCAGCCAATCGATGTGGGCTTCTTCGTCTTTCAAGATGGATTCCATCAGTTCCCGACTGCCGTTGTCGCCGACTTCCACGCAGATTTTGATGCCCTGGTTGTACGATTTGATCGCATCGTTCTCTGCGCTCCAATCGTTCTTGTGTTGTTTTTCGACGTCAGGACCAACGTGGACGGAATTTAACTTGCTGACAACGGGAATGCCTTCCAAAAACAAAACCCGCCCAATCAGCCTCTCAGCGTGTTTCATCTCGTCGATGGCGCGCTTCTCATCCGCGTCGTGGAGCTTTTTGTAGCCCCAATTGTCATTCATTTCCGAATGCACCATGTACTGGTTGATCGCAGTCAGTTCGTCCGCCAGCAGATCATTCAGTTTGTCGATAACTTTTTTGTTACCCTTCATGAGTCCTCCTCCAGGTTTATAAACTAATTTTTACGATAATTCAGTCAGCCTTCGATTTACCAACGATACTTTCTGTTCGCAAAGTATCATCAAACGATTTCTCCAACCTTAAAGAGCCTCAGACCGTCAAATTCATTTCCGATCATCGTCTCCGCATCTTCTGGCGACGTCACCAGCGCCATCCCCACTCCCATATTGAATACTCGACGCATCTCTTCTGGTTCCACCGGCCCCAATTGCTGGATGAGATCGAAGATAGGGGGAACGTGCCAGGCGCTGTAATTAATCTTCATTCCGCAGCCTTCAGGCAGCACCCGGATCAGGTTGCCCTCGATGCCTCCGCCGGTGATGTGAGCGATTCCCTTAATTTTCACAACAGCTCGAATTTCCCGCACAGCCTGCAGGTAGCTTGGATGCACTGCCAGCAGTGTCTCACCTAAGGCGCATCCTAAACTATCAATGTGCCGATTTAAGTCGAGTCGAGCGTGATCCAGGAGCACCTTTCTCGCCAGCGAGTAGCCGTTGGTGTGCAATCCCACCGCTGGCAGCCCCAGGATGACGTCCCCCGGTCGGATATCTTTCCCCACGATCAACTCAGACTCATCCGCCCAGCCGACGATAGTGCCGGCAAGATCGAACTCACCGTCCTGATAAAACCCGGGCATCTCAGCCGTTTCACCCCCCAGGAGCGCTAAGCCATTATTTTTGCATCCTCGTGTCATCCCTTCCACCACCGCGGCCAATACGCTCGGTTCGAGCTTCCCGCAGCCAAAATAATCCAGGAAAAACAACGGTTCGCCACCGTTAGCCAACAGGTCGTTGACGCAGTGGTTGACCAGATCTTCGCCGATGGTATCGTACTTTTTGGCCAGGAAGGCGATTTTCAGCTTGGTGCCGACGCCGTCGGTGCTGGCCAGCAGCACCGGCCGCTGCTTCTGCCCGACCGGCAGGCGCAGGGCTCCGGCGAACAACCCGACGTCGCCGATGACGTGAGGCGTGCGTGTGGACTTGACCAGCGCCTTGATGCGACTGAGCGCATCATCGGCGGCTTCCAGGTTTACACCGGACGATTTATAGGTAATGGGCATAGGGGATTTTGTAAATATTTTCGTTGACTTTAACGTTTTTCTTTTCTTTTTTCTTAATTATTTCCGGCGATTATTTTTAATTATAGAATTGTTATTATTGGTGTTACGAAACGTATCCAACTTAGTTTATTCCTGATTTTATTTCTTTTTATTTCTTTTTATTGCACTCTATTGCACTCTGTTGCACTCTGCTGCACTCTGCTGCACTAACCTTCAATCAATTTCATTTAAGGTTTTTTTTACAGCGATTACCCATTTTGAGAAGCGTCTGGACTTACTCTGATTAACGATTAAACCCGTACGCGACATTTCTCCAAGCAAATTATCTATTTTTTTTCGCTTTTGTTTTTCAGTCAATATTTTAGGTAACATTTCTAAGATATATTCATTAATATCCTCACGCGAGGCTGATCCAAATTGGGTCACACAATCAATTATCAAATTCTGATAAACCGTCTTATTGAGGCCTCGATTTTTTAAGTATTTGGCTTTCAACTCTTTGTCGATTGCAAGAACAGAGGATACAAAAAGATTCGGATATCTTCCTTCGACCAGTTTTTTCTTCTTAAGGGATAAATGCTCAGCTTTTGAAATTTCCTTTTTCCGCTGAACTTTATCCAAGAGAACAATCATAGGTAAGTCTAAATCAGGCTAGTGGAGCTGTAGATTGTTCTCTAATTTCTATACATCTCCTCAATCACGTCGGAATACTTCTCCTCGACCACCTTCCGCCGAATCTTCAAGGAAGGCGTCAATTCACCTGATTCGATGGAAAAGGGGTGATTCAGTAGAGCAAATTTCATAATGCGCTCATAGGAAGCCAACTCTTTCGATTCTCTGGCGATCTCCGCTCCAATCAATCGGATTAGTGCAGGATCGGTTACCAACCCGTCGCTATCATTGGCGCTAATTCCATTTCCCAACCCCGCCACCTGAAGTTGTTCGAAATCGGGGACGATTAGAGCCGTCAAATATCGTCTCCCATCGCCGATCACCAGAGCTTCGGAGATGAAGGGACTTACCTTGATGCGGTCTTCGATGGTAGCAGGAGCTACGTTTCTGCCGCCGGACGTGACAATCAGCTCCTTTTTGCGTCCGGTGATGATGAGCCTGCCCGCATCGTCGAACTTTCCCAGATCGCCGGTGCGGAGAAATCCATCGGACTGCAAGACCGCCTCGGTTTCTTCAGGGAGGTGGTGGTATCCCTGCATGACGTTGGGTCCACGCACCAGTATCTCACCCTCGGAGGTTAATTTAACTTCAATCCCCGGCAATGGGAGACCGATGGTACCCGATTGATGGTTTTCCGGTCGATTGGCGCTGATGACCGGGCTGGCTTCCGTCAAGCCATAACCTTCCAGCATCAATACACCAGCGGAAAGAAAAAATTCGCCGACGTATTTCGGCAAAGCTGCTCCGCCGGAAACCCAAAAACGCATTCGTCCGCCGGTAACCTGACGGATTTTTTTCAAGACCAGCAGATCGGCCAGAGGATAACTTAACTTCAATAAAATTCCCGGCGATTCGGATCTATCACCGTTGACGGCTCCGCCGATTTTCATGCCCCACGAAAAAATCTTTCGTTTTAACGGAGGCGATTGGCGAATTTTGTTCTCTATGCCGCTCTTGACCTTTTCAAAGAAACGCGGCACCGCCATCATGATAGTGGGTTTGATCTCCTGAAGATTCTCTATAGCCTTGGCGGGAGATTCTGCATAAGCCACGGTCCCTCCCAGGGAGAACATCAGAAAATGCCCGCAGGTGCGTTCGAAAACGTGAGCCAGGGGGAGCAGCGAAAGCATGGTGTCGTTTTCGCTGATATCGAGAGCTCCCAGGATCTGTTCCATATTAGAGAGCAGATTCCCATGAGTCAACCGCACACCCTTGGGTATTCCGGTCGTTCCCGACGTGTAGATGATGGTGGCTAAATCAGAACGCTTGATCTTATCCGGATCTACCTCATAATTTCGCTGGTCCAGTGTCTCCCGATCAGATGAGTCTGCCAAGAATTTTGCGAAATCGGATATCCGTTCGATATTTTTGGGGCTGCCCTTGAAGATCCAGATTCTGAGCAGTTGTCCCGCATCAAGTAACGGCTTCGCCTTGTTGGCTAACACCTCATTTTCGGCAAACAGGTGCGTTACTTCTGCGTCTTTCAGGATGTACTGAACTTCCGCGGCGCTGAGACTGACGTATACCGGCACCACCACGATTCCACAGCATAGCGCGGCAAGGTCCACCACTACCCATTCGGGGCGGTTGTTGGACATAATGCCGATGCGTTCCCCCGGTTTTATCCCCAGACTGATTAGCTTCTGCGCTGCAGTCGTGATTTGCCTGCCCAGCTCCCCATAACTCACGGGTTGATACCGTTCGCCCGTTTTGTACAGCAGGGCGGGATGGTCGGCTCGACGCCGGCAAGTATTTATGATCGCCATCCCCAGTGAATTCGAGGCCGTCATAAAAAACCAAATGGTAGCTGGTTGTTGGTACTGGCGAAAAGTTACGGCTTAAATAGCGAATATACTGAATCTAAGCCGGAAATGCAAGCGCTTTTTGATTGGAGCTTTCAGGCGGGCAAGAGGAGGGTAATCAGTGACCGAGGGAAAAAAGATCCTGCGAAGGTTCTTAAAGCGCGAAGTGCAACGTTATTCAGGTTCCGGGGATTCAGGCTGAGCGCTCTGGGTCTTGGGAATGCCCATTTCCTGGAACAGTTCATCAACGCTTTTAACAGCCTGTAGTTCTGCGGTGAGGCGATTGGCGGCTTCGTCCAACTGTTTGGCGATCAACTCGATCGCGTTGTTGATGTGGACAATCGCTTCCGGGTCCGCGCCGCCCTCTTTCAGGATTCGGCTCGAATTTGCGGTTATCATCAATGCTGTCGAAAATATGGAAAATAACCGCTGATCTTTTAAGGTCTCGTCCAATTTCATGATGCACCCCAAAGCATGGGAATCGTTCTCACCTATTAAACTACGGAAATACGATTTTATTTCCCGTGACGTGGGTCACTCTGCGTACACCCCAAGATTTCGGGTTAATCGGCTTGACTCAACGCTGCTTCGGTACTAAATTGAACTCCGATCAAGACTATTAGGAGATTTATGACCCGCAACCCCGCAGAGCAACTTCGACCGACCATTCTCATCGTGGATGATAACCAGGAATTTCTACGGGCAATCGAAGAAATTCTTTCGTTAAAAGCGGGTTTTCATGTGGTTTGCCTGAGTGATGGTCGAAAAACCATGGAAGTCGCAGCCCGCGAACAACCCGACGTCATCGTCCTGGACGTGTATATGCCGGGAACGGATGGTCCCACCATCTGCCGCTGGCTGAAAAGCACCAAAAAATTAGCCAATATCCCGGTGCTCTTTTTGACGGCGGTGGACGTCGATTCCAATTTCCGGGCGCGTTGCCTGGATGAAGGCGGAGACGATTTCCTGCAAAAGCCAGTGGGCGCCGAAGAACTACTGGCTCGCATCCGGGTACTGCTGCGCATCAAGACCTTGCAGGATACGCTGCGCCGCGAACGGGATGAATTGGAGTTAAAAGTCAAAGAGCGCGCTCTGGAACTGAAGCAGAAAGAAACGTTCGCCGCCATCGGCAAGATGGTCGCCGGAGTGGCTCACGAGATCCGCAACCCCCTGGGCGCCATATCAAATTCCGCGGCGGTTTTGTCGCGGGATCTGATTCTGGAGGGTGAAGATCTTAAGCTGATGGAAATTATCGTCGGAGAATCAGCCAGACTGCGTGAAACGATCAATCATTTTCTCACCTTCGCGCACCCGCCGCCCTGTCATTTCACGCCGGTCGAAATCAGCAAGCTGGTCGAGGACACTCTTATCCTGGTGCGAAGGGATAGCCTATGCGGACCGGGGGTAAATCTGGAGGTGCAAATCGAACCGGACGTCGGGGTGATCGAAGCGGATCGTGACCGTTTGCACCAGGTGCTTTGGAATCTGATCCGCAACGCTCTGGAAGCCATTTCAGGTCAGGGGACCGTCCAGATAAGGATTTCAACGGAAACCGTGAATGGTACGCCCGGGATTTCCCTGATCGTGCAGGATGACGGCTCGGGTATTCCCGAGGAAGACCATGAGCACGTCTTCGAACCCTTCTTCACCCGCAAAGTGCGAGGTAGTGGACTGGGGCTGGCTTCGGTTGCTGGAATCGTGAACTCACATAATGGTTCGATCGATCTGCAATCTGCAAAAGGTCAGGGCGCTCGTTTTCACCTCTGGCTGCCGGACACGCAGGAGCTTGAATCAAGTCTAATCGGTGAAACGTATGGTACGAATCTTAGTCGTTGACGATCAGGCCAGCCAGACTGATTCTCTGGTTATCCTGCTGCGACGTGAAGGCTTCCGGGCTGAAGGCGTCTACAGCGCCGAGCAGGCTATGGCATTTCTGTCCCAGAGGGAAGTTGATCTGGTCATCACGGATCTGAAGATGGATCCGGAAGACGGCATCTGGCTGACGGAACAAATCGAAGCGAACTACCCCGAGGTCATCGTCTTGATCATGACCGCATATGGGACGATCGAAACCGCAGTCCAGGCAGTCCGCTGCGGAGCCTTTGATTACATCCTCAAACCGGTGCAGTTGGAACAATTGCAGATTGTCGTGGAGAGGTCATTGCGCTGGGGGCAGATGCGCCGCCGCGTCAAAGAACTGGAAGGCAGGCTGGCAGAGCGGGATGATCGGCCCCGCTTTCTGGGAAGTTCTCTTCCGATTCTGAAAGTTCTCGAGATGGTGGACCGCATCGCCGGGGCGGATTCGTCGGTGTTGATCTGCGGCGAATCGGGCACGGGCAAGGAATTAATCGCAGAGATGATCCACCGCTTATCGCCTCGCAGGGATCAGCCGCTGGTTATCGTCAACTGCGGAGCGCTGCCGGAAACCTTGCAGGAAAGCGAGCTTTTCGGCCATCTGAGAGGGGCTTTTACCGGCGCAACCCGGGATAAAAAAGGACTGTTAGCCGAAGCGGACAGCGGAACTCTTTTTCTCGATGAAGTGGGCGAGCTATCGCCACCAGCGCAGGTGAAACTGCTGCGTTTTCTCGAAAATGGCGAATGCCGACGGGTGGGAGACACTCACGTCGAAAGGCTGGACGTCCGGGTGCTCGCGGCTACCAACCGCGATCTGAGCAAAGCGGTTACCGAGGGCTATTTTCGAGCCGATTTATATTATCGGCTTAACGTCATTCCCCTCAACGCGCCTCCCTTACGGGACATCCGTGAAGATATTCCTCTGATAGCCAGAACCTATCTGGGTCAGTTTGCCGTCCGGATGAAAAAATCCGTCCCCCGCATCTCCGATGAATGCATGGATCTGCTGGTGCAGCATTCCTGGCCGGGCAACGTGAGAGAGCTGCGCAACCTGATGGAACGCGCCGTCGTGGTGGATCGAGACAGTGTCATCACCGTTGCTGATATGCCGGAACAGTTCCAGTGGGATGGCGCAGTTATGGTGGATGCCGCCGTCAAGCAAAAGCTGTCGCTTAAGGATCTGGAAAAACATTATATCCTATCCACGCTGGAAGAGTGCCGCGGCAACCGCCGCAAGACCGGCGAAGTTCTGGGCATCACCAAGGCGACGCTGTGGCGTAAGCTCACGGCTTATCAGGGTGAAACCCGCGACGGCGTCTATGCGGAAGAGGTTTAAAAACGAAACCGAAACTGCCATGAGCCCCCAAAGCGCCGCACCACGATTCAGGCACGGATTATGCTTTATAAACTCCTGACGAGAATTTACCTCTAAGGAGTTATGGATGTCGAAAGTTCTGATCGCCGATGATGATCCGGGATTCCTGGTATCGCTTTCAATCGCCATGCGACGCGATGGTTACGAGGTCTGGCCCGCGGAGAATTCTGAGCAGGCCCTGGACCTGCTGGATGCTTACAAATTCGATTTGATGCTGATTGACATAAGACTGGGTCCTCTGCTTGGTGTGGAGCTGGCTGAATGGGCGCGCCTGCGCGATGCCGACCTGCCGATCATCTTCATTTCGGCCTATTCGCACATTGAATTGGAAGGCAGGATCAGGCGGATCACACCCTATCCGGTGCTGGAAAAACCCTTCGAAGTTGGTGACGTGGCCCGGACGCTTTCCGAACAGGAAGAGGATGCGCCCCGGCGGTAAAACAGTTCTTTCAGGACCGCCAGGTCTCCGCGGTGTTGTGGACCTGAGGGAACGCGAACCAATCAGTGTCTTGAGCGCAACAAGGGGGTTTACCCCCTTGCTCTTTTTCAACAGGATGTCTACTTGACGCAAGGGGCTGAAGCCCCTTGTTGCCTTAGGATTACACCAGTCTATACTTCCCCAAGTTGTGTTTGTTACTTTGCGTCAGGTTTTGCCCCCAAGGGCGGGACCTGACGCTTTTTTATATTCAGCATATTTTATTTCGCCCACTTCCACTTCTAGCGGTTCTGGCATTTGGTGATGTTGAAGTGATTGCTCGCACTATTGCATCAGTCGCATTATTCGGAATGGTTCGTGCTTTTCTATTAAGTCAAAACGATCTTGCATCGATTTGATATAAAATTGGGTATCACTCTTCACCTTTGGATTTATCAACGAAGGCAATTGTTCCTCTAATATATTCACCCCTTTGTTTGCGTATATCGCCGCTTCGTCGAATCGTTCCAGCTTCCAGAGCGCATCCGTAGCCGTGCGGCAAGCCCAAAAATTCAATGAATCAATTTGCATCATTTGCTGGCATAGTGAAAAACCAGCTTGCAAATCTCCCCCTGAAAATGGCATATTTTCTAATCCTCCATACGTTTGTCGAAAGGCTTGCAAATACAGAGAATAAAGCGTATCTGCGCGGGTAGCGGGAATTTTATTAATGTTAAATCCACGACTGCGTCCCGCAAAACGGATACCGTAAATGCTGCTGTCCTGCGCCGCTGCGGCAGTATTATCCCAAATGAACTGGAAATCAATTATCTGTTGTGTCGGTGCAATCTTCAATAAATCCTCCCAAAGGCAGGTGACGTCTAATTCTATCGTGGCATGGGGTAAAAGCACGCTGCCGCCACTCATTATAGGTTGAGTATAATCACCACGAGTAGTCACTGTTTCTTTTATTTGCATCTGAAATTCTTGTAGAGCAATGCTGCTATCCAGGTGAGAGGTGTAGAAGAGTTTTAAATACTGAACGAGGGGAATTCCCCTAGGAGACAACTTGAGTGTGTCAGCGGTGCGGTTGCGCATAGTAAAACGACCTGTTAAATTAGTCCCACTAAATACTGCGGTTTGATCCAACCAAAGTATTCGATAGGTATCATCCATCGAGGTCAAAGCTTGCACAATGTCGCTGCACCAGAAGGGTTGAATGTCACAACTGAAAGCAATCTTTGCAGGTATATCTTCCGCATTTATGAACGGAGCATTCAGTAAAGTGATACAAAGAATCAGGATGATCCTGAAACCGATCTTATTTACTTGATTCATCTGATCCTCATGGGATTATTAGTGGTTTAACCAGGTACCAATTCAGGTCTTCATCCAGGTACTCTGCGGGTGGATTGAAATATAAGGTTGTATCCAGCTGAGAGTGCATAATTGAAGTGCTATCATTATAATTTTCATCCATATTCACCATATGGCCGATCTCATGGCCGGCGCAATTCTCCCGAAATCACCCTCCCACGGCGTCGGTTTTGACCAGAAATGCTGATCAATCAGGAATGCTTACCGGTTCGGTGAATCCGGCAATGACGTACCCGCCATCGGGAGTTTGCTGTACCTGGTAACCGTATTCGGTGCCGGGACTGCCGATGGCCGCGTCCCAGGCCTGGTTGCCCGAAGCATCGGTCTTGACCAGGTAAATATCGAACCCGCCCGCCCCGAAGGAATCCGTATGCCCGGACAGGATGAAACCGCCGTCCTGAGTGGCGCTGACGCAGAAAGCAGCATCATTGCCTCCGCCGCCGTAGGTCTTTTCCTAACCACGAGCCACTGTCGAAAACTGCCAGACGGGTCCCGCAGTGCTCGCTCCGTGGTTGTCTGTCGCAGTAACCTGCCAGTAGTATTGTGCTCCGGACTGCAACGCGGGCATGAGATAAATGAATTCCGTCAAACCGGTGATGCTGTCTTCCAACGCAAGCGATGTGCCGTAATCGATACGATAGGTGACTGTGTCACTCGGATCGGGATCGAATGAATTCCAACTGAAGATCACCTGCAGAGTATCCACGTTTATCATGCCGGATATGGGTGAAGGGTTCGACGGGATACCCGGCGGTTGATTGACCACCCCGCTGATGGTGAAGAATTCCCAAACCGCGCCTGCCGTCGCTGCGCCGTGGTTATCTTCAGCGGTCACCCGCCAATAATAATGCGCTCCCGCCTGCAGGTTATTGAGCACATACTGAGGATCGATCAACCCCGGTACCGTATTGCCAAGCTGAGGCGTCGTCCCCCAATCCAGAGAAAAGGTCAAGGTATCGCCTTGATCCGGATCGGTGCTGGTCCAGTTCATGACCAATTGCAGCGTATCGATGCCGGTGGCTCCGTTCTGCGGAGTGGGGTTTGCAGGGGTCGTCGGAGCGTTATTGCCGCCGGCATTGACGGTGAAAAATTCCCAGATCGGTCCGGGCGTGATTGCTCCGAAGTTATCCTGAGCCGTCACCCGCCAGAAGTAGTGCGTGCCGGAAGAGAGGTTGTTCAAGAAATATTCGTTGAAAGGAAGCCAGGTCGAACTGCTGTCCAGGGAAAGAGTGGTTCCCCAGTTTACCTGATACATCACCGTGTCACCAGGGTCGGGATCCCCACCAGTCCACATCAGAAAAACCTGCGAAGTATCGACGCTGACAGCGCCGTTCACCGGATGAGGATCAGACGAAGTATTGGGGAAACGATTTTCAGCGTTAAGCGAAACCGTCGCATTTTGCATCGATCCTGCTTCCAGAATTATATTGGTTTCGCCGCTCCAGACCAGGCTGTCCAATTGCGCCGAAATCCGGATGGTCAAGGTATCTCCAACCGGCACTTCGATGATTTCCTGCGCATTGAAGAGGGTCGAATCCTGAGCATTCCGGTGCACGCTCAAATCCTGTTCGATGGCATTCATCCCAGCGCCGGTTATCGTCAGATGGGCAGTGAACTGATCGGGCCAATTTGCTTCGTCGCTGTTATCGGTTCCGCAGACGATGCCCAGGGATAATCCGCCATTTCCATGAAAGCGGAGCACGTCGGGTTCGCCACAACTGATAAACAGCGCTGCGATAAAGATGATCAAAGGGATATATTTTTTCACGGATGGTCTCCTGATTGGTAGCTTTGACATTATTCCAATCTCAGAACTCAGAGATTTGTAGGTCTGTAGAGAACGCGACTAAAGAGTCCGGCTCAGTCTCAGCAGCACAGAAACACCGCGATCATCTTCTTGGTTCGCTTCATTCCGCCGGGTGATCAGCGGCAGTTTGGCCATGAGCGTAAGATCCGTTAAATGAACGTCATATGAGACCATGGGGGTTAAATCCAGCAGTGTCATATCCTGCCGGTTGGACAAGCCGGTAGTGGAATACCCCGGCGCGCCCCAATTGTACGAATATGATGCATCGGTTGAACCTTCCCCCACAATACTCAGAGCCAGCACTGTGCCCAGGGTCCACCGGGTACCCAGGTAATAATCGAATGACCCGGTCAAGGTGAACATATTGCCATTGCGGATATCATAGTTGACGGTCTCGATGCTGTCCGGAGTGTTAGGGACGCTGTTGAAAAGTATTTCCGCCGTTCGGTCGCTGGTACCGTTGATCCGCAGTGAAGCGTTGCCGGAAAAGGCGAATTTGTCCAGAAATTTCTTCACGGAAAGATTGAAAACCCAGTCCAGCGAACCCGTGCCCAGCGGAACCAAATAACCACCGACCATCTTATTCTCATCCCCGGTCGGGAGCTTGGAAAACAAAGTGGCGCTGAACACCAGCCCTTTTTTAGCCCGACCGTATCCAAGATTGAAGGAGACGTCCCCCAACCCCGAAGCCTCCTTGGTCGCCAGAGCATAATACATCTTGCGTTGATAGATGTAGGGGATATGAACACCCAGGGTAACGTCATGCCAGGTGTACTTGAGCGGAATGCTAAAAGATTTATTGACTCCAGAAACTTCCGCCTCCAATCCGACACTGAATCCGCCCGCTCCCATACCGGGAGCATTCAGTCCCCAGTGTTCTCTCTTTTTAGCCAGCAGCAAGGGATTGTCATAGTAGATGATCTGGTTGATCAGCGGGTCGGACAGAAGCAACTCCGTCTTCTGGCTGGCGGTTTGGACACCTTCCGGGGCGAAGGTGAGGTCTATTCCATCAGCAGCGGCGCAGCCGATCAAAACGGCGATGGCAGCAAGGGAACAGACGAGGGTTCTGATCATGGCGTCTCCAGTGAACCTGATCCCCTTGAGCAGTCGAAAACTGCTCAGGGTGTGGTGGTTTGGTTTATCTTTCTTTAGTAATTAAAGCTATTATTGGATGATTGTCAATGAAAATTTAAAGTTTATGGAAATATTCGACTTCTTTTTTACACCGCCGATTTTTCCGTTGCTTTTCCGCCAAATTAGTCGTATATTGGCACAAACCTTAGCAAATCAGCGGATCTCCAAACCGCTCCCGATCCAGCTTTAGAGATACTGGGAGGCTGTCATGAACCGTCCGGATCATCTGGACGCCGGCTCATCCAGCGTAAAGGACGCCAAGAATTCTGCCATCCTTTCTTCTGCGCAAATAGCCGAAGAATTGAATGTTTCCATCAGCACAGTGGCGCGTTACCGTTCCGAATATGCCGCCTATCTGCGCAGTTACTATCATCCCGGCGGAGGAAAGGGACTGCGCTGGGAAGCCCTTGAAATCCTCAAGCTGATCCACCGCATGAAGTCTGAGAGGTCCCACTGGACCGAGATCAAGCAGGCTCTGGACGCGCTCTCAGAAAAGGCCAATGGTGAACCGGAGACGACGGGACCGACGTCCTTACGCCGATCGCTTGAAGCAACCCATCGCGCTCAGCAGGTGATCGCCAATGAACAGCGCTATTTCCTGCAAAACCTGAGCCAGCGGGTGGAAAAGTTAGAAAAAGAATATTTGCGCCTCTCGGGGTCCCTGCAGAAACACATTCAGGAAATTTCCAGGAAATTGACGGCGAAAGCAGAAAAACCCCTCGCACCTGAGGATGAGGGAGAATCATCTTTCGAAGACAGGCATTCGCAATATCCCCAGGCAGAAAACCTCTTCCCGGACGACTCATCCGCATGAAGATCAATCCTATGAAAATAACCGACAAGACGACAGTCGATAAGGCAAAATTCGCTAAATCGAAGCTGATTGCACCTCTGGCGTTTATCAGCATCGCCCTGCTATTTTGCCAGGTCGGCTATCTTTTACCCGGCGTGTCCCGAGCTCTGGGCGGACTGCTCTGGCTGGTAACCGTCTACCTGGCTGCCGACAAGAAGAGATGGTTCTGGGTTATCCTGAGCGCCGTCTTGATCTTCAATCCATATGGCGCGGCGCATCGCACAGAAGGACTCTGGCTGTTGGGTTTACTCCCCTGGGCGGGAGGAATTTGGGGGAGACGCTGGATGGGAGCAGCTCTGCTGGCGGCGTTAGGTGGATGGATATGGTCGAACTTCCCCGGCTGGTGGGTTCCTCTGGACGAGTTTACGGCAGCTTCCGCCCGAGGTCTTACCTCGGTAAACCTCTCAGCCCCCGCTGCGGGTCTGCCGTTATTAGGATTGGCAATCTGCTTCCCTCTGGCTGCGGTCATTTTTGAGCGCCATATATTTGCTCCGATGGCTGCCGTTTTAGCATCACTAGCCGCGTTGCTGCTCTTCTGGTGGCTGCAAGCGCCCTTGGACAGCGGGCTGCGCAGCCTGGGATTTCGCGGGCTCCATGATGCTGTTCACTTGCAATGGTTTCTGCTGTTGTTGCTGGCGGTTGTGACGTTCCTATGGGGAATTTTTCATCCGCCGCAGATCGAGTCCAGGTTCGGGAAGAGATCTTGGCTGACTCCGGCGTTATGCTTGATGGGTGCATTCCTCATTGCCCGCCCTCCCGTCGCGGAGAAGGCGGAAATGACCAAGGAAATCGTTTTCTATAACCAGGGTTATCTTAACTGGGACCTCCCCAAGTACGGGTTTTACGGGAAGCATGCCGGCGGGATGTTCGGTCTGGCTCCTGAATTGCTCCGCTGGCGGGGTTTCCAGGTCAGCATGACGGATACTATCGACAATTCCGTGCTGGACCGTGCGGGAGTATTGGTTTTCATCAACCTCAAAGATCCTTTGAGCGCGGGCGAATTAACAGCCCTCCACCGCTTTGTCACTGCCGGAGGATCAATTCTGCTCTTAGGAGACCATACCGGACTGGGCGATATCCGGGACCCTTCCAACGGACTGTTGAAACCCTACGGCATTGAACTGAACTTCGATACTGCCAAGCCGTACCGCAACGGGTGGGCGGGATCCATGGTCACGGTTGAACACCCCATTACCGCATGGCTGGGACAGGAACGCCATGGCGGCGGTTCTGCGGGAGAAACGCAGATCTGGGTGGGCGCTTCACTACAGGTCTTTCCACCGGCCTATCCGGTTATCGTCGGACGGGATGGATTTTCCGATATCGGCAATCCAGCAAATGCCAAGGATGGCTATCTCGGCGACTTCATGTACCGCGCCAACGAACGTCTGGGCAACATGGTACTTGTCGCAGAATCCCGGGCGGGACGAGGCAAGGTGCTGGTCTTCGGCGATACCTCAACCCTGCAGAACGGCGCGTTGGTGCGATCCGGAGATTTTGTGGATCGGATGTTTCTCTACCTGCTCTCACCGGTCGAACACCCCGGATCTCATTGGAAATGGCTCGGCGTTCTATCGCTACTTGCAGGGTTGGTTTTATGGTTTAGGCGCAAACCCACGAACCTGTCCCTGACCCTGGCTGTTGTGGCGCTGTTTGTCGGAGCTAGCTTCGCTGAAATGCAGGTGCGACGCCAACTGGACCATTCCTCCCGAAATTGGACCGCGAATGCCTGGCCCCGAGCTTTGATCGACCATAGTCACACACCTCGTTCACCCATCAATCAGACCTCCATTGACGGTCACTGGGGATTGCAGAACTGCCTGATGCGATCCGGGCTGCTGCCGCAAACGCTGGAATCCTGGGATTCAGGAAAGCTGAAGGATGCTCGAGTTCTAATCGAGATTGCTCCGGCGGAAAAATTCAGCAAAAGCGAAAAGCGGGAAATCGCCGAGTTTATGACCAAGGGTGGACTGGTCGTGCTCTGCTGCGGCATGGAGGAGTTTGACGGTTCCAGAACTCTGCTCAAAGATTATGGCCTGGAACCGATCTATGTGCCGTTAGGTCCGGCAGAAATATCGGCTGCCGTGCAATTGCCGGGCGAATCGGATTCGATTTCAGTCGATAACGCAAAGGAACTTACGGTACATTTCCACAAAGCCTGGGAAACGAAGGTCACCAACCCCAAGGCTGAAACAGTGCTGACGGCTTACGACAAGCCACTGGTTTCGTTCGTCAGGGTTGGCGAAGGCGGGTTGCTCTATTTACCGGATACTGATTTTATGGTGAATCTGAATCTGGAAAGCCCCATAGCGGATCCCTTCGAGGATAACATCCTGTACTTACGCTATCTCTTGAGAACCTACGCGGGGGGGAAGTAGGGGGTATATCGGATGAAATGTTTCAAGCCGCCGAAATAATCTGTTCCGGCGGCTTTTTCCTTTTGAAAATCTAAGGATTATACTGGTTCTCGAAAGTAATTTCCGATGTTAAAGCGTGTCATTCCGGCTTGTCCGGAATCTGACACGCCGTCGGATTCCCGACGCATCCCTTCGGGACTTGCGGGAATGACGGCTTTGTGTGCTGAATATGTGAAATAGGAGAATATTTTCAAGAAATGCTATAACGTAAGATTACAACCTGCTTTTCCCACCCGATTGAAATCGGGTGCTCGTTGACATCAAGTCGTTGAAACGACTGAAATAAAGAAGAACATTGGCATTGGTTTTAACCAATTGATTTATACGAGCACCAGAATTTATTCTGGTGGTTATGAATTCTCGGACAGACTTCCTTGCGAGGCTCCGCAGGAGTCGAAGCAATCCCGTCCCATGGTCCACCGGATTGCTTCGCTATCGCTCGCAATGACCTTTTCCGACCTTTGGGGACAGCCTCCGTACAAGCTGGATCGAGGGTGATCCAGCCTCCTCGATCGAACGATACTCGGAAATTGTTTTCTAGAAGTAGAATATTTCATCAGCCGAATCACGCGGTCTGCATTTTTGCTCTCATGCGCTGGGAAACTGAGGTCACGCTGTTCAACTTCATGCTGATTTCCATGAAGAACTTGAAATTGGTCATCTGGAAGGGGATCACCACCACCGGAACACTGCCCTTGTGGCTGATGGTGTGATTCTTCCCGACTACCACCGTCGGAATCGAGATATGATAGGATATCTCCAGGTTCGAGAACTCATTTTTAGCCGTACCGGCGACAATATTGGCTAATTCACCCACCGTATCCTTGACCTCTTCGTTGATATCGTTGACGACTTCTCCCATCATCAGACGGTAGATTTCCAAAGCAGTGCCCTCAGGAAATGTCAAAGCCACCGAACCGATAATATCTTTGGAAGCGTAACCGATGATTCCGGAAATATCTCCCTGGGCGGTCGCATGCGTTTTGATGAACGGGTCCAGGCGATCGATGGACAATCCGATCATGGTCTCAAATGTCGTAACGACGGCATTGATAAAGGGATTGATGTATTTGACGTCCATTTCTTACTCCTGTTTACGAATTCTGGTTATTTTGCTGAAAGCGCCTGGACTTTTTCGACGAGGGTCGCGGGTGTGAACGGTTTGACGATGTAGTCGTTCACTCCGTTTTTCAAGGCTTCGATGACTTCCTTCTTGGCGGCCTGGGACGTGATCATCATAATTGGAAGATTGGCAAAACTGGCGTTACGCCTGATTTCCTTGACCATGGAGAGACCATCCATGACCGGCATGTTCCAATCGGTCAGAAGGAGGTCGATTCCCTCAAGCTTCGTCAGCGCATCTTCCCCATCTTCGGCTTCAGTGATGTCATTGAAACCGGTAGTATTAAGCGCTTTGATGATGATTCGCCGCATGGTTGCGGAATCATCGACGACTAAAATTCTCATGAGATTACCTCACGTTGAGTTACTGCCCCGAGATTAAATTCGCCAAATTCTCCAATTGACATCGTAACGGTCATGATCTGACCGCTAAGGTCAAAATACCAGGTTTTCGCTCCCGGCTGCAAGTTCGGGCTGCTTCCTGTGCCAGTGGCTGGAAAACCCAAACTATATTCGCGACTCGACGGAATCAAGGCTTTCACGAATAACCCCGCCAAAGTATTCAATACTTCAGCCAGCGCATCCCTCAGGAGATCTTCCGCATAGGGATCATCAGCCGGTCCGAACAGAGACTCAGTCATCATGGCAGCGTATCCTTGAGGGACTTCGATGATGATTTCACCTTGAATCGGATCGATTAGATTCAAAGCTGCCCAGATTTGCTCGTTGGATTGGGGTAAACACATCAGCCCCTCACCGAGCCCGGCGTAGGAATTTTCTCCATCGAAATTTCCCATCTGTGGAGCTTCCAAGATGGCTTTGGCGTCTGCTTCACTGAGCTGTTCGATCTGTTCAAAAGCCATGTCTTCCATGGTGCGGCTGACAGAATCGACCAGAGCAGCCTCCATCTCCCTCGATATATCACTCATAACTGCCCCCATTGTGGCTGTTCCATTAATTTCCCGAGAATCCCCGCGATAACCGCGGGTGATATGGGTTTACTCAAGACGGCGAAGGCTCCCAGAGCCAGCAATTCAGCTTCTTTGGCGGGATTGCTCAGCGAACTGACTACCAGCACGGGCAGATCAGTCGTTCTGGGGCTGGCTTTGATTCTCTTCAACAGAGTCGTCCCGTCCATTTCCGGCATGTTCAAGTCAGTCACCAACAGGTCAGCGGCGCTTTTCTTCGCAATCTCCAGCGCTTCTGCGCCATTCCTGGCTTCCAGGAAGATGGCTTGTTGATAACCGGCGATTTCCAGACACCGTTTGGTGACCATCCTGGCAGTGGCTGAATCGTCCGCTATGATGATGGTCTGGAACATAGGTAATCCTCTCATTCAGCAAAGACCGCCGATTTGGCGCGGGTAAATTCCTCTTCAATCTTCAGCAGCAGGATCGGCAGTCCGTCTTTACCCAACTGGAAGTAACGCTGGTAACCTTCATCGATTTTGTAGGATAGCGTATCCGCACCGGTTCCGGTACCTCCCAACATGGCTAAAATGTCACCCAGGTGGACCAGATAGACCAATTCTTGTTGTGCCGGATCAGCTTCTACGGGGCGGTGATGAAATTTTATCACCGCAGCAAGCTGGGGCGGTAAATTCCAGTGCCTAGCCAGGGCAAAACCCACGTCAGCATGATCGATGCCGATGGAATCACGCTCTGCGTCGAGGAAATCTCCCCCCTCACCCTTATCACACATCGCGGTGAGAATTTGCGTCCGTTTATTGAGAAATTCATCAATGATGGCTTTACCGACGTCGTGCAGCAATCCTCCGGTAAAAGCCAGATCCGTGGATACCCGCCGACTGCATGAAGCGGTGATTTCTCTTGCGGCAATGGCGGTTCTTAAGCAGTGATCCCAAAGCTCTCCGGAACTGCTTTCGTAGCCGATCAATTCACGGTTGAAAATATTTGCTGTGCAGGATCCGATGGCAATGCCGGCAACCATTTTTTCTCCGAGGTGGAGAATCCCTTGTTGCAGAGAGCTGATTCCCTGGCGGGGAGAAAATGCCGCAGAATTGGCAACTCGCAGGATTCTTGAAGCCAACCCAAGATCATTTTCCACAATTTTCACCACGTCAGTCAGTGAATGATCATTCCGACCCATGATACCGAGAAGTCTGGTGACCACGTGGGGCAGAAGGGGAACGTTGGATACACGTTCACTGATCAATTCTGCAATGGCTTCTTCCTGAAGTACTGGCGTTAAAGTGGCCATGTCCCTCTCCCTGGAGATGAAATGGTGACCAACCCGCTGTCGACGTCTACCGATAAGGTGCGGCAGTAATTCCCGCCCAGGTCTTCAGCAATGGCTCCCAACCCGAATTTCCATAAGATCTTTTTAATCGCCAGAATATTTCGCTTGCCAATATTAAAAGTATTGTTCGGATCCATGATACTGGCGCCGCCTGCAAGCTTCACTGTAAGTTTGCCCCTCAGGTGCCCCATTTTCTTGAGTTCATTCAGTAATTGCGGGATGCCCGTGTCAGCGAAAGTGCCCGGTTTTTCGATCCCGCGCTTGGCGTTGATCGAAGAATCCGGCAGCGCCACGTGCAGAAGACCTACGATCTTCTGCTGGGGCGCGAGCATGATTACACCTACGCATGATCCGAGAGCCAGGATTTTAACTACGTCTCCGGGTGATCGAGATGCAGCCAGCTCGCCAACACCTACATAGATAATTCCCATTGCTTCCTCTCGACGAGCAGATTCAATATGCTTTGAGCCATGGAGGGGAGAGGGACGAGCCTTTCGACTCCGCCGCGCTCGAATGCGACTCTGGGCATACCAAAAACCACTGAAGTGGCTTCATCCTGAGCCAATGTTCGAGCCCCAGCCTTGCTCATATTCAGCATTGCGTCAGCGCCGTCGTGTCCCATTCCGGTCAACATCACTCCGATGGCGTTAGCGCCAGCGTATTGAGCGACTGAATTGAATAGAACTTCCACAGAAGGACAGTGCCCATTAACCTTTTCACCTTTCTTGCACTGCACCAGATAGGTTCCCCCCGAGCGGATCACGCTCATCTGAAAATCGCCCGGAGCGATCAAGATTCTTCCCTGTATGACCCTGTCGCCGTCAGCGGCTTCCTTAACTGTCATAGCGCATTGTTCATTCAGACGATCCGCGAACATTTTGGTGAATCCCGGTGGCATGTGCTGGACAATGACCACACCCGGCGTTGCTGTAGAGAAACGGGTGATGATTTGACGAATCGCTTCCGTCCCGCCTGTAGAGGCGCCAATGGCAATGACTTTATCAGTCGATTGTGCCAGAGTGCTGTTCTCGATCAACTCAAGCGGAGTAGTCGACGCGTTCTCCCGTCTCCAGGAACTGACGTTCACATTGGCAATTGCCTTCACTTTGGCGCGTAGATCGGTAAGCATGTCATTTAACCCATTCGCGATGTCCACATTCGGTTTGGTGACAAAATCGATCGCGCCGGCGGCTAATGCGTCCAACGTAATCTGCGCCCCCCCCTGGGTCAGCGCGCTGACCATCAGTACCGGAATCGGGTAGCGAGGCATCAACCGTCTGAGGAACTCCAGCCCGTCTATTTTCGGCATTTCTACGTCAAGCGTCAGCACGTTAGGCTTGAGTTGAATAATTTTCTGCAGCGCGATGGTTGGATCAGACGCGGATCCGACGACCTCAATGTCCGGATCCAGCGCCAAGCCTTTAGTTAAAATCATTCTGACCAGCGCCGAATCATCGACGACCAGGACTCGAACTCTCTTCTTCACGGTTGTCATACCTTTTGATAGACTGCGGGTTTTAAATACCGGAAACGTTGATTGGTTCTACCTAAAGATTCCGAATGCCCTATGAAGAGATACCCATTATTCTCCAGGAATTGGTTGAATTGTTCGACCAAATCATCCCTGGTCGGACGATCAAAATAGATCATGACGTTACGACAGAAGATGATCGAGAATTTTCCTTTAAATGGCCATACTTTCCTCATCAGATTCATGCGGCGGAAAAGAATCAATTGCTTCACGCGATCAATGACTCCCCAATCACCTGAATTGGTTTTCTTGAAATATTTCATTCTTAAATGCGAGGGCAGGTTTTCGAGACTTTTTTCTGAATAAATTCCTTCTTTCGCCCGATCAAGCACCCGTGATGAAATGTCGGTCGCGAGTATCCCCAGATCCCATGAAGAATTAGACAGCCCCAGATACTCGAGAGACAACATGGCCAGAGTATACGGTTCTTCGCCAGAGGAGCAGCCGCAACACCAGATGCGCAGGTCCTTTCGATTTTGCGCTTTTAGTTGAGCGGTTACCTGCAGTAGAGCTTGCTCTTTGAACAATTCAAAATGGTCGGCTTCACGCCAGAAGAAAGTATGGTTGGTCGACACCCGGTTTATCAGCGTTTCCAGAGCCTGACCAGTCGAATCGGTGGTAACGTACTGATAGTAGCTTTTAAAATTGTCAAAACCCTGTTGGCGCAGCACCTTATTCAGGCGGCCCACCACCAATGAGCGTTTTTCCGCGCTTAACGTGATTCCGAATTGATTGTAGATCAAGTTTCTGAGCAAATCGAATTCTTCGTCAGTCAGCGGTGTCAATGTCGTGATGGTTGAAAGTTCCTGCTGCAATGTCATCGGTTATTCCGTTAATCTTATTATCACAGTCAGAATTTTCCATCGGGGAGGTTGAGTCGATTCAACCACCCCGATGGTTATTTTCAGTTTAAAACTTCCCGAAATCAGTGTCGTCCAGCGCCATGACGTCGTCCGCTGTCATCTGGCCGACCGGCGGCTTGTTCCGTTTGATGTTTTTCGCCTTGGGCTCGTACGCGGCTGTCGGGACGCGCGGAGCAGCCTGACGGACCGGAGCTCTTGCGCTATAGGAAACAGGTCCCGAACTGTTGTCATTGCGCAACTGGAAGCGGCTGAGCATCTGTTTCAGTTGCAGCGCTTGGCTGGAGAGTTCTTCGGATGCCGAAGCGCTCTCTTCTGCGTTGGCGGTGTTGGATTGCGTAACCTGGTCGATCTGCCCCAGCGCCTGCGTGGTCTGCTCGATGCCCTGCGCCTGCTCATTGGAGGCGGCGGCAATTTCACTGACCAGGTCGGTCACTTTGGTGATACCTTCAACGATATCACCCAAGGCTTTGGCGGTCACGTTGGCGATATCGGTGCCTTTTTCCACCTTCTTGATCGATCCTTCGATCATTTCGGTGGTCTCTTTGGCGGCTTTGGCGCTGCGCTGTGCCAGATTCCTGACCTCTTCAGCAACCACGGCGAAGCCTTTGCCGTGCACACCGGCTCGCGCTGCTTCGACGGCGGCGTTTAACGCCAGCAGGTTGGTCTGGAAGGCGATTTCGTCGATGACCTTGATGATCTTGCTGATGCTGCCGGATGATTCGTTGATGTCGCTCATAGCGCCCAACATCTGCTTCATCTGGGTATTGCCTTCATCGGCTTTCTTCCGAGCGGATGAAGTAAGTTGATTCGCCTGGGTGGCATTCTCGGCGTTCAGCTTGGTCTGCGAAGCCATTTCCTGCATGGACGATGAGATTTCTTCCAGCGAACTGGCTGATTCCGTAGCGCCCTGGCTGAGAGACTGGCTGGAATCCGAGACCTGCTGAGACCCTGCCGTGATCTGGTCGACGGCGAGGGCGACGTTGCCGAGGATGTCGTTTAAAGCATCCAGCGTGCTGTTCAAGGCATTTTTAATAACGGCGTGATCACCTTTATACTCGCCGCTCATGCTGGTGGAAAGATCTCCCTGAGCGACCTTTTCCAATATCAGCGTTGCTTCGTTGATCGGTTTTGTCAGATTGTCCATCATCTCATTGATTCCCCGGACGATTTTCTCATAGGTTCCCTGATATTTCGTGGAATCGGCGCGATCTTTCAGTCTCCCCTCCCAGGCGTTGACGCAAAGCTCCTTGATCGAACCGCGCAGATTATCGAGTACCTCGATGCAAGTATTGAGGTTCTCTTTGATTAAATTGAAATCGCCTTGATAATTGTCTGTGATTTTGGGCGGGATTTCACCCTTGGAAATTCTCTGGACGTAGTCAGCCGCCATGTTGAGTGGCTTGATGACTGCATCGAGGGTATTGTTGAAACCCTGCACGATATCACGATAAGCTCCCTTGAAGTTATTGGCTTGTCCGCGAATTTCGAGTTTGCCCTGAACAGCCGCCTGACTGAGCATGTTTGCTTCAGCGATCAAGCCGCGCAGAGATTCGATCATCTGCTTCATCGCCGGTGTAATTTCATCCTGATTATCCTTCGCCTTGATCTCCATGCTGACGTCACCATCTGCAATCTTTTTCATGGTGCCGATGACCACGTTTTGCAGATCGTCAGCGAATTGATCCATGCTTTGTGTCAGCTCGCCGATCTCATCTCCCCGATTCAGATTTAAACGGTTACTGAGATGCCCTTGACTCATTTCCTGCATCATCTTTACGCCTCTGGTCATCGGCAGTGTGATGCTGCGGGATAGAATGATACCGAATCCTATCGCCAGGGCTATACCTGCAATCATGGCGATGATCATCATGGTACTGGCGCTGCTCGCTGAGCTGGAGGCTTGCTGGTTTAATTTATCCGCCTCTTGAAAGCTGACCTCGCTCAAATTCTTCAATGCTCCAATAGTGGCTTTACGCGCCTGGATAACATAACTTGCGTCCGCTAACAAGCTATTTAGCTCCGCCTCGTTTTCAGCATCGGCAGCTCTTTCCAGCGCCATATATCCCTGCTGCATTTGAGGCCAGGACGTGCTGAAGTTCGAGAGAATCTCTTTCTCTCTGTCTGTAATATTTAATTTACGATATTCATCCGAACACTGATTGATGTCCTGGATGCGCTCCGAAATTGACTGCGCCATTTCTGATCGGGTCGATGGGACATAGATGTAGCGATAGATATCGCCTCGCATCTTTTCCAATCCGACGCCAATTGTGTTCAAAGCCTCAGTAGGCTTCATGCGTTCTTCATAGAGTCTCGTGCTGATCTGCGCCAGGTTATTGAGGTTGACATACCCGATCACCCCGATGACTGTAGCGATCAAAGCGACGATGAGAAAGCCGCTCATGAGTTTTGGTCCGAGTTTCATGCTACTTAACATCCAATTACCCACCCTTCCTGCGTTATAGTCATCCATTTATATCCTGATTATTTGCCCCCCCGCACAGATCGAATCCTGCGGTTACTGACGAGTGTTTTTAGCGCCTCTCATTCGGTCAGTTCGATGGATATAATTCAGCTCTTGATTTTATTCCTTGTACGATTTGTTACTTAACTCGAAAGGTGCCTTGAGTAAATTCTCCTGCGACGAATCGACTCTGATTTCGCCATCATGCCAACGCTAATTGTTCGAGACGGCGATCTGCTCCATCTCTTCGTCGAAGAAGAGTCGATGGACGTCCAGCAGGATCTTCACCTCGTTGCCGACCTTGCCCAAACCCTGGATGTAGACACTGGCTTCGCCCTGGTTCACCCGGGGCGGCGGTTGAATGTCGGTAGCTGGAATGTCCTGCACTTCGGAGACTGAGTCGACAATCAAACCTAACGACATCTTGTTGAGGTTGACGACGACGATACAGGTGCGTTCGTCATAGGCGCGCTCCTGGAGTCCAAAACGCAGCCTCACGTCGACGACCGGGATCACCTTGCCGCGCAGATTGATGACGCCTTTGACGTAAGGCGGCACGTCCGGCAGTTCGGTGACGTTCTGAATGCCGATGATTTCCGTGACGTTGCGAATTTCAATACCATATTCTTCGTTACCCATAGCGAAGGTCAGATATTTCCCTTCCTGGGTATCCTCCTCTTCCATTTCGAGGAGTTCTTCGTCGAGTTTGTTCTTTTCCACCATGATATAACCTTTCTTAGACTGTTGCTTGTAATCTATTTTCAGAATATATATTTCTGTTATCGTTTCGCAGACAAGATGCGCCCGGCATCTTTGGCGGTTCCGCCATGGCGATGATCCCGGCGACGTCGATGATCAGGCTGATGTCCCCGTCTCCCAAGATCGTGCATCCTGAGACGCACTGTGCCGCTCCGAAGTAGTCAGAAAGTCCCTTGATGACAATCTGTTGCTGTCCCAATTGCTCGTCTACGAAGAGACAGATGGTTTCACCCTGATTTTCGACGACGATGATAATCCCCTCGCTCAAATCGGTATGTTCAGCGCGGACGTTGAAGAGCTCGTGCAACCGGAGTACCGGCAGCAGCATGCCGCGAATATTGACGATCTCCTTTCCATCCATGGTGTGAGTGACGTCTTGGAGCCGAGGCCGCAACGATTCCTTGATAGCCACCAGCGGAATGGTATAGCGGGTATCGCCGACCCGAACGATCATACCATCGATGATCGCCAGCGTCAAAGGAATGCGCAGAATGATGGTCGTTCCCTTGGATGGAGAGGTGCGCACGTCTACGCGCCCACGGATGTTTTCAATATTGCGCTTGACCACGTCCATACCGACGCCGCGACCTGATACGTCGGTGATTTTATCCGCGGTCGAGAAACCCGGCTGGAAGATCAACTGCCAGATCGCCTCTTCCTCCAGATCCGATCCGTCGCCGCTGATCAGTCCGCGCTCGATCGCTTTGGATAAAATCTTCTCACGGTTCAAGCCTCTGCCGTCATCGGTGATCATGATCCAGACTTCGCCGCCGACGTATTTTGCTTCCAGCGTTACCGAAGCAGCCGGGTCTTTACCCAGAGCAGCGCGGTCCGCCGGAGTTTCAATACCGTGATCGATCGAATTGCGGATGATGTGAACCAGCGGATCGTTGATCTGTTCTATGACGGTTTTATCGACCTCGGTCTCTTCGCCGATAAGCTGCAATTCGACCTTTTTGCCTGCTTTCTGCGACAGGTCCCGCACCAGACGGATCATGTGGCGGAAGGTGCCTGCCAACGGAATCATGCGGATGGCGGTGGCGATACCCTGAAGATCGCGGGTGATTTTGTCCAGTTGCATCACCGATTTTTCAAAGCGGTCCAGGGATAGGTCCACACCTTTCAAATCAGGATTTTGCGCCACCATCGCTTCAGCGATGACCAGTTCACCGACCAGATCCAGCAGGGAATCTAACTTCTCCACGTCGACGCGCACCGTCTGCTTGGAACCGGACTGCCCGTCTTCCGTACGCCGATCCTGGCTGCGCCGATCTTCCACGGTTCTACGTTCTAAAGCCGCGGGCTTCACCGAAGCTGCAGCGTCAGTGGTTATTTTTACGGAGACCTTTTGTGCCGGCGCTGTATTTGCGGTTGCCGGACTGACGTCTACATCTGTCTGAGCAGCCACTTCATCCTGTTGGGGATCATCGATGATCTCCTCAGCGGCTTTAACGATAGCTTCCTCAGCGGAGAGTTCTGCCTGTGCTTTGGCTGCAGACGGTTGTTTGATGGTTTCATTGAGCAGGCTGATCCAGCCAGTGATGCCGATAATTTTGGGGTCTTCACCACGGGAAATTCTGCTGACGCCTTCCCGCAATGAATCTACGATTTCCAGAAGCAGCGAAAATAGGTCGTTATCGCCGACTATTTTATTCCCTCGAATTGAATCAAGTACCGTCTCGGTCTGATGGCTCAGGCGCTGGAGATCGGAAAAGCCAAAGAAACCGGCATTCCCCTTGAAGCTGTGCAGCGCCCGAAAGGCTTGCTGCAGATATTCCTGATGATCATTCTCCTTTTCCAGGCTGAGCAGAGCAACTTCAGCCGTTTCCAGCAACTCATCTGCTTCAGTGGTGAACTGGTGCGTCATTTCGGGAGTGATCACCAACTGAGGAACTTCAGATTCTGTCGGAGGGGCTTCAACCTCGGGGCCTGCGGGAGCTGCTGGCGCTGGATCAATCGACACCGAGTCTGCCAGTACCGGGGAAACAGACCTCGGTTGGGATTCCGGTTCCAGGGTGATGGCGTCAATCGCCAATTTCAAGCGGCTTACGATCACATCCGCTTCATTCTCAAAACCCAGGTCATCGTGTTTGATGTCAATATTCTCGAACAACTGACGCAGGAAATCGCAGGTGATAATAAGAATGTCAATATGGTCGCTGTTCAAAGTAGCAGCTTGTTTTCGGAACAGGTCCAGCAGTGTTTCGGCGGTGTGAGTCACCTTCCCGACCGTTGTGAATCCCAAAAAGCCAGCGCCGCCCTTCAGCGAGTGGAACAATCTGAAGATGGTGTTGATGACGTCAGGATCCACCTGACCCGATTGATCCGAACTCTTCTCCAATTCGACGAGCTGCGGTTCGACTTCATCCAGCATCTCGTTGCTTTCTTCCACAAAGCCGGCAAGCAGTTCGAGTTGTTCAGTGTCAGACAGAAGATTGGACATGTTTCCTCACCGTTGTAATGCGGACATATTTGCCATAATCGGGGCTACAAAAGTCGCAGACGCGACTGGGTAACTTTAATCACGGTCGATCAGCTTATACAATAATACTGAATTTTCGATTTGCCAACTCAAATGAAATCAATTTTCAGGGTGTTTTTTTTACATAGATTTAGTGGTAATATTCTTCCATATAACTGATGACTAAATGGTATGACAATATGAAGGATTACTTGAAGAAAACTCAGAGTGATATTTTAACTTTAGATTAGGCAGTGGGCTATAGTTGTGGAGGATCGTCAAGATAATTGAATGATCTTCTTCAATTCAGGCAACAACCATACCCAAAGAATAATTTCCGATCCAAAGATGGAATTATAAAAAAAAGAGCCCGCCGACTGGTGTAATAATCGGCGGGCTCTAAGAAAATGCCCTCTGAAGGTCTTGTAGTTAACGAACGTGCTTTTACCGGAATCAGTTCCACATGGGCAACAATGTCCGCATCCTCACGGGCTTCCGGACGATTCTTACCCCATCAACACTTCGGTTTCATACCATTTCTAAATTTTAACGACCTGAACCAGGTATTTGTGATGCGCGATCCCTCCTACAATTCCCAACCCCCCATTTACGTTGTATTGCAGCGTTGTCATGGCGCCTTGCCACACCCTGAAAAGCGAGAAATAGTAGTCGAAGTAGGCTTGATCCACCGCTTGCAGGTCCAACTGGTGCCAACCTTGATACCAGAAGTGAATCCAGGGAATACTCAATTCGTTGTATTCCGGCAGTACGGGTTGAAAACTCCAGCGGGAAGAATCTTCGGGGATTTCATCCTGCTCGGGATCGAAATCGGGGTCGAGCGGCGTGAAGGTAGTGTCCAGGCAGGTGACGTTTAGGATATACCCACCGATAGGCGAGGTTGGATTCCAGTTCAGATTAATGGTTGCGTCTTCACGCGTCAGCGTCGTATCCAGAGTGTCGCCCGATACCGGATAGTTGATGGAGGTTATGGTGAAGGTATCCGGTATGGTCGTTTCAGCCCAGAGATACCAATTTTCCGCGGCCACGCGCGCCTCAATCCGGTATGTGACGTTCCCCAATGGAATCAGGTTCTGGCCGGAAGCAGGGTGATAGTGACCGGTGCTATCCGGATCGGCGCTTTCGGTGAAATGCAGAGTATCACCGGCGCCGGGATTCTCCACCGGGAATAGCTTAATGTCTGCTCCCGAAATGCCGTGGTCCGAAGTCACATAGTAACCGTACAGCGATCCAACGCTTTCCAGGATGACGTTATCGACCGGTTCGCCATTGTATAAAAAAGCGGTCAGCATCGGTTGTGGAGAGTAATCCTGCACTTCGGTCGGTTGAGTTTCGCATCCGGCGATAAAAACGATCAGGATCAGCAGTAAAGCTGACAGAGACAGAGCGCGATGGATTAGTTTTCTCATTAAAACCTCACTTCATAGCTGATCATGGGGAGTATCGGCAGCAGCTTGACGTCCTTGATCTCCACCGGATTTTTGTTGGTATAGGTGACCCGCATCCAATAGCTGCGGCGGCTGTAAACGTTGAAGATACTGATGTTCAACTTGGCCGGCAGCGTGAAAAAATGGTGTTTCCAGGTGGCGGTCACGTCTAACCGGTGATCGGATGGGAATCGATAGTTATTCAGTTCACCATTGATGACCCAACGACCGTCGTCACCGAGGTATTGAGGGTCAACGCCGGCGATGCGCAGGGTGGACAGACCGAGGGGCTGCGTGAAGCCCTGACCGGTGTTGTAACGCCAGGATGCCGAAAGATCCCAACGATCATTCAGTTCATACATGCCGGTGGCGATGAAATCATGGCGGCGATCCCACTTGGGATAGTACCACTGCCCGTTGTTCTGATAGGTGTCCGGGAAGCGGCGCCTGGTCCAGGAAAGAGAATAGCCCACCCAGCCAGTCAGCCTGCCCTCTTTCCGGCGCAGCATCCATTCCCAGCCATAGGCGTACCCTTTGCCGGTCAAGTATGCCTTGGACGCGTCGGTGGACTTGTCCGAAATCAGGCTGTTGAAGATGTGAACGTTCTTCATGTCGGTGTAATAGGTCTCAGTCGTGAATTCGAGATCCTGCCGCGGTTCCCATTCGAACCCCAATACACCCTGATCGCAATAGGTCGGTTCAATCGTCTCGTCGATGGGCGTCCAGATGTCGAAGTTGGACATGCCTTCGCCGAAGTTGATCAAGGCGATCCATTGAGTATAGCGTCCTCCGGCGAGCTTGAAGCGCATGTCGGGTCCATAGTGGAATACCATAGCCAGCCGGGGATCCAGGCGGTAGCGGTTCCCGGCAGCGTGGTAGTAGGCTCTTACGCCGGGTTCGACTTCAAACATGGGATGGATCACCCACCGGTCCTGAGCGTACCAGGAATAATTATAGGTCGCTGCGTCGACGTCGACGATGGGCTTCTCATCGTTGAACATCTTCAGCAGGAAATCGTAGCGGCTGATCCAGATTCCGGTCTTCAGGTGGTGGTTTTGTCCGCCCAGCAATTCGAGATCGGATTTAAGCGAATAATCTACCAGGCGATCATCGGCGTCTTCGACCTTCACGCCGTCGTTTTCGAAGGTCCATCCCGATTCATAACGGCTGACCGCGGCGCTGACCGAGAAGAACATGTTGCGGCTTAAAACCTGTCGCAGTCGGCTGCTGAAGGTGCGGTTACCCCAGTCCAGCTTGACGCGTATGGGACTGTCAGTGGGACCGGTATCTAATTTTAAATGGTCGGAGCCCCAATACCCAGCCAGAGTCAGCGTAGTCTTCGGGGTCAGATCCAGGTTGACTTTGCCGTTGCCATCCCAGAAATAATAATCAGGAAGATCGGTACCCGTGGATTTGCGGATCTGATCGATGATGGGTTCCATGTAGGTGCGGCGCGCTGATAGCGCATAACTCCCTCTCCCTTTCGGCAGCGGACCTTCCAGAGCGGCGCGTGAAGAGATGATCCCCAAAGAAAACATTCCTTCGGTTTTCTTGCGGTTGCCTTCGTTGGTGATCACGTCCAACACGCTGCCGGAACGACCACCGTATTCTGCCGGGAAACCACCCTTTAACAGTTCAATGCGCTTAACCGCGTCGGCATTGAAGGTGCTGAACAGGCCGAAGAGGTGCGAAGGGTTGTACACCACGTTGTGATCCATCAGGATCAAGGTCTGATCCGGGCTGCCGCCGCGCACGTACAGGGCGCTGTTGAGGTCCGATGAAGCCTTGACTCCCGGCAATTGCTGCAAAGTGCGCAGCACGTCCATCTCTCCACCCAATGAAGGCATGCGGCGGATGGTGTTGACGTCCATGGGGATAGCAGACACTTGAGGACTCTGCCGGTCGTCCACCTCCTCGTCTTCCTTGTTGTAGATAACTTCAATATCTTCCATCTGCAAGGTGGTGGGCACCAACTCGATGCGAAGAGGGTCCATCACCTTATCCGTCACGGAGACCGTTTTCTTCAGATTGTGATAGCCCATGTACGCCACGGTTAGGAAGTAGCTTCCTGGTTGCAGATAGTCGATAACAAAGTAACCGTCCAGGTTGGTCGAAGCGCCCCGGTCAGTTCCGGCAATGGTCACATTCGCCGAAGGCAGCGGTTCAGCGCTGGTGGCGTCCAGCACAAAGCCGCGGATCGGATATCCTCCCGATTCGGCAGCGAGGACATTGCCGATCAGCGCCAGGGACATAAAAATACTGGTCAAGCAAACTCTCATTACATTTTCCAGATTTGATTGGTTTCTTGGGTATATTGCCTTTCCTAACTAAAAAAAGATCGATTGTGTTTCCATTAACAGGCTAAAAATTTTATGTCAATCAGAAGGGCGGCGGCGGATTTCCTAGTAAAGGACTGACGTAATTCCGACGCCAAGCATTAACCTATTGACGTTTGAGATTCTTGAGCGCCCATCGAGATTTTAGAGGATAATTTTTTCCGCTCCCCCCACATTAGACCAGAAAATATTTGCCTCATGGGCAGATTTTACTTATATTGCACTCAACCAAAAAACGGCAAGCCTGACTGAGAATTGAGATTGATTTCAACCACACTATTCTTGAAAGAGTCGTCCAATTCGGTCTTTTAGGCTTGTTAACGGCATTCATCCGGAATCACGCGTCAGCTGGTTTGTCTCCAAGCGACGGATCACTGCCTCCTGGCAAACTTCTGGCATTGATTTTGTCATGAGCAATTTGACGGGTGGTTTTTTCATCTCTATTCCTGCCTCCGGGCAGGATTGCCGTCTATGTGCTTAATTTCACAGCGCCGTACCGGATCACAGCATGCTGAATCCCTCCAACCCTGCGACGAAAAAGCCTAAGGGTGGCGATGAAGAGCTGATCGCTTTAGTCGAAGCATTTCAGTTTTTCAACAAGAGCACGGTGACGCTGAACCAGGCCTACAACCGCCTGGAAAAGGCTGCCGAGAGTCTGGCTGCAGAACTCGAACAAGCCAATCTCAAACTGCAAGAAAAGAACCTGGAACTGGACCGAGCCAACCGCTACCTGGAAGATATTCTCTCCTCGGTCGATTCGGGCGTTATCGTCGTGGATCTGGAAGGGCGGATTACCATATTCAATCGCACCGCCGAGGACATGACCGGATATACCGGAGCGGAAGTCTTAGGGGGCAATTATCATGACTTCCTGACCGGCGAAATGGGCAACGATGCGCCTCTGCTTAGAACACTGCTGACCGGTCAACCCACCACCCATCTGGAACGGGAGCTGCCTTTAAAGGGCGGTGGCAGCACAACCGTGAAAAGCTCATCAGCCTGGGTGACCTCGACCGCGGGCGAACGGATCGGCGTCATTGAGACCCTGGAAGATTTTTCCCAGGTACGGTCGCTGGAACGGCAGATGCTGCAGCAGAAGACGCTGGCGGCGTTAGGTGAGATGGCCGCTCAGGTGGCTCACGAGCTACGCAACCCCCTTGCGGGCATCAAAGGATTTGCCGGATTGCTGCTTGAAGATCTACCTCCCCACAGCAAGAGCCATAAGATGGCGCGGCGGATCATCGAAGGCGTGGATTCGCTGGACCGGATCGCTTCCAACCTCCTGATCCTGACTCAGGACTGTCCCGGGGAATTCAGACGGCAGAGGGTCGAACCGATCTTCGAACAAGCCATCGGATTGATCGAAATAGGCGCTGATGGGCAGGCGAGCGTCAAGAGAGATTTCCCGGCTGAACCCTGCGCCGCCAAGGTAGACGCCGAAAAGTTGAAACAACTATTGCTCAATTTAATGAAGAATTCCTGGGAAGCTGCCGAAGAACAAGCAGAGATGGTCGCGGGATACCGCTACAACCTCCTCGCCAATGAGATCCGGCTTTTCGTACGGGATTTTGGCCCGGGAGTAGCGACGGAAAATGCAGAAAAGATCTTCAGTCCATTCTTCAGCACCAAGATACAGGGGACTGGATTGGGTCTGGCCATCGTCCGCAAGATTGTCGAACTTCATCACGGATCTATCGAATGCAGCAGTCCGGAAGGAGGTGGCGCGCAGTTTACTGCTATCTTGCCAATTATTTAGACCTGCCCAAACGGGGGAACTCGTCCAATGGAAATGGGGGCTTCTGTGAATGGTTCAAATTCCTCAGTACGAATCCTGGTAGTCGATGATGAAGAGCTGGTCCGCGACTTTTTGCGGGAAGCGCTGACGCGCCGCTCGTATCATGTGGATATCGCTGAAGACGGTAAGCACGCTAAAAACATCCTCAAAGAAGAGACCTACGATCTGATCCTGACCGATCTGAAGATGCCGGGAGTCACGGGTTTGGATCTTTTACGCTTTCTTAAAGCTCATCAACCGGAAACCCAGTCGATCATGATGACGGCTTACGGATCGATTGAAAATGCCGTCGAAGCCATGCGGCTTGGCGCCTTTGATTACGTTACCAAGCCGTTCACCTCCGGCGAAATCGAGCTGATCATCGATAAAGCTCTGGAACACAAGCGTCTGATCAACGAAAACCGCTACCTGCGCAACGAACTTTCCGACAAGTACGGTTTCAGTTCAATCATCGGGCAGTCCAAAGCCATGCAAGAAGTGTTCGATCTGTTGAAAATGGTCACGCCCAATCACACCACCGTTCTGATCGAAGGCGAATCGGGAACCGGCAAGGAATTGGTGGCGAGAGCGATTCATTACAACAGTCCCCGCAAGGACAAACCATTTATCAAGATCAATTGCGCATCTCTCCCTGAAGGTTTGATTGAATCCGAACTTTTCGGCCATGAAAAGGGCGCCTACACCCACGCCTTCGCCCGGGCGCGGGGCAAATTCGAACAGGCTGACGGCGGCACCATCCTCTTCGACGAAATCAGCGAAATGGCTTCGGGGCTGCAAGCCAAGTTGCTGCGGGTGCTGCAGGAACGGGAATTCGAGCGCATCGGGGGTTCCGAGACCATCCAGGTGGATATCCGCGTGATCGCCACCACCAATCGCAACCTGGAAGAAGAGGTGGAAAAGGGCCGCTTCCGCAAAGACCTCTACTACCGATTGAACGTCATCAACGTGCATCTGCCCCCGCTGCACCGGCGCCGCGAAGACATCCCGCTGCTGGCGCACCATTTTCTGGAAAGGTACTCCAAGGAGTATAGCAAGCAAGTCACCAGCATCTCCGAAGAAGCGATGAGTTACCTGCTGCGCTGCGATTGGCCCGGCAATGTCCGTGAACTGGCTAACCGCATCGAACGGTCAGTGGTGCTCTGCCGCAATTGTGCCATAGAACCCTGTGACTTGCTGATGGGCAACCGGTCGCAATCAGGAGCAGTGGAAGACATTCCCCAGATCCCCGGCACCAGCCTGCGAGACTTCGAAAAGTGGATCATCGTGAAGACGCTCAACTCCCAGAAATCCAACCGCACCAAGACAGCCAAACTGTTGGACATCTCCATCCGCACCCTGCGCAACAAAATCAAGGAATACCGCGATAACGATGGCGATGAGATCAACTGAAAATATATGGGATCCTTCTGAAATAGGTCTGTCGAGCTTGCTTGACAGACCTATTCTTTTGATGGGATAGTCTCCTGATCCCCCCGGTTATTTTTGCCGCTGCCGACAGTTCTAATTTTCCCCCCTTGCGGGGATTTTTTTATTTTAGGGCTCGCTTTGTGCGGAAGTGACCCTGTTTGTATCCAGTTTCTCCTTGGCATGGAGATTGCCTTTTTCAGGCTGACAAGACCTCCGGCCCATTAAAACGGATCAACCATGGACCTCAAAGATGTGCTCTTCAATCGCACCCCGCTGCCGACGCTAAACCGCGGACTGGATGCTTCAGCTCTGCGCCAGAAAGCAATTGCGGATAATATCGCCAATGCCCAGACTCCGGGGTACAAGCGCAAGCTGGTAACCTTTGAGTCCAGATTGAGCAAGGCTATGGAAGGATCGGAAGGCGAACTGCTGCGGACTCAGCCGGAACATCTGCGCAAAACCTCCAATGCAGGGAAAATACACCCTCAGATGGAAATTGCTGATGACCGGATTCACGGTCCGGGATCAGAAGAGCTGAACATGGAGCGCGAGATGGCGGATCTGGCTCAAACGCAGTTGCAATACGAAGCTGAAGCCAAGCTGGCTTACCGGCATTTTGACCTGCTGAAAATGGCGATACGTGGGTCGCGCTAAACTCGGGGCATCACGAGCGGATACGCCGCAGATTCCAGCAGATGCAGCTAAAGTAAAAAGGTGACAACCATGCCGATCGAAAAAATCTTCTCGTCCTTTCAAATTTCAGCCGCCGGTTTGAATGCTAACCGCCGCTGGATGGACGCCATCGCTGAAAATTTGGCGAATGCGCAGACCACCCGAACCGATCAAGGGGGTCCGTACAAGCGCAAGATCACCTCATTTGCCGAAGTACAGAAGCAGGTCGCCGTTCAGGGCAAAGGTCACGAATTTAAGCTGCCGATGGCGCTTACCGAAGGCACGCATCTGAGCACCATGGACAACGGCATGGATAGCGAGACCAATGGCCAGGTCGAAGCCAATGTCTCTGAAGACAATGCTTCGCCCCGCCTGGTGTACGATCCGGACCATCCTGATGCCAATTCGGAAGGATACGTCGCTTACCCGGCGGTGGAAGTCGCCAATGAAATGGTGGATCTGATTACCGCTTCCCGAGCTTATGAAGCCAATGTAACTGTGCTTAACGCCGCCAAATCCATGATGAAGAAAGCTTTGGAAATATGATGGACGATTGTAGGAATAACGATACAATCAGGAGTTGAGTGAAGATGGACATTAACGAAATTAGGCGCATTCAATCGATCCTGCAGCAGCAAACGCCGCCGGAAACGCAGAAGCAGTCTCCCGAAGGGGGCAGTTTCAAGGACGTATTGGAATCACTGGTCGGTGACGTCAACAATCTGCAGAAAAATGCGGAAGCAGCGACGCAGCGCCTGGTCACCGGAGACGTCGAGAACATCCACCAGGTGATGGTGGCGATGGAAGAAGCGACGACCAGTTTCCAACTGATGATGGAGATGCGCAACAAGATTCTGGACGCTTATCGTGAAGTGATGCGCACTCAGATTTGAAACCATTTTCAATATAATATAAAGAAGCGGCCCCGGCAATAGCGCCGGCAAATCCTGCTAACAGCGAATGATATGAATCCGAGCTTAAAAGTCAATTCTGCGCGAATCAAAGAGTTATTCGAACGGCTCTCTTCGACCCAGAAAGTCAGCCTGATCAGTGTCACCATGGTGACGGTAATCGCCATCGCATTTCTGCTGATCTGGGCGAATCGCCCTCAGTATACCATCCTCTTCACGGATTTATCCCCAACGGATGCCTCCCGCATCCGCGATCAATTGCAGGACGGAAAGATCGCCTATAAGCTGCAAAACGGCGGCACGACCATTCTCGTCTCCAAAGACCGGGTCTACGATCTGCGGCTGCAGATGGCTGCCGAAGGAATACCCAGCCAGGCAGGAGTCGGCTACGAGATTTTTGACCGCGCTAACCTGGGGATGTCCGATTTCGTGCAGAAATTAAACTATCGGCGCGCCCTGGAAGGCGAATTAGGGCGAACCGTTTCCAGCCTCGCCGAAGTTGAAGACGCCCGGGTGCACGTGGTTCTTCCGGAACCGTCGCTTTTCAAGCAAGATCAGAAGAAGACCACGGCTTCGGTGGTGCTGAAATTCAAAGGGCGGTCCCACCTCAATGAAGAACAGATCCGGGGAATAAGCACGCTGGTGGCTCGTTCGGTCGAAGGCTTGGAACCTGAAAATGTGACCATACTCGATTCGTTTGGTAATCTGCTATCCGGGGGCAATGTTGCGGATCCGCTGGTCGGACTTTCTTCCACGCAGATGGAACTGTCGAGCAAGATGGAAGCCTCACTCGCCGCCAAGGCGCAATCCATGCTGGACGGGGTTTTGGGTCCAGGACGCTCAATCGTGCGGTTGTCGGCAGACCTGGATTTTACCAGCCTCGACCGTACCAGTGAAATCTTCGATCCGGAAAGCCAGGTGGTGCGTTCCGAAGAACGCTCGCAATCCACGGGCGGCGCCGTTGACGGCGGTCCATCAAAGGAAGAAAATTCGCTTTCCAATTATGAAATCAACAAGACGGTCGAGCATCTGGTGGATGCTGGTGGATCCATTAAACGGCTGTCGGTTGCAGTCATGGTGGATGGGACTTACAAGCAGGGCAGCGGCGGCGCTTTGGAGTATACACCCCGCAGTTCAGATGAGATGTCTTCACTCGCAAACATGGTCAGAGGAGCTTTGGGGCTGCGAGATGAGCGCGGCGACAACCTGCAGATAACCAACATCGCCTTCGATAAAGAGTCTTTCACCGATACCAACGAGACCTGGAAAGCCGAAGAACGCAAGGATTTGATCGTAACCCTGCTCCCCAAAATCATCATGGGAATCGTTCTGCTGATGTTGATTTTCATGCTGCGGGGCTTCTTGAAGAGCAACCTGAAGAGCACCGGTACGATTCTCGCTCAGGAAGGCCTGATGCTGGCGCCGGCAACCGGTGGACCACCTCAGCTTCTTCCTGGACAAATGCAGATGCAAATGCAGCCCAAGAAGGCTTTGCCCAAGGTGAATTACCAACTTCCTGACATGGAAGACGAGTTGTCGCAGGAAGTCATGGAAGGGAAAGCGAAGAAAGAGCAGATTGCTGATTTCACCAAGAATAAACCTGAAGTCGCCACGATGCTGCTGCGTTCCTGGTTGATGGAAGGTTAGATTCCTTAATCTTAAAAAGCGTCGGTACACACGTCATGCCGCCATTAGCAAAAACAAAACTTGAATACGACGATCTGAACGGGAAGAAGAAAGCCGCCATCTTTGTTATGGCTCTGGGTCCCGAAGTCAGCGTCAATCTATACCAGCACCTGGGCGAAGATGAGCTGGAATCTCTGACCACGGAGATTGCTGCTCTGAAGAACGTATCTTCGAGCACCATGCAGAGAGTCCTGGAAGAATATTACGCGATGTACAAAGCCCAGGAATACATCACATCAGGGGGGCTTGATTACGCCAGAGGGATTCTGGAAAAAGCGGTCGGTGATAAGAAGGCGATGGAGATTATCAAGAAAGTGCAGATGTCCATGCAGGTGAGGGGATTTAACATTCTGCGCGAAGTGGATCCCAATCAGCTCATGGCGTTTCTGCAGAAAGAACACCCTCAGACCATCGCTCTTGTGTTAACCCAGCTCAATCCGATTCAAGCCGCAACCGTACTGGCTGATCTATCCCCGCCGACCCAGGTCGACGTGATTCATCGTCTGGCGAAGATGGAGCGCGTTTCGCCGGAAACGATCAAAGCAGTGGAAAAGGTACTCGAATCTCGCATCGATTTTTCCCAAAGTTCGCATAAGTTGGGAGGAGTAAAAGCGGCGGCGGACATTCTGAATCTCGTCGGGCAGCGTTACGAAAAGCACATCATGAACGGCGTCGCCAAGGAAGATCCCGAGCTGGCAACTGAAATTAAAAACCTGATGTTCGTCTTTGAAGATATAATTCACCTCGATGACCGGTCGGTGCAAAAAGTACTCAAAGAGATCGACAACAAGGACCTGGCGATGGCTCTGAAGGCTGTGTCCGAAGAACTGAAGTCCAAAATCTTGTCGAACATGTCCAAGCGTGCCGCGGATATCGTGATCGAGGAATTGAAATACATGGGTCCGGTGCGGCTGCGTGAAGTGGAAGAATCCCAGCAGCGCATCATCGACGTCATCAGGCGCCTGGAAGAGGAAGGCCAGATCATGATGGCGACGGCAGAAGATCAATTGGTTTAAAACTTCCATAACTTTAATCAGAAATCCGATCGACGACACATGCAGATCGTCAGAACACTAGAAAAACTGAAAGAAATACCCCGGGCTCGCACCCTGCGGCGGGGTTCCTACCGCCTCTTGGACAGCCCGGCTCAGGCAGTGACCGTCAAGGCAGTCTCCAACGTGGTGACGGAACTCCCGAGACTCAATCCCACCGATTGGTTTCTGCTCTGCACCGAATCTGAGATTGAAAAGGGCTGGGAGAACGCCGAATCAGCATATTATCAGGGTCTCGATGAAGGATTTCAGTTGGGACAACGACCGGGTCAGATCGAAGCTCGGAAGGTATCGGCTTTTTTGACGCAGACCTTGAAAGATCTCGATGAAAGTATCCTGAAATTCTACCAAAATTTGGAAGAAGAGACGGTCAAATTGGCAGTCAGCACGGCGGAAGTCATTGTCGGGCAGGCGGCTCATGACCACGAAGATCTGGTCAAACAGACCATAAAGAAAGTTATCGCCGAAGCCTCAGATAAAACCCGGATTTTCGTCAAGGTCAACCCGCAGGATTTTGATATCATGAAGAACGCCCGAGCTGAAATTATCGGGCTATCCGAAGGGATAGAACATTTTAAAATCGAAGCTGATAAAAGTGTGACTCCGGGGAGCTGCACAGTTGCCACGTCATCCGGAATTATTGATGCGGATTTCAATACACAATTGAACGAATTGCGGCGAACCCTGTCACAAGAGATGGAAGCCACACCATGAGAGCCTGTTCCGAAGCCACCGGGCAGGCGATGACTGCCCGATTCAAACCCTATTTCGACCGGTTGGATAAATGTCGGTTGTTGGTGCATCGCGGGCGGGTCGATGAGATCATAGGCCTGGTGGTGCATTCAATCGGACCACCGGTGGCGGTCGGTGAGATCTGCAAGATCGAATCTCCGAAGGGCAGCGTGATACAGGCGGAAGTGGTCGGGTTTCGCGGCAATCGAGTGCTGCTGATGCCGTTGGGTGAGTTGGAAGGGATTGCTCCGGGATACCTGGTGACTGCCCGGCGAGAACCCCTGCGCGTTCCGACCGGTTTCGGGCTGTTGGGACGAGTTTTGGACGGACTGGGGCGTCCTCTGGACGAGAAAGGACCATTGCAGATTGACGGAACCCGGTCTGCCTCCGGGAAGCCGCCCTCACCGCTCAAACGTCAGAGGATCAAAGAACCTTTGGCGACCGGTGTCAGAGCCATAGACGCCCTTTTAACCTGTGGAAAAGGGCAGCGCGTCGGCATCTTCGCTGGGTCGGGTGTGGGCAAGTCCGTCCTGATGGGGATGATTGCCCGAAATACCTCCGCTCAGGTGAACGTGATTGCCCTGGTGGGCGAACGTGGTCGTGAAGTGCGGGAATTCATTGAAAAAGATCTGGGTGATGAAGGATTGAAAAGGTCTGTGGTCGTGGCAGTGACGTCCGATCAGCCATCGTTGATCCGCATCAAGGGGGCGCAGGTTGCGACTGCCATCGCTGAAGATTTTCGCGACCGGGGGCTGGACGTCATGCTGATGATGGATTCCGTCACCCGGCTGGCGATGGCGCAGCGTGAAATTGGTCTGGCCATCGGTGAGCCGCCGACCACACGCGGATATACGCCTTCAGTCTTCGCGCTCTTACCACGCCTGCTGGAACGCTCCGGCGCTGCCGAACGCGGCAGCATTACCGGATTATATACCGTGCTGGTCGAAGGCGACGACATGAACGAGCCCATCGCTGATGCGGTCCGGTCGATCCTGGACGGGCACATCGTGCTCTCCCGCAAGATGGCGGCGAAAAACCACTATCCTGCCATCGATGCGTTGGAGTCCATCAGCCGTCTGATGATCGAAGTGGTAGATAAGGATCATCTGCAAGCGGCTCGCGTGCTACTGGAAAACCTGGCGGTCTACCGCGAAGCGGAAGATCTGGTCAATATCGGTGCTTACGTTGAAGGATCGAATCCTAAAATTGATAAAGCTTTAGAAAAGATAGAAGCGATCACCAATTTCTTGAAGCAGGATCTGAATGACCGGGGTGTTTATCATAACACTCGGCAGCAATTACTTGAGCTGGCGGCATGAAAAAATTTAAATTCCGTTTGGAACGCGTCGTCGACGTTCGCAAGACCAAAGAGAAAGAGTGCCAGCGTGAATTGGCGGTGTCTCAGGCAGAGTACCAGCGGCAGTTACGCCGGTTGGAAGAAGCTGCCGAAGATTCAGCTCACAGCAGTGAGAAGCTCAGACAGGCGTTGACCAAAAGCGCCACAGCCGGAGACCTGAAACTCATGCACGGCTGGCGGATGTGGCAGGCTGAAGAGCTGCGGGCGCAAGCCTATCGCACTGAGGCTCAGGAATGCGAAGTCGAAGAGAAGCGGGAAGCCCTGATTCAGGCTTCCAAGGATAAGAAAATTCTGGAAAAGCTTAAGGAACGCCGCCAGGAAGAATATCGGATCGAAGCGGAAAAGGAAACCCAGGCATTTCTGGACGAATTAGGCTGCCGAATCGGACGGAGCTGGCGTCCCGAAGTCCAGTGTGCTGAGCTCGAAGAAATATAGGGGATGATACGGTGGATAAAGACGAAGAATTAATCAACGAAGAAGCGCCCACTGAGGCGCCAGTAGAAGCGAAACCCAAAAAAGCAATAATCAAACTGCTGCCTCTGATCGGAGTGTTCGTAGGGTTGTACATCGCTGCCGGGGTCGGCAATTATTTCTACTTAAAAGCGACCTATGTTCCTCCTGAACCTCCCAAGAATATATCGGCAGTCGTCGAAAAAAAGCCCGTTCTGAAGATAGATCTGGGTGAGCCTGAACCTGTAGTCGAAGTAATTAGCGTCGCCTCAGAATCACTGGTAACCGAGACCCCGAAGCAATCTGTCAACGAGGATTCCCTGAAGAAGGTGCAGGAAGACAACATCCGGCTGGCAGAATCGCAAAAGATCAACACCACGGTCGAGGAATTGAAGTCGCAGATTCGCCAGAGCGATTCCCTCCTGGTAGCGACCAGGCAGGAGTTAACTGCTGCAAAGGAAAGCCCCAAGGAGAAAGCGACCGTGTCGGATTCGCTCGCCCTGAAAAAAACGGCGAAACTGGCAAAAATTGTAGAGAACATGCCCGCAGAAGAAGCCGCCAAGATGCTGCTTCCACTGGGGGACGACATGGTGATCGATATTTTAATGCGACTCAAGCAGCGCCAGGCGGCGCAAATTATGGCGGCGCTGCCGGCAACCAGGTCATCCCGCATCAGCGAGACCATTTTGAAACCGATCGTTCAACGATAGCACGATTTACACTTCGACAGATAAAAGACTCATGAAAGCCGACAACCTGATATATTTGGCAGTAAAGAAACTGGAACCAGCTAACGCGCCGGTTGCCAGGAAGATCAAATCGCGGTCAGGCCACGGTGAGGTAATCGGCGATTTTGCGGCGTTGCTGCAATCCGCACCTTTCGCAGTGGCGAGCGGGCAAAAAGCTGTTACCGGAAAGCCCGGAGTGGCTGCAGCGGTTGAGGCTGATGCAAAGATATCTACACTTCAGACTGAAGCCGGCATTCGAGTTGAGCAGGTGAAACAAAATACCGAAGGTTTTAAGACAGCGCCGGTTGAGTTCGACAGTCGCCAATTGCGCTCTATCCAGCCGAAATCTGCTATTGGGAAGGCAGTCAACCAGACCACCGATGAGCATCTTCCGACATCTGAACGCCCGACAGCCCGCCCTCCGAGGGCAGAACGAGAAAATCTTTCCATTCTCGAGCCAGCTTCCCCAGCAAGCACAGCCAAAATTCAGACGTCGAAACCAGCTGCCGGGGCAGTGGTCACGCCAGACCTGGAAAGCGAGCGGATCATTCTGAGTCCGGTGATGCAGAAACCGACCGTTGCCGCGCCAGGGATCGTCCGCAACGATAGTCGGTCCGTCGCGCCCCACCCAGCACCTGTGCTCAATGAGACAGCCATACCAGCGCAAAGAGCCACTTCCATTACGGCTTCACCGAGCCAGTCATCTCTGAAGCCGATACCAGTGACAATAGATTATAGCAACGATCGCCAGTCTGCGACGGTCATCAGCCTTCAGGATCATCCAAAGGCGGACGTTAAACCGACAGCGACAGTAGCTGCCGGGAAGGCTGCTCCGGAGCGGGTCGAACCTACGCCAACCAGATCCGATTTCGTGCAAGCGGCCAACCAGAAGCCGAATCAAGTCTTCAGTCAGCAGGGAATATCAACATTGGCAGCCGCCAATACTCTGGAAACCTCAGCGCCGGTAGCGAAAACCGCGATGAAAGGTATATCGGACGTCACAGCTGCCATACTCGATCACACGGAAGCGCCCCGGATTAAAAATATCGCTGCTCATCCGACCACTCCAATCGTGGTCAAGCAAGTGGCTGATCATCAGAGCGAGACAGTTGAAGCCGTGCCGCTGTTGCACCTGCAGAAAAGCGCGCTCCAGCCGATTGAAGTCACGCAAGCTGCTCCAATTCCCCAACCAGCGCCGCCACAGATGGCGATACCGGTCGTCGTGGAAGCAGTCACCCATCGTCCGATGGCGCAGCCGGTGTTGGTGAAGCACACTACAGAATTCAGAGCGAACCATACGACTGAAGAACTCGTTCAGCCCGTGGTAAAATCTAATCCGGAAGGCGTTAAGAGTGTGGATAAACCTGCCGGTGAACCGGACGTGACTCATCAGGTGGTCTCGGAAGCCGCAGCGCCACTCATAGCGCCCGCAGGTGGTGCAAAATCCGACTATGCTGCTCCAGTGCCGCCGAAGAGTTTCAAAGAGGCTGTCTTCAATCCGGCGCAGCACAGCCATCTCGCTGCTAAGATCAATGCAGTACCGGTTTTTCCCGAGACAGTCTTTAAGAAGGAAGGAACAGTCCTAACGCCGGACCTTCATCCGTCGAATCGTTCATCCGAAGCTCAACCGGCTGTCAGCCAGACAAATCAGCCTGACCCCACAGGATATCAACCTCAATCCAACCATAGAGATGGAGATCCGGCAGATTCGAAAACCTTTCCGAAGTCGGAAGAGTCTCGACCCAAGAACCCTGAACCGCAGGTGATTTCTCAACCCATGCCGGGGAACTCTCCGGACGCGGCAACAACCGAAAAACTTCAACCGCCGGAAGCAGCGCTGAAAGACTGGCTGGACCAGATGCCGAAAGATCCTAATGGAGCGATCCACCGCATCCAGAACTTCAAGGATCTGGCAGAAAAAATACAGGCTCAAGCCAAGCTGCTGAAAATCGGCGAGGTTGCGGAACTTCGACTGACCCTCACGCCACCGCATCTGGGATCGCTTTTAGTGCAGATCGAAGCTGAGGGAAAAGACGTCAAGCTCCATATCACGACCGAACGTCACGAAGCGACCACCGCGCTCATCGAAGTCAGAACCGAACTAACCAGCATCATCGCTGCTCAGGGTTACAATCTAACGCAGTGCGAAATTGAAAGCCGAGCCCAGCAAAATCGCTGGACGCCGCAGACGAACGAAAAGCAGAACAGCCAGAGCGATCAGGATGGTTCTCGAGATAAAGAACATGCTTCTCCGGACGGCAAGAACGGAGAACCACGACGCAAACTGGATCTGGGGTATAATACCTTCGATCTGGTCGCATAAATCATCTATCCATGCGAAAGGAGGTGAAATCATGAGTCCACAAATTGGCGGTATCAGCGGAGTCGGAATGGACCTCTATCAATCCACCGGCAGCAACGCAGCCATGGATCAGGCGGATTTTTTGAAACTGCTGATGATCCAGCTGGCCTACCAGGACCCGATGAATCCGGTCGACAGCCAGCAGTTTTCGGCGCAATTGGCTCAGTTCAGTCAGTTGGAGCAGTTGACGCAGATGAACGAAAACCTGCAGATGTCTCAATCGACCAACATGATCCTGGCGCAGTCTGTCAACAATACCATGGCCGCTTCCATGATCGGCAGGAGCGTGACAGCTTACGGCGATCAGGTGGAGCTGGTGGATGGCGCTGAAACTATGTTGAACTACAACCTGGGCGGTGCAGCGCAGACCGTGGAGATCACCATTAAGAATGAAGCCGGCGCGGTCATTCGCACCATCGAAGCAGGACCGCAATCATCAGGCGAACAGCAATTTACCTGGGACGGTCTGGACGATGAAGGCAACGCCATGACCGACGGAGTCTACACGTTCAGCGTGAGCGCCAAAACCGGCGCAGGTCTGGCCGTCCAGAGCACGACTTACACTTGCGGTACGATCACCGGCGTCACTTACACCCAGGGCATGCCGGAATTTCTGGTGGGTTCGATGCAGATCGCGTTAGGGGACGTGTACAAGATCCTCGAGGTCTGATCATAACATTTAACGAAGTGGAAGGAGGTGAGAAGGTGATTGATTTACGGCGCATCCAGGGACCGCCGCCCATTCAGCAGGAGGCTCAGCGTCCGGAATCCGTTAAACCCGGCAAGGTTGGTGAGTTTGCCCGCTTCTTGAAAGAAGCCAACGCCATTCAGGGTGGAGTGAGATTCTCGGCGCACGCTCTGGAACGAATGGAACAGCGCGGCATCCAGCTTACCCAGGATGAGTTGCAGCGGGTGAATGCTGCGGTTGAAAGCGCCGCCCAGAAAGGCTCCCGTTCCAGCCTGGTGCTTTTGGATGAGCGAGCTTTCGTGGTTTCCGTGGCGAATCGCACGGTGATCACTGCCATGGAAGGTGGTCATTTGAAGGATCAAGTGGTGACCAACATCGATTCGACGGTAATTTTGTAGAACAACCAGACAAATTATAATCAACCAAAGACAAGATGTAAACCGCAGAACGGCAGGGTGTTTCACGAACAGGGCTGGACCTCTTCCTGAGGAGGCCCCCGGCGCAGCGGAATGAAAGAAGCCGCGCCAACGAACCGTGAAACCGTGACCGTTCGCCAAATCAGGAGGAATTTAAAATGATGCGTTCACTGTACGCCGGTGTTTCCGGCATCCGTAACTACCAGACCTGGTTAGACGTCATCGGCAACAATATCGCCAATGTCAACACAATCGGGTTCAAATCAAGTCGAGCTACTTTCGCTGAAATGCTGACCCAAACCCTACGTTCCGCCACCAGTCCTGGAAATGGTTTCGGTGGAGTCAATCCCATGCAGATCGGTCTGGGCGTAAAAATCGCTTCGGTGGATACTCAATTCCAGCAGGGAACGCTGGAATCCACCGGCAATTATACTGACTTGGCCATTCAGGGCGACGGCTTCTTCGTAGTGACCGATGGCATTCAGAACTACTTTACCCGTTCCGGCGCATTCAACATCGATGCGGACGGCTACATGACGGCTCAAGGCGGCACTCTGCGGGTTCAGGGATATATGGCGGATCAATTGGGCATGATTGCCACCAATCTGGCGCCCAGTGCCATTCAGATCCCCTTCGGCATGAAGGCTCCAGCCAGTGCCACCACTCAAATCGACATGTATTGCAATCTCGATGCGGAAGGAACGGACTCTACGGCAACTCTGCTGAATGCAGGGAGCACCGGAGTCAGCATGGTATCCGGCGTAGCCCAAAACGGAGCGGGCGGCACGCACGAGATTACCATCACTGGATTGAACGCCACCCAGGGATCGGGAATGGGCGCCAACGTCGGTCTCGCACCCCTGACCCTCAGCACCCAACTGGACGATCCATCGCTGGGTATCACCGATTTCGATAACTTCGAAATAGCAGTCGATGGTGGAGTGGCAGTACCGATCACAGGTCTTGAAGCCGGCAGTAACCAGACGGTTCAGGATCTCATTAATGCCATCAATGCTCAGGTGGATGGCGTAGATGCTTCGTTGGACGCTTCCGGCGAAATTAAATTGACGCGTACCTGGCACGGTTCGGGCACGGAAATCACCATGTCAGGCGATATCGCCGACCAGATCTTCGGTGGCGCGGCTTTCGTGTACGCTGACGGCGACGCCTCAACACTGGTTGCTGAGGATGCATTTACACCCTCGCAGGGAGGCAGTCCCATTGTAACCAACCTGACCCTGCAAGCAGATGAGACCACTGGTTTGATCACCACGATCACCGACATTGGCGGCGGTGGTGTCACGGTGTTGGCAGCGAACGGATTGGCGGCAGGAGCTTTAGACGAGGTGCTGACAATCGAAACCGCTGACACCAGCCATACGACGTCCATTGTCACCTACGATTCGCTGGGTGGGGAACACGTCATGAACGTGACCTTCACCAAGACCGCTACTCCGAATATCTGGTCTTGGGAAGCCGGCGTAGAAGAGCCTGCGCAGATTATCAGCGGGAACACGGGTACGGTGACTTTCAACGACGACGGCTCGCTGCAATCCTTCAACTATGCCGGCGGAGTCCTGTCCTTCGCCTACAACCCCAATAATGGCGCAGCTCCGATCGTGAACGTCGACCTCAAATCCGGTACTCCCGGCGGTGTAGACGGCATTACGCAGTTTTCCAGCCCTTCAACCACCATGGTGCAGAGCCAGAACGGTTATGGGATGGGGACCTTGAACAATGTCTACATCGACGAAAACGGTACTGTGCTGGGGTCATTCAGCAACGACCAGACTTTGACGCTGGCACAAATTGTGCTGGCGGATTTCCATAATGCTCAGGGGCTGACGAAGGAAGGCGACAATCTCTATAAAATGAGCGCCAATTCCGGCGATGCCATTTATGGATTGGCGCAGACCAACCTGGGATCGTCCATCTACTCGGGCTATGTGGAAATGTCCAATGTCGATCTCTCCAAGCAGTTTGCGGATATGATCATCGCGCAGAGAGGCTTCCAAGCTTCGGCACGCGTGATTACAACTGCCGATACAGTGCTGGATGAGGTCATTCGTCTGAAGAGGTAATCTCGAATCAGTTTCCGGCGGGGGTTAATCCCCTGCCGGAAACAACCTAATAATCTCAAGAGCCTTACATGGTAGAATTGACAAAACTAAACGGAGCCAAACTGGTCGTCAACGCCGATATGATCGAATTCATCGAAGCGCTGCCGGACAGCCTGATCACCCTGACCACCGGGACCAAGATCATGGTCAAGGAAAAGATCCCCGAAATCATAGCGGCTGTCGTCGAATTTCGCAAACGTACGCGTGAGGGTCCTGCTACGCGCACCATCCCGACTGCGGAAACGGGTCCTGGTACGGAACAGGAATGAACTGAAAAGGACCGTGGCACACCAGGTCCTACATCATCGAAATAATCGTGGTTGCTTGATCAAATATGATTGGCGTCGACTTAAAAAGGTGGTTGATCACCATGCGTGCTATGCTAAAAAAAATAGGCATTATCGTTGCGGGAGCAATCGTCATCCTGGGGTTCCAGGTTATTACCAGCCGGATGATCATCATGAAGTTTTTCTTTACTCCCAAAGTCGAAAAGCCTGCTGAAAAAGAGCTTAAGAATGAGCCGGGGGAATTCTACCTGATCAATGACCTTATCATCAATCCAGCTGAATCAGGTGGGCGCAGACATCTGATGGTTTCAATCGGATTGGAATACCGCGATGCGTTGATCAAGCTGGAGCTGGAGAAACGCGATCCCCAGATCAGAGACAACTTGATCACTCTGTTGGCGGGGCAGCAAATATCTGTCCTCTCCGACATCAAATTTCGCGAAAAAATTCGGGAGTCCCTGCTCAATTCGGTGAATTACTTCCTCGAAGCCGGTCAGGTGGAAAAGCTCTATTTCGTCAGTTACGTTTTTCAATAAAACTTGATGCGAGGGAACTGCGGGGCTGTTACCCCGTCCGGACAGACAACTTGGTCAATGATCGATTTAAAGGACAGCAGCTTAAGTAGCGGCGGATAGATGAACAAAATTCTTTCACAGGAAGAGATCGAGGCGCTGCTCGCCAACGTCTCCAAGAGCCAGGATTTCAACATCGATGAGGCGGAGGAAGGCAAGAGTCTTCACATCTACGATTTCAAGCATCCGGATCGTATTTCCAAGGATCAAATCCGATCCCTGCGGACGATCCACGAAAACTACTCCCGCTTATTGGCGACCTATCTGTCCACGGTTCTGCGCGCCATGGTCGACGTCAATCTGCTCTCCATCGATCAAGTCACCTATTCAGAATATACGATGTCGTTATCCACACCGGCGAGCATCTACGTTCTCTACAGCGACGCCCTCGACGGCAAACTGATTTGCGAATTTACACCGACATTTTTGCTGTTCCTGGTCGACCGCATGCTGGGCGGCACCGGAGAAGCGGTGCTGGAGGCGCGGGAGATCACCATTATCGAGCAAAACGTTGTGCGCAATATCGTTAATTCAATGATTGAGATGCTGAATGAAACCTGGGGGCAGGCCGTCGAATTGGAGGCAAAATACCATTCATTCGAAACCGATCCCCAATTCGTTCAGATTGCCCGTTCATCCGACACCATTGCCGTAATTTTCTTCGAGATGAAGGTCAAGGGTGTCAGTTACCAGATGAATATCTGCGTTCCATATTATATTCTTGAACCGATATTGCCCAAACTTTCCAGCCAGGCGGTCATCGGTACCACCAAGAAGGTAACGGATGAAGACCGGGTCCTATTACGCCAGAGTCTCTTTGCCACCAAATTGCCGGTGAGTGTGCAGTTAGGCAAGGCGCGGATCAGTCTGCGCGACCTGCTCAGCTTCCAAAAAGACGATATTATTACGCTGGAAACTCGCCTGGGGGATGAACTGCCGGTTCTGGTCGGGGATAAGGTCAAGTTTACCAGTCTACCGGGTAAAGCCGGGCGGCACAGCGCCGTTCGGGTTGCTCAATTGGTTGCGCCGCTGGACCAGTTGTTTTATCAGTGACCTATCTAATTTGATGCTTTCGGAGACGTGTCTGTCTCCGAATTATAGATCGGTTTTAACCAAACCGTACAAGAATGAATGAGGACTATCGTGGCTAAGAAGAATTTTCTCGGAAATCTTAAGGAAGTACTAAAAGGCAGCGCTGAAAGCATCGCCTCTTCCCTGGGATTGGCGTTAAATCGCGAAATAAAAGTACGACTGGATGACGTGGGACCTGTCGATCCTGAAGAATTGCAACAGGAATACTCTGATGGGCTGCTCTACGTGCACTCCAATTTTTCCGAAGGTCTCTCCGGAGAGCTGGCGTTCCTGCTGGCGCCGCCGCAAGCGGCATCCTGGGCAGATTTGATGATGATGGGTGACGGCAAGGCTGATTTTTCACCAGATGAGCATCCTGAAGCCATATCCGAGTTGCTCAATCAGGTCAGTTCTGCCTGGTGTCTATCCCTGAGCGACCTTATCGGCGCCGGCATCCGTTTAAATCCTTTCAAGGCGGATCTGTCAGTCCTCGAAAATCATGCCGCAGAGTGGTCCTCGTCTTTCCGGGCGGATCTTGACGTTGCCATAGACGGTTTTCCACAGACGAAATTAATCATATTGTTACCCCCACAAACCATCGAAGAACTACAGAGTCTCATGCCGAATGACAAGCAGAGAGTAATGGATCGTCCTCCGCCGGCTGTGTTGGACGATGATTTTAACAGTGAAGATGAACCCGAAGTGCGGTCAGCTCGATTCGAAGACTTTGGTCCGCCTGACCCGGGTGGATCTCGTCTGCCGCAAAACCTCGAAACCCTGATGGATCTGGAGTTGCCGGTGATCATCGAACTGGGGCGCACCAACATGTTCATCAAGGATATCCTGGAGTTGAGCCCCGGAGCCATCATCGAATTAAACAAATTGTCCGGCGAACCGGTCGATCTGTTTGTCAACGACAAGAAATTCGCCCGCGGCGAGGTCGTGGTCATCGATCAGAACTTCGGTATTCGCATCACGGATCTGGTCAAGGTGGAAGACCGGATCCACAGCCTGAGGTGATGGAACGAATCATGTTTGAATTTAAACGACTTGTCTTAACAGCATCCTGGATTTCCGTTTTTGCAGCCCGGGCCGGAGCCCAGAGCACTGGAACTCCTGATATGGCCGGCTCATCCTTGAAAGCTTTTGGCGCATTGCTGCTGGTATTGGCGCTGATTCTCCTGATTGCCTGGGCGGCAAAGCGCTATTTGCATTTTCTGCCCCGGTCTGGCGGTAAAGAGGAACAGATACGCCTGCTGTCAACCCGAGCTCTTGGACCCAAGCGGGCGGTTCATCTTCTGGAAGTTGACGGCAGAAAACTCCTGATCGGTTCCGCAGAAGGGTCGGTCAATTTAATCAAGGATCTAAGCCCTCAGCAGGAGTCATAAATTTGATCATGTTTGAAAATACGAAACAAACAAAGAGTTCGGGACCAGGATTTCTGGGGGGCGAATGAATGACCCAGACGTAAAAGTTGAAATCAGCTCCACAGACATGCAGGCTTTCGTCACCGTTGGGTCGTTTCGGGTGGTCGCATCCGAATCTGCGCCAAAGCAGATGACAGCGCATGACATTTCATCGGTTCTGAAGAACTCAGGTGTGACATATGGTTTGGATCAACAAGCCATTGAAGCCATTATTACCGAGACGAAATGGGATCAAAAAATACTGGTCGCTTCCGGGAAAGAACCGACACCCGGTCAAAAGGCGAGAATTGAATACAACTTCGACATATATAGCCACCCTCACCCCAGGGAATTGCAGGATGGCAGAGTCGATTACCATGATATCGGCTTGATTCACTGCGTTCAGAAAGACGACGTCATCGCCAGGAAAATCCCCGCCACGCCGGGCATTCCGGGCATGGGGGTGCGCGGAGACAACATCCCTGCGACTGCCGGCGAGGACGTCCAAATCATCGCTGGATTGAACACCTACTTCACCGATACAACTCAATCCGAGTTGAGGGCTTCCTTTACCGGATCAGTCACATTGAACAAAGGCCAGATCCAGGTGGAAAACACCTTCATTCAGAAAGGTGACGTCTGTTTTCGATCAGGAAATATCGATTTTCCCGGTGACGTCATTATCAGGGGTGACATTCATACCGGGTTCAGCGTCAAGGCGGCGGGCAAGGTCGAGGTATCCGGATTGATCGAAGACGCGACCATCGAGTCTGCCGGAGACGTATTGGTCAAGGGAGGATTTCGCGGATCGGGACACGGGCATATCTATTCAGGCGGCAATGTCTTCATCAGGTTTGTCGAGCAGCAATGCGTTAAGGCAGAAGGTTCCGTGACGATTGCTGATTGCTGTATTGCCGGGACGATCAGTGCAAAAGAGAGTATTCACGCTTCAACCGGTTCAGGAACTGTCGTCGGAGGACACCTCAAGGCTGGGAAAGAGATTATCATTCAGACCTGTGGTAACCTGCAAAATACTCTGACCATCCTCGAACTCGCCAGCGATCAAGCTGCATTGGGTGGACAAATCCAATCCAGCGAAAGCAGCATAGATATCCACAAGCGATTGATCACCGAGCTAAAGAGTCGAATGTCAAAACTGCAGCAGCAGAAGGCGAGCAGCGGCAGCGCAGATTCGAAGTTGTTGGAAGAGATACGCCGGCATCAGGATCAGATTTTTGCTCTTGGCCGCGAACTCGAACAGCTATGCAAAGATCTTCAAACCATACAAAAAGTACTGGAATGCCCGGGGGAAATCAGATTCCTTAAGAAAGTTTTTCCCGGCACAAAATTGATTGCCAATCAAGTCAGCGTGATTACGACTGAGATACACGGCAAATCTTGTTTTAAGCTTGTTGACGGCGAATTTATGGATATCGAAGCAAAACGTTTCGCACTTGAAAATGAGGCATAAAACGCAATCCAACCGCAGTTGTTTCGTAACGTTGCAGGCCATGAAAAGCATTCTCTCCGCATCATCTGATCTACAACCGAAGCGGCCTATTTTATTGGCTTTGGTCATCCTGATCCCCTTGATTCTGGTCGTCGCGCCCAGCGTGGATGCTCAAACCATCCTCCCTAAAATCACCATTGGGGTGGATAAAGCCAGCAATGCGCAGGACCTCACTGTGGCGGTGCAGATCCTCCTGTTGATGACCGTCCTCAGTCTGGCTCCGGCTATATTGATCATGATGACCGCCTTCACCCGGATCATTATCGTGCTGCATTTTCTACGCCAGGCGATGTCCACCCAGAGCGTGCCGCCCAATCAAGTCGTGGTCGGGTTGGCTTTATTCCTGACCTTTTTTATCATGAGTCCTACCATTGACCGGGTTTACAATGACGCCTGGAAACCGCTGCAGGATCAGCAGATTACGACTCAGACTGCCCTGGATCGCGCCGGAGATGCTCTAAAGTCATTTATGCTGGCGCAGACGCGCGAAAAAGATCTGGCGTTGTTTGTGGGATTGGCGCATCTGGAAAAACCCCAGACGCCGAACGATCTTCCTCTTCGAGTCGTGGTTCCGGGTTTCGTCATCAGCGAATTACGTCTCAGTTTTCAGATTGGATTCCTCTTGTACCTTCCCTTTTTAATTATTGACATGGTGGTTGCTTCGATTCTGATGTCCATGGGAATGATGATGCTGCCGCCGATTATGGTGAGTTTGCCCTTCAAATTGCTCCTGTTCGTACTGGTGGATGGCTGGTATTTGATGGTTCAATCCATCGTTAACGGATTTGTCCCGGTTCCATGACGCAGCAACTGGCTATCGAACTGTGCAAGCAGGCGATTTACACCACTCTGTTGATCTCAGCGCCGATGCTGATCGCGGGGTTGGTTGTCGGGGTCGTGGTGTCCATTCTTCAGGCGGTCACGCAAATCCACGAGATGACCCTGACCTTCATACCGAAAATTCTGGCAGTGGTGATAGTTATGATCATGACTCTTCCCTGGATCATGAATCTGATGATCTCATACACCCAGGATTTATTTTCGATGATGTCGGGATTAAAGTGATGACAGGTCCATAATTTCTCCCAAAGCGCATCGTGAGCTCTCATGACGAACAAGAACAAAACATCGCTCTCGCCACTTATAGCCGGCGATCTTACCCACAACATTATGATCGTTGATGACGATCCCAATATCGTGCAGGTATTGGAGGATGCTCTCAGCTTCAAAGGGTATGCTACGCGCGGCATCATAAACAGTTCTGACGCCTTACGGGTTTATCGCGAGGAGGGCGAATTTGACCTGGTCATCACCGATCTGATGATGCCCGGCACCAATGGAATGGAGCTGCTTGAAGAGATCAAGAAGCAGGATCCCAACTGCGAAGTGGTGGTTTTAACCGGTTTTGGTTCGACGGATAAAGCTGTGGAAGCTCTGCGCAAGGGCGCCTACGATTACTTGAAGAAGCCCACCAATATCGACGAGCTCTTTTTCACAGTCTCCAAGGCGATCGAAAAGCGGCGCCTGACCCTCCAGAACATCAGCTACCAGATGGATCTGGAACAGTTGATCGATGAGAGAACCTCTGAGCTGGTCAAGACGCAGAAATTCCTCAATTCTGTGCTCGAAAGTTCGACCGAATATTTCATCATCGCCACCGATTCCAAAGGGACGATTACTCTTTTCAATACTGGGGCTGAGCGCCTTTTTGGCTACAACCGCCAGGAGATCGAAGGCAAAAAGACTATCCTTTTCCTCTCAGACTTGGGTATGAAAGAGAAGCCCGAGGATCTGCGTGAATTTCTGAAGAATGGGATGATCGATGAAGCTCAGACCATCCTTAATCGTGACAATACGGAAATTACGATTTCTCTTACGGTCACCCCAATACAGGATGACGAGGGGAAAACGGCTGGGTATATCTGGATCGGCAAGGACATTACCGAACAGCTGGCCCTGCAATCGACGTTAAAAGAATACGCTCTTAACCTGGAAAAACGTGTAGCTGAACGCACTTCCGAACTGGTCGAGCGTAAGGTGGAGGTGGAAAAGGCGCTGAGCCAGTTACAGGATACACAAGTGCAACTGCTCCAAGCAGAAAAGATGGCGTCGTTGGGGCAATTAGCCGCCGGCGTAGCGCACGAGATTAATAATCCCATGGGCTTCATCAATTCCAATTTGAGCACTCTGAAAAAATACATAGTAAACGTGAGGGAATATTTTCTCGGAGTCGATCGAGCGCTCACCGGTGGTTCCGTATCAGTCGATGAGCTGGCCCGCCTGAAACGCACTAAGAAAATTGATTTCATTCTCGAAGATATCGCCTCGGTGATCGATGAATCGTTGGAAGGCACAGATCGGGTCAAGACCATTGTGCAGGACCTGAAAGATTTCTCGCATCAGGATCGGGGCACGCTGGTGGAATATGATATCAACAAGGGAATTAAATCAACACTGAATATCGTCTGGAACGAACTCAAGTACAAGTCAGAAGTCATCGAAGAATTGGGTGACGTCCCCTCAATACGCTGCTACCCGCAGCAACTCAACCAGGTCTTCATGAACGTTCTGGTCAACGCCGCACAAGCGATTCATGAAAGGGGCAAGATCACCGTCCGCAGTTATACGTTTGAAGATATGGTCTGCGTCGAAATTGGGGATACCGGCTCGGGCATCAAACCGGAAGATCAGGCGAAAATATTCGAACCCTTCTTCACCACCAAGGAAGTCGGCAAGGGGACCGGTCTGGGGCTTTCGATTAGCTATAGAATCATCGAAAGGCATGGCGGCACCATCGAAGTCGAGAGTGAAGTTGGTGTAGGGACGACATTTAAAATCAAATTGCCGGTGCAGCCGCCCGAAATTGAAGTCGGCGAGGAGTTTGCTGCGGAAATGGAGAGCGTGGCATGACCAACCCTCGCTTGCTTTTAGTTGACGATGAACCAAACATTCTAAAAGCACTGCAGCGGCTTTTTTTCGATGAGGATTATAAAGTCTCCACCGCCAATTCAGGTGAAGAAGCGCTGGAAATTCTGCAAGGGCAGGAAGTCGATCTGATCATCTCCGATTACCGCATGCCCGGCATGACCGGCACCCATTTTTTCAAGGAAGCCCGCCTGATTCAACCGGATGCCGTTCGCATTATCCTGTCGGGATATGCCGAAGTGCCTGCATTGACTGCCGCCATTAATGAAGGCAATATCTATCAGTTTATCTTCAAGCCTTGGAATGATGAAGATTTGAAAAACATCATCCGCCTGGCTTTACAGCAAAAATTCCTCGCTCTGGAAAATCGAAAACTGGCAGATGAACTGCAACTCAAAAACCTGCAACTGCAGAAACATAGCCAGGAGCTTGAACACCTGGTGGAAGAGCGATCAACGGAATTGTTTCAGCAGTACAAAGTACTTGAAATGTCGCAAGAGGTGCTGGAGAATTTGCCCATCGGGATTATCGGCATCAGCAATGAGGGAATCATCGTGCTGATGAATGATAAAGCCAAGAATATTTTTCAAACGGGTTTGGGCGAAAATATTTGTTCATTGCTTCCTGCAGACCTCAACGAGCTGTACACCCAGATCGAAACTGACCCCGCCAAGGAACAGGCAGGTTGCAGCATGATCGCTGATCATGGCTACCGAGTCATGTTTCGGGAATTGGCTCCATCGGGTATCAAGAAGGGTACAATCGTCATTTTACATGAATTATTCGATGATGTTGCCGTTCCAACCTGATCCCGCCTCCCGGATGGTTCGGGTAAAACATGCCGGCATTCTGCCATAGTCCGTTGGTTCATTAAATCTTCAATCAGTAAACTCGCCGATGAGTCTGGATCCATTGTTAAATCAAGGGCTGCTCTGGGGGCTGATTTTTGTTCGCATCGTCTCGGCCATGGCGGTGATGCCTTTTTATGGATATCAAGGAGTACCGAATACTGTAAAATTAGGTCTGGCAGGAGTTCTGGCGTTCGTGCTGCTCCCCGGGATATCAGCGCCATCCGGTCTTGCTGCCGACCACCTTGGGCTATTCACCCTGGTTGCTCTGGCGCTGCCTGAAGTCATCGCAGGAATATTGGTGGGCATGGTTGCTCATTTTTTGTTTTACGGCGTTCAGATGGCGGGTCAATTCGTCGGGATGCAGATGGGGTTTGGCATCATCAGCGTCATGGACCCGATGACGGAAAACCAGGTGTCTATCATTGCCCAGTTGCAGTACCTTTTTGCCACCCTCATTTTCTTAACCTTCAATGGTCATCATTTCTTGATATCCGGTATCGCTCAAACCTTCCAGGCAATTCCCATCGGGGGATTGCATCTACCTTCCGCACTTGTCCCCATATTCCTCAAGATGTCGGGCGATCTCTTCGTGGCAGGCATTAAAATTGCTGCTCCGGTGATGGCGGCGTTGTTTTTAACCGAAGTCGCGTTGGGGATTACCGCCCGTATTGTGCCGCAGATGAACATCTTCTTCGTCGGCCTCCCGCTGAAAATCGGTTTGGGGCTGCTGGCGATGGCTCTTTCCTGGCCTATGTTAGTTCACGTGTTTGAGTTCATGTGGATGAACTTCCAGGATGATTGGTTTCGGTTCATCGCTCTTCTGGGTCCCTGAGATTACCGAACGAATTTCATACAAACGCGGTGTTTCCTGATACAAACCCGTATCAGCAGGCTGCGCGATAATATTTCATCCTCCTAAGACGACCCTCTGATGGCAGAATCTAAGGAATCCTTTCAAGAGAAAACCGAGCAACCGACCGGCAAACGAAAGTCGGAAGCTCGCAAGAAGGGACAAGTCTCCAAGTCCATGGAGATCAACTCCGTACTGATTCTGCTCGCGGGATTGCTGTCTCTGACGATCTGGGGAGGCATCATACTCAACAGGATCATGGATGCCGACCGCTTCCTATTCAGTCAGATCGGCCAGATACAGATCACGCCAGACGTCCTGCCCGGCTACATCTATTCCGGCGCCAAGGTCATGCTCAGCATACTGGTGCCCGTGCTGATTCCCATTGTGATCATCGGCCTGGTATCCAACATCATGCAGGTGGGATTTTTATTCTCCCTGCAATCGATCCAACCCAAGTTAGATAAAATCAGCCCGATGCAGGGCATCAAGAAGATGATTTCCCGCAAGTCGCTGGTTGAACTCTTCAAAAATGTGTTAAAAGTATCCATTATCGGCTGGATTGGATACAAGGCGGTGGCCAGCTTGACGGACGATATGATCCCCTTGATGGATAAGAGTGTCGGGGAGATTTTCTTCTGGATCAGTCATGCCGCGGAAAAAGTGGCTTACAAGATCGTCTTTGTCATTTTTATCTTAGCCGTGTTAGACCTGATCTATCAGCGCTGGGAACATTCTCAGGAAATGAAGATGACCAAGCAGGAAGTCAAGGACGAAGCCAAGCAGATGGATGGCGATCCCAAGATTAAATCCAGGATTCGCTCGATTCAATTCAAGGCGGCGCTGCAGCGGATGATGAAGAAGGTTCCTGAAGCCAGTGTGGTTATTACCAACCCAACCACTTATGCCATCGCGCTGGCCTACGACGCTGATAAACAGGGCGCTCCGGTTGTCGTTGCCAAGGGCAAGAACCTGATCGCCCAGCGTATCCGCGAGATTGCTGCAGAGCATGACATCCCCATCATCGAAAACCCTCCCCTGGCAAGATCGCTCTACAAGGCTGTGGACGTCGGGCAGGAAATTCCGGGCAATTTCTACCAGGCAGTCGCGGAAATTCTGGCCTATGTGTACCGTCTGAAGGGCGAATTTGAAGAATATTATAGCTGAGATTTTAGGGCACGTTCCTTGCATTAAAGCATGAAGGCAAGAAGGCAAGAGAGCAAGATAGCAAAAGAGAAGAAAAGAAAACTGTCGGAAGCAGGAAAATAGTTAATCAGAAGGATGATGAAAAAGTAGATGGAACCGACCAGAGCACCAAATCCATTTGCCAAACGAATCGCGGCGCGCAGCGACGCCATACTGGCGGTCGGCGTCATCGCTATTTTAATCGTGATGATCATCCCGATCCCGGCATTTCTGCTGGATTTGCTGCTGGCGTTGAACATTACTCTGTCCGTGGTCATCATCATGGTTTCGATGTACATTGACGAGGCGCTGGCTTTTTCAGTATTTCCGGGTCTGCTGCTGATGGTGACATTGTTCAGGCTCGCGCTGAACGTGGCTTCGACCCGTCTGGTGCTGAGTCAGGGGTATGCCGGGACCATTATTCAATCTTTCGGCGAATTCACGGTCGCCGGCAATTACGTCGTAGGTTTGGTTATATTCCTGATATTGGTTCTGATCAATTTTATCGTGATTACCAAGGGTTCGACGCGCATCGCGGAAGTGGCGGCGCGCTTTACCCTGGACGCCATGCCGGGCAAGCAAATGGCGATCGATGCCGACATGAACAACGGCTTGATCGACGAAAAAGAGGCGCGCTCTCGCAGGGAAAAGATTTCACGCGAAGCAGATTTCTACGGAGCCATGGACGGCGCTTCCAAGTTCGTGCGCGGTGACGCCATGGCAGGCTTGATGATTACTTTCATCAACATTATCGGTGGATTGGTCATCGGTATCCTCCAACTCAAGATGGATCCGGCTCAGGCGCTTTCCACCTACACCCTTTTAACCGTCGGCGACGGCTTGGTCGCGCAGATTCCGGCTTTGATGATCTCGACTTCTGCCGGTATCATCGTTTCCCGGGCGGCCAGCGAATCGAACCTGGGCGAAGAGATTACCTCGCAGCTCTTGCAACAGCCCCGGCCTCTCCTCATCGCCGCAGGAGTGCTGGGGTTTTTCGCCATCATCCCCGGGCTGCCCACGATACCCTTCCTGGTGCTTGCGGGTTTCAGCGGCTATCTGGGTATACAACTCAAGACCGCGGAAAATGAGCTGAAAAACCAGGCTGCCGATACTACAAAAAAGGCTAAGGCGAAAAAAGAACCCGAGCGGATCGAAGATTATCTGAATGTCGATCCGTTGGAACTGGAGATCGGCTACGGGTTGATCCCGCTGGTGGATAATGAACAGGACGGCGACCTGCTCAACCGCATCACCCTGATTCGCAAACAGCAGGCATTATCGCTGGGGATTGTGATTCCGCCGATTCGGATCAGAGACAACATCCAATTGAAGCCCCAACAGTACATGATAAAGATCCGAGGGAACGAAGTTGCGTCAGGGGAACTGCATACCGGGCATTATCTGGCTTTGGACCCCGGTACGGCGAAGGGGAAAATCCGGGGAGTGAGCACCAAGGAGCCTACTTACGGACTTCCGGCGGTATGGGTGGCTGCGGGGGATAAAACCAAGGCTGAAGAGATGGGTTATACCGTGGTGGAAGCGGCGGCGGTGCTGTGCACACACCTGGTGGAAGTGTTGAAGCAGAGTGCTTACAAGATCTTAACACGTGAAGAGACCAAGCAGTTGGTGGATAATTTCAAGAAACAGAATGCCACGGTGGTCGAAGAGCTGATTCCCAACCAGATCACCTACGGCGGGGTGCATAAAATCCTGCAGAAGCTGCTGCGAGAAGGGATCCCCGTGCGTGATTTGGGGACGATCCTTGAAACCATCGCCGATTATTCCAGCCTGACCAAGGACACCGAGATCCTCACCGAATACGTGCGCTATGGGCTATCGCCGACGATCACGCACAAATTCCAGGATCCTGACGGAAAGATCTACGCAGTAACCATGGATCCGAGCCTGGAGAAGATGATCAGCGACGAAACCAGCAAACAACAGGGATCAAAGGGAGGCGCGCTGGCGCTCTCACCCAACCTGTTGAACAAAATCTATCAGCAGTTGGACCGGTTAGCCCGGGAGATGCAGTCTGGTGGGAGAATGCCGCTGCTGGTCTGTTCGCCTCTGGTGCGTTCGACGATGCGCCGTCTGGTGGAACCGGTGCTGCCGCAACTGGCAGTGATATCTTACGGTGAACTGCTGGTCAACGTGGAGGTGACGTCGGTGGGCATGGTTTCAGTCGAAGCAAAGCAGGTGGCTTCTGCAGCGTGAAGAGCAAGAGAGCAGGAAAGCAAGATGCCAATAAAGCAAGACGGCGAGATCACCATTCAGTCGGGTGGTTGGTTCCAAGGGTACAGATAAGGCGAGAGAATTAAAAGGCTATCGATGAACAACTCGTATAGAAATATTTCAATCCAATTGAATATTGCAAGTCGGAACAGAAAAATACGCGCTATTGTCTGTGGAGGTTTACTTTCATGCTTCCCCATTCTCTTCATATCTTTCTTTCTTCCTATCTTCCTTTCTCGCTTTCTTGCTAATCAATGGATGGCAGACCATGAACCCATACGCACCAGCAGGTACACAGGATTCACCAGTAGGCGGACGGTCAAAAGAGCCGTATAGAGCCATGAAGATCAAGAAGTTTGTCGGTGCCAGCATGAGCGAATGCCTGCGGCAGGTGAAAAAAGAGCTGGGTGAAAATGCGGTGATCTTAGATTCGCGCAAAGTGCCGCGCGGGGGTCCATTCAGCTTTTTGCTGAACGACATGATCGAGGTCACCGCGTCGACGGCAGACCGGAATCTTCAGGGGCAGGGAAACTCCGGCAGACCCGGAGCGATTCGGAATTGGGGGCAAGCGGCAGAGACCGCTCAGAGCAGCATACAACAAGCCCTCGCGGCAGAGGTCATTCAAAGAACCGGGACGCCGCAACTTGCTGAGCTCAACTGCCTTTCTGATGAAATACACGAGCTAAAAGAGACCGTCTATCAGATGGCGGATCACATGAAATTCAGCCAACTGCCCAGTCTGCCGGCTGAACTATCGAGAATGCATCGAGATCTGCTGGAAAACGGTGTGGACGACCGGATCGTCAATACCATCACACAGGAAATTACGCTGGAGTTATCGGGGCGGGAATTCGAGGACCACAAGCTGTTGACGCGAGTTCTGCGCGAAAAGATCAGCAAAATCGCTAAAACGGCGCCGCTGATGCAGGAGGGCGTTAAACCCTGGGTGGTCGCATTGGTCGGTCCGACCGGCGTGGGCAAAACGACCACTCTGGCCAAGATGGCGACACATCCGGATATCTTCGGACGCAAGAAGGTAGCGCTGGTATCGGTGGACACCTACCGCATCGCCGCGGTCGAACAGTTGAAAACCTTCGCATCGATTGCGGGAATTCCGATGGAGGCAGTCTATCGTCCAGCAGATGTGCGGCGCGCCATCGACCGCTTCGGGGACCGCGACGTGATCCTGATCGACACGGCTGGGCGCAGCCAGAACGACCGGGGACAACTGAAGGACCTGGCTGCTTTCATGGACTACGCCAAACCGGACGAAATCAACCTGGTTTTATCGATCAGCACACGGCTGGAAGACCAATTGGACGTGATCCGAAAGTTCAAGACGGCGGGAGCGCAGAGGCTGCTCTTCACCAAGTTGGACGAGACCTCAAACTACGGCATGATTCTGAACATCTGCTACCATGAACGTAAGCCGGTGTCTCTTCTGACCTGCGGGCAGAACGTACCGGATGACATCATTCCTCCGAACCAATCGCAATTGGTTCGGCTGCTGTGCGAGCGGTCGTACTTCAACGATTCGCTTATGCCAACAGCAAGATAGCAAGAGGGCAAGAAAGATTTATCGTGCCGTCGGAGGTTGCCTTCCGACGGTATGAAGACGCAACATAAAGGGATACCATTTTTCCATGATAAATGATCAGGCGGCCAGGTTGAGAGACATTTCCCGATTGAAAAATAGAGCAGATGGGGCTACCACCCTGTCACCAGTCCGCCGTATCGCGATAACGTCCGGCAAGGGGGGAGTGGGGAAATCGAACTTCAGCCTGAACCTGGGAATCTGCTTCCAAAAATTAGGCAAGCGGGCGCTGCTGATCGATGCAGATACCAACCTGGCAAATATTGACATCCTGCTGGGAATTTCACCGAAGTTCACACTGGCAGACGCGGTCCTGGGCGACCGCTTCATCACCGAAGTGCTGTTCGACGGGCCCGAGGGATTGAAGATACTCCCGGGCGGCTCCGGCATCATCGAATTGGTCGGCTTGGAGCAGGTGATGCAGGACCGGTTGGAAAACAGCATGTATGAACTGGAGAAGGGTCAGGATATCGTCTTGTTGGATACGGGAGCCGGTATTTCGGAGGGCGTGGTGGAATTTGCCAGCGCCGCGGACGAGGTGATTGTCATTACCACACCGGAACCGACCGCAATCACCGATGCCTATGCCGCCATCAAGGTGATTTCCGCTCGCAATCAGGCAGTAAAATTCTACATCCTGGTTAACTTTGCCAGAAGCGAAGATGAAGCCAGAGAAGTTGCTCGCAACATTAAGTTGGTGGTTGAAAATTATCTGGCCATCGATATCGAAATCCTGGGTTATCTTCCCCTGGATACACACGTTCAGCACGCAGTCGCTCAGCAGAAGCCCTTTTTGTTGGCTCACCCCCGCTGCCCGGCATCGCTGAACCTGAACATGATCGCCCGGCGCCTGTTGAGATTAAATCAACCTCATAGACCAAGAGGATCCCTGTTTCGTCACCTGTTTGCTCACTAAAGGTTAAGTCATGTCTGAAAAGCAGAGAAAAGGTCCGTCGTTAAGCGCGATCGCTGCCCTCGTATCACTCGCCGCCGCATTGTGGATGGAGGTCGACCTCCCCGACGCGCTGCTGCGCGCCGTCCTGGTCTATCTGGGACTTTCCATGGTCTCGATGACCTACCGGGTTATTCTGGGTAAGTTCATCACCCATTCCTACGAAAAAGCTCAGAAAGAGCTGCTGGATCGCATCCAGCGTGAGGCTGAAGAAGAGAGGCAGAAGCAAAAACAAGAGGAGCAGAAGAAAAGAGAAGCCAACGCTAAAGCGGCAAAAACGGAGCAGGTCGTAACCAGTGAATAATGAACCTTTTTCGTCTCTTGCTTTCTTGCTATCATGCTATCATGCTGTCGGGCTATTAAAGGATCATCGTGAACCCACAAACCGAAAATAACCAGCAACTCTGGCAGGAATATACGTCCAAACGAAGCGCCATCCTGCGGGAACGTCTGCTGCTTAATTACCTGCCGCTGGTCAAGGTGGTGGCAGGAAGAATGAAGCAGACGCTGCCGCAGGCGGTGCAGTTGGCTGACCTGGAAGGAGCCGGGGTTCGCGGCTTGATCCAATCGGTCGAAGGATTCGATCCGGAACGCGGCGTCAAGTTCGAGAGCTATGCGTCGAACCGGATCCGTGGATCGATCTTGGACAGCCTGCGGGAATATGATTGGCTGCCGCGCTCACTGCGCACCAAGTCAAAGACCCTCGAAAAAGCTCTGCAAATCTGCGAAGCGCGTTTGGGGGGTATCCCGGAAGATGGCGACGTCGCCGCCGAGTTGGGGATGAGCCTCGATGAATATCACAGCCTTCTGGAGGAAGTAGGATCGATTCAACTGATTTCGCTGGATAGCGAACCTGCCGGAGTGGATAATATCGGTAGTTTCCATGACGTCATTCCCGATACCTCAATCGAAGATCCACTACAGGGACTGGAAGATAAAGAATTACGTCAACAGGTAGTAGCCTGGCTGCAGGAGTTACCGGAACATATGCGCAGGGTCATGGTTTTATACTATTATGAAGAGTTGACTTTAAAAGAAATAGGCGCAGTTTTAAACCTCTCCGAGTCGCGCATTTGTCAGATCCATTCCGCAGCGATTCATTCCCTGCGGACACGCTTCCAAGAAGAGCGGGTCGCCTGATTCAAAACCTGTTTCCATTCCATCGATTAAGTGAAAAGCGCCATGCAAGAAATGACTGTAGGCAGCATCGAAGCGGATCGTATCCAACAACTGGTCGGAAGTATTTCCGGACTTCCGGCGCTGCCGGCTATTGCGCTGCACCTGTTGGAAGCGGCAGAAGATCCCAATACCTCTGCTTCGGATTTGGCGACCCTGATATCGGCAGACCCGGCGCTGGCAACCCGGCTGCTGAGGCTGGCGAACTCCGCCTATTACGGCTTCCCCCGAAAAATTGCCACCGTGAATCTTGCCGTTGTCGTGCTGGGGTTTGATACTGTGCGGGATCTCTGTCTTTCGGTTTTAGTCACCGATTGTTTTTTCAACGAAACCGGCGAACTGCCCTTTCAAATGGAGCAGTTCTGGAAACACTCCCTGGCGACGGCGATATGCGCCAGGATGGTTTATAAGCTCAGCGACGCCAGCCATTCGGGTGATGGGTTCATCGCGGGGCTGCTCCACGACGTCGGCAAGCTCTTTCTGGCAAAGTACTTTCCGAAAGAGTACACCATGGTGATGGGCAAAGTTCAAAATGACGGAATGCCTCTTTTGGAAGCCGAACGCATGGTATTTTCCGCGACCCATCCAGTCGCCGGAGCCTGGCTTCTGGACGAATGGAATCTGCCGGTTTGGTTGGTGGAATCCACCCGGACACATCACCAGGAAGTGGCGGATGAGCCTTCCAGCAAGTTAGCCATGGCGGTCACATTTTCTGATCTGCTGGTCAGGAAGGCGCGCATCGAAGGTGGGCCGGGCGTTCCCACTGAATTAAGCCCCGAATTGATGTCGACCTTGCAGTTGAAGAAGAACGTATACGGGGAACCGGATTACGATGCCTACCTGGATAAGCTGCAGCGTGAATTGCGGCGCGCCGATGACCTTTTCGGCACGTTCCAGAAGCTGGACGGCAAGAAATAATCAACGATCTTGATGATTCGATATGGATAATAAAGGGAAAGATCGTCTGGACCGTGATCATCGGGATGAATCGCCGAGCAAACGCGATGCATCCACGGGTCCAATACGTCCGGTCTTTCCCATCCGGAGCACTTCTGTACAGGTCGATGAGAAAATTGCCGCGCTGATTGATTCCTTTGAGAAGCGGATCTCCCGCCTGCAAACGCATATTTCCGGCCTCGAAACCCAAATTGCCGAACTGCGCAACGCCAAGGACAAAGTCAGAAATGCTCTGGATGATTTCCTGAATGTCGCGGAACTCAGTGAGATGCTGCGGGGGACGCTCGAGCCCGTCAAAGTGGCGGAATCGATGCGCGCATCTCTGAAGAAGTTCATTGAGTACGACACCATCGGCATTTATCTCTTCAATGACGGGCGCACCAACCTGGAACCACTGGGAACCATTTCTGCCTCCCTGAACCGCTCAACCCGTAGCCAGTATGAAGAAGGCGTGATCGACTGGGTTATTTCAGAACGTCGTCCGGTGGTGATCCCCTGGGTGGAAAGCTTCGGCGAAACGGCTGAAGACGCCGGTAAAAACCTGGTCGTGACGCCGATGATTGTGGCGGAACAACCCCTGGGCGTCGTCCTCTTTTCCACCACGCGGGCTGCGGATGCCTATTCGGCTTACGAATTGAAGATGCTCTATTTCGTGGTTTCCCATGCGGCAGTGGCGATTCAGAATTCGCTGCGAGCGCAGGAAATCAACAACTCCAAGGACTTTTTATTCAACCTGTTGGAGAACGCCGGCGACGTCATTTTTGCCATTAATCAGCAGGGGAAATTCAGTTATTTGAATCTGCACGTTGAAGAGCTGGGGTTCCAGAAATCCGATTTGATCGGTCATCATTTCAAGCTGGTTTTCAAGGGTCAGGAAATCGACCATCGCATCCGCAGCACTCTGCAACACGGGTCCAAACAGATCTTTGAGTTTGACGCCATCAACGATCAGGGGCGCAAGCAGCAGTATGCCGTCAACCTGGTCCCGCTGAAGAACGATAGCGGGCAGCGCATCGGAGCCTTAGGGATCATGCACAACATCACCGAGGTCAACAGATTGCAGAAAAAACTGTTGGAATCCGAGCGGTTGGCTGCGTATACTCAGACTGTCATCACCCTGAATCATGAAATCAATAACCCGCTCACCGCGGTCTTGGGTAATATATATCTGCTGGAAAAGGATACGGCACATTTAAAAGATGAAAAACTGAACCAGCGGCTCAAGGTGATTCAGGATAACTGCCTGCGCATCCAGAGAGTGATCAAGAAGTTGGAACGGATTGACGAATTGAAGACCGTTTCTTATCTGGGTAAGACCAAAATGGTAGATTTGAGCGGTGAGGATGAATAAAATTCGTTGTGTAGCTTTAGCGGAGCGAATTAGCTTGCGGCACCATATCGTATTGATAGTCATGGCGCTGATGCTGCCTCTGACCGCCTGGTCAGCCCGCATCACTTCAGTGGATTGTTCAGCCCACCCCAAGAACAATTTCGCCATCCTGGTTTTGCATTTCGATCAGGAGACGGCCTACCAGGTCAATGAGCTTGAAGGGGGAACCGCAGTACGGTTTTCCGCATCGGATTGCGATGTGGATCCAGCCGCCGCGGCGAAGTTGTCCGGCATCAGCAATGAACTGATCAAGACGGTCACGCTTGGGCAAGCCAGCGGCGCTTTAACCCTGAACATGAACTTTTCCGGCGCTGCCAACGTCCGGGTGCGCGAAGCGAAAGATCCTTTCAGTCTTATCCTGGACATCTCCCTCAGCAAGGCTGGAGCCAAAGCTCCGGTAAAAAAGCCTGCCGAGGAGGGCACGAAGGCCAAAAAGCCCGTTGAAAACCAGCAGGCTCTGGAAAACAGGAAACCCAAGCCGGAACTACCTGCAAAAGCCCAATCGACTGAACCTGAAAAGCGAAGGACCACCCGGTCGCCGGCGGGCGAGGACTCAGCCGATGATACTCTCAGCCCGCAGGGGCATTTTGACCGGGGTGTGGCGCTGAGTCGTTCCGGGCAATTTGATACCGCTCTGGAGCACCTGCAGAAGGCTCGCCAGGACTCAGATCTTTTCAGCAAAGCCACCGCAGAAATTGCCAGTATCTATCGCAGTCAGGGCCGCACCGCCGACGCCATCAACGAATGGGAGAAGTTTTTCTCCACGGTCGATAAACAGGGCTTGGCAGAGAAGATTTATTCCGAGAGCGCTCCCGCCCTGCAAAACGCTCCGCAAATCGTCAAGTATGATACGCCCGCGTCCCAATTGAATCCGCAGGCGGCCCAATCCGAAAAGACCACCAGCGGTCTGCCGCCCATCGAACAATCTCACGATGGTCACCTCTGGGAATACTTTCTCTACCTGGTTATCGCTATAATAACGACAGCGGTCTACCTGTTGCACCGTTCCAATCGAAGTTTGCACCGGAAGATACTCATTTTGCTGCAAGGGGGCGAAGATGACGAACCGGAGACCCGGGAAGTAAAGTCTCGCCGCCGACCCGTCGAAGATGACGTTCCGGAGGCTTTGATGCCAGTGCGTCCGCCGGATTTCCTGGTCGAGGATGAGAATCCTGAACCCCCTCCGCCCGCGCGGCCTGAATTGGTCGAGGAGGAACCGGAACCCGTGACGGATACCGTGCAGGAAGTCTACAATCTGACCATGCAGGGGCTATCGATACAGGAGGTGGCGGAGCGGATGGGACTGGGGCAGGATGAAGTGCGCCTCATCATGAACTTGCAGCGCGACGAAAGCGTCATACCCGGTCAGAAGAGATGAAGCTGCGCGGCGCCTCCGGAGCCAGCCGCAGCGGGCGCGTCGGTGCAGTCGGTTTGGCGCCCGGGCAGACCGTCCGCGGCAGGGTGATTTCTCAGACGGGTGAAAATCGCTTCCGAATCACCGCCGCTGGTTACTTCTTCGATGCTGCATCGGAACTTCCTCTAGAACCCGGACAAAAACTCCTCGCCCGGGTCGAGCTGGGTCAGACCCAGCTTTTTTTGCGCATCATCGGCGATGAAAATGAGCGCTCTGAGGATGCGGCAGTCGATGATCCCGCTGAAGTCCGCCGGGTCTTGGAAGGTCTGGGTCTTCACCCGGACGATCTGGAGATATCCGAGTTTCAGCAGCGTCTGCGCCGGTACGCTAGACATGGCGGCAGCCGGCAGGGCGAACCTTCGGACGTCTGGGCGCTGGCGATCCTCTGGAGCCGCGGCATTCGCGGCGGCGCTGACAATTTCGCTCTGCTGAGCTACTACCTGCGCGATCTGATCCCTGAGGCCTCCCCTAAAACGCCGTTGCTTCCCGGCAAGGACCTGCTTGACCGCTTGGCTGAAATCCACCGGGAATCGGAAACTGCACCAACCCCCACTGCTGATCCACCTCCAGCAGCGTCTTCGCCGGATCAATTCGCCCTGGCGAGACAACGCGAAGCCGAGCAGTTGCTCTGCCGCGACAGTTCCTCCTTCGGTCTCTACCGCCAGTTAACCTCTCACACCCCCGGTTTCGTCCAGACCATCCACCTTTCCGGGTGCAGCCATTTTCGCGGCGCAGATCACCCGGTGTCGCCGGGCTGGTTGTTAGAAGCCGCCCAGTCGGGCGGACGGATCAAGACTCGCTGGAGCTACACAACCGAGGATGCCGCTTCGATCGATCCCCGGGTGGCAGCGTGGACGCAGGGTTTCCGTTCAGTATTGCGGCAATCCGAACTGGATTGGGACGACGAAGGGATCGTGGAAGTAGACAATTCCGAGGCGCTGCGCTTCCGTTTCTGGCGCAAATGGGAAGCGGATGCGGTTAAGAGCGTCAGCGCTTGAAAGCGCAGTGAACAAGTTACCAAGTAACCAGGTAAAAACAAATTCCGGTGCTCGTCATGAGATACTCAATTATCCTCTTCCTCCTGCTACCCCTAACAGCCTTCGCACAGGATTTCCAGTTCCAGCTCGATCCCGACGCCTTCCCGGTGACCATCAACAACTGGCAGCCCTACCAACCTTGGGCGGGGGGGATGGATAATTCTAAACCGGAATTATGTGATTTGGACAATGACGGTGACCTGGATTTCTTCATAGGTGGCACATCTTATTTTAATATCGGTTATTTCAAGAATATCGGTTCCGCTAACAACCCCGAATTTCAATATATAACTTATCAAGTTGATTCTCTCTATCCCTTTATGGACGTTGATTTCGCTGATATGAATAATGATGGGAAAAAAGATGCGGTCTTGGGTGGATTCTGTTATTTCAATTTGGGGACAACATCACAATTCAATTTCTGTGGCGATCCCGATACTCTTTTTGATACAGCAGGAAATCGATTACTCTGTCCGTGTAGCGCTGTGGTGGATATTGATTTAGATGGTGATTATGATATTTTTGCGGGACAGACGAACGGGTATGTTAGATATTATCGAAATATCGGGACCTCAACAAATTACTCGTTTCAATTGATAAGCTCCAACTGGCTTAATACGATTGTCAGTGGAGAATATGCTGATCCTTGCTTTGCCGACCTCGATTCCGATGGCGACCTGGACCTGTTGGTCGGCACGGGCGACGGCACGATTTACTACTACCGCAACGACGGCACGCCGCAGCTTCCGCAGATGACCTATGTGACCGACCACTATTTCGGGATTGACGTGGGTGCCGACGCTTCGCCGGAATTAGCCGACATTGATGGGGATGGAGATCTGGATCTGTTTGTGGGGAGGTCGCATTGGGCAAATGGCGCAGTCAGTTCCGGCGATGTATATTTTTATTTGAATACCGGTACGGCGCAGATTCCCAACTTCCATTTGGTTACCACCAATTACTTAACTTGGAACTGCGGAGACATCAACAAACCGGTATTGGTCGACATCGATGCGGACGGTGATCCCGATCTCTTTGGCACCAGAGGCTATGAATTGGTTCTCTATCGCAATCAAGGGACTTTAGCGAATCCGCATTTTGTCTGGGAAACGGATAATTTCGCTAATATCAACACTCTGGGTGCCTGCAACCCCTGGTTCTGCGACATAGATGCTGATGGGGATTATGATCTCTTTGTTGGACCTGGAGCGATCCCCGGACCACCGGGGCTTTACTTCTTCCGCAATCAAGGCACACCACAAATATCTAATTTCGTTCTGGAATCCACCAACTTGGTTCCCGGTCATTTTACTCAAGGGTCAGTATGTTTAAATCCCTGTACGGCAGACATCGATGCGGATGGGGATCAAGATCTCTTCGTGCGAGATAATGAAGGATACTGCTATTTTTTCCGCAACGTCGGCACACCGACCAACTTTCAGTTTCAGTTTGTCAGCAACAATTGGCAGAATCTCTATGATCCATTAGGAGCGCAAGCCATGTGTTTCTATGATATAGACGGAGATGGAGATCTCGATTTATTTGTAAGCCATCACGCGTTTTACAATCAGCCTTGGGATGCCGGTCTGCGTTTTTATCGCAATATCGGCACACCGCAGAATGCCAATTTGGTGCTGGAATCTGAGGATATCTTTCCTGAATTTTTAATTGCGAGTACTGCGCCATATTTGTTGGATATGGATCAGGATGGTGATGGTGATTTATTCGTTGGAGATCATTTTGGTGGTCTCCGCTATTTCAAGAACGTCACGGGAGACACCACCGCGGTGCTGCAGCCCACCAAAATGCGTCCGCGGCCCAACCGGGCTACGCTTACTATCGGTCCTAATCCGTCCAATCCCATAACAGCAATCAGCTATCAGCTTTCAGCAGTCAGCTTGGTAAACCTTTCGGTTTACGATATTGCCGGGAGGAAGGTGGCGCAACTGGTCAATGGCAGGCAGAATCCCGGAGACTATTCCATTAGCTGGAACGCTACCGGTAATGCTTCGGGGGTGTATCTGGTGAGGCTCACCACACCGGGAGAGGAAGTAACACAGAAGGTGGTGGTGTTAAAATGAAATTTGGAAGGGTAGGACAGACATTCTTGTCTGTCACCCATACTCGAC
>JAPKYS010000024.1 GCA_026394195.1 bacterium | reverse complement strand
AATATAGGATATTTACACCATAAATCCGCCGTTTTTAGTGTAAAAAGAGCGATTTAGCAGTAAAATCGTAATCGACTAATCAATAAATATCAAATTAAGCAATTCCCAATCAAACCGTCTGAGGATTGATCAACAGTCTCTTAAATAGTCACGAGATGCGAGGCACGAGATTCGAGATGTAGGGGCGTTTAATTAAACGCCCTGTCAATGAAAGAATTGTAGGGGTATGCCATGGCATGTCCCTACGGTTGCATTTGATTATATGGTAAACACCATCCCCCGGCTGAGCAGGCGTTTTATGGGAATTTTAGGGATCAATCCAGCGGATTGGGCTTCGCCCAACATCTGCTGAAACTGCTTCGCCTTGACATGGAAGCTCGGTTCGATCCAGTAGAAGCACCCGCCCGGCTTCAGGAGAGCCGCCACCTGATTGAGGAAGCGCTGGCGGTCGGGGACTTCGTGCACCATGTAAAAAGCCAAGACGAAATCGGCTTCAAGGCTATCCAGCTTCAGGTCGTTGGCGGCGCAGGGGTGCAGGGTGATGCGATTCAGCACTCCATTTTTACGCGCGTACTCCCGGGTAAACTCCAGCATTTCCGGCTGCAAATCTACCGAAATAACCTTCCCTGTTGCTCCCACCAGTTTGGCTAATTCCACCGAAAAGAAGCCGCCTCCGCAACCTAAATCGACGGCAGTAAAGCCGGGTTTTACATAATCCTGCAGCAGCTTGCGCGGGTTCTGGATCAGCTTGCGGATGGGGCTGTTCAGCCACTTAACACATTTGGCCGGACAGACGTCAGGATGAGCGTGGTTGTGCATTAAATCTCCTTAATTACGCATGCCGAAGAGACCGAAGCAACCGTACAGACCGTACAAAGCGGGTGGACTACACGGCAGCATGCCCAGAAACCCTAGCAGTCCCAGGAAACCGAGATAACCGAGATTATGCTTTTTCATGGGTGGTACTCCTTGATGAGCGCTATGAAGAAAATTGCAATTTTTTTTATAGACGGCGCAAAAGGTAGAAGGTTACATTGCATGACCGTAAAATGTCAACTGGAAAGTGGAGAGTTGACTTGTTCACATCGGAAGTAATAAACCATAAGATACCTATTTTTTATCAACAACTTCGATAGGAATATCCGTATAAAAGTCAGAAGCGGGAGATTTCAATTGAGATGGGGGTTCATGCCCATAATAACTGGGTATTGGTCCCCAAGAAGAGGCAAAAAACACCCTGATGTGATGAATCCCAGTCACTTTAGGTCCTATTACATTGAAATTGAAAACCAAAGAACTATCACCTTTTAGGTCCTGCCTGAGTAATTGAATTTCGCGATCTGGATCCCATTCTGTGAAGGCGCTGATATAATACCTTGGATTACTTTTGGGTCCACAATGATAGGACCACTTCAGTTCAATACTCACTTTTCCTTTGCGCTCTATACAAGGAGGGTTAGCTATATAATAGTTCAATTGCCGCCAATCGATTTCAGGATCAGCAGTTAGGGGATTAAATTCATAAACGGGTAGTTTATGTTCTGGAAGTATCCAATCCCTCCGCACGACAGGTTTTTCGGCAACCCCGGTGGAAAGTTGAGATAGAGAAAAAGCAAGGAAGATGATGACAATAGTTAACCCGCTGATAAATAAGAGCTTCCATTGAGGCTTGAAACGCGCATGATATGATTCTTTTCTGCCGGTTAACCCAGCATAACTGATCTTCAACGAACGGCATAGACTGATGATAGTCGATTCGTAGAAAATTGTTCTCCGACCAGCATCCAAGTCCTTGATCGTTCTCAGGGAGATTTTTGCCAGTTCACTGAGTTCCAATTGAGTTAGTTGCGCGTCCTGGCGAGCCTGGACTATTTTGGCAATTTGCTCTGGGTTTAGTTGGATACTCATTTCATAAGTCCTTGTTTTCCAAATATTTCCTATAATTTCCTATGATTGCCCTTGACAGGGGGGCTTAGAATTTTGTATCATTTCTGCCGGAATCGGACAGGAGCCGGTTCGTAGAAAACCCATTTAAAACAGGAGTCGGAAATGAAGAAGAGCACTTTAATTCTCGCTGCGCTCTTAATGGCGCTAATCAATGTAAGTCTTGCTGAAGCGGAGATCGTCTTTCAAGATGATTTTTCCAGCGGAAACCTTAACAATTGGACCATACTTAACGGTAGTTGGTCCGTGATCAACGGAGAAATGTGTGGAACCTCTGATGGTGCCCGGATCACTCCGAATACGGGGACACTGACGAGCTATACCTTTACTTGCGCTGCCCGGTTTCAACAAGGGCTTGCCTGGGGAATTGATTTCAGGTACATTGACCCAAATAACCGGTTGCGCCTCGATTTCGCCCCCGGTGCGCCCAATCAACTCAATGTCAATGTTTACCAGAACGGCACATTGGTAGCCCATCCCTATGGTGGTACTTGCTCCCAATATGGCGCTAACAATACCCAGCACTACTGTAAATTTGTGGTTAATGGTAGCAACTTCCAGGTCTACTTCGGCAACGATCCCAATAATCTTGACCTGCTCTGCGACACGACCTTTACACCGTTTAGTTCAGGAACAATCCGTTATGAAGTATGGGGGTACCCGCCAAACGTGCTTTCCTGTTTTGACAATGTCGTAATCAGCACGCCGGATAATCCGCAAATGGTGTGGTGGCATACGTACGATAACCTCTTTCCTCCGCATCAGGACGATTACTTCAACTGCGTTCAGGAAACCGAACCCGATCATGGCTATATAATGACGGGTTATCTAACGGGTCCTCCGAATGGGACTCAAATCCGAGTGATGAAAACCAACCAAAACGGTGATATTCTCTGGGATCACAGCTGGGGTCAACCCTATGGAAACGATTATGGGTACTGGGTCGAACAAACCTCAGATGGAGGTTATATCGTAACCGGCAACTGGTACGTTGACAGCTATAATTGCGAAGCCTTCCTGCTGAAACTTTACCCAGATGGCAACGAAGAATGGTGTTATACTTACGGTCATGGCATTGAAGGCGACGGAGCGCAATGCGTACGCCAGACCAGCGATGGCGGCTATATCGTAGCTGGCGGAACGTATGGCAGTTATATCTGGGATTTCTGGTTGTTCAAAGTTAATTCCGTCGGTACCCTGCAATGGCAGCAAACTTTCAATATGTCTGGCTACCAGAGCGCCAGCTTCGTCAGTCCGACTAACGATGGTGGTTACATTCTGTCCGGTTATACCACTCCCGATCCGTGGAATGCCCTGATCATCAAAACCAATTCCACCGGGCAGATGCAATGGCAGAACATCTGGGGCGGTTCTACCGGTCAGGAATGGGCCGGGTGCGTTCGCCAATTACCGGATGGCAGCTACCTTGCTTCGGGAATGACCTCCTCTTATGGCGCTGGTGGCTATGATGGTGTGCTGTATAAAATCTCCAGCACTGGTGTCACTCAGTGGTACCAAACCTATGGTGGACCATATGATGACGAACTGCGCAAATTCCAATTCTCGGATGACGGGCAGGAAGTAAATATGGTCGGAACCATCTCAACTTCCGCGACCAACAAAGATCTGTGGTATCTCAAGACCAATTTGTCGGGATCAACCATCACATCGATGAATTTCGGCGGGACGGCTGAAGAACTAGGCACCGGTGTTGATGTCACCTATAATGGAATTATCCTTGCCGGCGGCTCGAAGTCTTACGGCGAGGGTGATTGGGATAGCTACCTGGTCAGACTGGTCAATCCCATCAATCCCACCCTTGACATCAACATCACAGCCATCAATCCGACTATCGTCATTCCTGCAGGAGGCGGCAGCTTCAACTACAACATCAACGTTCACAATTTGATTTCACAATCGCAGACATTCCAAGTCTGGACTAAAGCATACCACATCGCAAGCAACACCTTCTACAACATGTTTGGACCAATCATCAGGAGTTTACCAGGTAATGCCAATCCAACTCGTGAGTTGACTCAATGGATAAATTCCACTTACCCGGCAGGCTCAAGCTACTACATCGGCTATATCGGCACCTATCCAAACACGATAGTGGATTCCAGTTACTTCTCATTCACGAAATCTGCAGTGGATGACGGCGGACCCTGGATTTCGGAATCGAAATGCGAAGGAGACTTCTTCGATGAATATGCGGTTGAACCGATCAGTGTGCCGCAGCAAATGGCTCTGCTGGAAGCCTATCCCAATCCCTTCAATCCAGCGACCACAATTACCTACACTCTGCCGGCTGCAACTCGCGTGAAGCTGTCGGTGTACAATATTTCCGGCTCCTTATTGGCCACCTTAGTGGATGGCTTCAGAGACGCCGGTGTCCAACAGGTAACTTTTAACGCTGCCGAATTGCCCTCAGGGATCTATCTCGCGAGGGTGGAATCCGGGAGCTGCAGCTCTGTGCAGAAATTGGTGTTGATGAAGTGACGGTGTCACTCTAATCGCTAAGTGCTGCGCGACTTTGCGCGGCAAATACCAATGAGAGACCATAGGGGCACGGTTCGCCGTGCCCTTTTTTATTATAATATAATCTGAAAAGGTTGGGAAGTCAAGAATAATGTCCGTTCTGTTGTCTGCAATTTTTTCCAACTTCTTGTCCAGCGGTTATCACGCAATAAGCACCTCTACCGCATTTCGCAAGAAAAAATCTGTCCATCTTCATGTCCAGCAGTTTGTCCGGGTTGTAGAGGCGGTCACCCCTTGGGCAGACCGGTAGCTGCTTCCAACCCCGCGGCGATCTCCGGGATGATCCCCTGCTTCACGTAAATCGGGCGGATTAACTGGCGGATGGCGGGAAGCCTGCGGGCGAAATAGATGCCGTTCAAGACGCAGACGCCGCCGCCGATCAGCAGGGCGTAAGAGGCTCCGATGCGCCCCGCCAGAGCTCCGAGGAGCAGGCTGCCAAAGGGAGTCATCCCTAAGAAAGCCATGACATAGAGGCTCATGACGCGGCCGCGCTTGTCATCGTCCACGAGCGTCTGGAGCAGCGAGTTGCTTCCGGCGAACTGGACCATCATGCCGAACCCAGCCACCGCCAGCAGGCAATACGACAGCGCCTTGTTGTGCGACAGGCCGAAGCCGATCACGGACACACCAAGCAGCACGCAGGCGACGGCCATGATGCGCCCCATTCCCCGGACGCTTGGGCGCATGGCCAGGAAGACCGCCCCGGCCATCGCCCCGATTCCAGTGGCAGCCATCAGGAATCCCAGCGTCCTGGGATCGCCGTGGAGGATGTCCTGGGCGAACACCGGCAGCAGCACGGTATGCGACGTGCCCAGCAGGCTTATGGTCGCCAGCAGCAGCAGGATCGCCCGGATCGGCGCGAA
>JAPKYS010000065.1 GCA_026394195.1 bacterium | reverse complement strand
AAGCCATACTCCCCCCTCAACGATCGTATCATGGTTGTAACGCTTCCCGTCACTCCTTGCAACCACAACCTTAGGGTGGCGGCAGCAGCTCATACCAAGCACTCGACCAGCTTCGCAGGTAGTTTAGGGAAAGACATGCAGATGCCATCATCCGACGAGCTGCCCACGTGGTATGTTAAAGAAGCTTTATAGAGAAGATACCCCGTACTGGCTTCCCCGCATCCGGAGGAACTGCCGGGCAAAGGCGAGCGCCCCGAGGATGCAGATGCAGCCGCTGATGACCAGGGTGTGCGGCGGCCCGATCCGGGAAGACAGAAACCCGGCAAAAAGGCTCCCGAACGGCGCCATCCCCACCATCGCTACGGCGAAGAGGCTCATCACCCGCCCGCGCATGTCCTCCTGGACAATGGTCTGCAGGATGGTATTGCAGGAGGCGGTCTGCACCATCATGGCGAAACCGGTGACCAGCATCAGCGCCACCGACAGCCAGGTCGTGTGCGAGAGCGCAAACGCCATGATCCCCAGACCGAAGAGGCTGGAGGTGACGGCGATGATCCGTCCCAGACCTCGCACGTCCCTCCGGCTGGCCAGAAAGAGCGCTCCGACCAGCGCGCCCAATCCGGCGGCTCCCATGAGAAACCCCAGGGTGTGCGGACCGCCGTGCAGGACGTCCCGGGCGAAGACGGGCATCAGGACGATATAGGGCATCCCCATGAACCCGGCGACGGCGATCAAGATGAGGATGGAGCGAATGGGCAGGAAGCCAAACGCAGTAACGAAACCTTCCCGCAGCTCCTGCCAGACCTGCACTTTGGACGGCTTTCCCGGTTTAGCAGCGATGCTCATGGCTAACAGCGAGGCGATGACGGCCAGATAGCTGAATCCATCCACCAGAAAGCACCAGCCCTCACTGGCGAAAGCGATCAGTACTCCGGCAAGCGAAGGGCCGATCAGGCGGGCTCCGTTGAACATCGAGGAATTCAGGGCGATGGCATTGGGCAGGTCTTCACGCCGTTCGACCAACTCGACCACAAAAGCCTGTCGAGCCGGAGTATCTACCGCGTTGACGATACCCTGGAGCAGGCTCAAGATGATGATATGCCAGACCGTAATCGTGTGAGTAAGCGCCAAGCCTGCCAGTACGAAGGATTGCAGCATTGAAAGGATTTGAGTCAAGACCAGCAGGCGGCGGCGATTCCAGCGATCAGCCAGTAATCCGGCGAAGGGGGATAGCAAAAAAGTGGGAATCTGCCCGGCGAAGCCGACGACTCCTAGGAGAAACGCGGAATCCGTCAGACGGTAAACCAGCCAACCGGTAGCGACACGGGTCAGCCAGGTGCCGATCAGCGAAATACCCTGTCCGCTGAAGAAGAGGCGATAATTGCGATGGCGCAGGGCGCGGAAGATAAATTTCAATCCACTCTGTTCCGTCGCATGAGGAATTGAGGTCGACATGATATCAAGGTGTGGGATTCATCCAATTTAAGGGGAAATATAATAAAAAAGCGCCAAAATAGCACGGAAAAGTGCAGAGAAATTTGATGGGGTCGTGAGACGCCATCGTGGGCGCAGCCCGCTGCGCCTCTACAGGCTCTGCACCCGCGGGAAGTCGACAGTACGATGATTCTGCAAAAATTTACACTTGAATATGGATGTAACTATTTCGTATCTTGAACTATCTCAAAATGGTATAGCGGAGGCGCTTTCGGTTTGGAATTCCAGAGTCAGCGCTTCATGGAAGATGTTGAGAAAAGAATTGCTTTGAGGAGCTTCGATGAGGAAAACAGTTTTACCGATCATGGTCGCCGTGCTTTTTTTTCAGACAGGCATCAGCGCTCAGAACCTGCTCAGCGCGCCGGAAAGCGTGGTTTATGATTCAATCTACAGCCGCTACCTGGCGTCGAATTACAACACCGGCCACATCGTGGCGATTGATCTGGAAGGGAATCAGAGTTACTTCGTCCAGAACCAGTACTGCCGCAACGGTCTGCACATAGAAGGGAACGTCGTCTACGCCGCCTGCATCGATCAGGGAGTCAAAGGTTTCGATCTCGGTACGGGGGATATGGTCATGCACGTCAATATCCCCTGGATGATCAATCTAAATGACATTACCAGTGATACATCGGGTAACCTCTACATTTCGGACGTTTACGCCAGCATGATCTACAAAATCCATCTGGCAGACCAATCCTATAGCATCTTCGTCGATTGTGGAACGACCCCACCCAACGGTTTGTATTATGATCGGCCGAACAATCGGCTTTTAGTGGCGACTTACACTCCTTCCGGATCACCGATTCAGGCAGTAAGCCTAGTTGATTCCAGTGTAACAAACCTGGTGAACACGGGATTTCAGTACCTGGATGGGATTACTCAGGATAACAACGGCGATTACTATTTTACCACCTGGCAGACCCGATCGGTGTACCGGTACGATAGCTTGTTCAGCAATACTCCAGTATGGGTTTACTCGAATGGAGGAGGTCCTGCGGACTTGTTCTTCAACAAGGTTCTAGACGTTTTAGTGGTGCCGGTGATGGGGACCAACCACATCGAATATATCAGCGTTCCCACCGCCGTGGATGGCGGCGAAACGGGATTTGGGCCTGTTGGGTTCAAACTCTTCGACCCGTACCCCAACCCCTTCAACCCCACCACCACGATCAGCTATCAGCTTCCGGCGAAAAGCCAGGTAAAGTTGGAGGTATTCGACGTCTCAGGGCGGCTGGTAACCACTCTGATCAATGGTTGGCGGGAGGCGGGTACGCATGAGGTAACGTTTGATGGGTCGGGTTTGGCAGCAGGGGTGTACGTTTACCACTTGCGGGCGGGGGAATATACGGGGGTGCAGAAGCTGATCCTGCTGAAATGATCCGTCAGCTGACGGATCACTTTTTCCACGAAGAGCTACGCGACTTTGCGCGGCAAATAGCGACTGCGACCCCTCGGGATCGCAGTCGCTATTATTATGGCGGAAGTATTCCGTAGCGATCCGCGGCTATTTCTTTCGTCCGATATAATAATTTTCGGAGGTGGTGATTGGCGCCATGGAGTATTTGACCAGGAGTAGATCCAGTACTTTTACCGGAGCGAATAGAATTCGGAATATGAGCCGCCAGGAACGGTAAAGTTTCCAGGAATTAAACGATAGCAGCATAGCGAAAAAGTTCACTGCTACCATGGAAAACACTGATCCAATGCCCGCATTAATTCCACTCTTTACCTTCTCGAAGTCCGAAAATAAATTATCCAAGCCCAGTAAGGTATATCTGCGAAAATCGGACGTCATGTGCACCGGTTGGAGAAAAGGGACTTCAGCGTAAATGATCCCGCCGGGTTTGAGGACGCGGTGCGCTTCGGCTACGACTCTTTCGGAGTCCTTGGTATGTTCCAGCACCGATTGGCAGATGATGCCATCGAAAGAATTATCAGGAAAAGGGATATCGTGAGCGTCGGAAACCAGATCGACGAAGTGTCCGGGTTCAACTTCAAGATTGACCGCATGGTCTAACAATTCCTGCCCCAATTCCCGAATGAACCAGCCATGATGTTCCGTTCCGCCTCCCAGGAGCAAAAGGCGGTCAGTGTTCTTGAAACTTTTTTCCATGTAACGGAGATTCGATCGGGTTGCTAAAGGCAGTTTAAGGCTGAAAATCGGTTTCAGAAAACCCAATTTCATCTTCAGCGGGAGCTCCAAGCCTTTGGCTGGAGCTTCGAAGAGAACCTGATGCGATGGTTTGTAGAGGATAGGAACGTCGCGGATTACCTGGTAGGATGCACTGCATAGTCGACAGGTAAACTTTTCAGGCGATTTGAGCAGGTCTCCCTGACATTGAGGACAAATGGCATCAGCAATTTTAGAAAATCGGTCAGTCCCGTTCGGCATCTATTCCCCTGTGATGTTGAAATGACACGTTAATATAATCAGGATTTTGATCATTGTCAACTGAGAATTGGGGAAATGTTCACCGTAGGGACCAAGGGAATAAGGCAGTGGAATTGGTGAATGGGATACGGGAAGCAGGCAGTCATCAAGTGATCTCTGACGGAACAAATCTGCCGTCGGGGATCTACTTCTGCCGTCTGCAAGCGGGAGATTACACGGGGGTGCAGAAGATGGTGCTGCTGAAATAGTCACGACGCACGAGGCACGAGGCACGAGAAAATCAGGGCGCACGAGGTGCGCCCTTTTTATTGGCGCGGTTATTTGCTTGACATGGGAAACTTATTTTGCTAAATTGCCTATTATAGATCACTAAACCTCATCAAAGAGGTCATCCGATGAATACTCACATCCCTGCGATCGTCATTGGGTTGCTTGTTATCGTAACGTCAGCGCTGGCGGATCCGCTCCCGCTGGCGCCCAATTCCGCCATCCTGGCTCTGGTAGAGCAGGTTGACCCCTCGAATCTGCATCGCTTTGATTCCACTCTGGTGGCGTTTCACACCCGCCACACCTACTCGGATACGCTTTCCAGCAGCACCGGCATCGGCGCGGCACGGCAGTGGGTGCGTTCGCAATATCAGCAGATGGGAGTGAACGCCGAACTCTTCCCCTGGAGCGGCAATTGGGGCGGCGGAGCCTGGCCCTGTAACAACGTTCATGCCTCATTGCCAGGCAGCGGCGGACCTGATCGAATGATCGTGCTGGGGGGGCATCTGGATTCCAGGACCATTTCCCCGAATAACATCACCGATTTCGCTCCGGGAGCGGACGATGACGGCAGCTCCATTTCAGCCATGCTGGAAATGAGCCGTATTTTCAGCGGCCAGGCGCTCCAGACCACGATTATCCCCGCCTCATTCACCGGCGAAGAACAGGGATTGTACGGCTCGGAAGCATACGCGCAATATCTGCAAAACAGCGGCGCCGACGTATCCGCCATGATCAACATGGACATGATCGGGCACATCGTCTTCCCCAATGGTCAGGTCGATTCGACGACGGTGAGGTGCTATTCAGGAGCACCTCAGGGGTCGTCGTCCCGGCAGTTGGCGCGTTTCGTCAAGTGGGTGGGTGAAGCTTATTCCGGCGGACTGACCGTCACACTGTACAACGCTATCGATCGACCTGGGCGCGGTGGAGATCATATCTCCTTCTACGACCACGGCTACCCTTCCTGCCGCCTCATCGAAACCGCGGAAGATGAAGCCTACCAGCATAACGTCACGGACGTGCCGGAAAACATGTCCTTTTCCTACGTCCGCAAGGTGACCCGGCTGGCGATGGGAGTTACCGCTGTGCTGGCGAACTCGCCCCTGCCGCCGAATGCTCCCGAGGTAATCAATTTCGGAGATGGACACACTCTGAGGGTATCCTGGCCTGATTCGCTGGCAGCGCCTCCGGGTGGGACACTCTACGTGGCATATCGCACCAGCGATCAACTCTACTGGGAAAATGTCATCAGCACCAATCAGCCGCCCCCGCTGCAAATCACCGGACTGACCGAAAATCAGCAGTACGAGATCAGTATCGCCATCACCGACGAGCAGGGCAGACCGTCGCTTTTCAGCAGTGAAACCTCCGCTATCACGCAGGTGGCTCCTCCACCGGAAGGGTTTGAGACCACCTCCACGCCCACCGGCATTCTGCTCAACTGGCAGCCGCGGCCTGAACCCACTACCTTGAATTATTCGCTGGAACGGGCGCTGCCCGGATCCAATTTTGCGGTAGTGGTTGTCGTTCCGTACCCGGATTCAAGTTGGACGGATAATACCGTCAATCCCGGACAATTGTACCTGTATCGCATCCGCACGCAGAACAATCAGATGATCTACGGTGAACCTACTCTGGTAGAGGAAGGTCAATTGGCGACCCACCAGCGCGGGATTCTTATGGTGGATGCAACACCCGACGGCAGCGGTTTTCCCGGGATGCCGACGGACAACGAGGTCGACGATTTCTACTCTGAAATCCTCACACCCTACAGCGTCGCGGCTCAGTGGGATCGATCAGACAGCACGGGAAGCGGCGTGACGATTTCCGACGCCGATCTGGCTCCGTACGCTTTGACTCTGATTTACGCCGATTATTTCACGACGTCCATCACAGCGGACACCACTGCTTATCGTAAGTATCTGGCGAACGGCGGCAAGCTGTTGGTTTGCGGCTGGAGGCTCTCCTACTCACTTGCCGGAGCGCAGGGCTATGATCACGGATTCAATCCCGGTGATTTCATCTATGATCTCGCCGGTATCGATTCGATCAGGACTACGCCGCCGGGAAGTTTCGAGATGATCGGCGCTCACGGTACAAACGGCTACCCCGATTTAACCTACGATACAGTGCGTTTTTCCGCTTGGAGTGGTCTGCTCCTTTCCGATGCGATCTGGACCGAAAGTTTTCCGCCTGACGTTCAGGTCATCGGAACATTTTCTGCGGCATCCGGGGCTGGATCGCCTTACGACGGGCGCCCGGTGGCTCTGAAAGGCGGCGGAATTCCTGCTGATTGGATTATCCTGGACGTTCCGCCGTTTTACATGACTCCTCAGACGGCAGAGGCGTTTCTCCGAGCCGCTCTGGATGATCTGGATGCTCCGACTGGTGTGGAAGCTTCGGCTGCCGGCGGTTTCCCCAATCAGTTCCGGATTGGGTCTGTTTATCCTAATCCCTTCAATCCGACTACCATCATCCGGTTCACACTGCCTAATGCGGTACAGGTGCGGCTGGAGGTTTTTGATATCGGCGGTCGCTTGGTAAGGGCGCAGCATGCTGCGCCGTTACAGGCAGGCGAGCATAACATTACCTTCGACGGGTCGGGGATGGCGGCGGGGGTGTATGTCGTTCGCTTGCAGACGGGAGAGTACACGGGGATAGAAAAAATGGTGCTGCTGAAGTAAAAACAAAAGACTAAAAACTAAGATGTAGGGGCGTTTAATTAAACGCCCTGTCGATAGAAGAACCGTAGGGACATGCCATGGCATGTCCCTACAACATTAATCCCAACAAGGGGCTTATGGCGATTAACTAATTATCTTGACTTTTCTTTTAGGCAGGGCGCAGCACGCTGCGCCCCTGACCCCGACGAATGTAATGATAATTAATTAACTTACATAAGCCCCTTGTTGAGGGCGATCCGCCTGGGGCGGGTCGCCCTTTTGTTGTTATAAGAAAAACCCCGGCCGTCGACTGCGGAGAATCGAAAGCACGAGAAAATCAGGGCGCATGAGGTGCGCCCTTTTTGTTGGTAAGATCTATTGAGTGATATCGATCATGAAGATGGCGCGCTGGCGGCGGACGCGTTTACGAATTTTCCAGAGAGACAGGGTATTATAGAAAAACATCACCAGAGCGTAGATGATGACGCCTTCGGAGGCCACCTGACCGATGCCGTCTGTCAGGATGAGCAGAAAAGCTCCCAGCATGAAAAAGAAGAAGGGCGTTGCCCAGAAACCGAGCAGGGAGAAGCTCAGCGAGGTCCTGAGGGCAACCTGAGTGAAAATCTTCAGGTATTCATCTTCTCCTAAGCCGCGCATCAGCCACATCTTGGAGGCATTTGAGGCGCTGACCAGCAGCGATACCACGGTAAAGATAACGGCGACTTCCAGATCGAGGTAGGCGACAAAAGCGACCAGTATGGTCAGATAGGCAAATGGCCAGCGAAATTTGCGCACCAGCGGGTTGGCTTCCAGCTTGAGGTTGGGTGTGGCGATATAGGTGGTCAGCACGTCCCCGATACGGGAGATCAGCAGTATGATAAAGAGGAAGTGCTGGGGATTTCGGTTGATCAGCTCGAGCATGAAAGCCTCATTTATTTGGAAGTAACCAAGTGTTCAAGTGAACAAGTAACCAAGTAAAAAAATGAACCGGATTGTTTTGGCTCCTGCGAGGAGCCGACAGCACAGTGATAGGCTGTCAGATTCCCGACGCGCCCGCCTGACGGCGGACTTGCGGGAATGACAGCTAATTTATTATCCAGTATTTTACGACGAATCGACAGCACATCAATTTAGAAGTAACCAAGTGTCCAAGTGAACAAGTAACCAAGTAAAAAAATTAAGCGGATTGTTTTGGCTCCTGCGAGGAGCCGACAGCACATCACTCAGTAAGATCACCTTCGAGGAAGAGAATAACCCGCAATACCCCGCGTCCCTCATCCACGTACGTTCCCTCCACTTTCATTCCATCAACATCGAGTATAACTTCGGATCGGTTCGTATAGCACTCCTTGAGCGCCTGTTGTTCTAACGGAAACAGATTAGCCGGGCAACTCCAGCCATCGGGCGCCAGCCGTGTGGTCATCTTGCCGTTGTCGAATATAGTCAACAAACCCGAGCGGAATAGTTGGCGGCGCCGCGCCAACACCTCGTGGCTGGCGAAGGGGAAGGTTTGCTTCAAGTCCAACAGCGAGTGCTGGATATGTGGGAGAATAAGTTCATCGGGCAGGAGCAATTCCGAAGCGAGGCGGTTGGCTTCATTTTCCTGCTCGATTTCGGCGCTTTCATCGATCGGCAGCAGGGCGGGGTGGTGCAGCAGCAGGTGCGCCACTTCGTGGCAGTAAGCCCAATGGGCGCGCTCCGGGGTCAACGTTTGGTTGAGGATAACGACGTTCCCCATCAGATAGGCTCGATGCCCTTCGGGAACGACGGCAAAACGGTAGGGGACTCCATGCCTTGCGGCAAGATCATCAAGATAAGCCATGATTAATCAATGATTTACGCTAATGTCGTACTTCCGATGGACGGACGCCAGCGGTTGAGACTGATCAGACGTCAACCGCTTCGAAAATAAATGAGAGGCTTGCCGCGTGGCGCGGTGATCCGGCCACTATAGATTTTTTTAGTAAGCAGTCCAAGCAAGTCTAATTGCCGTGGCTGCGGCGGTACTCGAAGAGAGCGTCGATGAAAAACTGCTTAGAGGGCCGATGACGCCCCAGGAAGCGGATTCGCTTCAACTCCTCGATTTCATCGGGAGTAGGGTGCATCAGCAGGCGGGTTCGTTCATCGCTCAGGAAGTCCAACAACCCCGGATAAATGGGATCCGAATCGGTGGTTTCGTACTGTGGATCGGGTTCTCGAGCGGTTTGGGTTTGGGCGATTAGGGTGGTAGTTTCCAGGTTAAGCGCCCGAGCGATCCGATCCAGGATCTCCAAGGTCGGGGAACTATGGCTGTTTTCCAGTTGGGAGAGGTAGGTGCGATTGATTCCCGCCGAGGCAGCCAGTTCTTCCTGACTCAGCCGCGCCGATAGCCGAGCTTGCCGGATACTGGAACCGACATTCATGTAAACGCCTCGATCTGAGGGATTGTAAGTCATGTTGACGCATAATTTAAACAAGAAGTCAGGCTAAAGCAAGTAAAATTTGAAAAATTTCGAGAAAAGAGTTGACAAAAGGCGTCCTGGTGTTGTATATTATATATAGACAGTTGCATTAATACATCAACGCTGAGGCCTGCCATGTCATCCTGCCCGACGACGCCCGTCGAAAATCACCAAACACTCTGCCGACTTTCTGCCGAAGAATGGACGGTTTGCTACGCCAACGGCTGTTATCTGAATTACCGCTGTCCGGTGTACCGTGGCTGTCGCCCGAGCCCCATCCGAGACTATATTCCGCTGCCTGCGGTGTTCATCCTGCTGGAAAGCGAAGCGATCCCCATCTACGGTGATGATCTGCAGCGCTTGGCGGGGTAAGCAGGAAGGATTCCGATCCAGCCTTCCCCAGAGACTCTCCCCGGGAATGAATTCCCGGGCTAATCTGCTTCAGTCCCCTGCAGGGGACGTTTTCGGAGCATTTTGCAGATTCTACGGCAACAAGCGTCAGGTCACATTCCGCCAGTAGGCGGAACAAGACCTGACGCAACGACCTAGCAGATGGTAGGTATCGGAAGCAGGGAAGGTCGACAAAAAGTACCTCGTAGAGAAGCACCCGAATGAATTCGGGATGCTCGTTTGAATCAAGTCGCTAAAGCGACTGAATGAAATGATATCTCCAATCAGGACGGATTATCGCGGCGGGTGGGATGGGAAGTCGCTGAGAAAAGTACCCCGTTACCATGGGGGGAACAGTAACGGGGTGAAAACGCCAACCCCTGGGGGGAAGGGTTGACGAAGATTCCTTGTTTACTGAAGAGCTTTTCAGCGTCTACGTGAATAATATACTAATAAAAAATTCCGGAGTCAAGTTTTTTTTAAAGAATCTGAATTTTCTTATGTATTTGTATATTAATAAATTATCGATTTTACTCCAGATATTGTGGGTATATTTTGACCAAAGTTAGTGCCATACACTCGATATTTTAATCACTTTTATATGAATTTTGAGGGGTCGTAACCAAATCGGAGAGGAGATAAACATGGAAAAGCTGGCGGTTTCAGAAACACTGAAGAAAATCGCCGTGGGTGAAATCAACCTGGATGAGATCACGGAAGCGCTCAGGTCGAGTGAGCTGGTGATCAAGAACTATCGTCAGGAAGTCGAGGGGTTACGGCGGTCGGAGGAACAGTTGCAGACGGACGTCACAAACGAAAGCTCTGCTGTTGATGATCTGACCAAAAGATTGGTGACGCTCCATGATGAAGTCAGCCTGGCGAAGAGTGTCTTTCGCTCCGAAATCGAAGGTAGGAGACAGATACTGGGTATTAAGGCTGTTCCGCTGGACCTGGAGGCTCTGGACCTGGCTGGACTAATCCGCGAACGGGAGAACGTGCAGAAGTTAATCGGAAAGGTGTTGGGGTCAGGGCAGTTGACCTTGCAGGCAAGGTGAATTTAATTTTATGCAGGGGTGTTTATAGAAACGCCCCTGCATAAGTGTTTTCTCTAGATGTAAGGGCACGGCATGCCGTGCCTCCTACGGTGAGGAAGCAGGGCGTTTAATTAAACGCCCCTACAAGTAAGACTTTATTTCAGCAGGACGATTTTCTGTAATGCAGATTGATTGGCTGCATCCAGCCGGACGAAGTAGATGCCGGAACTCAGGTTGGAACCATCAAAGGTTGCCTGGTGAGAACCTGCGTCTTTATATCCGTTTACCAGCTCCGCAACCTGTCTACCCGCCACGTCGTAAATCGTCAAATGGACGTTGCCTGCTTCGGGGAGCGCGAACGTGAGCGTCGTTGAAGGATTGAAGGGGTTGGGCGTTGCGGATATTATAACTACTGAATTTGCAGCACCAAGTTGATCGACGCGAAAAGCGGCTGAAGCTATTGGATATTCAGGGATGGGGAAGTGGTATCCCATATCGATGACACCGTCGTCCTGAATACCATCGGTTCGGGTGGTTCCCCTGAGTATCAGCGAAGCTGGATTGCCCGCATCGACGCAAGGGGATTGCTGAGTTTGTCCGGCGGCAATTTGTGAAAGATAACAGCGCCCTTCCGGACCGGCGATGAATAGTGGATTGAGGTCTATATTGCCAACTCCGGGATAACCATCTTGCACGTCGCTAAAGGTCACATTGGCGTTATACCAAATTTGACCGGGGCGGTTGCCCCAGATGATGGAGTTGGAAACAATAGCGGTGCTTCCCAAAATACCTCCCCCCGAACCTACGTGTGTCAGATTATTGATAATGGTGCAATTCTCAATTAGAGGTGCACTACCCCCAAAAAGTGCTATTCCACCACCTTCGATGCCTGCGACATTTCTGGCAATCAAGCAGTTTTTAACCGTCGTGCCTGAACTTCCCTCTAAGAATTCGATGCCTCCTCCCCAGTCGCGGCAGGAATTTTCAGTGATAACACAATTCTCGATGAGAGGATTTGAGTTGATAATGTTGATGCCCCCACCCCCTTCCCCCCGGCAATGATTGCGATTGATAATGCAATGACCGATGATAGGATTTGAGCTGATTAGGCTTATCCCTGCGCCAATCATGGGTGAGCGATTATCGACTATGCTGCAATGCTGAATGGTAGGGTCGGAGCTGCCACATCTAATTCCGGAATTGCTGCTCTTGGATATGACCGCATACTCCAGTAGGCTTGCACTTGCATTAACACCGTAAATACCGAGTCCCTGCCACCCTCCGGAGATTCCCGCAGCCGAAGTGAAATAGATACTGTCCTGAGCTGTGCCGACTGCCTGCAAATTGCCCGATATGCTGAAACAGTAATCGCCCCTGAACAGAAAAATGGCTCCGGGCATGATGTTGACGGTTGTACCACTTGGAACGCAAATGTGGCCTTCGACGAGGTAGGTGGTATCAGGGTAGGTGCCGCTGAGGTTTCCGGAAAGATGTACCTGCCCGTGGGTTACACTGAAAGCGCCGAGAGCCCAAAGGTAGAGGGCGGAGATCAAGATGCGCCGGATCATGGTTGCCTCCACAGATGAAATGGTGCTTGGTTGGTATTATAGCATTTCTTGAAATTAATCTCTTATCTCGACATATTCAGCACACTAGGCCGTCATTCCCGCAAATCCGCCAACAAGCGGATGCGTCGGGAATCCGACGGCGTGTCAGATTCCGGACAAGCCGGAATGACACGCTTTAACATCGGAAATTATTTTCGAGAACTGGTATAATATATCATCAAACCAACTTGAATGCAAGAGAAATATCAAGCGAAATGGAATTTTTTGGGGGAATAATAAAAAAAGCGCCGGGTTCAGAGACCCGACGCTGATCCATAAAACGAATTGAAGTTATCCGTTACTTGCCCAGTTTGTAGATGGCTCCGGCGTAAATACCGAAGTAATTGACTTCCGAGAAGGCGAACTTTACTTCAGCTACCCCATTCAGTTTTGGGGAGAAGGGGTATTCTATACCACCTAGTAGGTGGAATCCGATATCGGTTTGAGTATCGGAGACATCACCGATGGGCGTGTTGACTTTGACAGAAGCGAAGTGCAGCGCCAATCCTGCTCCGGTGTACGGCAGGATTTTTGATCCATTCAGATCAAAGTAGTACTTCACCAGCCCACCAACAGCGATGACCGAGAAGCTGGCATCGGTGTTGAATCCGGTATCATAACTCTTCCCCCAATAATCAATCATACCTTCCAATTTCAATTCCGGAATGATCTGACCCAATTGCACCTGAGCGCCAAAGCCAAAAGTCGCATCAATGGGGTCTTCCGGCATGACGAAACCAACCCGCAATCCCAAACCTTTCAGTCCGACGTCGGTCTTGCCTTTTGCGGCAGCCAGTCCGCACATCAGCGCGACTACGAGAAAACCGGTTAGAAGTCTCTTCGCCATCATTGGTCATCCTTTTTAGTTAGATCCTGGTTTCTGTATAAAGCACTAATATAACACATTACGGATTAAAAACAAGTGAATTGGATCACAAAATTGGGGTGGGTAGGGTCGAGAAGACAGATCGGAGCTGGAGATGGCTTCGATCAAGACTATATCACTTAAGGAGGTAATCATGAGTTTGGATTTTTCACAGGCGGAAGGCCTGAAACAGACGGTGGTCCGGCATTCCAGATCCGGGGATCTGTCGCTGTACGCGGAAGCTCAGGAACGCGGCATGACGTTGACGGAACTGCTGGAAGAGCTGGATCCATCGCCGCGCGGCAACGCCGGTCCGGATGCGTTTGACCGGCAGATGCTGGTTTTGGGATTATCAGGCAGCGGGCGGCGCGCCATCACCGTGGAAGATTTCTATCTGGGCGGCGGCTTGATTCTGCTGCCGGAGTACATTCAGCGTGAAATCGTGCGGGGATACCGCATGGTGCAGGATCCCGAAGAGCTGCTGGCGGCATCGGTTCCGGTTAATGGGCCGTCAGTCAAACCGATTTACATCAAGATGGACAGCGCCAAAGAGAGCCTGGCGAAGCGTTCCGATGGGTCGGGCTATCCCACGGTGCAGTTGCTCTACCGTGAAAAAGAAGTCCAGATCGTCGACAAAGGACGCCGCTTCGATTTTTCCTACAAGGTGATCCGCAGCCAGCGGCTGGACGAATTCAAGGTTTTCCTGTGGTGGATCGGCGCACAATTGGCGTATGACGAAATCGACGAAATTTACGAGATCATCGTCAACGGCGACGGCACCAGCCCGGGCGCTACTAACGTCTTTTCCGGCACCGGTGGGAGCTGGACTTACGCCGACCTGGTGCACCTGGCGATTTCCTTCGACGTGCCGTCGCAGATGACGCATGTGCTGGGGACCAAGACCGACATCGAGAAGATCCTGAACTTCAGCCAGTATCAGGATCCGGACACCTGGCATGCGGCGGAGCTGTTCCGGCAGCAGGGGCATTACCAGGGACTCTTGCCGATGAACGCCAAGTTAGTGGTTTCCCCGAGTGCCACTTCGACCAAATTCGCCGCTTTAGACCGGCGCTTCGCCATCCGCGAATCGGTGGCGCAGCCGTTGATGATCGAAGCGGAGAAGGTGATTTCGCAGAAGCTGGAATCGGCGGTGGTATCGAAGGAATCGGTCTACACCATCATGGTGGATGAGGCGATCAAGGTGAGTGACTACTAAGCAACGGGATCGGAGGGGCGCGCTTCGTCGCGCCCTGATGATCCAATAGCTAAAAGGACACGACGAAGCGTGTCCTGATAGCAATTTTATTAAAAAGGTACATCCTCTCCAATACCATCTGGTAATTCTGGAGGTTCTGGTGGTGGCGGTACCGGCATTGGGGGTGGCGGTTGAAAACATTTGTTCAACTTGAGGGCAACAGTAGTCGCAAAACTATCACGTTCACTATCTTCAATATTATTAGCAATTACACATAATTCGCGAACATAATCATAGGGAATCTCTGATCTACTCTTCCAATAACGATAAGATTCTTCGAGTCCACGATAAAGCTCCAAAATTGAAATGGTTGTGGACCATTTAAACTCCTTTGTTAAAACAACTAAAGATTCAAGCCAAGTTTTAACTTTACTTGCGTCCCACTCTTCTGAAAAAATCACCCGTTGATCATGGAATGGATCGAAGATAATATTGTCAAGAATATCTTCAATTCGTTTCTTTAACTCCTGAAAATCCGTTCGAACAAGGTCGCTAGATAATTGTTTTAAATCAAAGGACGCAATTCTTGAACCATGAGATTCCTCGGTTTTCGATTCGGCTAAAGATCGGATCTGTAGCTCAATATTTTCGAGTTTTTTGCTGAACTGTTCGATAACAGTGATAGGTACGTGCTTATCTCTGTCCAGACTATCATAAACCAAACCTGCCCATTGCTTTTTAAGAGTGTCTTTGATCTCTTCAAAAGATTCAAAGGGAAATATGGCATTATTGATCTTAAGTGCAACAATTAAATCAAAAAAATGAAATACGTATCTATAAGGTTTTTGAGGAAACGGGTAATTATCATCGAATTTTTCGCGTATTTCTTGCTTAGTTTTCGCAACTTCTTCATCAGACACATTATTCTTTAGAGACTGTTGATTTTTACACCTTATTATTTGCAAAAAAGTATTGCTTTCTGAACGAATATTTTGTATATTAGTTCCTGAGTAACAATAACTTAGGAATGATAATGGCTTCATTTAAACCGACCCGTCAGCAGCGTTCTTTCATGGATGCCCAAGTCTATGACCGGTTGATTCCCCCGGATCACATGTTGGTCAAGTTGAATCGGATCATCGACTGGTCCTTTATCGAAGAAGAGTGCCG
>JAPKYS010000021.1 GCA_026394195.1 bacterium | reverse complement strand
GGCTCCTCGCTGTTTCAAATGGGTAAAGAGAATTTAAGTTTACCTGCGATGAGATAGATCATGGTGATGAAGTATTCGACGGTGCGATAGCCACGAGCTTTTGTTCGCGCTGCCTGCACCAAGCTGTTAATTCCTTCTAACAAGCCATTATTGATTCGGGTTTTGGTGAAGTTCAAGATGCCTTGCCAGTGTCGCTTGATCATTCGTGCGACTTGTATCACTGGATACAGACGGCTATGGGTAGCCCAGATGTACCATCTCTGCAAATAATCTTCGGCTAATTCAGGGGGTTGATCCCAGAAATCGCGCAGATTCAAACGAATCTGGTATGCTCGTGCCGTCTTCAGATGACGGAGTGATAAATCCTGTAATTGTTGCCGCTGACGGGCGTTTAGAGTTTCCGGATTTTTCAGCCAGTAATAACGGCTGCCCTTAAGACCTACGACCTGACGTTGTTCTTCGCGCCGCACTCGATCCACCGCTTCACCCATCAGTTTCATGACGTGAAAGCGGTCAAAAGTAACCCTGGCGTTGGGGAAACAGTCCGCTATGCCAGCGATGAAAGCCGGGGATAGATCACAACAGACCTCTGTGACGGCGTCACTATCGCCGCCATGGTCTTGAAAGTCGTTGCTGAAGCGCCCAATCGTGTTGGAATCTTTGCCATCCGTGGCGTAGATCACCTTGGTTTGGTCAAAGTCCACAAACAGCGTTACATATTGGTGCCCCTTGCGCCGGGACGTTTCGTCGATCCCCAAGCACTGTTCGGGTGTCATGTTCGCCTAAAAAGCGGGATAACGCCTTGACCGGCATCTCCCGGGCTAAAATCATAATCAAGGCTTCGTAGAGCAGGGTGAATCCGCTGCCCGGTCGCGCCCAAGGCAGTTTTACTTGCTGGACCCCGCAATCAGGGCAATCAATGCGGGGAACCCGGCAGAGCAGATAGGCTTGATGCTGGAAAAAATCCAGGTGTCGCCATGACTTTTCTGCCGTGTCATAAGCTTTACACCCTGGTTTTTCACACCGAGGACAGGTAAACGTGCTGCCCGCACTGAAATCTAAATGGATGTCAAGACGTCGATCTGTTGGCGAAAACTTAATGCCCGCAACGCGCCATGGCTTCTCTAAACCTAAAGCCTGCGCAAACAAGTCTTCCGTCGGGGATTGCATCGGGAACCTCCAGTTTGATGAGTGTTCCCTAGTATAATTAAAAATCTCGACTTAATCAACCTTTACCCATTCAAAATAGCGAAGAACCCTTAAATTTACCACTCGAGGTGAACATAATTACAAATGTTAAAAGAGTAGTAGATATGCTAGGAAAAATATTCCCTGAAAATAACCCTCACTTGAACCAGAATTATTCACTTAGCCTGTACTGGATACTATCCAGAATATCATTATTATATAAAATACCAGAAGATCAATATTCGGTAATTAGAAATAATTTTGAAAAGCTCGATATTGCACGTTTAGAAGCAATGAATCGTGACTATAGTGAAAGACCGAATGATGATATATTTGAGGATCTGAGCTTAGCAATGTCTCGGGGAAATACAGGAATTGAAGGGATTCAAACTAGACATGATATTATTGGAGCTTATCTATTTAACGGAGTCGAGCTTGAGCCATTACCAAATGTTGATCCAAATAGAATTTATTCACACGAAGAAAAATTAATACTTTTTACTAGAGCTGGGGGTAAATGTCAACTCGAGCATTTCGGCAATATCTGTGGACATATTCTTGATTTTGATGAAGCAGTCGTCGATCATATTAAGCCACATAGTGCTGGCGGCTTGACTCTGCTTGAAAACGGAAGAATTTCTTATAAGCTATGTAACATTTCACGAGGAGTGAGAGATGATTTTAACCCAGCCACAGAATGCAAATACGCAATAATTTCCACGACATAACTTACATAATAGCTAAGAATCATGTAAAGTAGAATAAATGGCGAACCATGGCAGGTTACCCGGTTAACGAGTTAGCCAGGCCAATCAACCAGACTAAAACGATGAGGGGTTGTTAACCAAATTAGAGGCAAGTACTATGAGAAGTAAATTGAGCTACACCTTTCTAGGTGCACCGGGTGATTCTGAATTGAATACACTTTTGATTTCTTTGCAGAGCTTCCAAACAATAGTTAAAGAAACGACGACCGAGATTACTGGGGATGGATTTAGCACGATAAAAGTGAAGGAAATTAATATAGGAAGTTACAACTTCTTTTTTGAATTCAACACATTTTTTTCTGCACCACCAATGATTGAATTTGGTATTAAACTAACTGCAGCAATAATCCCTACAATTATTATCGAACTCTATAAGCTCAAAAAGTTCCATAGTAAAAATAAGAACCTTAAAATCGAAAAAGGTGAAAAAACTACTCAAATAGTAAATAGTGGCGGTGAAACTTTAATAATCAATAATCCTACATATAACATCTATCAAAACAATCCCTCCATTAAAAGGGCATTAAACAGCAATATATCGGCAATAAACCAAGACACCTCCATAGCCGGTATTCGAATCGAAGAGCCAGATCAAGGTAATTCAATTGAAATTACAAGAGAAGAATTACCGGCTCTGATAGAGGATGAAATATCGGAATCTGAAGAATCAAGACCAGTAGTTGCTGATAATTGCATATTGACAGTTTTTAAAGTTGTTTTTGATCTTGATGACAAAAGATATAAATGGGGTTTTTTATATAAGGAAAAGAAAATTGAGGCGAGGATAGAAGATGAAAAATTCAGTCAAACGGTAGCTAAAGGCGAAAAATTTTCAAAAGGTGATACTTTGAATGTACGACTAGAAATTTTGCAAAAGTTTGATAAGAATTATGGCGAATATTTAGATAATTCATTTAAAATATTGGAAGTATACAACCACAAATCAATCGGCGATCAAATGTCAATAAATGAATAATAGTATTACAAATCTTTACCTCTTCCGCATATGAATACACCCTTTTCCCCTCCCCTCCCCCTCGCCGCATAAAAAAATCCGCTGAAGAGCGGCTGCGGGGCGGGAATGCGCCGTGTGCTGTAACACCAGAATGAGATTCTGGTGCTCGCTGCCTAAGGAAGTCGCTGAGAGCGACTGCAGTGATTTAGCATGGTGCATAGGCTATCAGCCTATTCTTATAAAAGCGAGCGGTAGAATTTTATTCCACCGGGGAGGGCAAAGTAGTGTCTGCTCCTCTCGACCTTGTCAGATTCCGGACGCAGGCTAAAGCCTTTGCCGGAATGACAAGACTTTTTCATCCCCCTCCACGCAATAAACCTCATTTGGCGCTTGAAATTTGAGTCGTAAGATGCTTATCTTATCAAATCAACGACTCAAACAATCATGCCTCTACCCATAGAAATACCGAAAGATCGAATTGCCGAAATCTGTCGGCGCTACCACATCCGCAAGCTGGCGTTGTTCGGGTCGATTCTGACGTCTGACTTCAACCCCGGCAGCGACGTCGACGTGCTGGTGGAATTTGAACCGGATTGCACCCCTGGGCTGGCTTTCTTCGATATTCAGGATCAATTAACTGAAATAATCGGCAGAAAAGTGGATCTGCACACGCCGGGTTTCCTGAGTAAATACTTTCGGCAGCAGGTGATGGACACTGCACAGGTCGAATATGTCGCCTGATTCACGGCTATTTCGATGTTGATCTCGATATCGTCTGGGAAATCGTCAGGCAGGATTTACCCGTACTCGTGGCTGAAATACAGGCGATAGTATAGTTGTCCATACTCACATGCTTCGTACGACTGCGTCGTCCAGAAGCATGCCACACACCGCAATGCGCGGGTACGGTGGAGTGCGGTGGCTTGCCACCGCATATCCATTAAGGCGGAAGCAAGCTTCCGCACTCCAAATTAGCGGGTCGGGGCAAAGCCCGATACCCTACGCAACGAATGTATCACTGGGTAGGTCAGACATTCCTGTCTGACTGTTTATATCGCCGAGTATTGAGGACAGACAAGAATGTCTGTCCTACCCTCTCCCCATCACCCATCACCTACTTCAGTACCGTCAGCTTCTTCACCAGCTGCACACTCGGTGTTTCCAGCCGCACCAGGTAAATGCCGGAGGCATAAGCAGAACCGTCCCAGGTGAAGGTTTGGGTTCCGGCGGGCTGGGAGCCGTTCAGCAGCTCCGCCACCTTCTGCCCGGCGAGGTTGTAAATCTGCAGGACGGCGTGCTGCGGCGTGGGCAGTTCGAAGCTGATGCGCACCGTCGGATTAGCAGGATTGGGCGATAGAGTCAGATCGGGCTTGGTCGGCAGCGCCCAGGGGGAGGTCGTAGGAGCGTCGGAATAGCCGGTTTCGGTGGCATTCTTAAGAATCTTGTATTCCGGATCGAAGATCACGTCGGTGACGATCCCCCGCACGTTGAAGTTGAAAAGCTGGGCGGGCTGGGCGTTCCAGAGCTGCACCATGTACTGCCCGGTGGAGGTGATCACCCGGAAGGGCAGCGGCATGGTGAAAATCGGCGTCTGGTTGACCAACTGCTGCACCTGCAAGACAGAGAGATCAACCCGGCTGCTGTCTTCTCCGGATATGGGTTCGGCTTCCCAGCCCCAGCGATATTCCGGGTAACCCGCCATATAGACCCACTCGTCGAAGAACCAGGTCAGATCCAACCCCGATACGTCCTGCATGGTCTGCTGCAGGTCGGCGGTGACGGCGGAACTGAAGCTGTAGCGGGCGCGCCATTCCGTGTAGAAATTCCAGAAATCGGTTTCGCCCATGACGTAGCGCAGCATGTGCAGAATCCAGGCGCCCTTCTGGTAAACTGTGCCACCCCACATGTAGTCCGGATTGTAGATGGGGAAACGACCCTCATACCCTTCCCATTGCATATAGGTCTGGCGAAAGTCCAGCAGGCGGTTGTAGAAGGCGTTTTCACCCTGGGCGTGCTCGATCCAGAGCGCGTCGGCATAGGTGGCGAAGCCTTCGTTCAGCCAGATGTCCATCCAGGTGCCGCAAGTGACCAAGTCTCCCCACCACATGTGCGAAAGTTCGTGCACCATGATCCAGTGATAGGAGTTGTTGCCGGTAATCAAATCTTCCCCGTAGGAGGTCAGGGTCTGATGTTCCATGGCTCCCCCCCAGGGGAACTCGGCGTGACCGTATTTTTCGTTCAGGAAGGGGTATTCTTCCCACACCGAAGCGAACCAGCCGATCACTTCGGGCAGATCGGCGAAATCGATGCGCGAATGAACCGAGTCTTCGGGGTAGATATAGTGATCCAGCGGCATGGAATCCTGAGCGGTGGTGACGTACCAATCCCGCCAGTGAGCGTAGTTTGTAGCGGTGACAGCGATCAGATAGGTGCTTATGGGATAGGTTTCAACCCAATCGAAGGTTTTCCAGCCCGGTTCCGGCGTTGTGATATTCTGAAGTAATCCGTTGCTGGTGGCGTAGATATCATCCGGAACGGTCCAGACCATGCGAGCGGTGGCCTTATCGCCGGGGCGATCCTTGCAGGGCCACCAGTTGCGGGCGCCTTCAGCTTCAGAGAGGGAATTGATCAGGGGATGGCCCAAATGCAGATCGAAGAACACCCCTTCCCCACTCCCTAAATAGGGTCGACCATGATAATAGATTTGAGCGGTGGTCGAATCCCCATTGGGCAGCGGCTGCGGCAGATTGACGGTCAGTATATGGCTTGGCAACAAGATATAGGTTACGACTGTGCCGGCAACCCTGACGCTGTCAACTGTCATGCCTGAGTAAAGATTCAGATCGATGGCGCTGAGCGAAGCAACCGTGCTGGCGAAGCGCAGGTACACCTGACCGGATACCGAGGAATCGGCGGGGAAGAAGCGGATGTAGAGGTCATAATGCAGGGCATCGTAGGCGGTCTCGTCATCGGTATTATCGAGAGCCGATTGTGCGGGGCCGCGAGCTTCGTGCATGTCGAAGAGTTCGCGGTAGCAATCGGGGTTTCCGGCGTACTGAGCTTGAAGTATCCCAGCGCAGAGTAAAACACCGAAAACTATCAAGATCAGACGGGTAAGCATGGGTTCTCCCATTGGGTGGATTGGCGGTACTTAAAGTAATATAGCACTTTTCCATTGGAAATGCAAGGGTTCTTTTGGCGTCGATTTCAGCACCTGCTGAAACCTCGCACATTTCACTTGTGTTTTTCTTCGGGTTATGGTATATTTGGCTTCTATAGCTTTCGCTGTAGGATTTGAAATCGGGCGAAGGCATTTGGAGATGGAGTAATAATGGTTCAGTTGGAGAAATTAACCAAGGATTTCACCCGGGTACGAGCGGTCGATCAGATTGACCTGCGGGTGTCGCGCGGCGAAATCTTCGGATTTTTAGGGCCAAACGGCGCCGGGAAAACAACCACGATTCGCCTGATCGCGGGACTTCTGCAGCCCACCTATGGCAGGGTTTTGATCGATGGAATCGACATGGCTGAAATGCCGCGACACGCCAAGCAGTTGATCGGCTATGTGCCCGATCAACCCTTTCTCTATGAGCGATTGTCGGGCAGGGAATTTGTGGAATTTTGCGCTCAGTTGCATATGATGCGACCTGAGTCATATAGACCCAAAATGGCAGAACTGGCTGACAAATTTGAATTGAAAGGCTGGCTGGACGAACGCATCGAAGGCTACTCACAGGGAATGCGTCAAAAAATCGCCATGACGGCAGCCTTGATGCATGATCCTCAACTAATTCTTCTCGATGAACCTCTGGTGGGATTGGACCCGCGCAGCGCCAAGCAATTCAAGGATTTGCTGCGACAGCGCGCCGCCGCAGGCGCAACGATCTTCTTCTCGACTCACGTTTTGCCCATCGCTCAGGAACTCTGTGACCGCCTGGCGATCATCAATAAAGGCAAACTGATCGCTCAGGGAACGTTCTCAGAATTACGCCAATTACAGGATGCCGACCTGGAAGGGGCATTCCTAAGAATTACCGGCGATCCGATGGAAGCTTAAAGGATGAAACATGCCTGATTTTCATGGGATAATCTTACTCTTGGACCTCAAACTGGCCGAGCTCTTCAGCGTGGTGCGATCTCTACCGTTAAAGAAATTGGTCGGAGTACTGGTGTCGTTCGTGATTGCAGTGGCAATCTCCGCACTGGTCTATCGCCTCGATTTGTTCATCTTCGCTTACCTTCTGGGTATGCCTGACCTGGGCAAACTGGTGATTGCGCGCTTCTTCGAACTCGCTTTTTTGCTCTTCTTCGTTGTTCTGGTCGTATCCACGGCGCTCACTTCACTTTCGATGCTGTATCGTGATGATGAACTAAGCCTGCTTTTCTCCCTGCCGGTTTCACAGGGGGCCGTCTTCACGGCGAAATTCTTCGAGGTGATCGTCTACAGTACCTGGGCGCTAGTGGCGCTGATGGTGCCTTTCATTCTGTCATACGGCGTTTACTTCAAGGTGGATTGGCCCGCCTACTTCACCCTTTTCGGCGGGTTGATGTTTCCGCTGGTGCTGATTTCGGGATCCATCGGTGTAGCTGCTGCGCTGATGCTGCGCTGGCTGTTCGGAGGGATATCCAGGCGAAAATTATTCAAATGGGGCGCAGTAATTCTCGGACTGCTGGTTATTACCGTATTGATCATGACTCTGGCAAAGGAAAAAGTCGGGCAACGGGGCATCGCTTATCTGTTCTCGCTGCTGGAAATTAAGAAATCTCAGGATGCCTCGCTGCTGCCCCACAAGCTGATTTCACGTGGGTTATTGAGCATTCTGGAAGGGCGCTACGACTTGCTGCAGAGAGTGGTATTGACCCTGCTGAGCATGTGCGCGTTGGTGGTACTGCTGACTTTGGACATGGGCAAGGCGATATACTACCGAAGCTGGTTAAAAGGGATCGATCGATCACCCACTGTGGGCCGGTCATCGGAATTTTTCAAACCATCCTTCTGGTCGCAGGCGCGCTGGATATCACCGATCTATCGGGCGCTTTTCCGGAAAGATCTGCTGGAATTCCGGCGCTACCCCCTGCAATGGGGACAGGCCTTCCTGCTGGTCGGCATCTGGGCGCTCTATTTGATCAACATTGCCAACATCGGCCGCTTCTTCGACGTGGATCAATCATCCTGGAAGATGCTGTTGTTCTTCGCCAATTTTTGCTTTGCCTGCTACTTTGCGGCAGCTCTGGCAGGACGCTTCGTCTTTCCCTTGATCAGCCTGGAAGGGCAGGCGTTCTGGCTGCTGAGATCGGCTCCGCTGGCGATGGACAGCTTCCTCTGGTCGAAGTTCTGGCAGGCGTTCATACCCCTGTTGATCATGGTCGGGTCGATGATCGTGGTCGGTGACATCGCCTTGAAGGTGGACCGCGGCTTGTTCCAGGTTTCGCTGCTCTGCGCCATCGTCGCCACCTTTTCCCTTACGGCAATATCGCTGGGCATGGGTGCGGTTTATGCCAATTTTTCACAGCGCAATCCGATGAAAATCGCCAACACACCGGGAGGGATACTGTGTATTTTTCTCAGTCTGGTGCTGACGGTACTTATGACGTCGATCTTCGGCTGGCCTACATATTTGCACTACAAGTACACCACCTTCGCCATCATCTTCCCCATGGATGCCTGGGTGACTGCGGTGATCATCTTCCTGGCGATTGGCATCCTGGCAACGCTCTGGCCCCTAAAGATGGCGCTGAATGCCTTAAACCGAGACCTGAAAAGCTGAAGAGCAAACTACTTAATGCGGGAAGAGCTTGATTTTTCGTTGTGAGTTGGATATATTAGTAGATATGGCAAATGAGCTTCTGAGAACCATGAAGCCTTTCGATAAATGTCCCGTCTGCTGTGGTGATTTAACCGAGAAAGTGGTTGAAAAGCTGTTGTGTGGCGGGAAGGACACAGCCATTGTCAAAGTTAAGGCAGAAGTTTGTCTGCACTGCGGGGAGCGACTCTATCCCCTCGCGACCGTTGAGCAATTTGAAGATATCAGAAACAAACTCAAGCGACAGGATACCGCCTCCTTTAAACCGTTGGGGAAATCGTTTCTGGTGGGGTGAAAATTATAAGAATTTGCCGATTGGATATAGAAATCGGGGATTTCTAATTACAAAAAAACATTCACCCCGTGGAGGAATAGACTAGGAATAAGGATCAAATAAATACTCCTTTATCAAAAAAGATGAAGACTATGTTAAAACCCCTTGAAAAAGCAGAAAATCTGAGAGCATTTTTACAATATCTTCCGTCAATTCTACGACTCAGACATAGCGGCTGTGATTGTTCAAAATGTGATTTTGATCGTTTGGTGATTGTTAGCTTGGAACAGATCCATCAATTATTAACTGCCGAGATAATCTTATTCAGGAATAAGAAGCCATTACCGGCGGGGCTCATGGTACGACCGATTGCAGAACTGGTAATTGATTTGCTTTTTATTAATTTAGATTTGAATGAACGAGTTCAACAGTATTTTGTCTATGAAATAAATTATGACATCCAGCTTTTAGATACACTTATAAGTCGATATGCAAAGATGAGAAAACCGATTGATGATTTGCTTCTACTTAAAATTAATAGAGAAAAATTTTTATCTGATAACAATTGGTCAGGATCAAAAAGAATCCGGTCCTGGACAGATGTAAGCCTCTTTGATCGGCTGAAAAAAATTAAAGAGGAAATAATCTACCCGTTCGATATCTCATTTGAAAAGGAGCATATTGATTATCTCCATAAGATTACTCATAGCAGTGTAATTCAGTTTGCAATAGGTCATAAATTTGCCGTGGGAGAACTACCAGATGATACTCCAATGTTGTTAACTATTGATTGGATTTTTGTATTTCTTGAGTTTATCAAATATAGCTTCAAATTAGAGAGCCTTGAACCGGATCTTAAAAAATATTATAAAATGTTTTACGAAGATGAAAAACTTGAATAATTCAATCCCATCCGTCGCCTTATCCCTTATGCTAAGGGATGACTGGCGAAAAAGGTGATGATTTTCTAAAAGATATCAAGAAAGGGCAAACCCTTTTGTCATTCAACATTGAATATTCACCTGATGCAGTTGGTCATCTGAAAACTCTGACTGCGCGCCAGCAGAGATTAGTTTTAGATTCAGTTGAGGAACAGCTGGCTTCGGAGCCACTAATCGAAACTCGGCATCGTAAGCCTATGCGACCCAATCCGGTAGCTCCCTGGGAATTGCGAATAGGGAACCTTAGAGTTTACTATGACATTGAATTGACACCCACACCTGTGGTCGTAATTTTGGCAATCGGTATCAAACTCCGCGAAAAAGTAAGAATCGGAAACGAGGTGGTAAACCTATGAGAACCTTAGAAATAAAAAAAGCGACCGGATCTCTGGCAAAATATGCCAGGGAGATAAATAAAGAACCGGTGATTTTAATTGCCGAGGGGAAACCAATAGCGGCTCTCGTCCATTTAGATAATGTGGATTTGGAGACCCTGAACATGAGTACACACCCGGATTTTCTCGCACTGATTGAGCGTTCCCGAGAAAGACGGAGAACCGAGGGCGGGATTTCCAGCCAGGAAGTTCGTAATAAAATTGGTCTACACTGAAAAAAATAACACTTCACCACAGATAATAAACTGGAATTACGATCTTAGGATGAAATCTGATCCCGTTGTCACTCTTGCCCTGGCTTTGCAGCATGGGCTGTCCGAAGAAGAATACGAACGCATCCTGCAGATCTTGGGCAGGACGCCGACTTACCCGGAATTAGGCGTGTTCTCGGTCATGTGGTCGGAACACTGCTCCTACAAAAACTCCATCGCCGAACTGAAGACTCTGCCGAGATCCGGCGGGAGAATGCTGGCTGAAGCCGGCGCGGAAAACGCTGGTCTGGTCGATATCGGGCACGGGCTGGCGGTGGCGTTCAAGATCGAATCGCACAACCACCCCTGCGCCGTGGAACCGTACCAGGGAGCTGCTACTGGTGTGGGCGGCATCATGCGCGATATCTTCACCATGGGAGCGCGCCCCATCGCCTCGCTGGATTCGCTGCACTTCGGTTCGCTGTCCATCGCCCGGAATCGCTATCTGCTGGACGGCGTGGTGCGCGGCATCGGAGATTACGGCAACTGTCTCGGTATTCCCACTGTTGCCGGAGAAGTCATTTTTCACCACGGCTACAGCCAGAACCCCATCATAAACTGCATGGCGGTGGGTGTGGTTAACAAAGATCGCATCGCTTCGGCGGTCGCCAAAGGGGAAGGCAATACCGTGATCATCTTCGGTTCGCGGACCGGACGTGACGGCATTCACGGAGCTACCTTCGCATCGGAAGAAATCAGCGAGGAATCGGAGAGCAAACGATCTTCGGTGCAGGTTGGAGATCCCTTCGCCGAGAAACTGCTGCTGGAAGCCACTCTGGAACTGGTGAGATCCGATGCGCTGATCGGCATTCAGGACATGGGAGCGGCAGGAATTACCTGCAGCAGCAGCGAGATGGCGGCTCACGGCAAAAGCGGCATCGAAATCGACCTGGACAAAGTGCCCTTACGTGAAGAAGGAATGTCCGCCTACGAAATCCTGCTTTCGGAATCGCAGGAACGCATGTTGACGGTGGTCAAGAAAGGATATGAAGGAGAGGCGGAACGAATTCTGGACCACTGGGAGTTGCTGCATGAACGCCTCGGGCATGTGACCATCGACGGGATGATGCGGGTTTCGCACCAAGGGGAGGTGGTCTGCGAAATTCCGGCCAATGAGCTGGCTTTGGGAGGAGGCGCGCCGGTCTATCACCGCCAGGCAAAGCGTCCCATGTCGCTGGATCAAACCAATATCATGAATCTTGATCCCTACCGTCAAGACCGCGATTGGAACGTCGCCCTGCTGGAGTTATTGGCTTCACCGAACATCTGCGATAAATCCTGGGTTACTCAGCAGTATGATTCGACCGTGCGCACCAACACCGTCTTGGGACCGGGTGGAGATGCCGCGCTATTGCGAGTGAAGGGCACCTCTCTGGGTCTTGCCATGACCACCGACTGCAACCCCAAATTCGTTTATCTGAATCCACGACGGGGGGCAGCTCTGGCCGTGGCGGAAGCGGCTCGCAATATAAGCTGCACCGGAGCAACGCCGATTGCCATCACCAACTGCCTTAACTTCGGCAACCCCTACAAACCTGAGTCATTTTATTTCTTCAAGGAAGCTGTCGCCGGAATGGGCGAAGCCTGCAGGATCTTCGATACACCTGTCACCGGCGGCAACGTCTCATTCTACAACGAGTCAGAAGAGAGCATGATCCTGCCGACGCCGGTGATTGGTATGCTTGGAATATTGGAAAACCTCGAATTGCGAGTGAACTCATATTTTCAACACGAAGGCGACCGGATCATCCTCTTCGGAATGACCGGCGCTGACCTCGGTGGCAGCGAATACCTCTACCACCTGCACAATACTTTGGCAGGTGATGCCCCACCGCTGGATTTGGAGGTAGAATTGCGTACGCAGATCTGCTTGCGCGAAGCAATTTCCCGCGGCTGGATTCGATCGGCGCATGATTGTTCTGAAGGCGGTTTGGCTGTGGCTCTGGTTGAATGTTGTATCCTCAATCGCAAGAGTCTGATTGGGGCTGCGATCTCGTTGGGCGAGAGCCGACTCCACGCAGCGGATCAGCTTTTTGCAGAGAGCGCTTCGCGGGTTATTTTATCGGTCGATCCGAAGCACCTTGGTGAGGTGATGGCTCTGGCTGCAGAATCGAAAATCCCCGCGGCAGAAATCGGTAAAATCGGAAGCGATCGCATCATTATCGGACCGTGGGTTGACCTGGAGGTCGAAAAAGCTGCGTATACCTTTTATAACGCTCTGCCGAAGCTGTTAAAGAGCGCCATATCAGCGGAATGATCGAATAACTGGAGTCGTCGGCATATCTAATTGATTCAACTCCAATCCAAATTGAATCCTTTCATGCGTCTGAAAAGCTGGAAATCTATTCTGGTTATTGTGTTCTGCGCCTTCATCCTGTTAGCAGCAGGACTTTTTTTCGCTCGCCCCCTCTACTTGCCCGATAGTTTCATCATCGCTCAAATCGAAAAAAAATTGACTGCTGCGGGGTATCCGCTGAAGATCGAATCAGCCGAGATCGATTTTCTGCACCAAATCAGCTTAAAAGGCCTGACTCTATGCGACCCCACCGGACTGGATTTCCTGAAGATTAAAGAAGCACGTCTCACCTATCATCCCACGGCGCTATTTCACCATGTTTTCTTCATTGATGAGCTGACCCTCATCGGTTTGGAGTACAAGTTTTTCAGCGATGCCAGAATCCCCGCCGATACCACCGGAGCCGAATCAGCATCGGGTTTTGACTGGTCGTATGCACTTGAGATACAGAAGGCTCGAGTTGAAAAAGGAGCCTACCTGATCTCGCAGATTTTGAGCGATGGTTCCAGGATGCAATATCGGGGAGCTGACGTTACCCTGGACTGTAAGAACTTCCGCTTGAAGAGTTCGACCGACTTCCATGCTGAAGGGAACGTCCGTCAGGAAGATACACTTTTTTTTAGCTATCAGTCGAACGATTTTGATACGTATCTCTCTGCGCCGATAGACCTCCTTCTGGATGCTCTCATCGATGACAATGGGAATACTGTTCAGCTCAGTAGCCGGTTGACACCCACCTTCGGCATCTCATTTCCAGATTCCAGCCATTGTTCGTACATTCTGCCCCATTCTGAGCTCTCCTGCTCGATCATCATCAAGCCAAATTGGGATATATTCATCGACTCCATCCAGGCGGGAATGTCGGAGGCCCTGATCATACAAGCTAACAGCCGCATCGAAGATACCTGGGGAGGCGGTCATCTGTTTCTCGACGTACAGCATGGTGAATTGAATCTGGCTACACTCTGGGAGATCCTCCGACAGCCCACCACCCTGCCGATGGTTGGTGAAGGTCTCAAGGGACGCAACCTCACTGGATGGCTGAGTCTCGATAGTTCTGTATATAAATACAATCTGTGGAGCCTTACAGCGGATTATCAGACCAGGCTGAAGTTTACACTCCAGGATCTCAATTTCACAGATAATAGCTTCGGTTACGTCCTCAGCAACGTGAACTCTTCCGGCTCCTTCGAAGCGACGGTGCAACCCGAGGTCGGGTTTTCCTATAATGCCGAGGCTGAAATCGGCATCGGCTCAATTCGCTATGACTTGTCTGATTTTAAAGATGCGGTCATCTCCCCACTCAATCTGACTCTGGAGACGGGATCGCAGCCGAAATGGAAGGATATGTATCTGAAAGCCTCCTGGAAGGGCAATGGCCCTTATGACGGCAAACAGATCGGAAATCTCTCCCTGCGCGCCGACAGCTTGAACTTTGATGATCCAGCAAATTCACCCGGTTTATTAATCGAAGGCAGCTTAGAACTTGCCGAGGCTCCTCTGGATTCGACCTTCCCTGGAGTGGTTTCGGGTATGGTAACTACAAACCTCGAGATATCGACCGACAATATCTACGGCGCTGATTTGAAAACGCGCCTCTTTGGGCCGGATATAAAGATAAAGCATGAAACCAAGAACGTTTTCCTGCCTCCGATAGAAATCAATTCATCTGGTAAGCTCTCGATGGCGGAAGATTTTCAGACATTTAACCTGAAGCAAGGGAATATCGAAGCTCTCCCCTTTGGATCAATGAACGGAGATGCAACTTTTGGGTTGGACCAGAGCTGGTCCGTCGATCGCTCCCAAATGCATCTGAACCTGGACGCTTTGTATAACGTGCTCAGACCTTTCCTGCCCGATACGCTGAACCACTTAAGGATTCAGGGAATAATGCGCGCGGAAGGACGTGCTTCAGGAGCCTTCAACGACAGCAGTTTCGCGCTGGCGCCGAACCTCAAGTTCAAGATCGAAGATGCTTCTCTGGAATCGCCGGAATTTGGATTCAAAACCAGCGGCGTCAACGGATCGGGCAGTCTGACAGGAGAGTTGAACGATCTCCGTACAGACGTAAAAGTAACGCTGGGTGAAATCGATCTACCGGCTTTCGCTTCTTTACCTTACCGTAAACTGCAAGGTCAATTGAGGGCAAGAGTCAAGGATCTGAATAAAATTGACAGCCTGCAAGTGGACTTTAAATCCGCAGAATTGGGCGTGGAATGTCATCTTGATGGTAAGTTCAATCTATTTCCGATCCCGGCGGGGCAAGGACGGGTACAGCTTGCATTTGCTCAAGCAGATTCGGTGGAACCGCTGGACAAGCTGTGGATCAAGGGAAAGGCGGACAGCGACTTTTCCTTGATTTTGGATCCGGATTCCAGCGTCCATTTATCCGGTACTATTAATATCGATGATTTTGCGCTGAACTATGCAGATTCTCTCTTTTGCGAGGGATTATCCGCAAATCTTCCCCTGCAGATGGATCTTCGCATGGACAGCCTCATGACCTTCGCCCAGGGTGCTTCAGGGGATAGAGCAACATTGCAAGATCCGGTATTTTTTGCCACTTTTGAACATCTCTACCCCCCGAATTCAGAGGGAGGAAGCGTTACCTGCCGAAAAATCAGGTTCACCAATTATGAACTCACAGATCTTAGCGGCAGAATCACGCAACAACAGGGAGCATTCTCCTTGCCGCAATTCACGATCCAGTGCTATGGCGGGACTCTACAGGGAGGATTGGTGCTCAATGCTAATGCCTTGACTCCTGATTCAATTCAGTACAACCTGCGTATCTCCGCCGATGGTGTAGATCTTGCCCAACTTCCCGGGGTCCGATCTGGTAAAGGAGAGGATACCCGGATTTCGGCTTACGCTCACTTCAAAGGGCAAGGTATCAACACGGCAGGTAATTTCAACTTAGAGGGCGCACTCGACATCACCCGCATCGGCCGGCAAGTGGCGGATAATCTGCTGAAATTCCTGGACCCGGAAGAGACGGATCCTTCCATCCAGACGTACCGGGGTTATCTGAAACGCGGATGGGGAGTCAAGGTGTTCTCCTTCGCCGTCAAGGATGATTTCGTCTATGCTTCGATCACACCCTCGAAACCGCCGCTCACCAAGCCGGACATGTTCATCGTCTCGAGGTTGATAGGTCTGGGTAAATCGATATCCTTCGGACGGGTGCCCTTGAAGTTCTTTCTGACGGCGACTCCGGAAGCGCAGCAGCAATAATGCGCAACCAAACCGATAGACTGCTTGTATAATCAAATAATCTCATGAGGTAACCATGCCTGACCAACCCTGGAAAACAGCCATCACTGACGTATCCGGCGGAGCAATACGGGTGCGCGGCTACGATATTGCCGAGATGATGGAGCATCTCTCCTTCGCTGATGCCATCTATCTGATCTTAAAGGGTGAACTGCCCAACAATCAGCAGCGGCGCATGATGGAAGCCATGCTGGTTTCATCGCTGGATCACGGTCCGACGCCGCCGTCGAATTTAGCCGCGCGGACGATCTTTTCGGGTGGCAATCCTTTGAATACGGCTGTTGCCGCCGGCGTCATGACCATCGGCGATTCTCACGGCGGCGCCATCGAACAATGCGCCCGCATCCTGCAGGAATGGGTGAAGCGGGAGGGAACTCCGCAGGACCTGGCGCGGACGCTGGTCGCCGAATTCAAGGAAAAGAACCGGCGAATGCCCGGTTACGGACACCGCATCCATAAACGCGATCCGCGCACCATCAAACTGCTGGAAATCGCAGAACGAATTGGGTATAAGGGGCGCATCATCGAGCTGGCAGTCGCCATCCAGGACGAACTGGAGCGCACTTCCGGAAAAGATCTGCCTCTGAATGTGGATGGCTCGATTGCCGCCATCATCAGCGAGATGGGCTTCGATTGGCGATTGGGTAAGGGATTTTTCATCATCAGCCGGGTTCCCGGTCTGGTGGCGCACGTCCACGAAGAGTGGACCCGCGAAAAAACCATGCGTAAAATGGGTCCACCACCCTACGAATATGACGGACCGGCTCCTCGGGACATAGGCTGATGAGAAAACTAACCGTACTATGGATCATCCTGCTCGCTTTGGTGAACACCGGGTCTGCCGAGATCATCAACACCACCGGACAGCTCTTCCTGATCGAACCGGGAGCGAGATCGATGGGAATGGGCGGCTGCGGCACGCTCTTGGGTGAAGCAACCGGCGGCTTGTACAATCCTGCGGCTCAGGCGTTGATTGCGGACGTCGCGGGAACGATTTTCTCCAATCCGCATCCGTACTATTCGTCAAACTTTGCGTTCCTCTCGCTGACCGCGGCAGCACGCACCGAATTTGGTTATTTCGGAGCAAGCTACCTCTCCAGAAAAGGCGTCGATGGATCACTTTATCCTCCGGAAGAAGCCTCGGCGCTAGTGCTGGCGGGCCGACCTTCAAAGCGGATTCCACTGGCGTTGGGATTTGCCTTGAAGATCCTGACGACGCAAAAAGCCAACTTCATCCCGATCAATCAGTCTCCCGCCAGTACCTACAAAATGGCATTCGATCTGGGAGCTGTGTATAACGGATTATTCCCAAAATGGACCATAGGACAGGCTGATCTGGAAGATCACGATCTGCGCATGAAGTTCGGCTGCAAATTTCAACGAGGATTGAGCTTCGGTCTGGCTTTCCAGAATCTGGGCGGACGGGTGAAGTTTGAGCAGGCTCTCGATCCCGAGATGCTGCCGCAGACTTTTCGCGCCGATATACTTTGGGGAACCTTCGAATCGCGCTACGGCGACGTCAAAGTGGCAGGACAATTGCAGAAGCTGTTGGTTTCCCGCAACGAGCAAGGAGGTTATGCAAGCGCCACCACCTCCTTCTTTCAGGCATGGGGAGGCGGAGATCGTCAGGGGGGATGGACGTCAAGGCTGGGCGTCGAAATCTCAGCTCTGGGATTGATCAGCGGGAGGATCGGCTGGTCGATCGACCACAAAGATCATCGTTCTTACCAATATCGGGGCATCGGCTTGGGACCGGAGTGGCTGCGCATCAACGCTGCGTGGGTCAGAGAATCCGTGCGCGACGTCAGCCTTGAATATCAATCGCGCTACGACGTTTCCGCCAATGTCTCCTTTGAACAGATGCGGCGCTGGCTGAAAATAAATTAGACAACTGAGAATAGATGGATACCATCACCAACCTGCTGGCGGAAAACACCATCGTCCTGCTCTTCAGCGTGATCGGACTGGGCTATCTGCTGGGCAATATCAAGATTCTGGGATTCAACCTGGGCATCGCCGCCGTGCTGTTCGTCGGAATGGCGTTCGGAGCGCTGGATTCGCGGCTGGCGCTGCCGGAATACATCTACGTTATCGGGCTGGTGCTGTTCGTGTATGCGGTGGGGCTGCAGGCAGGACCCGGCTTTTTCTCATCCTTCAGGAAACGGGGCTTGCGCATCAACATTCTCACCGTCGGCTTACTGGCGGCGGGAGCCATCGTGACGCTGATCTTAGGCAGGGTGATGTCCATCCCCTACCCTTCGATTGCCGGGCTGTTCTGCGGAGCCTTGACCAATACGCCGGCTTTAGCCGCCACGGTCGAGACCATCAAGGATGCCACAGCGAATCTGCCTCCGGAAACCGCCAAGCTGCTGGTCAGCAGCCCGGTGGTGACCTACGGTATCGCCTATCCCTTCGGCGTACTGGGCGTGATCCTCTGGTTCTACCTCTTCACTCGCTGGTTCAAAATCGACTTCGCCAAGGAAGAGGCGGATCGGCTGCTGGAATCCAGCTCCGAGCAGATCCTGAGCCGCACCTTCCGAGTGACCAATCCTGCTATTGTCGGTAAGACCGTCGAACAGACCATGACCTTGATGGAACACCCCGGCTTCATCTTCAGCCGGATGCAGCGCGGCGGGCATATCCTGGTCCCCTCGCCCGGCACCGATTTGCAGATGGGCGATCTGATCGTAGCCGTCGGCAACGCCGACGCTCAGGAACGCGCCCTGGTGCTGCTGGGTGAACTGTGCAGCGAACATCTGGCAGAGCGATTGGAGGGCGTCAGCTCGCACCGCATTTTCGTATCTAACAAAGAGGTGGTCGGCAAGACCGTGCAGGAACTGGGTCTTCAGAAGAGGTTCGATGCTACCATCACGCGCCTGCGGAGGGGTTCTGTGGACTTTATCCCCAATCCAGACACGGTGATCGAATTGGGCGACCGCATCCGCATCGTGGCGCGGGAAGACCGCATGAAACAGATCAACGCCTTCTTCGGCAACGAACTGAAGGCGATATCCGAAACGGACTTCCTCTCGCTGTCGTTGGGTGTGGTGTTAGGCGTCTTCGTGGGGATGATCCCCTTCCACCTGCCGGGAGGGACCACCTTCAAGCTGGGCTTCGCCGGAGGACCGCTGATTGTCGGCTTGATCTTAGGGCGTCTGGAACGCACCGGCCCGATCAGTTGGGGGCTGCCGTTTTCCGCCAATTTAGTGCTGCGCCAGGTGGGTCTGGTCTTCTTCCTCGCTGCCATCGGCACCAAGGCGGGGTACGGCTTCGGCACCACCTTCCACAGCGGCGGCGTGGGGTTGATCGCCACCGGAGTGGCGGTGACGACCTTCGTGACGGTGGGGATGATCCTGATGGGGTACAAATACCTGAAGCTGCCCATGACCGCGGTGATGGGCTTGATGTCGGGAGCGCAGACGCAGCCCGCCTGCCTCGCTTACGCCAACCAGCAGACCGGCAGTGAAGCCCCCAACATCTGGTACGCCACCGTCTACCCGGCATCCATGGTGGTGAAGATCATCCTGGCGCAGGTGCTGGCGAGCTTCGTGCTGAGGGGGTGACGAATGCCGGAATCCAGAATCCAGAATCCAGAATTCAGAACCCAGAAGGAATAATGATGAGGGTCATTTCAGCGAAATAGCCTTGTCATTCCGGCTTGTCCGGAATCAGACAGGGCGGGGAAAAGTTCTGAACCACGGATTACACGGATTTCACGGATTAAAAAGGATAAGAGCAGTCATTGCGAGCGTAGCGAAGCAATCCGGTCGACCTGCTTCTGATCCCCTTTTCCAACAATAATACAACCAATTTTCAACATACCCGGGGTCGGGCTTGCCCCGACCCGAGACAATTCTAGATTATTATATGTATCGGAATAATGATGGAACCCAAAACAAAACATTTCCAGACTCCAGAAGAACTTGAACTGGAAACTAAAAAGGCAGAGCTGACTGAACTCGAGAACCAACTGGCGGATCAGGAATTGGTGCTGGCATCCCTCGAAGCTGAACTCTCCGCTTTCCAGAAAGAATATTACCGCCTGGTCGTAACCAAGTTTTGGGAATTAGATGAACTGGAAGCGCTGATTGCTGAAGCTGAAGTTCGTGCGAATCCCAAGAGTAAAAGCGCAACAACTAAAGCAGAGGAAACCCGCGCCAAAGCAGAGGAAACGCGCAAAAATATTGCTGATGCGCCACCACCACCTGATGAAACACCGGCTTTCAAGCCCTCTGATAAGCTGAAACAAATGTACCGTGACGCAGCTAAAACCTTGCACCCGGATTTAACCACCGATGAAGCTGAGCGGGAGCGGCGCACCCGTGCCATGGCTGAAGCCAACCAAGCTTACGCAGATGGAGATGAAGAACGATTGGAAGCGATCCTGCGGGATTGGCAAAGCAGCCCTGACGCTGTTCCGGGTGAAGGAATTGCGGCTGAACTGGTGCGCGCTATTCGCAAAGCGGCGCAAGTTCGACAGCGAATGATTGTTATCCAGCAAGCGATTGAAGCTCTGAGAACCACCGACTTGTTCAAGCTCTTGGAAGCTGCAATAGCTGCGAAGGAAAGAGGTGAATTCTTGTTGGAAGAGATGTCTAACCATCTGACTACTCGGATCGATGCGACGCAGAAAAGGTACAAAAGCATTATTTCTAAAGTGAAGGAGTGAAGATGAATAAGGATGAGTCCACCGAGGGTAAAGGCGCAATTGTGCCTCTCAGTAATAAATTGGTGAAATACTCCGGACAAGCTTTATCGAGAGGCTTGGATCTGATTCAATCTTTAGAGCAAGAGAAAAGTAACGATCAAAGTGCAGCTTTGGACTACGTTGATATTAGCTTAGAAGATTTAGATATACTCATCGAAATCAATCCGAAATATGCTTTTGCATATGTTGCGCGGGGTAGTGCTTACTCTGACAAAGGTGATTATGACCAGGCGATGCAGGATTATAATCGGGCGATAGAGCTCGATCCGAAGGGGGAAGCTGCATATTCTATGCGGGGTCATGCTTACCATATCAAAGGTGATTATGACCAGGCAATGCAGGATTACAATAGGGCGATAGAGCTCAATTCAAAGCATGCTGCCAACTATTGCCACCGGGGTGATATTTACACTGCTAAAGGTGATTATAACCAGGCGATGCAGGATTATAATCAGGCGATAGAACTCGATCCTAAGATCGCTGACGCCTACCGCCACCGGGGTGATGCTTACCTTATTAAAGGTGATTATGACCGAGCGATCAAAGATTATAATCAAGCTATCACGCTCGATCCGAAAGATGCAAAAGCCTACTGCAACCGGGGTCTTGTTTATTTTGTAAAAGATAACTACGACAAGGCGATCTTTAATTGCACGCGGGCAATAGAGTTCGCTCCTAAGTTTGCTGGTGCCTACTACTTCCGAGGTGATGTTTACTCTAAAATGGCGGATTATGACCGAGCGATCAAAGATTATAATCAGGCGATAGAACTTAATCCGAAGTTTGCTGTTGCCTACAAAAATCGGGGTGATGCTCACGCTATTGAAGGTGATTATGACCATGCAATACAGGATTTTAATAAGGCTATAGAGCTCGATTCGCAGGATGCTGCTGCATACAGTAAGCGTGGTATCGTTTATTTCCTAAAAGATAAATATGACCAGGCGATCCAAGATTTCAATCGGGTATTAGAGTTCGATCCGAAGTTTGCTGCTGCATTTATTATGCGGGGACGTGCTTACAAAGAAAATGGTGATTACTCTAAAGCCCGTCTTGATTTTGTAAAGGCATTAGAATTGGGAGATAAAGATGCGCAAGCAGAATTGGACAAACTACCACGATAATTCAGCACGTAGGTTGGATTAGCGGAGTATAACCTCGTGCGTTCCATCAGATAATTAACACAGCGGTAACTTGAAGCTGGAAATTTCTGAATCATGGATTAGTAATATAAATGAAAGAGGATCAAAATATGACAAGCTCTCAAACTATTCAATTTCGAGATTCCAATGGAACGCCGGTACAAATTGTACTGTTTTTATCGGAATCAAAGGGAGAATCTGGGGTTCAGGCTTCAATAGATTTCTTAACAACAGGATATGAGCAGCCATCCCAATTATCTTTGCACTTTATTGAGGTGGGAATTGATTCCGCTACGTTGAACCTTGAGAAAGCTCTTCTTGATTTTGCAAAAGATCGCTTGTTAATTGGTGAATTAGAAAACGATGAATCATTCCTTTTTATTCCCCCTAATCCAGAACAATTTTTAGCTGCTAAGGGTTTTTACCTCGAGAACCATACCCTTCATTATAAAAGAGCGATCGAAGCACTTGCGAAAGAGCGTGAGATTGCAAGACGGGTAATCCTTGAGTATGCATATAAAAGTGAATCAAGGACTTTTAAGCTTTTAGAGCTCGAAGATGAGACTAATTATCATTTCCCGGGGTATATAATTTCCGAACAAATTGACATCCTCAGAGATTTAGGTTTTTTCTCCAATCAGATCGATGGATTAGATCAAGGAGCTGCTAAGTTATTAAGACTAACAGCCCAAGGGATGAAATATTACGAAGAATCAGAATTACCTGCAAATAATATGGTTTTTATTATCGCACCATGCGCAAAAAAATATAAGAAAATCGTTGCACTATATGAGAAGACTCTGAAGGAAGAATTCAGACTAGAATGTGTTCCCCAAGAAAAAAGTACGACCCGAAAAGATACCATCAGAGACGATATCCTATCGAAAATCAGAAGTTGTAAATTTATCATAGCTGATATCACTGGTAAGGGAAGAATAAAAAATTCCAAGGGTAAACCAGAATTTGAACGATTTAACTCAAATTGTATCTATGAATTAGGATATGCACACGCTTTAAATAAAAAATTGATCTGTTTTGTAAGTAAACAAATGGGCAGCCAGAAAAATGAGTTAAAATTACCATTCGATTTTTCTAGTGTTCAATTTGACACATGGGAACTTAATAAGCTGACTGAATTCGAAGAGATACTGATAAGACGAATAAAAGATGTACTGGACCAATTACAGCGTGAATCTTGGCCGGAATGACACTTTTTCAAATTGGAGAATGGAGATTGAAGAGTGGAGAATGAAGAATTGGCGGCAGCAAGCTGCCGCTCTACCGGTTTTCATCAGCGGAATCAGCGTCATCAGCGTTTTCAGCGGTTCAGACAATCACATAACCTAACACACAACTCATGCCACACACCATCATCGAAAAGATCATCTCCGCGCACGGCGGAGGACCGAACCCCAGACCCGGCGACATCGTTTGGATGAACATCGACTACCGGTCGGCGCGGGATTTCGGCGGAGCCAACGTGGTCGCCACCTTGCAGGAATTCTACCCTGACGACCCCATCGGCGACGTCGGCAAAACCTACTTCACGTTCGACACCAACGCTCCCGCCAACACCATCGGTTACGCCGAAAACCAGCACATCTGCCGAACCTTCGCCCGCAAGCACGGGGTTAAGGTGTTCGACGTGGATCGCGGCATTGGCACGCATACCGCCTTAGAAGAGGGTCTGGTCTGGCCCGGAGCCACCTGCGTCGGCACCGACAGCCACTTCAACATCCTGGGCGCCATCGGAGCCTTCGGGCAGGGCATGGGCGATCAGGACGTGGCGTTCATCTTCAAAGCCGGAAAGACCTGGTTCGAGGTGCCTCCGACCATGAAGGTGATCTTCCGCGGGAAACTTCCGGCAAACTGCACCGCTAGAGATCTGACGCTGAAGTTAGTCGGCACGCTGGGCGCATCGGGAGCTTTAGGCAAATGCGTCGAACTGGGCGGCGAAGCCGTCGATTCACTAGATCTGGCAGGGCGTATCACCCTGGCGTCCATGGCGACGGAAACCGGAGCCATCAGCTACTTCATTCGCCCCTCGGTCGAGGTGATCAATATTTGCAAGGAGCTTACGGGAAGACCGGATTGCGCTCCCGTCATGCCTGATCCCGACGCCAAATACTGCGAATCGCTGGAGATCGACGTCAGCAATCTGGAACCGTTGATTTCCTGCCCGCCCAATCCCGAAAACGTGAAAACGGTGCGGGAAGTCGCCGGCAAGAAGATCGACTCGGTCTTTTTGGGATCGTGCACCAACGGACGCATCGAGGATATTCGTACTGCTACCAAGATCTTGAAGGGTAAGAAGATAGCTCATGGGGTGATGATGAAGGTCGTCCCCGCCACACGTGAAGTCTACCAGCAAATGTTGGCAGAAGGGCTGCTGAAAGATCTCTTCGAGGCCGGAGCGATCATCACCGGAGCGGGCTGCGGCGGCTGCGCTTCAGGGCAGGTAGGCATGACCGGCAAAGGCGAGGTGCAGCTATCCACTTCCAACCGCAATTTCAAGGGGAAGCAGGGCGCCGGAGAGACCTATCTCTGCTCGCCGGTGACAGCCGCGCTGTCGGCTCTGAAGGGCGAAATCACCGCCGGGTGAGTCCAACCCTTTTTCGCTCTTCCACTTGACTTTGGGCTGCGGGTAAATTATATTCTTAGAGAGGTAATTTGAGGGAGTTGACGCCATGAGAATCACCTATGTACAGGTCTCTGTTTCGGGTTCCAAGGGTAAACCGATTCGCTGCAGATTTCTGGTGGATAGCGGCGCGGCCTATTCGCAACTGCACGAAGAAGTCTGGTCAAAATTGGGTCTGATTCCTCAGACTGAGATGGAGTTCTCGCTGGCAGACGGTACATTGATCAAACGCAAGATATCCGAATGCCTGTTCGAGTATCAGGGGATCAGTAGGCATTCGCCTGTCGTGTTGGGTGAAAAGGGCGATCCGGCGCTCCTGGGAGCTGTGACTCTTGAGACGATGGGTCTGGTTCTGGATCCGTTCAAACGCACTCTGCAGCCGATGCAATTGACCCTGGCTTCTAAATGACAGAACCCAAACCTCTGATCTGCTTCATTGATGATTCCCCTCAGGAACGGGAGCTTTTTCAGACGGTGTTTGGAGGTGACGAAGGCAGATTTCGCGTCATCTGCGCCGAGACTTTCTGTGAGGCACAGGAGTTGATCAAGGCCGGAGAGGAACAGCCGGAACTTTTCGTCCTCGACCTCTACTTCCCGGGCGGCGAAGGGACAAACCAGCCGATAGAGGTTATCGAACCGCCGACTTGGGTTGATGATGGCGGGGAGATCAATAAGGCTTATCTGAACCTGGAGCAGGCGCGCAAACGCTTCATGGCGCTGAGGGCAGCCTTGGGGCAGACTCCGGCAGGAGGTTTGAAACTGCTGCTGGACGTTCAGGATGCTTACCCCGGTATACCGGCGATAACGTATACCCGCAAGGGAACCATCGAAGAAGCGGATCTGGCGCGGAAAACCGGCGCAATGCGGGTGCTGCAGAAACCGTCCGGCGACGACTGGGAGGAGACGATCAAGTTAACTCACAGCCGCCGCGCTGAGCTGGAGAGATGCTTCCAACAAACTATCGATCAGAATCCCTATGAACTGCTTTCGCTGATCACGCACTACGCCAGACTTTTCGTTCCCGCTGACGAGAGGGACGATATAGCCGCAAAAATCCTTACAATTCGCAAAAAACTTTTGGCTCAGCCCGATTACCGGATCGAGGATGAGGAAATTGATGTATTGATGGACTGCACCTTGCACCCGTTAATCCGCGCTCTGATGTACCAATTAGGTAGAAACTGCAAACCGTCCCACCCCCCACCATAAATGGAGGTTTTGTGATCACCAACGAAGTGCTCGATAATTTGGAGTACGTTACTGAAGGCGGAGCGTTGCTTTACCGCGGGATCCGCTACCTGTTGATTCGCCCTGAAACCATGGTGGAATTCCAAAAATCCATGGAAAGCGACCTGAATCCGGACACTGTCGGAACAGCATTGTATCGAGCCGGAAAGCGCGGGGGAAGCGCTACAGCCGCCTGCTTTATGGAAGAATTCGGCATTCCTTCCCAAGAAATCACGCGTTTCATGGCACAGATCGGGGGTAAACTGGGCTGGGGGTGTATGGAGATTTCGGCTGTGGATCACGAACGAGGGACTTTGGAGTTGGAAGTCTTTCACAGCCCCTTTGCAGAATCCTATGGTCCGGCCAGCTACCCGGTCTGCCACATGATCCGAGGAGTGTTCGCCGGAGCCTGGGGCGGAGCGATCAACCGTGAGGTGGATGGTCTGGAAACCTGTTGCCGCTCTGTAGAAGGACCCGGTCCTTGCAAATTTATCTTTGCCCCCACACCGGCTCACAGCGGGCTAAACGTGACCTTTGGTGAAAAGGAAGATTAATATCAGTCAGCGATCGAGGCCAGATCAGAATCAATATAAAGATAAAGTGGAGAACCGAATGAGCAACCTAACCTACCTGAATGATGCCAGTTTCCCAGTCGACGTACTCCAGAGCGACCTTCCCGTATTGGTCGATTTCTGGGCGGAATGGTGCGGTCCCTGCCGCATGATTGCCCCTATTCTCGAACAGATCGCCGATGAATATCAGGGGAAGATCAAAATCGCCAAGATGAATGTGGACGAAAACCCCCTGACGCCCACCCAGTATGGCGTCCGAGGAATTCCAACCCTGCTGCTCTTCAAGGGCGGCAAACCTGTGGAACAGATCATTGGAGCGGTTCCCAAAGCTCATATCACGTCCAAACTTGACGCTCATCTTTAGGAGAAACCATGTCCAGCGAACAAGAAAAGAAAGCGCCCTGGTCGAACCCTCGCATCATCCGTGAGATTCTCGAAGAGGCTCGAACCGTTGCAGTGGTAGGAATCTCCGATAATCCCACGAGACCCAGCTTCGGAGTGGCGCGCTTTCTGATCGAGAGCGGTTACCGTGTCATCGGCGTCAATCCCAAGATCCAGGACGTTCTGGGAACGGAGTGTTACCCATCGCTTTCCGAAGTTCCGGAAACAATCGATGTGGTCGACGTTTTTCGCAATTCTGATGCGCTGGATCCGCTGATTGATGAGGTCATCAAGCTCAGGATCCCCTACCTCTGGCTGCAAGAAGGTGTGGTAAATCAAAACGCTGCCGAACGAGCAATTGAAGCTGGAATCAAAGTGGTCATGGATCACTGCATGGCGAAGGAAATATCTCGTCGGAGATAATGGAATGAGGTGATTATGAAGGACTTCCATTACACCAGAACCTCCAGGAAATCGGTGGAAGAGGCGCTCAATCTGGTTCAGGATGCAACGATTCGTGAGGGGTTCGGAGTCTTACATGTTCACAATGTAACCGAAGCGCTCAAGAAAAAGGGCTTCGAGCTTTTCCCCGCATACATTGTGGAAGTTTGCCAACCGCAGATCGCACACCAACTGATTACCATCGATCCGCTGATCCTGCTCTTTCTTCCCTGCCGGATCGCCGTCTTTTCGGAGGCGGGGCAGACTGTGGTATCCGCTCAACTCACAGCCCCGATGGAACACTACATCCCGGGTTTGAATTACTCGGAGGTCAGTCCGATTATTTGCGCAGCGCTGCAGAAAATAGTGGATGCAGCATTATGAATTTAGAGGGGCGGCTCATGCAGAGGTGCCCCTTTTCCTATCAGGTCTTGTTAGATTCTAATTTAACTAATGACAAAAGAATAATACTTAAAATTTTGCTTGATTTTTCATAAAATAAGTATTATAATGATTACTGAAGTTGCTTCTCCGGCATTCTGTGAACTGTCATCAATGGAAAGACCTCGATCTGTGAGCGGGTCGCCTTGACGGGCAGGCTCAGGACCTGCAAGTCGAAGGCATCATAAAAGTCCCTTTTCATTGGATGAAGGACTTTGATGGTGTATTAATCCGACCGGAAAACACTGGACAAACTATAAGCTGTCATTCCCGCAAGCGAAGCGCGTCGGGAATCGGACAGCCGCTTCCGAACAATTCGGAATAGCGGGCGAACACTGTCCACTATTAAGTGGTCGGGTTAATAATACGAGGAGGAGAAAAAATGTTACGAATTTACAGCTTGCTTTGCTGCGTATCCCTGTTGCTGGGAAGTGCGGCCGCGGAGACCATCGTGCCCGGTGGAAACGTGCTCGGGACCTGGACTTCCACGGGTTCACCTTATATCGTTCAGGGAGATATAACGATACAAGCGGCGGATAGTCTGATTATCCTGCCGGGAGTTGAAATTCGCTTCGAACAAAGCGTGAATTTAGTCGTCTACGGTCACCTTCGAGCGGATGGCACGACTGGACCTGGGATGGGTGATTCTATATCGTTCACCTCAAATCCTCAACCTGGCAGTTGGGGGAGCTTGAGGATTATCAACGGCGGTCGTGCGGACCTGACCTTCTGCACGTTCGATTACGGATCTACCGTCTGGGGATACGACAATAATTCCTTCAACTTCAACGACTGTAGGTTCTCCATGCCCATCAGCGGCGAACCTTACTTACCAACTTTCAACAGATGCCTTTTCACCAATGACCAGACTTTCACTGGGGGACGCTGGTTGGTTATGCGAAGTTGTATTATCAACGGAATTCTGGACTTTGACATGGGTTCCGGCTCCAGCTTTACCGTAGATTCCTGCTCGATAGCTGAAGATCTCTGGCTCTATGACTATGCCGCGACCTTCAATGTCAGCGCCAGCTCGATAGGGGAAAATGTGTACTTCGAGTACCACGCCACTGCCTATCTGACCAATTGTCAAATTCAGGGACAGGTTTTAGGTGGTGACAACCTTTACATCAACAACTGTACGATATACAATGGGATCTCCATCCATAACATCGATGAAAGCGGTCATTTATACCTCGATAACAGCCAGGTGTATGGAATCCTTTACATCGGTGATAGGATCTATAACGACGTCAACGGCAACACGATCATCGGCAATATCGAACTTCAATCCTGCATGGGTTTAAACTTGCTGAATAATTCAATCTCCGGTAGTCTGACCGGCTATATTTCACCTATGGATGGTGCTTTGAACGTCCGCAACAATACCATTACAAATGGTAAAATCCACGTCAGAACTGACTTCACAGAAATCGGAGCTCAGGTCGTAAATAATCAAATTCTAAACAGTCCCGGTGATGGGATCCGTTTGATCTCCACCACATGGCAAGGTGGTAATTCAATTTCCGTAATCAATAACACGGTGTATGCGGCTGCCGGAAACGGCATCACCGTCATCGACAGTGGAAGCACAGCACACCAAATTGCGTTTGTATATAACAACATCGTGAGCAACTGCGGTGGCTATGGGATCTTTGCTGCTAATTTGGATTCGTTGTATCTGGCCTATAATGACGTATGGGCTTGCAATTCGGGGCTATATTACGGTGTTACTCCCGGAGCTGGCTCAATAAACATTGATCCCCTCTTCGTCAACCCGGCAGCAGGCGACTTCCATCTGCAATCCCAGCAGGGGAGTTACCACAACGGTCAGTGGCTGGCTGATTCCCATACCAGCCCCTGTATTGATGCCGGAGATCCCGCTTCAGCTTACGCCAGCGAACCTGAACCCAATGGCGACCGCATCAATCTGGGCTTCGAAGGGAACACAACACAAGCTTCCTTAACCTACACTCTGCCAACTTACTCTGGACCGGTATCGGGCGTCTGGACGGTTGACAACAGCCCCTATTACATCAGCGGTGACGTCTACGTCGCCAATGGTCAGACGTTGACCATCCAACCGGGTGTGGAAGTGTTGTTCATGGGGCATTACAAGTTCAATATCAACGGCGCCTTGAATGCTCTCGGTACGGAATCTGATTCGATCCGATTCTCCACCGTAAATCCCGACAGCAACTGGCACGGGCTGCGCTTTTCCACCGCAAATGATACTTGCCATTTCGCCTACTGCATTCTCGAGCATGGCTACAGTTGGGGGGGGGAAGTAGATCACGAAGGCGGCGCGGTTTACAGCGACCGCAGTAACACCGTCTTCAGCAATTGCCGCATCAGCCACAATTCAGCTATGACAGGCGGAGGATTCGCCTTTTTCTGGTACTCCCATTCCATCCTGGATCACTGCCTGATCGACAGCAATTACGCCGACTGGGGCGGCGGGATATTCACTGAAGAATTTGCGCAGGTAGACATTACCAATAGCACAATCATAAAAAACACCGGAACGATGATGGGCGGCGGTATCCGCGCCACCGGACAGTCGAATATGATTATCTTGAATAGTATAGTAGCCGGGAATTTCGGCAATGGCGGCGTTCACTGGGGCATAACCCAAAACAGCTCCATCAACTACAGTGATTTTTACAACAACGAGGACGGCGACTTCGTGGGAACATTCCCAGCGGGAACCGGCATCCTAAGCCGGGTTAACGCTAACCGCGATTCAAGTGACACGTATCTCAACATCATCCTTAACCCGCAATTCGCCGACACATCTGCTGGGGACTACCATCTTCTGGCTAATTCACCCTGCATAGACGCCGGCAATCGAACCTCACCACTGGACCCGGACTTGACAACCACCGATATCGGAGCCTTCTACTTTGATCAAACACCTCAAGTCAGCGTCACTCTGACGCCGATCAATCCGCCCATCCAGATACCTGCCAACGGCGGCAGTTTCCAATACGATATCAATGTCCACAATACCGGGACGACGCCGGTGAATATGGATATCTGGATTATGATGAAGTTGCTGCCCAACGGCAACTGGACGGGACCGTACCTGATGGCTAACCGGACGCTGGGTTCTGGCGCCAATCCCACTCGTCTTAGGACGCAATTTATCTCCAGTGGCCTGGCAACCGGAACCTACATTTATGAAGGCAGGGTAGGCGATTACCCCAATACCATCTGGTCGTTCAGTAATTTTACCTTTGAAAAGCTGGCGGTAGATGATGGCGGTCCCTGGGTGCTGGACTTCGCCAATACCGGATTGGATCTCTTCGATGAATTCATCCCGGTGGTTCAGGTTGAGATCCCGACGGAATACTCACTGTCGCAGAATTACCCGAACCCCTTCAACCCAGAGACGACCATCAGTTTCGGTCTTCCAACAGCCTCGCGAGTGAACTTGTCGGTCTATGATATCGCAGGCAGGTTGGTGACAACAATCGTCAACGGCTGGCGGGAAGCCGGTAACCACCAGGTCACCTACAACGGAGCTGGCTTACCATCCGGCGTCTACATCTACCGGCTTCAGGCTGGTGAGTTTACTGCTTCTGGGAAGATGATCTACTTAAAATAGCATCGTAATTGAGTAAATACCTTACGTTTAGAACTCGGAACTCTAACTAAACTCAGGAAGAGGAGAGCATAATAAATAGAGAGTTTCTTGTGCTCATGAAATAAGAAGGGAATTCAGGAAATTCTACGGACAAGGGCGCTTCAGCTGCGCCCTTGTTCTTTCTGACGGATGACCTCGATCATTTTCCGATGTGTATCGAATGCAATTTCGGGCAGGTCGTCCGAGGAGAAAAAGCGCACTTCCGAGGCATCATCGCCTGCGGTTAAAACACCACCAATTACTTCTGTTTCAAAGCCGATCAATACCACGTCTCCCCAATACCCGTTGACCCGGGAAGCCACGTCGATTACGCCTAACAGTCTGCCATCCAGACCGGTTTCCTCCTTGAATTCTCGCAGAGCCGCTTCCTGAACGGTCTCCCCTACTTCGATAAAACCGCCGGGCAGACACCATTCTCCCACACTGGGGGGTTCTGCGCGGCGGGTGAGCAACAACTCCCCGCGCTCGTTGCGGCACACCAACGCCACCGCGGGAAAGGGATTTTCGTAATGGACCTCGCCGCACTTGCGGCAACGCAGACGCAGCCGTCCGGATATCTGTTCGCGCACCAGATCGCCACCGCACTCCGGACAGAACTGGAAGCGGCTTTCACGATAATCTGAGAAGTGCGAGGGTTCTGTCGGCATATGGATTCGTGTAGATTGCGGTGGTTCACTTTTCCGCAACAACGACCAGATTAGTACGTAAAAACGAGCAAAAAGGTAATCTGACCAGCAGGTAATAGAGTATTGACAGAAAAAATAGCAATCCAAATGCAGTGTGGACGTCTTCGACAACGTGCACGTTTATCCTGGAGAAACCGGCAGAGGATAATAATCTTTTTATAACGCCTGCTCGGTTGGCGCGGTAATAAGTTGGGAATACGTCTTCAGGCGATACACCAAAGAGTGATTTCATTATACTTTTTTTGTGACCATCGGGAATCATTCGAGCAACAATAAACAGTGGACTCATTTTGTTCGGAGTGCGGGTAATCAGGAAACCTCCGGGTTTGAGAGCTTTATAAGCCTGTTGCAATGCAGCAAGAGGATTCTCCAAATGTTCGAAGACGTCATTGGCGCTGAAGAGGTCGACGGAATTTGGCTTAATCGGGAGATTATTAATCCCCGCACGAACGAATCGATGGCGGGAGTCGGGGTTGAGCCGCGGGTGGATCCAGGTATCCAAACCGATGGCTTTAGCTCTGCAATCCGACATCTCCTCCACCAGGTCGTTCCTGCCGCAACCCAGATCGATCCAGAGGACACCCGGCTCCAGCCGGTTGCGGATATCGTGTTCGAATATTTCGTTGCTGAAATGGTAGCCGGGAAACCAACTCCATAACAGTCGTTTCCTGCGCTCTTCTTTTTTCAGAATCTGCTGGTAGCGTGCTGAATGGGGGGATTCTGTCGTCATTTTTCTGACCTGAATCGGCGCAGGAAAAAAGGTATCACCCCACGACTTCCGTTTTTTTTCAAAGGAAAGATTCCTTCGCTGGCAAAACGCACGTCTTCGACCGAATAGAAGGCGTTGGGAGTGTACTGCTTCACGATGGCAATCGCCTGAGTCAACTCCTGCCGGGGGACCAACATGAAGATAATCTTCACGCTACCCGAAGGACCTTCGCCATCAATCATGGTCAAACCGTAGTTTTTTGCCGACAGAGCTTCAACCATTCCCGCGGTATTCAATTTAGTGATAACCCGCAGAATCACCTTGCCTAAAGCCAGACGGGCTTCGATGACCATCCCGACGTAATTCCCTGTGGCAAACCCTGCGGCGTAGCCGAGATAGCAAAATGGGTTGGTCAGGTGTCTCATGATCTGGCTGATGGCCATCAACCAGACCAGCACTTCGAAGAAGCCGATGATGGGAGCAAGATATCTGACGCCCCGTGCGATGAAGATCACCCGCAGCGTATCGAGGCTGACGTCGACAATGCGTGTCAGGAAAATCAAGATGGGTAATATGACCCAGGAAAACAGGTCAGATTGGAAGAAGTCCATAACTTGGGATTTAAGCGCTCCGATTTGGTTTCAACTCGTACCAGGCGTCGAAGGCTCGGCGCAGATGCGGGATGGTGATCGATCCGCCTACCACCAGCCCGATCGCCATGGTTTCCTGGAATTGTTCGTCGGAAACTCCGGCGTCAAAACACTGGCCGACGTGATAGGTGATACAGTCGTCGCAGCGCAGCACCAGCGATGCGACCAATCCCAAGAGCTCTTTCGTGGCGGCAGGCAAGGCGCCATTCCGGTAAACCTGAGAATCGAGGCTGTAGAAACGCTTGATCTCTAATCCGGAATACTTAAGTACCACCTCGTTTAAGCGCTCGCGCTCTTTTTTAAAGTCATCCATCTTCTTTGATGGCATCGCGACTCCAATATCCTAAAATTAAGTCACATTGTTTGGTTGCACGGCTTTCTTGCCGAAGTTAATCAGATAAACTGCCGAAATGGCGATCAACCCGCCGATGATGGTGGGGATTTTGGGAGTTTCATGCAGCATCCCCCAGCTCAGCAGCACCGCGCTGACCGGTACCAGAAATATGAATGAACTGGCTTTCTGCGATCCCAACCGACCTGAAGCAATAAAATAAACCGTGGTAGCGAAGGTGGTGGCAAAGATCGATAGATAGACGATATTCAACCAGAACAGAGCATCATGCTGGAAGACCTTGAAGACACCTCCGTGCGGCATCGCCAGAAACAGGTCCAGCAAGGCAGAAACTCCGTAGACATAGAAACTGAAGACGATCGGCGACAGATCGTTGCGGGATTTTTCGCTGGTGAGTGTCAATAGCGCCCAGGACACCGAAGCTATCAGAAAATAGGCATTCCCGCTGTGCAGCAGGTGTTCGGCGCTGAACTTCCAGATTTCCAGCAGAATGGCTCCGCCGATAAATCCCAGGATCAATCCGAGGATCTGATTCCGGGAGATGGCTTTCTTGAAGAGTAGCAAGGCGAATAGAAACGTCAGTACAGGGTTCAGAGTCGTGACCAGCACGCCGCCGGCTCCGGCGAGACCGAATTGCAATCCCAGGAAGAAGAACTTGTTGTAGCCGACTATCAGCAGGGCTCCCAGCACTACCTTCAACAGACCGCTGCGGCTCAATCTAAACGATTTCTTCAGGATCAGCATCACGGGCAGAAAGGAGACGAAGGTGAAGAGGAAGCGCCAGAAGATCAGCACTTCGGGGGATTCCAAATGAGCGATCAGTTTGGCGGAAACCCAGCTGCCCCCCCAGGCGGTCATGGCCAGGAGCATCAGCAGGGTGAACAGCGCGTTGCTGGGATTTTTATGCAGAGTAGTCAGGGCGTCCAACTCAGTTATTACAGGTATAATATACGATCTCTTCCGCATTAAAACAAGGCGAGTAGCATCATCTTTTTTACTGACGATGGTGGCGAACGCATCGCTAAATTGCAGAAAAACTGTTGCGTTGAGGGGACAAGAAGATATTTATTACTTAAACTCAAACGAAACCAGAATCATCATGAAGAACGAATACCAACTGCTGATAGCCGGGCAATGGACTGTCGGCGCCGAATCCAGGCCGGTGATCAATCCATTTGACGGCAGCACGGTCGCGAGGGTGCACCGTGCGGATCGGGCTCAGGTGGTGCAGGCCATCGAAGCGGCGGCGAAGGGTTTTAAGACCACCCGGAACCTGCGCTCCTGGGAACGGGAAACCATTCTGAACCAGACCGCTCAGATCATCCGCACCCGATCCGAAGAGCTGGCCCGAACCATCGCTCTGGAAGCTGGAAAACCGATCAAAGAGGCTCGGAGCGAAGTCGAGCGCGCCGCCACGACTTTTTCGCTGGCGGCGGGGGAAGCGGTGCGTCTGGGCGGGGAGATCCTGCCGCTGGACATCAATAAAATGGCTGGAAATCGCTGGGGGTTGGTGGCGAGGTTTCCATTAGGGGTCATTTCGGCGATCAGCCCCTTCAATTTCCCTCTGAACCTGGTGGCGCACAAGGTGGCTCCGGCGCTGGCAGCAGGAAACAGCGTGGTGCTCAAGCCGTCATCCAGCACCCCCATCACGGCGTTATTGCTGGGGGAAATCCTGCTGGAAGCCGGTCTGCCGCCGCAAGCGATTTCGGTCGTCCCCTGTTCGCCGCAACACGCCGAACCGCTGTTGACGCATCCGGCTGTAAAGATGGTAACTTTCACCGGCAGCCCGGCGGTGGGTTGGGATATGAAATCCCGCTGCGGCAAGGCTCGCATCTGCCTGGAATTGGGAGGCAATGCTGCCGCTATCGTCGAACCGGACACCGATATTGACTACGCGGTCAATCGCTGCATGGTGGGAGGCTATGCCTTCGCCGGGCAGATCTGCATTTCGCTGCAAAGGCTCTACCTGCATGAAGCCATCGCCGACCGCTTCACCGAACAGTACGTCGAAAAGGTCAAGGCGCTGGTGGTGGGAAACCCGCTGGATGAAGCAACGCAGGTGGGTCCGATGATCGACGAAGCCGCCGCCATCAAGACCGAGGCGTGGGTCAAACAGGCAGTGGAAGCGGGCGGCAAGCTGCTCTGCGGAGGCGGTCGCAGAAGCAATTTCTTCGAACCGACCGTGCTGTCGGAGGTCCCCGAAGATCAGCCGGTATCGTGCCAGGAAGTGTTCGCTCCGGTGACGGTACTCTACCGATACCGGGATTTCGACGAAGCGATAGCGGCGGTGGAGCGTAGCGAATACGGCTTGCAGGCGGGGCTGTTCACTCACGATATTCGCAAGATCATGGCGGCGTTCCAGCGCATCGAGGTCGGCGGGTTGATCGTCAACGACGTGCCGACGTTCCGGGCGGATAACTACCCTTACGGCGGGGAAAAGGCTTCGGGATTGGGGCGGGAAGGGGTGCGCTACGCCATCGAAAAGATGACGCAGCTCAGGACGCTGGTGATGTTTAGGTGAAGAAAGCAATCAGCAGTCAGCAGTCAGCAGTCAGTAAAAAAATGCTTGTCATTCCGGCTTAGCCGGAATCAGACAAGGCGAGCGAAGAGAAGAGCTTTTGCCCGCCCCAAGAAAAGCGTGTCATTCCGGACAGGGCTTCAGCCTTATCAGGAATCCAGTTTTTTTCTCTCGCAAAGGCGCAAGGCCGCTAAGAAAAGCAATCTGCAATCAGTGAAGAATGCGCGTTGCGTAAGGTTTCGACCCTCACACTCCCAAGGTGGGGGTGTTTGGAAGTCAGGCTATCGCTGACAGCAAGCGCGGCACCTAGTTGTACTACTCATTTGACCCATTCTTCAGCACAAATGAAAATATCTTTGGCCCTGATGAATCATCATAAAATAATTTCATCGTTATTGAGGACTGTCCTTTTACAAGCGGTTCCTTAATAATGCAAAAAGCGGTTGATTGCTTCGGAGCTAAAGGATCTAAATAAGCCCTAAACCCTGACTTAAAGTTAAAGTCGGACAATGGTCCTACATCCTTAATCTCCAAACTACTGAATATTTCTGGGGCGATCCAAGCATCGCTATAAATTTCTAATTCGATGTTTACTGCTCTTGCATCCCCAGTGTTGACTACAGTAAGAGTCTTCTTAGTTTCTGAACTGTCGAAAGCGAGAATGAGTCTGTCTATGGATTTCCCATTATACTGACAATCAAGGTTAGGTCGAAGTAATTGCAGATTTGATAATTTATCGAAGTTATTTTTCATCTCGCTAATTGCAGCGTCTACCTTACTCTCCTGCTTGTTAGTTTGCCAAAGAGGAATTATAACACCAAAAATAGCTACCAATATGGATATCACAAAAAGAACGTTGCGAAGTCGTGTTTCTGCAATTTCTAACTTTGCCTCGGCTATTTTTTATCAATTAGGTTTTCAATGCTGCTGCAAGAAGCAATTTTCGGTTTTTGATTATCTTCCATATCCATCCTCCATTGCATAACGATTTTTTGTACAATCCTTCGAATTCTTTCCAATTGAGATAGCCTTAATTGTTGGATTTATCAACAAATTTATTTTTATGTCAGTAAGATAATTAAGGGTTCACACCACTAATTTCTTGTAATATTTTTACTCTCTTTATAAAATTGCGCCTCATTAAAGAAATTTGATATTTGAATTGGTGGAGATCATTTATCCCAACTTTTACCTCTGCAATTATCCTGTGCTTTTCGTCGGGTTTAATGGGCGAAGGCAACGATTTGATTACCGAACCAAGCCTGAATCCTTTTTCATCAAAAATTACTGTCTGTAACTCAATCTTATCCGAAATATTTAATTTGCTTGAATTTAAATAGCCAATATCTAGAGATATAACCTTTTCTTTTGAATCAAACCAAATTTTGTTTAGATTAATTTGACCAAAAGTTCTTTCCTTTTTCTCTTTTATTACCTTACGAATTTCCCGAATAAGCCATGGAATAAATACAAATATTAATATTGGATACCAGTTAATTCTTGCTGTTTTTTGAAGTATTATTCCTTGGGCGAAAAGTAGATAAATTGATTCCATATTATTCATCCCAATTCAATTATGTTAGTTTCGGTGTCCGTTGCCTTGTTGCTCCATCCCCTGCTATGTCTTACCATATTGCCCGGTGCCCCACAGCTCTGCTGTGGGTTAGCTATTCCCCCCCAATTTACCAACCCCCCTCCCCAAAGTCAACTCATATTCCATGATTTTGGGAACGGGGTAGCCCACCCCTTTCAAACCTGCACCCCCTCCTCCTCGATCCACTCAAAGCTGCGGTCGCCTTCGCTCTTGGCGACGTACATCGCTGCGGTAATGTCGCCGGTGACGTTCAATACCGTGCGGAATGCAAAAAAACACCCGTCCCTTGATGGACAGGTGGAGAATGCTTTGGTATCATCTCCCGCCATTTCGCCCGGTCAAGCGCCGGGTTACTTTGGAGACCTCCAACAGCGAACGCAAGGCATCATTGACAGCGGCGGAGTTGCGGAAGGCTTTGGCGACGTCAGGTTCCAAAACCACCACATTCGATCCTTGCTTCAGCAGAGTCTGATAGTGTTTTCCGCGTTCTGCCTTTGTATAATCGAAGTCATACTCCGGACGCATTTCGTCGATTTCAGTTTTATTTTTGGGTTTCATGTTTCTTCCTCTCATTAGCAGTGGCTTTTCGGGCGCTGATGATTCTTACTACGCCGCGGCGATCCGTATGGCATAATACGATTAACCTGCCAAGAACCGAGTACCCCACCGTTATCCAGCGGTGTTCGCTGACCGAATGATCGGGGTCTGCGAAAGTTGCAGCGAAGGGATCATAGAAAACCGAGACCGCTTCATCGAAGGTAACGCCATGCTTCTTTAGATTGGATTCTGCCTTATTTTTATCCCACTCGAATCGCATAAATTGTCCTTCCGCTCGCCTGCCTCACTCTCTGGTATTCCTCATTTTAAATCTATGAAACACCACGCCCAAAGTCAACTTATATTCCATGATTTTTGGAACGCTAAAACCCAGCATTTCAAGGTAGCACCCCCTCCTCCTCGATCCACTCAAAGCTGCGGTCGCCTTCGCTCTTAGCGACGTACATCGCCGCGGTAATGTCGCCGGTGACGTTCAATACCGTGCGGGACATATCTAAGATGCGGTCGACGCCTAAGATCACGCCGATGCCCTCGCCCGGCACTCCCACCGATTGCAGCACCAGGACGATCACCTGCAGGGAACCTCCCGGCACACCCGCCGTCCCGATACCCGCTAACACCGCGGCCAGCACCACCGTAATCTGCTGCGTCATGGATAAGGTCACTCCGAAGAATTGCGCTAAAAACAGCACTGTCACGCCTTCGTAGAGAGCCGTGCCGTTCTGGTTGGCGGTCGATCCGAGGGTCAGCACGAAGTTGTTGATGCGGCGCGGCACACCCAGCTTCTCTTCGGTGACCCGCAGCGCCACCGGCAGAGTGACGTTGCTGGAACTGGTGGAAAACGCCGTCAGCATGACCTCTTCGATGTTCTTGAAGAAGCGCAGCGGGCTGTAACGGATCACGAATTTCAACAGGATGACGGGTGGCCCGACCGCTTGGCGGTCGGGTTTCTCCTACACTAATGCCTTAGCACCGCCTGGCACCCCACACCCCTGCTGTGGGTTCATTCCCCTCCCAATCTAACACCCCACTTTCCAAAAGTCAAGTCCTTTTTGGGGAGATTTGGCAAGTGGAACGGGATTTACGGTGGCGGGAGGTCAGACATTCTTGTCTGACGCTTTTCGACCAGTATCCACCATGACAGGCAGGAATGCCTGTCCTCCCCTCTTTTTCTTTTTTCATTTTTACCTTTTACCTTTTACCTTATCTTCGTTCCTCAAATCCGCACATTTCAGTTGTTTTACCGGCAGAAAATTCTTATATTTAATGTTCTATCAGAAGCGCAATCAGCAGATGGATGGGGGCGGTGGGGATACTTAGTAACCTTCAATCGGTACAGCAGCGCATCGCTGGGGCGGCGGCACAGGCCGGGCGATCTCCGGAACAGATCAAGCTGGTCGCCGTCAGCAAGACCATCGCCGCCGAGCGCATCATCGAGGCGATCCACTGTGGAGCGACCATCCTGGGCGAAAACCGCGTGCAGGAAGCCAAAGAGAAGTGGTCATCCATCACTCTGCACCTGCATGAATGCCGCGGCGAACTGCACCTGATCGGGCACTTGCAGCGCAACAAGGTCAAAGACGCCGTCAGGTTGTTCGACCTGATCCATTCGGTTGATTCGATACGTCTGGCAGAAGAGATCGATACCCGCGCCGTCGCCATCGGCAAGGTGCAGCGGGTGCTGGTCGAAGTCAATACGTCCGGAGAGGCGTCCAAATCCGGCGTCGAGCCCTCGAAAACCGGCGAATTAATAGAAACTATTCTACGCTTACAGAATATAAGGCTGGAAGGTTTGATGACCGTGGGACCCCTCTTTGGGGGCAGTTCCGGGGCTCGCGAATCGTTCCAACTGCTGCGGAAACTGCGGGATCAGTTCGGAGGCGAAAAGTTGCTGCCAGAACTGTCCATGGGCATGTCTGGCGATTTCGAAATCGCCATCGCCGAGGGCGCGAACTTAGTGCGGATCGGCAGCGCCATCTTCGGAGCGCGAACCTAAACGGAGCTATCATGTTTTTACTTGGCCGTCTGCTGAATCCTGTCGCCAGCCTGTTAGATTGGACTCTCCAATTGGCGATACTACTCTTTATTGCGCGCGCCGTATTGTCATGGATGCAGCCCGACCCCCGGCAGCCGGTGATCTCAACCATTTACCGGATGACCGACCCCATTCTGGATCGGGTACGCAGAGTTCTGCCATCGTTCGGCGCAGTTGATCTTAGCCCCATGATCGTCATCATCGCCCTGTGGTTTCTTAAGAGTTTCCTCGTCCCCAGTTTGCACGATATAGCATCCCGGATGCTGCAATAAGGTTATAATTGGGAGTTTACATGAAGCTGACTCCGCTGGATATTCGCAAACAAGAATTCACGAAGAGTTTGAGAGGCTACAACATCGAAGAGGTGCGGGCTTTTCTGGAGACCGTGGCGGATCAGTTCGATCTGGTGCAGAAGCGGGCGACAGACTTTTCCGAGAAGGTTGTGCAGTTGGAAACCCGCCTCAGCGACTTTCAGATGATCGAAAAATCGTTGCAGGAGACCTTGCTGAAAGCCGAAGAGAACTCTCGCAGATCCAAGGACGATTCTCTGCGCGAAGCCGACATCACCATGCGCGAAGCCGAATTGAAGGCGCAGCAGTTGATCATGGATGCTCACGGGGAGCTGGAGCGGCTGAAGTCGGAAATACTGCTGATCCGGTCCCGGCGCGACGCCTTCGTAAAGAACTTGAAGTACCTGATACAAAATCAAATTGAACTCATAGAAATCATCGAGGCAAACGACTTCTCGCCTGATGTGGCGATCAACCGGGAGAGGCATGATGACGATCCGCGAACAGTTAGCTGAAACGATTCCATACATCCGCAAATTCACCGACGAGTCCCCCAAGGTCGGGATCATCCTGGGGACCGGATTGGGAGCGCTGGGGCATGAGATCCGGGTGGACCATACGCTGGACTACAAGGATATTCCGCATTTCCCCCTTTCGACGGTGGAGTACCATGCCGGCAAGCTGCTCTTCGGTACGTTGGGCGGCAAGCAGGTCGTCGCCATGCAGGGACGCTTTCACTATTATGAAGGCTACAGCATGAAGCAGATCACCTATGCCGTCCGGGTGATGAAAGAACTGGGCGTGGAGACGATGTTGATCTCCAATGCCTGCGGAGGCATGAATCCGGTCTACCGGGCTGGAGACCTGATGTTGATGGTAGATCACATCAATCTTTTGGGCGACAATCCCTTAATCGGCGAAAACGACCCCGATCTGGGTCCCCGCTTCCCCGACATGTCCCGCCCCTATTCCCGCAAATTGACCGATCTGGCCGAACAGGTGGCTCTGGCGAAGGGGATCAAGGTGCATCGCGGGGTCTACGTCGCCGTGGCGGGACCGAACTTGGAAACGTCCGCGGAATATCGCTTTCTGCGCACTATTGGAGCGGACGTGGTGGGCATGTCCACCGTTCCGGAAGTCATCGTGGCGAACCATTGCGGGATCAAAGTTTTGGGGATATCGGTCATCACGGACGAGTGCTTCCCCGATGCGCTTAAACCCGCCAAGATCGAAGAAATCATCGAAACAGCCAGCATCGCTGAACCCAAGCTGACCTATATCATGAAAACGGTCATCGACAGACTATGAGACAGAAGCGGAAAAATCACATCATCCAGTACGCCTTGTTCACGCTGCTGGGAGGTTTTGCTGCCGGGAATTTGGCGCAGGCTTTAGAAGGGTATTACACCGAAGAAGAGGTGCGCACCTACAATACTTCGAGTGAGCGCAATCGCGATAATGCTTACACTCGCAAGAGCTGGTATGCCGGCGACCGCATGCGCAAAGAAGAGCCCTGGCCGGGGATCACTATCGCCCGGTTTGATCTTGAAGCCATTTACGTCCTGAGCCAGCAGTGGAAAACGTACAACGAATTCAAGACCGATGACCTGGCGCAGACGTCGGCTGAGATGCTGCAAACGTTAGGATTCAAGGATCAAAACGGCAAGGTGACCTACCCGGAAGATCTATACCTTCGCACCGAAGCGACCAAAATGATCGGCGCCTGGCAGTGCTATCAAGTAATCACCAACCCGAAGTACCGCCGCCCCGAAACACCCTACGCTATTTTCTGGTACTGCAAAGACGTCGGATTCCCCTCTTCGGTCTACATCGAACAACTCAGGCAGTTGTTCGGGAATTCACCCGAAACCAACGGACTGTTCGACCGGCTGCTCAAGTTTGAAGGTTACCCCGTCCGCACGGAAACTCATGGACCCGGAGACAGCAATATCATCACGTCCCTGATTAAAATCGAAAAGCGGAAAAACATCGATCCCGCTCTGTTCGAGATTCCCTCCGGATATAAGTTGGAATCTGAGCAGTCCGGTCCCGGTCCGATCCGCAATCCTTAGATACGGAACTCATGTTCAAACCTGTACAAAAAAACGTCAATTTCCCCGCGCTGGAAGAAAACATCCTGAAGTTCTGGGAAGAGAAACAGATTTTCCAGAAGACTTCAGAGCAGCGGTCGGAGTGCCCGGAATTCGTCTTCTACGACGGTCCTCCGGGGACCAACGGCCGCCCGCACATCGGACACATGATGCAGTCGGCGTTGAAAGATCTCTGGCCCCGTTACAAGATCATGAACGGTTTCCACGTCATCCGCAAAGCGGGGTGGGATACGCATGGTTTGCCGATTGAATTGACGGCGGAACGGGAATTGAAGTTGAGTTCCAAGCGGGACATCTTGACGTTTGGCGAAGACAAATACATCGACTACTGCCGCTCGACGGTTTTCAGATACAAGGAGAGCTGGGAAAAAGCGATACGGAGAATCGGGCGGTTCCTGGATATGGAACACCCCTATCTCACCCTGAGCAACGACTACATTCAGTCCGACTGGTATCTGCTTAAGCTGGCTTGGAACCGCAAACTGGAACCGGATCGAATCGAATTGCAGGGTAAATCCGTCAGTCCACGCTTTCTCTATAAAGACTACCGCATCATGCCCTACTGCGCACGCTGCGGGACGACGCTCTCCAATTTCGAGGTTGCTGAAGGGTACAAGGACGTCATCGACATGACCCTGACCGCTAAATTCCGTGTGCAGGGCATGGAAAACACCTTCATCGCCGCGTGGACTACGACAGCGTGGACGCTGCTTTCCAACGTTGCGCTGGCGGTCGGACCGGAAGTGGATTACGTTGCGGTAAAACTGCAGGGCGATACCGAAGGCGCAAAAGCTGGACAGACCATTATCATGGCAGCCGCGCGGCTGGAAGCCTACAAAAAGCAATTGGAACCCTATGACCTTCTCTGGACTCGCAAGGGCAGTGAACTTGCCGGATTGGAGTACTTCCCTCTGTGGGATTTCCAAGTAAATCCCCAGGCGCACCGGGTGGTGTCTGATGATTACGTGACCACCGAGGATGGCACCGGCATCGTGCACCTGGCGCTCTACGGCGATGACGACTTTCGCATCATTCGCCGTGAAGGTTTCCCGTTAGTGCAGAACGTCGCTGAAAATGGATTGTGTACTCAGAACGCCGGGCAGTACGCCGGACGATATTTCAAAGATGAGACACTGGATATCGACGTCCTGAAAGACTTAAAACAGCGCGATTTATTGCTGGCGAAAGAAAAGCACGAACACTCCTATCCCTTTTGCTACCGCTGCGATGCCGCGCTGATGTACTTTGCCCGCCCCGGGTGGTTTTTACGCACGGCATCCTATCGCCCGGAAATGCTCAGGGCGAACGCCTACATCAATTGGCAGCCCAACCACATCAAGGAAGGACGTTTCGGCAACTGGCTGGAAAACACCATCGACTGGAACGTCACCCGTGAACGGTATTGGGGCAGCCCCTTCCCGGTCTGGGCCTGCGCCGACCCGGATTGCCCGGGAGAAGTCTGCGCCGGCAGTCTGGACGAGCTGCGACAATTCGCCGGATCAGAAACGGATAAGATCCTCTTCAACGAAAAGTTGGGAGCGCTGGATCTGCATAAGCCGCTGATCGACCGGTTGAAAATTCCCTGTCCGCACTGCAGCAAGCCGATGTCTCGCGAAAATTTCGTGTTGGACTCGTGGTTCAATGCGGGGTTGATGTTCATCGGACAATGGGGTTATCCGGCAACGCTGGGGTCGAAGGAGATTTTCGCCCGGCAGTATCCCTGCGACTTTATCTGCGAAGCCATCGATCAGACTCGAGGCTGGTTCTATACTCTGCTGGCAACCTCCACCCTATTCTCGATGTGCAACGATTTTCCAGAGCAGGACTGGTCATGTTACCGCAACGTCATCTGCACGGACCTGGTACTGGATGAAGAAGGCCGTAAGATGTCGAAATCGCGGGGAAACGTCATCGACCCTGCAACCCTCTTCGAGAAATTCGGCGCTGACGCCACCCGCTGGTCCTTCTACACCACCAACCCCTGGAACGTTCGCCGCTTTTCGGCGGAAAACGTGAAGGATTGCGTGCGCGACGTGTTGCTGCCGTTATGGAATTCGTACTCGTTCTTCATCACCTATGCCCGGGTCGATAACTGGACACCCAACAAGACTGATCTCTGCCAGGATCATCCTCTGGATCGCTGGCTGCTCGGCGAATTAACGCGTTGCCAACGCGAGGTATCGCAAGCGCTGGATCAGTACGACGTTGCGCCCGCATCATCTGCCTGCGCCCGTTTTCTGGATCAACTGACCAACTGGTACATCCGCCGTTCCAGACGTCGCTTCTGGAAATCCGAAGACGATCACGACAAGCAAAGCGCCTACGCCACCCTCTACCAGGTGCTTACCGATTTCTGCCTGATTCTGGCCCCTTTCATGCCCTTCGTCAGCGAAGAGATTTATCAGAACCTGGTGACTACTGTCAAACCGGAAGCGCCGGAATCGGTACACCTGGCGGCCTGGCCCAAACCGGCGTTAGATAAAATCGATGAAGAACTCGCCGCTACCATGGAATTTGCCCGCAAGATCGTGCGCAGTGGTAGAGATTTGCGACAGAAGCATTCCATCAAGGTCAGGCAGCCGATTGCTGAGGTGAAAGCTGTGATTTCAGATGGAACCTTTGATGGAATTAAGGCAATGAAGGATTTAATTTTAGAAGAATTGAATGCAAAGAAATTTACACTATTGAAAGATGATAAGACGCTTGTTCAATTAATTGCGAAACCAAATCTAAAAGCGTTAGGTCCTCATTTTAAAAATGAAATGAACAAAGTTGCTGAGGTAATAAAAGCCTTTTCACCTGACGTAGTTCAACAAATTGCTGATGGACTAAGTGTTAAAAAGGACGGGTTTGATATCCAGCCTGACGATGTAATTATCGAACAACAAGCCCCCACCAACTGCCCCATCAGCAACAGCGAAGGCTTCACCGTGGCACTGAATCTGGAACTGAGTGACGACCTGGTTGCTGAAGGACTGGCGAGAGAAATCGTACATTGCATTCAGAACTTGCGCCGGGAAGCCGATTTAGAAGTAACCGATCAGATTCGGATCCGGATCAGTACCGATGAGAGCGCAATCATCAACGCCATTGCAGCGCACAATTCCTGGATCAGAACCGAAACTCTGGCTAAAGACCTATCTGTTGCAACGGAACCACCGAATTCTAGCTCTAAACCAATTAAAATTGATCAATACAGCGTATACCTTACAGTTGAGAAGGCGATTTAACGCATAGAGAGACGCTCATGCCCAAAGGAAAAACGAAAGTTAAAGTTGAAGCGTATTCGAAGGACGATCTCGATTACTTCAAAGATCTGGTCATCCGCAAGCGGGAGGAACTGATCAAGGAGCTGGGTTACCTGCGGGAAACCTCCATGGAAAAATCCTATCAGGAGTACACCGGCGAGCATTCCACCTACTCGTACCATATGGCTGACCAGGGAACTGACGCTCAGGAGAGGGAGAAGGCTTTCCTCTTTGCTTCAAGAGAAGGGAAGTTCCTTGTCTATCTGGATCGTGCGCTGAAAAAAATGGACGAAGGCACTTACGGGTTTTGCGAAGATTGCGGTGAACCGATTGCCAAGGCACGGTTGGAAGCCGTTCCGACAGCCAAGCTCTGCATCGCCTGCAAATCCAAGTTGGAAGAAGCCACGCCAGCTTGACCACAAGCGCTACAACTGAAATGGTAGACAGGTGAACTTAAAAAAACTGGCCATTCTATGGCCTACCGGCGTAATTATCATCCTGGATCAAATCTCCAAGTACTGGGTGCGCGCCGAAATGCCCCTGTGGAAATCCTATTCGGTGATAGGGTCGGAATTTTTTCGTCTGACTCACGTGGAAAACACCGGCGTTGCTTTTGGGTTCAGGATTGGGAGCCCCATTTTTTTAATCACGTTCAACCTGATTGCTTCTGCTTTCCTGCTTTATTTCATTTTCAAGCCCGAGCGGTTGGGCCCTTCGAGCCATCCGGCCATGCTGCAATTTGCCTTGAGTATGATTCTGGGGGGAGCCATCGGAAATTTGATCGACCGCATTCTCTTTAGACACGTCACCGATTTTCTGGATTTCGACTTCCCAAACTTCCTCATGACCCGCTGGCCCACCTTCAATATCGCCGACAGCGCCGTAACCGTGGGCGTCTGCATCTGGGCGCTGCATATTTTGCTGGATGCACGATCCCAGTCCCACTCTTCACCGGCGGCGAAGAGTGAAGCGATCTCGTTGGACGTAAACAAGTGAACAAGTAACCAGGTATACAAGTAAAAAATACTTCAACCTGCTTAATTCACTCAATCATTAATCGAGTAAGTCCTTCTTTTTACCTCTTCACAGCGTTTCCACCAACCTTATGACGACCACGGAACCCTCTCCCTCCGAATTTCGCGAAATTCACCTCAGGGTGACCACCCAGCAAACCGACCAACGACTGGATAAATATTTAGCTCACCAGGTTGGCAGCCTCTCCCGCAGCCGCATTCAGGCGCTGATGGAAGAGGGTTTGATTATCCTGGACGGCAAGCCGGTCAAACCATCGCATCTGGTCAGACACGGTGAAGAGGTCGTCATCAGGCTTCCCGGTCCCAAACCCTCCCCTCTGCTCCCCGAACCAATCCCGCTGAATATCACCTTTGAAGACGAGCACCTGATCGTGGTGGATAAACCCGCCGGAATGGTGGTCCATCCAGCCTACGGACACCCGGCGGGGACGCTGGTCAATGCGCTGCTGTACCACTGCCGCGATCTGCCCGGCATCGGCGGCGAACTGCGCCCGGGGCTGGTGCACCGCATCGACAAGGATACTTCGGGGCTGCTGGTGGTCGCCAAATCGGAAAAAGCGCTGGAAGGGTTGTCCCGACAGTTCAAGAAGAAGACCACTGAACGGGTCTACCGAGCTATTGTCTGGGGGCATCCGCAACCGCCGGAAGGGAGAATCGAGGCGTCGTTGGGGCGGTCGAAAAGTAATCGCAAGCTGTTTGCGGTGGTCGAAGGGGGCAAGGAAGCAGCAACGCGGTACAAAGTACTGGAAAGATTCGATTTCCTGTCGCTGCTGGAACTGCGGCTGGAAACGGGTCGCACGCACCAGATCCGCATCCACCTGCACCATTTCGGGCATCCGGTCTTCGGCGACCCGCAGTACGGCGGGCGCAACCGCAGATTGGGAGTCCTGAACAGCCGCCAGCGCCAGCTCGCCGCCGAACTGTTCGAGCTGCTGCCCCGGCAAGCGCTCCACGCCGGAGTGATAGGGTTTATCCACCCGGCTACGGGAGAATTCCTGCGCTTTTCCAGCGATTTCCCGGAGGACATCCGGCAGGTGCTGGAAAGGGTAAGAGAAAAGCAACGATAACAGGTGAGATAGAGCAAGAATCTCACCTGTTTTTCTTTACATGCTTGACTTTGGCGAATTTCTCGTTTATATTCTTGATAGACGAGTCACGAGGAGCGAAGCATTGGAGGGACACGCTCCGTCGTGTCCTCGATGAGACCTTGATTATATAAAAGAGGACGTGACGGAGCACGTCCCTCCAAATAGGCAATAAAATGGCACGAGCGCATGAGCCACCCGAGTATTGCAAAACAACCGTTGACCCTGAAGGATATTTGTAGTATATTGTGAGTTAAAGAGTTGATAACAACTGAAAGCGGAGGTTTGCGTGGGCGTAGGTTGGCAGGAACTGGTACTCATCATGATTATCGCCTTGCTGCTTTTCGGCGGCAAGAAAATCCCGGAACTGATGAAGGGATTGGGCACGGGGATGCGGGAGTTCAAGAAGGGGCTGAGCGGTGAAGATGACGCACCAAAACGCGAAGTCAAAAGCGATAAGACCGATACACCCGGAAACTAAGGCGCAAGCCTGCTGACGGTTCTCTGGATAATCTCCAGCATCCGGGCATGGATGTGGGGGTTGCCTCCGACTACGTTTCCAGTCGCCAGAAAATTTTCATCTCCTGTGAAGCTGGTGAAGAGTCCACCGGCTTCTTTGATTATCAAGGCTCCGGCGGCGATATCCCAGGGGGAGAGCCCATGTTCCCAGAAGCCGTCGAATACCCCTTCGGCGGTCCAGCAGAGATCCAGCGAAGCCGCTCCGGGCCGCCGGATGCCCGACGTAAGCCGGCAAATCTCCTCGAAAGTCTTCATGTAATCGTCCAGCTCACCTTTGGTCCGAAACGGGAAGCCGGTTCCGATCAGGCAGTTGGACAGGTCCGTTTTATTTCCCACCGAAATCTGCTTTCCATTCTTGCCAGCGCCCTGACCTTTTAAAGCCGTCCAGATATCTCCGCTGGGAGGATGCAGCACCACTCCGACGATTAGTTCACCCCAAGCTTTACCCGGAATGGTCTTTTCCAGCGCCACCGACACGCCGAAGATGGGCAACCCCTGCAGGTAGTTGGTGGTGCCATCCAGAGGATCGACGATCCAGCGGTAGTCTCCGCCCAGGTGTGCCTGACCGAATTCCTCGCCGAGAAAGACCGATCCGGGAAGCTCACGCTGGTAGAACTCCCGCAGCACCTCTTCGCTGCGGCGATCCACGCCCGATACGTAATCCCCCGCGCTCTTCACGTCCGCCTGAGCGAGCTTGACGGACCCGAAGTGATCCATCAAGACCTCTCCGCCAAGCCGGACGCCGCTGATGGCGATATCCAACAGGTTTTGCATAGGGATCTCTATTTATTGCGTTTTGCTTTTTAACGCATCCAAGAGAACTTTTGATTCGTCCGTCTAAAATAAAAAATGGGGATCCATTCGTGAGAATGAATCCCCAATGATCAGAGACCCGATATTTTAGTATAGTGTAATCCAGGTCGTATCCGCTACGGAGACATTGCCGCTATTGTCCTTCAATCCGGTCATGTAGAAAAGATCGGATCTTCCGTTTTGCAGCGGCAAGACGGTCACAGTCCAGAAACCTGAGCGAGTATCGTTATTCCACTGCCAATTTGCCGCGGAATGTTGGAAATGGAAATTTGGATCACCACCCGCTTCGATGAAGTCGTAGAAGGGTGTAGAGACTGGATCACAGTATTCGGATTGCCAGCTCATTCCGATGGTGAACGTCAGGGTCGAATCCGGGCTCGTATTGTAGGCAGTGCCTTGTTGTTGGAGCCCAAACAACGTCGGAGCGACAACATCGCTGAGAATTATGGGTGCAGTGAGATCACTCATCCCATCGGCATTCGACGCCGCAAGGTAAAAGGATACCTCAATCCCGTTGGAGAATGGGGTCTGGATGCCATCATTGGGCAACCAGTCAAATGCTGCAGGCAGAGAAACGTTTGCGGTCATTGTTCCGAAGGGGAATGTGGGCGTTAAGGGATTACTTAGCGCAACGATGGTAGGATTATTGGCGTTATCTTTTGCATAGATGCGATAACTGTTCACACCTTCAGCGACGTTCCAACTGAAGCTGAGAGGTCCGTTAGTATTCCAGTTAACCGTAGCAGCGCTGCTTGTTTCAAATCCTGTAGGAACCGCAGGCGGTATAGTATCCGCGTTGGCAGTAGTGAATGTGAAATTTGCCTGCAACCAGTCACCTGGAAGAACCGAGTAAACCCCCAGACTGAGATTATGGTGGGCAGCCGACAGCAGATATCCACCCGGATCAATGGATGCAGTTTTATGATCTTCGGACCATGAAACTTGCGTCCATACGATACTGTAATTGGGCGCTGTGCGGGTTAGTTGGAAGAAATTAGCTGGATTATCTATTTCAACGACCTTACTGAATTGGATCGTAATGAGTGCATTCGGATCGAATTGCTGTTCAGGCTGGCCGTCGAACCCAATCATGTTGGTAGTGAGTACTTCTATGCCAATTTCTGTCATGAAGTTCATTTGAAGATCGAACTCACTGTAATCCTGAGCCCTTCCATAGATGTGGATAGTGTATTCGGTGTTCGGTCTCAAAATAAAAGCAGGATCAGCCGTTAGACTGATTAAGTCTTGATCCCAGCTGAGGGTCGTGGGAACGAAACTTGAGTCGTCGTAAAGATCAACCTCGACCATTGAGCTGTCCAGTGCTTTGGAAAACGTCATCTGGAGGTTTTGATCTATGGGAAATTCACCATTGGCGAAGTTGTTGGATACGATCGCAGGTGCAGTGCTGACGATCTGCATTTGTACTGGATTCACTTGAACTTCTGACTCCGAAATCAAACCGGGAGGTGGAATTGCTCCCAGCGTGACCGAGTAGTTATGAAGTCCATCGCTCCAGGGAAGGATTGTGAAGTTAACATTGCCACCGGGGTTGGGTATGGGTACTGCGGGGATATTGACCAAACTGAAGCGTCCCAGAGAATCGCAGACCGTGCGAAAGTCATAATCAATGATGTCGTATCCGTCCAGGTTACTCAACTTCACTATAGCATTTGCAGCGGGAATGCTATGTTCAGGATCAAGCTGGGCAAATACCTGACCGGATAAAGCAGCATTCAGGGGGTAGAGGGTCACATTGCGGACATAAACGACATGTATATCCTGGCTGCTGGGGAAGTAAATTGAATCAGCGGCTTCAATGCTTATGAGACCCATTGTTGTAGAGGTTGCATAGCTTATGGAACCGTTCGGTGGGGTAAAGGTGACCATGTAGTCGCCTTCAGGTAGGTCACTGATTGTGTAAAAACCTGAGCTGTTCGATGTTGTCACTCGTGATTCGTTCGCGTTCGAATAATGCACCAATACTCCTGAAACCGGTACGAGATCAGGAAAACTGGTGATGACACCGTGAATGGTTCCGACCAATCTGCCATCATGATTGCCCGGAGATGGATTAGTAATGTTGACTGATTCATCAGATTTGCATCCTGCAATCAATAGTGAGCAGATAAAGATCAGCGAGCAGGCTTTGAGCAAGAACGAGAAATTCTTACGCATTGAGTACCTCCGTGATTTTAGTTGGTTGTACGTAGGGTTATTACTTGTTATTTTCTGTGATTCATTTTGGAGTACCGAGTTAAGGGGTTGATTCTTACTCGCTTGCTTGGATAGCTTCCAATAATCAGATCTCCTGGCAATGTATCCATTTTAACGACGGATGTCAAGAAAAATTCGACATATCTTCGTTCATGCAGATTATTCAAGATATGATCAAACTTCCTCTCTGAAACACGGGAATCGTGCTTTCACCCGCCTTGTATCTTTTGCTACCTGACCCCTTTCGGCGGCGGCGGTGGCCCATCAAGGGCAGTCGCTTTGGATTTTTTGAATTTACGATAGACCAGCAGCAACACTACGATAAGCAGCGTGGCAACGACCCGATACGTGTAGATGTACAGACTCCCGGCTTGCAGCAAGACGTTCTGGTCATCCAGTTCGCTTCCGGTAAACTTCCAGATGAGATCGCCTTCCTCCATGACCGTCGTGTTCGATTTCATGATCCTGCCGGGTAGATCCACCCGCACCTCGAACGACTCGTCCGCCAGGTCTTCGCTGACCAGATGCCGGAGTTCCAGGATCTCCCCCACCTGGCGAATTTCCGCCTGCAAGGTGGAGTCTCCACCGAGGATATTCAAATTTTCCGCCAGGATGAGGTTGGCGGCGGGCGCCAACTCCTTCCACCATTCCAGTTTCACCGTATTCAAATCGACGATCTGCATACCGGCAGTGTAGGCATTGATCAGAGAATCGACCTCAGCCAGAGCAGAATCCATCCAGCCCTGCGGCACTTTAATTTCGGGGTGCAGCTCCAGTGATTGCTTGAGGATCTGCCGGAAACGCATCTTGTATCGTTCGGCGTTCCAGATCAGCATGCCGGCGGCGTACTTCTTCTCCAGTTCGGCGCGCATGGTGTCACTCAGAGTCGTATCCTGAGGATCTTCAAGCGGTCGGCATTCTTCTGGGATGTACTTCCAGCGGTCGCCTTCCTCCTTGATTCGGTCGCGCCCTTTGAAATCGGCTTCAAACGAAAAGAGGGTGCAGAAGAAGAAGCGGGTGCGTTTCACCTGTGCAGGGTTATGCAGGAAAACCTCCGTCCAGGGGACTTCCTTCAGGCCCAGGGTTCGAGGCAGCTTTCCCGATCTGAAGGTCGCTTTGGCTTCGAGGACGTACTTGTCGGTTCCGTTGGTATCTTTTTCGGTGAACGTTCTGATGGCATAGACCAGGCTGTCGGGCAGAGCGCGGGGTTCGTCGTAGATATCGGAACTATCGCCTTTGGCGCGGTAGGTGAGATCGCAGGAGCCATCGAGATTGAACTTGTAGAAATAGCGGTGTTCGATGCAACCCGAGAAGAGAAAGACGCCGAATAAACCTGCACCGAGCAGCGGTATCAGGTAAGATCGCGCGGACGTTCCATTTTCCATGAGAGAAGCTCCAGTTGATGAACTCGGCATCTGCTGCCGGGATGAAAACCGTGACGGATAAAAAAATCCTGCAGAGACGGATTGTTTTCCTTCTGCCATTTTTCACCGGTCTTTTTGAACCTAAGGCTCCGGTACAAGCGAATGGCTCGCTCATTGATCGCATCCACTTCCAGGGTGAGGAACTGGAGGTCGAGGGTCCGGTAAGCCCAAGGCAGCAACAGGTCCAGGGCTTCAGCTCCGTTCCCTCGGGAGACTTGGTCGGCAGCGAAGCACATCCCCAGTTCTGCGCGATCCTGGCGGCGCGGCGCCGGCTTCAGAGAAAGGTAACCGATCAACTCGTCCTGATGATCGTCCACTGCGAAGCGCAGCCGGTCCTGCAACCTCTGGAACGTAAGATCGTTGGCTGCTGTTCCCTGCGGCTGGAAATTATACTTCGACAGATAAGGGTCCTGGTATTTGCACCAACCCTGCCGTCGGTCCTCGTCGGCGCGGGTGAAGGGGCGGATGATCACTCTTTCGCCGCGCAGAGGCAGGCCGGGAGGTTCGAACCCGGCGCTCTCACCCGTCGTTAAAGTGCTTAACCAGGATTTGAGATCGAGCATAGAACTCCCCCCGAAAATTTCGGGAGTTTAGCGCGAACGCGTTGTAGAATAAATTAATACCGAATTTGGTTCCACAGCCAAAAGGCGGCTTTGCGTTTCTCCGAGTACATTGATAGTAAACATTGCCTTAGTATTCTACTAAAACAATTTAATTCATCAAGCTCACATTGTCAAGCGCAATTATTTGTATGCGATACGCAACGTCGAAATTCTCACTGATTTACGGACTGCCAGCAGTCGCTGAGGCAGGATTAGATACAAGCAAGAAATGCCGTTTATTAACCCGACCACTTAATAGTGGACAGTGTTCGCCCGCTATTCCGAATTGTTCGGAAGCGGCTGTCCGATTCCCGACGCGCTTCGCTTGCGGGAATGACAGCTTATAGTTTGTCCATTGTTTTTCCGGTCGGATTAATAACTGCAGAAAGCTGAAAATTCTCTTGATTTATCAGCGGTTATTCTTTACCATAAAACAGCTTGAGCATCACCTAAAACGAAGGACAAGGAGGTTTGATTATGAAGCAATCCCAAGCGATTTTCAGATATGGATTGATCGCTGCCATGCTGCTGGCGTTGGGACTGATCTGGTCCTGCGATAGTTTCGAGAGTTTCAAATCTGCACTTTCAGGAGATAGCGAACAGGGGGCGGTCAAGACCTTCGTCGACGCCTGGGTGATTTCGGGCCCCGCAGGCACGATGCCCCTTTTGGACGACCGCGCCTCCGCAGATACTATTAACCTGCTGCGCACCTGGACCCTGAAATCCTTCGACGGCGCGATCAAGCGGCACCAGGATAAGATCTGGGAAAATCCTGAAACCGGCGAGAAGTACAAGGTGAAGAAATTCCGCGTATCCCCCACGGTCGACCAGGGTAACAGCTATACCGCGGTCGCATTTGAAATTCTGGTGGCAAAGGACACCCGCAAGGTGATCTCCGTTGCGCCGGTGGAGTGAGGGCTTGACTAAAAAGTTTCTCGCCCAGACGTAAAAATAAAGACGGTTAGCAGGGGCAAGTCGACGCCCCTGCTTGTCAGTTTCTGTACACGGTCATCAAGCTGACCGAACCACGCGGCCTTGGGAGAAGGAGCTATATGTACGATTGGAAAAAACGTCTGTACGACCATTACGTCTCATCCGGGCAAGCTGGAATAAACATTAACCGGCAGACTGGTCTGAACATTGGCAATTATCCCTACTTTTCCAAGCTTATTAAGGAACATCTGCCGGATAAAAAAGACATCAGAATTCTGGACCTGGCTTGCGGACATGGAGCATTGATATACTGCCTGAAGCAGCTCGGCTATAGTAACCTTGAGGGTATTGATATTTCACCAGAGCAAGTGGAATTGGCGCATGAATTAGGTTTGGCAGAAATCCAATGTCGGGATATGCAGGATTATCTGACTGATAAGGCAGCGACGTATGACGTCATCTTTTTGATGGACATTCTTGAACATCTGAGCAAGGTTGAGCTATTTGATGTCCTGGATCAAGTCAGTAAAGCGCTACGAATAAATGGGATAGCTGTAATCCATGTCCCCAATGCGGAAGGGATATTCGGCATGAGGATTCTCTATGGGGATCTGACTCACGAAAATTGTTTCACACCACGGTCAATGAGACAGGTCTTAAACGCCTGCGGTTTTCAGAACATCGAGTGTTTTGAGGACAAGCCCGTTATTCACGGCCCAAAGGGCTTGGTCAGATATGTTTTATGGGTACTGTTGATGGCGCCATTTCGCTTAATGTTGGCTGCGGAAATTGGAGCTTCCAAGCCGGTTTTTTCCCAGAATATGTTGGTTATTGCACGGAAAGTTGGGTGAACAGGGAGCGGAAAGGGCAGATAGATGGTACTGATTGGCATGACTTGGACACGCGTTTTTCGTGATCCACCTATGGTGGACTATATTCCGGCCTTTACCGGCGTGACACCCTCCCTCTCGCACCTTGCATCACAAATCACACCCACCTCACCTCGTCCACCGTCAGCGTCACCGCGCCGAAATCCTCTTCGACTTTGCCCTTCAGAATATAGGGACGGCTCTTGTTGAGCATATGGCAGTAGCGATCGTAGACCTGGGGGAAAAAGACCGTTTCGATCAATCCGGTCAGATCTTCGAAGGTCAGGAACTCCATCAGCTCCTTGTTCTTGGTCGGGACGATCTTGCCGGTGATCAGCCAGCCCGCTACCTGCACCTGCTTGCCCACATGCAGATGCAGATCGACCGCATCGACCAGCTTTTTCTCCGACAGGCGTTCTCGGTACAATTCCAGCGGGTGCCGGCTGATCAGGAAGCCGAAGCTCTCCAGTTCGTGCTGCAGGAGCGCCTTTTCGTTGTAGGGCAGCACTTTGGGCGGTTCGGTGATCTCGGGGGAGAAGAGGTCGCTGGCCGCTGGTCGTTGGTCGTTGGTAGGGGCGTTCAATTGAACGCCCTGCCGATAGGTGGATTCTGAGCAGGACGGAATGACGTTCAGCTCGTTAGCCTCCCACCCCGCCCTGAAGGACGGGGCTACATCTTTACAAAGCCCCGTAAACGGGGCTCCAGCCCCCTTGAGGGGGCTTTGGGTCCGGTAGACAGATACTTTAGCGCCGGGCGGCAGAGCATTACAGGCGCTGCTCGCCTCCTGTATTTCCAGCCGCCACATCAGCTCGGCGCGGCGATCTTTGTCTTCCAGAGCATCGAAGACTCCGGCTTTGATCAGCAGGCGCACGTCGGCAGGGTTGAGGTTGGTGCGGCGCAGGAAATCATCGAAGCTGAGGTAGGAGTTGTAGGTGTAGGGGTCGGGCTTGCCCCGACCCGTTTTCGATAGTTGCGTGTCAGATTCCGGACCAGCCGGAATGACACGCTTTGTTTCAGTCTCCTGCCCCTCCACCACCCGCTCCATCGCCTTCTGTGACAGCCCCTTGATCTGCATCAGACCGACGCGAATCTGACGATCCTTTCCCCAGTAGCGGATGCGGCTCTGGTTAATGTCGGGCGGCAGTATATCAATACCCATGCGCCGGGATTCGGATATGTAGGCGAAGGTGGAGTAATAGCCGCCCTGGTTGGAAATCACCGCTGCCATGAATTCGGCGGGATAGTGCACCCGCAGCCAGGCGCTCTTGAAACTGACCATGGCATACGACGCCGAATGCGGCTTGCAGAAGGAGTATCCGGCGAAGCTCAGGATCATCTGCCAGATCGCTTTGATGGCGTCCCGGCTGACGCCGCGATCGGTAGCTCCTTTCACGAACTTCTTCTGCAGGTCGGCCAGGCGCTTCTGTTTGTGCTTCTTGGACAGGATCTTGCGCAGTTCGTCGGCTTCGCTGGAATCGAAGCCAGCCAGCCGCATCGCCACCCTGGAAACGTCTTCCTGGTAGACCATGATGCCGAAGGTTTCGTCCAGCAGATCCGCCAGCAGTGGGTGCAGGGGTTCGTAGGGCTTCCCCTTCAGCCGTTCCAGGTAGTCGTGGATGTAGGGATTGGCGGCGGGGCGGATGATGGAGCTATGGATGACCAAATGCTCGAAATCACCGACCTGCGCCTTTTTCTGCAGCAGTCTTGTAGCGGGCGATTCTACATAGAAGACCCCCATGGTTTCACCTCTTGCGATCATCGCCTGCGTTTCCGGATCGTCGATGGGATTCCAGCGGGAAAATTCGATGCGGACGCCGTGGTTCTCTTCCACCATCCGCAGAGCGTCCCGGATCACTGCCAGCGACCGGTTGCCCAGCAAGTCGATCTTGACCAGCCCGGCGTCCTCCGCCTGATCCTTTTCCCATTGCACAATGTTTACAGCTTTGACCGCTCGCTGTACCGGGACGTGGTCTGATATCGGCCCGGGAGTGATGACTACACCGCCGCAGTGCACTGAAAGGTGCCGGGGAACGTCTTCCAGCCGTTCCGCCGCCCGGATGATTTCGGGCCAGGGTGGCGAAAAATCGTGGTAGCGCAACGCCGGCTGTTGGTTCACATCCGGCTGCGCGTTGAAGTAGTAGCTCGATATTTTGCCGGTCACTGCGGTGATTTCCGCTTCGGGCAGACCGTAAACCTTGGCAATTTCGTGGATGGCTGCCTTCTTCTGGAAGGTGACGTGGTTGGAGATCATAGCGGCGTGTTCGGTACCGTACTTTGCGAAAACGTATGCCAGCACGTCGTCGCGCTCGTCCCAGGCGAAGTCCACGTCGATGTCGGGAGGATCAATCCTACCGGGGTTTAAGAAGCGCTCGAAGTAGAGGTTGTGGCGGATGGGATCGACGTGGGTGATTTCCAGGCAATAGGAGACGATGCTGGCGGCCGCCGACCCCCGCCCGCAGGTGCGCGGCGACTGCTTGACGATATCCTGCACCACCAGAAATATCGGAGCGAAGTTCTTCTCCTTGATCAGCGCCAGTTCGTGTTCCAACCGATTCCTGACTGCTGCGGAAATCCCGCCGTAGCGCTTTTCCGCTCCCCGATAAGCCTCTTCCCGCAAGCGTCGGAAAGTCTGCTCGGCGTCCAATCCGTCGAACTGGGGGAAGGTCAGGCTGAAATCAGGCTGATAGCGGCACAAATCGGCGATGCGCTCGGTGTGAGCGACTGCTTCCGGGCAGAAGAAGAAGTACTCTTCCATTTCTTGAGGCGGCTTCAGGTAGCTCTGCGGCGATTCCAATTCCTCTTCGCTTAAGCGGGAAAGCGTGGTGTTCAGATCGATGGCGCGCAACAGCCGGTGAAGTTGATAATCTCCGGGATTGATGAAATGGACGCGGTTGGTGGCGACGGGCGGAAGGTTCAACTGTTTCGCCAGAGTTAGCGTGCAGTGCGCTTCCTGCCCGGGCACCAATTCGGCGTAAAGGTCCTCCACCCCACCCCGCAGAGCTTCCAGCAACACCGGGTCCGCTGTGATGATGACCAACCCCTCGGAGTGCTCGAGCAGGGATTGGGTGAGGTCGAAGTTGGAGCTGGTGGGGAGGTCAGACATTCCTGTCTGACCATTCTCGGAAGGATTCCATGAGGACAGGCAGGAATGCCTATCCTCCCCGTCCTCTTCCCGGGAATGAATTCCCGGGCTGCCATCCTTCAGTCCCCTGAAGGGGACGTCTTCAGAGCGTCCTGCAAGGACTGCAGGTGAATAGCCCGAAAATTCATTTTCGGGCGAGGGAGGAACTGAAGAAACATCCAGATAGTAGTCCGACAAGATCCTGCACAGGTTTGCATACCCCTGCCGGTTTTTGACTAAGAGGGTGGCGCGGGCGGTTTTCAAATTTGAGAATGGAGAATGACGATTGACGAATGAAGAATTAGGAGAATTCCTTTGCGCCTTTGCGTCTTTGCGAGAGATTATATTTCCTCCCACCCGCAACTCCGCGCCGATGATGGGTCGCAGACCGTACTCTTTGGCTGCCTGCAGGAAGAGCACCATGCCGTAGAGGCCGTTGGTGTCGGTCAGGGCGATGGTATCGCCGCCCTGCGCCTGGACTGCGGCGCAGAGCTGTTCCGGTGACGCAGTCCCTCGCAGCAGCGAGTAGTGGGAGTGGAGGCTTAAGTGGATGAACATTTCAATTGGAGAATGGAGATTGAAGAATGACGAATTAAAAGTTGGAGGGACACGCTTCGTCGTGTCCTAAATAACTGCACAATTGCACACATATAATATACTACACAATTGTGCAGTTGTCAAGAGACAAGGAGGGTTTATTTTGGGGGAGTAATTTGAGATTGGAGATTGAAGAATGAAGATTGAAGGAAGGGTGTACCAGAGAGGAAGGTTTTAATTCAAGCGGGTCTTCCGGGTGATCTTCAGCAGTTTTTGCACCAGTTCCCGAAGGGCATTGGCCTGGCGGATGATTTTTTCCGCTTCAGATTTTTTTGGGTCATCAGAGGAGCCTTTGGTTTTGTCGTCGGTGGACATGGAGGTTCTTGGGTGTTGGATTTTTTTTGCGATTTGTTTTTGAATGAATAAATCCACGAAAGGGGGGGGTAAATTGGGAAATAACCAACCCACAGCAAGCTGTGGGGCACCGGGCTGGTGGGCATGGAGGTTGTTGGGGGTTGGAATTATTTTTTACGAAATAGGTTTTGTAACGAATGAAGCCACAGCGGAGGGGTGGGGGGGTAAATTGGAAAATAACCAACCCACAGCAAGCTGTGGGGCACCAGGGCAAAGGGGTGGGGGGGTAAATTGGGAAATAACCAACCCACAGCAAGCTGTGGGATTCCATCTTCCCCAATATACCCTCCCCCGTTCCCCTTGTCAAGCATATTCTCAAATATTTTTGAAAACAGTAAAAATGGAACGGGCGTTTGGGGGAGGTGACAGCGTCAGGTCGCACTCCTGCGGAGCAAGACCTGACGCAACGCGCGGGAATGGTGGAGTGCGGTGGCTTGCCACCGCATGACCATTAAGGCGGAAGCAAGCTTCCGCACTCCAAATTAGCGATTCCAGCACGGTCATCGAGCTGACCGTGCCACCCACCGCTCTTCCTTTCTTCCTTTCCTGCCATCTTGCTCTCTTGCCATCTTGCTATCCGGCTCTGGCGTATTTCACCGCATCCATGCCGAAGCGCTGGCGCAAGCCGTCCAGCGTGGTGGAAAGGCTGATCTCCTTCGTCTCTTCGGTTGCGGCGAAGAGTTGCGTCTGCGCGGCGGGGTCGGGAGCAAAATCCCAGAAGCGCACTTCGATCGCTCGCACCCGGATGCGGCGGGTCAGGATCTGCAGGAAGAGGGCTTCGGCTTCGGTGTACCAGCCGGAAAGCAGGTTGGAATGGCTCCTGAGCGTGCGCGTCCCCCGCGCCGCCTTCAGGTCGGAATAAAGCAGGTCCAACTGCAAACGGCGAGCGCCTCTGCCTCGCTGCCGCAGTTCCGACATGCTGGTTTCCACCAATCCGAAGAGCTGCTTTTTCAGAGTCACGATGTCGTTGCTGTCTTCGGGCAGTTCGATACGGTGCGACAGATGCGGTACGGCTGATGGCGGCTGCACCGGGCTGTAATCCTCGCCCAGCGCCTGGCGGTGGAGCAAAGCTCCTTTCCGCCCCAGAGCCAGCTCCAGGTAAGTCGTGGAGATCTCCGCCAACTGCTGCACGATGCGGACGTTCAGTTCGCACAGCTTAATCCAGCAGGGTCGATCGACGGCAGGAAGCGCGTGCGCCTGCAGCGGCGACAGGAAAGACTGTTCGCTTCCCGCCTCGACCTCGATCAGTTCGCTGGGCGGAGACCTCCTCCCCGCCACTCCGCTGACCAATTTGTTGACCGCCAGCCCGGCGGAAGGGATCAGGCGCAGTTCGTCGCGGATTTCGCGTTCGGCTCGGAAAGCAACGTTACCGGCTCCGCCGAAGAGCTTTATCGTCGAGGTGACGTCGAGATACGCCGATCCGCTGCGGTTGGGTTCCACGAAGGGGGTATAGCGGTTCAGGATGCGCAGGATGGCGGCTTCAGCGCGGGCGTAGAGCGGTGGATTGGGATTTAAGACTCCCAGGTCGCGGCAGAGCCGCGCGGCCTCGTTCAGCCTCATCCCTGTGCGGATGCCCGAGTGGCGAGCTTCATCGGAGACTACCTGCACCAGCGCTCGGGCGGAGTCCGGCGAAGCCACCACCAGCGGCCGACCAGCCAGTCTGGGCTGCAGCACCCGTTCCACCGCAATCATGAACGCGGGGATATGAACGAAGACAACGGAACGATCCATAGGAGCAATCAGCAATCAGCAGTCAGCAGCAGTCCCCGGGAATGAATTCCCGGGCTGCCATCCTTCAGTCCCCTGAAGGGGACGTCTTCAGAGCGTCCTGCAAGGACTGCAGGTGAATAGCCCGGCTTTCAAGGCTGGGAAATGCTCCGTCGGGGTCAGGGGCGACCCCGACTATGTCTGTTTTTCAAACTCTTCAAACTTTTAACTTTCAACTTTTAACTTTTAACTCTCTTCGTACCTGCACAATTGCACACATATAATATACTACACAATTGTGCAGTTGTCAAGAGACAAGGAGGGTTTATTTTGGGGAGATTGGGGGGAAAGGTAAAAAAGAAGGGGTACGGGGAGTGTCCCTTATAGGTTCAGGTTATGGTGCAGTGGTTAGCCTACCCACAGCAGAGCTGTGGGGCACCAGGCTAATCTACTTCATGTGCTGTCAGAAACATCGACTTTTCTAAAGCTATAAAGAAATCTTGATAAGGCTTTGGATCGGTTACCGGATGAACACCATATTGTGCATTAGCGCGTACGAGAAGCTGTGACTCACCGCGTGGACGTACTGAGACTGTGATCTTTAGGGAATAATAGTTCAATTTAGTAGCTGAAACAGTGCCGAGAATGTCATCGGCTTTATCTATAACGAATCCCAAATCCTGTAAAGTCGCAATTATAGTGCGCAAGGTGGTTGTTTTTTCTGTAGTATCAAATGCTCTGGATTGGAAAGAACGCAGTTGCAATTGATTCTGGTCAGAATCAAGGAGTCTTTGCTGAGTTGTCGCACAACCTATCAGCACGATCAGCAAGGTAAAAAGAGGAATGAGACTGCATATTTTATTCTTCATAGTTCATTTGCCTCCAGGAAAACCGACTTTGATAGTTTCTGAAAGAATTCTGCATATATGTTTTCGTCCATTATGAGTTCTTGTTTGGTAATATCATTATTAGTATTCCAAACAACTCGTTGAAATGTTACCCGAACAGCTATACCTCTCACTGGATTACCGATAGGATGCGTAACCACAGAAGCTCTCATTAGTTGTTCTTTGTCAGTTGCCATGATACCGCCACCTAAAAGTGCAATCGCCACTGCCGCGACTCGTTGGCCTGCATTAACAGCACTACGGTTTTTAGTTCCCAATAATACACCCAAATCTGTTTCACTTTCTTGAATTGTAAAGCCCAAGTCCTGCAATAACCCGGCACATGAAGATAGCATTTTCTCTTCATCGGTAGTATCGAATCGCTTTGTTTGTAGCTGACGCTGTTGTAACGATTCATGAGTTAGTAGTAATGCATCAGGTGGAATTGTATTACACCCGAGTAATAATAACAGTGTCACTATGAAGGATAATCGAAGTTTAATGTTCATGAACTACTCCTAGAAGTTTGAGGAATGATATGCCAAATCTCTCACTTTCTTATCGGCATCGAATTTAACAATTATTGTAAGTGTTCGTTGACTTGTAGATCTTGAGCCCGAGCCCCCACCTCCACCGACCAATCCTAGGAACCATACTCCAGCGCTTTCTGAAGTTACCACTTCAGTTGATATTTTATCATAGACCCAAACTTCTCTCCCCTCTTCGTCAGTGGAAATAATATTCGGCGATCCAAGGGATTCAAGTACTTGGCTACCGGACATCCCCACCTTAATGCTTTTTTGAGCTGTCGCAACGGTAATCCGATCACCGTTTAAGGCTCCTTGTGTTTGTTTCGCGTGGTAGGTAGCAGTGCATCCAGTTAGCAGGAGGCTGATCAATGCAAAAAATGACAAAACTGGGTTAGCTTTCATATTGCAATCCTTTCGTAATACTGAACCTGTTTGGATATTTTAACTTCTTCCTAGCTATCACCAATTGATATCTTCCACATTTCTCCCCCCCAATATACGCACCCCCCGTTCCCCTTGTCAAGCATTTTCTCAATTATTTTTGAAAACAGGAAAAATGGAACGGGCATTTGGAAGGAAGGATGACGGCGTCAGGTCACACTCCTTCGGAGCAAGACCTGACGCAACGCTAAAAACTGCGTTGGATACGACGGTGCGTGCCCCTCGATAGTCGCCGCGGGAATGACACTTCAGTTACGGGTCGGGGCAAGCCCGGCCCCTCCGCAACGTCTGCCGATATCAAATACCTCCAACCGCACCCTTAGGGTGAATCGGATCACAGTAGTGGGGTTAAAGGGGTTGGGATGAGGCTGTTTGCGGTTAGATCTGCACGAAGTAGGAGATCTTCATCTTGATGATGCGATCCTGTATGGATTTCCAACCCAACAACTCGCTGCGGGAGTCATCATAGACGAGGTAGAGGTAGCTTTCGGGAGCGAAATTGTAACCGAACAGAGCGTTGCTCAAATACACTTTTTCGTCCTTTACGTATTGCGTGGTCAGGCGAGTAAACAGCCTACGGGACAGCGTCCATTCGGCTCGGAAGCGGGTGACCATAAAATCGGAAAGGGCGCCGTCGTTGACGTCGTAGACACCCTGTACGCGGTTGAATTCGTTTACGAGCCTCAGGTCCAGGCTATGGAGTGGTCGAACCTGCAGAGTGGCGTCCAATTCACGATTATAGCCATTCCTGAAATCACCCTCTTCGTAGGAAACGGCCAAAGCCAATGGTTTTGAAAAGTCGGACTCGTACCAGATCCATTGGTCGCTGCCCTGGTAGCATTCCAAATTGTAATTGCCGAAATTGTCGTGATTCTGGTAGAATTCGCCGTCATCGACGTACTTTCTGCGGAATACCTTCGACCAGGCGACTCCGAATCCGAAGTACATGTAGTTCATCGTTGTGAAGGAGTTGTTGTAGTTCCCCCACCACTCCCGGTCAGTGAAATTGTAGTGCGTTTCGGTGCCGAAATTAACGTTATTACTAATGCGGCGTATCCCCCATTTTTCGGGGCGTGAAGCGTACTGCGCCCAACCGCCTTCACGATGAAAGTCGGAATAACTGGTCCAGCCGGTGTCGTTGGCGCGGAAGTCGCGGGTCATCGATTCATGATACAGCTCACCGGAATAACGATCGCTGGTATAAAGTCCATAAACACGGTAAGCCCAGTTGTCATCCAGCAGATCCGGCTTGAAACTCTGCGACAAAATGGTCTGAACCGAGAATTGATCATTGAATTTTATACGCGAGTCGACTGCCCAGAGCCGCCCATAGTCGCTATCCGGACCCTCCTTGTCCGTCATCAGCAATCCTAATTCGCTGTCCTTGAAGATATCGCGTTTAAGGCGTAGAATTCCGAAGTTTTCCTTTTGATTTTCCTCGTTTAGATTGCGCGCAGCGAGCGCCATCATGCGCATGCCACCGATTTTACCGGATACTTTGGCTCCCCCTTCAGGGTTGGTGATCCTGCGGCTGTAGAACAGATCCCACTGCATATCGAAAACGTTGGCTCCCTCGAGAAAGAAGGGTCGCTTTTCAAGCAGATATTCAGGATAGTCGGAAAGATTGATCACCTCTTCATCGGCTTCGATTTGGGCGAAATCGGGGTTGTAGGTGGCGTCCAGGGTCAGGTTGGGCGACAGGCGGAACTTGGCGTCGATACCGAGGTTATTCCAATCATTGTTACCATGCAGAGGATCCAGTCCGGTTTCTTGGAAATTGGCGACGCCATATGGTCGCAGCTCCAACCCCTGGCCGGGTTTGAGACTGCTTAACCCTATCAGGTGTCCGAATCCGCTGACTCGGCGCCCTTTGTCCCGTGTGACCGGCTGCCAGAACGCGCCTTCTTTATCGCGCTGGGTGTATTTCTGGAAATTAATTCCCCAGGTCTGTTCTCCAGCATCATCCCTGAAACGAAGCGTGTTGAACGGAATTTTTACCTCGGCAGTCCAACCCGAGTCGTCTCGAGTGGTTTCCACCTGCCAGTTGCCGTCCCAGGAATTGTCTGTCCAATTGTCATTGTAGAGTATACCATCTTCTTGAACGCCTGCTGGATTGATGGTGAAATAAAAGCCGGTGCGGTGGTCGTGGTAGGTGTCCAGGTAGATCATGATCATGTCGCCATCGACCTTGTCACGCTTGGTGAGGACGCTGGCGATCTTGGAAGGGTCGGTTTCATGGCAGCGGATGCCGAAATATAGAGCGGTGGGCGAATTCATGACCCGCACCTCGGTCTTCTGGGATGCCGGAGCACCTTCGGTGGGATCTCTCTGAATAAAATCCGTGGCGGCGGGAGCCTGCTGCCACTCGGCTTCCAGGATGCCGTCGATGACTGGGCTGTTGGTCGGTACGGACCGGATGGTGCGCACGCTATCCTGCTGCGCCCACACCGGATAGACTAAAAAGGCGATACAGATCAGATTGACGTATCTTCGCACGGTCGGATAGTGATTGATGAGTTCTACTTATTTAGACGATATAGGGGGGAAAAAGTTGCTCGGAAACCTTTTGATGATTGGCTGAGTTGATGAAGAGTTTTTCAGGTGGGGTCGGGCCAGAATTCATTCTTTCGGCAGAAAGCTTAAAATTCACTTGACTTTTTGGAGGAATTCCAGTAAATTCCAAAGAAATGATGTTTTTCAACATATAATGTATATTTTATAACGATCATCTCGAACTAGCGTGCTTAATTCAAGCATTAATAAATCCATCCAAACAGTAACCCACACAATATCGTCCTATACACAATAAATGGCGGACGATCCGTATTTCAAAGGAGTTGTTCTATGGCATCATTACAACAGAAAATGGCGGAGATCATCCCGGCAATGAAGGATGAGATCAAGTCATTGGTTAAAGAGCACGGCGACAAGCAGGTCGACACGGTAACCCTGGGACAGGTTTACGGTGGTATGCGCGGCAATAAGGTCATGGTCTGCGATACCTCCGAAGTTCCACCCGATAAGGGTCTGATCATTCGCACCATCCCCATCGCCGATCTGGCAAACCGTCTACCCGAAGAGATCTTCTACCTGCTCTGCGTGGGCAAACTGCCCGACAAGCAGGATCTGGCGGATCTCCAGGCAGAATATCGCAAACGCGCCAACGTTCCCGACTACGTCTGGAAGGTTTTGGAAGCCATGCCCAAGGATTCTCACCCCATGGCGATGCTGGACACCGCCGTGCTGGTATTGGAACGCGAATCTCTCTTCCGCAAGCGCTACACCGAAGGCATGAAGAAGGACGAATACTGGATGCCGATGTTAGAAGATTCACTGAATCTGTTAGCTCAGCTTCCGGTGATCGCCGCCGGTATCTATCGCATGCGTTTCAACAAGGGACCGCGCATTGCTGCGGATGCCAATCTCGACTGGGGCGGCAACTATGCTCACATGTTAGGTCTTCCCGACCCGACCGGCAATTTCAAGAATCTGATGCGCCTCTACATGACGCTGCACTGCGATCATGAAGGCGGCAACGTTTCCGCTCACACTTGCCACTGCGTGGCATCGGCGCTGTCCGACATCTACTACGCCGTTTCAGCCGGTCTGAACGGTTTGGCGGGCCCGCTGCACGGCTTAGCCAATCAGGAATGCCTGGACTGGATCATCAAGACCATCAAGAAGTTCAACGGCGCTCCGACCGAAGAGCAACTCTCCAAGTTCGCTCAGGAAACCCTGGACTCAGGGAAAGTAGTTCCCGGTTACGGCCACGCTGTACTGCGCATCACTGATCCGCGCTTTGATGCCTTCCTCGCCTTCGGCGCCAAAGTCTGCCCGAACGACCCAGTCTATCAGACTGTCGCTCGCGTATTCAAGGTGGTTCCGGAAGTGCTGAAGCAAGTACAGAAGATCAAGGATCCATGGCCGAACGTCGACGCAGCTTCAGGATGCTTGCTGTATCACTTCGGCATGACCGAATTCGATTACTATACCGTGCTGTTCAGCGTATCCCGCACCATGGGCATGGCGTCTCAGGCCATCATCAGCCGCGCCTGGGGCGAACCCATCGAGCGTCCGAAGTCGCTGACCACCGCCAAGTTCAAGGCGATGGTGACGAAGTAGGAAAAAGAATTCAGAATCCAGAATTCAGAATGGTAGGGGCGGACCTATGTGTCCGCCCTGGTGTTGTTTATTCTCTGAGGTGGCATGGACCAATCCATGCCACTTTCATAATTCTGTAAAACACGGGTATGGAGTGGTCCATGACCGCCAAGAATAAACCAGAAGGGGTCGGTGAGAACCGACCCCTTTATCTTTTAGCCAGCGTACTAATCGCCATATCCGGAGTTATTATCCAAAGATCATTGTTTCACAAATTTCTTGTGGATATAACCTTCCTTCCCATCAATGAGCTTTACTTTGAACCAATCTCCCGCGACTTCTACTAGAACTAATTCAATGCCGCCTGGCACTTTGGTCAACAGAGCGCTATTTTCGTCCGGTCCCTGACGAATCTCTTGGCGGTCAGAACTGCCACCCTTGATGAGAATCTTTTGAGCCATCACTGCCGCTACGGCAGACTCGTTTAGATTCCACTCGTGCTTAGTGCAGCTAATACCTAACTTTTCCAGTGCAGAAGTGTAATCCAGAGAGCGCGCTACGCGCTGTGCAGCATTTAGATAATCCTTCTCATCGGATTTCAGTGTTAGAGCCGATTCGTACATCGCTTTTGCGTCAGCAAAGTTGCCCACGGCTTCGTCGAGTATTCCCAGGTTATAAGTGATCTCAGGATTATACTGGTCACTCTGATAGAGCGAATAGTAAATCGTGTAGGATTTGTCCAGATCCCCACTTTCTGCTAACTCTGCTGCTGTCGCTGCTTTATCCTTCAGTTCTTTTGCCTTAATTTTTGCCAATTCCCTTTCCACCAATTCAAAGCACGGAGCCATATAATTCAAAATTTCCCAACAGGACTGGTCTATACATTCGCTAATCATAATATTTGGCGAGGGAATTTCATCGATCTGATCTTTATCTTTACTATTTGAGGCTTCTTTGTGTGCCTCCTTACTACCCAGGATTTGACCAGTTTCTGAGCTTACGATTCTGATTTTTACTGAAGCATTCACTTTTCGAGTCAGAACGTCAACGAGAATTTCATAGTTTCCTCCGTCTTCTTCTTTACGATATACGGTGCGTTTCTCTTTTGTCCAAGTATCGGACGATCCGGTCGACACCGATCCGCTCACAATGGCATTCACACCCAAAATTTTACCGAGTTGAGAGGTCTGTGAATCGTCAATCAGTCCACTTTGACCGAATTTTTGCTCTTCGATGATTTTATTTAGCTGGCTGCGTTCAACGACATCATAAATTTTTGTAGTAACCCCGCTTTGATATATACGTGCTTGGGGACTAGTTCCACGATTGTTCAGTAGTAGATATGATACAAGGTGATCTGAGGCACCCTGCGCAAATTCACTGCCTGTAAAATCAAGCACTGCTATCTT
>JAPKYS010000056.1 GCA_026394195.1 bacterium | reverse complement strand
CAGGAGAAGCTTACGACCAAACAGATCATTATCACAGGTAGAGCTTTTCGTCCATACCGTATCGATCTCAACTGAATCCATTTCCTTAATCATAGCAATAACAAAGAGGCTGTCCAAAACCCTTTTGGGACAGCCTCTGTTAAAGAACGTAAATATAGGGGTACAATATGTTGTGCCCCCACTGTAACCAGGTAACCAGGTGTCCAAGTAAACAAGTAGTAAAACCGGAGCTTTTATGCGATACTTGCTTTTCCTCATCCTTCTGCTGCCTCTAACAGCCTTCTCCCAGCAATTCCAATTTCACCAGGAACTGGACAGCATTCCAGTGTGGGATGGGGATTATCATATACCTACGCCCTGGACGGGCGGGTACGGTTACACTGTACCAGTTTTCTGCGATATTGACGCGGATGGGGATCTGGATCCTTTATTAGGAAATTCAGGTGGAGTTATTGCCTTTTACGAAAATAATGGAACTACTTCAATCCCTTTCTTCAAGTTGCTTGCACAGAATTTTCAGGATATACAGGGTTTTGCTCATTCCGTGCCCAGATTTGTGGATATTGATAACGATGGGGATTATGATCTTTTTTGTGATTTTGGAGATGAATACATGCATTTTTACCGCAATGTAGGGTCACCGACCATCCCCCAATTAGCTTTAGAGGAAGACAGTCTGCGAGACACTGGCGGAAATTTAATTGACGGTAGTGGATTCACATTATGTGATATTGACGATGATGGGGATCAAGACCTATTCGTGCAGCAATGGTATAATGGGCATATCTATTACTACGAGAATATTGGTAATCCGACTCAATTTGCATTTTCCCTCGTTTCTACCAGCTTCGCCGGAGTCAGCACCGGCGAATGGTGCCATCCGACTTTCTGCGACCTCGATTCCGACGGCGATTACGATCTTTTCATCGGCAACAAGTACGGCAAGATCTACTTTTACCGCAACGACGGCACACCGCAACAGTACGATTTCACTCTAATTTCCAATAATTGGTTTGGAATCGATGTGGGGGACTATGCTTCACCGGAATTCTGCGATATAGACGGCGACGGAGACTATGACCTCTTTATCGGCAAGGATAACGACCTGACCTATGACATTCCAGGCGCGATGCAGTACTGGGAAAATATCGGCACGCCGCAAGTTTGCAACTTTGTCCTGCGGAACCAGAATTACCTGACGTTTGATGCAGGCTGTTGCTGCGACCCTGATCTCTGCGACATTGACCGAGACGGCGACCTCGACCTCTTTTTTCTGACAAATTCTCAGTTGGGTTGGATGGAAAACATCGGGACAAACCAAAACCCTGAGTATGCCATCCGCACCTTTGATCTTCTGGATCTCCCCCCCGGGTCCTGCGATCTGGGCGATTTAAACGGGGATCAGTATCCGGATTTGGTAACAGTGAATGGTTGGGGAGGTGCAATTACCTTGTGGGTTAATCGCGTGACGCCACAGAATCCAACGTTTGTTGAATTTAGCTCAATTGACACCGATTGGATCTTGGGTGGAATCTCAATGGGCGATTTGGATGCGGACGGTGATTTGGATATAATTGTCGGTGGGATGCAGAGTGGTGAGTACCATCTGCTTTATTATCAAAATCAAGGAACATCTTACATTCCGAACTTTGTCCAGGTAGCGCAATCGCTGCCGGGAGTCAGTTATAACGCACTCATGCCGAGTGCCCTGGCGGATATAGATATGGACGGGGACTTGGACCTGTTGTTGATAGAGAATTTTCAGGAGATCATCTATTACTACGAAAATATCGGCTCTCCGCAATCCATGTATTTTACTTTAAATACCACCAGTCTTCTCAATCAACAAACAGTTGATGCGTCTTCTGTGGATGCTGCCGACATTGATCACGATGAGGATATGGACCTCTTTGTAGGATATTACATTGGTGGAATACAATTTTTCCGCAACGTCACCGGAGACAGCACCGCGGTGCCCATCCCTCCCAAGCAGCGCCCGCGCCCGTGCCGGGCTACGCTTACTATCGGTCCAAATCCCTCCAATCCCATAACAGCCATCAGCTATCAGCTTTCAGCAGTCAGCCTGGTAAACCTATCGGTTTACGATATATCCGGGAGAAGGGTGGCGCAACTGGTCAACGCCAGGCAGAATCCCGGAGACTATTCCGTATCCTGGAACGCGTCGGGTAATGCTTCGGGGGTGTATCTGGTGAGGCTGGAAACGCCGCAGGAGGAGGTGACGCAGAAGGTGGTGGTTATAAAATAATTGGAGATTGGAGATTGGAGAATTTAAAAAACAATCTTTGCTTCTTTGTGTCTTTGTGAGAGATATTTTTATCTTCTCTGCGTTCTCTGCGTTCTCTGCGTGAAATTTTGTCCTCTTCGAGCTTCCTTCATGGAGGCGGAGCGAAGACGATATCATCTGAAGCATAAAACATATCCTTACGGAGGTTAAAATGCGTCAATGTCTCTCGATTCTGGCGATCCTAATGGTCGTCGCGACGGTGAACTCGACGGTTCGGAACGTCCCCCAGCAATACCCAACCATTCAGGCTGGGATTAATGCGTCCAGTCCGGGTGATACCGTGCTGGTCGCTCCGGGCGTCTACGTCGAGAACGTGCAAATGCTCGAAGGAATCTCCCTCATTGGATCAGGCATGGATAAGACCATTGTAGACGGCGGAGGCGTCTATAATGTTATTACATCGCCTTATGGCGTTCTCAATCTGGTCATCTCGGATCTTTCGGTTCGCAATAGCGAGCAGAGCGGCAGCGCTCCCGGATGCATCGGCATCCATCTGAACCCGAATTCATCCAGCGGTACTAAAATAGTGCGGCGCTGTCACGTCTACAACTGTGGGCACGGTATCCAGATCTGGAATGATTTCGGAGGAACAGCCTTCATCGATCAAAATGTGATCGACAACAACCTTTTCGACGGATTCTACCCCTACCTGGGTACCGTTTATCTGCGCAACAACACCATCGTCGATAATGGCCGGGACGGCTACAACGACTGGTCCGGAGGCGGGAACGTAATCATGATGAACAATGTGTTCGCGTCCAATGCTCGCTACGGGATTTTGCGGCACCCGTCAACCCCGGTTTCCATCAGCTATAACGACGTCTGGAATAATGCTCAGGGGAACTACATGCAGGGTTCGCCTCCGCAGCCCTTTACTCCTGCGCCGGGAACGGGTGAGATCTCTACCGCTCCGCTGTTCACCGGAGCTCCCTACTCCGGACATGACCGGTACTACGTGACCTGGGCTAATTTCCCCACGCCCGATTCCTCAAAATCACCCTGCATCGACGCAGGTAACCCAGCCATGCAATATTACGATCTCGATGGAACTCGCAACGATATCGGCGCGCTGGGTTACGATCAGCGGGTTCATGACGTTGAGATCACCCTGGCGCCTGTGGGTATCTGGACGGTTCCTTCAGGAGGCGGAAATCTGACCTACGATATCTCAGTCCAGAACCATGAAGCCGTCAGCCAGACCATACAGATCTGGATCATGATCACCCTCCCAAATGGCAATTTGTACGGTCCCGTTGTCGGTCCGGTACAGATTAACGTTCCACCGAACGCATCGGTAACCCGCCAGCGCACGCAATCCGTACCGGGTTCTGCGCCTCCCGGCACCTACTGGTACAAAGCCCTGGTGGGGAGTTATCCTACACATCCCTGGGATTCCAGTATGGCGTCCTTCATCAAGCAGGCGGGGAACGATGCCCCGTCAATCGGCGATTGGAGCAGCACAGGTGAATCCTTCGATGCATCGGGATGGGAGGTCCAGCCTGTCATCACCTCACAGCCACATGGAATCTCGCTGTCAGGCGCTTACCCCAACCCCTTCAATCCGACCACGGTTATCAGCTACGAGCTACCAGCTGCTAACTTCGTGAATCTGTCCGTTTACAATATAGTGGGTAAGAAGGTAACGGAGCTCGTGAATGGAATGCGTGAAGCCGGATCGCACAGCGTCACCTTCGACGGCTCGGGTCTGGCGGCGGGAGTGTACGTTTACCGGTTGACGGCGGGCGAAATGACGGCAAGCGGGAAGATGGTGCTGATGAAATAGTACTCTGCAATCAGTCGTAGGGGCACAGCATGCTGCGCCCCTACAAAAAAATCAGTGACATCCGTGATTCAGACAAATATGAAAGCGTCAGGTCTCACGCCTTCAGGGCAGGACCTGACGCAACTACTTTATGACACCTCTTCACTGAGTGCTGAGTGCTATTTTAATAGCACCAGCTTCCCTGCCGCCCAGTGCTCTCCTGCCTCAAGCTGATAAAGATAGATTCCCGACGCTAACCGTGATCCATCAAGGGTCACACGATGCTCGCCGACCCCATTTACACCATTCACCAGTTCTACCACCTTCTGTCCTGAAATATCGTAGACAGACAGATTCACGAAACTCGCAGCTCGCAGCTCGTAGCTGATAGTGGTTATGGGATTAAAGGGATTTGGCGAGACGGAGACCTGGAATCCCTGGGGAGCAATCGGTTTCAGAGGGGTGATACCCGAAACGGCACTCAGTCCTTCAATGGAAGATACCAGTAGATCTTCAGCATAGAAGAAGTTGTGGATGCCGCGGCTGCCGTCATTAACGACGAAATCATAATCGAATTTGGCCTGTTGCCATTCAATCAGCGTCGTATCCGCGACTCCGAGCAGAGTATCGAGTTCTGCGCACAAACTATCGATGATGGTCTGCATGCCCAGAAAGTCGAAGCTGGAATCCGGTGGAACCCAGTCGGGATGGCAGACAATGCAGGTTTCGATTCGCACTGCGAAAGTGTGCCCGGTCAGTAAGCTATCCTGCCCACTGTAGTTCACCACGTCCATATGACACAAGGCACACGTTCCGGGGACCATGCAGTTGTGGCAGGAATTATTGTAGGTATAGCCGGGCCATTCGTAGGCTCCGGTGCCCATTCCCACCAGCATGTTGTGCTGCGGCGCATGAGGGACTGCTCCGACAGCGGCGTCTTCCATGTTGTGGCAGGCGCGGCAGGTTGAATCCGGAGACATGTAGAGCTGGGCACCAAAGACCGGGCGCGCATGAGTTGCATGGCAGGCTGAGCAGGTGGTTTGCCAGACCGGGTCGCTGGGCAGCGAGGGCATCACGGTTCCGGTGCGGTGGAAAAAGGCTGCGGACTCTGCTTCATGACATCGGGCGCAAGCCTGATTTTGCGCGGCAGCAGGGGCATTAAGTGCGTGCGGTCCTGACAGCCAATCGTCATAGGTCGGTTTACCCATTCCGGTATGGCAACCGCCGCAGAGTTCCGAATGCCGATCGATCACGGTGGTGGCGGGGTGCGGAACCTGATCGGTCGGTCCGTGGCAGGCTTCGCATTGCACGTTGCGCATACTCTGCATGCCAACCGTATCACTCTGGAAGAAATAATCGTCGAAACCGTGGTTGGAATGAGATAAATCCCAGCCGGTGGTGTGGCAGGGAAGACAGTTGGAATCCCACTGCACTTCGGGGTAATCATCGTAGGCGCCGGCGTGTGGAGTTCTATTCCAGTGGGTGAATTGATTGGTGGGATCAGCACCGGTGGCGTGGCAGAATTCGCAGTGCGGATTGCCGCCGTAAGTTCCCACATAAAAGGGCTGTCCGCTGGTCAGGGTCGCAAGGCAGAACAGTCCCAGGATTAGAGTGATTGAGCAGCGCATTTGTCCTCCGCTGTGTTATATCGTCGATTGATGTGAAATGTAGCCCAAGTTCGGCTATAATGCAATGGTTATTCCTTGAAACTTTGCTACACCGCCAGCGCCATCACCCGTTCCTGCGAGGCTTCTGCCACATCTGTTATTTCACCGCTGATTTTACCTGCCCGCATCACCAGAATGCGATCGCTCATGCCCAGGATCTCCGGTAATTCGGATGAGATCATGATCACCGCCTTGCCCTGGGCGGCGAGCGCGTTCAGGAGCAGATATAACTCGTACTTGGCTCCCACGTCGATGCCGCGCGTGGGTTCATCGAAGATCAGCACGCGGGAGTGGCTTTCCAGCCAGCGTGCGAGCAGTAGTTTCTGTTGATTGCCGCCGGAAAGGCTATCCGCAGGTTGTTCGGGGTCCGCCAATCGGATTTTGAGACTCTCTATATGGTGTAGAAAGCGAGTCGTCTCTTCACTCTGGTTGATCCATCCGAAGTTCGACCAGTTGGATAGATTGGGCAGGGCGAAGTTGTCTCTGACCGAAGCCTTCAGCACCAATCCCTGCGATTTACGGTCCTCCGTCAGCAGGCAGATTCCGTGGCGTATGGCATCCAGCGGGCTGCGAAGATCGATAGGACTGCCATCCAGGAGGATTTCACCACTGGACCTGGGATCTGCGCCGAAGATCATGCGGGCGGTTTCCGTGCGACCCGATCCCATCAGCCCCGCCAACCCCAATATCTCGCCGCGATGGACCTTAAAGCAAATATTCTCTACGAATCCACCCGAAAGCTGCCGCACCTCCAGACAGACGTCGCCCCGCACAGCAGGGATTTTGGGAAATTCCTGATCCAGAGACCTCCCCACCATCAGTTCAATCAACTGCTGGCGGGTGACGTCGCCGGTTTTGCGGGTGGCAATGGTTTCACCATCCCGCATGACGGTGATGCGATCGGCGATCTCCAGCACTTCGTCCAGCCGATGGCTGATGAAGATAATGCCAATACCGCGTTCCGCCAATTCCCGCAGGATGGAGAAGAGTTTTTCAACCTCGCGCGGCGTTAGCGCTGCCGTGGGTTCATCCATAATCAGCAGAGCTGCATCCGACGCCAGGGCTCGGGCGATTTCGACCAATTGTTGCTGAGCCACCCTGAGATCGGAAACGATCGCATCGGGATCGACGTCCAGACCCAGCTTTTGCAGCAAACTTGCTGCTTGTTGGTACTCTAAGGAAGCATCGATAAATCCGTGTTTCGAACGTTCCCGGCCCAAAAACAGGTTCTCTCTGACGGTCAATGCCGGTATCAGTGTAAATTCTTGATAGATGGTCGCCAACCCAGCGCTCTGAGCCTCCAGCGGTGTGTCAAAGGCGACGCTCTTTCCTTCCAAGAAAATTTCTCCGGCATCGGGTCGATGCACACCGGTCAGAACCTTGATCAGCGTACTTTTCCCTGCGCCGTTTTCACCTACCAGCGCGTGGATTTCACCCCGCAGCAATTCCAACGAAGCTGAGCCGATAGCCACAACGCCCGGGAAAACCTTGCGGAGACCCTGCAGACGCAGCAGTGGAGTTCCGTCTGAGCTCATTTGCGGGCGGTCATTTCCCAGTCAGAGCTTCTTTCTGACTGAAGAGTTCGCAGGGGATTAAAACCGCAGCAGGAACCTGTCCGCCCGAGATATAGAATTTAATGGCTCTGATGGTCATTCGACCAATTTCGATGGGCTGCTGGATGACGTCGGCGTAAATCTTCCCCTCCTTGATCGCCTGACGAGCTTCCGGCACTGCGTCAAATCCCACGATGGTCACCTTCCCCGATTTCCCCGCTTTTTCAACAGCAGCTAAAGCTCCTAAGGCGGAATCATCATTGATGCCGAAAATGGCGTTCAAATCGGGATGAGACTGCAGGATATCTTCCGCAGTACGAAATGCCTGATCCTTCTTGCCCTGTCCGGTGAGCTTGGCAACAATCTTGACGCCGGGCGTCTTCGCCAGTTCCTCCTCGAATCCGCTGACCCGCTGTATCACGGATTCCACTTCCGGGTGATCGATAATGGCAACCTTGCCGCTACCGTTCAAAGCCGCGACGATGGCTTGAGCCGCCAGACGTCCTCCGGCGACGTTATCCGAGGCGATGTGCGATACCACTTTCACCCCGGCAGCCAAACAGGCGATGTCGGCGGTAAAGACCGGGATTCCTGCGTCATTGGCAGCCTGAATGGCAGTGCCAATGGATTTGGAATCGCAGGGGGAGACGATGATAGCATTGACCTTGCGCACGATGAAGTCCTGCAACTGGTCTTTCTGCTTCGCCACGTCGAATTCGCCCGACGTCACGATGAGCTGGTAGCCGTTCTCATTGGCGGCTTCCTGCAGTCCGGCTTCCAGATCCTGGTAGAAAGGGTGAGTTCGGGTCAGCAGTGAGACACCGATGATAAAATTAGCTCCGCTTTGTTTTGGGGTACCAGGTTGCTGTTCTCTCTTGCCGCAGCCAGAGGTACTCAGCATCAAAGCCAGCAGCAGAGCGAGAACAAAATTCAATTTGGCAAAACGCATGTATTACTCCGAGATTTATTGGGACGTGGATGATTTTGGGGGTGACTTCAGTTGAATTTACCGCGAGAGAAGATGGAGATATAGAAATATAATTGATTCTCTCTGCGAATTCAAGCGAAATGATGCGGGTCTATTGGTGAGCATCACAGACTCTTGAAAAGGATTTTTAACACTTTACACTTTGGCAGACCGATGAGATGTCGTATATTATCGACTGCAACCGCCGGTCATCCATTGCAAAACAAAACCCAAAAGCTTAGCCGCACGGGAATGTCCCGTTTCATCAGTCATTACGGCATGTTGGGCGTACTGCTCCTGCTCTGCATCCTGTTCTCCGTTCTGACTTTAAGTGAACAACAGCCATCCGGTGAAAACGCCGCACGGCTGTTAGCCCGGGAGCTTTCTCGTCAAGCCACGCCGGAGCAGGGAGTATTGATACTTGCCGGATCCAGCAGTGAAGACCTCCTGTTTACCAGCCGTCTGAGCGCTGAATTGGCATCCCAAAAGTTCAGCAGGATAAAATCACTAAACGGCGAACCGTTGAAGCTCCGCAGCGAACTGGAATGCCTGGTTGATTCGGGTGAAGGCTTCAGTTGGTTTGTAACGACTCCAAACTTCGCGCCGACTGTCGAATCGATCAAGAATCAACTACCGGCTTTCGCTTCTTTACCCGTACTGCTCCCCCCCACTTTCCGCTGGCCGACCTTTCTTCTGGCTGACAATCTCCGCAACGTAGCAAATCAGATCACGGTTATCGCCATCATCGCCATCGGTATGACCATGATCATCATCACGGCGGGAATCGATCTTTCGGTGGGGAGTCTGCTGGCTCTTTCAGCGGTGGTTACTGCCTGGTTGATCAGCGCGCTTGGAGGCGAATCGGCTTCTTCAGGAGTCATGGTTCTGGGCAGCATGGGTGGGATACTGCTCTGCGGTCTGGTCGGGCTGTTCAGCGGATTGATGATTACACGTTTCCGCATCCCACCCTTCATTGCCACCCTGGCGATGATGCAGGTGGCGGCGGGTTTTGGCTATATCATCTCCCAGGGCAAGCCGATCTACCAGTTGCCGGACGGTTTCATCGGACTGGGTAGAGGCGCCGATCCGCTGCTGGGCATCCCTTATGCAGTGATTTTAATGGTCTTGCTGTATTTGATCGCTCATATCATGATGGCTCGGACGACGCTGGGGAGGTATATCTATGCCATCGGCGGCAATGCCGAAGCTGCACGGCTGGCAGGGATCCGGGTCAAGCGGGTCTTGCTCTTCGTCTACACGCTTTGTGGCATGCTGGCGGGGTTGGGAGGAGTGATCATGGCGTCTCAATTGAAAAGCGGAGCACCAACCTACGGTTTGAGCTATGAACTATACGTCATTGCCGCCGTAGTCGTAGGAGGGACCAGCTTGAGTGGTGGCGAAGGGCGCATCTTCGGCACCTTGATCGGAGCCTTCATTATTGGGGTTATCCAGAACGGCATGAACCTGACCAACGTGGAGAGCTATACTCAGAAAGTTGTCCTGGGGTTAGTCATTTTAGGAGCAGTCCTGTTGGATCAATTGAAGCAGCAGGGAATGAAGCTAAGGGGAAAATAATTTCTTAACAACCAGGCATACGCGCTGATGCCGAGACATACTCAGTCAGGAATAACCATGAAACATATCCTCTATGCAGGAGTGATCTTTATCCTGCTCGCTACAATAATCGGCGTGGCTTATGCCCAAGAAGCCACCCCACCACCTCCCGAGCGCCGTCTACATACCATCGCCACTGCTCATCTGGACACCCAATGGCGTTGGACCATTCAGGAGACCATCAACGAATACATCCCCTCGACCTTCAATGAAAATTTCAAGCTCTTCGAGGCCTTTCCAGACTACACCTTCAGCTTTGAAGGCGCCTTCCGCTACATGCTGATGAAGGAGTACTATCCCGACGCGTACCTCAAGTTGAAGAAATATATTGCTGGAGACCGCTGGCGTGTCGCTGGGAGTTGGGTGGATGCCGTCGACGTCAATGTCCCCTCGCCGGAATCGCTGTTTAGGCACGCGCTCTATGGGAATGGGTATTTTAGCAAGGAATTCGGCAAAACCAGCCGCGACGTCCTCTTACCCGATTGCTTCGGATTTGGATATGCTCTGCCCTCCATAGCCGCCCACAGCGGATTGAAAGGGTTTTCGACGCAGAAACTGACCTGGGGGTCATCCGTTGGCGTTCCCTTTGACATTGGTCTCTGGGAGGGCGTCGATGGGTCTACTCTGGTGGCGGAACTTGGACCCGGCGATTATACCTCGAAGATCAGGAGTGACCTGAGCCGCGACAGCACCTGGTTGGCGACCATCGACCATCAGGGAGAGGTTTCCGGACTTTATGCAGGCTATAAATACTTCGGCACCGGTGACGTCGGGGGTTCTCCGGATTCTGCTTCGGTTGCCTGGCTGGAAAAGTCCATTCAGAGCGATGGCCCGATCAAAGTAATCAGTACAGGCTCGGATGAACTGTCCCGCACGTTGACTGATGATCAGAAGGCGAAGCTGCCCCGCTATAAAGGCGAATTACTGATGACCCGGCATGGTGTGGGATGTTACAGCTCGGAAGCCGCCATGAAACGCTGGAATCGCAAGAACGAACTGCTGGCGGACGCCGCGGAAAAAGCAGCCGTCATAGCCGATCAATTAGGTGGCTTGGCTTATCCCGGGGAAGAATTAAAACAGACCTGGATTCGATTCCTTTGGCACCAGTTCCATGACGACATTACCGGCACCAGCATCCCTCAGGCGTACCAGTTTTCCTGGAATGACGAACTCCTTTGTCAGAACCGGTTTGCTAATATTTTCCAGAGCTCGGTTGAGGCATCGGTTCCGGCGCTGGATACCCGCACAAAAGGCATTCCAATAGTGGTCTTCAATCCGCTTTCCATCACCCGTCAGGATGTGGTAGAGGCGGTGCTAACCTACAATGAGACCGCGCCGAAGTACGTACGAGTGTATAATCCACAAGGTCAGGAGGTTGCAGCGCAGGTTGCAGAGCAGCAAGACAAGTCACTCAAGGTGGTCTTTTTGGCAGAGGTACCGCCCGTGGGATATGCGGTCTACGACGTTCGGCCGTCAAAGCAGCCCGGCAGCCTGGAAACGGGACTTTCAGCAACCGACAGTACCCTCGAAAACCAGCGCTATAAAGTCACGATCAATTCTTCCGGTGAGGTTGCGTCGATCTTCGATAAAACCTTAAGGCGCGAATTGCTGAATATGCCGGCAAGATTGGAGCTGCTGAAAGATAACCCGAGGAATTGGCCCTCCTGGGAAATCGACTACACCGACGTGATGGGGATTCCCCGATCCACAGTCAGAGGACGTGCTCAGGTGAGCCTGGTAGAATCAGGTCCTGCTCGCGCAGTCATCGATCTATTGCGCTACGATGGTAAATCGGTTTTCCGGCAGCAAATCCGGCTGGCTGCCGGGGAGGCGGGAAACCGTCTTGAAGTCATCAACGACATCGACTGGCGCGAACCAGCCACACTGCTGAAGGCATCCTTCACGCCCACCAGCGCCAATGACAGCGTCACCTACGATCTGGGTCTCGGCAGTATCAAGAGAGGTCTGAACAAACCGGCTCTATATGAAGTCCCCGGGCAGCAGTGGGCGGATCTCACTTCGGAAGATGGTGCGTTCGGGGTCGCCGTTTTGAATGATAGCAAATACGGCTGGGATCATCCCGATAAAAATACATTGCGATTGACCCTGATTCATACTCCCGGAGTAAACAGCAATTGGTCGTGGGTTCAGGACGAACGATCTCAGGACTTGGGGCAGCATCGGGTCACCTATGCCATCGCCGGGCACAAAGGTGATTGGCGGGACGGCGAAATCCCTTGGGAAGCGGCTCGTTTAAATCAGCCCCTGTTGGCCTTCCAGACGACTAAACACCAGGGGAAGTCGGGTAAATTCCTGTCCCTGCTCCGAGTTGATGACAGCAGCGGTCAGCCGGTGACATCGGTAGCGGTTAAAGCGGTCAAACTGGCGGAAGATAGCGATGAAATCGTCATAAGACTGCAGGAATTGAAAGGTGAATCAATAGATGGTGTCAGCATCCGCTTCAACCGTCCGATATTATCAGCGCGGGAAATCAACGCCGGAGAAGAACCCGTCGGCGCTGCTGAGCTCAAGAACGGAATGCTGGTAACGTCCTTTTCGCCTTATCAGCCGAAATCTTTTGCCGTCAGACTGCAAGAGGCGGGCGTGAAGGTAGTTCCACTGCAAGCTCAGCCACTGACTTTATCCTATAATATCGACGGCGTCAGCTCAGACAGCGACCGCAAAGACGGCAGCTTCGATCAGGAAGGGAACACCTTTTCCGCCGATTTATTGCCGGATACGCTGATCTATCAGGGAGCGCCGTTTCTCTTCGGTCCATCGTTGGCAGGACAGATGAACGTGGTGGAATGCCGGGGACAGGAGATTGCATTCCCAGCCGGAAAATATAACAGACTCTATCTGCTAACTTGCGCGGTAGGCGGAAACCCTGTAATTACAAATTTCAGCATCGATAATCAACCTCAAGGGGCTGTGATTCCGGATTACGCAGCCTTCTTAGGGCAGTGGAACAGCCGCTTGGTCAGCGGAGATTTCGTGGAAGATCCAAAGCAGATCACTCCCGCCTATATGGAAAACACTCCCGCAGCCTGGACCGGGACGCATCACCACAACAGCAAGGGGGATAACGTCGCTTACCGCTATACCAACCTCTTCCTGGTCAAGTTGGATCTACCACCCAAATCCAAATCGATTCGGCTGCCGCAGGATGCGAGAGTACGGATTTTCGCAGCCACGCTGATAAAGTCCCCCCACGATCCCATTCGAACCTTACAGCCGCTTTACGATCAGACCATGCTCGCTTTCGCCGAAATCAAAGCTCCCCGCCGGGCGTTCATTGATAATATCCGGGTAGAGATAACCTCACCCAACCCCGGAGCGAGAATCCTCTACACCACCGATGGGGGAGATCCGGCGTTCTCCTCTACTTTGTACACCGATCCTCTGGTATTCAACCGGACGACCACCGTCCGAGCTCGGGCCTTTTCAGGTGATTTAGACGGCAACTATACCAGTACGGTGACCCTCACGCGCAAGACTCCGATTGCACCGGTTGAAGCTGTCAGTCTGCAGCCCGGTCTGAAGTGCAGCTACTACGCCGGTCCCTGGACGGAGATTCCCAGCTTTAATCAGCTCACCCCCACCAAAGAGGTGGTGCTCGATTCCATCATGATTCCAGAATTCGCCAATGACAAGAACTTCGCGGTGCGATATCAGGGCTATATCCGAGTTCCCGCCGACGGCATCTACGATTTCTACACCACGTCTGACGACGGCAGTTCGCTCTACATCGGCGACAGCCTGGTGGTGAACAACGACGGGCTGCATGGAGCGATTGAAGCTCGCGGCGACATTGCTCTGAAAGCGGGGTTGCACCCTTTAACCATCACCATGTTTCAGGGAAAGGGCGACAGCTGGCTGGACGTCGCCGTGACCGGAGCGGACAACAAAAAGCAGCCGATCCCAAAGGGGTGGCTGGTGCATTAGGCGATTCAGATCACCTCGATATAGTAAAATATTGCCCTGAATCGCCTGTGAACAAGTAACCAGGTAACCAAGTAAAAGACCAGTCAGCCGTAAGTTAAAAGCGCCTTGTCATTCCGGCAAAGGCTTTAGCCTGCGTCCGGAATCTGACAAGGCTGGGAATATGGTTGCATAGCATAGTCGGGGTCACCCCTGACCCCGACAGCCCCACCAGGCGCTCCACGAAGTGGTCCCTTCGGGAAAAGCACCTGGCTACCGGGTTTCAAAGCCTCCTGAAGGAGGCTCCAAGAGAAAAAACAGGGCGCAGCATGCTGCGCCCCTACACATTTCCTGGTAGGTCAGACATTCCTGTCTGACTGTTTATTTCGTCGAGTATTGGTGACAGACAAGAATGTCTGTCCTACCCACTTCCATTGACAGGGCGTTTAATTAAACGCCCCTACCAGACACCAGCCGCCAGCAACCAGCGGCTATTTTAAAAGCACCATTTTCCCGCTGGCTGTGTTCTCCCCCGTCGTCAATCGATAGAGGTACACCCCCGACGGCAAACCCGATCCGTCAAATTGGATTTCGTGCGCGCCCGATTGTAGGGGTTCAACATGTTGAACCCCTGCGACTCGACTATGTATATCAAATACCTCTAACACAACATGCGCGGCTTGAGGCAAGGTGAAGCGTATGGTAGTGGTGGGGTTGAAGGGGTTGGGAAAGGCACCTAAAAGTGAGAACTGTGCTGGCGCTGAAGGTGGTTCACCGCCCGGCTTTACGGGAGTTCCACCCGTGTCTGTCTTGATCAGGTAGACGTCATTTCCACCTGCGCCAAAAGAACCTGTATATCACGTGATGATATAGCCGCTGTCGCTGGTCTGCTGGACGCTGTTACCTTCATCATTATTGCTTCCGCCGAAGGTGCGCTGCCAGGTCTGGTTGCCATTGGCATCCGTCTTAATCAGGTAGACGTCAGCATTACCTGCGCCATAAGAATCAGTCGATCCCGCGATGATATAGCCGCCGTCGCTGGTCTGCTGGACGCTGTTACCTTCATCATTATTGCTTCCGCCGAAGGTGCGCTGCCAGGTCTGGTTGCCATTGGCATCGGTCTTGATCAGGTAGACGTCACAACCACCCGCGCCATAAGAATCAGTCGCTCCCGCGATGATATAGCCGCCGTCGCTGGTCTGCTGGACGCTGTAGCCTGCATCAGAACTGCTTCCCCCGAAGGTGCACTGCCAGGTCTGGTTGCCATTGGCATCCGTCTTGATCAGGTAGACGTGACCACCACCTGCGCCAAAAGAAGAAGTCTTTCCCGCGATGATATAGCCTCCGTCGCTGGTCTGCTGGACGCTGTTACCATAATCATAATTGCTTCCGCCGAAAGTGTGAGTCCAGACCGAATCACCGTTAGCATCTGTCTTGATCAAATAAACGTCACAATTCCCTGCACCATAAGAATAAGTACCTCCGGAGATGATGTACCCGCCGTCCAAGGTCAACTGCACACAGTAACCCCGATCATCACCTCCTCCTCCAAAAGTACGAGTCCAGGTCGTATCGCCGTCAGCATCCGTCTTGATCAGGTAGGCGTCCCAATTACCTGCGCCATAAGAAGAAGTCCTTCCCGTAATGATATAGCCGCCGTCGCTGGTCTGCTGGACGCTGTAGCCCCAATCATCACTGCTTCCCCCGAAGGTGCGCTGCCAGGTCTGGTTGCTATTGGCATCGGTTTTGATCAGGTAGACGTCATACCCACCTGCGCCATAAGAACCAGTCGTTCCCGTGATGATATAGCCGCCGTCGCTGGTCTGCTGGCCGCTCCAACCAAATTCACTATTGCTTCCCCCAAATGTCCTCGTCCACAATGTATCCGGTGGCTGGGAGGCGGCAGTAAGAGTCAGAGCTAATATTGCGAAGAAAGTGATGAGCGTTTTCATTTTGAACTCCAAGAATTGATGAAAGGATTGAACCGATAGTTCTTTCTGGTCTTTAGGACGAAGTACGGAGATCCGACTGCACTGGAAACTTTCATTTGCAGCGCAAAGTCGCGTAGCACTTTGCGGAAAAGTAGCAGTGCTACTTCATCCACGCGATCTTGGTCAGCGATTGACCGTAGGGCGACCGGCCGCGCAGGAAGTAGATGCCGGACGCTCCCTGCCAGTCGGATATGAAGGCGGTATAGGTTCCTGCCTGAGCATAAGACCCGGACCAGACCGGTGTAGACCGGCCTAAAACGTCGACCAGATCGAAGCGCACCTCACCCGAACCCGGCAGCTTGAAGCTGATGCGGAACGCTCCGTTCGCAGGGCGAGGGTAGACGTCCTCGATGGAAAAACCCGCTTCGGGAAGCGGTGGCTGCTGGTCTGCCAGACCGTTGACGCCCAGCCACTTGATTTTGGCAGCCGTGACGGACGCCTGCAAATCAGCCAGATCCCACCCGCCGATGATGGCGAAGACGACTTCGGTGCTGTCGCCGTTACCCAGCGTCAGAGGTCCAATCGAAAGCATGGTAGCCAGGTCGGTGGGCGTCGGATTGGAGGTGTAGTTGAAACCCGACGTCATGAAGGCGTACTTTAGGGAATCGGTGAGCGCATTGGGATCGTTGACAACGTTGTCGATTACCCGGTACGATGCCGGCGGACCCTGCAGGATGGCGCTGCCGTAATAGCGGTCGTTGGGTGAGAAGGTATCGCTGTTGTAGACGTACCCTAACAGCGACGAGTTGTCCCAGTTGGCGGTATTCTGATCGTAGCTGATCAAATCCCAATCCAGATACAACCCGACGTACAGGTTTTTCAGCGAATCGCCGGACACGTTCTTGCAGGAATAGGCCATGATCACGTAATCCGCATCTGCGCTATCCGCCCAGGCGTAGCTGTGCTGAGTAACCTGCAAACCCACCTGTTCGTTTGCCGGTGGGCGGGTATCCTGAAAAATGCCTAAGCCTTCCTGGTCCGCCAACTGACCGGGATATATTTTCAGCCCGCCAGTCGGTAAAGCTCTCCAATCGAAGCGGTTTTCCGAGTAGTCGTTCCCGTAAGCGCAGTCGCTTACTCGGGACGGGGACACTCCCGCCATGATCGAACCGTGGTAGAGAGCACTTGTACTATCCTTTGGGAATTTAAATCCTGACCCGATATGATAACCCTGAACATAATCATAGTAGCCATAAGCTCCAAAGTCGGTGATGCTGAAGGTAACTTCACCGGTGTCCATATCGGCGAAAGAGGGCGTGATCCACAATCTTCCTGTCAGAGCAACCGAATAGAATGATTCCGTGGATATCGTGAAGGTCAGCGTATCTTCGTTGTTGGTCTGGGTTCCGGGTTGAACGTAAATCTGGAAGGGGACGGCGAAATTGTTGACGGTGGCTCCGGACCAGAACTGCATGAAATCCCAAGTTCCCTGCTGCACCACAATTTCGGGATTCGGGCTGGTCAGCGTCACGTGGACGTTATTGGTTGCCTGACCGGTGTTCTCAAGCGTGATAAACAATTGCGCCTGTTCGCCCGGATCCAACTTTCCATTCGAATTTCCGGTTAGTTCGGTGAAACTTAGATTCAGCAGTTGAATGCCGGGCGCAGTTTCCGCCAGAGCTCTGAAGGCGTTGACACGACCGGTACCGACCAGTCCGTCAAGGATGGGGTAGCGGGCGGTGATATCATCGGCGGTGAATTCGATCTGGTTGTAAATCTGCTGAGCTGTCCAATCGGGATAATAGGATTTCACCAAGGCAGCAATTCCGGCAACCAGCGGAGTGGACATCGAAGTGCCGTAGGCGGTGCCGTAGCCGCTGGGGATCAGGGATAAGATTTGCTGACCCGGCGCGCAGACGGTGATCCAACTGCCGCGGTTGGAAAAACTGGACAGGTTGTCATTTGGATTGGTGGAAGCAACCGCCATGACCCCTTCGTAAGCAGCAGGATAGTGCAAGGCGCTGTTGCCGTCGTTACCGGCGGCAGCGACAATGACGCACCCCTGCAAAAGGGCATCGCTGATGACGTCCTGTTCGAAGCTGTTAGGTTCAGATCCACCCCAGGAGAGGCTGATCACGTTCGCGCCATTGTAGGCGGCATAGACGATTCCTTCCAGCCCATTGGTGATATATCCACCAGCTCCGGTTCTTACTGGCATTACTTTGCAGGAAGGAGCCATCCCCACGACACCCCGGCCGTTGTTCATGACCGCTCCGACCAGGCCGGCGGTATGCGTGCCGTGATAGTCGTCGATGCTTCCCGGAGTCGGATTATTGTCGTTGTCTACAAAATCCCAGCCGCGTACGTCGTCGATGAAACCGTTCTGATCGTCGTCAAAATTATTGCCGGGAATCTCGCCGGGATTGGACCAGATATTGGCCTCAAGATCGGGATGCTGCCAATCGGTACCGTTATCCACGATAGCCACAACAGAACCAGAGCCCCGCGAAATATCCCAGGCAGCCGGAGCGCTCATGACCGGGTAAAACCACTGCTCGCCGTAGAGTGGATCGGTAGGGACATTATCCGGATGGCGATCCGGTGGATTCCCTTTGACGTCGCAGTTATATCGCTGGGGCGCTTCCACGGCGTAGATCGTCCCGGATAGTTTCCGGAGTTCGCTCAGGAGCTTTTCTCGATCGGAACCATTGACGAGATCGAGGCGCAGCACCTTGCCCAACCCTTTAGGATCAGCACCTATATGTTGACGGATGGCAGGTCTCAGGCCGTATAGCGAGTATTTCTGGAGAACCTGATCAAGTTCTACCGCTTGAGTTCGCCAGACTTGGTCCTTGAGTCCCGGCATCAGTTTTTGATTCCACTTGAGATAGATGACGGTGGATTGATCGGCGAACGCGAAACTGGCAAACAGCAGAAGGGTCAACATTGTGATAAGACAGCTGGAACGACGCACGTTGGAGTTACTCCTTTTTAACGAAAGTGTTTTCTTTGCCGCATTTGGGGCATTTCTTGGGTTTGCAACGCCCCTCTTTGGTCTCGCCGCAGGCAGAACATTTAAACGTCGCCATGGTTTCTCCCGATAGTGTTGGAATTCTGTGATTTCTTTTAAGATAGTTTACGTAAAATTGTCTTGCAAGTCAAGTGAAAAGATGGAGATGTAAAGGAGAGGGGGAAGGAAATGATGATGAAAGCCTCAAATTATCGAATCGCAGATGTTGATCACAGTGGATCGGACTACCCGCCGAACACCCACCGACAGATCCAAACGGCAGACAACAACCCGGCCATGTCAGCGATCAGACCAGCCCAGAGGGCATGGCGGATTTTGGATACTCCAACGGACCCGAAATAGACGGCCAACACATAGAAGGTCGTTTCGCTCGATCCCATCATGGTGGAAACCACTCGACCGAGAAATGAATCAGGGCCATGAGTTTTCATGATTTCGGACATGACGCCCAAGGCGCCGCTGCCCGATAGCGGCCGAATCAGAGCCATGGGCAGCGCTTCGGATGGCATACCGATTAAATCCGTCAGGGGGCGAATCATCGACCCCAACAGGTCGAGAGCACCGGAGGCTCGGAACAGTGCTATGGCGCAGAGAATCGCCACCAGATAAGGGATAATCCGCACCCCCACGTTGAATCCCTCTTTGGCGCCTTCGATGAAGACTTCGTAGATTTTGACTTTCCGTAGCAGTGCGATCAGGACGATTCCCGCCGCCAGTATGGGTATAGCCCAATCCGAAGCCACCTTCAAGAGTCCGGCGAAAAAATCAGCCATTTTGCACCTCTTGGGACGGCGTCACCTTGAACGCCGGCAGTTTTTCCAGCGTCTTGACAGCCACAATGGCGACTATTGTGGCTACGCAGGTGGCGACGAAAATCGTGCCGATCACTTCAGCCGGATTGGCGGAACCCGCTGATGCTCTGACGGCAATGATCGTGGCAGGAATCAGGGTAATGGTGGAGGTATTCAGCGCCAAAAAGGTGCACATGGCGTTGCTGGCGGTCTTTTTCGCCGGGTTTAAGCGATCCAGTTCAGTCATGGCTTTCAACCCGAGCGCGGTGGCGGAATTTCCCAATCCTAACACATTGGCTGCCAGATTGGCGACGATGGCTCCCAGAGCTGGATCGTCTTTGGGAATATCCGGGAAGAGCGGGCGAAGAACGGGCTGCAGAATTCTGGATAGAAAACGCACCAGACCGGCTTCTTCCGCCAGGCGCATGATACCGAGCCAGAATGCCATGATGCCGATCAACCCGATCGCCAATTCCACTGATCCCTTGGCGGCATCGATGACCGCCTTGGTACAATCCGCCATCTTCCCATTGATGGCAGCAAAGAAAACGCCGAATATAACCAGGAAAGACCAGACGTAATTCATCGATTTTCCTCGGCTTGACGCTGAGCTTCCAAGAGATCTTCAATAAGCTTCTGAATGTGTTTGAGGTCCACCTGGATTTTCTTGGCGGACGAACTTTTCGATTCGCCCGGCGCTGCCATACGAATCGAAATCGCTACGGGTTTGTGCTGCTTCATAACTAATTCGACCTTCGGAACCAGATCGGATGATTCTTTGGGCACCGAAGCCTTTCCCTTCTTTCCCTTAATCGCTGCCTGCACCAGTTGGTCTACATGCAGATTGTAAGGATCATCGGCGTGACCTTTGACCCAGGTCCAGGTAATTCTGTGCTTGCGGGCTTGGGCAGCAAGGTCTTGCCACAAATCTGTGTTTTTTACAGGCGATCCATCCTTTAAATGCCATCCCTGGCGAACCCAGTTTCCAATCCATTCGGTGATCCCACGCGACAGGTATTGGCTGTCAGTCAACAACTCCAGCTCCGTGGGTCTGGTGAGAGCGTGCAGAGCCTGGATGGCAGCAGTCAACTCCATGCGGTTGTTGGTGGTATTTTCGACGCGGCCGCTGTTTTCGACTGTTCTATCGCCGTTAGTGATGAGATAAGCCCACCCGCCGGTGCCGCCGGGATTGCGGTCACAGCCGCCGTCGGTATAGATCTTGATTTGCTGCTTCATCGAATTCGTGGTATCGGTGTTTTATCGACGGATGATATGCGGTTAATCACCGCAAAGATTATGAAGAAGGATTCCCGTTGCTACAGATAGATTCAGCGATTCAGCTCTTCCCTTGCCGGCGATGCGTACTGTGGCTGTGCATGCGGCGATGACCTGCTCGGATACGCCGCGTTTTTCATGACCGACCACCAAACCGCGCGGGTTCTGATGGGGCAATTGCCCGGGCAGAAGATCGCCATTTGCGGTTGCAGCGAAGAGTTGGCGTCCCGAGGTCTTTTCGCCCTGCAATACTCTGTTCACATCGGCAGTTCTCCAAACCCTGACGCGAAAGATCGATCCCGCTGAAGATCGCACTACTTTAGGATTGAAGGGGTCGGCGGAACCCGGTCCGAGGATGACCTCCGTGACTCCGAACCAATCAGCGGTACGCAGCAGAGCCCCCAAATTCCCGGGGTCAGAGATCGATTCACAAATCAAGAGGACTTCAACATTTTTTAATGGCTTTGAATACTCACCTATTTTCGGCAGCTTTGCCAGAGCTGCGATGCCCTGGGGCGTTCTGGTATCTGAAAGCCGCTCCAGATCGGAGGCGGAACCCATTTCAATGTGGACTCCCGCGAGCGTCAGCAGTTTCCGCAGGTCTCTGCCGGTTACGGATTCGGCATTAAATTCGTGCGTAAGAACGGCTTCCTGCAGAGCCCAGCCTTCCCGCAGCGCCTCCTTGACCAGCTCCGGACCTTCCACCAGAAAAAGTCCGCTCTCCTTACGACTTTCAGCCTCGCGCAAACTGCGATATAGTTTGAGGTTTGCTTTGGTCAGCGCCATTAACCCTCCTCGCCGCGAAAAGCCAGAAAAAGAGAGAAAATCAAGAGAGCAGCTCCCGGATAAAGCAGTGAACTGGGCTGTTCCTGGAAGATAAACCACGCCAGTGAGGTGGCGATAATCGGCTCCACAATGATTCCCGCGTTCACGGTGAAGGCTTTCAGGTAGCGCAATGCCCAGTTGTACATGGTATGACCGATCAAGGTGGGAATCAAAGCCAGCATTATAATCCAGAAGTAGGCGTCCTTGGAAAGCGAGAGCAGCGGCGCCTTCAGAACGATACAGAAAGGAATGAGAATCAGCGCCGCCACGGTATAGATCATGGTGATGTAAGGCAGCAGGTCAATCTGACGGCGGACACTGCGACCGGCAATAATGTAAAAGGCTGCCCATCCCGAACCGACCAAAGCCAGAAAATCACCCCACAGGTATTGCCTACCCAATTGAATATCCCCACTATTGATCAGCGCCGATCCTCCCAATGCGAGCAGTATCGCAAAAGTGCTCCAGCGGGTCAGGCGTTCTTTCAGCATAAAGTGAGCCAGCACTGCCACCAGTATCGGCTGTGTGATGATCAGAAAGGCTGCCGAAGCAATCGTGGTCTTGGTGACAGACGTCACCCAAAAGAGTAGATGTAACCCCAGAAAACCGCCCGCCCAGATCACTCGCCTTCTCTCTGATGGAGTGATCTTTTTCCAGGTCTGGATCACCTGCCTGGCAGCGAAGGGCCAGAGTAGAGCCGCTGCGATCAGCAGCCGCAGAAAAGCGATCGACAACCCATCAGCGCCGGCTAACCGGATAAAAATCGCCGGCAGAGAAAGCGCGACTACGGCTATTGCCAAACCCAATTTTGGGGGGATAGACGGGGGATTCATGGGACTAATGATTCCATAGTTTCAAGGCATTTTGACGCAACGTTTGACCACTCAAATCCTTTTGCCCAAAGTAATCCATTTTGGATTAATGTCTGACGTAAAATTGCGTCATCATGTAGGCTTTTAATCGCATCAGCCAATTGTTGGGGATTATCGGGATCGACCAAAAGACCCGTTTTACCTTCCTGAACAACTTCAGGGATTGCTCCCGCCCGGCTGCCGATCACAGGAATCCCACAGGCATTGGCTTCAATAAAAACCAACCCGAATCCTTCCCCCGGTTCCCTGCGACTTACTTGAACCAACACGTCAGCAGTCTGCAAGAGACTTGGTATTTTCTCCCGAGGGAGTTCACCCAAAAATACTACCCGGTCGCCAAGACTCAGCTTTTCCCGCAACGCTACGAGGTTATTATATTCCTCGCCAACACTGGTACTCAAACAGACAAGATTGGGAATTTTAGATTGCAGCTGGTGGATTGCCTGAAGAAGTACGTCGATCCCTTTCCAATATGCGAGTCTTGCCAGACTTACAACTATAAATTTGTCACTAAGATCGATTTTTGATATGGATGACCAATAGGGGATATCACGATCGCCGGGTAAAAAGAAAGGTAAATCAACTCCACTACAAACGATCTTGGTATTTGCGGAAGGGATGATACTTTTTACAAGAGATTCTGAGTATTTACTAACACACAGTACAGCTTTGGCATGTGCCAACCCCTTTTTTTCCAACCATTGCCAAAGCCGATTAATTTTATTATTTTTCACTCTGAATAATTCGGTTCCATGCGCACCGACCACGAAAGGGATGCGATAGCATCGGCACAGATGGTAGATAAGGTATCCGTAGGGGTGTGAAGAGGCTAAAAAAATAACGTCAGGTTTGAAGTTGATGATTTGGTCTCGCAGAGGTTTCCAAATTGCCACGCGCTTCAATTTTTTCCATTTAGAGGGTTCAGAAAACCGAATAACCTGGAAATCCTCCATCGCCGAGGGCGGCGCGGGGGTCAGAACCCGCACGTCGATTCCCATCCGAAAAAAATTTCTGCAGAGGGATTGTGAAAACCGCGAGATGCCGCCCGGCATCGGTGGGTAGTTGTGCGTCACGAATAATAATCGTTTAATGGAGCCCATTTCAACTATCTCTGGTAGTATCAGATGATTCCCTCAAATTCCGCGTTTTAATCTTGGAAATGAAAAATTCGACAGCGTCCAGCCGCAGTAATTTAAGCAAAATCAAATAAATGAGTATGGCTACCGATGAGATGATGACAATCCCAATCAGGCGGGTTAAGAAACTGCTATCGATCCCGAAAGTTTTTCCCTCGTTCCAGCATAACCGAATCATGTTTCCCATCAAGATTGCGATGAGAAGGCTAATGACAGCTACTTTGACATTTTTCAGCGTCCATTTAGGTGTCAAATATTTGTTAAATAACAGATACAATAAAAATAAATTCATACTATGCCCCACTGCAGTGGCCAAAGCTAGTCCATAAATACCCATCGGCTTCACCAGCATATAGTCCAATGTGACCATTACGGTCACAGAGAATATGGTCGTCAAAGTCGGTGTGCGGGTATTGCCGAAAGCGTGGAATCCGCGCAGGACCACAAAGTAAATGCCTTGAGCGGAATATGCGATAGTATAGTAGATAATCAGAGATGCCGTCTGGATGGAGACGTCAGCCGTAAATGCGCCGCGTTCGTAAATTACTTTGACCAGGGGGAGAGCTAATGCGATGACGATGCAGGCTCCCATTGAAATATACAGCAGCGCCCCCTGGAACGCCAGAGAGAAATTGCGGCTGAAATCCTCATATTTCCTGCTTGCCGCCAAGGACGAAAACACCGGCACGATGACCATCCCAAAAGTTCCGACGAAGAATTCCGCATTCATCCGCACCAGTCGAAATGCATAGCCTTGCACCGAAAGTGTGCCTTCTGGGAGTCGTGATGCCAGAGAGCGATCGACAAATAATTGTATTTGTTCTACTCCGACGGACAAGAACAAGGGGTACAGCATGGAACCGTAACTGCGCAATCCCTGATCACCCTTTCCCCAAAGAGGACGCAGGATTTGGTTTCGGTGCGGCAGAAACCATAGCAAACACACTAAATACGCCATGAATCCTAAAGATATTCCTGCTGCCAGTGAAATAATACCGATCGAATGTGCCAACAATATGAGCATTGTTATGGTAACCAGGTTCATGATGACCGGCGAATAGGCAATCATGAAATAGCGAAAAAAACAGGTATAAATCCCTCCGAGGAAACGGTGCAAAATAAACCCTAATCCACCGATGGCAAACCAGCGGATCATTTTCACGGTAAGCAGTATTTTCTGTTCGCCAAAACCAGGCGCCAAGAGGCAAACCAGAGGTTTGGCAATTAGAAACAGAAGGCAACAAGCCAGCAGCGAGACGACGGTGAGACGGGTAACAATAGCGCGTGTAGACCGAATAGCGGCGTCTTCACCATCCTGTTCCTGACGCCGGAAAAAGATCGGCACAATCGGTGTAAGGAACTGTTCAGTGAAGACTTGCGAGAGCGCAGTAACGGACGTGTAGGCAAGATTGAAACAATCCATACCAGCGCCGGCGCCGAAAAATGAGGCGCTGAGTATCTCGCGAATAATACCTAAAATTCGGCTGACGGTTCTACCGCTAAATATCAGTAAAGTACTCTTCAGAATTGAAGGACGCGGCGGTGTGTTCATTTTTCAGGCAGATAGCGATGACATAGACGATCCTGCAATGCCAAAATGAGAATCATGGTGATATTTTTATAGATATAAGTAGTAGGAACGAAGAAAGTCGCTTCGAAAATACAGCGAATGAATCCGGAAATTCCAAGTGAAGAAATTATCACCAAGACAATAAAATCCGGGGTAGATTTTAAGACTGGCCAGAGCTTCCAGCAGCGTCGGGCGAATAGTATGAAAATAGTAAGCATGATCGCCAGCCCTAAGAGACCGATTTCGATACCGGTATTAAAGAAAGCATTGTGAGCAGAAAGACCTCCTGCATAGACCCTAAGCCCCTCTGGGAGGAGAGAACCTTCAAAAATGAGCCAATGAATAAATTGCTCGGGACCCAGACCGGTGACAGGGTGTTGGATTAGAATTTCCAACGCGGATGACCATATTGGTCCCCGTCCCGATAATCCGGCTTTTACCCGTAACAGCAACATTAACCAGGGCAGAATAATCGGGAGAGTGACCAGGAAGGCGATAAGTCCCAATGATCCTAAAATCACCATGGTTTTTCTGCCGCGAGGATGGGTCCCGAAAATAAAGAGCGTGGTAACTCCAATTCCCAGGAGTGCAGTTCTGGACATGGTTATAAAAGCGATCCCGAAAAGGAGTATTGCTGCGCCGACCCAGAATAACCTGCTAATCCCTCGAACCCCACCGTAGAATATAAAGGCCAGCGCCATCAGGCATCCGATGGCAGGGTAATAAGACCATTCGTTGGCGCTTATACCCATCACTTCGGGACGCAAAATGCCGACGGCAATGAAGGGGAGTAGCGCCGTGGGACTCCGGATACCTAAAGCCAATAGATAGACAAATGATCCGGTTAAAAAACCGAAAAAAGTAAACGTCAATAATCTTTTAAAATCTGATCCGGATAAAATTTGAACCAGGAGCCAATACGCTACTATAAAGATCATGATGTTGAAGAAACCGTTGAATGTATATGAACCGAATGGCGCAAAAAATATGGAATTAAGCACGACCAGGACAAAGAGTATGAGCAGTCTGCTGAAATAGGGTCTCACCGTAATTATTTTAAAATTGTTGGCATAAAACTGGAATAAATAATAGATAGCCAAGCCGAACAACCAAAGCGCCGCTATGATAGGAAATTTGGTCTTGACAAAGGCATTGGCGGCGACTGCGATAAGCGGCAGGGTGAAAAAAAGGAAATCCCTGAAGGTTGGGCGAACAATCATCGAAAAGGCAGTCAGAGAGATTCCTCCGAACAGCGCTAACGACCAGTAAATTGAATGATCCGTCTTGATGGCGAAAAGAGTCGCCATTGACACCACCAGAGCGGTCAGAACAATCTGGAGTCGTCTCTGAATGTAGAAATCATCTCCGATAGGAGCGGCTGACATGAACTTGGTATTCTTAGATTAAGTTTTGGGTCGGATTCCGAAAAAACGCTTTACCCGCGTCAGGTCTGATCGTACCTGTAACCACGAGTCTGTCACCCAGCGAGATTCACCGGTATCGCGGGTGCGTTGCAGGTAATCGAAAAAGTAGATCAGGATGACCATCATGAAGAAAGTGCTCATGGCAGCAAAAAAGGCGAGCAGAGCTCTTTTGGGTTTATATTTGCGTAACGGCACCTCACCTTGATCGACAATTCGCAGGGCTGGCGTATCGCGCAGCTCTTGCATTTTGGACTGCTCGTAGTTTTGCACCAGAACCTGATGAATGATTTCCAGGGTTTTGATGCGGCGGAGATGCCGGGCATAGATGAGACCAATTTCGGGCGCCATATTGGTAGGCAGAGTCAGTTGTGGTCCGCCGCTGTCCTGCTGGTATTTCTTCAGGGCTTCCTCATAACCCTGCCACTCTAATTTAGCTCTTTGGAGATCCGGGTGATCGGGTCCGAACAGTTTATCCAGCACTTGAACGAGAATTTTCGCTTCTGTGGCTTTTTGCTGCAGAGCAAGTCCGGATGAAACTGTACCCATTATCTGCGGTTCCATCGAGGTGATTCCGTATTTTTCCTGGAACATTCGCAAGGAATCTTCAGCGGACGCTAACTCGGAGCTTACCGACCAAAGATTGTTTTCGACAAATTCCCGGCGCAGTTTCGCTCCGCGGTGGTTGATGTCCCGATAGAGGTGATCCCATTCGGAAAGTACATTATTGAGCAGCAGCGCCGCGAATTGAGGATCCTTATCCAACACATTAATTCTAATTGAGATAATATCTACCGCCCCGAAGCTCTCCTGAGATTGTATTTCGATCTCGAGGTGGCCATCCAGAGCTTCGTAGGCTTTGTCCAGATCGTCAACCTTGTAGTGGCTTCGGAAATCGATTTTCGTAATCAAGCTATCTTTTAGAGATCGACTCTGCAACAAGGTGACCAGCGCGGCGGAAGAAATATCATTCGAACCGAATATATCCAGAGACATCCCCTGGAGAAACGGCAGTGAAGGTCCTCCCTGAGAAGGCGGCATAACGATCGCCGAGGACCGATAAATCTTGGGAATGAAACAGGCGATCAGGAAGGTCAGCAGCGCGGCGCAGAAACTCGTTCCGATCAGATGCCAGCGCCAGCGCATCCAGAGAGTGAAATGCTCGGCGAATGTTTTCGGAGGATTGCTCATGAATTCTTCCGGTAATTTGATGACTTGGATTGCTTGATGAGAGATTCCCTAATTGTACAAAGATTTTTCCCGAATGTCAACTCCTTTAACGACGCCAATGCTATGGAATTTCCCATTATGTTACGAAATTTACTTGACTGAGGTCTTTATTGGTCGTAAATTGGCACAAATTACACATCAAGGGGTAAGATCATGGAGTTATTCGCACAGACTAATCAGAATAAAACCCCTCCGGCGCCTCTGGCCCAGCGGATTAGACCGGCAGCCCTTGAGCAAATCCGCGGACAGAATCATCTGTTCGGACCTCAAGGAATGCTCACCAGGGCATTGGAAGAACGAAAACTGCTCTCGGCGATATTCTGGGGACCACCCGGCAGCGGAAAGACCACTAGCGCCAGGCTGTTGGCAGAAGCATTGCAAGCGGATTTTCAGGCAATTTCGGCCGTCACTTCCGGCGTAAAAGACTTAAAAGAACTCCTTGCCAAAGCTGAGTACAATCTTCATCGAGGCCGTTCCACACTGCTGTTCATCGATGAGATCCATCGCTATAACAAGGCGCAGCAGGATGCTTTGCTGCATGCGGTCGAAGATGGAACGGTCATTTTTATCGGAGCGACCACTGAAAATCCCTCCTTTGAGGTGGTGGGCGCCTTGCTGTCGCGCTGTCTGGTCCATCGATTTGAACCTCTCTCTGATGAAGCATTGATGGAGATCCTGGACGCTGCATTGACAGAGGATGAGGAGATGAAGTCCCTGAAGGTGAAGTTGGACGATGATACGCGCCGACGCCTGATCGAACTGGCTTCAGGTGATGCGCGCAGACTATTAAACGCGTTGGAGGTTTCGGCCCATCTGCTCAAACCTTCCAAGGACGGCTTTCGCCATTTAACCCCCCAACATGTTGATCAAGCCGTTTCGGGGCGCAGCTACCTCTACGATAAAGCCGGGGACGCGCATTATGACACCATCTCCGCTTTTATAAAGAGCGTTCGAGCGTCCGATCCTGATGCTGCGATTTATTACCTGGCTCGGATGCTGGAAGCTGGAGAAGATCCATTGTTTATCGCTCGCCGTCTGATTATTTTAGCTTCCGAGGACGTCGGCAATGCTTCACCTCTGGGTCTGGTTCTGGCAAATTCGGCGTTTCAAGCCACACATCAAATTGGTATGCCGGAAGCGAGGATCATCCTGGCACAGGCGACGACCTATCTGGCGTCATCACCAAAATCAAATGCCTCTTACGTTGCCATCAGCGAAGCGATCGAAGACGTGAAACGACTCGGACCACAACCAGTGCCGTTAAAACTGCGAAATCCAGTCACCAAGTTGATGAAAAACGAGGATTACGGTGAAGGCTACCAATACGCCCACGAATATGAGGGAGGATTTTCGGGGATGGAATGCCTGCCGGAGAAATTGAAGGACCGGATCTACTATCGCCCCACGGATCGGGGGCAGGAGAAGATCATCAAGGAAAGGCTGCAATCGCTATGGGAGAAACGGAAAGGGAAGGGATGAGAAGCGTTAGGATTTGAAAATCTCCGAAATGTTGGAGCTATAACAGCAGTTGATTCATAGTGCAATCCAGAAAAAAAGCATACAAAGTCGTTGTATTTTCCAGGGGAAATTTATATCTTTTGGATTAACTTTCAATTCCTGCAATCACTTAGGTTCCGCCTGCAACTTGAAAGTCTGCAGCAGAGCTTCCAGTCCAATCAAAATCACAAAACTCATGGAATCGGTCTTCTTTGTAATCCTGGCGGTGGTCACCGTATTCTCAGCCCTGATGGTTATCCTGCAGAAAAACCCAATGACCTCCGTGTTGTTCCTCATCCTCGCCTTCTTCAGCACGGCGGCGTTGTACGTTCTGCTCTCGGCTCCTTTTCTGGCGGCTGTCCAGATCATCGTGTATGCCGGAGCGATCATGGTGCTTTTCCTCTTTGTGATCATGCTGCTCAACCTGAACCGCATCAAGGAAGAAGGTTCACCGTTGCTCAAGGCGTTGGGCATGATGGTGGCAGGTATGCTTCTGGTCATCGCAGCCGTGGTCATTCGCTCCACTGTGATACCGTCCGATTCCGGGTTCGTCGCCGGGACTGAACCGGGGTTCGGGTCGGTGGAAGCGATTGGGCGGAGCCTGTTTACCACCTATCTGCTTCCCTTTGAAATTGCGAGTTTCCTGCTCTTGGCAGCCATCATCGGAGCGGTGGTTTTAGCCAAGAAAAAACTGTAAAATCGACAGCCGAGTCTATCATGTTCCCATCTCTCAACCACTACCTGATTCTTTCCGCGGCGCTGTTTTGCATCGGAGCCGCTGGTGTTTTAACCCGCAAGAATGCCATCATCATCTTCGCTTCCATCGAACTCATGCTCAACGCGGTTAACCTCGCCTTTGCGGCATTCGCCCGGCATTGGGGGGACGTCAGCGGACAGATTTTCGTCATTTTTTCGCTGGCAGTGGCGGCGGCGGAAGTGGCAGTCGGTTTGGCAATCATCGTTGCTCTATTCCGGCATAAGGAGTCGGTGAACATCGACGACGTGAACTTGATGAAGTGGTAAAATTAAAAAGAATCCAGAAAACAGAATTCAGAATCCAGAAGACCAATGGAACATACGACGTTAATATCAACTGAAAGCGCCATCCTATTCCTCATCCCCGCATTCCCTCTCCTCGGTATGCTCCTCAACGGGCTCCTGGGCAAGCGGCAGAAGGAGGCAACTGCTGGCATCCTGGCCAGCGGCATGATGTTTCTTTCCTTTCTGGTCTCAGTGACGGTTTTCTTTCAGCTTTTAGGTATGCCTGCGGGAAATCGGTCATTGACCCAGACCCTCTACACCTGGATGGCGGTTGGTGATTTTTCGATAAACGTCAGTTTTCTGATCGATCCACTTTCGGCGGTGATGATTCTGGTGGTGACCGGCGTCGGCTTCCTGATTCACGTTTATTCGATCGGCTATATGAAGGGAGACCGTGACGTCGTCCGATATTTCACCTACCTGAATCTGTTTGCGTTTTTTATGTTGATATTGGTTATGGCAGATAATTACCTGCTGTCATTTGTCGGTTGGGAAGGAGTAGGTCTATGCAGCTACCTGCTCATCGGTTTCTGGTACGAAGATATGGAAAAAGCCATCGCCGGGAAGAAAGCATTCGTGGTCAACCGCATCGGCGATTTCGGCTTTATGCTGGCGATGTTCCTGATGTTCGCCACCTTCGGGTCTCTGGATTTTAAAACCGTCTTCGCTCAGGCAGCAGGAAGTCCGGTCGGGACGACGGCGATAACAGCCATTACTCTGTTGCTGTTCCTGGGAGCCACCGGCAAGTCCGCTCAGCTCCCCCTCTACGTCTGGCTGCCCGATGCCATGGCGGGTCCGACACCGGTCTCAGCTCTGATACACGCGGCAACCATGGTCACGGCGGGAGTCTACATGGTGGCGCGGTCAAATATTCTCTACTCATTGGCTCCAGTTTCGCTGGGTGTGGTAGCAGGCATCGGCGCGGCGACGGCGTTGTTCGCTGCGACTATCGGGCTGGCTCAGTACGACATTAAGAAAGTGCTGGCATATTCTACGGTATCGCAGTTGGGGTACATGTTCCTGGCTTGCGGCGTCGGAGCTTTCGGCGCGGGTATCTTCCACTTGATGACTCATGCCTTCTTCAAAGCGCTGCTCTTCCTGGGATCGGGTTCGGTGATCCACGCCATGCACCACTACTACCACCAGACCGGTTCGCATCAGGACCCGCAGGACATGCGCAACATGGGCGGATTGAAGAAATACCTCCCTACGACCTACTGGACCTTTGCCATCGCCACACTGGCTATCGCCGGAATCCCGGGATTTTCGGGCTTCTTTTCCAAGGACGAGATTCTCTGGAAATCGTTCGAATCGGGCAAATTGATCATCTGGGCGATCGGAGCGTTGGCGGCAGGTCTGACGGCGTTCTACATGTTCCGAGCGGTCTACCTGACCTTTCACGGCGAGTTTCGCTCGGGGAACGGTCACGATCATCCGCACGAATCGCCGAAAGTCATGACCGTGCCTTTGATTATCCTGGCGGTTTTATCGGTCATCGGCGGTTGGGTTGGAATCCCGCACGTCTTAGGAGGCGGCAACCAGATCGAAGCCTGGTTCGAACCGGTGTTTGCTCCGGCGCGCCAACTCGCAGCCGCGGCGGAGCTGGGCGGTGAACCCGGAAGCGGAGTCGAGCTATCCGTAATGTTGATCAGCATCGTGGTGGCGCTGACCGGTATCGGGATTGCTTATCTGTTCTATCGCAGCAAGCCGGAAATCCCCGCAAGAGTCGTGGCGAAGGCGGGAGCGCTGCATACGCTGGTCTACAACAAATACTATGTGGATGAAATCTACGAAGCGGGAGTGGTGTCCCCCATCCAGAAGACCTCCGATTTCTTCCTCTGGCGTTTCTTCGACGTCAAGATCGTGGATGGGCTGGTCAATGGAGTAGCCAACTGGACGGCGGCAATAGCCACTAAAGTGCGCAAGGTGCAGACAGGATACGTGTCCAATTACGCTCTTATAATGGCGGCGGGAGTGGTGATTATCGTGGCTTGGTTGGTGTGGTGAGGAAAAGCAATCAGCAGTCAGCATCCAGTAAAAACAGGAAGTTGGATAGAAAATTTCCATGACGCACACCACTGGGATCGTCTCGGCTACCTTGCTGATTTTCGTGATCAACCTGCCCTTCGGGTATTGGCGCGCCGGAGTTAGGAAATTTTCCCGTTCCTGGTTTCTGGCGGTGCACATCCCCGTTCCCCTGGCGGTCGGCACCCGGCTCCTGATGGGAATCGGGTTGCAGTTTCATCATTTGCCGTTTTTTGTGGCAGCTTTCTTTTCGGGGCAATTTTTAGGAGGGAAAATGAGGAAGAAAAAGCAATTGAAGGATTCAGAATGAAGAAGGCACAAATAAAACCACCTGTGTTCACCGTTCTTATCGAGCAAGATGAGGATGGCTACTACGTTGCTACGGTTCCCGCACTGAAAAGCTGCTACACACAGGCAAAGACCTTGGAAGAACTCTACCCCAGGATCAGAGAGGTTGTGGAATTATGTCTGGAGGTTGAAGTACCGGTCATTATGAAATTCGTCGCTCTTCAACAGCTTGAATTGGCTAATTTATGATGGCTCCGAGGATTCCAACTATCCGAGCATCCTTGCTGATTGCCTTCCTCGAGTCTTTGGGCTTCGAACAGGTTCGGCAAAAAGGCAGTCACAAATTTTTCCGACATTTGGACGGACGAACTGCAACTGTTCCCGACCACAAAGGTGAAGATCTGGGAAGAGGGATCACCAGCAAAATCTTAAAGGATATAGAAGCAACTCCAGTAGATTTAATCAAATGGCTAAATAGGTAGAAATTCAAAAAATGAGAATTAATCCGCAGCATAATTGTGCAATCCCCGACGGATTTTTTCTATCACCCAACACCTAACACCCATCACCTAAATGCTAAGTTGGATTATCTTCATACCCCTGATCGGCGGAACGGTCATCCTGTTCCTGCCGAAGGAGAATAAAAACCTCATCCGCGGAGTGGCGTTAGCCACGTCGCTGCTGGACCTGGCGCTCTGCGTACCGCTGTACACCGGCTTCAATGCGGCGCAGGCGGGCTTCCAATTCGTCGAAAATCGCCCCTGGATTTCCGCCTTGGGTTCCAGCTATCACCTCGGCATAGACGGCATCAGCTTCTGGCTGATCCTGCTGACCGCCTTCTTAGGACCGCTCTGCATCTTGGGATCGTGGGAAGCCATCCAGAAGCGGGTCAAGGAATTCCACTTCAGCTTCCTCTTCCTGCAGACCGGTATGTTGGGCGTGTTCTGTTCGCTGGACCTGGTGCTTTTCTACGTCTTCTGGGAAGTGATGTTAGTGCCGATGTATTTGCTGATCGGTGTGTGGGGAGGTCCGCGGCGCATCTACGCCGCCGTGAAGTTCTTCATCTACACCATGGTCGGCTCCATGCTGATGCTGGTGGCGATACTGTGGCTGTATTTTAACACCGGAGACGCGGGTTCTCGCACCTTTGACCTGCTCCAGATACTGCAGATGGGCAAACCGGCTCTGCAGGCTCAGATGTGGCTGTTCGCTGCCTTTGCGTTGGCGTTCGCCATCAAGGTGCCCATGTTCCCCTTCCACACCTGGCTCCCGGACGCTCACGTGGAAGCTCCCACCGCCGGGTCGGTCATCCTGGCCGGTGTGCTCTTGAAGATGGGAACCTATGGCTTCCTGCGTTTCGCCATGCCGCTGTTCCCTGATGCTGCACTGAAGTTCGCTCCGCTGATATGTATTCTGGCCATTATCGGCATCATCTACGGTGCCTTAGTGTCCATGGTGCAGCCCGACATGAAGAAGTTGGTTGCCTATTCTTCGGTATCTCACCTCGGATTTGTGATGCTGGGGATGTTCGCCTTGAATCAGCAGGGAGTTTCTGGCAGCATCTATCAGATGCTGAACCACGGCGTATCCACCGGAGCCCTCTTCTTTTTAGTCGGCGTGGTCTACGACCGCCGCCACACCCGCATGATCGCCGATTACGGCGGGCTGTTCCGGGTGATGCCCAAGTACACCACCGTCTTCATCATCATAGCGCTGTCGTCCATCGGCTTGCCGGGATTGAACGGTTTTGTCGGCGAATTTCTGATCCTGCTGGGAACATTCAAGTCGAACTGGATCTACGCCGCTTTCGCCGCCACGGGCGTGATCTTCGCCGCAGTTTACATGCTCTGGATGATCCAGCGGGTCTTCTACGGCAAGCTGGATAAAGAGGAGAATAAGACCCTGACCGATCTGACTCTAAGGGAGAAAGTGGTGCTTTATCCGCTGGTTGTCATGGCGGTCGTGATGGGCATCTTCCCGCAGATCTTCTTAGGCAAGATGGACGTGGCTGTGCAGACGTTTCTGCAAACCATGGTCGTTAGTCGTTAGTCGTTGGCTTACCGGACGGGGTAGCGGGGACGTGATCCGGAATCTAAGAAAATTGTCTGAATCACTGATTACACTGAAAGCGCTGATGAAAATGTAAACCTACCCACAGCAAGCTGTGGGGCACCAGTGCAAAGCTAAGGCTTTTCAAACGAATCAACAACGAATGTTTTTGACACCGAAGGTGTCACACATCAATAGCCGGGGGTTTCATACCCCCGGAGGAAAGAATGTCAACCTATACACAGATATTTTATCACATCGTCTTTTCCACCAAAGACCGTCAGAAAACCCTGGTTGAATCCGGACGCGAGGAATTGTATCGCTACATTTTGGGTATCGTGAAGAACAAGCAGGGGCACCTGTACCGCATTAACGCAATGGAAGATCATCTGCACCTATTTTGCGACCTGCATCCAACGGTCTGTCTGGCGGATCTGATCAAATCCATCAAGGGGGCTTCCTGGCACTGGATTCGAGAAAGCGGTGTTTTCCCGGAATTCCTCCAGTGGCAGCAAGGGTACGGAGCTTTCACACATTCCGAGGCAGAGAAAGCTCGCATCATCGCCTATATTAAAGATCAGCAGGACCATCATCGACAGGTTACATTTAAGGATGAATTACGAACCTTGTTGACAGACGCAGGTGTCGAATTTGAGGAAAAATATTTATCGTGATTTTATGGCGAAAGGTTCGACCCCTTCAGGGTCGGAATATATGGGTTGGGGTGATTTCTCGTCCAGGGGTGTAAAACCCCTGGCTATTCAAATTGATTCATCAAGATCCAAAGATTGCCATGTCCACCCTATCTTCCCAAATCCTGGAGACCTGGCGCATCCATCAGATCACACCCAAATCGGAGCAATAGGGCACTGAGGCAAAAGTATCCTTCAGAGGTATTGTGAAAAAACTACTGATCGCTGTTATCACGGTGCTGTTTTTTGCTGCCATTGGCGCCGCGGGTGAACCACTACCACAAGATGACTCGACGAGGGCGGTTCAACCGGCTGATTCAGTGATTCAATCACAAGATGTGAATAATCCTGTAAACGCTCTACCCACTGAACAGCAACAGCAATCACCTGAAAACACGTACTTCGGGAAAAAAACCGACAGGCCCGTTTCTGCACACAAAGTCAATTATTTTTCAATAGATCATTGGCCCGCAAACAAAAACTCGCAGATCAAATTCCTGATAAGTATGAAGTTCCGGGTACTGGAACCGAACTTGTACGTTCTCAAATATAACCTTTTCCCGGCCTATATTTCCTATTCGCAGAAATCACTCTGGAATGTAGGGCAGAACTCAATGCCTTTCGAGGAAAACAATTATAATCCGGAGTTTTTTTTAGATTATTCTGTCAACGCCGTGATCTTCGGCCGGTTAAAACTGCGCAACATTGTTATATGCCCCCTGGAGCACGAATCCAACGGTCTCAATCGCATCCAGTCACGAAGCTGGAACAGGCAATATGTTCTGATCAGATTCGGCATCGAATCAAAGAAAAAACTGGAAATAACCAATTCCTTCCTGTCGGATAAGGCGGTTCTGTACGTCAAGCTCTGGTACGCATCGGGTTATTTTCTCTGGGGGGGGAGCTTAAAGAACCACCAACTGGACATAAAAACGCCGATATTCCGTGATATCCATAAAAGTTCATACCAATTCGTATTCCGGCAGCAGCTTCCGGAAATGAATTTCGCGCTCTACCTGCAATACTGGTATGGCTACGGAGAAACCCTGCTGCGATTCGATAAGATGGGCAACAGAGGTTTTGTCGGGTTTTCTTTTTCCTATTAAAGGCATCTGGTGGATGGCTTGGTCAACTTGTTGACCATTTGGGTACTAACAATTTACAATAATCCCGGACAGACAATTTGTCCGGGCCATACGACAATAACTATAGGTCGGGATCATCTCGTTTCCAGGGGTGTAAAACCCCTGGCTATTCAAATGGATCCCTTTCAGGGATTAAAGCAAAGCTAAAGCTTTTCAAACGAATCAACAACGAATGTTTTTGACACCGGAGGTGTCACACATCAATAGCCGGGGGTTTCATACCCCCGGAGGGAATTAACGGCATGATTTCGCGTCCAGGGGTGTAAAACCCCTGGCTATTCAAATAGATTCTACAAAATTCAAAGGTTGACATGTCCACTCTATCTTCCCAAATCCTGGAAACCTGGCGCATCCATCAGCGGATCACCCTGCTCTTCCTGGAAAATGTCCCCGAGGAGGGTTTTAAGGCCACGCTGTCTCAGCGCGGCGGGCGCGACGTGGCTCGGCAGATGGCGCACGTGCACAACGTGCGAGTGGTGCGGCTGACCTCGTTTTCCAAGAAGATCGGCAATCCGGTGAAGGAATTCGCAGCCGATTACAGCCCCACCAAGACTGAACTGCTGGAGGCTTTCCGGCAGACCGGCGAAGTGATGGAAAAGTACATCGAGAAGTGTATAGAAAACGACGGCGTAGTTCCCAACTTCCAGCGCGGCGTCGTGCCGATGATTGGGTATTATATATCTCACGAAGATCACCATCGGGGACACGCTCTGCTGACCATGAAGCAGTGCGGAGTGAAGCTTCCGGATGCACTGAAAATGAGCATCTGGGAGTGGAATAAAATCTAAAAGGGTTGCTGGTGGCTGGCTGCTGGTTGCTGGTAAAAGAGCTGTCGAGTATGGAGACTCGACAGCACACAAAACTTTACACCCTGAAGCGTGTCATTCCGGCTTGTCCGGAATCTGACACGCCGTCAGATTCCCGACGCAGGCTAAAGCCTTTGCGGGAATGACGGCTATAGCCACGCCTGACCTGGACTACATGAGATGCGGAATCACATTTTCAATAAATTTCCCCTGGAATTGGCCATCTGGTCGCTGGGTCTCGTCGGTCTGGCGCTCATAGACCCGACCCGGTCGGCGGGATTTACGCTCTGCCCGCTGCATTATTTGGGCTTCGAATACTGCCCGGGCTGTGGATTGGGGCGTTCGATCTCCTATCTGTTCCACGGCGACGTCACGACTTCCTTTTTAACCCACCCGCTGGGTATCCCGGCGGTGTTGATCCTGGGAAAACGAATCTACTCATTAATCAGTTCGTTGAAGTTACAATTGCTATCCAAAGCGGTACCAAAAATAAGCGGAGGACCCTTACATGGCTAACATCATGCAGATCATGCCCTACCTGGCCGGCGACGAAATGGTTTATATCCAGGGATTGATCAAGGATTTTGACGATAACCAGGCGCAGCAGTTCGCCAACGTCTACAACTACCGCCGCAAAGACCCCAACACCATCCTGCTGACCGCGCTGCTGGGCTTTGTGGGTGTTGCCGGAGTGCACCGGGTTTTACTGAATAATATCGGGATGGGGATTTTATATTTCTTCACCGCGGGAATCTGCTTTATCGGGACCATCATCGATCTGGTGAACTACCAGAAGCTGACCTTCGAATTCAATTCGAGGATGGCGCAGCAGGTCGCGGTGATTGTGAAGGGTTCGACCTAACGGGTCATATCGCAAATCTGTAACCGTAATGGTTTTTATGCGCTCATCGAGCGTCATCATCGCTTGTTTACTGTTCCTGCTTGCGATCCCCGCCATCGCGCAGGAAATCGACAACAAGTGGGAAGAGGCAGAGAAGCAGATCAAGCGGCTGTCTCCGGACGAGTATCCCGGGCTGCCGGATAACATTGTTCGAGCCATCAAATCGCGCCGCGGGATGATTCCTCAGACGGCAGATAAACCCGATCCGCACAATGTCATACGGGGAGAGTTTACCAGACCGGGGCAGCAGGATTGGGTGGTGCTCTGTTCGGTCGATGGCGTTTCGTCGATTCTGATCTTCTGGGCGGGGTCAGACAGTGGTGTCGCGGACTTATATCCCTGCGAGGATATCGATTGCCTGCAGGGTTTGGGTGACGACATCATTGGCTATTCACGATACCTCGCCCCGGTCGGAGAAAAATATATCCTCGATCACTACCGGGCTTACGGCGGACAGAAACCACCGCCAATCGATCACCAGGGGATCGAAGATGGATTTATGTACAAGGGGTCGGTTATCCACTACTATTTCGAAGGTCAATGGCTTGAGCTTGCCGGAGCGGATTGATTGGCGATTGGACCACCTTGATAAGTTATCCTTGGCTATCGGATCTCTAAACCTGGCAGCTGCTCAAAAGACGAACCCACAGCAGAGCTGTGAGGCACCAGGGCATCCGGGCGGAAGAGAAGGGGTAAAAGGGGTGTTGGGTGTTGGGTGCTGGGTGTTGGGTGAAAACAACTGAACCGCTGATCTGGCGCCCTCAACGAAATCAGGGTAATCAGCGTAATCTGCGATTCAGAGGAAGAGAATTACGAGCATTAGAATAACGAACCCACAGCAGAGCTGTGGGGCACCCGGGCTGGAGATTTATCCTTGAAAGGTAGCAACCTAAAATAATCAGTTGATCAGTCGACCGCGAGGAAGAAATTACCTAGATAACTAATCAATCAGACAGAATCCGATTAAGGAGCTATCATGTTCGATCTACGAAATTTCCGCTTTATCGTTCCGCCCACATTATGCCTTTCATTGGTGGCACTTGCAATTGTACTTGAGAAACACCTCTGTCTTACGCAATTTATTGAATATTTTCACCTAAAAGATTTGGGAGTTATCTTCGCTGGTGGTGTAATTATATTATCTTTAGGTGTCGTTATCGGTTCATTATCAGCTTCTGTGATTCGTTTGATTGATTTTGTTAGACGTGTATTTGGTGCAGAAAGTTCATTAAATGCTTTACATCGAGATGGTGAACGAAAGAAATTAAAAGAAATCTATGTATTTGATAACAAAGAATATATCAAGCAAGAAGAAATCGCAACATGGTGCATTATATCTGAATTTTATCCAAAAGAGGCCAAGGATTGGTTGCGTAGGCGTTGGGAATATCATGTTATCAATTTCAATTGTTTAATGAGTACCCTTTTATCTTTTCTTTTCTGCTATTTTGTTCTGAAAAATTCTACCTTAGGGTATTTATTAATCTGTGTAGTCTTACTATTTATTTTCGGAATCAATGCTTGGCAAACCTTCTTGGATAACGTCAACAGCGACCGCTTCATCCTGAGAAATCGTGACAAAATAATTGAGAGAACTTATGCCAACGGGAATCTTTTGAACGTAACCAATAAACGAGAAAATCTACCGCGACGTCGATTGGTCAGGCGTAGACCATAAAAGAATGCAGGCCTCCTGATTGCTAGTTTCTGACTTCTGGATTCAATAAATGAACCTCACCCCCATCCTCACCCCGCTGATATTAGGAGCGGGAGCCATCGTCGTCCTGCTCGCAGACCTGCTGGCAGGCAAAGGCAATAAGACCGTCGCTCAGGTTGTGGCGTTGGCGGTTATCGTTTTCGCAGGAATCGCCACAGTTGCTGTCTGGGGCCGCGGCGGACCGGCATTCTACGGTCAGGTGTCGGGCGACGGCTTCGCCTCCTTCTTCAACCTGATCTTCCTTTTGGTGGCGTTTCTGGTCGTCCTGACCAGCCCGTCCTACTTAAAACGCAGCGGATCGAACTACGGTGAATACTACGTGCTGTTGCTGCTGGCAGTGCTGGGCATGACCTTCATGGCGTCGGGAACCGATCTGCTGATCATCTTCCTCGGTCTGGAAACCATGTCCATCAGCCTCTACGTGCTGGTCGGTTTCCACAAGCAGCGCCCGCGTTCCAACGAAGCCGCTCTGAAATACCTGCTGTTGGGAGCCTTCTTCACCGGCTTTCTGCTCTACGGCATCGCGCTGGTCTACGGTTCGACCGGCAGCACCAATTTAGAAGCCATCGCCGACTACGTCAAGGCAGCTTCAACGCCGCTGGGCGGGTATATGGGCATCGGTCTGGCGCTGCTGCTGATCGGCTTGATTTTCAAGATCGCCATCGTACCCTTCCACTTCTGGTCGCCCGACGTCTACGACGGCGCTCCCACGCCCGTGACGGCATTCATGTCCACCGCGGTCAAAGCAGCGGCGTTCGCCGCGGCCATGCGCATCTTTTATCATCCGGCGATGACGTTGGGCATTCCCTGGGATAAGGCGCTCTGGGTTCTGGCCGTTTTGACCATTACCGTGGGCAATCTGGCGGCGCTGTCGCAATCTTCCATCAAGCGCATGCTGGCGTACTCGTCCATCACTCACGCGGGTTACCTGCTGGTGGGATTCATCGCCCGCAATGAATTGGGCGCATCGGGGATGCTGTACTACCTATTTAGCTACGGCTTCATGAACGTGGGCGCTTTCACTATCGCCTACCTGGTCAACCGCCGCGGTGACGGTAGCTACAGCCTGTCGGATTATGCTCAGTTGGGCGCCCGCAATCCGGTTCTGGCGCTGCTGATGTCGATCTTCATGCTATCCCTGACCGGTATTCCGCCTCTGGCTGGATTCTTCGGCAAGTTCTACGTATTTTCGGCGGCGGTGCAGGCGGGGTACGTCTGGCTGGTGATCATCGGCGTGCTGAACAGCGTCATCTCGGTCTTCTACTACCTGCGCGTTATGGTGATCATGTACATGCGGGAGGCAGAAGATCTGAAGGACCTGGAACGAGTTCCATCGGTAGGATTTGCTGCCCTGGTCTGCGGTCTGGCGATCGTGCTGTTGGGATTGTTCTCAGGCAGCCTGCTGGAAGTCGCCCGCAATTCCATTCTGACCATCCTGTGACCTCTCAATCCTGAAAATCCGATCAGAGATATATTTTGGGGAGTTAAATATGCTGGACGCTGAAAGGCAAAACCCTAGCTGTCCACTCTGCGGCGGTGGAGAATATAAGCCGATCTTTGAGATGAACCGCCACACCTTGGTGCAATGCCAACAGTGTGAACTGTTTTTTATCAACCCATACCCAAAAAGCGATGAAGAGGCTTATCAGCGCAGCCTGTCTGATAATCCTAAGGGCGATAAAAGCATCGACTCGGCGAGCAAATACCGCGGTGAAGTCCTGTTTTATCAGACGTATTATCCCTTGATTGCTAACGAGTGCCGGGGAGCAAAGAGTATCCTCGATATCGGTTGTGGGTCGGGATACCTGCTGGAAAGGCTGAAAGAGTTTCCCAACCTGAAAAGGGTTGGCATCGAGTTGAGTGAAGAGCGGACCAAGTGGGCCCAAAAGGTGGCCGAATGTGAGATTCTTCCCGTACCGATAGAAGACTTTAAAACCGCTGATAAATTCGACGTCATCACCATCGTCAACGTCTTTGGGTTCATCCGCTCCCTGGATGATCTCTTTGCAGCGCTGAGAAATATCCTGAACAAAGATGGCAGACTGATTCTGAAAGTCGGAGAATTGCACAGTAACGTCCAGAAGAACGACGCCTATTCCTGGGATCTCCCGGATCACAAGCATTTTCTGGGATTAACTACCATCGATTATATTTGCAAAAAATACCGTTTCCAGAAGTTGATTCACCAGCGCCGACCCTATGCTGATGAATTGTTCTCTCCTGAGAAATGGAAAGCGCCCGGCAGGAGTGGCTTCCGGAACAAAATCAAACGCATAGTATCATCGATTCCATTTGCTCTCCCGCTTATATCCCGTTGGTACCGGTTACAGCACGGCGAACGGGTGTTGACCTCATTTGTCGTTCTAACACCATTACAGTAGATCAGATTTGGTTCTGGAATAAAGGGAAAAAGCTCATTATCAACTATGCTGCAATCAATTTAAGGTAACCCGATGAAGACACGGATTCCGAATAGAATTCTCGCTCTGGCAGCTCTGTTTTTCTTACTGGGCGTTTCCGGCACGGTGATGGCATCCGAAGGGGCGTCCACTGCAATAGACCTCGGGCAGATTCTGCCGATCTGGTCGGCGTTGCCCTTTGTGGGGATACTGCTCTCCATAGCGCTCTTCCCCCTCTTCGCTCCGGTTTTCTGGCATCACAACTTCGGTAAGATTTCGTTGGTATGGTCGTTGATCTTCGCCGTCCCGTTTCTCTGGGCATATTCAGGAGCCGGTCTGTACTCTATCCTGCACGTTTACCTGATCGACTACATCCCTTTCATCATCCTCCTGGGAGGATTATTCACGGTATCGGGAGGGATCTACCTGCGGGGCACTCTGGCGGGTACACCCGCCGTCAACACCGTGATGTTGTTAATCGGCACCTTCCTGGCCAGTCTGATAGGAACCACCGGCGCCTCCATGCTGCTGATTCGCCCCATCATCCGCGCCAACAAATCCCGTAAAAACAAGATGCACGTCATTATCTTTTTCATCTTCCTGGTATCCAATATTGGGGGTTCGCTGACACCGCTGGGCGATCCTCCTCTTTTCCTGGGATTTCTGCACGGTGTCCCGTTCTTCTGGACCCTGAATTTGTTCCCGCTGATGGGGTTCGCTTCAGTGATTCTCTTGGCGCTGCTCTTCACCATCGATACATTCCTCTACCGCAAGGAAGGGTCACCCAAGTTAGATCCGCAATCGCGGGAAAAATTGAAGATTGAGGGCGCGCATAACTTCCTCTTCCTCGGTGGGATCGTCGGCGCGGTGTTGCTCTCCGGATTGTGGCAGGCGGGTGAGTTCTCTCTGTTCGGGATCAAAATGGCGTGGCAGGATATCGCCCGGGACCTCCTCATCATCCTCTTCGGACTGCTGTCGTTGAAAACCACCAGCAAGCAGATTCATCAGGATAATGAATTTTCCTGGTTCCCCATCAAGGAAGTTGCCATCCTCTTCTTTGGCATCTTCATGACCATCATTCCAGCTCTGGCGATGTTGAAGGCAGGCGAACATGGCGCTCTGGCGGGATTGGTAGCGGTGGTCGAAGATCCCTGGCACTTTTTCTGGGCCAGCGGCGGTCTGTCGAGCTTCCTCGATAATGCGCCAACCTATCTCACCTTCTTCAATCTGTCACTGGGGCGTTTGGGATTGACTGAACCGCAGGCTGCAGAAATTCTGCGGGGGGTGGTCCAGAGCGATCTGGGGCAGCAGTTCATACTGGAATTGAAGGCGGTGTCGGCTGGAGCTGTTTTCATGGGAGCCAATTCCTACATCGGCAATGCACCGAATTTTATGGTGCGTTCCATCGCCGAAGAGAATAAAATCCAGATGCCAAGTTTCTTCGGCTATATGATCTGGTCGGTGGGAATACTCATCCCCATTTTTATCCTGGTCACACTGGTGTTTTTCCGCTAACCCAAACTCAACCTGAAGGTCGACCCCATGTTTAAAAAGATACTTTGCGCAGACGACTTGAGTGAGCGAGCTTTGATGGTACTCAAGACTGCGTTGGAACTCAGCCGTAAGACCGGAGCAGAATTAACGATCCTCAACATCCGGGAAGATTTCCTGAACAAAGAAGAACGAGTCATGCTGCGCGTCGACTTAAGTGACTTCAAGGACGACATGACGAAAACCGCTCTGGCCGTTCGGGATCACATCGACAAAGATGCTGAATCACTTGGATACAAAGGGAGCAAATACCAGGTCCTGCTGCGCGAAGGAAAGCCTTCCAGGGAGATTATCGCCGTCGCCAATGAACTGGACGCCGATATCATCATTGTAGGTCTGTTCGGCTCATCTATCTTGAAAGACAAACTTTTTGGATCTACCGCCGAAAATCTCTGCTCCCATGTCAAGCGTACGGTATTGACCGTCTGGAATGGTGATTAGAAACCTATTTCATGGGATTCCAGTATAATACTTCGATTGAATACAAATCTGTGGAGGTATTTATGCAATCAACATTGCGCGTTCTCATCTGGAGTTCCCTTATTATAATCGCCGTTTCACACAATCCTGCGGCGGCACAGCAATCATGGGTGGGCACTCCTTTCCTGCAATATGAACCCACCGCACGTTCCTCTGGTTTGGGAGGCGCATTCACCGCTTGTGCTGATGATGCTTCGGCAACCTGGTGGAACCCCGGAGGATTGGCTTTCCTGAAAGGTGGAGAAGCAATCTTCACCTACTTCGACCTGCTCCCCTTGGATGAGCGGAATATCATCAGTATGAACCTCCTGATTGGCTTTTCACCTTAGCGACTACCCCGAATAGGTAAAATTTTAGAGATCAGGGAGAGTCCATCATTTGCCAAAGCCACTTTTGAAAAAAAGGCTTGACAGGGGCAGAGATAATTGTTATATTGACTTTTCCTGTAAAATGGGGCATTAGCTCAGTTGGGAGAGCGCTTGAATGGCATTCAAGAGGTCAGCGGTTCGACCCCGCTATGCTCCACACAGCTTGATATTGCGGGAGTAGCTCAGCGGTAGAGCCTCTCGTTGCCAACGAGAATGTCGCGGGTTCAAATCCCGTCTCCCGCTCCAGGTCTCCGGCTGCATTGGCAGTCTAAGGGTGCCGGAGGTACAATGAGGCCCCCTACATGGGGGCGTACTCATGTGGCGGCGTAGCCAAGTGGCTAAGGCGGAGGTCTGCAAAACCTCTATTCACCGGTTCAAGTCCGGTCGCCGCCTCAAGCTGGAACCCCCTGGTCGAGGTGATCTGGCTTTAGATCTGCCGGGGTGGTGAAATAGGTAGACGCAGGGGACTTAAAATCCCCCGACCTAAACGGGTCATGCCGGTTCGATTCCGGCCCTCGGCACGATTTTTAGGGCGATTAGCTCAGTTGGCTAGAGCGCCTGCTCGACACGCAGGAGGTCACTGGTTCAAGTCCAGCATCGCCCACGAACGAACAGCTTGATTTTTGGAGGGTTACCCCAATGTCACCGAGCGTAGATTGGTGAGGTTTGGGGTATTTTTATGGGGGATTTAATTGCATTTTAATTGCACAGAGATTGATTATCCGACGCAGCTAAGCGCCCACACACTTCTCGGAGATCCTCGGGCATGACATGCGCGTGGATTTCCGTCACCTTCATGCTGGAGTGCCCTAAGAACTTCTGGATTTTCGTCAAGTGAACACCTTGCCTTACCAGGTCCGACGCAGCGGTGTGCCGGAGATTGTGCAGATGCAGGTCGTTGCTGATTCCAGCCCTTCGCATATACCGCTTGAACTGCCGTGTAATTGAATCCGGTTGGTAGTTAGAAGAGACTGTTGATCAATCCGTGCACGGATTGATCAAAATTGCTTATTTTGATATTTTTGGGTGACTGCAAAGACTCTTTCAATTAATTTGCGCTGCTTAATCGCCAGGCGCTCCACAAAGTGGTCCCTTCGGGAAAAGCGCCTGGCTACCGGGTTCCAAAGCCCCCTGAACGGGGCTCTTTTTTCTCGTGACTCGCATCTCGCAACTCGTGACTCACTTTACCACCACCACCTTCCCCGTCACTTGTTGTTGAGGCGTTTCCAACCGCACCAGATACACCCCCGACGGCAGATCCGATGCATCGAGACGCAGGTCGTGGGTCCCGGCGGGAAACCAGGTCTCTTGTAGGGGCGCACTGCGTGCGCCCTGAAAACCACCTGCCTCCCCAACCGGGCGCTCGCAGTGCGCCCCTACATTCCTCCCCTCCACATCGAACAACTCCACCCGCACCAGCCCCGCCCTCGGCAGCGTAAACCGTACCACCGTTCCGGCATTGGAAGGATTGGGGAAGAGGGAAAGGGTAGTTTCTGTGGGTGAAATTGGCTTAAAACGCGGATCTGTTATCCCATTTATGGCAAGGTTGCGCAGGAAATTAACACCACCTTGTTGCAGAGTGAAAAAACAATCAAGATCGCTATCAGCATCTATATCTGAGAAAGATACTTTCCCCCCGTAATTTTCGCCGAAATAGTTAGTGGTTATTAGAGAGAGCTGAGGATTTGTTGATGTGCCAATGTTTTCATAATAGGCATATCCATAACCCCCGTATACACCACTAAAAAAAAGGTCAAAATCACCATCCTGATCAAAATCCGAGAAGGTCGGATAAATATTGCTTGGATAGTGAATCCCCTGATAGTTTTGCGATACAAAAGAGAACGAGGGTTGATGAGGTGTACCTGTGTTTTCAAAGTAATATAAGTCGCCCCAACCATCCCCAATAAAAAGATCACCATCTCCGTCGTCGTCTATATCGGCAATGTCTATTGACCCTCCTAAAGCGCCGGATTGATAGACTTCGAACCAACCCTGGAATATGGCAGATTGAGGAGTTCCTACGTTTTGGTAAAAGTTGACCCGTGCATAGGTGAAGGAACCTTCGCTATTAGCTATGTCAAAATCCCCATCATTGTCAATGTCATAGAATTTTGGATAGCATCCGGATGAGAAATTCATATTTGCAAATTGCTCGGTAACAAGCCTAAAATACGGTTCGGTAGAAGTGCCAATATTCTCGAAGAAACTCATGTTCTGACCACTTGCTAAAAGCATGTCATAATCATTATCAGCATCTATATCAACGAATTCGCCCTGGCAGTAATAACCCTCATCCATTGTGAGGTACTCCGCGGTGATATGCTCAAAATTGTAAAAACTGGGTGTGCCGTTATTGCGTTCGTAAAAGAGGCAACCGCGGGGAGCATCTGGATCTTGATTCGCATCCAATCCAATGAAAAGCTCGTAATCACTATCACCATCGATATCTGCAGCGGTTGGTGTTGCGAAGGAGGAAACGTCTATCCCCTCGAATTGTGTTGTCACCAGCTGGAAGTTATAATTCACCGAATTGCCAATATTTTGGTAGTACCAGATATTGCCATCTCCATTACCTATCAACAAATCAAGGTCGCCATCTGAATCAATATCAATTAAACGGGGATCTGCCTGCGTCCCCACGTCTATTCCTTCAAAATTCGGTTCTGTGAGTCGAAAGCTGAATGAGTCTGAAGTCCCTATATTAGTATAAAAATCGATAGTGCCATAATACCGACCAGCGAAAAGATCAAAATCACCATCCGAGTCAATGTCGGCGAACTCTGTATGTTCACCCCCAATCACGATTCCATCTGAAGATTTTAAAGTATCAATTACTAAAACAAATTCAGGATTGTTTCTATCCCCGATATTTTCGTAATAATTGGTTCGAGCGAAAAGACAATTTATAAATACATCAAAATCGCCGTCATGATCTATATCGCAAAATCTGGGCGCAGTATTACTGTTCTCCATTGCTGAGCGTAACGGCTCGTAAGTATTGGTAATCCATAAAAAATAAGGTTGATTTGATGTTCCTGTGTTCATGTAGAAAGCAGGATACCAAATATCGTGACCGAGAAAGAAGTCCAAATCTCCATCGCCGTCAATGTCGCATAATTCAGGAGCAGTTAAAGAATAACCTCCAGTCCACGGCGAAAACGGCTGCCACCCGTAGATTTCCACCGGAATGGTATTGGTTTCACGCTGAAACGGTTGCGCTTCAGCAGTTCCTGCCAAAAGCAAGACGCAAAGTAGAAGGAGTTTCTTCATGGTACTATCCAGATTATAGATCTGTAGGGACGCAATCCGCAGAGGGAGGAGCGCGTCCGAATCGCCTAATGATATCGCTGCTGTTGATCAGGTGATTCCCGACGCATCCCTTCGGGATTTGCGGGAATGACACCTTCTTTTTTTGTAGGGGCGCAGCATGCTGCGCCCCTACGATTACGTTCCTTGACAGGGCGTTTAATTAAACGCCCCTACATCTCGTATCTCGTGACTCGAAACTCGTGACTACTTCAGCAGCACCATCTTCTGCGTTGCTCTGAACTCTCCCGCCTCAAGCTTGTACAGGTAGATTCCAGACGCCAGCCCCGACCCATCGAAGGTCACCTCGTGAGTTCCCGCTTCCCTCGTGCCGTTCACCAGAGTGGCAACTTCCCGTCCCATCACATCGAAGATCGTCAGCTTCACCAGACCTGCCTGCGTCAGATTGAAGCTGATCGAGGTCAACGGATTGAACGGGTTCGGATAATTCTGCCCCAGCGAGTATTCGGTTGGGACGGACGAATTCGTTACCGCGAATTCATCGAAGAAGTCGCCGGTTACATACGACTCAGCAATCCAGGGCTTACCGTCAGCGACCGTCGATTTGGTGATGGTGAAGAAGTTGCTGTCTGCGATGGTATTGGGGTACATCCCGATGTAGGAGATGAAGTACAGCGTCCCCGAGGAGATCGACCCGGCGATGGTCTGAGTGAACACACGGGCGGGATTGGCTCCGCCCGGCAGCGTCCGAGTGATCGGTCCGAAGACGGTGGTGTACACGTTAGAGGCATCCCGCACCTTGTTCCAGAGTGTTATCGTCCCCGGCGTCGATCCCAGATTATGGACGTTGATGTTGTATGGGAAGCTGCCGCCGTTGGCGGGAATGACGACCGGAGGAGAGATGGGGGAAGTGTTGATGTTAAAATTCAAGGGCGGCGTCCCATAGGTGAAAGCGGTCGAGAACTTGTAGGCTCGACCCGTTTGCAGGTGCGCAGCTGCGGGATCGCTGTAGGTATTCCAGTAGACAACCTGGATACCATCACTTTGATCCGGGCTCTCGATGCCTACCGTGGAATACTTGTTATCATCGTTCTGCCCCGGGGACTCGTTCACTATGTTGTACTGGAAGACAATCTCGCCGTCGCCTGTCGGAGTCGGGGTGTAGGCGGGATCGTACAGCATTATTTCGAAGTCCTGTTCATTTCCATAGGAGTTGAAGATGCGCACGTGCGACCAGGCGATGATGAAGCGATGGTTGCTGACGTCGTTGTAGGTATAGACTTTTCCGGTGCTGGTCGTAACCAGATCATCCCAGAAACCGGCGATCATCCCATTCGGGCCGATTGCGGATGGAATCGGATAGTTGCGGAAATCGGTGAAAGAGATGTTGGAGTGTGTCGCCAGCCAGCCATTGCTGCAGACGGTAATGTTGTTGACATTCTGTCCGTAATATCGGAACGTGAAAGGAAGCGTTACATTGACCGACTGGTCATCCTCTTCCGATGGATCGTTGATGCTCAGTTGCGTACCGATAGAGGAAACCTCCACCCAATTATAGGTAGGGCATTGAGCATAATTCACATCGGTATTATCGAAACAGTAGTAACCGTAAGCATCCGGGCCCTGCGGATCTGTCAGCGATTTGAGACCGAGTTGCAGGGTGATGGTATCCGTCTGAGTGGCGCCGGTAGCGGAGGTAAAGACGACCTTGAGTTTGGCTTTTTGGCCCGGCGGAGTCGTGCCAATTGCGGTGAGGTTGAAGGGGTTTCCACCGCAGTTGGCGGTCGCATCGATGTTGACGGTACCGAAGCTGGCGGAGTTGTCATTCACGACCAGAAAGTTGCTAAGCGACGTGATTGTCGCCGTCAGATTCGAGGCGTTTTTATTGCCGATATTCTTGACAGTGAGGACCAGGTTGGAGGTTTCATTCGGAGCGATCAAGGTATCAGATCCCATTGCCTGAGCATTCAGGATTTTCATGTCAAATGAACGCACCGTCAGATCGATGAGACCATTCCAACTTCCCTGAGTTGCAGTCGTGACATGGTTAAGCCGGATCATGTGCCCGTTGGGGCAATCGGGCGCAACCTGCAGGTCGAAATCGTCCGCGCTGCTGCCCGTTGCGCCGGGCGCCATATCGGTGAAGGTCTCGATACTGTCGGTCAGGGTTGCATAGGGATCGCTCTCTGTTGCAGTTACGCTGATGTTGGTCGCGATTGTCGTGGAGCCGAAGTTTTTAAAGACCAGCGGTAATTCGACTGTTTCTCCGGGATTGATGAATCCGTCGCCATCTCCACTGCTACTCCCCGAATTATCGTCATCGACAGTATTGCTCAGATAACCGACTGCGACTCCAGCCTGGACCACATCGAGGGAATCCACGATGGGGTAGAAATCGTGTTTGGTGACGGTGACCTTGACGTTACCAGCCGTGGCTACACCAATGGGAAGTGTGATCTGACCATTTTCATTCGTTTCGCCGACTGTCTGCAATTCATTGGCTTTGTAGAAACAGACAGTTGCTTCAGGAACCGGCTGACTCCCCTCGTTAACGGTTAACGTCAGAGAATTCACACCCCAGGTGACATTATCGGGCACAACGCAGGTAATATTGCGGATGGCGTGGGTGAAGAGGTCCACTCCCGGATCGCCGGCGAGGGCATTCCATTGCGAGAACCAGGTGACATTTTGTGCTTCCCAGGTCTGATAGCAGTTGTACATCATCAACTTTCCATAGACCAGGGCGTCTCCTGCATAGGGATTGTCTTCCAGAAACAAGGAGGCAAACAAGCCCATGGTAATGGTATTGTTGAAGCGGGTATTGGTGCCCTGTGTTGCCGTTCCGACACAAGCGATGGCTCCTCGAGGCGAAATAGCCGTACCTACGGAAACGAAGTGCTCCATTTGGGAATCACTCTGAAACCCTCCTGTGCCGCAGGTTAAATTGACGACAAAGGGCAACATGCGTCCGTTTTGCATCTGGTCGATGGTATACGTCGGGACTCCGGAACCCCAGGAACGTTCCTCATAGTAACACATTCCCGCGGACATGGAACTGAGGAACGTCGATGAATTGAAGGACGAGAACCACATGGTATCGACCCGGGTGTAATTATGCTCAATGAATCGGGTCTTTACCCAATGGGCGACTTGCTTGGCCGAGAGGATACTCGTTTGAGCACTTACCATTCCCTGATGAAACCAATTTGAATTGGTCGTATAGGGCATTTTTTCATAGAACAGGTTTTTTGCGACCATCATATCGGCTTCAGATGAAGTCGAAGCCGGCAGGCGTCCCAGGGCTACGTCGGAAAGGATATCCGTCCCATCGAGTTGAGTGTATTGATGGTCAACATCATAGTTTCCACCGTAGAACGGATCCGTGATGGAGTACCCTGCCAGCGAATAGCTGCCACTGGTATCACCGAAGAGCAGGACGAATTCCGGTGGTATGTCCCAGGTGTTATAAGCAGTTTGAATCAAATTTTTTATGGTGGTGGTCGAAGCGCCTGCGCTAAAAGTCGATAGCGTGACTGAGTGCCCTTTCCTTTTTTTCCATTCCACGAGAGGGGCGAGCCGGTTGAGGAGATCGGTGTTGTTCTGAGCAATGATCAGATAAGAGCCCATCGGGACTTCCACCACGTCCAGCTCATCGAAATTGGCGACCATGGCTCGCATGATTTTCGCCCAGGAGTGGGACATGGGGCGAATTGCCCGGGTTGGAACGTTGCGGAGATCGGTCCCCTCGAAATGGATGTTAACCCGATAGCGATGTGCTACCTGGACTTCTCTGGTCGCTGGGTTGTAACTTATCGGATTGGTCGTTACGGCGACCAGACGTACGCCGCGGCAGAGTGCGGGTTCGCTGACGGCGGTCATGTTTTCACCGTAGAAACCGTCCGTCGAGTAAGCCGCCATATCAAACTGGACCGGCTGGCTCTCCTGCGCCATCGCTTCAGGTTCCCTACCCTGTGCAGGCATCAAATCAATATTGGGAATGGTCTCTGATTCGAGGATCTCCATATCGGCATGCACCGCGGCCGTGGCAGGTATGGCAATCAGGCGCGAATAGGTTGCCAGTTCAGGCGCGCCCAGTTCGGAGCTGAAACCGCCGCCGGCAATTGAGATACGATCCCAATTGTGCCCTTCCAAAGTGCCCTGAAAGATCTCGACGCCTGGAATGCGAATTTCAATTTGTACCAGGTTAGCGTCATTTTTAAGTAGAATTGTCTGCGGAGCTTCTGAGGTTACGTCTTCCCGGAGCGGCAGGTAGTCCGCCAATGCCGAGCTGAATCCAAACAAGAGCATCAGCCCAACGATTCCAGTAATTCTGCAAAGCGTGATCATTTGAGCCCTTTCATTTACCGCACTGGTTTTCAGGATGTTTCTTCGTGCTCTACGTGCTGACAATGGCATGGTGGAACGATGCTCAAATAGAAACGAAACGTCTCGCCGTAATAACGGTCTTAAATCCAGAGATGATAACTTAATTTACCGAAACATGAGTCAGTCTATTCATCATACCCGAGGCCGCCCCGGACCCCGCCTAACAACCCGCAGGCGCAAGTCCCGAAGCATTAAAGGTGACGTTGCGGGAATTGGCCTCCCGCCGGTCATCGGTTGGGTACGAAATCGACCGGATGCTAAAATCCAAAATTTTCAGGTTTGTATGGAAAAGGAATAATCAGCATGCAGCGACAAGCAGCGCGCTGATGCTTTCCGTGGTATTATAAAAATATACGAATTTTAAAAGGGTTTGTCAAGAGGTTTTGACGGGATACGGTAATTTTTTAAAAGAAATTGGATTTACTAATTTTTCCAAGCCTGATGCACATCTTTTAGCATTTCTTGAAAATAATCTCCCATCCGGCATATTCCACACACAAAGCCGTCATTCCCGCAAATCCCCTTGGGATGCGTCGGGAATCCGACGGCGTGTCAGATTCCGGACAAGCCGGAATGACACGCTTTAACATCGGAAATTACTTTCGAGAACTGGTATATCGTGTTCCCTTCAACGAGATGGGGATAGAAGTTTTACCCGCAGGAAAATGAAAACAGGCGGTATTGCTGCACCGCCTGTCATCATAATGGTCTTTCCCACCCCTACTTCACCATCACCATTTTCCCTGAAGCAGTATACTCGCCAGCCTGAAGGCGGAAGATGTAGACGCCTGACGGGTGTCCGGATCCGTTGAAGGTGGCCCGGTGGTTACCAGCCCCCCGCCAATACCCTGTGTATCTCCACCATCGCCAGGGTATCCTGACCGCAGTAGGTTTTAAGGTCACCGATGAGTTTATCCTTTTCCGGAGAATCGGGCAGGCGGATCATCTCGTTCCAGGCGATCTGGGCGGCTCCGCCTTCGCCGACTTCGAGATCCTGGTAATTCATGGATGGAATCAGCACGGGCAGGACGTTCTTGATGCTGTTCGACCCCCCGAAGCGGTAATCGGAATAATACTGCCGGAAGATGATCAGCTGATCCCACATGCGGCGGATAATCCCATCGATCCGAGGCTGGTATTGCGGGAACCAGGTTGCCAGATTTTTCAGCCTGCTTATTTCAAAGGCGGAATTGTAAGCGACGATGGTGCCTTTATCGCCCAAAGTTTTCAGGAGCGCCTGGCAAAGATCCGCCCGGGGATCGCTGGTGGTCAGGTGCAGGTATTCTGCATGAGCCAGCTCGCCGTTTTCCTGCAGGATATGGCAGCTGAACTGGAAGGGAAACTGACCGTAGGGGTGCATCCCGTCAAGGCGAGGGACGGCGGGATTGTCGGTCTCGAAGTCGAGGAAATAGAGGGGGTATTGCAGGCTGGACAGGATCTCCCTGATCGCCTCCCAATCGATGACGGGCGATTGGGTCAGATAGCTCCGGATGTAGCGGTCCTGAGCATCATTCAGCTTGAAATCATCCGGGAGCTGTTCCAGTTCCAGGAGACCTCGCAGCAAGAGGTCATCTTTTTTAGTCCATTTCAATCCCGGAATATTGAAGATGGAAGGTTCCGGCAGCCAGGCCCAGCACTGATCCATCAGCGGACAACCGTAGGGCGATGAGCAGTGCGATCCGATCGGAACGTCCGGCTCGGTATCCGCCAGCAGAATCATCCTGAACGCGGCGACATTTTGAGGGATAACCGGCAGCAGAGCCGCGACCTCATCCGTGATGTCCGACAGCGTGAACAGGTTGGACAGGTCCGGGTAGACGCACTCGGTGTTGAGGTGCATCAGGGTTGATTTGACCACGTTCAGGCCCGCCCCCTGAACGGTGTAGGTCTGGATGGCGACGTCGTGCAGGTTTTCCGGTTTGACCTGAGTCGACGATTTGACTTCGATGATCTCCCAGCGGTCGGAACCGATCTTGCGGATGATATCCGGTCTGACAAATGTCTGGTTCGAGGTGAAGGCGGCTTCGAAGAGGATTTCAGCTCCACCAGCGATGGCGGCATCGGTCTGGCTCAGAGCATCGGATATGTGCTGGTGATCTGCTCCGATTAAGACGCCGCCGGGGAAGCGCTCCCGCGCCAGCTTGCCGACCTCGGTCCCCTGGTCGAAGATTTTCTGCTGTGAAGGTTCGATTTTGGGAAGCAGTTCGGGTTGGTGAATTTCAATCCAGAGCCGTTTGGCGCATTGCAGCCCTGATAGGTAGCGGGATTTGGAGAGAAGGTGGGGCATGAGGAGTCTCACGTTAATGACAGCAACCAATTTGTGCGAAAAAGATCAGATGTAGTGGGGATTAATTCAAACTGTAAGATCAACCCCATCCTTCAACTCCAATACATTCTCGAAATGTTCACGGAATCGGTGGGCATGTTCGGTGTGCACCGGAATCAAGCGTCCAGGATTAAGTGCTTGTGTAAAGGTTTTCAGGTCACAAAGCGTTGCGTGACCGCTGGTATGAGCACAAATGAAATTAACGTTAGGATCTTTCCGGAAAGCTGCCATTGCTTCGGCTCCTAAATAGTCCTTGTCGCTGTACTTTAGATAACCTTCCCATTGTGAATAAATCAGATTTACTCGTCCGTTTTTTTTGAATGAAGCGATAGCCGGGGATTGTGAGATGCGTGCAAATTCCACATATTTTTCCGGACAGGCGCGAATCTCCGCAGGTTTCACTCGAAAATTCTGATAAATCCGTTGGCGAAAATCCTCGAAAATATGCTCGTTCTTTTTTAAGGTTTGATCCTGCCCATGATTGGCATAAACACGGATATAATTCCAGTCCATCGCCCTTATCCCACGTGATACCTTTTTCGCCAACTCTAACACCCAGGCTGCATAGAAATCCAGTACCAACGTTTTCTTTGCCTTATGGCAGGCTTTGTATGCCGACACCAGCCGGTCAATATTCTGTGCAGAAGAGATGATAAAGGTGATATATTGCTGGTCTTTGATGGTTTCATAGATCTTTTGCTCGACAGACTCCTCGGTTGGGTATTTATCATTACTGCGTTCGATCAGAGTACCTTCAAGAAACAAAAGGTCGAGATCGCGTGGCGGGTTCGCCACAATTCGGTCGAAACAGATCCGCTTTCTTCCATGCGCTCGGAAATCACCGCTGTAAAAGATGCGTTTCCCCACGGCTTCGATCAGAAACGCATGAGCATCCGTCGCGGAATGATCCACCAGGTAGGGCGTAATGGTGAAATCGCCGATGCTGAAAGGTTTCCAGCTTTTATAAGTATGGAAATTGTTGTCGTATGGTTTACGGCCCAAGAAAAGGGGAGCCGTGTCAATCAGCTTGCGACTCAGCTCCCCGATATACACAGGGACGCTCTTATCCAAGACGTCAATCAGCCCATAGTGATCCATATGGGGATGGCTAACCAGCACCGCATCGACTTTGATCTTCTCCAGATCAGGATCAATGCTATCTCTGCGGAGAGCTCGCCCCAAGTCCAACAGAATGGAGCAGTTGGCGGTTGATACCTGGATGCAGGTCCCGCCGATTTCATGCGAACCGCGGTGGATGGTGATCAACATAGTTCAATTTCCGAATACTATCAATCAGGCAGCTCTAGCACATTGAAATTAAATGAATTGTCAATAGTGATGCTGCAAAATTTAATTGGAGGTTTTACTTCTTTACGAAAAATATTCATGTCTTTTATGAGTCTCGCATCTATCAGTGGGTGGGCTCTGAAGGTCAGAAAAGATGCCATTACCAAGGTCATGGTTGTAATTGTATTTATATCATTGACACTACCACGATCTGGAAACTCGCGTACAGCTTTGATTTGAAATTGGTTGGTTGGATAGATTGCGTTCTGCATAAGGAATGCATAGTAGAGCAATTCTGACACTGCCCCAACGCCGATGTTTTGAGGCGTTTTTAGTTCGAAAATATGTAGTTCTTTTTTGTCATTATTCAGTCCCCAAAGATCTATACACCTCCTACCATGCGGTAATACTGCATAAATTGTGCGACGGCGAGCATTGGTAAATACCCCAACCGGATATTGCCTGTATAGTGCGTTCAATTTGCAGAGTTTCTTCAATCCATTTGGATTGTTAAAAATGTACCATTCGATTTCATTCTCAGTCATCTCATCAACTGTTTTTCCTTCTGCGTCTGTACGAGTGCTATGGGTCTGTGGGTAATTAAAATAGTATGTTGTATCGTTTTTGATCGATAGATCTGTTTTTAGAATATTAGCCATCTGGTCAGGGAGATTGAGCCAATCGTAATGAGTGGTCATGGCTTTTACTCTGTAAAGAAAACTTTGGTAATGCTTATCGCTTTTATCTGAAGGCTGAACCCACGACAATTGGATACTTTTATAATCTGTCCATCTCCTAACAACAAAACACCAGCCCTCAAATGCGGCTTTGTTTTCTTGGACATTAGCGGTTACATTTTGCTCTGTCATTTTCAAGGTTAAATGATTTTCATCAGATCCTTTAGAGAACTGCAAATCTCTTGGGAATCTAATATTTCGTCTCACCTCAGGGAATGCTCTTCTAAAATTTTCCCTTATTATTTTCGCTAGTTCTTTGTTGAATTCCGTATCCATGGCTTTCTCCTTTTAAATTTTTAAATTCGACGTAATCCGATTCCAGTCATTTCATCTGGAATTACCTGAATTTAAGTATTGTCTTCGGGATTGTCTTGCTTATCATCTTTAGTTTTTTCCCACCCCATCACCACCTCCAAACCATCATCGAAATTCCAATCTGGGACAAACCCAATACTGCCGTTGAAGGTCAGGAGTCTCTGTTGGTGGTAACGGGATCCAACCCAGGTAGTGAAAAACTCCTGGCTTCCCATACTATCAAGCTGGTTCAAATGATCGGTAACCAACTCCCTGAGAGCAGTTTTTAGCTGTATCACTTCAGCGGGAGACTCCAATTCACGAAGCCGATCAATTTGCGAGTTCAGGATGTCCAAAGCGTCCTTTAACTTGACCCGGCGACTGCGATGAAGGGAGGATGTCAGCGCCTTTTTAAGCTCGGCGTTTTCGTTTGCTGCTCCCACCAGCAGCATCTCCAGATCGCTGATGCGCCGTTCCAGGGCGATCATTTCTTTCTTCAGCTCTTTGATTGTATCTTCCATATCATCTCCTTCTTGTCTTCCAATTTACACAACCCACCCTTTATTTCCAAACTTATTCCAGCCTGTTTTTTACTGTCATCAGCGCCACTTATCCCCGGAGAGGCGGGGCGCAATGTACGCCCCATCCCCGGGTGTGTGGGATCAGCGCCGTAATAATAATCCGGCAATAGATCCCTTGTGACCCCTAAAATCCGATGCGCTGCCCGGAAGTGATTCCGAAGGCGCTGTCCGCTTCCAGCCTCGCGTACTTCGCCAGCAACTCCCGGGACAGACGCCGGTGTTTTGGGGCCAACTGAGCGGCTTCCACGGCGGCGTTTTTCACCACCACGGCAATCTGCCCGCCGGTCAGCGTATAGTCTTGAGCCAGTGTCGCCAGATCCAGATCCGCGGCGCGAGGGATGCTGTCCGGCAGGTGAATCTGCCAGAGCTTCTGCCGCGCTAACGTGTCAGGGATCGGAAACTCGATCTTCAAATGAAACCGACGGGAAAACGCCGGGTCCAGGTTATCCCGCAAATTGGTCGTGGCGATCAGCAGCCCCTGCAGGCGTTCAAAGGCTTCCAAGAACAGGTTCTGCATCTGGTTGTACATGCGGTCGGCGGCGTGTTCCGCGGCGCCGCGGGCGGTCAGGAACTGGTCGCATTCGTTTAAGAGCAGCACCGGCGGGTTATCGGTGCGGCGCACGATCTGCTCGTACTGAGCGAAGATGCGGCGCACGTTGGATTCGCTTTCCCCCACCCACTTGCTTAAGACGCGCGAAATGTCGGTCACCAACACCTCCTTGCCTAAAGCGTGCGCCAGAGCTCCCGCCGCCAGCGTCTTGCCCGTTCCCGGCAGTCCGTAGAACATCAGCAGCATGGCGGGCTTGTAGGCTTGATCGGCAGCCGGTTCGCGCTGGAAAACGCCCTGATCCAAGCCCCAGTGGTGCAGCGTCGATCCCACGTTTTCCCGGCACTGCCTGACCGCCGTTTCCAGCAGATTCTTGGTGTCCGAGGGCAGGATCACCTTTTCCAGGCCCAGCGCCGGAGTCGTCAGCTTCAGCACATCGGAGCTGCGGATGATTTCGGTGATGCGTTCGCTGTCGGTGCGGGGCGTGGTGCGCAGAATCCGGGAAGCCAGGTCCGGAGCCAGCCGCACGTCCAGCCCGCTCGACGAGAAGAACATGTTTTCCGGCGCTTCGATCAACCCGTGGCGCAGGAGGGTGCTCTCGCCGTCGAAGTAGCGGGCGTTGCCGTACTTGTCGAACTTATCCTCGCTGATCAGGTCCAGCAACTCATCGCGGGCGCAACCCATCCCGTCGAGTTCTTCCTTCAGCATGTACATCAGGATGATCTGTTCTTTGCGGTCGAGGTTGTATTCCACGGTCAGATCGCAGAAAGGGAAGATTTCTGAGGTGGAATTCATGCGCTTTTCCAGGCGTTTTTCCCATTTGTTCAGGTCTTCTAAAGCGTGGTTGACCACCTCTTCGTCAAATTGCCTGACGTTGGCGTAATTCCTCTGCGCCTCGACGCAGGAAAACCAGTCCTTGATGAACTCACGATTATCCTGATAGGGGCTATCGATGGTTTCGGGGTCTTCGTGGATTTCGCCCAACAGCCGGGCTAAAAACTGCGGATGCAGCCGGATATCCATATCCAGCAGGTTGATGCGGTCCAGCGCCAGTTCCAGGCGGTGGCCATCCCGGTCGCGGCGGTGATACTGCTTCTGGCAGGGTTCCAGCACCTGCAGCACGATCAGGTTGCTGATGCGGTCGAGGTATTGCAGCCGTTCGATCTGATCGGGGAGGATCTTTCGCAGAACGTCCATGGCGCCTAACATCTTCCCCCCTTCGAAGCTGTACTGAAACACCGCCGCGATCAGGAAAACGTCGAGCCCGTCCAGGTTCAGGTCGGCGAGATCGTCCAGCACCTTGCCGGTCAGAGTGCGCTTGCGGGTTTCGCTCAGGTGGAATTCGTCGGGATCGTTGATGTATTGCCCCAAAACTAACAGATGTCTGGCAGAAGCTATGGCCTTTTTCATGGGTAACCTCCAATTAGTTTATTCTTATAAAGACAAGATAACGCGCTGAGTTAATTTTCTAAAATTTCAGGTGACGTGACAGAGAAATTTTAAAAACCTAAGCTGTCATTCCCGCAAATCCCATTGGGATGCGTCGGGAATCCGACAGCGTGTCAGACTCTGGACCAGCCGGAGTGACACGCATTAACAGGGGAAATTACTTTCGAGAACTGGTATAAAAACAAGATAACGCGCCGAGTTAATTTTCTAAAATTTCGGGTGACGCGACAGAGTGGATTCAAAAACCTAAGCTGTCATTCCCGCAAAGGCTTTAGCCTGCGTCGGGAATCCGACAGCGTGTCAGACTCCGGACCAGCCGGAGTGACACGCTTTAACAGGGGAAATAAACGGTGGAATTGCCCGGGTAGGAGTGAGAGAAGGGGTCGTAGAGTGAGCAAAGCCCATCTGGAATGTCAAAGAACGTGACTCCAAGATAGGCTTTTAAACGTCAGATTGTGACGTGGTAAGGGGGGAGTGGGGAATTAATTATCACACAGCGGGGCTAAGGTGCACCCAGGCATCCGGGAATTAACGATCCCACCGCAAGCGGTGGGGCACCCCGGGCTCGTTTCAACTGTACCAGCTAAAAGCAAGCTTCCGTCGGCAGCCTGACAGATTGAGTAACATACATCATTTTGCCCATAATTGAAGGTTTGGTTCCACAACTGATTCCCCGTCGAATCAATCTTGATAATCCAGTAGTTTCCGCTATTTACACCTCCTAACAAAAAACCGCTATCAGGGGTTTTTAACACGGAATAACAATAATCGCCATAATATCCTCCATAATTTCGCTGCCATTGCATGGTTCCCAATGAATCGGTTTTAACGACATA
>JAPKYS010000016.1 GCA_026394195.1 bacterium | reverse complement strand
AAATATGGGATATTTACACCGTAAATCCGTCATTATTAGGGAAAAAGAGTGATTTATCGGTAAAAACTGAACAGTCTAATCAATAAATATCAAATTAAGCAATTCCCAATCAAACCGTCTGAGGATTGATCAACAGTCTCTAGTAAACAGCGCCGTCGACAAGTCTGTTCAGCTTTTTGACCAGCTTGATCATTAATCTTTAGATCAACAAACAACGAGGTTATCATATGAAATCATCGCTAATCCTTATTTTGGTGCTGGTTGGGTTTTCCATAGCATTCAGCACCACCTCCTTTGGTCAAACTAAAAATGACAAAGAGGACTCCACCTCGGTTAGAAGCCCTAAAGAACAGGAAATCTATGACCTTAAACGCGACATGCTACTTTCTGAATTGCAAACCCGCTCTGAATCACAAGCAAATGCAGAATCAATACTGTATCAAATTCGTCTTGCACTTATCACCGTACTTGTCGGTTTCCTCATCTATTTATTTGAGCGTTGCCGAGATGGGCAAGGAAAGGTTATTAAAGCTTGGATACCACCCACCAAGTGGGCTGTGTGGGGGGTGATGATTCTGGCATTTTTTATGTACTGGTCAGACGGATTTATCTTAGAACTACAAAACAGACAAGAAGCGAGAGTTGGAGTAATTGTTAAAACTCTGGACGCACTTCCCTCAATGTCTACCAGTGCTATTGAAAAACTAAAAGTATTTCCATCATTACAGCAAAATGATTTACCAGCGAAGTTCTGTATACTGTTTCCTCCAAACTTTGCACAGGTTGTTTCTTATGCTCCTCTGGGTTTGGTATTGGGTTTTCTAATTTATACAGCTTTGAAGAAGAAATAATTTCACAAGCTATACATCTCTACACACCTGGCTGCCCCTCCCTGTATCTTGTTTGCCGGGGTGCCCCACAGCTCTGCTGTGGGTTGGTTAATACTGAAATACAATCAGAGGTTATTCACATGTTCGAAGACAGATCCTTACGGAAGCGGATGAAAGATATTTGGTCAAATCTTATGACGGGGAAAAAGACTTCAAACATGATAGCAATACTTGCACTGTTTGTTTCTGCAGGTTCACTTTTTATTTCAAAATGCCAAAACGACAAATATTTCACAATTGATAAGAGCCCAAATATCGTGACTAAACTTGAGATTGAGAGTTTTGATCAAGAATCTTTAAAATTGGTTAGTTTTATATTTTCAAATGATGGCAATTTAGAGGCAAAGGTCGATAAAATCTATTTTCAAATTGTCGATACGACTTCTGGAAAAGTTCTTGCAGATACGACTTTAAATTGTTTCGAAAGAGTCTTGTCATCCAATGTGGAACCTTGCAGAGTTATTAGTGAAATTTACATGCGGGAATTGAGCAATAAAGGTGGTGACAAATATGGAAAATCTCTTATCGCCAGATTTGGATATCATTATAAATGTTCGTCCTTGAGTATTGATAAATTTGTTTATACCTTTTGGGTGGCAGGAAATGAAAGTGAAGGTAATAGATGGCGTGAGATAAATGAATCTGATTTTCCGATCTTGCGCCAGATATTCCGCTAGTTAAAGTACTATTTGCCAGGTATTCCCCCGCACCCCCCCGTAGCTTATTTGTCACCAAGGGTTTTCACCCCCTTGCCATACAGGGTTGCAGCGCTTTAATCGCAAGGGGCTCAAGCCCCTTGTTGCCTCACCCCGCTCACTTCTTCCTTTCTTCCTTTCTTCTTCTCCTGCCTTCTTGCTCTCTTGCTTTCCCGCTATCTTGCTAAAAGAGGCTGCCCCATTGCTGGAGCAGCCTCTTGTTTTTACGTTTCACTTAGCTTGGAGCGCAAGATCGCGAAGCATCTTGCGGTAAGAGCAACTGTGTCGCCGACTATTTAAGCAGCAACATTTTCTGCACTTTGCAGAAATCGTTGGCTTTGAAGACGGCGAAGTAGATGCCGCTGGACAGATCCACACCGTTCATAATCGCCTGATGGACGCCTGCCTGCTGGTGACCATTCACCAGTTCCGCCACTTGACGCCCCGCGATATCATAAATATACAGCGTGACGTTGGCGTCTTCCGGCAGATCGTAGACCAGATGCGTCGACGGATTGAACGGGTTGGGGAAGTTCGCATGCAGATCGAATACCGTGGGTATTTCGATCGACATCTCAGGATCTACATCCCATCCGAAGATTTCCCAGCCCAGATTATGGGCAACAGGTCCATCGCCCGGCAGCTTCTCAAAGCTGAATCCTGAGCTATCCCAAACCACCCAGGTGTTGAGGTCGGTCAGGTAGAGGTTATACTGGTAAATCCCCGCGGGCGCTCCTGCAGGAACCATCTGGAGCAGGTCGCGCCAGAGCGTAGCTCCCGGCAGAATGTCGAAATCCCTTGCATAGAGATTCAACACCACACCGTTAGGTAACATCGTCCTGTTCCACACGCGCAACTCGAGGGCTTCAGTACCGTAATTGGTCACTTCAGCGAGGAAGTTGAACGATCCACCACCCGGAGGAATCACGATGTTTGCCGAGTCGGGAGTCACCTCCAGGCGTGCCGGCGGCCAAATGACGGCGGTCGTGGTAAACAGCGAAGAATCCATTATCGTCGGTACAGTCATGGAAACCGCGCCGAAGAAGCCCGCATCCTCCAACGGAGATGGCGGCTGCCACGGTACTTCATGAGCGACTTTCACGCAGTAACTGGCTCCTGCAGCCAGATCTTCGATGCCGGTGATAACCGCGGTCCCGGTGGAATCGTACAGAGTGACATTCCAGGCAGCGCCCGAGGTCCAGAGAGCGTAATCGTCCATCATACTGCCGGCATTGTTCACGAAGAAGTCGTAGTATACCGTTTCGCCCGTGTTGGCAGTATCTGCCAGAGCACCCGGTGTGATATTCATCGCCGTACCAACGATGACGGTCGTGAAGAACCAGGCTGTGTCAGTAGCAACCGGACTATGCGGTGAAACTGCGTTGAGATAACCGAAATCTGAATCTCCGCCTATGGCTGTACCAGGGATGCTGTGAACCACTTTCACGTATTCGCTACCCCCGACAGCAATGGTGGAGGTCGCATTGATGATCGTTGTGCCAGTACTGTCGTATATGGCGGTTGGCCAGGCATACCCGAAAGAACTGAGGTTGAACGATTCCGGGGCACTGCTGCCATTCTGGATCATGTAGTAGTAGGCGACGTCACTTGCAGGAGTGCCATTACCGTTTTGCGTTTCAGGCGTAATGGCGACGTTGTAGAAGGTGACGAAGAACTCATCCCCGCCGATATCCGGGGTAACGGCATCGCGAGCTTCGTAGTCGAAATCCACGAGCACTTCCGGCACGGGTGTTCCAACTCCATCCACCGGAGAAGCAGCTGCTGTGTTGATGTGCAAGTCGAATGGCGCCACGGTGCTGACGAAATTGGGATCCGCGCTAATGCTCTGCGCATCCAGAGCAGTTGCGGTCCGCCAGTCGGCAAGCGTGGTTCGGGCTGCAGTGTAGTACCCCACGCTGCTGTTAGGCGAGTACAAATCGTTGTAGTCGCTGGTCACCGGATAAGTTGTAAGCGTGCCGGAAAGGTAGATGGCGTACTTGGTGGTGGAACCGGAACCTCCGTTGAAGAAGATATTGTCCTTCAACACGCACCCGGTCGAGTTATACCAATACGTGGCGTAGTTGGTGGTCGCGTAGACTGAGTTCATGTAGACCGAGTTGTAGAGGTACTGGATATAGGTGCTGTAGTAGTTGCGAATGCCGTAGTAATCCTGACCGTAGACCAGGTTGTTGGCCACCAGACCGTAGGTAGTATAGTTGAGACTGATCCCGTAGTAGTCCCCCTGGATTTTGTTGTTCAGGATGGTTAGGTACTTGGCATAGTACGCATAGATACCGTAGCCGGTGGTAGTAGGGGCGATATCGTGGATGTAGTTGTCCTCGATGGTAATGTACTTACTGCTGTCTATACCGGTAGCGTAGTAAACATAGAAAGCCGAGTAGTAGCAGTTGTCAATTTCAAAACCCTTAATGGTGATGTAATCGGCGCCGACGAAGCGGAAAGCATTGCCGTTGGTGCTGGTGGTACCGGTGGTGTTGCGCACGATGGGACGAACCCCAACCGCCGCTTGAATGGTTACCGTATTTGTCGCGCTTAAACCCGGGATGGTGTTGAGGAATTCAACCTGCCCATCGTAAATTCCACCATAAACGGTGAAAACCACAGGACCGGAAAGACCTGCACCGCTCAGAGCGCCCACGGCTTGCACGATCGTGGGAAAATCGTTCGTCCCGCCGCCAATGTCGTAATTGCCATTCAAGGCGGCATAGACTGTGGGACCTGTCAGGTAACCAGTTTCGGGGAAACGGTAGGTATTGCTGCCATAACCGAATTCGAAGTAGAAATTGTGACCGCCCATCGGCAGAGTTGTGGTGCGATAGAAATTGACGCCCATAAAGTAGTTTCCTGCGCCGTAGGTGGAGTCAATCAAGGCATAAGGCACATCGTCGATGTAAACCTGCGCAGAAGTCGGTGCAAACGAGTCCGTGTTGCGATATTTGATCTGGTAAACGAAGTTGGTGGAGGTGTTTCCCGTCATCGGGTTGACTTGCCCATTGGCCAGGATGACGCCTGTAAGCGGGGTGAAGGTGATAGCCTGTCCTTGACTGAACGAGTTGCCGCAGGTCAAGCCGGCGGTGCTGACGCTATCGTCGATGCCGCTGGTATAAGGTGAACCTGGAATGATGTTCCTTAAGGAGTCATACTGGAAAACAATTCTTCCGTCACTGTAAAGCAAGACCTCCAGGTCCTTGCCCCAAGTCTCGTCGTAGCGATAAGTGGAGGTGTAGTAGCGAGCTTGCTTGAACTGCACCACGAACAGGCTGTCGCCGAGGGACTGATAGTAATAATGCGAAGCGCCCACGGTGTCAGTTCCATGGTGATACATGTCGTAGCACCAGGGGTCAATGCGCGGCGGCTGGGTATTCGAAGGCACCGGTGTGCTGTACGATGGCGCTGAAGCCGCGTTGAATTTCAGGATTACGTTGGCGCTGACGTACAACGAATCTTTTCGCATCTGGTAAAACGGGAAAGTGAAGGGAAGTCGAATGCCCGGAGACCACGTGTCATCCTGATCTTGCAAAGGCCAGATTTCCGTTCCAGTTGCACTGATATCGATCCAATTGTACGGCTGACCTCCTGAATATTGGTCAACTGCCGTATACCATCCGTCAGTGCCCCATGAGTTGTCCTGCCCAGGGTTCAATAACTGCCACTGAGTCAGGTAGCCCTCCAACTGAGATTTCTCGGCCGGAGTCAGGGGTATTCCCGCAGCCTCTTTGGATTGTAGAGCTTGAATTGCTTCGTTGGATATTTCCGCCGCTGCTGCGATGGAACTAACGAAGAGCATCAGCATGATTAAAGTGATAAGTTTGTACATGTCCTCTCCATTATTAATTTGTCGGGCGCCTTATTGAGTAAGGCTCTTTTGGTGATGTTCAACACATCATAGGCGGCAGTAAACGCGAGGCAGTTACAATATAATGATATTTTTCACGAAAGTCAAGAGAATTCTCGCCAGCCGTTAAAATTTTTTCCAGTCGCAAAGATTATAATTGGCCAGGGCACTCTATAGCTCTGCTGTGGGTTGGTAATCTTTTCCCTCTTCTGCCTCTCTTCCTTTCTTGCCTTCTTGCTATGGTGCTATCGTACTTTCCCTTAATTCTTCTTGACATTTCAGGTTAAACGGCGTAGATTGCGTAGTGCAAATATAGTCGGGGTCGCCACTGACCCCGACGGTATAATAAACCCGGCTAACCAGTTAGCCGGGCCACCCCCTGGAATCGACAACGGAGGGACACGCTTCGGTAGCTGTCCTCTTAGACTAAATATCCTCCCTCATGGCTGACGTCATCGGAATCGGTTTAGCCGCCTGGGATACCGTCTGCCTCTTCGACCGCTATCCCGGACGGAATCAGAAGGTGGCCGCACTGGAAAGCCTGCAATGCGGGGGCGGTCCTGTACCGACTGCTCTGGCCATTTTCGCCCGGTTGGGCGGCAGAGCCGCCTTTGTGGGTGCAATCGGCGATGACGCCGAGGGTCAGCAGGTGCGCCAGGATTTGGCGGGTTTTGGCGTCAATGTCGATCATCTGATCATCCGACCCGGTAGCCGCACGCCCTGCGCTTATATCTGGGTAGACCAGCCCACCGGCGAACGAACGGTGGCGTTAGTGGAAGGGAATGTCGAACCGCTCCGACCGCACGAACTCCCCAGAGAATTGCTGCAGACGTCAAAATATCTGCTCACCGATGGCAGATGGCGGGAAACCTCGGCAGCCGCCGCGGCGCTCTGCCACAGCGGTGAGGGAGAGGTGATTCTGGATGCCGGCAGCCCTCGACCCGACTGGGAGGCACTGCTGAGTTTCACCGATCATTCAGTCGTATCGGCTGATTTTCTGAGCGGCACTTTTCCCGGTCTCGGTGTCGAGGAGGCTCTGCGCCGCATCGGTTCGTTCGGACCTAAAGCGGCGGTGGTCACTCAGGGTGAGCAGGGCGGATACTGGTGGTCGAACGGCCAGTTCGGGCGTTATCCGGCGTTTCAGACAAAGGTCGTCGATACCACCGGAGCGGGGGATGCCTTCCACGGAGGCTATTTATACGGGCTGCTTCAGGGTTGGGATCTGCCGCAGCGCTGCCGCTTCGCCTCTGCGGTGGCGGCTCTGGTGTGCCGCGGTCTGGGAGGCCGTAGCGCCGCTCCGACCTTGCAGGAGGTTGAGACATTGCTCGATAGTTCGCCATCCGATCAAGGGACGCTGAGATGAGACGAATCCTGATTGTATCCGCCATTTTGTTGCTGCTGCGAGCCCCCTCAGCCCATTCTACCCGCGAATATTGGCAGCAGGACGTCGATTATTACATGTATGCGGATCTGATGGGAGATGGTCATACGCTGGCGGGCTATCTGCAGCTTACCTACCTGAACAATTCTCCGGATACGCTGACCGAGCTGCGTTTTCATGCGTACTATAACGCTCTACAGCCCGGCAGACCCACCGACCGCGCCTGGCGGAAACGGGGCAATAATGCCATCAAGAATGCGCCACCGGAAGATTACCCCTACATGAGAATCCTGGACGTATACCAGGGAAGTATGGATCGGCTCCAATTGATTTTAAACAATTCCATTTACATTGTTCCACTAAAGACGCCCCTGCTGCCCGGCGCGACAGCAGAGTTCGGTCTTGATTTCGAGAGCCGCATCCCGGGGCCGAGCCTGGATCTGCGTTCGTCCTGGGCACATGATCAACTGAAAGTCTCGCAGTGGTATCCCCAGGTTTGCGTGTATGATCCGGTCATGGGTTGGGTGGATAATCAATATATGGGTCGCGGTGAAGCCTATGGCGAATTCGGCGATTACAACGTTCGCATCACATTGCCGGAACCCTATGTCGTTGGTGCTACCGGAAATTTGTGGAACCGCCGTAAAGTCCTGCCGGATACACTCGTAGCTTTGCTCGATCTGAAAAAGCTCTCGCAATGGCCCTGGGAAAAGCCACCGGAATGTTATTATGGCTCCTGGAAGCAAAAGAAAACCTGGTGGTTCCGGGCAGAAAATGTGCACGACTTCGCCTGGGTGGCCGATCCGCAGTTTCGTCTGGATTCCACCCGGTGCGGCGAGACGACCATCTGGATTCTGGCGAGACAGGAACACGCTTCCGGCTGGCAGGATGCCGCTCAGATGATTCGCGAAGGTATGACCATACTGGAACGTGAAGTCGGGCCATTTCCCTACCCGGAATTCACCGTCGCCGACTGCTTTTCCGGCATGGAATATCCGGGTATTATTTTCTGCGGAGGTCGCAGCCCGGATTACTTGCTGCTGTTGTGGCATGAAATGGCGCACAACTATTTCATGGGAGCTCTGGGATCGAACCAGGTCGACCGCCCCTTCATGGACGAGGGGTTCACCACCTATTGGGAAATCCGCATCATGGATGAAATTCTGGGACGTTATAACTTGCCTCTGGAGCGGTGGGGTCCCTGGAACCTTGTGGATCAGGATCGGTGGTATCGAGGCTTGCGGCCATACCTGAACTGGCAGAAGAGCGGCTTCGCGCTGCCCCTGCACATCGAATCCGACCAGCCCGACGTCTATATGCAATATCGCGTATCGGCTTATTACAAGCCTGTCTGTGCGCTGTTGGCCCTGGAAAATCAGGTCGGCGCCGCGGGAATTCGGCGCATCATGCAGGCGTACTACCAGCGCTGGCGCTTCCGGCACCCTTACGAGCAAGATTTTCTACGTTCCTGTGAAGAGACGCTTGGCACCTCGCTGCAATGGTGGTACGATGCCTGGGTTCGAGACACCAAGGAACTCGATTATTCTATTTCTAAGCGAAGTTTTGGCGCGGACAGCACCGTTATGGCGCTGCACCGGTTGGGTGATATGATCCTCCCCGTCAAGACACAGGTGGTGACAGCTGAACATGATTCGATCACTTACTACGTTCCTCTGGATAACGAACCAACCCCTCCGGATTGTCAACTTCGCCTGCCGCGCTGGGACCAATTGCGCGACCCCAACCGCAGCTACCACTTCGCCATCCCGGGCAGAATACGATCCGCGCGCCTCGATCCACAAGGCTTGTTGGCGGATTTGAACCCTCTGAATAATCACACCGGGCTGCCTCCGGTGAAGTTTGAATTCAATTACCCGCTGGAGCATGTCTCCCCGGTTGACGCCTATCGTATTCGCTGGGCGCCTTCGCTCTTTTACAACGGTGTCGATGGGATGCAATTGGGTGTTTCCTGCCGAGGGGATTATCTGGAACGATGGCAAAAAATCGGCGCTACCCTCCGAATGGGTGCGCAAACTGGCCGAATTTCAGCGAATCTATCTTACCGAAATGATCTGCGAGCCTTGGGGCGAGGCTCCGAATGGGGCTTTTGGGGGAATTACGGTGAGGGGCAACGCGGCGGTGAAATATTTATCGAGCACACTCAACGAAATGGCATCGGCGATCCTCCAGTCTGGCACGGCGAATTGAACTGGTTCATGCACCAAGTTTATAATCGCAGCTATCTACCCGTAAAATCTCTCTGGAATGATGGCATGATCAGCGCGTTAAATCTAAAGGGCGCCTTGACCCCTAAACTCGGAAAATTTGCCTTACTGCTTGGAGCCGAAGTTGAAAGCGCCGCGCCTCTGAGTGATTTTGACTATTCCCAGATTTCCGGAAAATTGAGTGGGACTTATACGTTCACTTCGGTTACGTTCTTCAATCTAAGCGGCTTTCTGGGAACCTCTTCAACCGGGACTCCGGAGCAGCGGTGGTTCGGACTGGGAGGCGGGAGTGCTCTTGATCAGGCTTCGATCCACTGGCTGCGAGCTTGGGGATCATTCCCCAATCGCTGGACCGGGCGTGTAGTCGGCGCGGGCAATTTGCCAGGATACAATTCCATCGCAGATTACAACAGGAGCGTCGGTGCTCTCCAAGGTCGCCTAACCATCACCCCGACTTTTGTAAATCAGTACATCGGAAAGCTGCAACTGCCATCCCGCTGGCGTCCCACTTTTAATTGCTTCATCTTTGGCGGCGCCGGCGATCTAAGCAAGGACCTCAGGTCTTTGCAGTCAAAGGAGCTGCGCAGAGTCGTCGGACTCGGGATCATCTGCAATTTCCCTGAAGGGCATTCCGTCGAGTTGGCTCTCCCGTTATATCTCTCAGTTCCGCAAGATGGGGAAAAGAATTGGGCTTTCAGAGCGGTAATTGGCTTTTTCCCCCAAAAAAATTAAGAGGATAGCTAAAAATACTTGACAAATGACAAATTCATGCTTATATTAATTAGTTAAAGGAATAACACAGGACGGGTGATTCTATTTATCAGTCGTACCATTTCATAGGGATCTGCGGTGTGGCGATGGCGCAGGTGGCTGCCTGCCTTAAAAACCGCGGAATCCGGATAACCGGCTCAGATGAGGGCGTGTACCCTCCCATGAGCGACTTTCTGCAGCAGCAGGGCATTGAAATCAGCGCGCCCTACCGCGCTGAAAACATTGAAGGCGCTGAAGCGGTGGTCATCGGCAATGCGCTTTCACGCGGCAATCCCGAAGTCGAAGCCACACTCCGCAAGCGCATTCCCTTCCTGTCTCTCCCCGAACTGATTCACGCTGAAATACTCAGAGATAAACTGCCGGTTGTTGTCGCAGGAACGCACGGCAAAACCACCACCACCGCAGCTGTCACGCATATTCTTACGGATGTTGGTCTCTCCCCGGGGTATATGGTCGGCGGTTTGCCGATCGGTTGGGATGCGGGGTTTCAAGTTGGCTCAGGTCGCTGGTTTGTCATCGAAGGAGACGAGTACGATACCGCCTTTTTCGATAAACGCCCCAAATTTCTGCACTATCAGCCGCAAATAGCGCTGTTGAACAACCTCGAATTTGACCACGCCGATATTTATTCCACTTTATCAGATATTACCGTACAATTCGAACGTCTGGTCAACCTTATCCCTGAAAACGGCAACCTGGTGATCAACGCAGAGGATCCCGGAGTCGTCGCTTTGGCGAGAAAGGCTCATGCTCCGGTGATCACCTTCGGTTTGGATCAACCGGCGGAGGTGCAAGGGCGTCTAATTAATATCGACGAAACGGGAATGGAATTTGGCCTACGGTTCGGTTCTGAACCGGAACAGAGGGTGACCACGAAGCTCTGGGGCAGGCATCAGTTGTTTAACCTCGTGGGCGCAGCCGCGGCTGCCAGACAGTGTGGAGCATCCCCTGAAGGAATCTGTCAGGCGTTGACCACATTTGCAGGGGTACAGCGCCGCCTGGAATTGAAGTTCACCGACGGCAGAAGATGGCTCTATGATGATTTTGCCCATCATCCGACCGCCATCAGAGCCACGTTGGAAAGTCTGAGGAATCGACACAAAGGTGTTCCCATCATCGCAGCGTTCGAACCGCGCTCTAACACCATGGTGCGCAGGCATTTCCAGAAGGAACTGGCAGATGCCTTGATTTTAGCCGATTATATCGCTCTGGGAAAGGTTCACCGACCAGAGAAAATTCCTCTGGAAGAGCGCCTGAATTCGCGGCAGGTTATAGAAAAAATTCAAGCCAACGGTAAGCCGGCTTTTCATGATGAAGACGTCGAGGCGCTGGCTGCTTGGATCATTGATCATACACCGGACCATGCGGTTATTGTAGTTATGAGCAATGGCGCTTTCTCCGGTTTGGTTGGCTTGCTCAAGAAAAGATTATAATAACTGAAAGAATAAATTGGTTACGAGTCAGGGTAATGGTGACTCGCAGGATTTTCCATTCAGGCGAATCATGAAGCAAAGGATTAACCTATGGATTTCAACGATATTCAAATTAAATGCGCCACCTGCGGCCGTGAATTCATTTTCACCGCCAGGGAGCAGGAATTCTTTTCCAGCAAAGGATTCAAAGAACCGAGGCATTGCCGCGAATGCCGTCAACTGCGCAAGCATGATCAAGAGAAGCACCCTGCAGAAGGCGTAACAACAGGAGCGCAGCCGCCCAAGAATGCGCATAAGGTGGTATGCGCGCAGTGTCAGCGGGAAACCTTTGTGCCTTTCAAACCAATCACCGGCAAACCGGTACTCTGCAAAGACTGCTTCATCGCTCAACGTTACGGCACTCAACCGAAACCACCGGTCGAGGAAGCGCCGGATCAGCCGGTTCAGGAACAAGCTACGGTAATACCTGTCAGCGAGCAGTCCGAAAGCGAAGGGCTAAGTTCCGCGAACGAGATGAATGGAACATCTGATCGGAAATCGGCCGATAACGACTCCCCAACCGATTCTGAGTTGCAGTCATAGTTTTGCCGGTATGGCCATGTCAGTCGTGGGCGTTTTTTTGGCGCCATTGGTTCTCTGATGAGTAACCGGTTCGATTTCTTGTTTCTGCAAATGCAGAAGTTTTTAATCTTTTAAATTTCGATTTGGGAGTGGAGGCGACCCTGGTGGGCGCCGCGGCCTTCAAAGCCGTCTGTTGGGTGGAAACGCCCAGGCTGGGTTCGATTCCCAGACGCTCCCGCAATAACCCGCCGGTAGATTATTCTTCCGGCGGTTTTTTATTTGCGAAAATCTTGAACTCCTTCTCGAAAAATGAGAAAAATTCGTCTGATCCGGGCTCACTTTTTCAGTGGATACAGGACGCTAATTAGACTAAAACAACCATTCCTCGCAATCCTCCAGCCGACAACTAAACTTCATTAGTTTGTAACCTATTTATTTTATTATATTTAATAGGTGATGGGAAAATTATTCTTATTAAGATAGCATTTCATCTACTTTCGACCAGTCTGATACCTCACCCCCCCAAAGAATTACACATTTTCTTGACTAATCCCTTTTGGTGAATTATCTTGATCCTAACAAAAAGAGGCGATCTGCCTCTGAGGATGAAAGGGATTCGTATCAGCTTGCTACTTAATTTGTAAAAAAAAATGAGGGGGAAGGGCGCCTGTTAAGGCGTATGCCTTCGCGTAACAAATCAGGAGGAAGAAAGCATGTATCTCACAAAGTTCAGCAAGCTGCTTGGGCTCGCCCTTTGTGTTGGCTTAATTTGGGCGCCCACTGTCATGGGTCAAGCCAATTCGTATGTTTTAGATTTAGACGGCAACGGGGATTATGTCAACATACCGGATAGCGACAATCTGACCGACTTCACTTTTGGGTATACCTGGCAATGCTGGATATTCCTTCCGCAATTGGGGACCAATATGCCGATCGCCAGTAAGTGGGCTACTCTGGGCAACCAGCGTGCCTGGGCGTTCACCATCTCCAATTCCGGTCAGATCCGCCTCCGTCTCAGCAGTGACGGCATCGAAGATCTGATGTGGCAAACGGGTAATGTGGTTACAACAGACCGTTGGCATCACGTCGCAGTGGTCTATCAACCCGGCGCCGCATCTGGGCAGAGAATCAGGTTCTACCTTGACAACGTCATAAAAGGTCATAACCCGGCAACCGATCCACCGAGCAGTATTTTCAATAATACCGCCAACATGTACATCGGCAGACACATAGGCCAGTACTGCTACGGTTATATCGATGAATTCCGCATGACCGACTGGTCAGTGGCTTCCTTCCCGAACTATATCCTCGATCCTCCGCTGAATCCGACCATGAACACGGAAGTGCTCTATCACTTCGATGAAGGCAGTGGCGGCAGTGTCACCGACTTCGCCACCATAGCCGGCAACCCGGACAACTCCGGAACCTTGATGGGTAACGCTGCTTTCACCAATTGGGACGGCATGGGACCGGGCAACGACTTGCCGCTGCCTGTTACCTTGATCTCGCTGGTGGCTGCAGGCGGTGATCGTTCAGCAGAAATCACCTGGACGACTGAAACCGAATACGATAACTTGGGTTTCCACCTGTATCGTTCCACCAATCAGTTGACCGGCTTCAGCCGCATCACCTCGGAACTGATCCCCAGCCAGGGTTTCTCGGTGTCCACGCAGACCTACATCTACGAAGATAACCGCGACCTGATCAACGGAGTAACCTACTTCTACAAGATCTCCGACGTCGACGTCAACGGCCGTGAGCGGGTGCATGAAATCGTCGCATCAGCCACACCGATAAGTCAGGCGCTGATTCCCGGTGACAATAGCGACCTGGCTGGCTACCAGCTTTCTCAAAACTATCCTAATCCGTTCAACGCCACGACTACCATCCGTTACTACGTACGGAACGGCGGAAACGTGAATCTGGGCATCTACGATACCAGCGGTCGTGAAATCACCACCTTGCTGAACGGTGTGAAAGAACCGGGTGAGTACTTCGCAACCTTCGACGCTTCTTCCTTCCCCACGGGCATCTACTTTGTCCGACTGACGGGCAGCGATGGCTACGATAATATCAAGAAGATGCTCTACTTGAAGTAGATCACACTAGCAAACAAAAGGAATGGGGCCGCTTTGGCCCCATTTTTTTGCAGTTGTATCCGGCATTTCTCAGGCTGCCTTCCAACCCCGCACTTTCATGCTCTCCACTGTCTTCCCGATTTCGTCTACCTGCTGCTGTGTGAGCTGGTTGTTTTTCACGATGTTCTGAGCGGTCGGGTCGTTTGCCATCAGATCTACAGGTAAATTGACCGACTCGATCACCTCCGGCGAATGGAAGCCCGCCTGCTTGATAGCGTTCAGATAATCGTCCTTCAATAGCGCGCCGGCGATGCAGCTGGAGTAGGCTTCCATAGATTTCAAAATGAAGTCCGGCAGAGGTTTGGTGATCACCATGTCGGAAATGATGAATCTGCCGCCGGGCTTTAAGACGCGAAAGATTTCCTTAAAAACCTGCCCCTTATCGGGAGACAGGTTAATGACGCAATTGGAAATGACCACATCCACCGACCCGTCTGCGACCGGCAGATTTTCGATTTCACCCAGCCGAAACTCCACGTTTTTATAACCGCCCTCCCGAGTATTCTTGCGCGCCAGATCGATCATGTCCGGTGTCATATCCACGCCGATCACCCGGCCGGTATCGCCGACTTCCTTCGCGGCGATAAAACAATCCAGCCCTCCGCCCGATCCCAGATCAAGCACCACTTCGCCCGGTTTTAAGCCTGCATGGCTGAGTGGCATCCCGCAGCCCAGACCCATATTGGCTCCAGTGGGGAGTGATTCCAACTGTTCCTTGCTATAACCGATCTGCTGGCTGAGAGTATCCGCGTTGCTGCTTCCGCAGCAGCTGCTGACCGGACCGCAGCAACTACTCTGCTGTTCCTTGGCAATCTTGGCGTAGCTCTGTCGCACGTGTTTTCTGATTTCCTGTTGTTCCATGATAAATTTCCCTATTCCTTATTTATTGCTTCTTGAGATGTAGGTTGGGTAATACCCAACTTTATTCGATTATTGTTGAAATCAGTTGTTGGGTTCGCCCCTTTGGGGCTTAACCCAACCTACCCCTGGGGAGTTGTATTCCTATCCCATCACGTCCTTCATGATCGGCCCCAAAAAATTCTTCACCATTCCGGAAAGCGCCTCGACCTTGACCAGCGAAAAGCAGCAGACCTGATCTCCCTGAGTGTAGCTGATCAGCGCCAGCTTGTCTCCGGTCTGGATGTTGGCTTTGGTGCGGACTTCCTTGGGCAGGACCATCTGGCCGCGCTCATCCACGGTCAGGATGGCTTCGACCTGGCAGCAACTCAAGATGCCTTCGCCGCAGCCGCAATTGGATTTTTCACCTTTCATTGATTCCTCAGCTTATTTAGTCTTTTCTGATATTTCAGTAATTACTGATAACGCTGAATAATATACAACCTGAAAAGGGCAAAGTCAAGAGATTTTTGGGAAATTTTCAAGATTAGTTTTCTTGTACTCCAATAGTTCTTGACTTTCACCTGTTTTGTGATTATATTCTTGAGTTACGATTCCCGAGAGGTAGGGTCGATTAATTAAACGCCCTGTCAATGGAAAGACCGTAGGGAAATGCAATGGCATGTCCCTACAGGCATGCAAACATACGTAACCGTAGGGGCGGTTCGCGAACCGCCCCTACAAAAAACGCCATTGTCACTCCGGCGCAAGCCGGAGTCCAGACGATAAAAACTGATACCCGCCATGAGAAACCTACTCCTCCTCTTCCTCCTGCTGCCGATCACCCTCTTTGCTCAAGATTTTCCTTTCCGTCATGAAATTGATACCATTCCAGTGCAGATCGCTGGGTGGAATATCTTTCAGCCTTTCAATTTTGGATTGTACTGCACAACACCTGGATTTGCTGACTTGAACGGTGATGGAAACTTGGATTTGGCAGCAGGGGAATATTCTGGTAACCTGAATTATTTTCAGAATATTGGATCACCCCAGAGCGCATTTTTTAAGTTCGTTACTACTAATTTAGATTCATTGGTCGCAAGTTCAAATTTCCAGTGGTACAACGACCCGCGATTCTGCGACATCGATGCAGACGGTGATAGTGATCTATTTTGGGGGAATGGAGGGAGAATATTCTTCTATCGGAACGTAGGAACACCGACACAATTTTCCTTTGTATTGGAGGATTCACTTTTTTCCTATGATCAGGATGTACAGAATTCAGCTCTGGCAGATATTGACGCTGATGGCGATTTGGATATATTCTGTGGTGGTTGGGAGGGGAAAATCCTTTTCGCACAGAATGTAGGAACACCCCAGGATTTCGTTTTTACCATAGTGAGTGAGCAATTTCAAAATATCAATGTTGGATATTGGTCTCATCCAGCACTCTGCGACATCGATGGCGATGGTGATTATGATCTCTTCATCGGCAATGGGGATGGTAACATCTGGTTCTACCGTAACGATGGCACACCACAACAGTATAATTTCACTTTAGTTTCCAACTTCTGGCTTGGAATATATGTGGGTGAAAAATCTGCTCCTGAATTCTGCGACATTGACGGCGACGGAGATTATGACCTGTTCGTGGGACGAGAACCTTTTCTCGGCGCTCCTTCGGCTGGTGACGTATTTTTTTACCAAAATGTGGGTACCCCAACGAACCCACAATTTCAGTACGTTACCTCGAATTACTTGACAATGGACGTGGGGTCAGACGCCTTTCCGCAGTTAGTGGATGTTGACGCCGATGGAACACTGGATTCGATGGTTGGGGTCGGTCACCATATTCGCTGCTACGACAATATCGGAACGGCAACCCAGCCGAGCTTCGTGCTGGTAGATTCGGCCTACGGAGACATTGATCTGCATGATGTCATGCCCTATTTCTGCGACATTGACGCGGATGGGGATTATGACGTCGTTGCCGGGACCAGCGCCATACCCGGACCGCCGATGCTGCAACTATTCCAGAACGTCGGGACGCCTCAAGCGCCGCAGTTTAGTTGCTATCCCATCAGCCTGGAGCCGGGTAACTTCTGGGTTATTATCGCCCCATCCCTGGCGGATATAGACGGTGACGGCGATTTGGATCTGTTCATTACGGATGATACCTATGGTACGGGGATATGGTATTATGAAAATACGGGAACACCCACGTCTCCGAATTTTGTCTTTCGCACCCACAATTGGCAGGGGATTTCCTTGCTTTGGGCTGTTCAGCGTTATTTACGTTTTCATGATATTGATGCTGATGGCGATTTGGATCTGTTTTTTAATAATTGGGAAGGAGAAACGGCGAATTTACGTTATTACCGCAATAACGGCACACCGCAGAATCCGCAAATGACTTTAGTAACTTCAGATTATTTGCCTTTTGAGGTAATAACTCCCTGTGCGAGTTTCTGCGATATCGATGCGGATAGTCTCACGGATTTATTCGTCGGTGACGCGTATGGCGGCATCCTCTTCTTTCACGGAGTGGATACGACGGGGGTAGCTCCCTTTAATCCGCATTCTGTACCCACAGATATATCCCTTTCCCTCTTCCCCAATCCTTCCAATGCCGGAGCGGTGGTGCGGTTTACCCTGCCGGGAGCGGGTCTTGTGCGGGTGGGGTTGTTCGATGTGGAGGGACGGAATGTAGGGGCGCACTGCGTGCGCCCGGTTGGGGAGGCAGGTGGTTTTCAGGGCGCACGCAGTGCGCCCCTACAAGAGACCTGGTTCCCCACCGGAACGCACGATCTGCGTCTCGATGCGAAGGATCTGCCGTCGGGGGTGTATCTGATACGCTTAGATACCGGTCAGCAGCGGGTGACGGGGAAAGTGGTTATTTTAAAATAATTGGAGATTGGAGATTGACGATTGACGATTGAAGAATTGGTGGCAGCCTCAAAGGAATGGCTACGCAGCAAGCTGCCGCTCTACCCTTTTTTATCAGTGAAATCAGCGACATCCGTGAAATCCGTGGTTCAGACAATTGTAAAATGCGTCAGGTCTCCGCTGCACTAAGGACCTGACGCAACGCTCGTAGGCTCTCTACATACTCCCCCCATCCCTCATCCCCCAAAAAATCCTTTTGAAATCTTAATCTCTCGCCGTATATTTTAAATTCGCATAATTTTCACCTGGAATTGCACGTGTCACTCCGGCTTAGCCTGCCCCATTGGGGTCCGGAGTCAGACACGCCGTCAGATTCCCGACGCACTTCGCTTGCGGGAATGACGGCTATTTTTTCGGAAACCGATGTCGACTGCGGAGAGTCGACAGCACTTAGTGATCAATCGTCACCACCCATGCCCGAATTAGATAAAATCTACGACCCCAAAGCCGTCGAAGACAAGTGGTACCGCTTCTGGGAAGAGCACGACCTCTTCCGCACCGAACCCAATCCCGATAAAAAGCCCTACGTCATCATGATGCCGCCGCCCAACGTCACCGGCATCCTGCACATGGGGCACGCTCTGCAGGATGCGGTTCAGGATGCTTTGATCCGCTACCACCGCATGTCAGGCTATGAAGCGCTCTGGATGCCCGGCACCGATCACGCCGGTATCGCCACGCAGAACGTGGTGGAACGGCAGTTGGCGCAGGAAGGCATACATCGTGAGGTAATGGGGCGGGAAGCCTTCTTGAAGGAGGTCTGGAAATGGAAGGCGAAACATGGTGGGATCATTTCAGAACAGAAACGCCGCCTGGGTGATTCAGCCGATTGGTATCGGGAACGCTTCACCATGGACGAGGGCATGTCCCGATCCGTGGCAGAAGCTTTTATTCAATTATATAATGATGGCCTTATCTATCGCGGCAACTACATCGTCAACTGGTGTCCGCGCTGCGGCACGGCGATTTCGGATGAAGAAGTCGATCACCGCGAAACCGAAAGCAACCTCTGGTACATCCGCTACCCGTTGAAGGATAGCCACGAATTCCTGACCGTAGCCACCACCCGCCCGGAAACCATGTTAGGTGACACCGCCGTTGCCGTCAATCCGAACGACGAACGCTATCTGCATCTGCACGGCAAAATGGCGATCCTGCCTATTATCGGACGCGAATTGCCGATCATCTGCGATGAATTCGTCGATCCTGCCTTTGGGACCGGAGCCGTCAAGGTTACGCCCGCTCACGATCCCAACGATTTCGAGATGGGGCGGAGGCACAACCTGCCTTCTGTCAAAATATTAGATGAAAAGGGGTTAATGACCCTCGAAGCCGGTCCCGATTTCGAAGGGAAGGACCGCTTCGAGTGCCGGGAAGCTCTGGTGGAAGACCTGCAGGATCTCAAGCTAATCGAGAAGATCACTCCGCACCAGCATTCCGTGGGGCACTGCACCCGCTGCAAGACCGTGATCGAACCCTTCCTTTCCCGGCAGTGGTTCGTAGCCATGAAACCTCTGGCGGAACCCGCCATTGCAGCCGTGAGATCGGGTAAAATCCGCTTCGTGCCGCCCCGCTGGGAAAAAGTCTATTATTCCTGGCTGGAAAACGTGCGAGACTGGTGTATATCCCGGCAGCTCTGGTGGGGGCATCGCATCCCCGTCTTCACGTGTCTGGATTGCAACCACGAATGGGCTGCTGCCGAACCGCCGCAGGTTTGTCCCAAATGCAACAGCAAGAACCTGCAGCAGGATCCCGACGTGCTGGATACCTGGTTTTCATCGTGGCTCTGGCCCTTTTCCACGCTGAACTGGCCCGAACGCGATAAAGCCTACGACTATTTCTATCCGACCGACGTCCTGGTTTCCGGCTACGATATTATCTTCTTCTGGATCGCCCGCATGATCATGGCGGGATTGAAATTCACGGGCAAGGAGCCTTTCCATACGGTCTACATCACCGGCATGGTCAAGGATGAACTGGGTCGCTGGATGTCCAAATCGCTGGGCAATGGCATCGACCCCCTGGAGATGATCGAGCAGTACGGCGCGGATGCCGTTCGCTACAGCCTGGTGGTGCTGACCACGGAAGGTCAGGACATCAAACTCGCGCCCACGCGCTTTGAAATGGGGCGCAATTTCGCCAATAAACTGTGGAACGCCGCCCGCTTTTTGTTGATGCAGGAACGCCCCGAACGTTTTACCGTCAATCAACCGCCCACCCTGGAGCTTGAAGATCGCTGGATACTCTCGCGGCTGCATGGAATGTTAGCCACCGTGGAAGACAGGGTGGAAGCCTACCGCCTGAACGAGGCGCTGCTGGCGATCTACGATTTCACCTGGCACGATTTCTGTGATTGGTACGTTGAACTGATCAAGCCGCGTCTCTATAAGTCGGACGATCCGGCGGTCAAGGAGGGAACCCTGGCGCTGGCATTGCGTATTTACGAGACTGCGTTACGTGCTCTTCATCCTTTCATGCCCTTCATCACCGAAGAGCTCTGGCAGCAGATAGCGACAATCGAAGGATTAGGGCTGGACCTGCAGAACCCTCGCAGCATCATGCTGCAATCCTACCCTAAGGCTCAGACTGCTTGGATTGATTCTGCGATCGAGCAAAAGATGACTTTGATCCAGGAGGTGATCCAATCAGTGCGCAATATACGCGCTGAGATGGGGGTCCCTCCACGAGCGCAGGCGCAACTCCTGATTGTAGGTCCGGAAAGCAACCTGAAGATTCTTTCTGATAATTTCGGGATGCTTAGTACGCTGGTTTGCATCAACCAGATTGGAAAGACTCAAAGCAAACCCAAGCATTCTGCCTGCGCCGTAGTGGGTCCGTTGGAAATCTACGTTCCCCTCGAAGGATTGATCGATCTGAACGTCGAACGCGGCCGCCTCGATAAAGAGATCGCACGCTGCGAAGGCAACCTCTCCGGAATCGCTAAAAAACTGGAGAACGCTGAGTTCGTCTCCCGCGCCCCGACCGAGGTCGTTGAGCGCGAAAAAAAGAAGAAAATTGAGATGGAAGAAACGCTGCGGAAACTAAAGAGCAATCGCGAGAGTATGGAGTAAAGCGTCATAAGTTGTTATTTTGTTATAGTTGTAATTATTTATGTGCACGTATGTACCCCTAATAATTTTACAAAATTGTGAAAAAAAGCCTTGACTTTTTTTATTATTCATATATATTATAGGTTTCTATCTAATTATGCTGGCGTAGCTCAGTAGGTAGAGCTGCTGATTTGTAATCAGCCGGTCGGGGGTTCGAATCCCTTCGCCAGCTCTACTTACATAGTCAGCCAAATAATCACAGAATATTGCCGCCTGGTTTGATGAGCAGCCAGAGACTGCCATCGATATAGGGGGTTTTTACACTCTTTTTGCGGAGAGATGCCCGAGCGGTCAAAGGGAGCAGACTGTAAATCTGCCGGCTAAGGCCTACGGAGGTTCAAACCCTCCTCTCTCCACACCACTGCGGGAGTAGCTCAGTTGGCTAGAGCATCAGCCTTCCAAGCTGAGGGTCGCGGGTTCGAATCCCGTTTCCCGCTCAAGCCGAGTCAATTTATAGATTATGATTTGGTAGGATCGACTTTCTTGTCTGTCCGATAATGAGGTAGGATAGACATTCCTGTCTGTCCCGTAGAAACCAGGCTCGCGTAGCTCAGTAGGTAGAGCGCATCCTTGGTAAGGATGAGGTCACCGGTTCGATCCCGGTCGTGAGCTCAAAGGCAGAATCTGTCGAAAGTTGTTTTGTAATAGAGGGAACCACCATGGCAAAAGCTAAATTTGAACGCACGAAGCCGCATGTGAACGTCGGTACGATCGGTCACGTGGATCACGGGAAGACGACGTTGACGGCGGCGATCACGCAGATATTGGCGAAACGGGGACTGGCGATGGCGAAGACGTACGACGAAATTGACAATGCGCCGGAAGAGAAAGCCCGCGGACTGACCATCAACGTTCACCATGCGGAATACGAGACGGACAACCGTCACTATGCGCACGTGGACTGCCCGGGACACGCCGACTATGTGAA
>JAPKYS010000062.1 GCA_026394195.1 bacterium | reverse complement strand
AGGTAGGGCTTGAAAATCGCTTCGGGCTGTTTGGTCTGCGGCATGGTGGACCTTCTTGTTTAATCAAGCTAGATGTAAATATAAGGAATCAAGAAGGAAATTCCAATATAAAGAGGCTGACCTTTTGGGACAGCCCCTTTTGTCTGGGCGGTCATGGACTATTCCATGACCGCATCAATATTGTGTCACGGAATGGTCCATGACACCCCAAAAGAGCTTTAGTAGATAAACGGCAACAACTTCTTCACCCGCAGTTGATAAGCGCCGTAGTCCGGGAATTTGTCCTTTAGCCATCTCTCCTCTTGCCGGGATTTCAGGTCGAAGAATCCGAACAGAACCAGAGCATACCCCGCCATCAACCAACTCTGAGCCAGGATCGCCCATCCGAATGCCGCGATAATGCCTCCGGTGTAAACTGGATGCCGCACCAATCTGAATGGACCGCTCTGGATCAATGTGGCTTCTTCATTGGGGTAAGGTAGAGGAGTAAGGTGGGCGCGAATCATAAACAGCCCTGAGAATATCAGAGCGAGCCCTACAACGATCATGCTTCCGCCAAACCATTTGCAGACCTGCTCATTGGAGCACGTCCAGCGGGATAATCCGGGACAGGTACGGGGTCCAAATATGATCAGCGCAAACAGGAGCAATTGGATCACTACGTACCATTCGCCGTGAGCGCCCTTCCACCAGGGAGATTTCGGTGAAGTCATCTCATGATAACCTTTCATCCTGTCGGTCATAGATCATCGAACTTCGTTCGGGTACTTATTGTTTTTACTGAATGCTGATTGCTGAGTGCTGCTTAAAACAGCTTCCCCGGGATCTCCTCCAACGCCGCCAGCGTCAGAGCGATCTGGGATTCCAGATCCTTCTGATCGATGATGGTCGAAGGTCCGTGAATATAGCGCGCCGGAGCCGCCAGCACTCCGGTCAGTACGCCGGAACGCGACAGGTGAATCTCGCCGGCGTTGGTCCCGCCGAAGAGCGGCTGCTTGAGTTGGTAGGGGACGTTGTGCTTCTGCGCGGTTTCCTGCAGGAAGCGCAGCATGCGCGGTGACGTCACCATCGTTCGATCCGCTACAGTGATCGCCACTCCGGCTCCCAATTTGCAGGGAGATTGATATTCCGCCACCCCGGGGAAATCGCCTGCGGTGGTGGATTCCAGCACCAGCGCGATGGTCGGTTCGATGCGGAACGCCGCCACCTTGGCTCCGCGCAGCCCCAACTCTTCGCTGGTGGCGAAGTTCACCGCCAGTGTGAAGGGTAGCTTCTTCCCTTTGAGTTGCTGCAAGACCGCGATGGCAACCATGCAGCCGGCGCGATCGTCGAAGGCTTTACCTAACAGTCTGCCGTTGGGGAGTTCGATGAAATCGCCGTCCAGCAAGCCGGGCGTGCCGGGCTGGATGCCCAGGTCGAACGCTTCCTGCTTCGACGATACCCCGACGTCGATCGCCAGGTTTTCGGCGGGGATGGCTTTGCTGTGCTCTTCAAGCTTGGTCAAGTGCGGCGGAGCGAACCCGATGGTTCCATAGACGAAGCCGCCCTTGCCCAGCAGTTTTATGCGCGCTCCGGGGAAGAGCCGGACGTCCCAGCCACCCAGAGGAGCGAACCGGAGGAAGCCCTTTTCATCCACGTGCGAGATCAGGATGCCGACCTCGTCGGTGTGAGCGTCCAGCATGACCACGCGTTCGGATTTGCCCTCTTTCCAGGCGGTCAGGTTGCCGATGGCATCTTCTTCGATGCGGTCGACCAACCGGATCACCTGCTGTCTAATCAAGGTGCGCACATCGTCTTCAAACCCCGGAGGCCCGAAGGCGTTGCAAAGCGATTTTAGGAGTTCGAGGTATTGCATTTTGAGTTATGAGTTATGAGAACAAGAATCCAGAATACAGAATTCAGAATACAGAATTCAGAATGAAGAAGGAAGAATGAAAAAGTAAGCGTGTCATTCCGGACAGCCCCGCAGGGGCGTGATCCGGAATCCAAGTTTTAATCCTTGCCCTGCTTTGGTGTAGGGGCACAGCGTGCTGTGCCCTTGATAATTTAGAATCTAACCTTTTTCAAGGCGGTAGCAACTTGGCCTATTCAACCGCCCTCGACTGCGGAGAGTCGACAGCACCGTGAAATTACTCCCCCTCTTCCTTCTTCTTCCCGCCCCCGGTGTACAGATACCGATCCATCAGGTTCACCCACTCGGTCCAGCGGTCGCCGCGCTCGCGGCTGCGTTGGATGATGCGGTAGAAGGCGTTGGCTTTGGAATCCATCTCGTCGGCGGCGTAGAGCAGGATCGCTTCCAGGGTCATCGGCAGCGTTACCGCGCCCTGTTCGCGCGTCCCTTGATGCGATAGCACCAGATGGATCAGGTGATCCCACTGTTCCTGCGGCACGGTGGTATCCAGCTTGCGGTGATTGGCCAGCAGCTCCTGCCCCAATACGATATGCCCGATCAGCCTGCCCTGATCGGTGTAATCGATGCTGACCTCCCAGCAGAACTCCTTGATTTTGCCGACGTCGTGCAGGAGCGCCCCGGCGATGAGCAGGTCCTTGTCGGCGTCGGGGTACAGTTCCGCCACTCGCAGCAGGATTTCAGCGATGTTCAGTGAATGTTCCACCAACCCTCCCAGGTAGGCTCCATGCCACTGTTTGCCCGCCGGAGCTTCAAAGTAGGGTTCGGCGATGGTGGGATCGTCAAAGAAGCGGCGCAGGAAGGAACGCAGGTCGGCGTTCTCGATGCTCTCGATCAATCGGCGCACGTGGCGGCGCATCTCATCGACCGGGCGTTCGCTGCAGGCGATCAGACGGGTCTTGTCCACCGATTCTTCTGGTCTGAGAGGTCTCAACCGCTCGATCTGGATCTCCTTCTGATCCTGGTAGATGGTGACCGCTCCTTGCAGTTTGACCACCATCCCCACCTTCAGCGTCTTGCGAAATTCATCGACGTGATCCCAGAGTTTGCCGCCCAATCGTCCGGATCGGTCGGAAAAATCCAGCACCAGGTAGGGAGACCCATCCTTGCGCTGGCGAGTCTCCATCCGCCTTAAGGCGACGAAACCGACGAAGCGGTCGCCTTCGGCCAGGTCATTTAGAAATTGATCGTTATCAGGCATGTTCGGAGTTATGAATGATGAGTTATGAGTTATGAATTCCTTTGAGCTTCTTAACGATGGTTACGAAAATCGAGATAAGTTCATCCGATTCTTGATAAAGTGGTTCAAGCCGTTTTTTATCGATTATTTCTGCATCTATAAGCAGCTCCAGCCAATATTGTGTCTCTTCTAATTCTTGTAAACAACCCTCTAACTTGTTAATTAGATCCGCTTTGGATTTGCTGCGAACACCTTCGCGGAACTGCGCGCCTACAGATGTACCTGATCGGAATATTTGCTTTCCTAAGACCTCACCTTCTCCTCGTTTAGGAAGTGCAGTATACAACCGGATGACACGTAATGCGAAATCTTTCGTTCGCATCTTCATATTTACCAAATCTTTATTCATAACTCATCATTCAAAATTCATAATTCCTGTTTCCACACTTCCCTGATTTTCCCGCAAGCCTCATCCACGTCCTGCCTCGATACGTCCAGATGCGTCACCAGGCGCACCTTGCGGGGAGCTGTGGGGAGCAGCCAGACGTCGATCTCCTTCATGGCGGCGGCAAAGCCAGGCCCGTCGTACGGCGCCTTGTCATTGAATTCTACGATCAGGATATTGGTCTGCACGTAGTTCAGGTCTAAGATGACTCCCGGGAGTTCGGCGAACGTTTCCGCCAGCAGGCGGCAGTTCTGGTGATCTTCCACCAGCCGGGAGCGGTGGTTCTGCACCGCGTAGAGCGCCGCCGCGGCGATGATCCCCGCCTGCCGCATTCCTCCTCCGAACACTTTGCGGAAGCGGTGCGCCCGGTCGATGAATACTTTGCTTCCGGCGATCATCGACCCTACCGGAGCACCCAAGCCTTTGGAAAAGCAGACCGATACCGAATCCGCCAGATCCGCCCAGGCACGAAGGTCCAGACCCGTGGCGGCTGAAGCGTTCCAGAGCCGCGCTCCATCTAAGTGGATGGCGATACCGTGCTGATCGGCGACGGAACGGATGCGCTTCATCTCGTCGACCGGAAAGATGGTTCCTCCAGCGCGGTTGTGGGTGTTCTCGATCAGCGCCAGCCGGGTGGGGGGGAGGTGATGGTCCGGTCCCCGGATGGCGGCTTGCATCTGTTCGGCGGTGTAGACGCCGTAGTTGCCGGGGAGGGTGTGCACCTGCACCCCCGACAGCATCGCCGGAGCGCCGCTTTCATAATTAAAGACGTGGCAATTGACTTCGGCGATGACCTCGTCGCCGGGCTGAGTATGCGACTTGATGGCCACCTGGTTCGCCATGGTGCCGGAAGGCACGTACAGCGCCGCTTCTTTGCCCAGCAGCCCCGCTACGGTTTCCTGCAGCCGGTTGACGGTCGGATCGTCGCCGAAAACGTCGTCGCCGACTTCGGCTTTATACATGGCTTCCCGCATCTTTTCCGTTGGGCGGGTCACCGTATCGGAACGCAGATCGATCATGGGAGTTATGAGTTTTGAGTGATGAGTTATGAATGAAGAATTCAGAATTCAGAATTCAGAATTCAGAATCCAGAATTCAGAATCCAGAATCCAGAATGAAGAATGAAAACAAACTGCGCTGTCATTCCGACCAAATAGCCTTGTCATTCCGGCTTAGCCTGCCCCATTGGGGTCCGGAATCCGACAAGGCGGGGAAAGAGTAGCTCGTTGCGTCAGGTCTTGGCCCGCCCCGCCCTGAAGAGACGGGGCTACATCTATGGAAGCCCCGTGAACGGGGCAAAAGAGCCCGAACCGCTGATTCCTCTGCGGTGGACAGGTGAAAACGCCGAGGGGGGGCGGGCTTTGCCCCGACCCGATAATGTTGTGTCATTCCGGCAAGCCACTTTAGTGGCGCAAGCCCGAATCCAGAGGTCCTACCAAACAACTCACCGCAGAGCGGTGGGGCACCGGGCTTTCGACTTGTAGAACATTAAGAAACAGTTCATGTGTCTTTAAAACATGCCCGCTCCTGAGTCCGAGAGCCTCATATTGGCGGTTTATTGCATCGTGCCAACCTGTTGGATTTTTGGGGGAGTCTTTAAAGGAATCGCCCACGAAATAGATGTACAGGAGTCGGGTTGATTCCTTTTTTATTTCGTTCAGAAAATACTGGCACGCCAGCCGGTTAGCCTTCTGGTAATGAATACCAAGCCAGTTTTGTGCAACATCCGCCCAAGGCATCCGATCATCGCCCGTCAGCTTCTCATAGGTTTTTTGAAGTGCCTTTTCGATCTTCTTCCGACTATTGCCACCCGCGCCACACTTCGCTCTGGGATTCGCGAGTTCAGCGATATGTGCTTTGGCTTCAACCAAAAGCCATTCTGCCTTGTTTCCTACATTCATTTGCACCACTGCATCCCAGCTCGGCATACCCGTGCGGTTAGGTTTTCCGGGTGTACGATCGGGCCAATAACGTTTCCAGTCGTCTCCTCCTGCGTCCTGTAGAAAATCCACGCTTTTCCATTCGCCGTCTTTCTGTCTATTCTTTGGATCGAATGGTACATCGAGCCATTTTATATTTTTCACATTTTTCCCCTCCGCGCCGATGAGATGGGCGATGGACTCATCGAGTAGCCTTCGATGCCTGCCCATATACCGAAGCAGATGCAGTTCACTTCCATGATCAATTGCCATTTCACCCATTATACTCTCTCCTTTCATTATCCTTACCGACTCTCCCACCCGTACATCCCTGCAAGTCAGCTTCAGCAGCAGCGAATTCAAAAGCAGTCTATGGCGACTTTTTCAACATTGGACTCGGTGAGAGTACCCATGTCTATGTAATGGTTTTTTATAATCGGATAGCTTATAAATTAGGGCTGTGGCGTCCAAATCCCCTTGTCGTTGTAATTATAACTTTTCGACCAGCCTGCTGCTTGCCAGAGCGAGTCAAAAACAGGTTTCAACTCATTTGGAACATCGGGGCTATAGCTATCAAACATGAGATCAGGCAAAAGAAGTATGTCACGATCAATAAGATTGCTTCCATCAATTGGATATACTTGTGTACCAATTTTAAAACCAGTGACGCCAATCAAACTCAACATGATGAAAAAAGGCGGTGGGACTATTCGGTCTTTTAGGATCTCAAGAAAGCCACGGATGGCTTTAATAATTTCATTATCGAATAAAGTAGCAGGTATGATTTTTTTCCCATCTACCTCTCGGATAATCGAACAATTGACTGCTTCAAGCGCTCCGCTACGAAATATTTGCAAGTAAGTATATGCGAGTTCTGGACCACGCATGGGGGTGTAGGTGAGAAATCCATCGAAGTTATACCGATGAGTCCAACCATTATGATGGATGGGAACCAGCAACTCGGTTTTTCTAATTAAATCCGAAATATCGATCTGCATCACCGGATCGAGAGCAGCCACTGGCAAAACATGTAATACTGTCATTGGACCATCTGTCAGAGCCACAGGGGTTTCTCTGGCGATTATCTTAGCCAACCGGTCGTCGCGAAAGCGGCGGATGCGTTCAGGAAGTTCAGAAGATAGAGTAAATGCGGAGCGGATTTGAGTTACATCGAGCGGATATTTCCCACGATTGTCGCGAGCATAGAATCGAGAGGATCCCTTGTAGGTCACCATATGCGGTGATGCCCAACTCTTTGGAATGCGACAGACGATAATCGGTCCACTCGAGAAACCGTCAATAGGACGAAATTCGACTCCATTTATCCTGGGCTCTATACTGTCCCGAATTATATTCGTGAGACGCAAGATTTCGGCATCTACGTTAATTCCAGCCAGCCCGTTCACTGCCTCAGGTATTCCAGTCGGCTTGCCCTCAGAATCTCGCTTTTCAACAACCCCGTAAATTATATCTCCGCCTGAGGCGTTCGCGAATGACGAAATGTCTGCTAAAAACTCACGCTTTTCGTCATCTGAATTCCCGGGCAGTGATTGCTTGTAGTCTAAGGTTCGACTTTCGGGGACTTCATTTGCCTGAAGGCTGTCCAGATCTGCCTTCTCTATTTTATCAATTTGTTTACCGATCATAGCTTGTAACCTCCCACAATCTTCTCTGCTTCCCCCACCCTTACCTCCCCGCTGATTAGCTTCGGCAGCAACGTGTCGCTCATCGCTGCAAGGGTGCGGGATTCTGCGATATTGTGATTAACTCGCTGCAAAATAGGCTGTGTTACATCCGTAAACCTTTGCCTGGTGCCCCCCACCTCTGCTGTGAGTTAGTTTAATTTTCCGGATTCCGGATAGGGCTGAAGCCCTTCCGGAATGACACGACACCGTAGTTTCGCATGGCGTGCGCCCGGTTATCGTAACGGGATCTCTTCCGTCGGTCTCAGCGGCAACCCCGACTATGCTTTTATCCCTTTTAATCCGTGTAATCCGTGAAATCCGTGGTTCAGAATTTCCCCCTCCTTGTCTGATTCCGGACCCCAATGGGGCAGGCTAAGCCGGAATGACAAGGCTATTTTTATTCTGGATTCTGGATTCTGGATTCTGGATTCTTTCTTACTCTGTCTCCTACTCCCCCACCACAATCGGCTTCAGCCCGAATTTATCCGCCAGCTCCTGGGCGGCGGCGGTGGCGGTGGCTTCGGTGTCGTATCCCACCACCTGCACCAGGTTCAGCTTGCCGGTTCCTGCCTTCGGCGGGATGATAATCACTTGATACCCCGCCTTGACCAGCGTATCCTGCAGCTTGCGGGCGTTCACCGCAGAACCGAACGCTCCCACCTGCACGTTGTATTTGGATTGCTGAAGCTGCGGCTGCTTCGGAGGCGGCTCTTTTTTCTTGGCTGGCTCCTGCTTTTTATCCGGTTTGGTCTCGGCAGGTTTTACAACAGGCGGTTTTACCACGGGAGCGGCGGGCTTTTCCTCGGCATCATTTAGTGTTTTCTGAGTCGCCTGCCAGTTCTTCAGCGTCTTTTTGATGTCCTCAGCCTTGTCGTGATCTCCGGTGGCTTCGTAGTACTGCCGCAGGCGATCCATGGCTCGGCGGGAATACGGCGATTCGGGATAGTGCAGCACCATGGCTCGGTACAAAGTCGCGGCGCTGTCGGCTTCAGTACAGAGCGCCGCCTGCAGGAACTCGGCTTCGTCTCCCGGAAGCTTGCCGCTGTTTAAGTATTGGGCAGCTTTGGCGAGATCGCCGCGTTCGTAGGCTTGCATACCTTGTTGAGCAGTTGTGGTTGGAGGTGACAGTGCGGCGAACAGGATAAAAAGGCAGATCGCGGGTAGGAGGGGAAACTGCGATTTTGGTCTATTCCGGTGGTTCATGTGTCTGTTCCGGATGGGCTTTATATCGTTTACCGATGATGGGGATGGCGCTCAAGATTGCCCGTCCGGTTTTGCCCCCTCCCTTGCGGATCTCTTCCAACAGCCGTTTCGCCCAGACGAATTCCGTGCCCAGCAGCGCCAATCCCAGGGGAATGACGATAATTGCCGGACCGGGCAAGACGATCATGATCACGCCGATCAGCAGCAGGGTAAAGCCGAAGACAATGACGATGATCCTGCGCGCCATTCTACGCATCGGTGAGCCGCCAACAGGGGTCACAGATTAAATGTCCCTAATCCGGCGCAATTGGGGCAGCGCCAGAGCGGTTCGTCTGTTTTATACCCGCAGGCTGAGCAACTGAAACGGGGATTTTCAGCCAGCACCTGATCCAGAAGTTCGATGACCAACAAGCCGATCTGATCCGTGCGTCCATTTTCCATCAGCATGGAGATCATGAAGCGGCGTGACCACAGGTCTTCGGGGTGTCTTTCCAGAGCTTCTTGGCAGACCCGTAAAGCCCGGTCGAACTCTCCTTTTTTCCGCAGCAGCCGCGCCAGCGCCTGAGCAGCATGCAGGTCTTCTGGACGTTTGCGGATGATATCGCGGTAGAGGCGTTCGATTTCGTCAAACCGCCCCAGATTGAAATAGAGGTTCTCCATCAGGTCGTAAGCCAGATAGCCGTGTTCCGGTTTGGCTTCCAGCAGGTTCTTCAATTCCTTGACGGCGTCCTCTTCTCGATTTTCTCTGATGTACGATTTCGCCAGGGTCAGATAGGCGAGCGAACAGCTCCGATCCAATTTGATGGCTTCCCGGCACTTGACTCTGCCGTCCTTGTCCTTGCCGGATTCCATCAGCGCACGCCCTTCTTCCACCCGGTACAGCGCCAGCAGAGCGTCATCTTTCTTTCCGTTGACGGAATTGAGACGCCGGGTCATCTCGAAGGCGGCAGCCCAATCGTTCATCTGCTGTGCCAGCTTGACGCGGAACTCCAACCCCCAGCGGTTGTCGCTCGAGAGGTTAAGAATCCGGTCGGCATACTCCGCAGCTCGTGATCCCACTCCGGCGGCATCGTAATCCAGGGCCAGTTCCTTGTAAACTTCGATCTGATCGGCATGATTGAGATCGGAACGCACCGTCAGACTTTGGTGAATTTTGGCGGCTGAAGCCGGTTGTCCCTTCTGCCTGAGCAGCGCGCCCAGCTTCAGATAGGCATCCAAATTTTCCGAATCACGGCGCACCGCCTCCATCAGCATATCTTTAGCTTTGTCGGGTTCGCCGGCTAATAGATAGTTGAGTCCCTGGGTGTAGGGGAGTTTGCGCTCGGTGATCTTCGGATGCTGATAGACCTTGTAGTAGTAATATGCGACGCCGGCAACGATTACGGCGGCGATGAATACCAGAAATGTCGCTCCCATGCGTTAATCCCCGAAGTGTTTGATGGGCGTTTGTGATCCGTTTAACGGTCTGGCGAACTCTTCCTCGATGGCCAGATTGCGGAGTTTCTCCAATTCTTCCTGCAGGCGGCGCACCTGACGCTTCTGCCTGCCGATTTCAGCGCGCAACTGGAACTGTTTGATGATGGCGAAGAGCAATTGCACGAACATACCTCCGGCAAAGGCGATGAAAAGCGCCAGAGCCAGCGGTATCGGCGGAGACTGCCAGAAGAAGAAGTTGACGTTTACGATTTCGTTCTGATTCAGTCCCAGAAACCCCACCAACGTAATGATCAGTGCGGTGATAAAAACCCAGCGGATGATCCACATAGGGCCTCCGTGTGATGGAATGACAAGGTGATGATGAGCGTGCCGTTCTCAACCGCTTAATATACGCACTATCTTGCGAAAGGTCAAGTATTTTTATGGGTTGTCGAGAACGAAGGTGGGGATATTGGATGAGGCAAACGGTTACGGCGGGTGGCATGCTTCTGGGCGACGCCGTCGGACGAAGCATGTGCACGTAAGTAGAATGATGAATATAAGCGCCAAAAAGATATCGTAAATTGTTGTTTTTAAAATTCATAACTCATAATTCATTATTCATAATTTACTTTTCTCCCCCACATCGAAAACCCCTTGACCTGTTTCACCCTGATACGCACGAAATCACCCCGATTGAATTCCCCTGGCACCAGTGCCATCCTGCCGCAAGCGGTGCGGCCGCTCCATTCAGAGCTATTCTTCGGGCTGACCTTTTCCAGCAGCACCTCCGCCTGCTGGCCGATCATCCGCTTGCGCGAAGCATTCGCCTGCTGGCGGCATGAGGCGATCATCCGTTCCATCCGTTCGACCTTGACCGCTTCCGGGACGTCATCGGGCAGCTTCGCCGCTTCCGTCCCCGGCCTGACCGAATACTTGAAAGTGAAGGCATCGTCAAATTGAGCGGCTTCGATGAGCTCGAGTGTCTGGCGGAAATCCTCTTCGGTTTCGGCCGGGAAGCCGCAGAGCAGGTCGGTGGTCAGAGCCAGATCCGGTACGGCGGAGCGCAACTGTTCCACCTTGGTGAGGTATTTTTCGCTGGTGTAGCCTCGTTTCATGGCGGTTAAAATGCGGTCGGAACCCGACTGCGCCGGCAGGTGTAGAGACGGGCAGATGACTCCGCCTTGAGCCATTCGCTCGATCAGGGCGTCGCTGAGGTCTTTGGGGTGTGAAGTCAGAAAGCGCAGCCGCTTCAAGCCAGTGATTTGCGCTACTCCATCCAGCAGTTCGGGAAAACCGACCTCCTCGTGGCGGTAGGAGTTGACGTTCTGTCCCAACAGCATCACTTCTGGGAATCCGGCAGCAACGGCTTCGTTGATTTCACGGTAGATCTCTTCCGGAGGGCGACTGCGTTCCCGTCCCCGCACGTAAGGTACGATGCAGTAGGAACAGAAATTGTCGCAGCCCCTCATGATGGCTACGAAGGCGTTGATGCCCTCCCGGCGGCTCGGCTGAACGTCGCCGTAGGTTTCGCGGAGAGCACCCGTCGAGTACCCCCGGATGCCCTCGTCGCCGGAAATCAGCCCCTTCAGCAGGTGCGGCAATTGGCGGTAAGCATCGGGTCCCAGCACCAAGTCTACTTCGGGAATCTGGTCCTGCAGTGATTCCCGCAGACGTTCAGCCATACAACCCAGGACGCCGATGATCAGGCGACTGTGGCGGCGCTTCAGAGCAGCCAGCGTTCGCAGTCTGCCCAGCACCCGCTGTTCGGCGTGATCGCGCACTCCGCAGGTGTTGATCAGGATGACTTGAGCCTCGGCGGCTCGCGACGTGATGACAAAGCCGTCTGCTTGCAGCAGGCTGCTGACGATTTCGCCGTCGTACAGGTTCATCTGGCAGCCGTAGGAATCCAGGTAGACTTTTAAGGGTTCAGGTGTCAATGATTATCTCGCGCAGCATTCAGCAATCAGTTCGTAGAGGTCAAGCTTGCCTTGACTCGTGATTCTCCATAAATATACGTCTTTACCAAGGAAAGATCAAGCATTTTTATCGGAGGAGATGGAAGGGGTGTATTTTCCCTGTGCCGTCGACTCTCCGCAGTCGACATCCGGATTATTTCAAATGAATTACTATGAAAAATATTTTAAAAAAAGCTTGGTTTATTCAGAAAAATATTTAAATTTCATTGAATTATAAAAAAAGAGGGAAACAATGAACAATGTCAAATGCTGGTCCCTGATTTTAGTCTGCTTGCTGGCGACGTTTGCCCTTGCTCAAAATACTCAGAAAGTGACGGCAAGTGGAATTGGTATGGATCGAAACGCCGCGTTGGACGACGCCAGACGAAATGCCATCGAACAAGGTTTAGGCGTAGCTTTATCTTCACACTCCGTCGCTGCAAATTTTCAACTGCTATCCGACAATATTTATTCGCGAGCTGACGGTTTTGTGACTTCTTATAACCTATTAAAAGATGAGCGCCTTGATACCGGTCAGTGGCAGGTCACTATTGAAGCTTCCGTCACGAAAATGCTCGATCAGGTCTTAGCTGATCAAGCAGCCGTTGATATTTTGTTGGAAATGGTGGGACGTCCCAGACTGATGTTTTTAATAGACGAACAGATCAGTTTTGACTGGTATCGCCGTGATTCCGGGTTAGTAGAAACCGTTCTGATGCAAACATTTTTTGAGAAGAACTTCAATATCGTTGATCGTGAACAGATAGCGCAAATCCGCAACAAGGATTTGGCGCGTCAAGCGGCAACCGGCGATGCAGAAGCCGTGCAGAATTTAGGTAGAATGTTCAAGGCTGAATGCATCATTGTGGGTAACGCCAGCGCGGCGAGGAATAGTGGTGGTTACGGAATGGCATCAGTCAGAGCCGATATCAACGTGAAAGCCATCCGGGTTGACACCGGCGAATTGTTGGGGGTGGTGCACGAATCTGCCACCAAAGCCCAGACGACCGAGGAAGCCGCGACTCGAGACGCTTTTGAACAAGTATCGAAAAAAGTCGCCAATGTTGTTATCAGCCATATCATCCGTAAATGGGGCGGCGAATCCGCTAATACCACACCCGTCTTCATACAGATCACCAGCATCGATTTTCTGCAAGCAGCTAATTTCGAAACTTGGCTGAAAGATAACGTCACCGGCGTAAAAAGAGTGAATTCCAGACCCTTCGAAGGCAATGTGGCTGAGTTGGAAGTTGCTTACGAAGGAACCGCCAATGATTTAGCCAAAGCCATCGCCGTGAATAAAACCTACCCCATGAAAGTCGTCAGCTTAACCCAAAATAAAATTGTCCTTGCTCGCCAGTAGATTAACGGAAATATCAAACATCTCAATCCTACTACAAAGAAGAGGTCGTCAACTATGAAAGCAAAAGCGCTCATCTGTCTGCTCCTGTTGCTGTCAATGATTCCTATGCAGG
>JAPKYS010000012.1 GCA_026394195.1 bacterium | reverse complement strand
GACCAAGCTACGCGACGGTCGTAGAAGACCTAGGGGTCAACGGTCAGCCACTCCCCAAGCAGATGTTTATCAGTATCTAAAATGCTGCTTCTGATCCCCTTTTCCAACAATAATATAAGCAATTTTCAAGATACAAGGGGCGCAGCATGCTGCGCCCCTACGCCACGGCATAGCCGGGGTCGCCCCTGACCCCGACAGTGTTAATATATTTAGTTTAACGCCATAAAGGCTGAGCTATTCTCCGAAGATCATCCTGGCCCGATCCAGGTCTTCCTGCTCGTTGATTTCGCACCATTTTGCAGCGCTCACATCGAGAGCCGCGACTGAAAACGTCCCGGCCATAATCATCTCCAGATAAGCCGATTCAATGTCCCTCTGAAAATCTCCCGTTTGCATCGTTTGATCGGCGATCGATTTGAGACGGGACAGAGCTTTTCGTGAAATTTTCTGCACCGGTAAAACAACTCCGGCAGCTCGCTGGGGAGGAATCGACTCGCCAACGTTTCTCACAATCCCTTCTACAAGCTCAACCCTGATCTCATCATCGTGCAGGAATTTGGGATCGTAAGCAAATATCAGATCCGCTGAATCATCCACGAGTCGCTGCAGTAGAGCCGGATCTGCGATAAAATCCGCCTGTACCAGTAACAAGTCATCCAACAAAAGACTCTGAGCAAACCAGAAGGAAGTTAAGGTATCAGAGACCTGGTAGAAAGGATTAAATACCACGCGAATGTTAGGATTCAGGATGCGCTCGACTAACAGGCGCTGGAACCCGCATACCACTGCCAGATCATCACAACCCAACTGGCGCATCTGTTCGCAGAGGCGAGAGATCAGAGGCTTACCGGCAATGCGGATGAGCGGTTTGGGGATGCTGCCACCAAATCGAGTTCCTGCACCAGCTGCAAGAATGAGAGTCTGCATGAACTTCCACTCGGACGAGAATTTTGTTTTTTACAATATAAGCTATCTATAGAGGGGGTGTCAAGAATTACTTCGGAGAAAAATCAGAACTGATCTTTATGGTCTTGAAATTCAATGCAGGTTTAGGGAACCACGAGATGTATCACCTAAGGATTTCCATGAGAAAATCATAAAAATTCGCTTGCTCTTTTCAGGATAATTATCTAAACTAGATAGGTGTATGCCCAGAATCCCTGAGTGGAGCAACAGGGCGGGATACCGCTATCGATGGTGGATAACAGCACCGTGGCTAAAAACTTGTCAAATTTGGGAAATTGATCATGAAGACCTTACCAAAGAGTCTGCTAACCCTTGCCATCAGCTTTACTATTTGTCTAATTCTCGGCGAAATTGCCGTCCGGATTGTCGCGCCGCAGCAACTCATTAATTACGACGTCCTTCTCTACCGTTCTGACTCTCTGTTCATCTGGCGTCGTTTTGAGAATATTAACGTTATATACAACAATGGCGAAGGCAATCACCATATTATTACTGATCAATTCGGATATAGAATCAATTATACTAAACCAAATCCTGACAATCCCGACTACTCAATCCTGGCGATCGGTGATTCTTTTTTAGAAGCGGTGTCAGTTGAGAATGAAGAAACTATGCCGGTGGTCTTAGCAGAATTGTTAACAAAAAAATTTGGGATTAAAGTCAGGGCGACCAACGCAGGCATAAGTGGATGGTGCCCGAACCAGTACTATCTTGAAACCAAACGATCTTTAGCAATGAATAAATACGATCTGGGGTTGATCTTTATATACCTCAGTAATGATTTTATTACGAGAATTGATACCACTGCGAACGACAATGAAACCCATACACGTCGGGACTTACCCTTGGGTGTGAAGGTAAAACGCTGGTGTCGCACCAACTTAATAACGCCCATTATAACACCCATTCAAAAGTTTCTTGAAGGGAATTCTCATCTATACACGCTATTTAAACACGTCTGCTATTCCTTCGCTTCTAGAATCGGCAAAACTATGAGCTACATAAACCCTGAGTTCAGAATATCACAACGAACTTCTCCTCGCTGGACCGTCACTGCTGATCTATGTCAGTTGATCCGAAATCAATTTGACTACTACCATATACCGGTTATTTTTGTGTTCGTCCCAGCAGTGTGGCAGACCAATAAGGAATTGTTTACTAACTTTCTTAAATTCTCAAATACTCCGCCTGATTCCGTAGATCTGGAACAACCTAACAAACTTTTCGGTGCAGCTTTAAAACAACGATCCCTTGCATTCGCCGATCCCTTGCCGTATATGCGGCAATTGGCTGACAGGAAGATCAAATTGTACGGTCAAATCGACCGACACCTGGATGCTGCAGGACATAGGGCGATTGCAGAATATCTTCTGCCTTACGTTGAGAGTTATGTACAGGAAAAATTACGCTCAACCAAAGATCCAATAAAGAACTGATGTCGATGATTAAAGACCCGGTATGATGGAGATAACAAAAAGGCGGCTTCTCGAGCCGCTTTTTAACTCACAATCATCTTTATCGAAATTTCAATTAGCGATCAGTTGTCCCGAGCGCCCGCGGCGATCCAATGGCGAATCAGGTCAATTTGAACTTGAGACAGCGGTGATGCCAAGTACGGCATCTGTGGTGTTGCGGTGCCTCCGATAGGTGCGAACGATCGGCTGGATAATTGCTTAAATTGGCAATTCTTAGATTCGATTATTTCGCATAAGATCGGGAGATATTTTGTAAGAATCAACGAAATTTTCAGCGAATTCTCGTTATGGTGGCGGAATAATTGGATAATTGGTTGAGATTTGAGAAAAAAAAGTGGGCGGTTCGTAAACCACCCATTACCGGAGGGACACGCTTTGTCGTGTCCGAAATTGCGAAATCATCAGGGCGCGACGAAGCGCGCCCCTCCGATGCTATTTCAGCAACACCATTTTCCCTGTGGCCGTAGTCGGGGTCGTCCCTGACCCCGACGCCTCCAGCTTGTAGAGGTAAACCCCAGAGGACAGATGCGAGCCATCGAAGGTCAATTCCTGCGCTCCCGACTGTAGGGGTTCAACATGTTGAACCCCTACGACGCGACCATTTATGTCGTAAACCGTCAATGTCACCGAGCTGACATTCGGCAGATTAAACCGGATGTTCGTCGTGGGGTTGAAGGGGTTTGGGGAAGCGCCGAGCAACTCGAACTGTTCGGGCTGTAAGGGCGCAGCATGCTGCGCCCCTACGTCTGGGGTGTTGTATTCTTCGAAGAAGTCGCCGTAGAGCTTGCTCTCGGAAACCCAAAGACCGCCGTCGGCGACCGTCGATTTAGTGAAGGTGAAGAAGCTGCTGTCGGCGATAGTAGTGGGGGTCGGTCCGAGGTAGGAGACGTAGTAACAGGTTCCCAGCGCCACGCTGGCGGCGATGGTCTGCGTGAAGACGCGGGATGGATTAGCTCCACCCGGTAGCAAACGCGTGATCGGACCGAAGACCGTGGTCCAATTGCCGGCGCCGTCCTTCACCTTGTTCCAAAGATAGGGCGCTCCTGGTGTGGTGGAGAGGTTGTGGACGTTGCAGTTATACTGGAAACTGCCTCCGTTAGCTGGGATGACGATGGGAGGATTGATCGCCGAAATGTTGACGTCCCAGGTGGCTCCGGCAGGCTGCATCCAGCTGATGACGTTATTCAGCACCACGCGGCGCAGGGTCGAGGAGATGCCGGAAGCGGCTTCGAAGCAGAAGGAGAAGTAGACTAGCTTGGTATTGCCGCTGTTCCAACGCAGACCGCCGCAGAGACCGTTGGTATTATAATTGTAGACACGTTCCGCCGTCCCCTGAGGGGTTATTGTGGCAGGCGACTGGCTGTTGCCCGCTCCGCCTGCTCCCGCCAACAACAGGGTAGTGCCGTTGGAAATCGGGTCTCCGGTAATGCCGGTCAACTGGAAAGATCCAGGTGTCCCCACTGATGTGCAGTGCAGAACATTGGTGTAGAAGGTTTGACCCGCAAACTGCTCGTCGATGTTCTCACCGGTCAGGAAGAGGTGTCCTCCGCCGTTCAAGTAACTCTGGATGGCGGTTTGTTCGGTGGCGTTCAAGGGGCTGGTGGTATTGGATGTGTGCCAGATCGCCAATGAATGCTGCTGCAATGAGGTTAGAGGGACATTCCCCTGTGTCTGCACGTTCCAGTAATCGTAGGCTTTGCCCAGCGAATCGAGATCGACTTCGTACCAGTAGTTTTCGCTGAATCCGCCGTCGTCATCGACGAGGAGGATATACGGCTGCCCGACCATCTGGATGATCTGGGATACCTGAGTCAAACCACTGGACTGCTCGTGCAGAGTCAACCTGAAGGTGACTTCGTGCGGTTCAGCGTTACTGTTGACGTAGAAGGTCAGCAGATCAAGGCTATTGTTGCGACTTTGACCGAACGGAATGTCCCCGAATAAACTGGTGCTGTCCTGCACGGTAATGGCTGGATCGGCGCAATACAGGGTCACCGTTACGCCGGTGGCATTGACCGAAGTCGAAGTATTCTGAATCGTCAGGCGAAGATTCACGGTTTCACCGGGATCGGGGCGGCCGTTGTTGTTGCCGGAAGCGTCATCAAAAACCTGCTGCGTGTAACCTAACACCGGAAACAGCGCCGTCATCGCATTCGCGGCGTTGATCCTGCCGTGACCCAGCATGTTGGTGTAACCGGGATTCTGGGGGTAGATATTGTCGCAAGTATTGTAGATGTGCTGGAGAATCTGGGCGTTGGTGTAGGACGGTCTTACCGCTTTGATCATTGCGCCCAGACCCGCGGCGATGGGGCAAGCCATCGATGTTCCCGACATATTGCCGTAAGCACTCGGAGGAATTGTACTCAGGATGTTGTCTCCGGGGGAACAGACGTCGATCCAGGTCCCGTAATTGGAATAGGAGGACTTCTGGTCACCCGTATTGGTAGCAGCCACGGCGACGACGTTGGTGTAAGCGGCGGGGTAGTGCGGGGATGAGCTGCTTTCATTGCCGGCGGCAGCAAAAATCAGCGCGCCGTTGTTCCAGGCATTGGTGATGACAGACTGCTCGTAACTGCTGGAGTAACTGCCTCCCCAGGAAAGGGAGATGGCATTGGCATGGTTGTTTGCTACATAACTGATCCCCTGCATACCGGCGTAGATGTATTGACCGTCGCCCGCTCGGGCCATCATGATCTTGGCTTTGCCGCCGAGGCTGGCAATGCCGATACCATTATCGATCCGGGCGGAAGCGTCTCCGGAACAGTGGGTTCCGTGCCCGCCATTTTGAGACATGGGAGGATCCTGCACATTGTTGCCCCCCTGCCAGACGTTCCAACCCCAGAAATCATCGATATAGCCGTTGCCGTCGTCATCGTATCCGTTCCAATCCGTGATATCGATGATACCGTTATGATTGAGGTCTTCACCTGGATTGACCCAGAGGTTGGCACGCAAGTCGGCGTGAGCGGTATCGATACCAGAGTCGACGACACCGACGATAACCGTCGGACTGCCAAGAGTAAAGTTGAAGGCAGTGGAGGCGTTGACTTTGGTCATGGCCCACTGGCTGCTGAAGTAAGGATCACTGGGAGTATAGTCATACTTGTACACCTGATAGGGTTCCGCGCTGATGATCATCGGATCCGCAGCATAGGAGTCGGCAATGGTTCGGAGGTCGATTTCGGGTGGGAATTCGAGGATATAGTAGCTTGAGAGATCCCGAATTGATACGTCCTGCGGTGTTTCAGACCCGGGGATCAGTTTTTCCATGTGGCGGACGCTATACTGGTACGCCAGAGCGTCCAGATCAGGATCTCCGATGAGAGCCGTACCTGACGTTTCATTGACCTGAACGTTCCCCAGTTTGTCGTTGAATTCCACCACGAGGCGCCCCTTCCATTTAAGATCAGGCGTGAGAGGAGGAATAGCCAGAGTGATAGTGTTGATCAGGAGCAGCGCTGCGATCAGCAGAGCGAGTGTCAGACCTGCGCGTTTGAGCATTGTGTAACCTCGTCGATGGTGCTTGTTGGTATTTGAGCCTTATTGCATTCTGGACCGAAAAACATAAACTTATAGGATAATCAAATACTGTTGAGTTGTTATCAAGTTTTACGAAAAATTCTCATGGAAATATAAAAAGGGTGAAGATAATTTCTCCACCCTTTATCTCATTGCGATCTGACGCCGGTCAGACGATTTATTTGGCAGGAGCGTGCATCAGGCGAAAAACAGCGGCTTCGAATCGGTCAGGATTTCGACGCCCGTTTCGGTGACCACCACGTCGTTTTCGATGCGGCAGCCGCCCAGTTCCGGATGTGATATTCCGGGCTCGACCGTGAAGACCATCCCGGGAACCAGGATGACCGGTTTCCAGTATTTCAGCACTTCTGGATCGGTCGGTTTCTTGGCCAGCCGCGGGGGATCGTGAACTTCCAGACCGATACCGTGCCCCAGGGAATAAGGCATGATCAACCCCTGCGATTCGATGTAGCCGATAGAGGCTTCGGCGATTTCATGCGCCGCGACGCCCGGCTTGATCATTTCGATGGCGATATCGTAGGCCTTGCGGTTGACGTCCAGAATCTTCTGCTGATCGGGAGACAATTTCCCGAAGATCAACGGCGTGGTGACGTCGGTGGCGTACCCTTTCCACCATAAGCCGTAATCGATCAGCGCCAGACCCGGGAGATCCAGTTGAGCGTCAGACGACGACGGTACTTGGTGGATCATGCCGGAACGGGTGCAGTTGGCGGTCAAGGTTTCAAAGCTCGGTCCTTCGGCGCCGCGCTTTTTCATTTCGGTTTCGAGATAGATGGCGAGATCAACTTCTTTAAGTCCCCGGTGCGAATCAACGAAGGGCTTGATCAGGTTGATGATCTGGTTGGTGACCTTGGCGCCTTCACGCAGGATATCAATTTCTGCCTTGGTCTTGACCATGCGGACGTTGATCAGCGCATCGCTGACGCCGTCGGGGCGGCAGACGATTTTCGCCTTCGGGAAGGATTCATGCAGCTGCATGACCAGAAAATGCCGTTCATCCGGCAGCACTTCCAGAGTGAAGCTCTCTCCCAGCTTCTGCTTTAATGCAGATACCAGCGCTGCTTTGTAGGAGCGGTCGAAGTTCAGGATGTCCAACACCTGATCCACTTCCGCCATCAGCTTCGCCATGACCTGATCCCAGGGGATCAGCGTCATGCTGCCGTCGGCAAAGAGCAGCAGGTGTGCATCGGAGGGATGACCGCACAGGTAGCGGATGTTCTTGTTGCGGCTATTTTCAAAGTCGGAGATCAGGGCAACGTCGATCTGGCGTGACTTCAAGTCTGCCAGTATGGCTGAAAACTTTTCTTTGGTGGCAATTTTCATGGTGTAACCTGCTGATAGGATTGATATTGGATACGTTCTATTTTCAGTAGTTCGTCGATGCGTTCCTGAGCTTCACTATGGTGGTCGGGATCGATTTCCGTCAGCAGATAGCTGCGTTCTTCCAACACGCAGGCTTCTGCGGTGGAACCGCTGCCGCCGTAGGGATCGAAGACCAGATCTCCGGGGCGCGATGATACCTGCAGGATGATGCGCAGGATATCCACCGGTTTGCTGGTGCCGTGGTTGTAGCGATAATTGGAAACCTTCTGGAAGAACTCCAAGCTGCCGTCGGTGTGGCGTTTCAGTAATACGTTAGAGCGCCGTTTTCCGTTTAAAGGTTGCCCGCGTCCCTTGCTGGCGAAGATGATGAACTCGTGCTGGGGAGCCCAATTGCCGCGCAGGTCGCCGCTGCCGTGGTTGTTCTTGACCCAAACCAGGCAGTTCTTATACTGAAACCCCACCCGCTCAAGTTCCGCTCGAATCTCGGAAAACGTCAGGTGATCGCAGAAGCAGTAAAGGTGGCAGCTGTCTTTTAGCACCCGGTAGCTTTCCCGGGCGAAATACTCCAGATCGAACAGAGCTTGATCGATCACTTTGACCTTGGCGTGAGCCTGCGGACGATTGCTCTGGTAGGTTTTGTAGGGCGGATCGGTCAGGATCAGGTCGATGGAATGGTCGGGCAGCTGCGCGAAAACCTCGCGGTTATCGCAGCAGATGACTCGGTTGGTCAGGCTTTTCAAGGTGTTTCGTGCGGACATTTCCTGTCGGGATCGGTGGTGGTTGCAGTGATTCCCAGAAATTAGTGAAATCCGCAGAGAATGTCAAGGAGATTCTCAACTTTTGCGAAGGATCGTGGGGGATGGAGAGTATGTGGGGAGGGTGATGGGTGATGGAAATAATTTGTCATTCCGACTTGTTCGGAATCAGACAAATTATGAGTTATGAATGATGAGTTATGAGTGAAAAACAAGAATCCGGGATAATAAATGTCATTCCCGCGAAAGCGGGAATCCATTTTACAATTGTCTGTACCACGGATTTCACGGATTACACGGATAAAAAAGGATAAAATACAAGGGCGACCGACGGGTCGCGCTCACCTCGCCCCGAACCGTAAATTTGGAGTGCGGAAGCTTGCTTCCGCCTTAATGGGAATACGGTGGCAAGCCACCGCACTCCACCATTCCAGTGCGTTGTGTCAGGTCTTGCCCGAAGGATGTGACCTGACGCTGAGGAAAAAGTACCTGAACCGCTGATTTTACTGATTTCCCTGATTGCACTGATAAAAAAAAGGCGTACTTGGTGCGCCCTCTTTGTCTGGGTAGGTCAGACATTCTTGTCTGACTGTTTATATCGCCGAGAATTGAGGACAGGCAAGAATGCCTATCCTACCCGTCTCTGTTGACAGGGCGTTTAATTAAACGCCCCTACCAGCCGCCAGCAACAAGCAACCAGCGACTACTTCAGCAGCACCATCTTCTGTACCCCCGTGTACTCCCCCGCCTGCAAGCGGTAAACATACACCCCCGCCGCCAAGCCCGACGCGTCGAAGGTGACCTCATGGTTTCCCACCTCCCGCATGCCGTTGATAAGTGTGGTAACCAACCGCCCGGAAACGTCGAACACCTCTAACGATACGTGGCTGTTTGTTGGCAACTCGTAGCGGATGGTGGTGGTGGGGTTGAAGGGGTTGGGGGAATTCTGCTGTAGGTGGTGTTCTTTGGGCAGCGGCGCGCCAAAAGCCGTTGCGACCGGCTGCTGCCAATTCGGCAGGTCGGTAGCAGAATATTTCAGGGTGCAATAGTCGACGCCAGTCCCGCTGCCATAACTACTGCCTGTTACATAGATATTTCCAGAGCCGTCGATAGCGAGAGAGTTCGCCTGATCATTATAATTTCCAGGTCCATTGTAGCATGCCACCCAAAGCACATTGCCATTAGTGTTGTATTTTATAGTGGTATAGTCGTAAGAAGTTCCACTTCCTCTGCTAAAACCCGTCACATAGACGTTGCCATTGTCGTCAAGGACAAGAGAAGCAGCTTCATCATGCTGATTTCCCGGTCCATCGTAGCGCGCCACCCAGAGCTGATTGCCATTCGCATCGTACTTGATGGTTGCGTAATCATGGTAATAAGGAGGTGTTCCATTTTGTGCGCTATAGCCTGTCACATAGACATTGCCATTACCATCTACAGCGAGGGAATTAGCTACATCATCCTGATTCCCGGGTCCATTGTAGCGTGCCACCCAGAGTTGGTTGCCATCGGGGTCATATTTTATCGTGGCATAGTCGTAAATAGACCAGCTGCCTTCGTAGCCGGTCACATAGACATTGCCGAAACTGTCAAGAGCGAGAGAAGAAGCAGCTTCGTCAAGGTTCGTCGGTCCATAATAGCGCGCCACCCAGAGTTGGTTGCCATTTGTATCATATTTTATCGTGGCATAGTCGTAAGAATACTCACTTCCTATGCTATAACCTGTGACGTAGACATTCCCGAAGCTGTCGACAGCAAAGGAGATAGCATGATCGCTACTATTTCCCGGCCCATTGTAGCGCGCTGCCCAGAGCTGATTGCCGGAAGGATCATATTTTATGGTTGCGTAGTCAAAGTTATATGGATTTGTTCCATTTTGTGCACTATAACCAGTCACATAGACGTTACCGGAATTGTCGAGGGCGAGAAAATTAGCTTGATCATTTTGATTTCCCGGCCCATTGTAACGTGCCACCCAGAGCTCATTTCCATTGGAATCATATTTGATCGTGGCGTAATCGTAACTAGTTCCGTTGCCTACGCTAAAGCCCGTTACATAGACATTGCCGAAGTTATCGGTAGTGATGTCATTGGCAAAATCCCCACTATTCGCTGGTCCATTGTAGCGTGCCACCCAGAGTTGATTGCCATCGTTATCGTATTTTATTGTAGTATAGTCAGCATTAGTCCCACCATCCACGCTGTATCCTGTCACATAGATATTGCCGCTGTTATCCACGGCGAGGGAACTAGCATCATCTTCCGAATTCCCCGTTCCATTATACCTCGCCACCCATTCAGGCGGTTTCAGTTTGTAAAATGTAAACTGATCGCTATCCCAAACGGTGTTGGGGTAGATGCCGATGTTTGCCGTCAATACGTAGTTGCCGACGGGAGAATATGCTGGGGCGGATTGTGTATAGGATCGTTGGATGGTTTGTCCGGCGGCAATCGAGGCTGTCAAAGGTTGCAGCGTCAGGCGCTGCTCTCCATCCGGCTCAGTGATGATGCACCACAGAGTACACTGCTGGGGGGTAAGTTCGTGGTTGGTGACAGAGACCTGGTAGGTGAACGATCCACCGGTTTCGGGGATCTCAAGGGGTGTGATTGGCGGCGTAACCTGGATGGTTAGGTTCTGAGCGATAGAGATCGATGCGATCAACAAAATGACCGCGAGAAGAGAAATGATTGAGCGGTGCATGGTAGACTCCTGACTGATGGAATAGTTGAAGGTTCAAGTCAGCGTAAAAGATCGTGGATGCCGACGATGTAACAAGAATATACAACTCCTCTCTTCAATTGTCAAGCCTTTTCTATTTTTTCTGAGTTTTTAACCATTGCCAACCCGATTCCTGCGGTCAGCGCCAGGGCGGCTCCCATGAGGAAGGCGGCGTGAGCGCCGAAGCTCTGGTAGATCGCTCCGAAGATCAGGCTGGCCGGGAGCGCTCCAATGCCGATAGCCAGATGGTACCAGCCGAAGGCGTAGCCGCGCTTCTCTTCGCCCACCAGGTCAGCGACGTAGGCGCGCTCGACGCCTTCGGTCAGGCCGAAGAAGATGCCGTAAGCCAGGAACAATCCCCAGACGTGCAGAGCGTCTGCGGCGAAGGCGAATCCGGCGTAGACCAGCGCGTACCAGATCCAGCCCGTCAGGATGGTCTTCTTCCGCCCCCAGCGGTCGGAAAGCCTGCCTCCGGGTGTGGAGGTCACCGATTTGACGACGTGGAAAGCAGCCCAGAGGATGGGGATGGCGGCGAGGCTCACGCCCAGGCTCTGCGCTCGCAGCAGTAAAAAGGCATCGGACGAATTGCCCAGCGTGAACAGAAAAACGCAGAATAAATACCTCCAGAAAGTGGGATTCAAGGGGGTTTTTACGACCTGCGCCGGCTTCGCTGATCCGGGTTTGTCTTTGACTCCGAAGATCAGGATCAGCAGAGCGCCGCAGACGGGGATGGCTGCCAGACCGAAGACCAGCCTCAGATGGCCCGGAGCCAGCAGCAAAATTCCAGCCGCCAGCAGCGGCCCGACGACGGCTCCCAGGTGATCCAGCGCGCGGGTGAAACCGAAGGCTCGGCCGCGCATTTCGGGCGGAGTGACGTCGGCGATCAGAGCGTCCCTCGGAGCGGAACGGATGCCTTTGCCGACGCGGTCCAGCAGGCGCAGGCTGAAGAGCTGCCAGAAGGCTCCGGTGAGCGCCATGAACGGCCGGGCGAACCCGGAGAGGGCATAGCCCGCCAGCGTGGGGGCTTTGCGCTTGTGGAATTTATCCGACCAGCGGCCCGACAGCAGCTTTAAGATGCTGGAGAGCGACTCGGCGACGCCCTCTAACGCGCCCAAAGCGACCGCTCCGACGCCCAATACGCCGGTGAGAAACGCCGGCAGCAGCGGGTAGATCATCTCCGACGCCGCGTCGTTGAACAGGCTGACCAAGCCTAACGAGCGGACGGACGAGGGGAGGGGGGATTTCTTCATGATGCATCCCGGAGAGAGGTTTTAGGGTGATACGGAGGGGGGGAATTAATTATCGAGACAACCTAATCTCGATGCATGATTTCTTAGCTTTTCTAGATCCTTCGCTTCTATCTTCAATTTGCTGAGCGAGTCTAAAATGGTTTTCAATTGATTACAAATCCAAGGTGTATTTGGTACGACAGGTAACAGATGAAGAAGTAATTTGGCAATCGCATCAGGAGCATACTCAACTAGACCTTTGTCAATTATCTTCCTATAGAATAATGACTCGTTTATTACCGGTGGTTCACTTTTAACGATTCTATCGATGGCGTCACTTAGAACTGGTTTAAGATAAGGAAGCCATTCAATCATTTCTTTTATTTCATCATTTCCAAGAGGTTTAGGTTTTCCCTTCAACCTAAGATCCCAATATTGTTTTAGCCATCTTTTCCACAAGAATTGGACTTGTGTATCATCGAGGGATTCTAGCTGCAATTTAATACTCGAAGCAAATTCTTTTCTATCTGTATCTTCTCCTGATTCAATAAAGTCGAGTAACCATTTTTCTTTAATTGGGTGAATAGAACCAAAGACTGCTAAATTAGCCATATGATTTGCGAACGAATGTCGCATGTTTCCCAATTGGGGGAGGTATTTAAATGCTTTTCGGTAAAGTGGCATAAGATCAGGCAAAAGTCCTTCAGTCCATCGGCCATGGGAGAGAAATCCTGACCAAGCTATACTTGCTTCTTCGATGCTCTTTGACCAGTCAAGCAACGAAATCAGATAATTCCGAGTCCATGTAGAATCTAACCAAAATAAATAATTAATTTGGCTTGTTAATATCACCCTGCCAAACTTTGCCTGAAGGCTATTCTTTGTGATAATTGAAATAAAAACCCTTCTGTATTCCTCAGGTATCTCATTCATACTTTCACCAATTTCTCGGCGCTCTCGAGCGAGACAATATATAAACAATTCAGTGAATTTACCTCCAGACCTATTAATGGCTGTCTGTAGGTCTACCGTATCTGATTTTGCCTCATTATCGGTAGAATCTAAAACTGAATTCAATACTGATTCAGCTACATTTTTTGTCAATTTTAAAAAAGTGGACGGAATAGGGTGTTCTTCCCCCATAATCCCTTTCGATAGCAACTCGGAAATTGGGTTATCATTCAAATATACCTTTGGGTGTGATTGCAAGAATTCTAGAATTAATTCCCATTCAGTATCGTTTTTGGTACTGTCACGAAATCCATAAATTACCTGTCTCCAGATATCAGAGGTCCAGTTAGCCTTGTTTTCAAGTTCTTTAACGAGTTGCCATCCCCAGCTGAATGACTTCTTCGATGCCTCGCGAATGCAATATAACAATCCTTCGCGATTGGGTCCATTAAACAAATCACCCTTATAGTCTATAAGCCAATCGATGATTTTTTTAGGTTCATCTGTAAGAAGTTCGTCGACTGATTTTGGCGGTCTAGTACCATTTCTCACACCACTTTGCCAATAGGTTTGATCAAGGTATTCATAGGGTTTAAAATCTGGATGCATGCTTTGGTATCCTGAATATCGTTGTGAGGCTAGAATTGATTCTCGATCAGCATTTCTTAACCATACCAATAAGTTACCTATTGCGCCCTCGCTCCGTTCTCTTTCTTCCAAGTCACTATCTGAGTTATGAAAGCCAAGCTCTATTTTATCAAGTAGAATCCCTTTTTGCTCATCACTCAGTTTTGGGAATATATTTTTTAACAAGCTATAGACTTCGGGATTATTATTTCCACTCCATATCAAATTGTGATCTAAAATCCATTTCAATTTCTGTTCAGCATTTAAAGCATTGTTTCTTTCCATTCCATAAGTCGCTAGCCTTTTAAGAATAGGAACAGTAGTATTGTACCATTCATCAATTAGTTTACATGCAAACTCCTCATTGTTGTCGATGAACCATTCCAAAAGATCACGTGCTCCATCTATCAATAAATCCATGTCATGAGCCATTCTGTGATTTTCATTCTCAGCAATAGTTGTGCGGAACAAGCAAGAAGGATCGTAGTCTTCATACGCCGAGCCAGCAACTTTCAAGGAAAAATAGGCACTCGTAAGATGTTTTTTAAATATTGTCTCAAGCCTATAAACGGCATATGTGGGAATATTTCTCAACAACTGACCCCAGAAACCTTGATTATAAAAGGACAAAGGTGACAAGAAGGTTTCAAATCGGCTTTTCTCTAAAACTATATCTCCTGATTTGTCAAAATTAAATCCAAGCCCCAAATTTATCCTTGGTGTTAATAAATAATCAAACAGGATCAGAGCAATATCGGTATTTATCGGATACTTGCATGAAGCGAGTATGTAATCTAAGTAATCACCGGTATTCTCAGGAATTTCTGAGTTTAAAAGCACAATTAACCATTGTGAAAGCTGCGTAGGATTTTTTTGGATAATCTTCCCATGCCATAGATAATGCGCAATATTCCTCCAGAGTATCTGGTTAAAATTGCAACCATTTCTACGGACTAAATCCAATGCCTCTTCGGACAACTCAATCACGTAATGTCGGCTGAACCAATCTGCAATTCGTTCTTCGACAGGATTTAATTTAGAATAGGGATCAAAAAGGGATTGAAAAAAACCTTCCTTTTCAACCCATTTTAACCATTCTATTTGTGTCGTTGAGTTACAAAAATAACGCACTAACTCGTCTCTAAGAAAAACAAATTCCCTCAGATAACTTTGATCTTCAGGAATTATTGAATTCGGATTACTTACAATGTTCACAATGCGTTTCTTATGATCAAGTGAACCTTGCTTGGTTAATATCGCCCATTTTTCAATTGCCTCGACTAAAGAACGATGTTTTTTCCCTCCTTTAAACACTGGATACGGTAGCGCATTTATTTTAAGAAAATCCCACCTTTTTACATCGTTTTCTGGAACAAGTGCAAATAAGCTGTGAGTCTTATCAGGTGATAGCCCCGGGTTAAATAATTCATTATCGGATCATTGTGGCTGTACCCAATAAATAGTACGGTGTATTTAGCATACATTTCTTGTAAAAACCTACTTGCCCAGCCCTCGGTTAAATAGGCTCTTCCAAAGTCATGATCAGTCAATATCAGATGGTCGATATCATCTACAACCGAACCGTGTAGATGAACCAATCCCCTAAAGTTATTGCCAAGTGGGAGAGCAGGTGCTGAGTAAATCTTAGTCTTGTTGTCTATCACCTTCGAAAAATGAGTATCAAAATTAGTAGTAACAATCCGAGTGTTGACAGTATCTGGGAATAATTTCAGAATCGATGAGTGAAGACGATTTGGATTTGAGTTGGGATCGCTTAAGAGGTCACGTGTTATTTCGTGAACTTTTACGCCTTCGTCATTTAATCGGCCCAAGAATTGATCGAAAGGCTCCCCCATTTTTCTTTTGGTCGATTTACCTTCTGCAATCTTGTTTGCAAGATCTCTAAAATTGGGATAGTTAGACGGATGAGGCATTGACACGCCTGCCCCTGCGAAAATCACCAGATTTTTTTCCGCTTGGGCGTCAATTAATTCTCTTGGAAAATCAATTTGTCCTATTCGCATATACTATCCTTGCTCACCCCCTACCTCCAGTCGAAATCTTCCCTCATATCCTCACCCCTTCCTCTCTGATATGCCTGTACAAAGGCCATACATCATTGCAAATTTCAACCTCGCTCAGAGGATAAATCGAAATTAATTCCTCTGAATCCAACATCAAATCAAAAAGAGCATCTCCGCTGCGTGAGAGCTCTTTTATTTTTTCAACCTCACCTTTCAACACGATGGCAATGTCAATGTCAGAATCAGTGGTCGCACGATTTTTGGCGAAAGATCCATAGAGGATAACCTGAACCAACCTCTCGCCATAGAGTGCGGCAAGTCTACTCTTTATTTCAGGCAAAAGCGATTGAATTTCGTTCGATCGTCTTCTTTTGGCTTTCACCCCCTTACCTCCCGTCTATTTCGTCGATGGCGGCTTTCATCTGGGCGTCGATGTCGATGATGCCTTCGCTGAAGGGGTAGTCGGTCACCTTGATGTCCTGCAGTCTGTTGAGAATGCGCAGCACCTCGCGGATCTTTTCCGATGCCTTGAAGGAGGTCGCGGCTAAATTTCGCTCAAAGGGAGTCAGATTGGGCGAGGTCTTGAGATTTTCCACCGACATCATCAGCGCGCAGTTGAAATTGTTGATGTAGTGCGACACTGTGATGATGGTCTGAGAATAGCTCTCGAAGCGAGCCAGTTTCTCCTGCTGGTCGCGCAGCTGCGCCTGCACCTGCTTGAATTCCAGCGAGCGGAGGATGGAGATACGCAGGTCGTCGTCTTCCCAGGGCTTGCAGAAGAATTTGTAGATCGAACCCTCATTGATGGCTTTTAGAGCGAGTTCCATATCGCCTCGGCCAGTGATCAGCATGCGGATGGCGTCGGGCTGAATCTCCTTGGCTTTGGCGAGAAATTCGACGCCGGTCAAGCCCGGCATATTATGGTCGGAGAGGATGACGTCGACTTCGGTTTCCTGCAGATACTGCAGCGCTTCTTCGCCGTTGCAGGCGAATCCGATGTCCAGATTGTCATCCATAAAGATGCGCCGCAGGGCTTTTAGGACGAAGGGTTCATCGTCTACAAAGAGAGCTTTGGGTGGGTTCATAGTGCGTTCTTCGGCTATAAGTTAAACAGTTGAGCGTCAGGTCACACCCCTTCGGGGCAAGACCTGACGCAACGATGAATTGGAATTACTTCTTTTCCGGTTTGGGTGACACAATGATCTTCATAGCAACGGATTCCAGAGGATTGTCATTGGGATCGCGCTTTAGGGCGGCGATCTTATCGGCGACCTCCATGCCGGATATCACTTGACCGAAGACAGTGTACTTGTTGTCTAACTGCGGCAGGGGTGCGAGGCAGATGTAGAACTGCGAACCGGCGCTGTTGGGGTCCTGAGACCGCGCCATCGCCAGCGTACCTCTCAAGTGCAGTTTGCTGTTGAATTCGGCATTGACGGAATATCCCGGGCCGCCCATGCCGTCGTTGGTACGATCATTATCCTTGGAGTTGGGGTCGCCGCCCTGAATGACGAATCCGGGTATAACGCGATGGAAGGTGCTTCCGTTGTAGAAGCCTTCCTTGGCTAACTTGATGAAATTAGCAACATGGTTCGGCGCGACGTCGGGAAAAAATTCGACGACCATATTGCCCAGTCGTGTTTCGATGGTGGCGATTTCGGGCACGGCGTTCACCTTGGTTTCGGGTTGAGTTGGGGTTTGAGTCTGCGTCTGCGCGGGTTCTTCGACTTGGGATTTCGGCTCGGCAGCTTCTCGTTTCTCGGCTTTCTTGGAAGCACATCCAAAGAGCAGTAACAGGATGGCTGAAAATGCAATCAATCGGCGCGGCATGGTTAGTTCCTCTCTATTCGGTGTTTAGACTACTTTTCCACTGGAATGGATCAAGCGAGATCCGGTGAGGTGATCATTTTTCTCTTAAGAGAACAATATAGCGAATTTAAACTGCATAGTCAATTAAATTTTCTTTGCAGTCAATGGGAGGTATCCTTGACTTTGAAGAGGTGGAAAATAACAATCCGGACTCAAAGAATTTCAGAAAAATGTCAATACCTCTTGAATTTTACGAAAATCTTTTGTATATTCTTGATGGGGCTATACCCTTAACCGTTATTCTAAACCAACATAATCCTCGTTCCTTCTGCGGGGAAGTGGGATGACTCTTATGAAGAGGAAACTTGGAATCGAGGCAGCCGTCTCTGCGTTATTGGGATTAGCGCTATGCACTTTCCTGAATGGTTGCGCCGGAACGCATCAACCGCTGGATCATGACCATCCCCCGCGACCAGCGCGCCCAGGCGATGACGCTGTACGATATCGTCAAGGACAGGTAGCTCCTCTCACCCTGAAACGGAGCCCTAATGCACCCTAAAACTCTGACCTTATTTACCGCGTTGCGTCGGGTCTTAGTCGCCGAAGGGCGGCGTGACCTGACGCTCAATCATCCAACACCACTGGTGTCAGGTCACACCCTTCGGGCAAGACCTGACACAACGCAAGTTCTCCTCCTTACCGCACTGACCACCCTGTTACTAACCCTCCCCGCCGCCGCGCAGGTGCAGCCCCTGACTGCCTGGTGGACCAGCACTGGCGAAACCGACTCTACCTGGCTGGGATTGTCTCTGGCAAATCTTGGCGACGTAAACGGCGACGGGTTTGACGACTTTTGCGCCGGAGGCGAGACCAATAGGATTTACGTTTACTACGGCAACTCCTTTCCTGACAGCACCCCAGCTTACTCCTTTGGACCGCCGGGCGACAGCACGACCAATTTTAGTTACCGGATGTTCAATATTGGTGATGTGAACGGCGATGGCGGAGTGGATTTACTTGTGCAATCGCGAATCCCAGATCCATGGCTTCACTACTGCTGCTACCTCTATTTTGGCGGTGCAGCTTTCGATACCATCCCAGATTTAGTCTTGGATGGTGAGTCACCAGACCTTGAATCAGGCTTTGGCTATGATGCCGGAGCAGTTGGTGATTTCAACGGGGACGGCGGTAATGACTTTATTATAGGTGATGGATTTTATGAAATCCAACCGTATCCACATCTTATTTCTGGGAAGTTTTATCTCTATTTCGGTGGAAATCTATTAGATTCTATTCCCGACCTGACGATGACCGGGAGTGCACAATTCGACCGTTTTTATGGCGATATCGCCGAAATGGGGGATATTAATGACGATGGTTTTAGCGACTTCCTGCTGGGGGATGCTTCATGCACGGTACCCAACGGCTATAGCTGCGGTGCAGTTATTTTATTTTCAGGCGGGTCGCCTCCCAATCTGGTTCCGGACTGGTACCAGTATGGTGATACAGCGATGGCTAAGTTGGGGATGAGCGTTGCTGGCATTGATTTTAACCATGATGGGATAAAGGATCTGATCGTCGGAAATCGAGAAGTGAACCTACCTAATCATTTCAGCGCCATCTACATTTACTACGGGGGAGTACAAATCTCAAATACACCAGATAAAATCTTTGTCGATCAAAATGGCATCGGTATCGGATGGGATCTATTTGGGTGTGATCTCAATGGTGATGGCTATGAAGATATCATATCCTGTGTCTCGGGGTTTACCTCTGGTGATGTTTTTGTTTGGTTAGGGGGTCAAGATGCAGATTCTCTAATCGACGCTAATTTTCACAGGTCGGGTTACGAAGCAGGTTTAGGAACTTCCCATATATCCTGTGACGTCAACGGTGATGGGATCGATGATATGGTCATTGGGGAACCTGGATATTACCTCTCGACATTAGAACACCGCAAGGGTCGCGTGCATGTCATATTAGGTGATACCACATTACATCAATCTGTGGGAGTGCCTCCCATCAAACCGCCAGTTCTCATTCCCTCACAATTATCTTTGACCGCCTATCCCAATCCGTTTAATGCCAATATCAGCCTGAAAATAGAGTGGCAAGGAAGCGAAATTCCAAACCTGGAAATCTACAATCTGAAAGGAGAATTAATTAAAAAACTAACCATTAAAAGGGGACAGGAGATGATTGAATGGAATGGCGTAAATCGCCAAGGACAAGTCAGTGTTTCAGGAATATATCTTGCTAAGTTGTATACTCACAATCAAAGTACTTATACTAAAATCGCACTAGTCAAATAAATGTACCTGGACACGACGAAGCGTGTCCCTCCACTTCTGCGGAGCCTAAAGCTCCTTTTTTTGCCCCAAAAATTTCCCTTTAAGAAATAATTAACTTGACTTTGGATGAGAAAAGCGTTATTTTATAGGATATCCATAAAACCCGCGGAGGACTCATGAAACGCTTGCTTATCGTTATAGCCATCCTCATCCCTCTGACCTTGATCAGCGCTGCTGATTGGACCCTGGTCAGAGTTCCAGCGCCTGACAACCCGACTACCCTCGAACAGACTGGCTTCCAGCTTTACCATCGCGCCGGTGATTACTGGATCGGCAGCCTGCCTGTTGGTGCGGCTCTGCCTGCCGGAGCGCAAGTTCTTTCGGCGTATCAGCCGTCCGGAGGAGAAATCTACCGCCTGCTGCTGGCGTCGCCATCTGAAGGCGAAAAGTTGAACGGCAGAGCGACCATCCTTTACCGGAATGATCGGGAAGCAATCATTCAGATCAGGCAGGAAAATCTGAAAACCCTGCCGAATATCAAATGCGAGTGGATTCAGATCACTGAAATCGCCAAACCGATGAAATATTCCGGCGTGGAGACTCCCGCAACCGATACTTTCCACCCATTAGTGCAGGAGTTCATCAATGCGGTTTCCATGACACAGTACATGGTAAATCTGCACCATCTGGAAAATTACGTCACCCGCAATAGTCGCACCACTCAGTGCGATAACGCCGCCGCCTGGATTTTGCAGCAGTTCCAGAATCTGGGATTGGACGCCTACTACAGCAACTTCACGCTATCCAGCCAGATCAAGCACAACGTGGTCGGCGAACTGACCGGGCTGGTATACCCGGATTCGGTGATCTTTATTACCGGTCACTACGATGCCACAGCGGGCAACCCGGGTATCGCCGAGACCAACGCTCCCGGAGCGGACGACAACGGTTCCGGAACCGCCTGCGTGCTGGAATGCGCCCGGATTCTGTCTCAATATAACTTCGAGAAGACCATCCGCTTCGTCGCTTTTGCCGGTGAAGAACAGGGCGATCTCGGCAGCGGAGCGTACGTGCAGACGCTGCTCGCAGCTGGGACGCACGTGGTGGGATCATTCAACTACGACATGATTGCCTGGTCAGGGACTGATCCACTGCCGCGGGATATGGTCATCTATACCGACAACAATCCCAGATCCCTGGCTATGGCGAACAAAATCGCCGAAGCCATCACCACCTTCCTGCCAACCGAGCTGGAACCGGACATTGACGTCGATCCATCCATGGGTTCATCGGATCACGGACCTTTCTGGGACGTCGGCTGGCCTGCGGTCTGCGGTATCGAAGAGCAAGCCTGGGGACCGGATTTTAATCCCTACTACCATACCGTCAACGACCGCATCAGCATCTGCGATACGGTTTACGCGGTCAATTGCACCAAGGCTGCCATCGCTGCGGTCGGGGATTACGCCATTCCCATCGCTACGGGTGGACCCTATCTGTCGGTGTCGAACCGAGTGATCACCGAGGTCAGCGGCAACGGCAACGGCGTCCCCGATCCGGGGGAAACCATCAACATCCTGGTCACTCTACTCAATGCCGGAGATGCTCCGGCGACGGGAATTGCTGCAACGCTCGGTTCTTCCAGCCCCTACCTGACCATCACCCAGAACAGCTCCACCTATCCCAACCTGAATCCTCAGCAGACAGGCGTGGGAGCGCAACCCTATACCATCGTCATCAGTTCAGGCTGTCCTCTTAACACCCTGGTCAGCACCAGCTTGCAAATCACGGCGGCGGGAGGATACCAGAATACGACACCCATCACGTTCCTGGTGGGCGATCCTATCTACCAGCCGATGGGACCGGATGGCTACGGATACAGGGCCTACGACGTTTATGACCAGAATGGCCCGACGTATAACTGGATCGAAGTCGATCCCAGCACCGGCGGACAGGGCACACTGGTGAACTTCACCCAGGACGACCAGGTGCTCAGCTATACCCTTCCGTTTAACTTCGTCTATTACGGGCAGTCGTTCACGCAAATCAACATTTCGACGGACGGCTGGATTTCGCTGGGGACTCCCACTCCGCCGGCAGATTACTCCAATTCCGGCATCCCTAACGCGGATGGGCCGCCCGCCATGATCGCCCCCTTCTGGGATGACCTGTCACCGCAGATCCTGGGGCGAGTAGCTTACTACCACAACGCCTCTCAGCACTACTACGTGGTGGAATACGACAGCGTGCGCCAGTACACACCGACGTCGGCGCGGGAAACCTACGAAGTCATCCTCTACGATCCGGCGTATTACCCGACGTCGACTGGAGACGGACAGATACTGATTCAGTACAAAAGTGTCACAGATCCGACCTCATGCACGGTAGGGATTGAGAATCCCGCTGAAACCATCGGCTTGCAGTATCTGCTGGACAACAGCTATGATCAACATGCCGCTCCGCTCGCAGCCGGAAGAGCCATCCTCTTCACAACACCGACAGGAGCGCCAACGCTGGACGTCAACGTCAGCGCGGTCAGTCCACCGGTGGTGATTCCCGCCAACGGAGGCAGTTTCCAATACAATATCAATGTGCACAACCTGGGCGGTTCGCCTGCGACCTTCTCGGTCTGGAATAAGGTGCGGAATTCTGCCAACGTGTACACGCAGGTCTGGGGTCCGGTCACCCGAACGCTTCCCGGTGGAGCGAATCCGACACGCGTCCTGGCGCAGACTATCGCCGGAAGCATCTCTTCGGGGACACTCTACTTCATCTCCTACATCGGGACGTACCCCAATACCATTGCGGACAGCAGCTTCTTCACCATCACCAAATCCACTGTCGCCGATGGCAATCCCTGGATCAGCGAATCCTTTGTGACCGGCGATTTCTTCGATGAATTCGCGGTAACGAATAATACTGTCCCGACAGAATACTCACTGGGTCAGAACTACCCGAACCCCTTCAACCCACTGACGTCGATCAGCTTCAGTCTGCCGCAAGCAGGTTTGGTGAAACTGTCGGTTTTTGACGTGATGGGTCGTGAAGTCGCGAAGTTAGTAAACGGCGTGCGTGAAGCCGGCGCTCACAGCGTCACCTTCGATGCAACCGGTTTGGCTTCCGGTGTGTATCTGTACAAGCTGGAAGCAGGAGATTATACAGCAACCAACAAGATGGTGCTGATGAAGTGAACTGGTCGGTAACAAGGGGTTGCAACCCCTTGTTGAAGGCGATCTTCGATACGACGAGGGCGGACTAGGGTGTCCGCCCTTTTATTCTCCCGAAAAAAAGTTCAGTTTTCTTTAACAGTTATTGCTTTTGACTAAAATATTTCGTATATTGTTATATTGAAAATCCAGTCCACACGGTTGGGAGGCTCCTATCTGAAGGGAGCATCGGCTTTAACTTAAAATAAACGTCATTTTGCTTTCGAACAAACTCCAAACAAGGGATACTATCCTTAACACACATCAGTGCGGTATGCGAAAGGGAGTCACACAGATGAGGTCTTGGAAAATGCTGGTCATCGTTGGGCTGCTTCTGTCGGGGTTCAGCTCGGCGCTTGCGGAATACCTGCCTCTGCGGACAGAAATGACCGCAGAAAAACCCCAGACGCTGGTGCTGCGCAGCGACGCGCAACAGGTACAATTGGAAATCCTGATTCCGGGCATTGAGATATCCCAGGCTACCCTGCAGGGGCGCAATTGGGATCGAGTCGAAATCCCCGGAGGCGGGATGAGTAACATGATGGGCGAGCCGGAACTGGCGACATTTTCGCGGTTGGTGGCAATTCCTGCCACTGCCGGAGTGCACGCCGACATGGAAATCCTCGAGTCGGAAACGATTCCGAATGTGGAATTGATGCCGGCGCAGGGAAAAGATCCGGTAGACTTGGAAAGAGAACCTCAGCCGGTTCAATTCGATATGGCTGCATACTCGACCGACGGTTTTTATGGTCAGAACGAAGTAGCAGTCAGCGAACCGGCGCTCATGCGTGGAGTCAGGCTGGTTACGGTACAAACCAATCCGGTTAGTTACAACCCCAACACCAAAGAGCTGCGGGTGGCACACCGCTATCGGGTCAACATACATTTCGAGGGAACTGATCTGCGCAACGTTCCCACCCGAGCCATCCGTCCCATGTCGCATTCCTGGGCGAAAATCATGCGCAGCATGATTGCCAATTTCGATGACTTGGACGTCGAGGAAGTCCCCATGGGCTCCTACATGGTCATCTGCCTCGACAACCCGGATTTACTCAACCGCTTAGCGCCGCTAATTGACTGGAAGAAGCGCAAAGGTCACTACGTTTCAATACAAACCTACACCTCAGGCGCTACAACGACGACCATCAAGAACCTCATCCAGGCGGCCTATAACAACTGGGAAATCCCACCTGAATTCGTCCTACTCTTTGGCGATTCCGACGGTACCTATACTCTACCGGCTTACAATATCAGCTATAATTATCACCTCGACCATCCATATTCTCAGTTGGATGGTACCGATATTCTTGCTGACGTCGCGATCGGTCGCCTACCAGTTTCAAGCCTCCCTGAAGCGGATATGTTTGTCGCCAAGAACCTGCTTTACGAGAAGATGCCCTACACCACCAATTCAGATTGGTTCCACCAGGGGATGGTCGCCGCCCAAACGAACCATGGTATTTCGGAAACCCAGGTGGCTCGCTGGATAAAGACGCGGATGCTGAAGCATGGTTATACACGGGTCGATACTATGTGGTTCTCATCGTTCAACACAACCCAGTTCGTCAATGCCATGAATGCCGGTATGTGTTACTACGAAGAGCGTTCCTATATAAGCGCTGGAGTTTCCAACTCTGCGATCGACCAGATGCAAAATGGGCGCATGTTCCCCTACGCCGTCAACTTGACCTGTGGTACCGGTGGATTTCAGGGCGATTCCGAAATGGAGCACTTTGTTTCGATCGGAACCGCGACCAGCCCCAGGGGCGCCATCTGCAGCAATGGAACGGCAACGTCAAGTACAAATACGCGCTTCAATAACACCATCACCATGGGGATCTTCGCTTCCTTGTTCGATGAAGAGAACCCCTACCCCGGTGACGCCTTGGTGTATGGAAAATTACTGATATTCAATGCCTATCAGGCATTTGATGCGACCGGCGTAACCAATTTCTCGAATTGGAATGCTCTGGCGGGCGACCCAGGGGTGGACCTCTTCACCAATCCCATCCGTTACATGACTTGCACCATTCCGGATAATATTTCCTGGGGTGTGAACGCGCTGACCCTCACGGTAAACGAAAACGCACTACCGCTGAGCGAGGCTACGGTATGCTGCTACAAGGAGAACGATCTCCAATCCGTCGGTGAGACCAACGCCAACGGTCAGATCACTCTTCCCATCGGGGTAGCCGCCGCGGGCAACGTCAAAATCACCATCACCAAGCACAATTTCTACCCGATCGTCGATTCACTGGACGTCGTTCAAGCTAACGTCGCGGTTGGATTGCAGAGCTTTACCATCGATGATGATAATTCAGGCGGCAGCAGCGGCGATGGTGATGGGCACATCAATCCGGGAGAAACCGTACAAATCACCCTGGTGTTCAAGAACTTCGGCTCATCGGTAACCGCGACGGGAATAGCATCCACAGCTTCCGGTAGTGCGGCTCTGGTTACATTGTTGGATAGCACCGAAACCTTCCCCGATCTGGCTCCCGGCGCGACCGGCAACAGCAACGGCACCTTCCTGGTGCATATCGCCGATAATTGCCCCAACGGCCAGACCATCCGCCTCAATCTGCTGAATTCATCCAACCAGGGGAGTTGGAACGGGTTGCTGGATTTCCCGGTGACCTCCTTCGACATGCAGATTTTAACGGCGCAGGCTACCGGTTCCGATACGCTGCTTACACAGGGTGAAACAGCCAACCTGGTTCTTTCAGTGAAGAATTTGGGCAGCAAAAACGCCGCGTCGTTGACGGCGACCATGACCTCATTGAGCAATTATGTGACCGTCAATGATAACTCCGCCAGCTTCGGGACGGTTAATGTAGGCAGCACCGCCAACTGCGGTGGCAATCCCTTCGGTCTCACTGCTGCAGGGAATACGCCTCCCGGTCAAAAGGCCAAGCTTCAAGTCGTATTCACCAGTTCCACCGGCGCTACGCAGATCGACACCCTCACCCTTCAGCTCGGTCTGAAGACCATGGCGGACCCGCAGGGACCGAATGCCTACGGGTACTACTGCTTCGATAATACCGATGTGGGCTACGCTCAATGCCCCGCTTACAATTGGGTGGATATCAACTCCCTCGGCACCCAACTTTCCATTTCGGATCCCTCAAGTGACCAGGATCAATCTGTCGACATTACCCTGCCGTTCACATTCCGTTACTATGGACAGAGTGTTGGTGCGATCACTGTCTGCAGCAACGGCTGGCTGGCCACAAACTCGAATCCGTCGTTTACTGATTTCCGCAACTATCCGATACCTTCACCACCCGGACCTAACGGAATGATCGCAGGATTCTGGGATGATCTGGTCACCACCAGCACCGGGAAGGTTTACTCCTACTATGACCAGTCCAACCATCGTTTCATTGTTGCCTGGTCGCACATGCGCAACTACAGCTCATCCGGAGTTGAAGAAGACTTTGAAGTGATGCTCTACGATCCAGCCTATACACCCACACCCACCGGCGACGGCGAGATCGTCTTCCAGTACAACATCGTCAACGAAAGCGCTGGGGTGTATTCCGACAATCCCTACTCAACGGTCGGGATTGAAAGCCCGGATCAGCATGACGGCATCCAGGTGGTCTACTGGAATACCTACTACGACCCGGCGGCGGCGCATCTGCAAGCGGGGAGAGCCTACAAATTCACCACGGCATTCACCTACGGTCAAGCTACCCCCAATATGGACGTCAACACCAGTCCGGTCAGCCCGCCCGTAGTGATTCCCGCCAACGGCGGCAGTTTCCAATACAATATCAACATCCATAACCTGGGGTCACAGCTTACGACCTTCCAGGTGTGGAACAAGGTGCGTGACGCCGGTAACGTCTATACGCAGGTCTGGGGTCCGGTGACTCGATCCCTGCCGGGCGGAGCCAACCCCGCGCGCGTGTTGGCTCAGACCATCGCCGGCAGTATCTCCTCGGGCACGTTATACTTCATCTCCTACGTGGGGACGTACCCGAACACGATTTCCGACAGCAGTTTCTTCACCATCACCAAATCGACGGTCAATGATGGTGGCGGCTGGATTTCGGAATCCTTCGTGTCCGGTGATGTGTTCGACGAATACGCAGTGACTTCGGCGGCAATTCCTGAAGCGTACTCACTGGGGCAAAACTACCCCAATCCCTTCAATCCGTTGACGTCGATCAGTTTCTCGCTGCCGCAGGCTGCGCACGTGAATCTGACGGTCTTCGACATCATGGGGCGGGAAGTGGCGACACTGGTGAACGGTATGCGGGAGGCTGGAACTCATGAAGTCACCTTCGATGCTTCGCACCTGGCTTCAGGGATCTACCTCTACAAGTTGGAAGCGGGCGATTATAGCGCCACCAACAAGATGGTCCTGATGAAATAGGAATCAGGGGACAGTAGACAGGAGTCAGTAGCAGGGTGTTCTGCTGAACACCCGACTAAATAGGGGCAGCCCTGTAGGTCTGCCCCTATTATAAATTCACCCGAAAAAAAGTTCAGTTTTCTTTAACAGTTATTGCTTTTGACTAAAATATTTCGTATATTATCATGTTACTGATTTAATAACCTCACGAAACGATCGGATGTAAAAAAACATCACCTCGCCCGACTATTAAAATAACTGTCATTGAAAAATCGGGTATTTCCCTGAAAGGGAAATAATAATCTCTACTAAATCCAGAGCGGTATGAAAAAGGGAGTCACACAGATGAAAGCTTGGAAAATCTTGGTCATCGTTGGGCTGCTTCTGTCGGGGTTCAGCTCGGCGCTTGCGGAATACCTGCCTCTGCGGACAGAAATGACCGCAGAAAAACCCCAGACGCTGGTGCTGCGCAGCGACGCGCAACAAGTTCAGTTGGAAATAATAATTCCGGGAATTGAAATATCTCAGGCTGTTCTACAGGGTCGCAACTGGGATCGAATCGAAATTCCCGGAGGCGGACTAACCAGCCATTTAGGCGCACCGGAACTGGCGACCTTCTCGCGGTTGGTGGCAATTCCTGCCACAGCCGGAGTGCACGCCGACATGGAAATCCTCGAGTCGGAAACGATTCCGAATGTGGAATTGATGCCGGCGCAGGGAAAAGATCCGGTTGACTTAGAAAGAGAACCTCAACCGGTTCAATTCGACATGGCTGCGTACTCAGCCGACAGTTTTTATGGCCAGAAGGAAGTGGTGGTCACCGAACCGGCGCTTTTGCGCGGTGTCAGGTTGGTCGCTGTTCAGACCAGCCCTGTCAGTTACAATCCCACCACCAAAGAGTTGCGGGTGGCACACCGCTATCGGGTCAACATCCACTTCGAGGGAACGGATCTGCGCAATGTTCCCACCCGAGCCATCCGTCCAATGTCGCATTCCTGGGCGAAAATCATGCGCGGCACGATTGCCAATTTCGATGATCTGGACGTGCAAGAGATCCCCATGGGGTCTTACCTGATCATCTGTCTGAATAATGCCGATCTGCAAACTCGCCTGGCGCCATTAGTAGAATGGAAAAAGCGCAAAGGCCATTCTGTTTCCGTGCAGACTTTCTCGTCAGGCGCGACGACCACGACCATCAAGAATATCATTCAGACTGCCTATGACACCTGGGATATTCCACCTGAATTCGTCCTGCTCTTCGGAGATTCAGGCGGCAGCTACCCTTTGCCTGGTTACACCTCGGACGTCACCGACCACCAATATACTCAATTGGATGGCGGCGACATCCTCTCCGACGTTGCGCTGGGTCGTCTGCCGGTTTCCAGCACTTCAGAAACCGATATGATGGTCGCCAAAAATCTGTTCTATGAAAAAATGCCCTACACCACCAATTCCGATTGGTATCACCAGGGAATGGTAGCTGGAATGACGAATCACGGCATTTCGGAGAAAGAAGTCGGCCGCTGGGTGAAAACTCGATTTATCGAACATGGGTATACCCGAGTGGATACCATGTGGTATAGCGGATCTTTCAGCTCAACGCAGTTCGTCGCTGCCATGAATGCCGGGATGTGTTACTACGAGGAACGTTCCTATCTGAGCGATGGGGTTACTAACGGCGTCATGGATCAGATGCAAAATGGGCGCATGCTACCCTTCGCCACCATTCTAACCTGCGGCACCGGCGGATTTAGCGGCGATTCCCAAATGGAGCATTTTGTTTCGATCGGATCGGCTTCGACTCCCAAGGGCGCTATCGGCTGTGTAGGAACCGCAACCTGGGGGACCAACACCCGCTTCAACAACACCATCACGATGGGAATGTTCGCTTCATTGTTCGTTGAGGACAACCCTTACGCCGGTGAATCCCTGGTCTATGGGAAGCTGGAGATGTACAACGCCTACCAGGCGCATGACGCAGGTAGCGTAAGCAATTTTTCCAACTGGAATGCTCTGGCCGGCGACCCTGGAGTTGACCTGTTCACCCACGCCATCCGATACATGACCTGCACCGTGCCCGATAATATCACTTATGGGGTGAATTCTCTGACTCTGACGGTCAATGAAGGATCACAACCTTTGGCTGATGCCACGGTCTGTTTCTACAAGCAAAATGAATTACAGACTGTCAGCGAAACCAACGCCAATGGTCAGATTACGCTCCCCATCGGAGTAACTAACGCGGGTAACGTCAAAGTAACGATCACCAAACATGATTTCTATCCGATCGTTGATTCACTGAACGTCGTTCAGGCGAACGTTGCGGTAGGATTGCAGAGTTTCGGGGTCGATGACGATAACTCGGGTGGCAGCAGCGGCGATAATGACGGCTACGTCAACCCGGGTGAAACCGTCCAAATTCCTCTGGTCTTCAAAAACTTCGGTAATACCGTGACGGCAACCGGGATCGCAACGACTGCTTCCGGAAGTGAAATCTTCGCTTCACTGCTGGACAGCACTGAAACCTTCCCCGATCTGGCTCCCGGCGCAACCGGCAACAGCAACGGCACCTTCCTGGTTCACATCGCCAATAATTGCCCCGATGGTCAGACCATCCGCCTCAATCTGCTGAATTCATGCAACCAGGGGAGTTGGAACGGATTGCTGGACATTCCGGTGACTTCCTTCGACATGCAGGTTTTAAGGGCGCAGGCTTCCGGTTCAGATACGCTGCTTTCGCCGAGTGAAACCGCCAATCTAGTGCTATCGGTGAAGAATGAGGGCGGCAAAAACGCTACCTCACTAACTGCAACCATCACCTCATTGAGCAGTTTCGTGACCGTCAACGATAACTCGGCCAGCTTCGGGACGGTGAACGCCGGCGGCACTGCCACCTGCAGCGGTAATCCCTTCAACCTGACCGCCGCTGGGACTACACCTCCAGGGCAGAAAGCCAATCTGCAAGTTGTTTTCACAAGTTCCACGGGCGCAACCCAGACCGACACCATCACGCTGCAACTCGGTCCCAAATCGCAGGCGGATCCGCAGGGTCCGGACGCTTACGGATACTACTGCTTCGACAATACCGACGTGAGCTACGCCCAGTGTCCCACCTACTCTTGGGTGGATATAAATTCAATGGGCACCCAACTCTCTCTCAGCGATCCATCTGAAGGCAACGATCAGTCCGTCAACGTTAACCTGCCCTTCACTTTCCGTTACTATGGGCAAAACGTGAACACGATCACTGTCTGCAGCAACGGCTGGCTGGCGACTCATTCCAATCCGTCGTTCAATGATTTCCGCAACTACCCCATCCCGGCAGCGACTGGACCGAACGGGATGATCGCCGGATTCTGGGACGATCTGGTCACGACGAGCACGGGGAAAGTATACACCTACAATGACGTGAGTAATCACCGCTTCATCGTTGCCTGGTCGCACATGCGCAACTACAGCTCATCCGGGGTCGAAGAAGACTTGGAAGTGATGCTCTACGATCCAGCCTATACACCTACACCCACCGGTGACGGCGAGATCGTCTTCCAGTACAATATCGTTAACGAAAACTACGGCCAGAGCGATGATAATCCCTATTCCACAGTGGGAATCGAAAGCCCGGATTCGTATGACGGCATCCAGGTGGTCTACTGGAATACTTACAGCGACCCGGCGGTGGCGCATCTGCAAACCGGCAGAGCCTACAAATTCACCACGGCGTTTACTTACGGTCCGCAGGCGCTGAACATGGACGTCAACATCAGTGCGGTGAATCCACCGGTCGTGATTCCTGCCAATGGCGGCAGCTTCGCTTACAACATCAACATCCACAATCTGGCGACACAGCAGGCGACCTTCCAGGTGTGGAACAAGGTGCGTGACGCCTCGAACGTCTACACCACGGTGTTCGGCCCACTAACTCGATCACTGCCGGGAGGAACCAACCCGAACAGAACGCTAACGCAGACCATCGCCGGAAGCATTTCTTCGGGGACGCTGTACTATATCTCTTACGTAGGGACGTACCCGAACACGATTGCCGACAGCAGTTTCTTCACCATCACCAAATCGACGGTGGCAGACGGCAATCCCTGGATTTCGCAATCCTTCGTGACCGGCGACGTATTCGACGAATACGCCATTGCATCAGCGGTGATTCTGGAAGCCTACTCGCTGAACCAGAACTACCCGAATCCCTTTAATCCGCTGACATCTATCAGCTTCTCGCTGCCGCAGGCAGTACAGGTACAGCTGACGGTCTTCGACGTCATGGGTCGGGAAGTTGCAACATTGGTGAACGGCATGCGTGATGCCGGAACCCATGAAGTCACCTTCGATGCCTCGCATCTGGCTTCAGGGATCTACCTCTACAAGTTGGAAGCGGGCGATTATAGCGCCACCAACAAGATGGTCCTGATGAAGTAGCAATGCTATTTTTCCCGCAAAGTGCTGCGCGACTTTGCGCTGCATTAAAGTGCAAAAACAAGCAGGGCGGATCATGCGATCCGCCCTGCTTATTATACTGATTATCGGAAGTTACTTTTGAGCCGTGTTATTGAGATCATTTCAACAGCACCATTTTTCCGCTGGCACAGAACCCGCCTGCCTGCAACCGGTAAATGTAGACTCCCGACCCCAGCCCTGATCCATCGAAAGTCATTTCGTGCGTTCCCACGGAATACCACGCCTGTAGGGGCGCACTGCGTGCGCCCTGCAAACGGGTCGGGTCAAGCCCGACCCCTACGACGCGCCCGCTAAGGTCGAACACTTGCAACTGCACCTGCGCCGCCACAGGCAGGGTGAACCGGATCACTGTTGAGGGGTTGAAGGGATTTGGATAGGGTGGGCTTACGGCAAAGCTGTTGGGGATTTGCCCACGCTCGGGAGTCACGGCATTTGGGTTGGCTCCTACTCCGTGCAATGGGACTTCGACCAGGTCGTCGTTGTTCTCAATGCTCAGAATCCCATCATAGACGATGCTGTCTTCCGGAACGAAGGATACGGTTACGACCAGGCTGTCCCAACTGAAGACCACGCTGTCTGCCGGAGTGAAATCGGTCGCGAAGGCGGATAGATTTGAGGTGATACTGCGAACAGTCAAAGGCAGCACACCCAGATTATGGACGGTTAGCGTTAATAACGAACTCTCCCCCACCAGCACCGTATCGAAATCCAACGAGTAAGTAGACAGCACAATTTCCGGTGGATCTTCAACATGGAAGACAAAGAAGACGCCCTGGTCTGCGATGGTACCGTCCGGGTCGAAGGGAGAAGTGGGGTCACCCGCGTCGACACAGGGGGATTGGTTATCGATGTGGTAATTCCCCTGATTGGGATCGACAAATTCGGGAGGCATATATAGGTTGGAAAAGACGTCGCAGGAATCGCCGTTGAGGTTGACGGTATTAATGGTTCCCAGGGAATCGGGCACCGTGCCTGCAAAGGTTTGGATTTGCGGGTTGGAAAAGTCGTTATAGCGCAGAACCGCCAGAGGGGAATTGTCGAAATAGACGGCTCCTTCGCCGATACAATCAGCCATAATCGTATTCTTGATGGTTGGCGTTGAAGCCAGCATGTAGATGGCTCCACCCATAAAGTCGGTCGTATCTCGAACGATGGTGCAGTTGGCAATCAAGGGGAGGCAATTGGTAAAAATGGCGATGCCGCCCCCGCTGGAATCGCAGGAATTGTCGGCAATCAGGCAGTAGGAGATGACGGGATGCGAGTTGTCGTTCATGCTGATTCCCCCGCCGTGCCAGAGGGAATGATTGCCGTTGACCGTACATCCCGTTATTGTCGGACTCGACGAATGATTAGCGCAGATACCCCCGCCGCCCATCCCGCTGCTAGTGGTGGGTTGAGTATTGCACAGGTTCCCATTGACAATGCAGTTGGTGATGATCGGATTGCAGCCGGTGCAATAGATACCGCCGCCGTTATTCCCGCAGATATTATTGGTTATCACACAGTCCGAGATGGTGGCGTCGGCGTGCGAACAGTAGATTCCACCGCCCCAACTGGCGGTGTTGTTCGTAATGGTGCAGTGCGTGATCGTGATCGGTGTGTAATAAGCGTTGATGGCACTCTGGGCGCAGCCGGTAATATAGCAGTAGGAGAGGGTGCTGCTGCCGGATGATCCCGTCTGGAACACGATGGTGCGCAATGAATCCTGCCCCGGTGCAGGCTGAAAGTAGATGCTGTCGGTCTCGGTACCGACTGCGTAAAGATAACCGTAGATGCCGAAATTGAAAAAACCATTAAACAGCAGGGAAGAACCGGGTTCGATGACCAGCGAATCTTCGGCTTGCACGTAGATGGAATCATCGACGATGTAGGTTTCATTAGTCAAAACACCGCTGAGCGCTCCGGAGATGTGGATCTGCGCCTTCGAGGTTGTCTGCATGGTTATAATCGACATGCAGGCTATAGTAAGAAGTGTGAGTTTTTCCTTGAGCATGATCATCTCCTCTCGTATTTGGTTCATTGGTGATCTCAATATACATTCCCTTTTTCAGAATGTCAAGAACTTTTCACAGAACGACCGTTTCACGGTTAACGATCCCTTGTTGTACAAGCTGATTCCTTCACCAACGTGTAGAATGTGGTTTGGAATTCAATAAACTTTGTAAGATTATAAATATTAATAAGTTTAAAAGAACAAATTTTGCTTGATTTATCTCATTTTTTTTCGTATTTTTACCCATTCTCTGAATGGGTAAAAATGTCCCGCCCGAATGCCGTGGGACATCAGAGGGAAACCGGCAAACAACCTTCAAAATTAAGCGTAAAACCAGATAAGATCAGGTCAAAACAAAACAAGGATGTAAAAAATGAAAAAAATGCTGAGCATCATCATGTACGGGCTTCTGATTGCAGTAACTTTCGGCTTGAGTACGACAGTAGCAGCGATCCAGAGGAGCAACGAGACGGTCATTGCGGTGCCCGGTTCTCCCATCACACTTAAGTTGTGGGAAGCGCCTGCTGCCGATGGCCGACTGTCGACTTTTTACCAAATCATCAAAAACGGGCAGGTACTCCGGCAAGCTCAGGCAGATTATGAGCTGGGTCTCCGGTACGCCCATTTTGATCCCTTGAAGGACGTACCCGCGGTGCCATCAAATCTGACTGCGGATGCAAATTCCAACCTCTACATTGTGCAGTTCGTGACGCAGCCACTGGTGGAATTTGAAAATGAAATCACCAACTTAGGTGGCAGCGTTCGCCACTATATTGCTCAATTTGCTCTCCTTGTCGAAATGGATCCAGTTGCTTATCAGCTGGTCTCCAAGCTGCCCTATGTTCGCTGGATTGGTCCCTATCAGCCAGCCTATAGATTGGATGAAACCATTCGAGACAATTTCAGCACCCAGGGGATGAGCTTCCCGGCTGCACATTACAATGTCCAGGTGCTGGACGTCCCTGAAAAAGCGGTGGTAGCGGATCGTATCTCATCCATCGGAGGAATCGTCGAAAATGCTGACGCCGGCAAAATGCTGGTCGAAGCGACTCTGACTCCAGCTCAGATCCAGCAGGTGGCTCGCTGGGATGAAGTCAACTTCATCGACGTCTGGGGTCCCTATGAAACGGATATGGATATCGTTCGCCAGATCGGCGGAGCGAACTACCTTCAAACCGTCACCGGCTTCACCGGTCAGGACGTACGGGGAGAAGTGTTCGATCAGGGTTTCCAGACCGCGCATGTCGACTTCCAGGCTCAGCCGTTCATCCAACACGGCGCCATTTCCCTCGATTCCCACGGCACCGCCTGCGCAGGCATCAATTTCGGCACTGGAACGGGTTCAGCACAGGCTCGCGGTCTTCTGCCCTCTGGGCAAGGTATCGTCGCCACTTATCAGACCTGGGGATTAACCGGTGCTAACCGCTATACGGAAACCATGCAGTTGTTGCAATCTCCGTACTACGCCGTTTTCCAAACTTCCAGCGTCGGCAGCCCGCAAACCACGCAGTACACCACCTTTTCCGCTGAAGCAGATGCCTTCTGCTTCGACTCGGATATCGCGCATTGCCAATCTCAGAGCAACAATGGATCTCAGAGTTCCAGACCGCAAGCCTGGGCCAAGAACATGATCTCCGGCGGCGCGCTCTACCATTACAATACCTTATCGCGCACTGATGATATGTGGAACGGTGGAGCCAGCATTGGTCCAGCATCAGATGGCAGGATCAAGCCGACTCTCATCGGTTTCTACGATCAGGTCTATACGACCTACACAACGTCAACCAACGGTTATGGCCAATTCAGCGGCACCAGCTCGGCAACGCCGATTATCGCCGGGCACGCCGGACTGGTTTTCCAGATGTGGGATGCCGGAATTTTCGGTAATCCTGTAAACCCGGGATGGTCGGTCTTCCAGAACCGCTGCCATGCGACCACTGCCAAAGCGCTGCTGATCAATACAGCTTATCAGTATGCCTTCAGCGGCACCACCGGTGACAAGATCAGAACTCACCAGGGCTGGGGCATGCCAGACCTGCAGAACCTGTACAGCAAGCGGAATCAGATGTACATCGTAGATGAATCCGACGTACTTCTGCCCTTCGGATTCACCCAGCATCAAGTTACCGTAAATGCGGGCGAGCCTGAACTGAAGGTCACCATGGTTTATGCCGATCCACCCGGAAATCCGGCAGTTCAGACCCAGCATCGCATCAATGATCTCACCCTGAAGGTGACATCACCAACGGGTACAATCTATTGGGGTAACAATGGATTGTACAGCGGTAATTGGTCGACCGCCGGCGGCAGCGCCGACACCAAGAACACTGAAGAAAACGTCTTCATCCAGAATCCGACTGCAGGACAGTGGACTGTGGAAATCCAGGCGAATGAGGTCATTCAGGATGGACACGTTGAAAGCACGACGATCGATGCCGATTATGCTTTGGTGGTCAGTGGTGTGGCTGGTTCTGCTCCACAGCTGGCAATTAATGTCACAGCAACCAACCCGCCGATCGTCATCCCGGCTAACGGTGGAAGTTTCCAGTACAGCATGAATGTCCAGAATCTGGGTGCTTCTCCGCAGACGCTCTCGGCATGGACTAAAATTTTCGCCGGCGGCAGCTACTATCCGGCATTTGGTCCTGCGACTCGTACTCTACCTGGCGGAGCCAACCCGACTCGCCTCTTCACGCAAACCGTGGCATCGACATTACCAGCCGGAACGGGTTACTATATAGCCTACGTCGGCACGTATCCCAACACGGTCGTGGACAGCAGCTACTTCACCTTCACGAAGAGCGCAGTTGCTGATGGCGGTCCCTGGCTCAGCGAATCCAGATTGTTCGGCAACTTCTTCGAGGAATACACTGTCGAAACGAACGCCACACCCAGCGCATACGAACTGAAGGGCGCTTACCCGAATCCTTTCAATCCGACCACGAACATCAGCTACAATCTCGGCGATGCCGGGAACGTCAAACTGACCGTCTTTGACGTCAGCGGCCGCGAAGTAGCTACACTGGTCAACGGATATCGTGAAGCAGGCGCTCACAGCGTCACCTTTGACGCCTCCAAGCTGACGTCCGGCGTCTACATCTACCGTCTGACCGTCGGCGGTTTCAACGCCTCCGGTAAAATGGTACTGATGAAGTGACGTAGTCACTTTTACCACAAGATGCTACGCTATCTTGCGCTGCATGAACGAAAAAGAGGCTGTCCCAAGGTATATTGGGATGGCCTCTTTGTATTTTATGACATCCACCAAAATCAAAACCGACCCTGTAAAATAGTAGAAATAACTCTTGATTTAATAAGTCTGCCAAATTATATTGAACAGTACTATAAATTGACAATAGGGATAAAATATGA
>JAPKYS010000018.1 GCA_026394195.1 bacterium | reverse complement strand
TCCATGTCGGAATCACCAGCGGGAATGAACCCTGAAAGGCGCCTGCTCCGACGCAGAGGTTGCCGTCGAAGATGCCGATCTCATCTCCTTGAACCATCGGCGTCTGATTCAGATCCACCGTATCAATCACCACCGGATAGGACCACTGAGTGTATTTCGTGAATTGGAAATGGCTGCCGGATGCGGTCTGCGCCTGCACCACCTTGGGGTCGGGTGGTAGACTATTCTCGGGCCAACCGGGATACCCTTCCCACCCGGCGAAATCTATCGGGGTGGTGGGTCGTCGGAATCCCAAGAAATATCCACGCCCCGGTTCCAGGACGCCAATCTGATCAACTTCCTGAGTTTCCGTAGATGAATTGGGATCATAGGGTATGTAAACTTTCCCTTGATCGTCTTTGACGATGATCAAGTATTGATCGTTAACGCCACGATGCGGATAATTGTTCGGCGAATCATTATACCACATGAGCCAGTGAAGTGGACCGACGTAGTCGTTATAAGTCGGACCTCCGTTGGGAGGGTTTGTTGTATTGAAGATCGTCGCCAACTTACAATATCCGGGAGGCGAATACCCCATGAAGAACCAGCCATTGGTGTAGGAATCGGGACGCAGCACGTCACAGGAATCGTCCCAGGCGGCGCTGGGGTTGATGGTGAAGGATAGTCGATTGATCAACGGTTGATCTGAAAAACTCCAGTTCGTGCTTGGTGGCTGCTCCAACCTCATGTAGTAGGCGTAGTTCACATCCCATACCCAACTTTCTGAGCCACCGTAAAGCGGGTAATAATGACTGACTTGGGAATCATCATGTTTGTAGAGTTTATTCGCGCCTGTCCCGCCGAACCAGCCGCTGGTGGGAAGAATGTCTTGCATTGCTATCGGCTGCGTCATTGGCACGATATTCCACGAGACCAGATTCCAGCCGGTGTGGAGGGTGAGGGATTGGGAGGAGGTTGGCGGCGGAGGCGGAGGCGCGGAGAAGATGAGTTCTTCGGGCGCGAAGGCGGCGGTGGAGAACAGGAAGGTGATTTGAAGAACTATCAGAGACAACATGACTCGATCCCTGCGAAGGCACTTTCGTTTCTTCAATTTACGAAATAATTTCCCCCAAGTCAAGCCCTCAGCGGGAATTAAGCAGGAAATATCAACAAATCTGAGTATTTGAACCAGAATCGGATGGTGCTTTCGGGAGTATGGATCGGAGGGCGCTTTTCACCTGCCTAAAGGATCTTCCAAAAGTCTCAGTCCCTCACGTTCCGAGACTGATACGCGCGCTCCAACCGGCAGAGTCAGCCGGTCAGGGAAATGACCGAAGGGGAAGCCGGTGTAAACCGGGATGGGGTGGGGGGAGGTGACGTCCAGCAGAATTTCTTCCAGAGGCAGATGCTCGGAGGTTTTGATCTTAGGCCAGCAGCCCACGAATTGTCCGACCAGCAGAGCGCTGATCTGCTGCAAGACTCCCGCGTTCTTCAGGTGGGTCAACATGCGATCGATGCGATAAGGCTTTTCGTCGATATCTTCGATTAGTAACACCGCACCGTCCAATTTGGGCATAAAGGGCGTACCCAACAGGGTCACAATCATGGACAGGCAGCCCGGCAGCAAGGGACCGGAGGCATCGCCGGGGCGAACGGTTTTGATTGGTCCCGCCCAGATAGGATCCGGAACGGCGCTGGGTCCGATCATGCTTAAGAAGCTGCGTCGGGTCGTTTCCGGCAACCCCGTGCCAATTTCGCAGACCGTCGGACCGGTGAAGGTAATCAAGCCTGTCGCCGCCCAAATCGCCCAGTTCACCGCCGTCAGATCGCTGAAGCCGACGAAGATCTTGGGATTATCTGCGATGATATCGAAGGGTATCTTGCGGAGCAGTCTGCCGCTGCCGTATCCACCCCTCGAACAGAATATGGCTCTGACCATGGGGTCGGAAAAAGCCTGGATCAGATCGTCCAGTCTTTCGACGTCACGCCCGGAAAAATAAGCGTACCTCCCCCTGGTGTGCGCGCCCGCTTTGACGGGATACCCCCAGCGAGCCAGCTCTCGCAATCCGGCTTCGAAACGACTCTCATCCGCCGGACCTGCCGGCGAAACTACCGCAATGCGCTTGCCCGGCAGCAACGGTTTCGGTTTGACGACCCGGCGCCGCCGTTTGATTAGTTTAGAAGTCATCCCAGAATGGACTCTTTAATCGGTATATTCCGAATCCCTCTTCATCCGCAAACAGGAATTTGCGGTTGAGATCGTAGTAGTACCAGATTTCGTAAGGTTTAGTGTTGGTATCAAAGGGGTGCCGCTCCACGTCGGATGGCTGGCCATAGATGATGTAAACCCGACCCATGTCGGTATCCCAGCCGGTGTTGTGTCCGGAAAAGTGCTGGTTGGCATAGTCAACCCGGCGATAATACTCTTCCATCCTCTCGTTGATCTGTGAAGTGGGATTGGGATTCCGTTCAGCCCAGAACTGCTTGAACAGCTCAGCCTTCTTTTCGGGGGGGGCGTTCATCCGTTCGATCTCTTCAGGCTTGGCGACGTAGCGGAGCTGCCTGATCGCCAGATCGAGATCCTGAATGTACACCGGCAGGTTCTTCCAGAGGATTTTTATCGGATAAGAGCGGACTTCCTTCAATTCACCGATTGACGCGGTGACGATCAACGGATAGGTCACATTCGACAAAGTGTCGGTCGAAAAGTAGATTGTATCCGTCATGAAAGCGCCGTCCCCCTTCCAGGGGATCGCAGCTTTGACCAGACTCTGGCCCGTGTCGTTGTAGAGGCTATAGGAGAGGTTGACGTCTTTGGGGTTCTTGCTGTAGACCGCAAAGACGGCGGCGATGCGATTATCCTTGATCAGTCCCGACGTCATCACTGTCGTTCCAGTGGAATCGATCAGTTGGATGTCGCTAAGTCGCAGAACCGTGCTCCAGTCCTTTTTAGCGAAGCTGATCTCCTGATCCAGGTCTCGGGTTTTGCGCGATTCCCGGTCGGTCAACCTCACTCGCAATTGGTATACCGTTGGGGCTACAACGAATGAGGCTTCAGTCTGATCCCCCGACTGTCGGGAATTGGTCTTCGCAAAACTTTCTGCGCTGAGCGCCCGGTCAACGTGCACCGTTCCCATGGGGTTGTCGTCATCGTCCCGCAGTGAAAAGTCAACACCGTATCCCGCCTCGTAATGATCGTCTTTCTTGACAAATTGCAGGTCGTCGTTGACGATGCGCAGGTGGATTTCGATCTTGACCGAATCCGGATTTTCAGTAGGCAGACGCAAGGGGAGGATCCGGTACTCGGGCAGACCGATAAAGTAATCGGAGTACAGTTCCGGTTGAGCATGCAGCCTCGGCGCGGCGCAGAGCAGCAGGATGGCAAGGATGGTGAATTTTCTCATGGATATGCCTGAATGTTGATATTCTTTGGTTTAAACCGGAACAGCCACCAGGTCATATTCGAGGTCGCTCTCGATACGTACAGTGAGCTTTGCCCCCGCAGGATATTCCCCTTTGATCAGGATGTCGCCATCCAGTTCGGGCAGCTCTTTGCGGCTGTGAGCGATGGAATACCCTGATGCTTTCTCATATTCATCAACGAAGACCTCTTCGATTTCGCCGATGCGTTTTCGGTTAATCTCCTGAGCGATTTTTCGCTGCAGGGTCATCAATCTGGTCTGCCTGCGTTTCTTTAATTTCTCAGGCAACTGAGTCGGTAAATTGAAGGCAAAAGATCCCTCCTCCGCTGAATACCGGAAGCAGCCCAATCGTTCAAAACGGGTGTTTTTCACAAAGTCTAACAATTGGTTGAAATCATCATCGGTTTCTCCGGGAAAGCCGACAATAATCGACGTGCGAATAACCACGTCCGGCATAACTTTGCGGGCGTATTCGATCAAATTTTTAAGCTGTTTCTGACTGCTTCCTCTTCCCATCGTCTTGATGATGCGGTCAGCAGCGTGTTCGATGGGAAAGTCTAAGTAATGGCAGAGCTTTTCCTGCGACGCCCAAAAATCAAACAGCTCGATGTCGCAGGCAGGCGGATGCAGGTAGAGGGGTCTGATCCACTCGATGCCCTCGACGCCGCCAATTCGTTCCAGGAGATCCATCAATGGGCGATTTTTTTGCCCCAATCCCAGATCGTGTCCGTAGGAGTTCAACTCCTGGGCTACCGGCAGCAGTTCCTTGACACTGGAACGAGCCAAATGTTCAACTTCTGCCATGATTTCATCAGGGGGGCGGCTTTTGTAGACTCCCCGAATTGAGGGGATAACGCAATAGGTGCAGCCGTGATCGCAGCCGTCGGCGATGCGCAGGTATGCGTAGTGTGCTGGTGTTTCCCGACGTCTGCCTAAATAGGGATTATCGTCAGGATCGGCGCCTTCAGGTGCGATTATCTCCAGTAGCTTGGTCCATTCCTGCACTCCATAAAATCCATCAACTTCGGGCAATTCGCGGCTTAGTTCTGATGTATATCGCTGCGGGAAACACCCACAAACGTAGAGCGCCCGGCAATGTCCTTCCTGCTTTAATCGCGCTGCCGCTAATATAGCTTCAATCGCCTCCTCTTTGGCTTCACTGATAAATGCGCAGGTGTTGACGACGATGACGTCAGCTTTTTCGGCGGTATCGATGATTTGAACGCCGCGCCGCTCAACCCAACCCGCCAGCATTTCACCGTCGATCTGGTTCTTGGAACATCCCAGATTATGGAGATATAGCTTCTTCAAACTGGTGTCTCGTCTATCTCAAACAGCGCTTTCGCGTAGGTCAACGGATCGAATTCCTCCAGGTCTTCCAGTTTCTCCCCCGTTCCGATAAATCGGAGTGGGAGGTGCAACTCACGGCAAATCGCCAGCACTGCGCCGCCTTTTGCCGTCCCGTCCAGTTTGGCGATTATAATACCGGTCACGCCACAAATTTCCTGAAAGACTTTGGCTTGTTGCACGGCATTCTGTCCCGTCGTGCCGTCCAGTACCAGAAAAACCTCATGCGGAGCTTCCGGATCCTGTTTTTTCAATACACGGGTAATCTTCGCCAATTCCTGCATCAGATTGGTTTTGTTATGCAGCCGACCGGCGGTATCGATGATCAGTAGATCGAACTGACGCGCCCGGGCAGATTGCAGCGCATCGAATGCAACCGCGGCTGGGTCTGCCCCCGATTGCTGACGGATGACCTGTACCCCGACCCGGTCCCCCCAGGCCAGGAGTTGTTCCGCCGCCGCGGCTCGAAAAGTATCCGCTGCAGCCAGCAGCACGCGCTGTTCCTGCCGCTGATAGTAGTCCGCCAACTTGGCTATCGTAGTCGTCTTTCCGCTGCCATTTACACCGACGACCAGGATCACCGACGGTTTATGATCAAGTCGGGGTTTTTCAAACGAGACTGGTGGAGTTATTATTTCCGCGATCACGTCAACCAGCAAGTCCTTAACGATCTGCGGATCACCGCTTGTCCCAGCGGTCTTTCGCACTTTTTCCCGCAGAGACGACATAATCGCCTGAGTAGTATCCAGACCTACGTCCGCGCTGATTAAGGCTTCTTCCAACTCATCGAAGAGTTCATCGTCGATTTTCTGATGAGAACTGAAGATATTGAGTAACTGTCCACCCAACTTTTGCCGGGTGGCTTGTAGAGTGTCCTTTAATTTTTTAAGCAGATTCATTCTAGTGTATTCCGATGGATTTCAAATTTGCTTCTGCAGTTTTATTTCCAGCAGCGGACCACCCAGTGTTGAAAGATGGGGTCTTTCCTGGCGCGAATCCGAGCATCGTTTCCGAACACGGGATCCTCATCGTTGTAGGGTTTTCTGCGCTCCTCAATTTCAAATTTCGAGAACGGGCTGACCATCCTCTCGATTTCTTCGGGCACGTAATAGTGGTGTGGAACTCCAGCTTCAATCCCATGCCGGACGATAAAGGTGAACGGTTCGATTTCGTCGCCATCTCCACAACGGGCATCTTTGCGCCCGATGAGAATGAAGAAAAAGGGTCCTTTATCCTTCAAGATCCGATGCGCCTCGGCGATGGCTAAAGTTGTCTCAGCCAGAGTTGCATGGTTTAAGACGCCAATCGAAATAATACCGTCAAAACAGTTTTGGCTATAGGGGAGAGCCATCATGGAAAAGCGGGTCAATTCAGCATTCAGCCCTTCAAGATTCAACCACAGCCGTGATTGGGTCAAGCCGACTGGCGCGATATCTCCCCCGAATACTATAAATCCTCTGCGCGCTAAATAAATCAGATGTCTTCCGGCGCCGCAACCGAGATCGAATATTTTTGATTTCGGACGTACCAGGTCGCAGAATTGCTGAACCAGTGGGTCCGGATCGCGTATGATTTTTGTAGGATCGAGGAAAAGCTCATTCCAGTCAGCGCACATAAATCATCCTGCTCCGGTGGTTTCAGGGTGGGTAACGTTAACTCTTCGATTCGGAACGGCAGCAATGTCAGGCGGGAACAATTGACCGGAATTTCGTATGGTCGTTGTTGTTTTTAGGCGAGGGGTATGGCACCCCACTTTATTTTTTCCCGCAAAACGTCGTAGAAGTACTTGTCGGGGAAGAGAACCAGCTTAACAACGTGACCGGCACGCCGAATGACGACGCGGTCGCCCAGCTCCAGAGTCCGCTCCACCTGACCATCCACCACCAAGTTCAACGCCCGGTTTCTCCCCTCGATAACCGCCTCGATAATTTTATCGTCGCCGATAACGATGGGTCGATCCGCTAGGGTATGAGGCGATATGGGATTCACAATCAGCGCCTGCAGCGCCGGTTCAACGATTGGGCCCCCTGCGGACAGCGAATATGCGGTTGATCCTGTCGGTGTCGCCACGATAACGCCGTCTCCGGTATAGGTATTCAGATATCTTCCACCGATCGTCATGTGCAGACGAACAACACGGGAATATGCGCCTTTGTCGATTACGATGTCATTCAGTGCGAAATATTCCGGATCAGCCCCTTCGATCTTGCAGGAGAGCACCATCCGGTCTTCGACGCGGTAGGCTCCGCTGAGCAGTTCCTCCAACCGTGGGTACAGGCTATCCACCGATATCTCGGCAAGATAGCCCAAACCCCCAAGGTTGACGCCGAGAATGGGAGTCTGAAATTTGCCCACCTTCTTCGCGGTCGCCAGCAGCGTTCCATCTCCGCCAAATGACAGGACCATGTCGCTGACGGCGGCAACTTCATCGGGCGGCAGGAACTCCACTGCCATGGGTTTAAGACCCTGTCGCAGGTCCTCGCAGACAACAATTGAAGTGCCTTTACTCGCCAGCCACTGTAAAAATTCCGGGAGAACCTTCCAGATTCTCTCCAGGGTTGTGTTAGCGATGATGCCGAAGGTCATGCAGTTTCGAGGATGCTTTGTATTTTACGTTTGCGGATCTGATTCTGACGGGAGGACCGAAGAAATCAAATGCGGCGCGGGCGATGGAGCGCGAATCCAGACCGATCAATTTCAGCAAAACGGTACGATCACCCTGTTCGATGAATCGATCTGGTATGCCGAGGCGATAAACCTGGGGCAGAGGTTCATTTGTTTCGCTAAGACATTCCAGGACGGCTGATCCGAAACCACCGGCGACGCTGCCTTCTTCGATGGTCATGATATGGTTATAACGCTGAGCCAGATCCCGTAACAATTCCGTGTCCAGCGGTTTCAGGCTGCGCATGTTGACTACACTCACCGAGATGCCTTTCGTCTCGAGTTCTTCAGCGGCTTGCATCGCTTCCCAGAAAAGCGGACCCAGAGTCAGAATGGCACCATTTCCTCCTACGCGTGCCACTTCCGCACATCCAATGTCCAGCGCTTTGAGTTCAGAATCCATCAGGCAGCCGACTCCTTCCGCTCGAGGATAGCGCAGGAATACCGGTCCCTTTCGATACTGGATGGCGGTCAGGAGCATATGCTGGAGCTCGTTTTCATCGCGCGGTGCCAAAATAACGACGCCGGGAATGTGGCGCAGATAGGATAAATCGAAACAACCATGGTGAGTCGGACCATCTTCACCAACCAACCCGCTGCGATCCAATGCGAAAACCACGGGCAGATTTTGCAGCGCTACGTCATGAATTATTTGATCGTAGCCTCGCTGTAGAAAGGTAGAATAGATCGATACAACCGGTCTGTATCCCTGCGCCGCCATACCCGCCGCGAAGGTGACGGCATGACCTTCAGCGATCCCGACGTCGAAAAAGCGATCTGGAAATTTCTGGCTGAATTCCGTTAAACCTGTGCCGTCCGTCATGGCAGCCGTGATGGCGACAATGGAATTGTGACTTTGGGCTAATTTGGTGAGCGTTTTGCCAAAAACAGACGTATAGGTGGGGTTTTTCGAGTGACCATTCTGTTTACCGGTCTCTTTTTCGAAAGCGCCAACCCCGTGGAAGTGGGTGGCATTCTCTTCTGCCGGCGCATAACCTTTCCCCTTTTGGGTCAGCACATGGATGAAGATGGGCCCCTGTAGTTCCTTGACTTTATGAAATATATGGATCAGATCATCTGTGGAGTGTCCGTCCAGCGGACCGATATAACGGAAGCCCAACTGCTCGAAGAATAGACCTGGTGCCAGCATGGCTTTGATGGAAGCTTCAAATCTGCCCCAGGAGCGGGTGATGCGTTCACCCTGCGGCAACCGGTTGGCCATACCGAGGAATTCCTTCTTGATCTTATTCATCCGGGGATCGGTGATCAGGTAGGCGAGATACTTGGAGAGAGCACCAACGTTGGGCGATATCGACATTTTGTTGTCGTTCAGGATGACGATAAAATTGCGCCTCGAGGCTCCGGCGTTATTCAAACCTTCGAAAGCCAGTCCGCCGGTCATACTCCCATCGCCAATAATCGAGATGACGTGGTAATCTTCCTTGGCCAGATCTCTAGCGCAAACCATGCCGTATCCTGCGGAAATCGAGGTCGAAGCGTGACCTACGCCGAATGCGTCATGGGGGCTTTCTGAACGATTTGGGAACCCGGAAATACCCTTATAGCGGCGATTTTCCGAGAAGCGGTCTCTGCGCCCTGTCAGAATCTTGTGCGTATAAGCCTGATGCCCGACGTCCCATATTATTTTGTCACGCGGGCTGTCGAAGACATAATGCAGCGCCAGGGTCAGCTCCACGACGCCAAGACTGGGCGCCAGGTGTCCGCCAGTGATGCTGACATTGCTGATGATATACTCGCGCAATTCCTCTGCCAGTTCAGCTAATTGCGCCTGCTGCAGAGTTTTAAGATCTTCCGGTGAATTTATTTTGGAAAGCAAATCGCCCACTCAAACCTCATCATGCTGCAATCTTGATATCTCATCCATGCGATCAGGACTTATGACTGAGATAGAACCTTGATTTTCTGTTCTGCGGTGTCCAGCTTTTTCAAGCAGGTTCCGATCAACATCTTTCCTTCTTCAAACAACTTGAGAGCCTCATCCAGCGCTGGATTCTGTTCTTCCAACTGCCTCACGATCTCTTCCAACCGCTTCAGGGATTCTTCAAAGGTCTTTTCGGTTTTGGATGGCATAGATTTTAACAGTCCGGATTTAATTAAGCTGCCGGGACTTGATGACTGCTTCGGCGCTTCCCTGGTGAAATGTGACGTCGATTTCTTCATTCGGCACAAGATTCGCAGAGTTGGTAATGGCTTTATTTTCACCCTTGTGCCGAACGATGGAATAGCCCCGAGCCAGTACCGCTGCGGGATTCAATGACTTATGCCTCGCTGTTAGGTGATCCACCCTGATTCGTTTGTTCTGAAAGATCGTTAATAGCGCGCTATCAAGGCAACGGCTCAGATCGTCGACACGTTGGCTTTCTTCACGCCAGATGGCGAATCCTTTTTCGCGCAGGATAATGCGTGCGTGATCCATCAGCCAGCGGCGCAGGCTGTTGATCTGCTGACCGACCGACCGATTCAATCGCCCTTGTAAATCTTCCAGGCGATCCCGCAGACTCTCTTGATCCGGCAGGCACATCTCCGCTGCCGCAGATGGCGTCGGCGCGCGCAGGTCTGCTGCCAGGTCCGAAAGGGTCACGTCGACTTCGTGCCCGACCGCGCTGACGATGGGGGTGCAGCAATTGGCCACGGCTCGCACCAGCACCTCTTCGTTAAACGCCCACAGGTCTTCCGGTGATCCGCCGCCGCGCCCAATAATGATGATTTGAGGCCAGCCGCTTTCATCCAGCTCTCTGATTCCTTTGGCGATCTGACCTGCTGCGCCTGCACCTTGCACCGCTGTAGGAGCCAGGCGAAACTCAACCCAGGGAGCCCGTTTGTGAGCCACTTTGAGGATGTCCTGCAAAGCCGCTCCGTCAAGGCTGGTGACCAGACCGATGCGTTCCGGCAGGGAGGGGAGAGCTACTTTACGCTCCAGCGTAAAGAGCCCCTCTTCAGCCAGTTTAGCTTTCAATGCCTCGAATGCCAGAGCCAGTTCGCCGACTCCGGCGGGTCTGACGTCGAAGCAGTCAAATTGGTATCTGCCGCCCCGCTCGTAGACGGTGACCTTCCCCTGCGCAATCACCATCTGGCCGATTTGCGGAGTGAAGGCGATATTTTCCGAACGTCCTCGCCAGAGCACGCAGGCGAGTTGTGAGCGATCATCACTCAGTGTAAAATACCAATGACCTGATCGGTGTGAAGTGAACTGGGAGATTTCCCCGCGCACCCATACCATCGGCAATCCACCTTCCAGCACCGTTTTAATGCGAAAAGTGAGTTCACTGACGCTGAGTGGCGCTGAATCGCTCATTTGCGACCTAAAAAATGAAATAGCAGCGACAGCACGATACTGATCAGAATGCAAAGACCTAAGGGGAAATAAACCGTCACCGGTCCTTTCTGCCAGCGGATATTGCCGGGGATCTTCTCGAGAAAAGGGGAGAACCGAGGCGCTATCAGGAGCAATCCACCCACAACCGCCAGCACGACGCCGGTTATCAACAAAAGGCGTCCTATAGATTGATAGGGCATCATCGACTCGGCCTCAAAAATCTGGACGGCTTTGGCAGGAGAATGTGTTTGGCTTGAATCTCTCTATCTTCGATCTCCAACCACCCGACAGAAGGGCTGCCGCCCCGTCGAGCCTCTGTTGCGCTGCCGGGGTTGAGCAAGAGAACCTGTCCGCGTCGGCTCAGGTGCAAATGATGAGAATGCCCGAATATGATAATATCGGGCTTCTCGTTGAACCAGGCGTTGTAAACGCGATCAGCAAGGCCCTGTGGAGGACCCCAGCCGTGCATTATGCCTATCCTGACCCCTTCTCGCTCTACCACCGTGCGTTCGGGCAGTTCCCATCCCAGAGTGGAATCATCCATATTCCCTGCCACGGAAATCAGTTCGCCTGCAAGGTTTAAAGCCCGATGGAAGGACACTCCAGTATGGTCCCCAGCATGCAGAATCAGATCTGCTGCATCGAGGTGTTCCTTTAGCCTCTCAAGCAGATCAAAACGGGTTCCATCGCTCCCGATCCCCTGGCTAAGATGAGTATCTGATAGGACCAGGATACGGGTCATGCCATTCAGTCAGAAAATGTTAACGGATCTTCTTCTTGTGTCGATTCTTGCGTAGTCTTTTTTTGCGTTTGTGCGTAGCCATCTTGGCCCGCTTGCGTTTTCTGCCGCAGGGCAATGTTCTTTCCTTCCCGTTGAAGAGTTTTAAAGTTGGTTATATGATTATTTTTTCTTCATCAAATCCGTTTTCCATTCTGGTGACGGACGGAAAACGGGGACCTTCTTGGCTTTGACGTTGATGGTCTGTCGGGTTCTGGGATGTTGAGCTTTCCGTGCTTGACGAGTGACGGCTTTGAATGTACCGAAACCGCGCAGGTTGACGCTGCGCCCGGCGCTCACCTCTTTGCTGATGACAGTAACCATCTGGTCAATAGCCGAACGCGCTTCACTCTGAGTTAAACCCGTGCGAGTGGCAATCTCGCGAACCAAGTCGCTTTTGTTCATGGTCTACCTCTCAATTTGTTCTGTGAATTCCCCCACTACCATGGGGCTTTCTGTTGAGATTATTTGACCGCTCAGATTAGTGGTGAAATATCAGGGGATCCTGCGCGGTAACTCGTATTTCAGTGGAAGGGCGATACCAAAGTTGAAATAGGCGATCTCCTGCAAGTCACCGAAGAGGAGATCGTAAAGCGTCAATTTCTTGTCCTTTTTCAATTCCACGACGCGGGGCTTGCCTTTTATTCCACCCAATCCCGCAGCTAATTTAACCGCATCGTCGTAACCACCCAATAGATCGATCAAACCCGACTCTTTAGCCTGACGACCCGTATATACTCTGCCGTCAGCGAGAAGTTCCACATCCTCAACCTTCATGTTTCTCTCGCGGGCGACGGTTTCAACAAACTGATGGTAGCTGTCGTCTATCAGCCCCTGCAAATACTCTCTTTCCTCACCGGTTATCTGGCGGTAGGGATTGCCGGTATCCTTAAATTTACCGCTTTTAATCACGTCAAGCTGCAAACCGATTTTTTCCGCCAGTTTGCTATAATTGAACAAATCAGCGATCACCCCAATGGATCCCGTGATCGTACCGGGATTGGCGATTATCGTGTCCGCGCCCACTGCGATATAATATCCACCGGACGCTGCGACGCTGCCCATGGAAGCCACGATGGGGATTTTCTTTTCATCGCGCAGATAGACCAGTTTGCTGTAAATCTCCTGCGCAGCTGCGACGCCGCCTCCCGGGGTATCCAGACGCAGCAGTAGGGCTTTGATGCCATCACTGTCTTCAATCTTGTTTAATTGATCGAGGATGGGTTGTGGGTTGTAAATCGGACCCACGATCTGCAACAGAGCGATGCGGCTGCCCGAACCGGTGCTCAGATTGTCGAAGGCGCTTCGGGGAGTAAACAGACCGAAAATGAGGTAAAGAGCCACGAAGAAGCAAGCAACAAAGATTAGCAAGATCAGCAAGTCATTCCGACGACTCAACAGCGCCTCCCGCGTTAGGGTTCCAATTTCAGGGCTGCGCCCGGCTGCAATCTGTAGGCGGAATGAATGTCATTCCATTTTTTCAAGTCCTGTACGGACAATCCGTAATGCCTGGCGATATTCCAAAGAGTATCTCCGGATCGAATCATGTGAATACGGGGCTTTCCCGAGTCGTTGCCCGTAGATGGATTCGAAGTAACCTCCGCAACAGTTTCATCAGTTTCTGAAGCGGCATCGCCGGCTTTGGTCCAGATGATCAATTTCTGTCCGGGGTAGATGTGACGTTTTCCCCAGATATGATTCCAAGTCTTAATATCGTTGATATTGACGGCATACTGACTGGCGATGTTCGCCAGTATATCCCCTCGGCGCACTCGATAGATCGTTCGAGTCAGACCGGAAGAAGTGGTTAACTGTGGCGGCTGTGGCGACCCGACCTGCGGCTCCTGGGGAACGACTCGCGTTTTGGTGTTCCCAACTGGTATCAGTAACGGCTTGCCGATTGATAATTTATGTGGATTTCGCAGCTTGTTGGCTGGTACGTCCATAATCGCCTTCGTACTGGTGCCGTACTTTGAAGCGATTGAGCCTAACGTTTCACCGGAACGTACTCTATGGCGTACCCATTCGCCGCGGTCATCGCTGACAACCGGATCCGATTTCAGACGCGGCGCCTGCGCTATTTGCTCATTAAAACTGCTGACGGTCGATTTGGGAATTCGCACCGGGTGGTTCCTGGAGTTGGGGGGCGTGCACCCCTTTTTCAACGCCGGGTTAAACTGCTTGATCGTTTCATAGTCGACGTTTGCCGCCCGGGCAATCTCCTTCAAGCTGACCGAACCATCGACGTATACCACCGCTGTTTCCACCGGCGTCGCCGTGGCGATCGGAGGAAACCCATATCGCTGCGGATCCTCAGATATGATGCGGGCGGCTAAATAGAGCGGAACGTATTCGCGAGTCTGGTTGGGCAATGTGCTCCGTATTTCCCAGTAATCTTTTTTGCCCGATCGATTGACGGCTCCTTCAACCCGCCCTTCTCCGCAGTTGTATGAAGCAAATGCCAGATACCAATCACCGAATTGATCGTAGAGTTTGCGCAGATAACGGCAGGCGGCTCGTGTGGCTTTTTCGGGATCTCGCCGCTCATCCAGGTAATTGTTCATGTTCAGACCATAGATCTTCGCCGTACCCTTGATAAATTGCCAGGGACCTGAAGCATGAGCATAGGAGTAGGCTGAAGTGTTGAAGCCGCTCTCGATCATGGATAGATAAACTACCTCTTCCGGCAATCCCTCTTCCTTCAGCAAGGAGGTGTAATAGGGAATGGCTTCTGCGGATCTTTCCAACCAGCGGGTGAAGACCTTTCGACCTCGCGTTTGGAAAAAGTTCAGAGCATTTTCGACGTATGGATTGATCACCAGAGGAACGTCAGGATAAAGTTTAAATCCACCAGGCGTATCCGATACTGCCAAAAGATCGTCCTGGCGCGTCAGCATGTCGATTAAATCTTCACGGGAGTTTACGGTGTCGCCCAGAAACTCGGAGAGGCTGAAATAGACGGCTTCGGGAGAACTTTCAGCCGGGAGTTCGGGCATTTTGCTCAGGAGCTGAGCGTAATCGTTGACGAGCTGCATGCGCAACCAGTCGAGGTCGTCCTCTTCCATGCCCAGGCTGTCGGCTTCGATCTGCGCCAGGTTGAGGATCGCTCCTTCGTAGAGACCCTGCGCTGCCGGGTTGTTGCCCGTTTTTACGCTGTCCAGGGCATCGCGATAGAGTTCGAAAACAACCCCCAACTGGTCCTCAGGCGATAGCGTAATTTCCTGTTTTCGATCGGACGACAGACCGAGCTGATCCGCAGGCGGTCTGCCATTGTCAGTACGAACGGAAAATTGATGGCTGGCTGAACATCCCAGCAGGATGAAGCCGATGAGGATCAGGGGGAGTCTTTTCATGACGCTCCAATTGGTGGCAGTAACTGCGCGTGAAACTAAAAATAGTAATTTCAGGTTTCAATTGCAAGACAAAAAATACCCATTTCTTTCGTAAACTTCGAGTGATTCACGAAATAGTCCTAAAACGGCATATTACAACAGCTAAACAAATTAATGCTCTAATTTAAGCAAATTCAAGAAAATATTGGAATTTTCTTTGCCTACGGCCAAAATTTTAAATAAATTGGTGCAATTTACCGGGGTCACAACAGATGATTGGACGTCTGCAACCATGATCAAAACTGTCTGGCGAATCTCTCTCGTCTCGCTCTGCCTTCTACTGATAAATTGCCGGCGCGATGAGAAGAAAATTGTCCACATCCTCTACACCGGCAATCTCTCCGGCTATCTGGAATCCTGTGGCTGCCCTGAAGGCAGAGTGGGGGGGATGACTTTGCTGAACCGCGCCATCAAGGATAGCCTAGCGCGATGGCGGGCTGCTCCATTGATCATCGACGCGGGAGATTTTACAGATCCGGATGCTCCCTCCGATTCATTGCGTCATCGCGCCATGTTGACGGCCTTCAAGCTGATGAATTATCAGGCCATCAACGTGACTCCGCGCTTGTTGGCTTCAGAGCTTGCAGATCTGCGCTGGGCGGCCGATTCTCTCCGACTTCCTATCATTTCTGCCAACCTCATTGACAGCTCCAGCGGCCAGCATCCTTTCCCTGGATGGGTGAAAGTCCGAATCAACCAGATCCAGATTGGAATTATCGGTTTGGGATCGATGGCTTCCCCCATAAAAATACAGTGGAAACAGACTCCCTACAAGTTCACCGAACCGATAACGGCCCTGCGCAGCGCCCTTGCGGAAATCCGACCTTCCTGCGATCTGATCATCGTGCTTTGTGATTTTACTGTACGCGTTTCCAGATCCCTCGGCTTAGAGGTTCCGGGTATCGATCTGGTTATATCCACCAGAGACTTACCACCCACAACCCAGCCCAAACAATTCGGTGCTGCCTTCGTTGTCGGACCAAGCCACAAAGGCAAATATATCACCTCATTAGCCCTGCAGCAGATCGCATCAAACCACTGGAGCTGCAATTTCGCGGAGCGGTTGATCGATGACAAGATAACGGAAGATCCCGAAATCCGAAAACTCATCGACCAATATCATAAACTGAAAATCGAGCAAACGCGCCTTTTGCCTGAATCAAAATGAAGAAACTATTTTTCTTGCCTTTGGCAATTATACTGATTATATTGCTAAAAAATCAGAAAATTGCAATTCAATTCAACAGAGATAAATCAAGGAGTACACACCATGTCCGAATTGTTCGACGTTATCAACTATCCCAAAGATCCGGCAAACAAATCCGATCTGGAAAAAAAGCACTATCCCACCATCGATATGCCTGCTTCCGTCAAAGCCTGGGAGCCCTTCGAGGTTAAAGTAACCATCGGCAAGGAATTGGCTCACCCAAATGAAGGAGCACATTTCATCCAGTGGGTGGAGTTGTATTTCAACGAGGTTCTCATCAGCCGCAGCGAACTGACTCCGACGATTTATGAGATGCCCGTGGATTTCCGGCTCAAGCTGGGCAAATCCGGAACTCTGCGCGCACGGGCTCGCTGCAACCTGCATGGTATCTGGGAAGGCAGCGCCGAATTGAAAATCAACTGAGACGATATGCGAGAAGCCCCAAAATTTTGGGGCTTCTTAGGTTTATTTCAGAAGATACGAAAGGAATACCTCCTTGCGAATCTCAGAGCGAGTCGTTATTGTCTTCAATCGGGCGGCATCGTCTGGAACGATAATCCGCGCCCTGTGCACGCTTTTAGGACTATCTGTCTTTCTCGGGGCGGTTGTGTTGGTAATTGTTATTTCCCTCGCACTGGATAGATTCTTTCACTTCCCTCTCTTACCTGGGGAACCGCTCAACCTCGTCGCATCGATCCCTTTGTTATTCATAAGTCAACTTATCATTCTCTGGTGCATCTGGCATTTCTTTAAAGCACGAGGTACGCCAGTTCCTCTCAACCCACCTCAGCGGCTAGTCGACTCGGGACCGTATGCCTACAGTCGGAATCCCATGCTGACCGGAGTTTTCATTGCTCTCGTTGGATTAGGTTTCCTCCTGCAGTCGATAGCCCTCACTTTCATCACTACTCCAATAGTCATTTTCCTTATATACTTGGAACTCAGAGCTGTCGAAGAGCCTGAGTTGAAACTGCGCCTTGGGCAGGATTATATCGAATACCAAAATCGTGTCCCCATGTTCTTTCCTGAATGGAGCCGGATCATGGAAAAGAAAAGAGTAAATATGCTGGGATTCATCGGTTTTCTGGGTGTGCTGGGTTTTCTCGGTATGATCAAGGGAATGGAAGGTCTGTACGGTCTGTTCGGGCTGTACGGCTGTTTTGCCTTCTTCGGGATGCCGAGAAAATCGAAAGGCTAACCTCCTGAGCATCCAATTTTGAAAAAAGGCTGTCAAACCAATATTATCCACCAACACCCTTAGGAGAACGTGAATTGAGAAAGAATTTCCCGATAATGCTCCTGACAACGGTCTGCGTACTTGGAGCTTGTTGCCAACTTCACGCCGCCGATTACGTCGTCAAAGAGCAGATGAGCGGTCCTTACGTCAACAGCTATCTGCTCTATGACCCCGACAGCAAAACCGCGGCGATTTTCGACGTCGGTGGACCGATAGATTCGCTGCTGACCGTGATTTCCGATAACGGACTTAAGCTGAAGTACATCTTCTTGACTCACGGGCACATCGACCACGTCATGGGGTTACCTGCCTTGAAGGTGAGGTTCCCCAAAGCCAAGGTGGGAATCAGTCGGGTAGATTACGAGGATCTGCTGGTACAGCGGGATTGGATTCTGAAGAACCTCTCGCCCGAAGAGATTGCCGAATGGAAGGCTGACCCTGCGGTCTTAAAAATGTTCGATTTCGATGCAGCCACCTTCGGCAAACCGGATTTTTACGTCAAGGGCGGGCAGACCTACAAACTGGGCAAGCTCAAGATCAGGACCATGCTGACGCCGGGGCATTCGCGGGGGAGCATCTGCTATCGAGTTGAGAACGTTATCTTTTCTGGCGATCTGCTCATGCGCCGGGACGTGGGGCGCGAGGATTTCCAGAACGGCGATAAAACCGCCCTGGTCAGATCGGTGCGGCTGCTCTATTCCACCCTGCCCGATAGCACTATCGTCTATCCGGGGCACGGCCCTCAAACCGACATCGGTTCGGAAAAGCGTGAGAATCCCAAGGTGTCAGAGAAAGCGAGCCGGTGGTAGGGGGGCATGAAGAGAAGTATCGCGCTGCTATCGTACAGGATAACCAGGCACTTTTTGCTTGACTTTGGGGATGCGAATGGTTATATTTGAATGAAAAAGTTGTTTAAGATTAAACTAGTTATTTTATTTTTTGGAATATTTTTCCCGCTAGACATCAATAAGAACGATTCCAGAATTAAATTCCTACACAGGAGAAATGCTTTCTAGATCACTTATAATCTTAAGGAGTCACAAATGGGTAAGTTAAGAATCCGTTATAGTGAGAACGAGTTCGAGGCAGAAGGCGATGAAAAATTTATCGAACTCCACATGAAAAGATTTTACGAAAAAATTGAAGGATCATCCACCCAACATTCCACGACAAAATCCGATGAGCTAGAAGATGCTCCCCCGAAAATTCCAGAGGGGAAGATCCCCACTCCAGCAGAATTCTATAAGGCAAAAGGAAAAACAGATGGGCTGTCTCAAATTCTGGTTTTTGGGAAATACCTTGAATTATACCGGATGATTTCAGAATTTACAAAGTTGGATATCAACGGCATAGCAAAGGAGGTCAAATTATCGAAGGATATACATAGCCAGTATTTTACAAACGCAGTTAAACAGGGTCTGCTCAGGAGTCATGGACAAGGTAAGTATTCCTTGACTCTTAGTGCTGAAAAGATATTGTCAGCATTACCACCCATGCCATGACTCTTCTAGAGTTTTTACGAACAATTCCAAATTTCCATGAGTATTCAAGGAAATCAAGAATCCTTCTAATAGCTTACTATCTACGTGATACAGAAGGCATGTTAGAATTCTCTGCTAATAGTCTTAAAAAAGCTTGCCAAGGGAGTTTAAAGCCTCCATCCGATTTACCAAAACAGCTAAAATCACTATCAAAGGGAAGAAACTCACCACTGATAATTGGTAATAGGCCTGGTCATTATTATTTAGCTAAACCAGGCTTAGATGAAATTGAAAGTTATCTGTCTAAAAGTGGATTCCTTCCAGATTATTCAGATAAGTCCATAAAAAATACTGTTTCTTACTTGGAAAAAATTATCACCAAGGTTGGTGAAGAAAACAAAAGAAAATTTCTATCGGAAGCAATTTCATGTCTCCAAGTTAGTGCATTTAGAGCAACTGTTATAATGATTTGGGAAGTCGTTATGGATCACCTTTACGATTATATAATTGCAAAAAAATTGGAAGATTTTAACAATGGTTTGTCAAGAAGAAGCGATAAATATTCCAAATTATTAATTTCCAAGAAAGATGACTTTGAAGATATAAATGAGTCGACCTTCATCGAAGTATGTAAATCGGCTGGCATCATCTCTAAAGACGTTCGTAAAATTTTAGATGAAAAGCTCGGGATAAGAAATACGTATGCGCATCCTTCTGGTGTTGAGATACATCAAACTAAAGTTGTTAATTTCATTGAAGATGTAGTTGACAATATAATCTCGAAATATAAAATATGATATTTCAATTCTAACTGCGAGCAAATACTCTATTTCAATCCCCATCCTCCTTCTTCATCTGCCCGACTGCTGCACTGCGCCGCTGACGGCTAAGCTGATCCGGAAAATCGCCGCCGAGCTCGGCATTTCAATCGAGATGGAAGTCATCGAGCTGAAATCGTTCGCCGAAGTGAAGCAGTACCCCTTCCCCGGCAGCCCGACCGTGCTCATCAACGGAGTGGATTTGGAACCGGCGGCGAGGAGTGTGGATTACGTCGGGACGGCTTGAAGGACTTACGGGGCATCGGGTATGCCCTCCAGGGAGATGGTGAGACAAGCGTTGCTGGAGACGATTGATTAGCGGTTAGCCGGGGGTGGAGCTCTGTTCTGCCACTTCCCCCCACAGCCTTAAAACCTGCTCAGGCTTTACGTCTTTCATGCAGCGGTGGTGTTCCAAGGGGCAGATGGGGTAGCCCAGGTGCGAACAGGGGCGGCAGTGCAGGTGGGTCTCGATTTCGGCGACGCGGTGAGGGACGCCGTAAGGTTTAAACCCGAACTGTGGGACGGTCGAACCGAAGATAGCCACCACGGGCACCTTGACAGCTGACGCCATATGCGCCGGTCCCGCGTCATTGGTGATGGCGCTGCTGCAGCAAGATAACCCCGCTCCGGATTGGGCTATCGACAGCTTTCCGCAGAAGCTGCAAACCCGCTCCGGGTCGATGGCTTGCAACTGTTCACCCGCCTCGACGTCGTTCTTATCCCCAAAAATCCACAACCGCTGCCCGCGTTGCAACAACCCTTCCACCAGCTCCGTCCAGTAGTCCAGAGGCCAGCGTTTGGTGGCGTAGGATGCTCCGGGGCACAGCGCCACGGGTTTCGGATCGGGTGCTGACGTCAGCGATGCAGATTGAAGGAAGACGTCTCGCTGCAGTAGCGCCTCAGGCCAATCCAATCCCAGACCGTCATCGACAACGCCTAACGGACGCAGCGCCTGGAAATACGCCTGCGGAATCGAAAAATGGTCCGGATAGCGGTTGAGCTTGAAATTGACCAGCAGCCAGCGAGCCCACCTCCGTTTGTCGTAAATTAAAATTTGCTTCGCTGATAGCCCTTTGCGTAAATAGGAGCTGCGCAAGCTTGTATGCAGATCGACCACGACCTCATAGCGACCTCGCAACTGCTTCTCTATACCACGCAGAGCCGAAAAGTCCGCAGGATCATTCAACGTGACCAACGTATTTATATTGGGGTTGTTCGACAGCAGGTCAGAGTAGCGGCTTCTGACCAGAACGTCGAGGCGCGTCTGGGGGAAACTGCGGTGTAAACAGCGTAAAATGGGGGTGGTTAGCAGGATATCGCCCAGGGAACTGAGGCGGATGATCAGGATCGAAGACGGCTGGTCTGGTTCTTTCGGCAAAGCAATTACCAGGCTCCTACGCCTTTAATGGCCATGAAGAAAGTGCGGATCATGATGACGACGTCCAGAAGAGGCGAGAAATTTTCGATATAGTACAGATCGTAATCGATATTATCGTGGATCTGCTTGGCGCGATCGGCGGAAATCTGCCATAAGCCTGTAATGCCCGGCTTCACCTTAAGTCGGTTGCGCATGATCGACGTGTAAGTAGCGACGATGAAAGGCATTTCCGGCCGGGGACCCACCATGGACATCTCGCCCTTCATGACATTGAAGATTTGCGGCAGCTCATCCAGGCTGGTGCGACGTAAGAGACGACCTATTTTGGTGATCCGAGGATCCTGGCTTGACATAGGTGTAAAAGCATACTTGGGGGCATCAATGTACATGCTGCGGAATTTGTAAATCTGAAAATGCTTGCCGTTCAAGCCCACACGTTCCTGCTTGAATAGCACCGGTCCCGGCGAATCCCGACGGATCAGGATCGCGATCATGGCCATAATTGGAGCCAGCATTACAATCGATAGTCCGGCGACAGTCACGTCCATGACCCTTTTAAGCAGCAAGTATAACCAATTGATCTTCGATTCCTTTACCGTCAACAAGGGGACGCCATCGATACTGTCGATAGCGATGCTCTGGACCTTGAAGTCGAACAGGAATGGCATGAAGTAGAATTTTAAGCCGATATCCTCACAATGGCGGATAATTTCCGCGATTTTGGCTCGCGGCACCGACGGCATAGAAATTACCAGTTCATCGATCGCGTGTTCATTGGCGGCATCGAGAACGTGGTTAAACCCACCTAAGACCGGCAAATTGAATTTCACCTCGTCCGACTTGGAACGGAGATTTTTTCCCCAGAGCTCGATGTTGTCGTCGATAAAGCCGATGGGCAGCACACCGAGGCGTGGGGAGCGAATGAAGCGTTCAACCAACATTTGACCGGCTTCACCTGCGCCGTAAATCAACACTTTCCGAACTCCGATGCCTTTGGTGTGCAGGGCTTGGAAAACCTTGAAGAACAGATATCGCTCAATATTTAGAAAGATCAAAAGGAATATCAACGAGTAAGTGATGATCAAGCGGGAATAGGAGATGTCTTTAAAATAGAATGAGGCGGCGAATATGATCAGCGCAGTGAGAATTACTGCATTGAAGATCCCCTTGATCTCTTCGATGTTCATGATGGAAAGGGTGCGGCGGTAAAGACCCTGCCGTTCGAACACCAGGAGCAAAATGACGACGGTGATCAGAGTCAGACGAAAGTACATGCTGAACGGTTGAGCGCCCCGCCCCAGCCCCACTTCATGCAAAAGCAAGTGATAAAAATAATAGCCTAACATCATCGAACCGGTGATGACGAGGATGTCTGCGATTACCTGCAGAGCGAAGGCATAGTGAAAAATAAATTTCTGAATCGAGAAGCTCTTGGCTGCGCCGTTGCTGCCGTTCAGCCCGTTGCGGATGCCGTTGCCGGCGCCGTTCATACCGATGGTTTCGACGTTACCCATCAGCGGCGACCTCCTGCAGCACCTTCAGCAAGACAGAATCTTCCGTCGTCTTTTGGCGTGGTTCCAATGGTATTTGATCTTCCAAGTGTCTGGCGATCTCTTCGGATGGTGTTCCTTTCATCATTTCCGAATAGAGTAATTCATATCGATCTGTTACTTTTTCCCAGGAATATTTCGCTCGGACGCGTTCTTCCGCTGCCATGCGTAAGGCGATCACCTGTTCTGGATGTTCCACCAGGTATTGCAGCTTGAGCGCCAGATCCCGCTCATCGTCCTGATGGTCGAACGTGGCGCCGGATTGGCCCACAACCTCAAGATTTGCCGGAGTATTACGCACCAACACTGCATTGCCAAAAGCCATCTGATCCAACAGCACCGGTCGGGTTCCATCGACGCCGCTGGCTAAGACGAACATATAGGCGTTGCTGGAAATTTCCTGGTATTCCTCGCCGAACAGGTACCCGGTGAAGATAACCCGGCTACAAGCTTGATCCTTGAGCGACGTTTTGTATTCGTCGGAGTAGGGGGCGTCACCGACAATCACCAATTTCATGTTAGTTTCGACCTGTGAAAAAGCCCGGATCAAGGTATGAGCGCTGTTTTCGGGGACTAATCGCCCCACGAAGAGCAGATAGCCGCGTGATTGCAATCCAAATCTTTCCAGCACGTCAGATCCCTCGTGCTTGCGGATATTGGCTCCATATGGTATGAATAAAGTCTCAATGCCAAAGAGTTCACGATAGCGATCCTGTATCACCTGGGCGTCTGCGATGATGACGTCGGCTGACCGGGTCGCAATCCACTCGCACAGGCGCAAATACTGTTTCGCCCAATATTTCCATTTGGCCCGCATCCAATCGGCACCATCGACGTTGATGATGACTTTCGTGCCTCGCAATCGCAGCAAGAACGCCAAAGGAGAATTCCCGACACCACATATATATACGATGTCATAGGGGCTGAAAAAAGCATGAATCGAACAAAAGAGTGTATGGACGATGGAATCCAGATGTTTGGTGGGCAGCGTTGGCAGCCGCAGGAGACGAACGCCGAGGTAAGTTCTGCCGCGATAGAGCACGAAGGTACTGCGATTGTAGACCGTTACTTCATGACCACGGCGAACCAGCCGCTTTGCCAGCTGTTCAACGAAGGTTTCAAAACCGGAATATGATGCTGGTATCCCCCGGATACCCATGAAGGCGATTTTCATATTTTAGTCCAGATCACGTCATGCTCTGGAAAGGAGAGCGGTACTACCCCAGGAAAACGTCAGAATTAATTTCAACAACTTCGATTCGGTGCTCCAGGTTGATTCATCTCGTGGTTCAGCGTAGTTTCCACCACAACTGAAAAAGTTCAGCGAAGGCGCGGAAGATCACCAATGGATTGGCGCCGGTCTGTGTGCCAAACTGGCGGGGATAATGGTGAACTCCAACTTCGGTGATACGAGCTCCGGCTTTCTTGGCTCGGGCGAAGACCTCGGCGTCAATCAATGCCCCCGCGGATTCCATAATCATCTCCGCGACCACTTCACGGCGAAATAGTTTGAAGGCGCAGTTGACGTCTCTGACCGGCAACCTGAAAAGTAATTTAGTCAGCGAAGTCCACAGAAACGAATTCAGCTTGCGGACGAAAGAATCCATTCTCCTGATACGATAGCCCGTGATAACGTCATAATCCTTCAGGAGAGGCCAGAGTTTGGTGATTTCGGTCAAATCGAACTGCAGGTCGCCATCGGAGTAAAATACAGTATCTTTCACGGCGCCCTTATAACCCGAACGCAATGCCGCGCCATATCCCTGGTTCCGGGGATGGTGGATGACGCGAACTCGCGGGTCAGCCGCAGCCAGAGTGTCGGCGATCTGACCGGTTTTATCCCGCGATCCGTCATTGATTACAATAATCTCAAAATCATCGGTAACCAGAGGAGCCGCTTTCAGAGCTGCATCCACCGAGCGCTGAACGTTCTCTTCTTCATTAAAACAGGGAAAGAAAATGGATAAACTATTCTGGGACATTTATCTCCTTGCACTAAACCGGTTCGGCTTTTCTACTGAGAACGGTTTCAGAAAGATTCAATCTGGCTAAAAACGAGGTCATGAAAAGCCTGACATTATCGTGAAACTGTGATCTCAAGAAACAATCTTCCAGCCTCTTACGCCCGGCTCTCCCCATCCCAGCTCTCTTATCGGCATCTCCGGTCAATTCCATAAGCACATTTGCAAATTCCTCTGGGTCCTGGTAGGGCGCCAACAGCCCCGTTTGGCCGTGCACCACCATTTCCAGCGCACCGCCGTGAGCCGTCGCCACCACCGGTTTTCCCGCTGCCATGGCTTCCAACACCACGGTGGGCAGGGGATCAGGCAGCGTTGAGGGCAGGACAAAGACGTCAAGTGCCTTCATCAATCTGGGCACGTCTCGTCGGTGTGAAAGCAACTTGACCCGATTTTCCAAGCCTGACTTATGAATGTGATTAGTCAATTCATCGATCAGGTATTCATACCCCGCGAAGGTTCCACCGACAATTGCGAATTTTGCCTGCGGGCAGTTTTCGCAAACAAGTTTCGCTGCATCCAGCAGGTACTTTTGCCCCTTCCAGGGATGGATCCGGCCGATTACCCCAAAGAGCACGTCACCATCTCTCGCTCCCAGCTCCTCTCTGGCGTTCCGAACGTTCTCTACTTTATCGAATGGAGCCGGATCCAAGCCATTATGGATGACGCGAATGAAGGGGTCACCATAGTGGCCGTATTTGTACAACTGGTCTCGTACGGGTCCGGATACTGCTATGACTTCGCTCGAATTCCCCAGAACGATTCTGGCGATGGTCTTCGCCAACCATTCCGGAGATCCAATAATTTCATGAATATGATAGATATTGGGAATTTTGCAGATGCGCGCCGCCAGAGCGCCCGAGATCACTGCGCTGGTATTCGAGTAAACCAGTGGGATTTTTTCAGAGCGGATCAAGCGCACCAGCTTGTAAATATCTTTTATTAGGTTGAGCGAAAATCCAGGTAATCGCTGCGGTTTGAAATTAACCCTTCGCAGCGTGCTCTCCCCTAATCGCACCAACCGGACGCCTTCGTCACGCAGCGCCAGCGTCAAGTCGCCTTCCCCCGGGATTGCCACGATAGGAATGATCTGGTCTTTTAAGGCTCTGACAACTTCAAGTAATATAAAATCGGCGCCGTATAATTCGGAGTTGGAGTGGACAAAAAGCACCGTTGGTTTCACTGATTCTCCTTCCGCGACCGGATGATGCGCGCGGGATTACCGCCCACGATTGAATAAGGGAGGACGTCTTTCGTCACCACCGCTCCTGCCGCGATGATAGACCCCCTGCCTATGGTAACTCCTGCGAGAATTATCGAACCGGAGGCCAGCCAGCAATCGTCCTCGATTCTGACCGATTGCCGCATGACGCCCTGTTCCCGCATGGTCAGGTCGGTGTTCGCAAAATTGTGATTTTCAGCGAAGATTGACACGCGTGGTCCCATCAGCACGTCATTGCCGATGGTAATCCCACCCGATGCGCCCAGATAGCAGTAGGCTCCGATATTGGATCTGTCGCCGATCTGCAAGCCTTCGCCAATTTCCCGGCCGTAATAACCCGAAGGGCGCACCATCGAGTAGGAACCGACCGTGACGTTATTACCAAAGCGAATACCCTGTTTGGCAAGCCCTTGAATTTCGCAGCTATCTTCGGCGATGAAGTTGCGTCCAACCGAGATATGCCCCCGGTTGCGCAGTTTCACCCCCTTTCCGATGAAGATCATTCCGTGCGCTTCCTGCAAAAAACAGCGGTGATAAACCCCACGCAGAAATCCCATCCCCAGTTTTCGGATCATGGCGGCGAGGTCGCCGAACCGCATGGAATCATCCAGGGAGTAATTGGCGTCCCGCTTGATCTTTTTGACCAAAGATTGCAGGAACCGCATTGTCAAGCCGGCGTGCCTGACCTGTTGAGATTCACCTGTGACCTTTCGGTAAACCTCCGACTGAATCTCAGCGACTTGTTCCATGGATTCTGACTCAAGCATCTTTTGGTGGGCGTTTTCACCCATTCGCTGCGCTTCTTCCGGATTTTCCAACAGCCGGCATACCGCTTCTGATAACTCTTGAACGTCTCCCGGAGTGACCAGGATGCCGGTTTCACCATCTTGGACGACTTCCGGCATGGCGCCCACCCGGCTGACCACCGATGGTCTGGCAAACGTTCCAGCGATGTGCAGCGGACCCGATTGAGTGGCTTCGCGGTAGGGGAGCACTACCACGTCTGCGGTTTTGAACAGTTCCGGCACCTCTTCATCCGGGATGGAATAATTTCGGATTTCGAAATGCTCGGGGTGAACCATTTTGGGCTGGAGTGCTGACAGGGATAACCTCCCTTCTCCAGCCAGAACAATCTTAAGGTTGGGCACCCGCTGACTGATCAACGGTTCAGCGTCGATCAGGACGTCGATACCTTTATAGTCTTCCCACCGTCCGAAGAAGAGAATCCTTTTATGTCCGTTGCGCTGGGTTTCACGTTCCGAATCGAAATGAGTGTAATAGCGATATTCACCGTGCGGTACGGCATAAATGCGTTGTATTGGAAAATTGGAGTAATCCGCCAGCACCTGACGTAAGCCTTGTCCATGTACGACCAACCCAGTAGACCTCCGCCTGATTTGATCTCGGACCCAATGTTTGAACTTCTGCAGACTGATCTTTTCGTCGTAATGCGGCAACGGATCGTGTACCGAAGTAACGAATTTGGTTCTGGGGCAGGCTAACATCAATAACAGACAGCGAAAATCGTAAGATTCATTGAAATGCACCACGTCCGGTTTCAACTTACGGATGAGCTTCCGAGCTTGTAGGACCGGCAGAACACCTCGCGGGTTCAGGTATTGCATGTGAGGCAGCGTAATCAGGTCGACTCCCGCCGCCAAAATATTTTTCAATCCTGCTACTTTACCCTCATAGGCGTTCAATTCTGAACTGACCTCTGGAAAAATCAGAGTCACACGATGCTCATTGGCCAGAGCGTTGGCTATTTGCACGGTCTGCTTGATGTACCAGTTTGAGTAAAAGAGGATGTGCATGGTCAGATAACGGGTTGATCTGCGGTTGAGACGTTTTTCAAGCCAGACGCGGCGGTGGTTCGGCACTTTTTTCTGCGAATTGCAGGAAGTCCCAGAGCCACCTGCAGGCACTTGAGGAAATAGAAGCCGTAAAATCTTCCCAGGACCAGCGGCCAGGACCATAACGGTGTGTGCCGGGTAACCAACCGCCCAAAAGTGCAAAACGCCGCGGAAGATTTGATAGAAAAGAGCGATTCACGGAACATTCGCCAGGAAAAGGGTTCCGCTCGTAAAAGCAGTCGTGACGTGATGCCTGAATTGCTCACCTTGTTGTAGACGCGGCTTTCCGGCCAGACGATAAGTCGATAGCCCGCCTGACGGGCTTTGATGCTGAAATCAGAATCTCCTGCATATTGCGGAAACGTCTTTTCGTCAACCCAGATCCCTTCGCGGAAAACTTCGATAGGGATCAGCACACTCATTCCCGGAAGCCAATCCACCTCGAACGGTTCGACGTAGCGGCCATCATCCGGAGTATTATTGCCGACCATTCCAAAATATCCGCTGGCAGGATGCAGTTTTCCGCCCAGCGACCAGATCGTGTCCGGGTTTTCCGCAGAGAGGATTTTGGATAGTACCAGCGACCGGGGAAAAGACTCTGCACCCTTGAGAAGCTCCTGCAGGAAATTCGGTTCGAGTACAATGTCATTATTGAGGAAAAGAACGTAGTCAGCGCCTTCTGACAGAGCATGGCGCGCACCCAGATTCATGGCGCCTGACCACCAGAGATTCCCATCGCCGTGCAGTACTATGACGTCGGGATGATTTTCTCTGAGTGTTCGCGCAGTCCCATCCGTAGAGCCATCATCGATAATCACAATACGGTGGGGTGGGGGCATTAGGGGAAGCAGCGAGATCACAGCAGGCAGCGTATGTTCAATGCCGTTGTGCACGGGGATGACGGCGAAAACCCTAGGGATGATCAATCGATCCCCTCAAATTGATAGATTTTCTCACTGATACCCATGCCGATGGCTGAGATGGTGATCCAATACAGATACAGAATGGTGCTCGAAGTCAAATTGGTAATCAACATACCCACCATACTGACAGCGACTCCGACGACGATTGCTTTGTAAAACGGATTTTTCACTTTGCGCCATGATCGGTGGAAGCGTCGGAAAAACGCGATAATCATCCAGAGAAATGCCATGGTTCCCAGCAGTCCCATTCTCATTTGCACCGCCAGATAACCATTATGCACCCAGTTCCCCTGCGAACTTTTTTCATAACCCGAACCAACAAAAATATTGGGACGATAGGCATTCCCAAAGCCGATGCCCAGGAATGGGTGCTCGGTTATTTTCTCCCAGGCATACTTGTACTCCAGGAATCTCATGAATAGAGTATCATCCTTGAAGTTCTTGAAGGCGCTGAACGTAGAAACGGAGCGGTCAACAAAAGCCTTGGGATTGAAAACTGTTCCAATCGCCGTAGTTTGCACTGTGAAAAAGATGATTAACGCTGCGCTGGCGATAAGCAAGGTGCCCCTGAGATATACTGCCATCCGTTCGCGTGCCAGAAACAACACCAGCATTACTGCGGCGATGACGGCAATCCACAACGTTCGGGCAAAGGTTGCGATCATCCCCAGAGAAAGCAGAGTGATTGCTGCCAACAACAGTATCTGCCACTTCACCTTGATTTTTTTGAAGATATAGATTGAGAAGAGTGAATTCAGAGTGAAGAGGATAATCGCCATTCCCGGGAATTTTACAAATATCGAGTTCTTGAATTTTCTGCCCGCCGTCACAACGGTTTCCACCCGGCAATGCAAAATATTCACCTCATTGCCCATGATCCATTGTGCGATCTGCAGAATCGCCAGGGTACAGGCTAAGACCCCGATGCCAATCAGCAATGAGTTTAATTGCCTCGGCGTCCGAACATAGTAATACACAATGAAGAACAGGAATAGATAGAAGAAGATGCGCAGTTCCAAACCAGCTCTGGATATGCCAATATTGGAGCTGAGTACGGTATAACAGAACGAAAACAAGGCGATGAGAATCATCGTCAGAATGGGATAACCGAGCGGCTTGGGTATCATCACGACTTCCATCGTCGCCCTTTTCATCACTCTGCCGATGAGCAATAGAATGATCAGCAGGTCGGACAGGTGCAGGTCCCCAATCACAATTGGGACGGTGGGAAACTCCATGAGATCGAATATAGAAGCGGTGATAACCAAGAGCATCAGGATCAATGTTTCCAGCTTGTTCGCAATAAAGCTCAGCCCCATTATCGCCAGAAAGGTATACGTAAAGGTGACCGCCAGGTCGTTCTGGTTGGCGCGGAAATGGAAGATCAGCGCAAAAAATGTCAAACAGACGATCGTGGCGAAGAGGTTGATCCGCTGTTTCGGTTCAGCTACAAGTGTTTCTTCGGAAATCATCATTCGTCATCAAGGTGCTGGAATTATCAGGGCGTTCATGATCTGTTGAGTAATTTGAAATGCAGCCTCTCTATAAATATCCCAGACTTTCGAGTTTTTTGCGCACTCCGGCTTCTTCGTCTTCACTGAGATTAAATTGTCCGGTTTCAACGCAAGTCGTCTCAGCGTTCCGTTGAATGCTGGAGATACCCGGTATAAACTCGCTGAGTACTCTTCCGGAAAAGTGCTCCGGAAGTGGTATCCCCATCCATGCCAGGATTGTAGCTGGAATGTCCAGTATGTTTGCCCGACCCCTTCCCGGTTCGATTTCCGCACCGGATAGCAGGAAGATCCCTTCTCGCCTGTGACATCCATTGCGGTAACGGGATTTCTCGAAAACTTCCAGGTTGTGCATGGAAAAGTCCGACTGCACGGCTCCCGTGACGGTCTCGACCACGATATCCGGTGTTGTCTGAGCCCTCGGATCGACTACATCGAAGATATCTTCCGCGAAATGCGCTGCTTTTACTTCAGGTTGGTGAGTATCTAGCAAACAGCGGCGTAACTCATCCCGCACCTGGTAATAGTCTTCATAAGCGACCGAACCATGTGGTTCACGTCCCGCCAGGTTGATATAGATGGGCAGATACTCTTCGCCGACATTGCCGGTGTAAGCCCGGGTTGCAGACCAGTCGATACCGTTTAAATCAACGCCGCTTTCGGCACTGAGCTTTATCTGCGTCAACCAGTTTTCCAGCGATTTGCCGCCGATCCCCAGAGATTTAAATTCTCGCAACACTCTTCGTCCGATGGCGAAACTCAAACGTCGACGGAAGGTCAATTCGCCCTTGGAAGTATTCAAATTTGAAGGTTCACGATACTTGAGAAATCCGTTGCTGTGCAGCCAATCGTTCAGATGCCAGATCCCCTCCACGGGACCGAAGCCGTGATCGGACATGATGACGACACGACCGCCCATTCCAGTCCAATCGAGCATCCGTCCTAGGTACTGATCGATCACGGAGAAGTAAGCCTCCAGACGGGGGAGATACTCGAGATGATCATGACCGCTTAGCGTGTCCCAAAAAAAGTGCTGAAGTTCGTCAACGTCTCGGACGACCACAAAACAGGTTGCCAGGGTACGGAGGCTCAGGAGGTACTCCGTCATTCGTTCCAAGCTGCGTTGAGCTGCTTCCAACTGGTCGAGTATGATTCCGCGTTGGTCATCGTCTAACTGCCAGGATCTGCCCGCGGAACCCTTCTCGATCATGGTATTCAGATAGGGAGCCAGGTCTGCCGGGTAGGTGAAGGCCGATTCGTCATCCGGCGTCGGCAACCCGGAGACCATATATCCCTTAACCGGCCAGGGCGGGTAGGTCATAGGCACACGCAAAGAGAGCGCTTGTCCTGATTCTCCTAACTGATCCAGCAGGGTCGGTCGTGGTAAAAAACTGGCGTTGGCAGTAGAACGACCAGCTCCATCCTGCCGCCAGCGGAAGAAGTCATAAACCGAATGCTTTTCAGGTGGAGCGCCCGAAATGATGGAGGACCACGCCGCAGCCGAGTTGACCGGAATGGTCGAGGTTAGTTTTCCCCAGACGCCCTTCTGCATAAGACCGGCGAGATGGGGCATCACGCCGCGCCGGGTAAGCGGTTCGAGAACCTCCCAGGTGCCTCCATCGATACCGAAGATGAGAGTACGACGTTCAGCGGTAGAGTGGCGGATATTGGTCATGGTCCCGTTCCGGTGACAGGGGTTTCCCGGTAGGGGAGATACATCACTGTGCTGATCGGGTAGTTTGTGAAATCATTACCATCCCAAATACGGTTAGGTATTGAAGTTGCTTCGCTACCATCCCAATAATTGTTATCTGCTTGAATTGTGTTAATTTGCTGATTAAGTGATCCGTTTACCCGAAAGATAAACTGTGGCATATCAAAGAAATTATTGAACTGCACGATAGGATAGCAGAAACGACTGTTCAATAATATCCCGTATGTATTCTGCGAACTAAACGTGTTATATTGAATTTGGGAATTGTTCCATTCCTGAGCGTAGAAACCGTAATTACCACCCGAAATTAAGTTGTTATGAATCTGTGGCCAAGCGTGATAGTCAGTCCAGATACCGTACTCACAGTTAAGGATGACATTATTGGAGATATTCGCATTAGAAGAGTCTTTGATTTCCATCCCCTTCAGCGCCATGTTCGGCACGAAGTTATAAGCAAATTCTGGACCAGAAGTACCAGCCGCCAAGCCGACGCTGCCTCCGCGTAGGATCGAGTGTTTCACGCTCCCCTGAGCTCCACCCGAAAAGAAAATTCCATAGACTGCCGAAGAATCCACGAAACACTCGCTGATCTCTACGTTACCACCGGTGACTTTAATCGCTGTGGAAGCGTTGGAAACGACCAATCCGGTGAGATTACAGGGGGAGGTTGGATTTTCAATTCGGATTCCACTCCAGGAAGTCCCCAGGGCATGTCTGTCGTCTGTCGGTCCGAACCGAACCGGTTCCAGAGGCGAACCATCGACAACGATCCCGCCATAAATGCTGATAGAATAACCGCCATCAACCTGGACGGTTACTCCGGATTCAATCGTCAGGATATTATTGGGTAATAAGACCAGGTCGCTGATTTCAACTACTACTCTATAGGTCCTGCCTGCGGAAAAAGTCGTTGTCGATAGATTGCCAATCACGTCCTCTATTGGATAAAGCCGTAAAGTGTCTGGGGTCGAACTCCCTGGCAGAGATAAGGAAATGGGCACCGAGCGGCCATAGCCCGCCACATTCGAGGTGATTACATAGTTGCCCGAGTTTAGATCAGCAAAGGTGAACCTGCCCTCCGAGTCGGGATTTACGGTTTGCAAAGGCGCCTGATCCAGCGGATCAAATAGCATCAGCGCGTACGGGGTAAAACCGATGGAAGGATACTCGCTGAGTGTGCTGGAAAGGAGAGCGTCCTGCGGCGCGTTAAAGAGTTGAACTTGAACGTCAGTAATAACTCCCGCAGCCGACAAAACGACAATCCCTTTGATGGAATAGGTGTCTGTGGACGAGTCCGTTCCCGATTTGCCGCAGCCTGTAAACAGCGCAGCCAGAATCAGCAATTGCCAGCCGGCAATTGTGACTCGAAAGCCTGTTTTTCTACCCCGTGATGCAGTCATGAGCAATCCGAACTCTCAGTCCTTTATTGATTATTTTCAAGATGTTCCAAAGCGCAGAAATAATTTACATCCCGCTCGTTTTCGTCGCAACTGATTTGTCTTTAGATTTGACCCATCGATTAAAAACAGCTTGATGTCAGTATTCCGCTGCAAAATCCACGCCTCGAGATTAAAATATTGTCCCAAGCTTATCGGTTGAATTGATTTCGCAAAGATTATCCTTGAATTGCCTGAGCTATTCCTTATATTGATTATGGAAAGAAGCGACTGATGTATCTTTCTCTATCAGCTTGTAAATAAACAACGTAGGAATAAACGATGATAACAGACAAGAAGAATGCTTCTAGAGCGGAAATTGTTCTTGGCAACATCGCTATCGCTCGCGGGTTGGTCGAAGCAGGCTGTAATGTAGTGACGTCCTATCCCGGGACGCCATCATCAGAAATCCTGCCGGGCGTAGTGCGATTTAATAAAGAAGAGCAACTGCCCATCTACACCGAATGGTCAACCAATGAAAAGGTGGCTTTCGAGACCGCTCTGGCTGCGTCCTGGGCAGGCAAAAGATCTGCTGTGATCATGAAAATGGTCGGCTTGAACGTGGCGGCAGATCCGTTGATGTCGGCTGCTTATACCGGCGTTAACGGCGGCTTTTTGGTCATCGTGGCTGACGATCCTGGACCTCATTCCTCGCAAACGGAGCAGGATACCCGTCTCTTCGCCCACTTTGCCAAAGTCCCCTGCCTCGATCCGGCTGATCCCGAAGAAGCGCGACGCATGGTGAAATTAGGGTTCGAACTTTCGGAAGAATACCGAATGCCCGTTATTCTAAGACCCGCGATCCGGGTTTGCCATGCCAAACAAGCCATCGAGTTTCATCCCGTCGGCAGTTTTGAACGAACAGCCAACTTTGAGAAAGAACCCTCCCGCTGGGCGGCGACTCCTCGCTTCAGGTATATCCTGCATAAGGAGCTGAATCAAAAACTTGACGACGTCAGGGAAAAATTCGAGGCTGCAGAGGATTTAAATCCGGTTTTCTTCGGCGATGTAAAAAGCGAAAAAGCCTTGATTGCAGCCGGGGTTCCCTGCGCCAACGCACTGGACATTCTTGAAGATTGGGGAGTGCAGATTCCCATTTTAAAAATAGATACGCCCTTTCCGCTGCCGGCAGTCAAAGTCAGCGAATTCGTCAGCAGGTTCCAGCAGGTGCTGATCCTGGAAGAAACGGATTATACCATCGAGCTGCAGATTCCGGATAAAACCAAGCTACTGGGGCGGATCAACGGGTTCGTCCCCGGCGCCGGTGAACTGGTGCCGGAGGTCATTGCCGGAATTTTGTCGAAGTTTCTGGGCAAGCAACCGGAATTCGGAACAGCGCTAAGTGATGCCGTCACCGAAATTGACCTTCCCATGCGAATCCCCAATCTCTGCCCCGGGTGTCCGCATCGAGCCTCCTTTTATGCCATCAAACGCGCCTTCCCCAAGGCGATATTCCCCTCGGATATAGGATGTTATACACTGGGCAGTAATCTGGATGCCGTTGATACCTGTATCGATATGGGGGGGGCAATATCCATGGCGCACGGTCTGGCAGTCGCGTATGCCCAGGATGGCAAAAAACAGCCTATCATCGCCACCATCGGCGACTCTACCTTCTTTCATTCAGGTATGGCGCCTCTGTTAAATTCAGTCTACAATGCCTCCCGATACGTGCTGGTGATTCTGGACAACGAGATTACCGCCATGACCGGATTCCAACCCACACCCAGCTCGGGCGTGCTGGCTGATGGAAGTCCCGGCGGCAAGATAACTCTGGAAGAGGCTGTGCAGGGATGTGGCGTGAAATATTTAAAAGTGGCTGATCCCTACAATATCGATGACATGATCAAGGAAGTCAAGACAGCAGTCGCATACACGCTGCAACCGGACGGTGGCGTCGCGGTAATTATTTCCCGTTTCCCCTGCGTGCTGCGTCATCCTGAAATCTTACAGAAGAACCCTCAGAGGGTTCAAGTCACGGATGAATGCAATGGCTGCTGGATCTGCGTAGACCGTTTCGCCTGCCCTGGTCTGGTTAAAGACGAGGCGAACAGCCGAGTCGTCATCGATCGAAAAGTGTGCACCGATTGTGGGTTGTGTGTGGTGACGTGCTATCGAGGGGCTTTAATTGTGGAAAAAAATGTTTAATGGGGGAAAAAAACGACCGATAGAAAGGAGGAGTGACCTTAGCCTGATCTCAAGCGGTATATAGCTTGACTGTAGGGATTGGCTGGTTTATATTTTCACCATCGGCTCCAGACAAGCCACTCTTAGGGCGGCAACCCTCAGCCTGAGCACGACTATTCAATCAGAGCGGGAATAATATTCCACCATGACGACGGCTGAACTGAAACAATTGAATCTCAGGATGCTGATCGTCGATGACGATCCGGCCATCCGAAATATTCTCTGCGAAATCTGCCGGTCGCTGGGTATGGAAGTCCACTCTGCCAAGGATGGCGCTGAAGGTCTGGAGGTTTTCAAGTCTGCACCGATCGAGATGGCGATCCTCGATATCTATATGCCTCACATGAACGGTCTGTCATTGATGAGCCGTATCAAAGAAACCAATCCGCAATGCCAGGTCATCCTGATCACCGGCTATCTCAACTACGAACAACTGCTGCATAAAAATAAAAACAAACCCGATGGCTTTATACCAAAGCCATTTTCTTTTGCCGACGTGTTAAATATGGTTTTGAAGCTGATAGATTTGAAAAAAAATGAATTGGCTGACAGATCTTCGCAAATTCGTGGGTGACACATCACCGTGAAGAGAATTCGTCAGTCCCGGTGAAGCTCTTATCAATTTTTAGGAGATTGAAACATGGACCGGTATTCTACTGACCAACCACGTAAAGATGGCTTCAAGTTGCTGGTGGTCGATGACGATGCAATCATCAGGGAGAGGCTAAAGGAACTCGCAGAAAGTCTCGGATTCATAGTAAAAATTGCCAAGGATGGGGCTGATGGCTGGCAGGTCTTTCAGCGATTGAAACCGAACCTCGCCATCATTGATATCTATCTCCCTTGCATCAATGGTTTGCAGTTGATGCGAATGGTCAAGGAGGCTGATCCTCAATGTTTGGTGCTGTTGATCACGGGATTTTTAAAGTATGAACAGGTTGTCCAACACGGCTACCTGCCCGGGGATGCTTTCTTAAGAAAACCTTTCACCCTCGAGGACGTCAAGGGCGAAATATGCAAATTGATGGATTCGCGGGAGAGCATTCTCGCTGACACTCCTAAAAACGAACTTGCGCCCTGGTTGCGTTGATGGATCTGATGCAGAAATCAAAAATAAAGGATATTCACGTTGAGGGGATCGCCTTATGAATGCGTCAAATATTGAGGACAAAGGTCGTAAACTAATGGTCGTGGATGACGAAGCTGTCATTCGCATCAGATTGAAAGATCTTGGGAATAATCTTGGGATGAATGTCAAGACCGCAGGTGATGGCGCGGAAGGGTGGCAAGTGTATCAGCAATTTAAACCGGATCTCGCCATCCTGGATATCTATATGCCGGTCATGAACGGGCTGGTTTTAATGAAAAAAATCAAAGAATCAGATCCACATTGTCCGGTGATTTTGATTTCGGCATATCTGGATTATGATGAACTCACTCGTTGGAGTCCTCTAAAACCGGATGGGTTTGTTCCCAAACCGTTCAAATTCGATGAGATCAGTGAGATGATGCTGAAATTGTTGAATCCGAAGGAATCAGAGCTCTGTGAACCGGAGTTGGCCGAAGCGAAGTAGGTTGAAGAAATTAACGGTGAATCAAACAGCAGCGGCGATGCACGCCTGATGCTTCAGGAGACGTTCAGATGAATATCAATGGCCCGGATCAGATGCAGGAACACAACCTTAAGCTGCTGGTTGTGGACGACGAGGAAATCATACGAGTGCGTCTGAAAGAACTGGGGGAAAAACTTGGGTTCAGTGTGGCGATTGCCAGCGATGGCGTCGAAGGCTGGGAATTATTCAAAGCCCATCAACCTCAGCTTGCCGTACTCGATATCTACATGCCCCGCATGAATGGCCTTTTGCTGATGCGCAAGATCAAAGAAGCAGACCCAAACTGTCCCGTAATTCTGGTCACCGGTTTCCTGCACTATGAACAGCTCATTCAGCGGGATCAGGTGAAACCCGACGGATTCATCATCAAACCGTTCCATTTGGAAAAAATTGCGAACCTGATGTTAGAATTGGTCGAAAGACGTACAGAAGCTTCGGTAATAGATTAACCTGATCAGAAATACCCGGATGAGCAGTTTCATTACGTGTTGTGACTGTTACCAAATGTGGGAAACTCGTGAAGAGTTTTTGGGAGACTTGAAACTTAGACTCGATGGATACCAGGCGAATTTTAAAAAATTAAATGCCGGTTGGTTTCTGTTCACGCATTATATCCCGCAGTGTCATTCTACCTTTAGTCTTTCTGTCGGCCTTTTTTCTGATCTTTCCCAGGGTGAACGGTATGCGCTTGTATAAACTGGATCGGACGTCTGTCCACGTCACTGCCTGAATCAATTCGATCTGGAATTATGCGAAGCTCAATGTGAATGCACTTTTGTCAGAGAGCTTGCGCAAATCGTACGACTAAAGAAAGCTAGTTAATTTATCAGAAATCAACTCAATCAACAACATCTGGAATAGCTAATTGGGGAGGCATCGGCAGAAGAGATGATAGACGAGCAACGCCTGAAATTACTCATCGTCGATGATGAGAAGATGATCCGCGAGAATCTGGCAATGCTGGCAGTGAGGTTGGGGCTTGAATTCTTTACTGCGGAAGATGGGGGCACTGCGCTGAAAATTTTTATGCGTGAACAGCCCGATTTGGTCATCCTCGACATCTATATGCCCCGGATGAACGGTATTGTGGCTATGCATAAGATGAAGGAACTTGATCCGGATTGTCCTATCATTTTGATTACCGGATTTTTGAATTACAATCAATTGCTGCAGAACGACGGAGTCAAGCCGGATGGATTTATCGTAAAGCCTTTCCAGTTGCAAGCCATCACGGAACTAATCCAGAAACTGGGGAAAAAACGCAACAGGGCTAACCAGTTCTCCACCTTTGCTGAGGCTGTGACTTGATCGTGAGGTTAAAAAAATTAAGAGGCTGTCCCAAAAGGGTTTTGGACAGCCTCTTTGTTATTGCTATGATTAAGGAAATGGATTCAGTTGAGATCGATACGGTATGGACGAAAAGCTCTACCTGTGATAATGATCTGTTTGGTCGTAAGCTTCTCCTG